>NZ_BQHO01000134.1 GCF_021601385.1 Pseudomonas parasichuanensis | reverse complement strand
GCCCATGTCACCGAGGGCGACAGCATCAGCGGCAATGTATTGGCCAACGATGTGGTTGGCGCCGATGTGCGCGGCGACGGCCAGTACGTGGTGGGTGTGCGTGCCGGCAACGACACTTCCACCTCGGCGCTCGGCCATGTTGGCGATCAGATCAATGGGCTGTACGGCTACCTGACCCTGGATGCCCAGGGCAACGCCAC
>NZ_BQHO01000133.1 GCF_021601385.1 Pseudomonas parasichuanensis | reverse complement strand
GCGATGTCACCGAAGATCAACAGCCGTCGTTCACCGTCAAAGTCAGCCAGAAGCTGGATCAGGATCTGACTGTCACGCTGTCCAACGGCGCCAAAGTCGTGATTCCGGCGGGCCAGACCGAAGCCATCTACAAGGCCGACGCCCAGGGCGACGACGTCTTCAAAGACGCCGACAGCCTGACCGTCGGTGTCAGCGACGCGACCG
>NZ_BQHO01000132.1 GCF_021601385.1 Pseudomonas parasichuanensis | reverse complement strand
CGGTGACATCGCCATTGCTGACGATGGTGACCGACACCTTGTCGCCTTCGTTACCAGTGCCGGTACCGCCGCCGCTGCCCGGTTCATCGGTAACCGAGGTGGTGACGGTGTTGTCGCCGAGGGTCAGCTTCTCGAAGTTGTCGCCACCGGCGACCGATTCGATCTTGTTGACGATATTCGGTTGGCCACCGGTGTACACATCAT
>NZ_BQHO01000131.1 GCF_021601385.1 Pseudomonas parasichuanensis | reverse complement strand
ACCTTGTCGCCTTCGTTACCAGTGCCGGTACCGCCGCCGCTGCCCGGTTCATCGGTAACCGAGGTGGTGACGGTATTGTCGCCGAGGGTCAGTTTCTCGAAGTTGTCGCCACCGGCGACGGATTCGATCTTGTTGACGATGTTCGGCTGACCGCCGGTGTACACATCATCCTTGGCGGTGATGGTGAAGGTGCCAGAGGCGCTGCC
>NZ_BQHO01000130.1 GCF_021601385.1 Pseudomonas parasichuanensis | reverse complement strand
GAACACTCTTGGCTAATTCGGATATGCGATTTGTGATGTTGCGAACTTTCGGGTCTTTCGTCTTCACCACCACAATCTGCAGCTGCAAATTGCTTGGGTGTTATATGGTCAAGCCTCACGGGCAATTAGTATTGGTTAGCTCAACGCCTCACAGCGCTTACACACCCAACCTATCAACGTCGTAGTCTTCGACGGCCCTTCAGGGGATTC
>NZ_BQHO01000129.1 GCF_021601385.1 Pseudomonas parasichuanensis | reverse complement strand
GCGGTACCGGCACTGGTAACGAAGGCGACAAGGTGTCGGTCACCATCGTCAGCAATGGCGATGTCACCGAAGATCAACAGCCGTCGTTCACCGTCAAAGTCAGCCAGAAGCTGGATCAGGATCTGACGGTCACCCTGTCCAACGGCGCCAAAGTCGTGATTCCGGCGGGCCAGACCGAAGCCATCTACAAGGCCGACGCCCAGGGCGACGACG
>NZ_BQHO01000128.1 GCF_021601385.1 Pseudomonas parasichuanensis | reverse complement strand
TCACCCTGACCAACGCCCAGGGCCTGTCGGTCACTGGCCACAACGGCCTGACTTTCACCCTGACCGACGGCACCAAAGTCACCGTTCCAGCGGGCAGCGCCTCTGGCACCTTCACCATCACCGCCAAGGATGATGTGTACACCGGCGGTCAGCCGAACATCGTCAACAAGATCGAATCCGTCGCCGGTGGCGACAACTTCGAGAAACTGACCCTCGGCG
>NZ_BQHO01000127.1 GCF_021601385.1 Pseudomonas parasichuanensis | reverse complement strand
AGATCGTTCTTTAAAAATTCGGATATGTGATAGATAGACTGACACGCACTTTCACTGGTGTGTGATCAGGCTAAGGTAAAATTTGTGAGTTCTGCTCTTAACTGAGCGAAATGCGAATTTTCGGCGAATGTCGTCTTCACAGTATAACCAGATTGCTTGGGGTTATATGGTCAAGTGAAGAAGCGCATACGGTGGATGCCTTGGCAGTCAGAGGCGATGAAAGACGTGG
>NZ_BQHO01000126.1 GCF_021601385.1 Pseudomonas parasichuanensis | reverse complement strand
AGCGCCTGCTCCAGGTAACCGGCGTGCAGCGCCGCCGCCGGCTTGAGCAGCACCGACTGGTTCCAGTGGTGGCGCTCGGGGATCGCCGTGGCGAAGAACGCCTGCTGGATCGGCAGCAACGGCGTGGCGCCGCTCAGCGGGCCCTGTTCGATCACCTGGCCGCCCTCACCCTGCTCGGCCACCGTTGCCAGCCCCTGCACCGTCTGGTGCTGGAACAGCGCCTTGGGCG
>NZ_BQHO01000125.1 GCF_021601385.1 Pseudomonas parasichuanensis | reverse complement strand
CGAATATCGTCAACAAGATCGAATCGGTCGCCGGTGGCGACAACTTCGAGAAGCTGACCCTCGGCGACAACACCGTCACCACCTCGGTTACCGATGAACCGGGTAGCGGCGGCGGTACCGGCACTGGTAACGAAGGCGACAAGGTGTCGGTCACCATCGTCAGCAATGGCGATGTCACCGAAGATCAACAGCCGTCGTTCACCGTCAAAGTCAGCCAGAAGCTGGATCAGG
>NZ_BQHO01000124.1 GCF_021601385.1 Pseudomonas parasichuanensis | reverse complement strand
GCGACGGCCAGTACGTGGTGGGTGTGCGTGCCGGCAACGACACTTCCACCTCGGCGCTCGGCCATGTTGGCGATCAGATCAATGGGCTGTACGGCTACCTGACCCTGGATGCCCAGGGCAACGCCACCTACCACGCCAACCCCAACCAAGACCTGCCGCCGTGGGCGACCGACACCTTCGTCTACACCATCCGCGACGCCGATGGCGACGAGAGCACCACGACCATTTCGGTCAAGG
>NZ_BQHO01000123.1 GCF_021601385.1 Pseudomonas parasichuanensis | reverse complement strand
ATGGCGATGTCACCGAAGACCAGCAGCCAAGCTTCACCGTCAAAGTCAGCCAGAAACTGGATCAGGACCTCACCGTTACGCTGAGCAACGGCGCCAAAGTCGTGATTCCGGCCGGCCAGACCGAAGCCATCTACAAGGCCGACGCCCAGGGCGATGACGTCTTCAAAGATGCCGATAGCCTGACCGTGGGTGTCAGCGACGCAACCGTCGCTGGCAAGACCTTCGAGAACCTGGAACTGG
>NZ_BQHO01000122.1 GCF_021601385.1 Pseudomonas parasichuanensis | reverse complement strand
GTGAAGGTGCCAGAGGCGCTGCCCGCTGGAACGGTGACTTTGGTGCCGTCGGTCAGGGTGAAGGTCAGGCCGTTGTGGCCAGTGACCGACAGGCCCTGGGCGTTGGTCAGGGTGACGGTGTAGGTGACCTGGCCGCCTTCGCTGACGGTAGTTTTGTCCGCCGACAGGGTCGCGACGACTTCGCTGGTGGTGTCGGTGATCTGTACGGTGGCGTTGCCACCCAGTTCCAGATTCTCGAAGG
>NZ_BQHO01000120.1 GCF_021601385.1 Pseudomonas parasichuanensis | reverse complement strand
GCCGGCATCCTGGTGCTGCTGAGCCTGCGTGACGACACCCGCCAGGCGCTGGTGGTGACGCCGATCTGGTTTGTGCTGTTGGCGGTGACTTATCAGTTTGTGCGTAGCAAGCGCCAGCCGCGGGCGGCGCTCGATTTCATAGGCGCTGCAACTCTCCCGTCGAGCAGCTCGAAAAGCTGCCCCTGTGCTCAGCCTTGCTCCAACCCTTCAAGCACAGCCTCAGCCAACGCCAACCCCTTCTCCAA
>NZ_BQHO01000119.1 GCF_021601385.1 Pseudomonas parasichuanensis | reverse complement strand
CGCCGAGGGTCAGTTTCTCGAAGTTGTCGCCACCGGCGACGGATTCGATCTTGTTGACGATGTTCGGCTGACCGCCGGTGTACACATCATCCTTGGCGGTGATGGTGAAGGTGCCAGAGGCGCTGCCGGCTGGAACGGTGACTTTGGTGCCGTCGGTCAGGGTGAAAGTCAGGCCGTTGTGGCCAGTGACCGACAGGCCTTGGGCGTTGGTCAGGGTCACGGTGTAGGTGACCTGGCCGCCTTCG
>NZ_BQHO01000118.1 GCF_021601385.1 Pseudomonas parasichuanensis | reverse complement strand
CTCGTGGCGCTGACGGTGCACCCTCATTGAGGTGAGGTTGGGCCTCAAGATGCAGGTCGGGATATTGGGTGAGGGCCACCAGGCGTTCGCGGGGGCATTTGCTGCGCTCTCAAGATCGAGCGCCGCCGTAAACGCCGGATCATCCGGTTTGGTCAGGCTGGAGAAATTGCCGATGACCTTGCCCTTGCGGTCCACCACGTACTTGTAGAAGTTCCACTTCGGTGCGCTGCTCTGGTGCGCCAGCTCG
>NZ_BQHO01000117.1 GCF_021601385.1 Pseudomonas parasichuanensis | reverse complement strand
GACAGCTCGATCAGCGATGACAACGTGCGCGCCCGGCTGTTCAACGACCTGCCGAGGACCACCCTGGAAAAGGCCCTGGAAGAGGTCAACGCGCTGATCCGCCCGGTAGATGACGTCTATTTTCTTGTGTTGCCGCTGACCGAAAACTGACCCAGTAGAGGCTGTTCTGCCGACTGAAAACTGACCCAGGTGTTCAACTGCTTCTGCTCAATTTTTGAGCAGGAGAACACAGGGTGATCAGTATGGAAATGAT
>NZ_BQHO01000116.1 GCF_021601385.1 Pseudomonas parasichuanensis | reverse complement strand
GCCCAGGCGATGCGGGCCAGCTTGTTGGCGATAGCGCAAACCACCAGGTTGGGGTGATGAGCGCGCAGCAAGTCTTTCACCCAGTCCGCCAGCTTGCCGGTTTGGCGCTGCAGCCCCATCAAATAAATCTATGGTTACCCCCTTTTCTGCAATACTGTACCGAGATGTGCGTGAGTGTGGTTTGCGTCAATCTATACGGCGTCGTGTGGGAGGTCAGTCCCGCGCCTCGATGAAAGTCGCGCCCGACGAGCCT
>NZ_BQHO01000115.1 GCF_021601385.1 Pseudomonas parasichuanensis | reverse complement strand
GCTGTGAGGCGTTGAGCTAACCAATACTAATTGCCCGTGAGGCTTGACCATATAACACCCAAGCAATTTGCAACTGCAGATTGTGGTGGTGAAGACGAAAGACCCGAAAGTTCGCAACATCACAAATATCGCATATCCGAATTAGCCAAGAGTGTTCACAAGACATTCTGGGCAACCGAATTTCTTGACGACCATAGAGCATTGGAACCACCTGATCCCATCCCGAACTCAGTAGTGAAACGATGCATCGCCGA
>NZ_BQHO01000114.1 GCF_021601385.1 Pseudomonas parasichuanensis | reverse complement strand
AATTGCCCGTGAGGCTTGACCATATAACACCCAAGCAATTTGCAGCTGCAGATTGTGGTGGTGAAGACGAAAGACCCGAAAGTTCGCAACATCACAAATCGCATATCCGAATTAGCCAAGAGTGTTCCCAAGACATTCTGGGCAACCGAATTTCTTGACGACCATAGAGCATTGGAACCACCTGATCCCATCCCGAACTCAGTAGTGAAACGATGCATCGCCGATGGTAGTGTGGGGTTTCCCCATGTGAGAGTA
>NZ_BQHO01000113.1 GCF_021601385.1 Pseudomonas parasichuanensis | reverse complement strand
GTGGCGTTGCCCTGGGCATCCAGGGTCAGGTAGCCGTACAGCCCATTGATCTGATCGCCAACATGGCCGAGCGCCGAGGTGGAAGTGTCGTTGCCGGCACGCACACCCACCACGTACTGGCCGTCGCTGCGCACATCGGCGCCAACCACATCGTTGGCCAATACATTGCCGCTGATGCTGTCGCCCTCGGTGACATGGGCGAAGTCGCAGTGGGCCTTGGGCACATCGTCGACGATGCTGATCACGATGGTGCTG
>NZ_BQHO01000112.1 GCF_021601385.1 Pseudomonas parasichuanensis | reverse complement strand
GGTTCTTTTCGCCTTTCCCTCACGGTACTGGTTCACTATCGGTCAGTCAGTAGTATTTAGCCTTGGAGGATGGTCCCCCCATATTCAGACAAAGTTTCTCGTGCTCCGTCCTACTCGATTTCATTGACAAGAGATTTTCGTGTACGGGGCTATCACCCACTATGGCCGCACTTTCCAGAGCGTTCCACTAATCTCAAACCAACTTAAGGGCTGGTCCCCGTTCGCTCGCCACTACTAAGGGAATCTCGGTTGATT
>NZ_BQHO01000110.1 GCF_021601385.1 Pseudomonas parasichuanensis | reverse complement strand
TCTCGAAGGTCTTGCCAGCGACGGTTGCGTCGCTGACACCCACGGTCAGGCTATCGGCATCTTTGAAGACGTCATCGCCTTGGGCGTCGGCTTTGTAGATCGCTTCGGTCTGGCCCGCCGGAATCACAACTTTGGCGCCGTTAGACAGCGTGACAGTCAGATCCTGATCCAGCTTCTGGCTGACTTTGACGGTGAACGACGGCTGTTGATCTTCGGTGACATCGCCATTGCTGACGATGGTGACCGACACCTTGT
>NZ_BQHO01000109.1 GCF_021601385.1 Pseudomonas parasichuanensis | reverse complement strand
GCGATAGGGCCGAAACAAGCAACACATCAACAACAGCCAAACTTAGATAGCAACATCACTGCTCTTGATCTGCTCTTGATCTGCTCTTGATCTGCTCTTGATCTGCTCTTGATCTGCTCTTGATCTGTTTTTGCTTTTGCTTCTAAGCGCGCGATAGTTCAGGCAACACAAATTGCGACTTCAGGAGGCCGAGCGGAGGTGACTGGAGGGCCCTGGTGCGCAGCACCCTTCGGCGTAAGCCGAAGGCGCGAGATG
>NZ_BQHO01000108.1 GCF_021601385.1 Pseudomonas parasichuanensis | reverse complement strand
GACCATATAACCCCAAGCAATCTGGTTATACTGTGAAGACGACATTCGCCGAAAATTCGCATTTCGCTCAATTAAGAGCAGAACTCACAAATTTTACCTTAGCCTGATCACACACCAGTGAAAGTGCATGTCAGTCTATCTATCACATATCCGAATTTTTAAAGAACGATCTGACAAAAGTCAGAAATCAACATTCATTGCCGAATGTTCATTTCTAAGTTCTGAGCAGTGCTGCGAAACCTGAAAGAGTGGTGG
>NZ_BQHO01000107.1 GCF_021601385.1 Pseudomonas parasichuanensis | reverse complement strand
GCGACGCCGATGGCGACGAGAGCACCACGACCATTTCGGTCAAGGTGCTGGACAGCCAACTGGTGGCTGGCACCGACAGTGAAGTGACGGTCTACGAGAAAGCCCTGGATTTGAGCAAGGACGGCAATGACCTGGCCGGTGGCAACGTGGTGGGGAGTGACCCGCACGCCAACACCGAGACGGCGTCGGGTTCATTGACCGATGCGGTCACCGGTGGCGTAGGCGCATTGACCTTCACCCTGGTCGGCAATGCTG
>NZ_BQHO01000106.1 GCF_021601385.1 Pseudomonas parasichuanensis | reverse complement strand
GGCGATGCGGGCCAGCTTGTTGGCGATAGCGCAAACCACCAGGTTGGGGTGATGAGCGCGCAGCAAGTCTTTCACCCAGTCCGCCAGCTTGCCGGTTTGGCGCTGCAGCCCCATCAAATAAACCCTCGCGCACTGGATCAGCAGTCGTCGCTGATTACCATCCCCGCGCTTGCTGATTCGCCCCAAGCAAGGTTTGCCGCCCGTTGTATGTTGCCTGGGAACCAGGCCTATGGAGGCTGAGTAATCTCGTCCACA
>NZ_BQHO01000105.1 GCF_021601385.1 Pseudomonas parasichuanensis | reverse complement strand
TATGGTGGGCACTCTAAGGAGACTGCCGGTGACAAACCGGAGGAAGGTGGGGATGACGTCAAGTCATCATGGCCCTTACGGCCTGGGCTACACACGTGCTACAATGGTCGGTACAGAGGGTTGCCAAACCGCGAGGTGGAGCTAATCTCACAAAACCGATCGTAGTCCGGATCGCAGTCTGCAACTCGACTGCGTGAAGTCGGAATCGCTAGTAATCGCAAATCAGAATGTTGCGGTGAATACGTTCCCGGGCCT
>NZ_BQHO01000104.1 GCF_021601385.1 Pseudomonas parasichuanensis | reverse complement strand
GGGATGGCAATCAGCGACGACTGCTGATCCAGTGCGCTCGGGTCTATCTGATGGGGCTGGAGCGAAAAACCGGTAAGTTGGCGAACTGGGTGCGTGGCTTGCTGTGCGCTCACCACCCCAACCTGGTGGTATGCGCTATCGCCAACAAACTGGCCCGCATTGCCTGGGCCATCACCGCACATCACTGCGAATTTGATGCAGGGGCAAGCGCGATGAACGCTTGACCCTGCGGACACACGAGTTGTAACCACCTGGT
>NZ_BQHO01000103.1 GCF_021601385.1 Pseudomonas parasichuanensis | reverse complement strand
AGGCCTGTTGCAGGTCCTCGAACAGGATCCGCCACGACACGCCGTCCACCGCCAGGTGGTGGATCACCAGCAGCAGGCGCTGGCTGCCATCGGCCAGGGTCGCCAGCAGCGCCCGCAACAGTGGCCCTTCGCCCAGCACCAGGCTGCGCTGGGCCGCCTCGGCCTCGGCTTGCAGCTCACCGGCGTCGGCCAGCGTGCGCTGCCACAGCAGCGGCTGCACCTCGCCCACGGCGCGGTAGCTGGCCTGCCAGCCGGCCT
>NZ_BQHO01000102.1 GCF_021601385.1 Pseudomonas parasichuanensis | reverse complement strand
TCCGCCCTTACGGCGGGTTACTTTGGTCGTGGCCAAAGTAACCAAAGCCGTTCGCTCCCATCATACGGCCCCTGCGCTGCGCTCCGGGGTCCCCTCGACTCCGGCGCCTTCCGGGCCCGCGCGGCCTACGACTTGCTGCGCAAGTCTACATCTCGCGCCTTCGGCTACGCCGAAGGGTGCTGCGCACCAGGGCCCTCCAGTCACCTCCGCTCGGCCTCCTGAAGTCGCAATTTGTGTTGCCTAGACTATCGCGCGCTTAGAAGCAAAAAC
>NZ_BQHO01000101.1 GCF_021601385.1 Pseudomonas parasichuanensis | reverse complement strand
CCACGCCGTTGCTGCCGATCCAGCAGGCGTTCTTCGCCACGGCGATCCCCGAGCGCCACCACTGGAACCAGTCGGTGCTGCTCAAGCCGGCGGCGGCGCTGCACGCCGGTTACCTGGAGCAGGCGCTTCAGGCGCTGGTGGCGCACCATGACGGCCTGCGCCTGGGCTTTGCCGAAACCGAGGCCGGCTGGCAGGCCAGCTACCGCGCCGTGGGCGAGGTGCAGCCGCTGCTGTGGCAGCGCACGCTGGCCGACGCCGGTGAGCTGCAAGCCGAGG
>NZ_BQHO01000100.1 GCF_021601385.1 Pseudomonas parasichuanensis | reverse complement strand
CCTCGGCTTGCAGCTCACCGGCGTCGGCCAGCGTGCGCTGCCACAGCAGCGGCTGCACCTCGCCCACGGCGCGGTAGCTGGCCTGCCAGCCGGCCTCGGTTTCGGCAAAGCCCAGGCGCAGGCCGTCGTGGTGTGCCACCAGCGCTTGCAGCGCCTGCTCCAGGTAACCGGCGTGCAGCGCCGCCGCCGGCTTGAGCAGCACCGACTGGTTCCAGTGGTGGCGCTCGGGGATCGCCGTGGCGAAGAACGCCTGCTGGATCGGCAGCAACGGCGTGG
>NZ_BQHO01000099.1 GCF_021601385.1 Pseudomonas parasichuanensis | reverse complement strand
TCGAATCCGTCGCCGGTGGCGACAACTTCGAGAAACTGACCCTCGGCGACAATACCGTCACCACCTCGGTTACCGATGAACCGGGCAGCGGCGGCGGTACCGGCACTGGTAACGAAGGCGACAAGGTCAGCGTGACCATCGTCAGCAACGGCAACGTCACCGAAGACCAGCAGCCAAGCTTCACCGTCAAAGTCAGCCAGAAGCTGGATCAGGATCTGACCGTTACGCTGAGCAACGGCGCCAAAGTCGTGATTCCTGCAGGCCAGACCGAAGCCA
>NZ_BQHO01000098.1 GCF_021601385.1 Pseudomonas parasichuanensis | reverse complement strand
ACAAGGTGTCGGTCACCATCGTCAGCAATGGCGATGTCACCGAAGATCAACAGCCGTCGTTCACCGTCAAAGTCAGCCAGAAGCTGGATCAGGATCTGACTGTCACGCTGTCTAACGGCGCCAAAGTCGTGATTCCGGCGGGCCAGACCGAAGCGATCTACAAAGCTGACGCCCAAGGCGATGACGTCTTCAAAGATGCCGATAGCCTGACCGTGGGTGTCAGCGACGCAACCGTCGCTGGCAAGACCTTCGAGAATCTGGAACTGGGTGGCAACGCCACCGTACAGATCACCG
>NZ_BQHO01000097.1 GCF_021601385.1 Pseudomonas parasichuanensis | reverse complement strand
GCGATGTCACCGAAGATCAACAGCCGTCGTTCACCGTCAAAGTCAGCCAGAAGCTGGATCAGGATCTGACTGTCACGCTGTCCAACGGCGCCAAAGTCGTGATTCCGGCGGGCCAGACCGAAGCCATTTACAAGGCCGACGCCCAGGGCGATGACGTCTTCAAAGATGCCGACAGCCTGACCGTGGGTGTCAGCGACGCAACCGTCGCTGGCAAGACCTTCGAGAATCTGGAACTGGGTGGCAACGCCACCGTACAGATCACCGACACCACCAGCGAAGTCGTCGCGACCCTGTCGGCGG
>NZ_BQHO01000096.1 GCF_021601385.1 Pseudomonas parasichuanensis | reverse complement strand
CGAATATCGTCAACAAGATCGAATCGGTCGCCGGTGGCGACAACTTCGAGAAGCTGACCCTCGGCGACAACACCGTCACCACCTCGGTTACCGATGAACCGGGTAGCGGCGGCGGTACCGGCACTGGCAACGAAGGCGACAAAGTCAGCGTGACCATCGTCAGCAATGGCAACGTCACCGAAGACCAGCAGCCAAGCTTCACCGTCAAAGTCAGCCAGAAGCTGGATCAGGATCTGACGGTCACCCTGTCCAACGGCGCCAAAGTCGTGATTCCGGCGGGCCAGACCGAAGCCATCTACA
>NZ_BQHO01000095.1 GCF_021601385.1 Pseudomonas parasichuanensis | reverse complement strand
GTGAAGGTGCCAGAGGCGCTGCCCGCTGGAACGGTGACTTTGGTGCCGTCGGTCAGGGTGAAGGTCAGGCCGTTGTGGCCAGTGACCGACAGGCCCTGGGCGTTGGTCAGGGTGACGGTGTAGGTGATCTGGCCGCCTTCGGTGACGGTGGTCTTGTCGGCGCTGAGCGTTGCAACGACTTCACTGGTGGTGTCGGTGATCTGTACGGTGGCGTTGCCACCCAGTTCCAGATTCTCGAAGGTCTTGCCAGCGACGGTTGCGTCGCTGACACCCACGGTCAGGCTATCGGCATCTTTGAAGACGTCATCGC
>NZ_BQHO01000094.1 GCF_021601385.1 Pseudomonas parasichuanensis | reverse complement strand
TCGCCGAAAATTCGCATTTCGCTCAGTTAAGAGCAGAACTCACAAATTTTACCTTAGCCTGATCACACACCAGTGAAAGTGCGTGTCAGTCTATCTATCACATATCCGAATTTTTAAAGAACGATCTAGTCAAAGACTAGAAATCAGCATTCACAATGGAATACTCATTTCTAAACTCTAACGAGCCAAGCCAGGAAGGCTTGTCGCCTCTACAAAGAATCAAGCAATTCGTGTGGGAGCTCATCAGCAGGCTGATGTCGTCGATTAAGGAGGTGATCCAGCCGCAGGTTCCCCTACGGCTACCTTGTTACGACTTCACCCCAGTCATGAATCACACCGTGGT
>NZ_BQHO01000093.1 GCF_021601385.1 Pseudomonas parasichuanensis | reverse complement strand
TGTAGATGGCTTCGGTCTGGCCCGCCGGAATCACGACTTTGGCGCCGTTGGACAGGGTGACCGTCAGATCCTGATCCAGCTTCTGGCTGACTTTGACGGTGAAGCTTGGCTGCTGGTCTTCGGTGACATCGCCGTTGCTGACGATGGTCACGCTGACCTTGTCGCCTTCGTTGCCCGCGCCCGGCGTACCGGTGCCTGGCTCGTCGGTAACCGAGGTGGTGACGGTGTTATCGCCGAGGGTCAGTTTTTCGAAGTTGTCGCCACCGGCGACCGATTCGATCTTGTTGACGATATTCGGTTGGCCACCGGTGTACACATCATCCTTGGCGGTGATGGTGAAGGTGCCAGAGGCGCTGCCCGCTGGAACGGTGACTT
>NZ_BQHO01000092.1 GCF_021601385.1 Pseudomonas parasichuanensis | reverse complement strand
CACGGTGTGATTCATGACTGGGGTGAAGTCGTAACAAGGTAGCCGTAGGGGAACCTGCGGCTGGATCACCTCCTTAATCGACGACATCAGCCTGCTGATGAGCTCCCACACGAATTGCTTGATTCATTGTGTAAAGACGATGCTGTAACGCAACCCTGTTATAGGTCTGTAGCTCAGTTGGTTAGAGCGCACCCCTGATAAGGGTGAGGTCGGCAGTTCAAATCTGCCCAGACCTACCAATTACTTGGTGCGGCTGGTCACCTGGGGCCATAGCTCAGCTGGGAGAGCGCCTGCCTTGCACGCAGGAGGTCAGCGGTTCGATCCCGCTTGGCTCCACCACTCTTTCAGGTTTCGCAGCACTGCTCAGAACTTAGAAATGAACATTCGGCAATGAATGTTGATTTCTGACTTTTGTCAGATCGTTCTTTAAAAATTCGGATATGTGATAGATAGACTGACA
>NZ_BQHO01000091.1 GCF_021601385.1 Pseudomonas parasichuanensis | reverse complement strand
AAGCAAAGCCGCTCGCTCCCATCATACGGCCCCTGCGCTGCGCTCCGGGGTCCCTTCGCTCCGGCGTCCTCCGGGCCCGCGCGGCCTCCGACTTGCTGCGCAAGTCTACATCTCGCGCCTTCGGCTAACACCGAAGGGTGCTGCGCACCAGGGCCCTCCAGACGCCTGCGCTCAGCCTCCTGAAGTCGCGAAGTTAGGGGCGGCGCCTGGGCTGGCGTTAGCTGTCGCTAGTTGGGTTAAGTGGGAACTCAGGATAGCAATCGCTGGCAAGCCAGCTCCCACATGCACTGCATAAATTTCGATACCTATGTAATACCTGTGGGAGCCGGCTTGCCGGCGATAGGGCCGAAACAAGCAACACATCAACAACAGCCAAACTTAGATAGCAACATCACTGCTCTTGATCTGCTCTTGATCTGCTCTTGATCTGCTCTTGATCTGCTCTTGATCTGCTCTTGATCTG
>NZ_BQHO01000090.1 GCF_021601385.1 Pseudomonas parasichuanensis | reverse complement strand
TGATGGTGAAGGTGCCAGAGGCGCTGCCCGCTGGAACGGTGACTTTGGTGCCGTCGGTCAGGGTGAAAGTCAGGCCGTTATGGCCAGTGACCGACAGGCCCTGGGCGTTGGTCAGGGTCACGGTGTAAGTGATCTGGCCGCCTTCAGTGACGGTGGTCTTGTCCGCCGACAGGGTGGCGACAACTTCACTGGTGGTGTCGGTGATCTGCACGGTGGCAGAACCGCCCAGTTCCAGGTTCTCGAAGGTCTTGCCTGCAACAGTCGCGTCGCTGACGCCCACGGTCAGGCTGTCCGCGTCCTTGAAGACGTCATCGCCTTGGGCATCGGCCTTGTAAATCGCTTCGGTCTGGCCGGCCGGAATCACGACTTTGGCGCCGTTGCTCAGCGTAACGGTGAGGTCCTGATCCAGTTTCTGGCTGACTTTGACGGTGAAGCTTGGCTGCTGGTCTTCGGTGACATCGCCAT
>NZ_BQHO01000089.1 GCF_021601385.1 Pseudomonas parasichuanensis | reverse complement strand
ATGCGCTACAACCTCAAGCGGCTCCATAGCTACAACGGCTATGAAACGCCGGTAGCCATGGAGGCAAAGCTCAAAGCGGCGGCATAAACCTTAATCGGTGTCCAAAATTACTTGACCAGATCAAGCCAGCTCCCACAGGGTAGTGCGAAAACTTCAGGCTTACGCTGTACCTGTGGGAGCCGGCTTGCCGGCGATAGGGCCAGAACAAACAACACATCAACAACAGCCAAACTTTGATAGTCGCATTACTGCTCTTGATCTGCTCTTGATCTGCTCTTGATCTGCTCTTGATCTGCTCTTGATCTGCTCTTGATCTGCTCTTGATCTGCTCTTGATCTGCTCTTGATCTGTTTTTGTTTTTGCTTCTAAGCGCGCGATAGTCTAGGCAACACAAATTGCGACTTCAGGAGGCCGAGCGGAGGTGACTGGAGGGCCCTGGTGCGCAGCACCCTTCGGCGTAGCCGAAGGCGCGAGATGTAGAC
>NZ_BQHO01000088.1 GCF_021601385.1 Pseudomonas parasichuanensis | reverse complement strand
CCAAAGTAACCAAAGCCGCCTGCTCCCATCATACGGCCCCTGCGCTGCGCTCCGGGGTCCCCTCGACTCCGGCGCCTTCCGGGCCCGCGCGGCCTCCTGAAGTCGCAATTTGTGTTGCCTGGACTATCGCGCGCTTAGAAGCAAAAACAGATCAAGAGCAGATCAAGAGCAGTGATAATGCTATTAAGGTTTGGCTGTTGTTAATGTGTTGTTTGTTCGGGCCCTATCGCCGGCAAGCCGGCTCCCACAGGTGCGGCGCAAGTCTGAAAGTTTGCACTTTCCTGTGGGAGCTGGCTTGCCAGCGATTGCAATCCAGAGTTCCCACTTAACCCAACTAGCGACAGCTAACGCCAGCCCAGGCGCCGCCCCTGACTTCGCGACTTCAGGAGGCTGAGCGCAGGCGTCTGGAGGGCCCTGGTGCGCAGCACCCTTCGGCGCAGCCGAAGGCGCGAGATGTAGACTTGCGCAGCAAGTCGGAGGCCGCGCGGGCCCGGAGGA
>NZ_BQHO01000087.1 GCF_021601385.1 Pseudomonas parasichuanensis | reverse complement strand
AGGCGCTGCCCGCTGGAACGGTGACTTTGGTGCCGTCGGTCAGGGTGAAAGTCAGGCCGTTATGGCCAGTGACCGACAGGCCCTGGGCGTTGGTCAGGGTCACGGTGTAGGTGACCTGGCCGCCTTCAGTGACGGTGGTTTTGTCTGCAGACAGGGTGGCGACGACTTCGCTGATGGTGTCGGTGATCTGTACGGTGGCGTTGCCACCCAGTTCCAGGTTCTCGAAGGTCTTGCCAGTGACGGTTGCATCGCTGACGCCGACGGTCAGCGAATCGCCGTCTTTGAACACGTCATCGCCCTGGGCGTCGGCCTTGTAGATGGCTTCGGTCTGGCCGGCTGGAATCACGACTTTGGCGCCGTTGCTCAACGTAACGGTGAGGTCTTGGTCGAGCTTCTGGCTGACTTTGACGGTGAACGACGGCTGTTGATCTTCGGTGACATCGCCATTGCTGACGATGGTGACCGACACCTTGTCGCCTTCGTTACCAGTGCCGGTACCGCCGCCGCTGCCCGGTT
>NZ_BQHO01000086.1 GCF_021601385.1 Pseudomonas parasichuanensis | reverse complement strand
CCGCCTGGCGGGCGCGGCTGACCACCTGGATCGAGATGATCGAGTCGCCGCCCAATTCGAAGAAGTTGTCGGTCACGCCAATCGGCGCCACCTTCAGCACCTCTTCCCAGATCGCCACCAAACGCTGTTCCAGTGCGTTGCGCGGCGCCACCTGGCGGCTCGGCGCCGTGGCCTGCGGCTGTGGCAGGGCCTTGCGGTCGAGCTTGCCGTTGGGGGTCAGCGGCAGGCGCTCGAGGAACAGCCAGTGGGTCGGCACCATGTAGTCCGGCAGCGCCGCTTGCAGGGCCGCCTTCAGCGCCGTGCGCAGCGCCTCCTGGTCCGCCGTGGCGTCCTGCGCCACGGCGTAGGCCACCAGCTGCTGCACGCCGCCCAGTTCCTGCGCCAGCACCGCCACTTCGCGCAGCGCGCCATGGGCCTGCAGGCGCGCTTCGATTTCGCCCAGCTCGATGCGCAGGCCGCGCACCTTGACCTGGTGGTCGACCCGCCCGGCGTACTCCAGCACGCCATCGGCGCGGTAGCGCGCCAGGTCGCCGGTGC
>NZ_BQHO01000085.1 GCF_021601385.1 Pseudomonas parasichuanensis | reverse complement strand
GTCTACATCTCGCGCCTTCGGCTACGCCGAAGGGTGCTGCGCACCAGGGCCCTCCAGTCACCTCCGCTCGGCCTCCTGAAGTCGCAATTTGTGTTGCCTAGACTATCGCGCGCTTAGAAGCAAAAACCAAAACAGATCAAGAGCAGATCAAGAGCAGATCAAGAGCAGATCAAGAGCAGATCAAGAGCAGATCAAGAGCAGATCAAGAGCAGATCAAGAGCAGATCAAGAGCAGATCAAGAGCAGATCAAGAGCAGTGATAATGCTATTAAGGTTTGGCTGTTGTTAATGTGTTGTTTGTTCGGGCCCTATCGCCGGCAAGCCGGCTCCCACAGGTGCGGCGCAAGTCTGAAAGCTTTGCACTTTCCTGTGGGAGCTGGCTTGCCAGCGATTGCAATCCAGAGTTCCCACTTAACCCAACTAGCGACAGCTAACGCCAGCCCAGGCGCCGCCCCTAACTTCGCGACTTCAGGAGGCTGAGCGCAGGCGTCTGGAGGGCCCTGGTGCGCAGCACCCTTCGGCGTAGCCGAAGGCGCGAGATGTAGA
>NZ_BQHO01000084.1 GCF_021601385.1 Pseudomonas parasichuanensis | reverse complement strand
TGTGGCAGTGGTGGGTCAGCCGATCCAGCAGGGCGGTGGTCATCTTGGCGTCGCCGAACACGCTCGACCATTCGGCGAAGCTCAGGTTGGTGGTGATCACCACGCTGGTGTGTTCGTACAGCTTGGACAGCAGGTGAAACAGCAACGCACCGCCAGCCTGGCTGAACGGCAGATAACCCAGTTCGTCGAGGATGACCAGATCCATGCGCAGCAGTGCCTGGGCGATCCGCCCGGCTTTGCCGTCGTGTTTTTCGCGCTCCAGCAGATTGACCAGATCGACCGTGGAGTAGAAGCGCACGCGCTTACCGTGCCGGGTGATGCCGGACACGGCCAGCGCGGTGGCTAGGTGGGTTTTACCGGTGCCTGGCCCACCGATCAGCACCACGTTCTGCGCGGTGTCGGTAAAGGCCAGGCTGGCCAGCTCGCTGATCAGGCGTGCGTCGGCGCTAGAGGCGTTGAAATCGAAGCTGGCCAGATCGCGGTGCATCGGCAGCTTGGCCATGTTCATCTGGTGGCTCACCGAGCGCATGGCGCGATCTGTGTGCTCTTGTTCCAGCAGGTGTTCGAGCAGCCACTTGGACGAGGCTGTGTTCGACTCACCCT
>NZ_BQHO01000083.1 GCF_021601385.1 Pseudomonas parasichuanensis | reverse complement strand
CCCTGCTCGGCCACCGTTGCCAGCCCCTGCACCGTCTGGTGCTGGAACAGCGCCTTGGGCGTGAAGCGGATGCCCGCCTGGCGGGCGCGGCTGACCACCTGGATCGAGATGATCGAGTCGCCGCCCAGCTCGAAGAAGTTGTCGGTCACGCCAATCGGCGCCACCTTCAGCACCTCTTCCCAGATCGCCACCAAACGCTGTTCCAGTGCGTTGCGCGGCGCCACCTGGCGGCTCGCCGCCGTGGCCTGCGGCTGTGGCAGGGCCTTGCGGTCGAGCTTGCCGTTGGGGGTCAGCGGCAGGCGCTCGAGGAACAACCAGTGGGTCGGCACCATGTAGTCCGGCAGCGCCGCTTGCAGGGCCGCCTTCAGCGCCGTACGCAGCGCCTCCTGGTCCGCCGTGGCGTCCTGCGCCACGGCGTAGGCCACCAGCTGCTGCACGCCGCCCAGTTCCTGCGCCAGCACCGCCACTTCGCGCAGCGCGCCGTGGGCCTGCAGGCGCGCTTCGATTTCGCCCAGCTCGATGCGCAGGCCGCGCACCTTGACCTGGTGGTCGACCCGCCCGGCGTACTCCAGCACGCCATCGGCGCGGTAGCGCGCCAGGTCGCCGGTGC
>NZ_BQHO01000082.1 GCF_021601385.1 Pseudomonas parasichuanensis | reverse complement strand
TGTATCCGACGCGAATCGAGGTGGTGGCTGACGACGCGCTGATCGCCAGCCATGTCCGCTTGCTGGATCGCGACCAGGTCAGCTATGACTGGCAGCACTACCTCCCGCTGATCGAACGCAAGCCCGGCGCGCTGCGCAACGGAGCGCCCTTTACTGATCTGCCAGCGCCGCTGCGTCAGCTTAAGCACGGTCTGGGGCGTCATGCCGGCGGTGACCGGATCATGGCGCAAGTCCTGGCTGCCGTACCGGTCGCCGGACTCGATGCCGTGCTGGTAGCCGTTGAGCTGGTACTGGAGAGCGGCAGCCTGAGCGCCGAACACATCCTCAATGTCGTGGCACGGCTGACAGCATCCGAACCACCACCCAGCGTCGAAACCCACTTGTCGCTCAAGGAAGCCCCCGTCGCTAACACGGCGCGCTACGACCGCCTGCGTGGCCAGGCCGAGGAGGTCGGTCATGCGTGATTTGATGGCGGAACTCAAGGAGCTGCGCCTGCACGGCATGGCCACGGCCTGGGCGGAGTTAACTGCACAGGGTGAGTCGAACACAGCCTCGTCCAAGTGGCTGCTCGAACACCTGCTGGAACAAGAGCACACAGATCGCGCCATGCGCTCGGTGAGCCACCAGATGAACATGGCCAAGCTGCCGATGCACCGCG
>NZ_BQHO01000081.1 GCF_021601385.1 Pseudomonas parasichuanensis | reverse complement strand
GGCCAGACCGAAGCCATCTACAAGGCCGACGCCCAGGGCGATGACGTCTTCAAAGATGCCGATAGCCTGACCGTGGGTGTCAGCGACGCAACCGTCGCTGGCAAGACCTTCGAGAACCTGGAACTGGGTGGCAACGCCACCGTACAGATCACCGACACCACCAGTGAAGTCGTTGCAACGCTCAGCGCCGACAAGGCCACCGTCACCGAAGGCGGCCAGATCACCTACACCGTCACCCTGACCAACGCCCAGGGCCTGTCGGTCACTGGCCACAACGGCCTGACTTTCACCCTGACCGACGGCACCAAAGTCACCGTTCCAGCGGGCAGCGCCTCTGGCACCTTCACCATCACCGCCAAAGACGACGTCTTCGTCGGCGGCCAGCCTTCGATCGTCAACAAGATCGAATCGGTCGCCGGTGGCGACAACTTCGAAAAACTGACCCTCGGCGACAACACCGTCACCACCTCGGTTACCGATGAACCGGGCAGCGGCGGCGGTACCGGCACTGGTAACGAAGGCGACAAGGTGTCGGTCACCATCGTCAGCAATGGCGATGTCACCGAAGACCAGCAGCCAAGCTTCACCGTCAAAGTCAGCCAGAAACTGGATCAGGACCTCACCGTTACGCTGAGCAACGGCGCCAAAGTCGTGATTCCGGCCGGCCAGACCGAAGC
>NZ_BQHO01000080.1 GCF_021601385.1 Pseudomonas parasichuanensis | reverse complement strand
CGGTCAATGAACCCGACGCCGTCTCGGTGTTGGCGTGCGGGTCACTCCCCACCACGTTGCCACCGGCCAGGTCGTTGCCGTCCTTGCTCAAATCCAGGGCTTTCTCGTAGACCGTCACTTCACTGTCGGTGCCAGCCACCAGTTGGCTGTCCAGCACCTTGACCGAAATGGTCGTGGTGCTCTCGTCGCCATCGGCGTCGCGGATGGTGTAGACGAAGGTGTCGGTCGCCCACGGCGGCAGGTCTTGGTTGGGGTTGGCGTGGTAGGTGGCGTTGCCCTGGGCGTCCAGGGTCAGGTAGCCGTACAGCCCATTGATCTGATCGCCAACATGGCCGAGCACCGAGGTGGAAGTGTCGTTGCCGGCACGCACACCCACCACGTACTGGCCGTCGCCGCGCACATCGGCGCCAACCACATCGTTGGCCAATACATTGCCGCTGATGCTGTCGCCCTCGGTGACATGGGCGAAGTCGCAGTGGGCCTTGGGCACATCGTCGACGATGCTGATCACGATGGTGCTGGTGGTGGAGTTGCCCAGCGAATCCTTCACCTGGTAGGTGAAGCTCTCGGTGATCACGTTCGGGCCGTCGTTGACGTGATTCGGCGAGTTCGGCGCCGAGGTCAGGGTGTAGGTGTAGCTGCCGTCGGGGTTCAGCAGGATCTGGCCGTATTGGCCAGCAGCATTGCCGACCAGGGTGAAGGTCAATGCGCCTACGCCACCGGTGACCGCATCGGTCAATGAACCCGACGCCGTCTCGGTGTTGGCGTGCGGGTCACTCCCCACCACGTTGCCACCGGCCAGGTC
>NZ_BQHO01000079.1 GCF_021601385.1 Pseudomonas parasichuanensis | reverse complement strand
CTGGTGGTGTCGGTGATCTGTACGGTGGCGTTGCCACCCAGTTCCAGATTCTCGAAGGTCTTGCCAGCGACGGTTGCGTCGCTGACACCCACGGTCAGGCTATCGGCATCTTTGAAGACGTCATCGCCTTGGGCGTCGGCTTTGTAGATCGCTTCGGTCTGGCCCGCCGGAATCACGACTTTGGCGCCGTTGGACAGCGTGACAGTCAGATCCTGATCCAGCTTCTGGCTGACTTTGACGGTGAACGACGGCTGTTGATCTTCGGTGACATCGCCATTGCTGACGATGGTGACCGACACCTTGTCGCCTTCGTTACCAGTGCCGGTACCGCCGCCGCTGCCCGGTTCATCGGTAACCGAGGTGGTGACGGTATTGTCGCCGAGGGTCAGTTTTTCGAAGTTGTCGCCACCGGCGACGGATTCGATCTTGTTGACGATATTCGGCTGGCCACCGGTATACACATCATCCTTGGCGGTGATGGTGAAGGTGCCAGTGGCACTGCCGGCTGGAACGGTGACTTTGGTGCCGTCGGTCAGGGTGAAGATCAGGCCGTTGTGGCCAGTGACCGACAGGCCTTGGGCGTTGGTCAGGGTCACGGTGTAGGTGACCTGGCCGCCTTCAGTGACGGTGGTCTTGTCCGCAGACAGGGTGGCGACGACTTCGCTGGTGGTGTCGGTGATCTGCACGGTGGCAGAGCCGCCCAGCTCCAGGTTCTCGAAGGTTTTGCCAGCAACGGTCGCGTCGCTGACACCGACGGTCAGGCTGTCGGCGTCTTTGAAGACGTCGTCGCCCTGGGCGTCGGCCTTGTAGATGGCTTCGGTCTGGCCCGCCGGAATCACGACTTTGGCGCCGTTGGACAG
>NZ_BQHO01000078.1 GCF_021601385.1 Pseudomonas parasichuanensis | reverse complement strand
CGCTTGCTGATTCGCCCCAAGCAAGGTTTGCCGCCCGTTGTATGTTGCCTGGGAACCAGGCCTATGGAGGCTGAGTAATCTCGTCCACAACGGAACTGCTTGCCGTCACCCAGTTCCGCAGCCAGGGCGGTAGCGGTGATCGGGCCAATACAGGGTATTGACATCAAACGCGAAGCAAGATCATCGCTAGCGGCCTGGCAATGCACTTCTTTGTCCAGCGCCTTGATCCGATCGTCGAGATAGCTGAAGTGGGCATGCAGGTCCATCAACAGCTTTTTGATCAGCGGTGAGAATGTGCTGTCGTCCAGCAAGATGGGGAGTTCACGGACCGCTTTGAAGCTGGGCGACAAACTGATCCCCACTTCCAGCAAATACGCGTGGATACGGTTCATTGTGGCGGTACGGTCCTTGATGAAGCTGTCACGCAGCGAATTGAGCATCGCCAGCGCCTGCTGGGCTTCAGTTTTGGGCTGCACGAATCGCATCTGGTCACGGGTTGCTGCCTCACCAATCGCGGCGGCATCAGCGAAGTCGTTCTTGTTGCTCTTTACGTAAGGGCGAACGAACTGGGCAGGAATAAGCTTGGGTGTATGACCCAGCCTGGTGACCTCTCGGGCCATGAAATGAGAGCCACCACAGGCCTCCATCACCACGGTGCACGGTGCGAGGCTAGCGAGGTGGCGTATGAGCGTTTCACGGTTGAACTTACGGTGATAGAGCTCACGGCCGTGATCATCCTGAGCGTGAATATGAAAGCTCAGCTTTCCCAGATCGATGGCGACGATGGCGACAGTGTTCATGGCGTTACACTCCGATAGGCACCCTGTGAAAGCTTAGAGGGCTGACACAGAGCGGGGCGGGGGTAGCCATTTCATTAT
>NZ_BQHO01000076.1 GCF_021601385.1 Pseudomonas parasichuanensis | reverse complement strand
CTATGTTGATTCGCCCAGCCGTGAAGAGCTGGAACGTTACTTCCACCTGAGCGATGAAGACCGTGAAGCCATCCAGGTGCTGCGGGGTAACCATAACCGTCTGGGTTATGCCGTTCTGCTGACCACCGTCCGCTTCGTTGGCGTTCTGCCGGACAAGCCCGCCGCCGTGCCGGTGGAAGTCCTGCAGGTGCTTTGCCGACAACTGGCGATTCCAGACCCCGACTGCCTCCAGCGCTATAGCGATCATCGCCGCTGGATACATGCCACCGATATTCAGAACCGCTTTGGCTATCGTCATTTCACCGATCCGGGCATCGGCTTTCGCTTGAGCCGCTGGCTGTATGCCCTCTGCTGGACGGGCACCGACCGGCCGGGAGTGCTGTTTGAGCGAGCCACCTCGTGGCTGTTCACACAGAAAGTCCTCCTGCCTGGTGTGTCTCAACTAGAGCGCTTTATCGCCCAGTTGCGCAGTCGGGTCGAAGAACGCCTCTGGTTTACGCTGGGCCGCAGCGTGACTGAGGAACAGCGATTGCAACTGCAAGACTTGCTGACGGTGGCCGAAGGCAACCGCAGCTCCCGGCTGGATCAATTGCGCTCCGGCCCGGTCATGGTCAGTGGCCCCGCGTTGATTCGGGCACTGCGCCGGCTCGATGACGTGCGCGGCATCGGCATCACCTTGCCGGCGGCGGCGCACATCCCTCCCAGCCGTATCGCCGCCCTGGCCCGCTTCGCCAACACGGCCAAGGTCACCGCGATTAATCGGCTGCCGGCGTCGCGGCGGATGGCGACACTGGTGGCCTTCGCACTCTGCCTGGAGGCGACTGCGCACGACGACGCACTGGAAGTCCTGGAGGCCTTGCTGCGCGACCTGTTCAGCAACGCGGAGAAGGCCGACAAGAAAGCCCGCATGCGCAGCCTGAAAGACCTGGATCGGTCGGCCGCGACGCTCGCCGCCGCGTGCAAGGTCGTGCTGGACAGCTCGATCAGCGATGACAACGTGCGCGCCCGGCTGTTCAACGACCTGCCGAGGACCACCCTGGAAAAGGCCCTGGAAGAGGTCAACGCGCTGATCCGCCCGGTAGATGACGTCTATTTTCTTG
>NZ_BQHO01000075.1 GCF_021601385.1 Pseudomonas parasichuanensis | reverse complement strand
TGGGCCTGCAGGCGCGCTTCGATTTCGCCCAGCTCGATGCGCAGGCCGCGCACCTTGACCTGGTGGTCGACCCGCCCGGCGTACTCCAGCACGCCATCGGCGCGGTAGCGCGCCAGGTCGCCGGTGCGGTACAGCCGCGAGCCGTCCGCGGCGAACGGGTCCGGCAGGTATTTCTCGGCGGTCAGCCCCGGGCGCAGCAGGTAGCCGCGGGTAATCCCTTCACCGGCCAGGTACAGCTCGGCCGTGGCGCCGACCGGCACCGAGTGCAGCTGGCTGTCGAGCAGGTAGCTGGCGGTGTTGGCCAGCGGCCGGCCGATGTTGGCCTGGCCGCCCGCGGCGCGGCGGGTCCAGGTGGAATAGGTGGTGTCTTCCGACGGGCCGTACAGGTCGTACACGTGCGCCACGCCCGGCAGGTCGTACAGCCCCTCCACCAGCGACTGCTTCAGCGGCTCGCCGGCCAGGTTGATGATGCGCACGCCCGGCGGGATCTGCCCGGCGCGCAGCAGCGCATTGGCCGCCGACGGCACGCTGTTGATCAGCCGCACCTGGTCGCGCGCGGCCAGCTCCGGCAGCTCCAGCGCGTTGCGCGCGCCAACGATGAAACCGCCGCCGGCCAGGGTCACGAACAGCTCCCATACCGACAGGTCGAAGCAGATCGAGGTCGAGGCCAGCACGCCCTGGATGTCCGCCGGGCGGTACACCTGCTGCGACCAGGCCACCAGCGCCGCGACGTTGCGGTGGCTGATCGCCACGCCCTTGGGCCGGCCGGTGGAGCCGGAGGTGTAGATCACGTAGGCCAGGTTGGCTGCCGCGGCGCGGGCCGGCAGGTCGCCGTCGTCGCCCTCGGCCAGCACCAGTTCGTCGAGCAGCAGCGTCTGGAACGCGCCCTCGACCTGCAACCCATCGCGCACCGCACGCTCGGTCAGCAGCACCCGCGCGGCGCTGTCCTCGAGCATGTAGGCGACCCGCTCGGCCGGGTAGTCCGGGTCCAGCGGCACGTAGGTGCCGCCGGCCTTGAGCACCGCCAGCAGCGCCGTCAGCATTGCCATGCCGCGCGGCATGGCCACGCCCACCCGCACTTCCGGGCCAACGCCCAGGCGCACCAGGTGGTGGGCCAGGCGGTTGGCGCGGGCGTTGAGCTGGCGGTAGTCCAGTTGCTCGCTGCCCCAGATCGCCGCCA
>NZ_BQHO01000074.1 GCF_021601385.1 Pseudomonas parasichuanensis | reverse complement strand
TGATCTGGTCAAGTAATTTTGGACACCGATTAAGGTTTATGCCGCCGCTTTGAGCTTTGCCTCCATGGCTACCGGCGTTTCATAGCCGTTGTAGCTATGGAGCCGCTTGAGGTTGTAGCGCATCAGATAGGCCTGGATGTCCACTCGCGCGTGCGCTTCGGTCTCGTAACCCTCTGTCGGCATCCACTCTGATTTCAATGCGCCGAAGAAGCGCTCCATAGCGGCGTTATCCCAGCATTGGCCTCGATGGCTCATGCTCTGGTTCAAGTTGTACTCATCGAGTGCAGCCCTGAATTTGTGGCTGGTGTACTGGCAGCCCTGATCTGAATGAAACATGACACCCTCCGGCCTACCCCGTGACTCGGCGGCCATGCGCAGGGCGTTACAAGCTAAATTGGCATCTGCAATCATCGAGAACGCCCAACCCACTACTCGGCGGGCATACAGATCAATCACGGCGGCCAGGTACAGCCAGCGCCTCCCGACCTGGATGTAAGTGACATCGCCACACCAAACCTCATTGATCGTCGAAACCTTGAAATTGCGCTTCAGCTGGTTCTCGGCAATCAATGCTTCTGCCCCCGAAGATCGATAGCGGTGCGGCCTGCGCTGCTTGCACTTCAGGCCAGCTTCGCGCATTAACGCACGCACCTTGTATCGCCCAATTTCATGGCCTTCACGCCGCAATTCCTGCACCAGCGTTCGCGAGCCAGAGGCATTTCGCGATTCGTTGAAGTGCTTGATTACCCGCAGGCGCAGAGCATCTCTGTCTGGGTTTTCAAGCCCTTGCCGTTTGCGCCATGCGTAGAAACTACTGCGCTTGACCCCAAGCACGCGGCAGCAGTCGATAACAGGGTATTGCTCACTCAGCTCGTTGATCAGCGAGAACGATCTTTGGAGTCCCGAAGCAGAAGAGCACTGGCCTTTTTTAAGATTTCGATATCCCGATCCTTTTGCCGAACCAGCGCTTCGAGTTCTTCAATTCGTTGCTGCTCAGGCGTGATCGCTTTGGCTCCAGCCGGAACCTTGCCGGCTCGCTCTTCGCGCACTTGCTCAACCCAACGACGAAGGGCCGTAGGCCCCAGCCCAAGGGCTGCACAGACTTCCGGAACTGACTGGCCTCCGTCCAGCACCATCTCGGCAGCTTGGACTTTGTATTCTCTTGAGTAAGATTTACGCACTGATTTTGCCTCCAATTGGGCGCCATCATAGCGCCCGAAGAAGGTGTCCAAAATCATTAGGCCAGTTCA
>NZ_BQHO01000073.1 GCF_021601385.1 Pseudomonas parasichuanensis | reverse complement strand
TGTTGCCGCTGACCGAAAACTGACCCAGTAGAGGCTGTTCTGCCGACTGAAAACTGACCCAGGTGTTCAACTGCTTCTGCTCAATTTTTGAGCAGGAGAACACAGGGTGATCAGTATGGAAATGATGGGCAAAATTCGCCGGATGTATTTCCGCGACAAGCTGTCGCTGCATGAGATAGCCAAGCGCACCGGGTTGGCGCGCAACACGATTCGCAAGTGGGTCAGAGCACCTGAGGCCAAGCCGCCGGTCTACCAACGCCGCGCGATCTTCAACAAACTCAGCCCTTTTCACGCCACGCTGGAGCAGGCGCTAAAAGCCGATTCGCTGCGGCCCAAGCAACAGCGGCGCAGTGCCAAGGCGCTGTTGGCGCAAATCAAAGCCGAAGGTTATGACGGTGGCTACAGCCAGCTCACCGCGTTTATCCGTGCCTGGCGAGGGGGACAGGGCAAGGCGTCGCAGGCCTTTGTGCCGCTGACCTTTGCTCTTGGCGAGGCGTTTCAGTTTGACTGGAGCGAGGAAGGCTTGCTGGTCGGCGGCATTTACCGGCGTATGCAGGTGGCACATCTGAAGCTGTGTGCCAGCCGTGCGTTCTGGCTTGTGGCGTATCCGAGCCAGGGCCATGAGATGTTATTTGACGCCCATACACGCTCGTTCGGCTCCTTGGGCGGCGTGCCGCGCCGGGGCATCTACGACAACATGAAGACCGCCGTCGACAAGGTCAATAAGGGCAAAGGCCGGGCGGTGAATGCGCGCTTTGCGGTGATGTGCGCGCATTACCTGTTCGATCCGGACTTCTGCAACGTCGCCGCTGGTTGGGAAAAGGGCATCGTTGAAAAGAACGTGCAAGACAGCCGCAGGCGTATCTGGCTAGACGCCCAGGACTGCCAGTTTCACTCCTTCGAGGAACTCAATGCCTGGCTGGGCCAGCGCTGCCGCGCGCTTTGGAACGAGCTGACGCACCCTCAATACAGCGGGCTGAGTGTGGCCGAAGTGCTGGAGTTGGAGCGCGCTGAACTGATGCCTGTGCCAGCGCCATTCGACGGTTACGTCGAGCGGCCTGCGCGGGTCTCCAGCACCTGCCTGGTCAGCGTCGGGCGCAACCGCTACTCGGTGCCGTGTGAGTATGCGGGTAAGTGGGTCAGCAGCCGTTTGTATCCGACGCGAATCGAGGTGGTGGCTGACGACGCGCTGATCGCCAGCCATGTCCGCTTGCTGGATCGCGACCAGGTCAGCTATGACTGGCAGCACTACCTCCCGCTGATCGAACGCAAGCCCGG
>NZ_BQHO01000072.1 GCF_021601385.1 Pseudomonas parasichuanensis | reverse complement strand
TCCAGCACCATCTCGGCAGCTTGGACTTTGTATTCTCTTGAGTAAGATTTACGCACTGATTTTGCCTCCAATTGGGCGCCATCATAGCGCCCGAAGAAGGTGTCCAAAATCATTAGGCCAGTTCAAAGCCGCTCCCACAGGGCCCTGCTAGGTCTGGAGGTTGTGTGCAGTGCAGGGCAGTGTCCGAGTGAAGGTTATTGCGGTGGAAGCAGTCGTGCTCGACAAGCCTCAAGAATTTCATCCGCCAACGCCGAATCATCCGGGCAGGCCCGGGAAAGCGTGATAGCACCCACGAGCATGGCAATTACGCTCAAGCGCCGGGCACGCTGAGCCTGTGCATCGGCAGCATCGGCTGGCCCATCGGCCACCCGCAGCGTCTCCAGCAACTGCTCCAGCCCTTCGGCAAACACCGCCTTGACCGCCTCGGGCTGGCGCGCCGCATCGTTACTCAGGGCCGCCAGGGTGCAGCCGACTGCCGGATTGTCGCGGTGCTCCCTGGACAGGTACTGGCCCAGGTAGTCCGCCAGATCGACCCCTTCGCTGCGGGCCGCGCTGCTGGCCAGGCCACAGGCCGCAGCCTCGGCCATGAGGTCGGCCTTGGAGCCGAAGTGCTTGTAGAACCCGCCATGGGTGAAACCGGCAGCGGCCATCAGGTCCGCCACCCCAACCCCGTCATACCCCCGCTCGCGAAACAGCGCAGAGGCCGTCTCGACAATGTGCGCGCGGTTGGCTTGGGCTTGTGCCTTGCTGACTTTCATGGCGGGGCGACTCCTGCACCGGGGTGGTTGGGCTCATCATACATTGATGTCGTTCATCATCAAAATGTTGACACGGTTAGATTATGGTCGTAATCATAATGGCAAGCACACCCAACCTTGAGGATCTACCCATGAGTGCCTTGCCTACCGTTCTTGTCACCGGCGCCTCCAGCGGCATCGGCGCCACCTATGCCGAACGCTTCGCCCAGCGCGGCCACGACCTGGTGCTGGTCGCCCGCGATCAGACGCGGCTGGAGGCCCTGGCCGATCACCTGCATGAGCAATTTGCTGTCGCGGTCGAGGTGCTGGTCGCCGACCTGACGCAGGAAGATGCCCTGGCCAAGGTCGAAGCCCGTTTGCGTGAAGATGGCCGCATCGGCGTACTGATCAACAACGCAGGCCAAGGCCAGTCGGGTGGCTTCCTCGGGCAGAACGGCGAAAGCCTCGAACGCCTGATCGGCCTGAACGTTACCGCCGTCACCCGCCTGGCGGCCGCCATCGGCCCACGCCTGGCCGAGCAGGGCAGTGGTGCGATCGTCAATATCGGTTCGGTGGTGGGGCTGGCGCCGGAGCTGGGCATGACGGTGTATGGCGCTACCAAGGCGTTCGTGCAGTTCCTGTCCCAGGGGTTGGCGCTGGAACTGGGGCCCAAGGGTGTTGGCGCTGATGGAAAATTGACCCACCCTGCCGATTGAAATTTGACCCAGGGCGGATTGCTGATTTTGTTACCAGCAACTGTGGATAAGTCTACCAGCGCAGCTGCTGTTGCCCCCACTCCTTC
>NZ_BQHO01000071.1 GCF_021601385.1 Pseudomonas parasichuanensis | reverse complement strand
GGTTCTTTTCGCCTTTCCCTCACGGTACTGGTTCACTATCGGTCAGTCAGTAGTATTTAGCCTTGGAGGATGGTCCCCCCATATTCAGACAAAGTTTCTCGTGCTCCGTCCTACTCGATTTCATTGATAAGAGATTTTCGTGTACGGGGCTATCACCCACTATGGCCGCACTTTCCAGAGCGTTCCACTAATCTCAAACCAACTTAAGGGCTGGTCCCCGTTCGCTCGCCACTACTAAGGGAATCTCGGTTGATTTCTTTTCCTCAGGGTACTTAGATGTTTCAGTTCCCCTGGTTCGCCTCTTGCACCTATGTATTCAGTACAAGATAACCAGCTTGTGCTGGCTGGGTTCCCCCATTCAGAGATCTCTGGATCACAGTCTGTTTGCCGACTCCCCAAAGCTTATCGCAGGCTACCACGTCTTTCATCGCCTCTGACTGCCAAGGCATCCACCGTATGCGCTTCTTCACTTGACCATATAACCCCAAGCAATCTGGTTATACTGTGAAGACGACATTCGCCGAAAATTCGCATTTCGCTCAATTAAGAGCAGAACTCACAAATTTTACCTTAGCCTGATCACACACCAGTGAAAGTGCGTGTCAGTCTATCTATCACATATCCGAATTTTTAAAGAACGATCTGACAAAAGTCAGAAATCAACATTCATTGCCGAATGTTCATTTCTAAGTTCTGATCAAGTACAGCGAAAGTGGTGGAGCCAAGCGGGATCGAACCGCTGACCTCCTGCGTGCAAGGCAGGCGCTCTCCCAGCTGAGCTATGGCCCCGCATATTGGTAGGTCTGGGCAGATTTGAACTGCCGACCTCACCCTTATCAGGGGTGCGCTCTAACCAACTGAGCTACAGACCTATATAGGGTCTTGATCGTCTTTACATCATGAATCAAGCAATTCGTGTGGGAGCTCATCAGCAGGCTGATGTCGTCGATTAAGGAGGTGATCCAGCCGCAGGTTCCCCTACGGCTACCTTGTTACGACTTCACCCCAGTCATGAATCACACCGTGGTAACCGTCCTCCCGAAGGTTAGACTAGCTACTTCTGGTGCAACCCACTCCCATGGTGTGACGGGCGGTGTGTACAAGGCCCGGGAACGTATTCACCGCAACATTCTGATTTGCGATTACTAGCGATTCCGACTTCACGCAGTCGAGTTGCAGACTGCGATCCGGACTACGATCGGTTTTGTGAGATTAGCTCCACCTCGCGGCTTGGCAACCCTCTGTACCGACCATTGTAGCACGTGTGTAGCCCAGGCCGTAAGGGCCATGATGACTTGACGTCATCCCCACCTTCCTCCGGTTTGTCACCGGCAGTCTCCTTAGAGTGCCCACCATAACGTGCTGGTAACTAAGGACAAGGGTTGCGCTCGTTACGGGACTTAACCCAACATCTCACGACACGAGCTGACGACAGCCATGCAGCACCTGTGTCAGAGTTCCCGAAGGCACCAATCCATCTCTGGAAAGTTCTCTGCATGTCAAGGCCTGGTAAGGTTCTTCGCGTTGCTTCGAATTAAACCACATGCTCCACCGCTTGTGCGGGCCCCCGTCAATTCATTTGAGTTTTAACCTTGCGGCCGTACTCCCCAGGCGGTCAACTTAATGC
>NZ_BQHO01000070.1 GCF_021601385.1 Pseudomonas parasichuanensis | reverse complement strand
TGCAAATTGCTTGGGTGTTATATGGTCAAGCCTCACGGGCAATTAGTATTGGTTAGCTCAACGCCTCACAGCGCTTACACACCCAACCTATCAACGTCGTAGTCTTCGACGGCCCTTCAGGGGATTCAAGATCCCAGTGAGATCTCATCTTGAGGCAAGTTTCCCGCTTAGATGCTTTCAGCGGTTATCTCTTCCGAACATAGCTACCCGGCAATGCCACTGGCGTGACAACCGGAACACCAGAGGTTCGTCCACTCCGGTCCTCTCGTACTAGGAGCAGCCCCTCTCAAATCTCAAACGTCCACGGCAGATAGGGACCGAACTGTCTCACGACGTTCTAAACCCAGCTCGCGTACCACTTTAAATGGCGAACAGCCATACCCTTGGGACCGGCTTCAGCCCCAGGATGTGATGAGCCGACATCGAGGTGCCAAACACCGCCGTCGATATGAACTCTTGGGCGGTATCAGCCTGTTATCCCCGGAGTACCTTTTATCCGTTGAGCGATGGCCCTTCCATACAGAACCACCGGATCACTAAGACCTACTTTCGTACCTGCTCGACGTGTTTGTCTCGCAGTCAAGCGCGCTTTTGCCTTTATACTCTACGACCGATTTCCGACCGGTCTGAGCGCACCTTCGTACTCCTCCGTTACTCTTTGGGAGGAGACCGCCCCAGTCAAACTACCCACCATACACTGTCCTCGATCCGGATAACGGACCTGAGTTAGAACCTCAAGGTTGCCAGGGTGGTATTTCAAGGATGGCTCCATGAGAACTGGCGTCCCCACTTCAAAGCCTCCCACCTATCCTACACAAGCAAGCTCAAAGTCCAGTGCAAAGCTATAGTAAAGGTTCACGGGGTCTTTCCGTCTAGCCGCGGATACACTGCATCTTCACAGCGATTTCAATTTCACTGAGTCTCGGGTGGAGACAGCGCCGCCATCGTTACGCCATTCGTGCAGGTCGGAACTTACCCGACAAGGAATTTCGCTACCTTAGGACCGTTATAGTTACGGCCGCCGTTTACCGGGGCTTCGATCAAGAGCTTCGCTTGCGCTAACCCCATCAATTAACCTTCCGGCACCGGGCAGGCGTCACACCCTATACGTCCACTTTCGTGTTTGCAGAGTGCTGTGTTTTTAATAAACAGTCGCAGCGGCCTGGTATCTTCGACCGGCATGGGCTTACGGAGCAAGTCCTTCACCCTCGCCGGCGCACCTTCTCCCGAAGTTACGGTGCCATTTTGCCTAGTTCCTTCACCCGAGTTCTCTCAAGCGCCTTGGTATTCTCTACCTAACCACCTGTGTCGGTTTGGGGTACGGTTCCCAGTTATCTGAAGCTTAGGAGCTTTTCTTGGAAGCATGGCATCAACCACTTCGCGCTCTAAAGAGCACTCGTCATCAGCTCTCGGCCTTGAGATCCCGGATTTGCCTAAGATCTCAGCCTACCACCTTAAACTTGGACAACCAACGCCAAGCTGGCCTAGCCTTCTCCGTCCCTCCATCGCAATAACTGGAAGTACAGGAATATTAACCTGTTTTCCATCGACTACGCTTTTCAGCCTCGCCTTAGGGACCGACTAACCCTGCGTCGATTAACGTTGCGCAGGAAACCTTGGTCTTTCGGCGTGGGAGTTTTTCACTCCCATTGTCGTTACTCATGTCAGCATTCGCACTTCTGATACCTCCAGCAAGCTTCTCAACTCACCTTCACAGGCTTACAGAACGCTCCTCTACCGCATCACCTAAAGGTGATACCCGTAGCTTCGGTGCATGGTTTGAGCCCCGTTACATCTTCCGCGCAGGCCGACTCGACTAGTGAGCTATTACGCTTTCTTTAAAGGGTGGCTGCTTCTAAGCCAACCTCCTAGCTGTCTAAGCCTTCCCACATCGTTTCCCACTTAACCATGACTTTGGGACCTTAGCTGACGGTCTGGGTTGTTTCCCTTTTCACGACGGACGTTAGCACCCGCCGTGTGTCTCCCATGCTCGGCACTTGTAGGTATTCGGAGTTTGCATCGGTTTGGTAAGTCGGGATGACCCCCTAGCCGAAACAGTGCTCTACCCCCTACAGTGATACATGAGGCGCTACCTAAATAGCTTTCGAGGAGAACCAGCTATCTCCGAGCTTGATTAGCCTTTCACTCCGATCCACAGGTCATCCGCTAACTTTTCAACGGTAGTCGGTTCGGTCCTCCAGTCAGTGTTACCTAACCTTCAACCTGCCCATGGATAGATCGCCCGGTTTCGGGTCTATACCCAGCGACTAAAGCGCCCTATTAAGACTCGCTTTCGCTACGCCTCCCCTATTCGGTTAAGCTCGCCACTGAATATAAGTCGCTGACCCATTATACAAAAGGTACGCAGTCACCTAACAAAGTAGGCTCCCACTGCTTGTACGCATACGGTTTCAGGTTCTATTTCACTCCCCTCTCCGGGGTTCTTTTCGCCTTTCCCTCACGGTACTGGTTCACTATCGGTCAGTCAGTAGTATTTAGCCTTGGAGGATGGTCCCCCCATATTCAGACAAAGTTTCTCGTGCTCCGTCCTACTCGATTTCATTGA
>NZ_BQHO01000069.1 GCF_021601385.1 Pseudomonas parasichuanensis | reverse complement strand
GGTCGGGGACGATTTTTTTCATGATCAAAATCCTTATGCGGTTTTGGAAAACCACCATCCGGGTCTTTTCTCACGAGAGCAGGGTGGCAGCCGTGTACGAGGTGAGAAATCCGGGGCATAAGGCAAACCCGGCCAGACCGAAGTCTGCCCGTACACGGCCACCATGGAAGGAACCGCTGATGCGTTATGCAGCTCGGGTTTCTCACACCCGGTCACCAGATATGGCGACCGGGTGAAGTTAGCCCTGAGGTGTTTCCCCGACAACGCGGCAGCTTCCGGCAGGCGCGTAGGATAGTTCCCAAGCTCTGCTGGCTGAAGCATTTGGTTTCAGGTTCGGAAATGTCTGACAGGTTTGGAGGCGTTCCCTTCAAGATGGCGTGAGGGCTTGCAGGTGTTCGCCGGGAGCCTTTTGCCGCCTATGAGATCGAGCGCCGCCCGCGCGGCGCATCGCTGGCAAGCCAGCTCCCACATTTGTTTCGGGCCAATTATTCCTGTGAAGGTACCGCTGCACGCCTTGGTGCATGTCTCAAGTCAGGTGGGGCGCCAGTGGTGCACACCTCAATATCGAGTCGAACCAATAAGGCGGACAGTGATGAACATTCAGGAGTAACTGGCCCGAAACAAATGTGGAAGCTGGCTTGCCAGCGATGCGCCGCGCGGGCGGCGCTCGATCTCATAAGCGCTGCAAGACTCTCGGCGAACACCTGTCAGCCCCACACAACTCCCAACCCTGGAGTAGACTGTCCCCCTCCCGCATTCATAAGGACATTGCCATGCTGAAGATCTGGGGCCGCAAGAATTCGAGCAATGTGCGCAAGGCGCTGTGGATCGCCCACGAACTGGGCCTGGATTTCGAATCCATCGACGCCGGCGGCGCCTTCGGCGTGGTCAACGAACCACACTACCGGGCCCTCAACCCCAACGGCCTGGTACCCATGCTCGAAGACGGCGACCTGGTGCTGTGGGAGTCCAACGCCATCGTCCGCTACCTGTGCGCCGAGTACGGCGAGGAGCAGGGCTGGTACCTCGACGACCCGCGCCAGCGTGCCCTGGCGGACAAATGGATGGACTGGACCACCTCGTCCTTCGCCACCCCGTTCCGCCCGCTGTTCTGGGGCCTGCTGCGCACCCCCGAAGACCAGCGCGACTGGGTGGCGATCAACGCCGCGCACAAGCAATGCGCCCAGTTGCTGGCCATCGCCGACGAAACCCTGGCCAAACAGCCGTACCTGTCCGGTGAGCAGATCGGCATGGGCGATATCCCCCTGGGCAGTTTCATCTACGCCTGGTTCGAGATGCCCATCGAACGCCCGGCCATGTACCACCTGGAGGCCTGGTACGAGCGCCTCAAGCAGCGCCCGGCCTACCAGGCTGCAGTGATGACTGCCCTGACGTGACGCCACTTCGATAGTCATTATCAATAGATGTGACTGTACTTGTGCGGCCAGCCCTTGCACCATGGCCGCACTCACTGCGCCAGTGACTTTGCCTGGCGTGTCCTGAACCATTCTTGATCCGGTACGTGACCCGCTATGAGTTCCGCCCTGTCCATCCGACAGCTGACCAAGACCTACGGCAACGGCTTCCAGGCCCTCAAGGGCATCGACCTGGACGTAGCCGAAGGCGACTTCTTCGCCTTGCTGGGCCCCAATGGCGCCGGCAAGTCCACCACCATCGGCATCCTCTCCACCCTGGTGAACAAGACCAGCGGCACGGTCAACGTGTTCGGCCACGACCTGGACCGCGAACCGGCTGCGCTCAAGCGCTGCCTGGGCGTGGTGCCCCAGGAGTTCAACTTCAACCAGTTCGAGAAGACCTTCGACATCGTCGTCACGCAAGCGGGCTACTACGGCATCCCGCCGAAGCTGGCCAAGGAGCGTGCCGAGCAGTATCTGACCCAACTGGGGCTGTGGGACAAGCGTGACGTGCAGTCGCGCTCGCTGTCCGGGGGCATGAAACGCCGCCTGATGATCGCCCGCGCGCTGATCCACGAACCGCGCCTGCTGATTCTCGACGAGCCGACCGCGGGGGTGGACATCGAGCTGCGCCGTTCGATGTGGAGCTTCCTCACCGAGCTCAACCAGAAGGGCATCACCATCATCCTCACCACCCACTACCTCGAAGAGGCCGAGCAGCTGTGCCGCAACATCGGCATCATCGACCACGGCACCATCGTCGAGAACACCAGCATGCGCCAGTTGCTGGGCAAGCTGCATGTCGAGACCTTCGTGCTTGACCTCAAGCACGACCTGCCCGCCGCGCCTGAGCTGCACGGCTACCCGTGCCGGCTGATCACCCCGCACACCCTGGAAGTGCAGGTGGAGAAAGACATCGGCATCACCGCGCTGTTTGGCCAGCTGGCGCTGAAGAACATCGAGGTGCAGAGCCTGCGCAACAAGACCAACCGACTCGAGGAGCTGTTCGTGTCCCTGGTGGAAAAAAACCTGTCGAAGGTGGCCGTATGAGTGTGGAGCTGCGCACCAACTGGGTGGCCCTGAACACCATCGTCTACCGCGAAGTGCGGCGCTTCTTGCGCATCTGGCCGCAGACCCTGCTGCCGCCGGCGATCACCATGGTGCTGTACTTCGTGATCTTCGGGAACCTGATCGGCCGGCAGATCGGCGACATGGGCGGCTTCACCTACATGGAGTACATCGTGCCGGGGCTGATCATGATGTCGGTGATCACCAACTCCTACGGCAACGTGGTGTCGAGCTTCTTCGGCAGCAAGTTCCAGCGCTCCATCGAAGAGTTGATGGTGTCGCCGGTGTCGCCGCACATCATCCTGGTCGGCTACGTATTGGGCGGTGTGCTGCGTGGCTTGGCGGTGGGGGTGATCGTCACGATCCTGTCGCTGTTCTTCACTCACTTGCAGGTGCATCACCTGGGTGTGACCGTGGCGGTGGTGTTGCTGACCGCGACCATCTTCTCGCTGCTGGGCTTCGTCAACGCGGTGTTCGCGCGCAATTTCGACGATATCTCGATCATCCCGACCTTCGTGCTGACGCCGCTGACCTACCTGGGTGGGGTGTTCTACTCGATCACCCTGCTGCCGCCGTTCTGGCAGACCGTGTCGTTGGCCAACCCGGTGCTGCACATGGTCAACTCGTTCCGCTACGGCATCCTAGGGGTGTCGGACATCAGCATTGGCACCGCGATCAGCTTCATGCTGGTGGCTACCGCGTTGCTGTACCTGCTGTGCATCCGCCTGCTGGTCAGCGGCCGCGGCATGCGGGCGTAGGCAGCGGCACTGGCGCCGGCGCCACTGCCGGCCCACCCACCAGCGCCAGTAGAACTGGGTGGTGAAGTAGGCGAGCACGCCGAGCACCACCCCGCACACCACCGAGCCCAACAGGAAGGGTTGCCAGATTGTCGCAAGCTGGTCGGTGACCCAGTCGACGGTGATTTCTTCGGGCAGCGTGCGCGGCGGTACCTGCATCAGCCAGGCGCCGGTCATGTAGGTGACGAAGAACACTGGCGGCATGGTCAGCGGGTTGGTCAGCCACACCAGGCTCACCGCAATGGGCAGGTTGCCGCGTACCGGGATCGCCAGGGCGGCGGCCAGCAGCATCTGCATGGGGATGGGGATCAAGGCCGCGAACAGGCCGACACCCATGGCCCGCGCCACCGAATGGCGGTTGAGGTGCCAGAGGTTGGGGTCGTGGAGCAGCTTGCCGAAAAAGCGTAACGACTTGTGTTCCCGGATGCTGGTCGGGTCCGGCATGTAGCGTTTGAACAGACGGCGCGGCATGTGGGCTCCCGGCGGGGTTGAAGGGCGTCAGTATGCCTTGATTGAACCGCAGCCTCGTTCAGAGTTTGTGACAATTGTTTAGCAAGATTTCCCGCTTGATCAGCTAAGCCTCAGGGGCGTTTTCCGCTGCTGGAGCTCTATCTCATGCGCACAGGGATGCTTGCGCTCGCGCTCGGGCTGTTGAGCCTGCGCTTTCTGCCTGCTCTGCCACCGGTCGGGTGGTTGCTGGCACTGTCATTGCTGGGGTTGGCCTGCCTGCGTACGCGGGGCTGGCCGCTTGGCTGTTACCTGCTGGGGCTTTGCTGGGCCTGCTGGTCGGCGCAGCAGGCGCTGGACGATCGGCTGGCCGTGGCGTTGGACGGGCGCACCTTGTGGCTGGAGGGGCGGGTGGTCGGCCTGCCGGCCCGTAGCGAACGGGGTGTGCGTTTTGAACTGGAGCAGCCCCTTTCGCGCCGGGCTGAACTGCCGCAACGTCTGCAGCTGAGCTGGTTCGATGGCCCCGAACTGCGCATCGGGGAGCGCTGGCGGCTGGCGGTCAACCTGCGTCGCCCCCATGGTTTGCTCAACCCCCATGGCCCGGACCGTGAGGCGACCCTGCTGGCGCGGCGCATCGGCGCCACCGGCACGGTCAAGGCCGGTGAACGGCTGGGCGCGCCCGCCCACGACTGGCGCGACGGCATCCGCCAGCGCTTGCTGGCGGTCGATGCGCACGGGCGCGAGGCGGCCCTGGCGGCGCTGGTGCTGGGCGATGGCGCGGGGCTGGCGCGCCAGGACTGGCAGACCCTGCAAGCCACCGGCACGGTCCATCTGCTGGTGATCTCCGGGCAGCATATCGGGCTTCTGGCCGGGTTGGTCTATGGCGCGGTGGCCGGGCTGGCACGCCTGGGCGGGTGGCCGCGACGCTTGCCTTGGCTGCCCTGGGCCTGCGGCCTGGCCATGGGCGCGGCGCTGTTGTATGGCTGGCTGGCAGGTTTTGGTGTGCCGGTGCAGCGTGCCTGCCTGATGTTGGCGGTGGTACTGCTGTGGCGCCTGCGCTTTCGTCAGCTGGGCGCGGGGTTGCCCTTGTTGCTGGCGCTGCTGGGGGTGCTGCTGGTCGAGCCGTTGGCCAGCCTGTTGCCGGGCTTCTGGTTGTCGTTTGGCGCTGTAGCGGTGTTGGCGTTGTGTTTTTCCGCCCGGCTGGGCGCCTGGCGGCCCTGGCAGGCCTGGACGCGGGCGCAATGGGTAATTGCCGTGGGCCTGTTGCCGGTGTTGCTGGCGCTGGGCCTGCCGATCAGCATTACGGCGCCGCTGGCCAACTTGCTGGCAGTGCCGTGGCTCAGCCTGGCGGTGCTGCCACTGGCCTTGCTCGGTACCGCGCTGCTGCCGCTGCCCTGGGTGGGGGAGGGGCTGTTGTGGCTGGCGGGCGTTTCGCTGCATGGCCTGTTCGGCTGGCTTGCCTGGGTAGCAGGGCTTGCGCCGGCGTGGATTGCCGAGCCCCTGCCGCTGTGGGCTGGGCTGCTGGTGGGGCTTGGCGCGTTGCTGGTGCTGTTGCCTCGGGGCGTGCCCTTGCGTGTGCCGGGCGCGGTCCTGCTGCTGGCCCTGTGGGCGCCACGCGAGCAGGTGCCGCATGGCCAGGTTGAAGTCTGGCAGCTGGACGTTGGCCAGGGGTTGGCGGTGTTGCTGCGCACTCGCCATCACAGCCTGCTGTATGACGCCGGCCCCGCGATGGGGGAGAGCGATTTGGGCGAAAGCGTGGTGCTGCCGACCTTGCGCAAGCTTGGGGTGCGGCAATTGGACCTGATGATGATCAGCCATGCCCATGCCGACCACGCCGGTGGTGCCGGGGCCGTTCATCGTGGGTTAGCGGTGAAGCGGGTGCTGGCGGGGGAGGCAATGGCGTTGGAGGCAAGTTTGCACGGCCAGCCGTGCAAGAGTGGCGAGCGTTGGCAATGGGATGGTGTCGATTTCGAGCTCTGGCATTGGCCGGCCGGGCCCAACAGCAACGAGCGCTCCTGCGTGCTACGGGTCGAGGCCAATGGCGAGAGGCTGTTGCTGGCAGGCGACATGGAGGCCGGTGCCGAGCGGGCCTGGTTGGCCGCGACGGACGATCCGCGCATCGACTGGCTGCAGGCGCCGCACCATGGCAGCCGGTCGTCGTCTACCGGGCCGTTCATCAAGGCTACAGCGCCTCGCGGGGCGCTGATTTCCCGGGGACGGCATAACGGTTTCGGGCATCCGCATGGGCAGGTCATCGAGCGCTACCGGCGGCAGGGCATGAGCATTCATGACACGGCGTTGGAGGGGGCGCTGCGGTTGTGGTTAGGGCGCCATGGAGGCTGTCCCTTA
>NZ_BQHO01000068.1 GCF_021601385.1 Pseudomonas parasichuanensis | reverse complement strand
GAAGGAGTGGGGGCAACAGCAGCTGCGCTGGTAGACTTATCCACAGTTGCTGGTAACAAAATCAGCAATCCGCCCTGGGTCAAATTTCAATCGGCAGGGTGGGTCAATTTTCCATCAGCGCCAACAGCCTAAGGGCATTTAGCGCAGCGGCATCCAACCAGGCATCTTTATCATTCTGAGTGCGATGGGGGAAGATGGCGTATGGACCATCCAAGGGCCATTTAGACTCCTTGACCAGCTTCGCGAAGATCCCTTTGTGCCTAGGTAGTCCTCTGTCAATGAACTGGTGAACCTTTTGGACATCCTCCTTGTTTTCGACCAGGCAGATCAAGCCACTGCAGCTTTCTTCCTTCAAGTCACCATCCTTGCTCACCCAGCGACGACGCTCAGTCTCCACGACCATGTACATCTGTCGGGAAGTCCACAGCAAGAAGATCATCATGCCGCGGCATTTAGTGTCGTGTAGGTATAACCACTTTCTCAATTTACCTTGGGGGTCTTCCGGCTCATCGTAGTTTCGCTCCGAAAATGGGATGTACTCAGGCGGCCGCGAGGCGATCGCCTGGAGGGGCGCGTACCAGCGCACATTTTGGAGCAGCCCCGCAGCGCGAAGTCGAAGAAAAGACTTCCACATTTCTTGAAGAGCGCCACTGAACTCTGCTTCTACCGCACTGGCCGTGACCGTGGCCTTTGCAGTATCGCTGTCCCCAGAACCCAGTGTGTCACCAGTCGATACTTTGTCAGGTGCTGGCCGGTCATTCGGCACAGTGATGGTGCGGTCGTAGGGGGCGTCTACGTAGGATCTAATCTTGTTAGCGTCTACGCCTGCACTGAGATCGCCAGCCTCGAGGTCATATCGTGGATAGGGGCTGCGTGGCTGATGGAAATCAGTCATGCAGAAGTCCATATCATCCTCGGTCAATTTTCGTTGAATTTCTTTCGATCTTACCCAATCGTCTACCGCTGCTTCAGTCTTGGTTCGACGGGAAATGCGGCAGTCGATCAATTTACCTTTTGGTGCATCAAACGCTAACAATTCAAGGCATAGGAAGTCTTGGCCCTTGTTAAGCCATATGCCGCGGCATTGCAGGCGTGTTCTGCCCTTAAACCAGGGCATAACCTGCAAGGTGTGGGGTTGACCACTTCTAAAGGCCTGCGTGTCCGCGTCCGCAAAAATGCTTTGAGCGGCTTTAATCGTATGACTATCGTTTGCGAGATAAGCGAGGAAAGTCTCATCTGCTGAAACCATATCCGGGTGCGGGTAGACGACTAGCCGGTCGCTCAGACCTTGTTCTTCAGCAGGTGTCGATTTAGCCAGAAGCCGGCGCTTCGCTGGCCCCCAACTGTAGGTAGTGAGGATCCGAGGTATTTCTGATCGATGAGCATACCCGCGGACCAGATAGTCTACGCAGTTGAGAAGGACTGTTCCCTTGGCCTGTTTGAAAGCGAGCGACCAGTCACCGCTGCAGCTTTCAGGCAATCGAAATTCGCTATTGGAAGAGCAAAACCCCAGGTCAGACGCTCTGAAGAAACTCCAGCCGCTGTAGCCGAACTCGACGTCGAACCAGTGACTTTCAACGGCAGCGCGTGCGACAGGGCGTCTGTCCTCGAGAATGAGACCGCGCGGGTAAAATAGTAAGCGGCTGACCGCAATCTTGATGGTCCCGTATTCACTTGTCAGCCGGTCTCCGTCGAGCTTTTGCAGGGCAACTTCCACCAAGGGGACCGTCTCAGCAGCAGTATTTTTGACTAACCGGCCATACCACCAGACAACCCAGGTGCCCATGGGTAGGGCGCTGTCGTTCTCCCACACGTTTCTTCGTGTGCTGGGTGGATTGATCCTCTCTCGCGAAATCCATTGCAACGGTGAAATCCCCATACTTGAGCAGCCAGAGGGTTACCTGGCGGTTCGATCATACGAACGAATAGTGGCTAAAAGGAAGCATCGGGCGCGCCGAGGAGCGTGAAATATTCCAATACGCTCCTGGACGATTTGAGCTTTCAATGGCTTGGGATAGGAGGTTCGCTGGCACTTAGGGGCCTTATGATGAGAGTAATGGTGACCACGTATTTATAGGTGGACACCATTGCGCTTATGGTTGGGGTTAGCTACGTGGGTTCGCCGAGGCGTACGGTGTTTTTCTTTCAATGACGAATTACGCTTGCTTCGACCCTGCAGACTGAGCAATCTTGGCGAAAGGCCAGCATAGATGCAGGCAAGGCCACTCTGGACATCGGGTTGCCCCGTGAGCCGAAGTCACATCAGCAAAGGATGCTTCATGCCCTTCCATGTTCCCGATAGGCACTATTCACTCTACAACGATGTTGCGCGTCGTTTTCGCAGCATGCTTCAACGAGGAGTGATCACCGGCACCGAGGAAAGCACTCTCGATCGCTGGCTGGATAACTTCCAGTCCGAAGAAGAGCTGTATTTCGCAGCGCGCATCCTGGAGCGATTGATCTTCCGCTCCCAGGGAATGATTGAAAGCTCCATCGATCAGTTGCTGCACTGCGTGTTACCGGCTTATCTCCGCCAATGGCAGCTCTATTCTCATCCAAGCATTGAGGTTTTCCTTGAGGCACTGGGAGAGTCGAACGGGTCTTATCCTCTGCGGTTTGTCGGTGTGGATGGGAACAAGGCCTCCGACACGGGCAAGAGTGGTGTGGTCATCATCCGCCACTACAAGCGGCATGCCCGTATCAATAAATCCATCACCTGCCGACCAGACAGGCTGAATACGTTGCCTGAAGACGTTCGCTGCCTGGTGTTTGTCGACGACATGTTGGGTACCGGCAAGCAATTCAAGGACTTTGTGCGTGATAACAAATTGGCGGAGATGAAGGGCATACACATGGTGTACTGCCCCTTCGTGGCCTTCCACAAGGGAGTCGAAGAACTGAAGAAGTTCCCTTGGCTGACCGTGCTACCTATTGAGGTGTTGGACGCAAGGCATCAGTTTTTCAGTGAGTCGGCAAATACGCCTGGGTTGTGGGCGGTCGATGGAATCAACACCGCGGCAGATACGAGGGAGTTTTACGATCAACTAGCCAAGGACAAGGGGATTCCGGGAACGACGAGGCATGGCCTGGATCTTGTGCTCGGATTTGAGCATTCCACACCTAACAACTCGTTGTCCCTTCTCTGGGCGGAATCGGAGAACTGGACCCCTCTTTTCAGGAGATGACCTCTATGCCAGCACTAGCAGACGCGTTTCTGAAGAACCGAGCTGACAACCTGCCGCCCGACGTCTTCCAGGAATTCATCGTCCCACCATTCTTTCAGCACATCAGCATTTTCAAAGACAGCAAGTCGGTCAGGATTCTTGGTGGTCGTGGCTGTGGAAAGACGATGTTCCTTAGGTTCTTCTGCCACGGTTCAACCTTCAGTGCCCACCGTGAGAACATTGGTGATGAGGAGTTCTCGAACCTCGGCCTCTATTTTCGGCCAGATACCGGCTTCTGCTCCCTCATGACCGCAGAGTGGTTGCAGAAACCGAAGGATGGTTTTGCCTTCTCTCACTACCTGACGCTGAGTCTTGTTGCCGAGATATGCCAGGCGATCAAGAACATTGACGCGGCCGAGAACCTCGCGGGTGGGTCGCTGAACCTTTCGAAGGCCCGCCTTGGGCAAACGCTTGTCCGGCAATTGGAGCTGCCTGAACCCACTATCGAGGCATTACAGCTGTTGATCGAGCAGCGCATGGCCGATTTCGATCTATGGGTTCGTAATCCCGATCAATGTGAGTTACCGCGGTTCGTCCATTTCTCCACAATTCTAACGGCACTTGCAAATGACCTGGCCAACCATTCGCCTCGGCTAGACGCATTGGCATTTCGCGTATTCGTTGATGAGTTCGAAAACCTGCTGCCTCGGCAACAAGAAATTGTCTGTGATGCGATCAAGCATCCTAGCCAACGCTTTGCAGTCCATATCGCTCACAAGCGTGATGCAGTCACTGATCTAAAGACCAGTCGTGAGGAACGAATCGTCGAGCTTCATGACATCCGTACCATTGATCTTGAGTCCAATCTGGTCAAGGACAATGACTTCGAAGTCCTAGCTGCGGAGCTCTTCCTTTTCCGCATCTACCAAGCGAACGGGGTGGTCGCCTGTCCATCTTTCAGGCCTGAGTTGCTTCATGACCCCGTACATTTGCCGTACCGGCTGACGGAGGGTTACCGGCAGGATGTGACCAACTGTGTGAAGCAGATCCTGCCAGAACTCAATGCGCCCGAAATCGCGCGCTTGGCGCTGGCGGACCTACCTCTTCGCCGGCGCATCGCAGAGATGATCAAGAAGGGGCTCGAATTTCAAGGTCTAGATGGCAACACACGGGCCGAAGACCTTATCAATGATGAAGTCCCTGAAGCCAGCATCGTGCTCGGTGCGATCCTCAATCGCAAAACCCAGTCTGGCAAGGATGCGTTGAGCCTGTTCAAGCAACTGCTGGAAAGCGGTCGGTCCAGGACGGATGTGTTTTACAAGCCGGGAGGCTGGGTGGACAACAACCTCTATGGTTGTTTATTCCATCTCTATGCTGGGCTCCCCCGAAGGCCGAACATCCTCTATTCGGGCTTCTCACGCTTTTGCAAGATCGCAGCACCGAACCTGCGCTTCTTCCAGGAGCTTTGCCACAGCACGCTGCTTTTGGCCTATCAGCGAAAGTCAGCTGACGATATCGGTGGGCCTCTGTGCGTTGAGCATGATTATCAGGCGATCGCTGCTAAGCAGGTCTCTGATGCCATGTTTGAAGACATTATGCAGTTAGGCCCCCATGGTTATCGGCTTCTTGATTTCGCCCGGCGGCTGGGTGGGCTTTTCGAAGCGTTCAACAGGCGTCGCAGCCAAAGTGAGCCGGAAATCAATCACTTCTCCATCAACGAGGCTGACGCAACGCGACTCGCTGAGCCGGCCAAGACGATTCTGCGTGAAGCGAAAATCTGGTCAGTACTTCGGGAAACCAAGGACACCAAGAACAAAGCCGAGGTCGATGCGGCTCAATTTGAGCTGGTACTGAATGCTATCTATGCGCCGCACTTCAAAATTAGCTACAGGAAACGGCGCAAAATCACACTCACAGCCGCACAGCTCGACATCATGCTCACTCAATCGGACTCGCAGTTCGAGTCTCTGGTAAAGCAGCTCGTCGACTCACAGGACGACGAGGCCACTGCCAAAATCACCGGCTCCCTGTTCTGAGGTTAACGTGCGCTTTATCAGACAAGACCTTATCGATGAGGCTGGGCTCGACGGCTTGGCCAAGATGGACATTGCGTTCACGGGCGTCGAGAAATTGGATGATCGTACGGAGTACTCCATGGCGCGTTCCAAGCTCTTGGCGCGCCGGAATGTTCAATTGCGTTACGATCCTGAGACCCGAGTGCTGCACGCTGGCGAGAAGCAGTACCTTGCCACTGAGTCCGGGCTGGAAGATTTCTCCCGGGAGTTCAAGGCAGCATCAGTCGCTGTGGATGCTACGTCTTTGGACTTCTCGGAGATTGCTCTGCTGCTGTATGCCTACACGTTCTCGCATAAGCGACCACGGGTTGGTTTCTTGTACGTCGAGCCGCAGGAGTATGTACGCCGGCCAGCTGAAGCGGGGGCAGTCAACGGCGCAGCGTTTGACCTAAGCACCGGCTTTTCACGGCAGCCAATTCCGCCATTCATGGGCATGCTCACCGCGAACGACGCTGTGCATTTGGTGGCTTTTTTGGGGTTTGAAGGCGGCAGGCTTACCCAGAAGCTCAATGACGATGATGGTCAGTTCGTTCGGAAGGTGACCATCATTTTCGGTATTCCGCCCTTCCAGGCAACCTGGGATCTTGAGGCCTTCATGGCCAACAGCCGGCTGTTGGAAACGTCTGCCGCGACCGTTAAATACTGCGGAGCGAACAATCCTAAAGCCGCCTACGATCTGCTCATGACGGCCAGTGCAGCATTAACCTCGAAAAGTGAGTGTAATCGCTTGGCGATCTGCCCCTTTGGCACCAAACCGATGGCCATCGGGACTGCTCTGTATTGCGCCGCCCAGCGCAAGGCTAGAGTTTTGTTTGACCATCCTAAGCGCAAGCCGGGTAGAACGCGGGGTGTGCAATGCATGCACTGGTACGAGGTGGAAATGGACTAGGAGCGACGGCTCTTGAGGCGCTTCAAATCGTCGGGCGTTACTGGGAACCCAAAGCTTCCTTGCTTCTCTCTCTGCCGAGGGGCGCGGGTCGTTGGGTAGCTGTATTCATCCATGGGGCGTGCAGGGATGGGCATCAGCTCGGGGTATGCCTTGATCCGATGGGTGATCTCATCGGCGATGCGCAGATAGCAGTTAACGTAACTGTCTTCGACAATAGGCACAACCTCCACGTTGAGTGACTTCATCAGCGAGGTGACGGGCGTGTCTTCGCTAGGTTTGATACCTGCCTGGTAGTAGAAAACCTTGCCCGTTTGGTGAAGTCGTCGACGTTTATGGAGCAGCAACCACCAAAGATCGATCTCGGTAAAGTCCATTCCCAGCCCTACAATGTGCAGGTGATCTCTGAGGAAATGGTCGACCCAGGAGTAGATCTCTCGATTAGAGGTGAAGTCGAGGTTGCCGTTTTTTACCGGGGAGGCCAGGCGGTAGCCAAGCTTCTTGATATCCACTCCTTCGGTGACGTAGTTGCGGATTTTTTGCAGGCTGCCCGCGTACTGGTCGTACCCCAAGACCATAGAGCCGGGTCTGTCTGAATCACCGTGAATGTGCCACACCTGTTTGGCGCCTGCTTGATAGCGGCGGAACAGGCTGTATCGGGACTCGGGGAAAATGAATGCCGGACTATAGAGCGGCCCAACGAAGGCTTCTTCGATGGTGAAATCATAATTCGTGGTGAGGATCACCTCGAATGGCTCGCAAATTTTCCGGTGTGCTTCGATGGGAGTGATCTGTTCGAGCAGCTTGGCAAATGCCACTTTTACGGCGTGTTCGTTATGCCGAAATACGCCCTCTGATCGAGCGCAGAGCTCTTCGATGATCATCGACAAGGGCTTATTGTTCAGATGGTGGATTAGCTCGTCAGCCTTAAACTGTGCGGCGAGCTCGCGCAGGATCTGCGTCCAGTCCTTCTGAAGGGCGGCCCTGTTAACACCATTTCCTAGCAACAGGGTATGCATGTGCGCTCGCTCCCAGTTCATTCTTACAGATAGAGCGCCCTGGTGAGCGCGCTCAGCAGCTTGCGTGACTTGCTCAGCTCACAGTGGAACGGGCATTTCCAGAAGCGTAGCGACTGTCAGATGTTTCGCGCAGGCTCCTCGGGCTGCACCTCGACGCCAGATCGAGCACTCGGGACTGGTGATCCATCGCACAACGCGTTCCTGGTGTTCTGCCGGCGCTCTTACTCGAAACACTGAGTCAGAGTACGGACTCTCGCCACTCACCACTACAGCCTTGCGCTCAATGCAGCGTGTACCGACCCGCGGAAGAAGGATGTCGCCGGCAGTTGCATGTTGATAGCCAGAAAGCGACGTGCCTTCAAAGGCGATCTCCATGCCGGACTTGGGGAAGTCTGAGGTGTGGAAGTGCTGTACACCGAGCTGTGCAAATTGGTTGCGGGTTCGACTACCGCGAACGATGGATACGTTCAGATCCCTCATTGTGACGCACCCGCGGGCGCGTCTAAGCGCTGAGTCCATTTCACCAAATTCGTGGTGACCTGAATCCATGCTCTCAATCGCCTGCTCGGTGCTGATTTTGCGTTGAGCGATCAGTTGGAAGTTGTCATCGAGCTGGCCCAGCGAAACGCGGCGAGCACGCTTGCGGCCGAAGCGGATCAACAGGACATAGGCCTGAACCTCCACCTGCCAGCCGAAAGCGAATCGAGGTAACTCGTAGCATTCAATCTCGCTGGCGGTTTCGAGCAACTGCTTGCGGAAGGGGCGGCTTTGAACGGCACAAGGAATGTCGGCGCCCACGATGAAGGCGGCAGAGCCCACAGACTTGAGCCTCGCTAACGACTCCATGACAAAGTAAAGGTCGACCGGTGCCCATGCTTGCTGAATATCAAGGTCGGGGCAAAAACTCAGAAGGCGCTTGCGAGCCCTGGCCGGCAGATCCTGAACACCGTATGGGGGGTTGCCAATCACATGGTCAAACTGAGCATCACCCAGTGTTTTACCAAGCGCTGCGACAGAGAGCACATCGCGTTTGACGTAGCGGACACCGCTTAGTTGTGGACAGGCGTCGATCATTACTTGTTCGAGCTCGACACCCAAATAGCTTGCCGGCTGAACCGCGCTATGAACAGCCTGGGCCAGGCGTCCAGATCCCGAGCCAAGTTCCAGCCAATCACCACCACGAGCTCCCAGCAGACGTACCACCGCATCAGCCATAGGCTGAGGTGTCAGGATTTGACCTAATCGGGCTCGAGTATCGAGAACCGCGCGGTAGCGCTTCACTGATTCAGTCGTTCGCATCTCTCTTGCACCTCCAAGTGACTGAGAGCTTGTTGCCAGGGCTTCTGCTTGTTATCGTACTGACCTATGCCAAGAATCGCAATATCACCAACCATCGAAGTGCTGACTGCACGCAGTCAGCTTCGGCGTTGTATCACAGAACTTGGAATCTCTGATAATGAGTATGCCAAGCGTTGTGGTGTGCCTCAGTATACGATCTCCAAGTTTCTGGGTGGCCACATAAAGACCCTGACACCTGCCGTGGAGAAAGCATTGGCTTATGCCAATATTGGCATAATTCATGACATAGCAAATTTGACACAGCACCCTGCAATTCGGCAGGCGCTCGGGCATGCTTGGGATGGGACGGAAGAAGGAGCGCAGACTCTGGCGCTCATGATTGAAGCTATCGCGCCACTGATTCGGGCGTCTCACAGCGGTGTATCCAGTAATCCTCGAGGATAAAGAAACACCGCCCGCTGCGCCTGATTAAGCGTCAGATCGAGACCTTTGTCAGCTCCAAACCGGTTGTTTGGCAATCGGATGCCACAAGGAACCGCCTTGATCTGGTCAAGTAATTTTGGACACCGATTAAGGTTTATGCCGCCGCTTTGAGCTTTGCCTCCATGGCTACCGGCGTTTCATAGCCGTTGTAGCTATGGAGCCGCTTGAGGTTGTAGCGCATCA
>NZ_BQHO01000067.1 GCF_021601385.1 Pseudomonas parasichuanensis | reverse complement strand
GGGCCCGGAGGACGCCGGAGCGAAGGGACCCCGGAGCGCAGCGCAGGGGCCGTATGATGGGAGCGAGCGGCTTTGCTTACTTTGGCCAAGACCAAAGTAAGCCGCCGTAAGGGCGGAAAGGTGACTACGCGTCAACATCGCAAATGAATGCGCATACAACTATCAAAACAAACCAACAAACAACTTACCCTGCCCCATAAAAAAACCCGCACCACTCTCATGGCACGGGCTTTCTCAAACCACAAATCAACCCAGAACGATCAACGCTCCAGCAGAATCCGCAGCATACGACGCAGCGGCTCAGCCGCCCCCCACAGCAGCTGGTCACCCACAGTGAAGGCCCCCAGATACTGCGACCCCATGTTCAGCTTGCGCAAACGCCCGACCGGAATGTTCAGCGTACCGGTCACCTGGGTAGGGCTCAGCTCCTGCATGCTGATCTCACGCTGGTTCGGCACCAGCTTCACCCATGGGTTGTGCTGGCTGATCATGCCTTCGATATCGGCCAGCGGCACATCCTTGTTCAGCTTGATGGTCAGCGCCTGGCTGTGGCAACGCATGGCGCCGATGCGCACGCAGATGCCGTCGACCGGGATCGGGCTCTTGAAGCGGCCAAGGATCTTGTTGGTCTCGGCCTGGGCCTTCCACTCTTCACGGCTCTGGCCGTTCGGCAGTTCCTTGTCGATCCACGGGATCAGGCTGCCGGCCAGCGGCACGCCGAAGTTCTCGGTCGGGTAAGCCTCGCTGCGCATGGCTTCGGCGACCTTGCGGTCGATGTCGAGGATGGCGCTGGCCGGGTTGGCCAGGTCATCGGCCACCGCCGCGTGGGTGGCGCCCATCTGCTTGATCAGCTCGCGCATGTTCTGCGCGCCGGCACCGGAGGCCGCCTGGTAGGTCATGGCGCTCATCCACTCGACCAGGCCGGCTTCGAACAGGCCACCCAGGCCCATCAGCATCAGGCTGACGGTGCAGTTGCCGCCGATGTAGTTCTTGGTACCGGCATCCAGCTGCTGGTCGATGACCTTGCGGTTGACCGGGTCGAGGATGATCACGGCATCGTCCTGCATGCGCAGCGACGAGGCGGCGTCGATCCAGTAGCCCTGCCAGCCGGCTTCACGCAGCTTGGGGAAGACTTCGTTGGTGTAGTCACCACCCTGGCAGGTCAGGATGACGTCGAGGGTCTTGAGCTCTTCAATGTTGTAGGCGTCCTTGAGCGGGGCAGTTTCCTTGCCCACGTTCGGACCCTGGCCACCCACATTGGAGGTGGTGAAGAACACTGGCTCGATCAGGTCGAAGTCCTGCTCTTCGAGCATCCGCTGCATGAGCACGGAACCGACCATTCCACGCCAACCGATCAGACCTACACGTTTCATCGCAACTACACCTTTGCTAAAAGTGGGCCGCCACCGGGAGTTGTTGGTGGCGGGCCAGAGAGATTACAGATTCCGCAGCGCTGCGACTACTGCGTCGCCCATTTCCTGCGTACCGACTTTGGTGCAACCGGCAGACCAGATATCACCGGTGCGCAGGCCCTGGTCCAGGACCAGGCTGACTGCCTGCTCGATGGCTTCGGCCGCCGCCTGCTGGTTGAAGCTGTAACGCAGCATCATCGACACCGAAAGAATGGTCGCCAGCGGGTTGGCGATGCCCTGCCCGGCGATGTCCGGCGCCGAGCCGTGGCACGGCTCGTACATGCCCTTGTTGTTGGCATCCAGGGACGCCGAAGGCAGCATGCCGATGGAACCGGTGAGCATGGAAGCCTCATCCGACAGGATGTCGCCGAACATGTTGTCGGTGACCATCACGTCGAATTGCTTGGGCGCACGCACCAGCTGCATGGCGGCGTTGTCGACGTACATGTGGCTCAGTTCGACGTCCGGGTAGTCCTTGGCCACGTCTTCGACCACTTCACGCCACAACTGGCTGGAAGCCAGGACGTTGGCCTTGTCCACCGAGCACAGCTTCTTGCCACGCACGCGGGCCATGTCGAAGCCGACGCGGGCGATACGGCGCACTTCGCTTTCGCTGTACGGCAGGGTGTCGTAGGCCTGGCGCTCGCCGCCTTCCAGCTCGCGCTGGCCGCGTGGCGCACCGAAATAGATGCCGCCAGTCAGTTCGCGGACGATGAGGATGTCCAGGCCGGAGACGATTTCTGGCTTGAGCGACGAGGCGTCGGCCAGTTGCGGGTAGAGGATGGCCGGGCGCAGGTTGGCGAACAGGCCCAGTTGCGAACGGATCTTCAACAGGCCGCGCTCAGGGCGGATGTCACGCTCGATCTTGTCCCACTTCGGGCCACCCACGGCGCCCAGCAGCACGGCGTCGGCCTGGCGCGCACGCTCCAGGGTCTCGTCGGCCAGTGGCACACCGTGCTGGTCGATGGCGGCGCCGCCGATCACGTCGTGGGCGAGGCTGAAGCCGAGCTGGAACTTGTCGTTGGCCAGCTCCAGCACCTTGACCGCCTCGGCCATGATTTCCGGGCCGATGCCATCACCTGGGAGAATCAGAATCTGCTTGCTCATGCTTTCCTCTATCCATCAAAGCGACGCGGCCGCCTCGGCCCCGTCGTGAATAATCAGCGTTCGGCCCAGAGTACCAGCACATCGGTGCTGAACGAGCCATCGGCCTCAATCTGGTAATACTGCCGCACTTCCTCGCCCATGGCTTGCTGCAACTGGCGGATAGCCACGCGCAATGGCTCGGGGGTGCGCATGCGCTCTACCCAGGACTGCCATTCCAGGCGCAGGCGCTGGCGGGTGTGGCTGCGCACATGCAGGCCAGCCTCGCTGACCTGGCGCTGCCATTCGGCGGCGCTGTAGTCGCGTACGTGGCTGGTGTCGCGCAGCACTTCGACCGTCTGCAGGTAGGTATCGAGCAGCGGGCTGCCCGGCGACATGACATCGATGAAGGCCGCCACCCCGCCCGGTTTCAGTACCCGGCGCACTTCGCGCAGGGCCAGGCCCAGGTCGCTCCAGTGGTGCGCCGAATAACGGCTGAACACATAGTCGAAACTGGCATCGGCGAACGGCAGGCGTTCGGCGGCGCCGCGCTCGGTGCTGATATTGCCCAGGCCGCGTTGGGCTGCCGCAGCGGCCACCACGTCGAGCATCGACTGCGAGAGGTCGTAGGCCACCACCTCACCGACCAGCGGTGCGATGTGGAAGCTGACATGGCCGGCACCACAACCCAGGTCCAGCACACGGGCCGCGCCCTGCCCGGCCAGCTCGGCCTGCAGCAGGGCGAATTCGCTGCCCTGGGCGTGCACGGCGCTGCTGAGGTAGGCGCTGGCCTGTTCGCCGAACTGGCGCTGGACCACGTCGGTGTGGGTGGTGCGGGTCATGGGGCAATCCTTTTGGTTGTGTGTTGCCTGTTCCGGCCTCTTCGCCGCTGCGATTTACCCGCGAAGAGGCCAGTACTATCACCTACAAACTTCAGGCATCGCGGAACAGCCAAGGCTGGCTGGCGCGGTGCTTGCTTTCGAACGCCTTGATCGCGTCGCTGTCCTGCAGGGTCAGGCCGATGTCGTCGAGGCCGTTGAGCAGGCAATGCTTGCGGAACGCGTCGATCTCGAACTTCAGTACCTTGCCATCCGGGCGGGTCACGGCCTGGGCGTCGAGGTCGATGGTCAGCTGGTAGCCGGGGTTGGCTTCGACCTGCTTGAACAGCTCGTCGACTTCAGCGGCATCGAGAATGATCGGCAACAGCCCGTTCTTGAAACTGTTGTTGAAGAAGATGTCGGCAAAGCTCGGCGCAATCACGCTGCGGAAACCGTACTCGTCCAATGCCCAGGGGGCGTGCTCACGGCTGGAACCACAACCGAAGTTCTCACGCGCCAGCAACACGCTGGCACCTTGGTAGCGCTTGTGGTTGAGCACGAACTCTTCGTTGACCGGGCGCTTGCTGTTGTCCTGGTAGGGCTGGCCCACGTCCAGGTAGCGCCACTCGTCGAACAGGTTGGGGCCAAAGCCGGTGCGCTTGATCGACTTCAGGAACTGCTTGGGGATGATCTGGTCGGTGTCGACGTTGGCACGGTCCAACGGCGCGACGAGGCCAGTGTGCTGGGTAAAGGCTTTCATGCTGCGCTCCCTTGGATCAACTCGCGGACGTCGATGAAGTGGCCGGTCACCGCGGCGGCGGCGGCCATGGCCGGGCTGACCAGGTGGGTACGACCACCGGCGCCCTGGCGGCCTTCGAAGTTGCGGTTGGAGGTGGACGCGCAGTGCTCGCCGCTCTCCAGGCGGTCCGGGTTCATCGCCAGGCACATCGAGCAGCCTGGTTCACGCCATTCGAAGCCGGCTTCGAGGAAGATCTTGTCCAGGCCTTCACGCTCGGCCTGGGCCTTGACCAGGCCCGAGCCCGGCACGACGATGGCCTGCTTGACGCTGGAAGCGACCTTGCGGCCCTTGGCAATCTCGGCCGCGGCGCGCAGGTCTTCGATGCGCGAGTTGGTGCACGAGCCGATGAACACGCGATCCAGCTGGATGTCGGTGATTGCCTGGTTGGCACTGAGCCCCATGTACTTCAAGGCACGCTCGATCGAGCCACGCTTGATCAGGTCGGCCTCGGCGGCCGGGTCCGGCACGCGCTGATCGACGGCCAGGACCATCTCGGGCGAAGTGCCCCAGCTGACTTGCGGCTTGATCTGCGCGGCATCCAGCTCGACCACGGTGTCGAACACGGCATCGGCGTCGGACACCAGGTCCTTCCACGATTCCACCGCGCGCACCCACTGCTCGCCCTTCGGCGCGTACGGGCGGCCTTCGACATAGGCGACGGTGGTCGCATCGGTGGCCACCAGGCCCACGCGGGCGCCGGCTTCGATGGACATGTTGCAGATGGTCATGCGGCCTTCCATCGACAGCGCGCGGATGGCGCTGCCGGCGAATTCCATGGCATGGCCGTTGCCGCCAGCGGTGCCGATCTTGCCGATCACGGCCAGGACGATGTCCTTGGCGGTGACGCCGGCAGGCAGTTCGCCCTCGACGCGCACCAGCATGTTCTTCATTTTCTTGGCGACCAGGCACTGGGTGGCGAGCACGTGCTCGACTTCGGAGGTACCAATGCCATGGGCCAGGGCACCGAAAGCGCCGTGGGTGGAGGTGTGCGAGTCGCCGCAGACCACGGTCATGCCCGGCAAGGTTGCGCCTTGCTCGGGGCTGATGACGTGGACGATGCCCTGGCGCTCGTCGTTCATCTTGAATTCGACGATGCCGTATTCGTCACAGTTCTCATCGAGGGTCTGCACCTGCAGGCGCGACACCTGGTCGACGATGGCCTCGATACCGCCCTTGCGCTCTGGCGTGGTCGGCACGTTGTGGTCGGGCGTGGCGATGTTGGCATCGATGCGCCACGGCTTGCGGTTGGCCAGGCGCAGGCCTTCGAAGGCCTGGGGCGACGTCACTTCGTGGATGATGTGGCGGTCGATGTAGATCAAGGACGAGCCGTCATCGCGGCGCTTGACCTCATGGGCGTCCCAGAGTTTGTCGTAGAGCGTTTTGCCAGCCATCAGACTGTTCCTCATCAGCGTCTTTCTATGCCAAAGACCCCTTGGCTTGTACGGACGATGCTATGGCGATAGATTGAATAACTCAAATTCATAATTTTCATGCTTTGCATAACCATCAGGAATTCAGAACGATGGACCTGGCCAACCTCAGCGCCTTTATCGCCATTGCCGAAACCGGCAGCTTCTCCGGCGCAGGCGAACGCCTGTTCCTGACCCAGCCGGCCATCAGCAAACGCATCGCCGGGCTGGAGCAGCAACTGAACGTACGCCTGTTTGACCGCCTGGGCCGTGAGGTCAGCCTGACCGAGGCCGGTCGCGCCCTGTTGCCACGTGCCTACCAGATCCTCAACGTGCTTGATGATACGCGCCGTGCGCTGACCAACCTCACCGGGGAGGTGAGCGGTCGTTTGACGCTGGCCACCAGCCATCACATCGGCCTGCACCGCTTGCCGCCGGTACTGCGGGCCTTCACTCGGCAGCACCCGGCGGTGGCACTGGATATCCAGTTCATGGACTCCGAAGCCGCCTACGATGAAATCCTGCATGGCCGCGCCGAAATTGCCGTGATCACCCTGGCGCCCGAGCCGCATCACCTGGTCAGGGCAACCCCGGTGTGGGACGACGCCCTGGACTTCGTTGCCGCGCCCGAGCACCCACTGGCCAGCAGCGGCCTGGTCAGCCTGGCCGACGTGGCCCGGCACCCGGCGGTGTTCCCCGGCGGCAACACGTTCACCCACCATATTGTCCAACGCCTGTTCGAAAGCCAGGGCCTGACGCCGAACATCGCCATGAGCACCAACTACCTGGAAACCATCAAGATGATGGTTTCCATCGGCCTGGCGTGGAGTGTGCTGCCGCGTACTATGCTGGATGAGCAGGTGGCGTCCATCGCCCTGCCCGGCATACAGCTGTCGCGCCAGCTAGGCTACATTCTGCACACCGAACGCACGCTATCGAACGCGGCCAGGGCCTTCATGGCCCTGCTCGACAGCCACGCAGGGCCCGCCTGACCGGTCGTCAGCACGGCAGTACATTTCTCAAGGACGCGACATCCGCCAAAGGTCTGGTACCGATGCCCAAATCAGCAAACCGCTTTCCGCGCCTGCCGCGCATCCCTGCGGTCGATCCCCAGGAGTCGGAGCAGGCCTGGCAGAATGCCCCGCAACTGTTGGCTGCGCTCAATGGCGCGAACCTGGGCGCCTGGCTATGGGATATCGAGAGCGGCCGCGTCAGTTGGTCGCGGGGCACCCAGGCGCTGTTCGGCTTCGACCCCCAGCGCCCACTGCCCAACGATGTCGACTACCTCGACCTGCTGCCCGAGGAAGACCGCGCCCGCACGCGCCAGGCATTCCAGGCCGTGGTCAATGGCGAACCGATCGAGCAGGCCATGCGCCACCGTATCCGCTGGCCGGACGGCAGCGTGCACTGGCTGGAGATCAACGGCAGCCTGACCCATGACCTGCACGGCCGACGGCAGATGATCGGGGTGATCCGCGAGATCACCCGCCAGCGGGAGCGGGAAAACGCGCTGATCAACTCGGAAAAGCGCTTCGCCACCCTCTTCCACCTCAGCCCCAACGCCATCCTGCTCACCCGCCGCCACGACGGCCTGATTATCGAAGTCAACCAGCACTTCGAAGACATGTTCGGCTGGCCCGGCGCCCACGTGGTCGGCAAGACCAGCATGGAGCTTGGCCTGTGGGTCAACCCGGAGCAGCGCCATCTGGTACTGGAGGCCACCCGCGCCGGCAGCGGCCCGTTGACCATGGAGGTGCAGTTCCGCGCCACCAGCGGCAAGGTCCACGACGGTATTCTCTGCACCCAGGGCATCGAGCTGGAAGGCATCACCTACCTGATCAGCACCTTTGTCGACACCACCGAGCGCAAGCGCGCCGAACAGGCGCTCAAGGACAGCCAGGAGCGCCTCGACCTGGCACTGGACTCGGCCCAACTGGGCACCTGGGACTGGCACATCCCCAGCGGCATGCTCTATGGCTCGGCCCGCGCCGCCCAGCTGCACGGGCTCGACCCGGTGCCGTTCCACGAATCCTTCGATGCCTTCTTCGAAGGGGTGCCCGAACACGAGCGCAACTCCATGCGCCAGGCCTACCACAGCCTGCGCGAGGGGCCGGCCGGCAATTACCAGATCACCTACCAGGTGCAACTGGACAACGGCGCCACGCGCTTCATCGAAAGCCGCGCGCGGCTGTACCGTGACGAACAGGGCAAGCCGCTGCGCATGGCCGGCACCCTGCTCGACATCACCGACCAGGTAGAGCGCGAACAACGCCTGACGGCCTCGGAAGAAAAATTCGCCAGCCTGTTCCAGGTCAGCCCGGACCCGATCTGCGTGACCCGCCAGGACACCGGCCAGTTCATCGAGATCAACCCGGCCTTCAGCCAGACCTTCGGCTGGAGCGCCGAGCAGGTGCTCGGGCGCACTGCCGAAGAGCTGGGCCTGTGGGCCGAGTCGGCCGAGCGCGCCCAGCGCATCGAACGGGTGATCCGCGACCAGGCCCTGAGCAATGTGGCGATCGGGGTCAACCACCGCAACGGCGGGCCATTGACCTGCGTCATCTCCAGCCGCCTGATCAGCGTCGACGGCCAGGCCTGCAGCGTCACCACCCTGCGCGACATCACCCAGCAACAGCGCGCCGAAGCGGCGCTCAAGGCCAGCGAGGAGAAATTCGCCAAGGCGTTCCATTCCAGCCCCGACGCCATCACCATCACCGAACGGCGCAGCGGCCGCTACCTGGAGGTGAACGACGGGTTCTGCCGGCTGACCGGCTACAGCGCCAGCGAGGTAGTCGGCCGCACAGTCTATGAACTGGGCATCTGGGCCGACGACAAGCAACGCAGCGCCCTGCTCAACGAGCTGAAGGCGCGAGGCCGGGTGCATCACCGCGAGATGCTCGGGCGCAACAAGCGCGGCGACATTCTCACCGTGGAAGTGTCGGTGGAGCCGATCAGCCTCAACGAGGTCGACTGCCTGTTGCTCACCGCCCGGGATGTCAGCCTGCTGAAAAACGCCCAGGCGCAGATTCGCCACCTGGCCTACCACGACCCACTGACCAACCTGCCCAACCGCGCCCTGCTGATGGACCGCCTGAGCCAGCAGATCGCCCTGCTCAAGCGCCACAACCTGCGCGGCGCATTGCTGTTCCTTGACCTCGACCATTTCAAGCACATCAACGATTCCCTCGGCCACCCGGTGGGCGACACCGTGCTGAAGATCATCACCGCCCGCCTGGAAGCCAGCGTGCGCCTCGAAGACACCGTGGCACGCCTGGGCGGCGATGAATTCGTGGTACTGCTCAGCGGCCTGGAAGGCAGCCGCGAGCTGGTGGAAAGCAAGGTCCGCGAGCTGGCCGACACCTTGCGCGAGCTGCTGGCCGAGCCCATGTCGCTGGATGGCCAGCGCCTGCAGGTCACGCCCAGCATCGGCGTGGCGCTGATCCCCGACCACGGCGCCACCCCTGCCGACCTGCTCAAACGCGCCGACATCGCCCTGTACCGCGCCAAGGACTCCGGGCGCAACACCACCCAGCTGTTCCACACCACCATGCAGAAGGCCGCCAGCGAGCGCCTGCGCATGGAAAACGACCTGCGCCTGGCGCTGGCCCGTGGCGAGCTGGCGCTGCACTTCCAGCCCCAGGTCGATGCCCGTGACAATCACATCGTCGGCGCCGAAGTGCTGTTGCGCTGGCACCACCCGCAACTGGGCCAGCAGCCGCCGTCCCAGTTCATCCAGGTGCTCGAGGAAAGCGGGCTGATCCTGGAAGTAGGCAGCTGGATCCTCGACGAAGCCTGCGACGCCTGCGCGCGCATGCTCGAGGACGGCCTGATCGACGCCGATGACTTCAGCCTGTGCGTCAACATCAGCCCCCGGCAGTTCCGCCAGAACGATTTCGTCGCACGGGTGCTGCGCAGCCTCGATGACTACCGTTTGCCGCGGCACATGCTCAAGCTGGAGATCACCGAGGGCATCGTCATCCAGAATCTGGAAGACACCATCAGCAAGATGCGCGAACTCAAGCGCTATGGCGTCAGCTTCGCCATGGACGACTTTGGCACGGGCTATTCGTCACTCACCTACCTCAAGCGCCTGCCGGTGGATGCGCTGAAGATCGACCAGACCTTCGTCCGCGACGCACCGGTTGACCCGAATGACGCCGAGATCGTCCGCGCCATCGTCGCCATGGCACGCAGCCTGGGGCTGGCGGTGATCGCCGAGGGCGTCGAGTTGACCGAGCAGCTGGAGTTTCTGGAAAGGCTCGGCTGCCATCTGTACCAAGGCTACTTGCACAGCCGGCCACTGCCGCTGCCGGAGTTTCGGCAGATGCTGCTGGAGGCACCGGCGGATTATTGAATGGGCGCTCGAGGATTGCGCAACCCTGTGGGAGCGGGTTTGAACTGGCCTAATGATTTTGGACACCTTCTTCGGGCGCTATGATGGCGCCCAATTGGAGGCAAAATCAGTGCGTAAATCTTACTCAAGAGAATACAAAGTCCAAGCTGCCGAGATGGTGCTGGAC
>NZ_BQHO01000066.1 GCF_021601385.1 Pseudomonas parasichuanensis | reverse complement strand
GGTGGTCAGCAGAACGGCATAACCCAGACGGTTATGGTTACCCCGCAGCACCTGGATGGCTTCACGGTCTTCATCGCTCAGGTGGAAGTAACGTTCCAGCTCTTCACGGCTGGGCGAATCAACATAGGGGAGCCCGCAGAATTCGGAAAAAATCGTACGCTAAGCCGCGCCATGTGCTTGCGCGCGAGCGCTCTCAAGAGGATGGTTCCTCGTACTTCCGAAAAGCGCGCCAAAGCACAACGTCATAGACGACCTTGAGTAGGCCGCAGGCCACCAGCGGCGCCGCCAGCCAGCCGGCGGCGAATAGGGCGCCGCCAATGGCGGGGCTCGCTGCGGCAGCGAGGCTCCTGGGAACGGCGGTGAAGCTCGCCGCCGCGGCGCGCTCGGCCGGCGTCACCACGGCCATGACGAAGGCCGAGCGCGTCGGCACGTCCATCTGCGACAGGGCGCTGCGCAGGAACAGCAGCGCGAGCGTCACCGGCAGACTGTCGGCGAAGGCGGCGAGGATCAGACAGATGCTCGACGGGATGTGGGTGAACACCATCGTGTTGACGAGGCCGATGTGGCGCGCCACCCAGGGGGCGGCGAGTTGCGAACCGGCCGAAAGGAGTCCGGCCCAGAAGAAGAACTGTCCGGCGGCGGCGAGCGAGAGGTCGAAGCGCTCGAACAGCCACAGCGCCAGCAGCGTATGCACCAGCAGCCCGCCAGCGAAGGCGTCGACCGAGAACAGCGCCGCCAGTTTGATCACGATGCCGCGCGAAGGCCCCAGTGGTGCGGGCGGCGCCGCCTGCGCATGGACCGGGTGGTTCGGCAGTGTGCGGTAAAGAAAGTAGATCGCCACGCCAATGAGCCCATAGGCGACGAACATGAAGCGCAACGCGTCGAGCTGGGCCATGCCGGCATCCGTCAGGACTTGCGGGATGGCCGTCGCCAGCGAGCCAGCGGCGGCGCACAAGGCGCCGACGAAGGTGTAGCGCGCGAAGAGGAAGGTGCGCGCCTCGCCCTGCGCCGCCTCCGCCAGCCGGGCATGTTCCAGTGGCAGGAAGACACTGACGTCGCCGGCACTGGGGTTCATCGTGCCGACGAAGGCGACAATCAGCAGCGGCCAGAAGTTGCCAACGCCACCCAGGCCGGCCAGCAGCAGACCGGTGGCGGCCATCAGCCAAGCGGCGGCGAGGAGCAGCCGGCGCTGCGGGAAGCGATGGCCCCACTGGCCGACCGCCAGGGTCGCCAGCGCCGAGCCGAACAGGGTGGCGCTGCTGATCAGTCCGACTTCCCACGTGCCCAGCCCCAAGGCCAGCAGATAGACCGGCAGCAGGATGGCGACATAACCGTCGGTGAAGGCGCGCAGCGCCCGGCCGGCGAGCAGCAGGCGCGCCTCGGGCGCGGCCCCGGCGGGCAGCAGCATCACTTCAGCCCGAGCAGCGCGCGATCTTCTTCAGGGGCGTGGCGGCGCACCAGGCGTAGAGCGCGTCGTACATCACCATGCCTGCCTTCAGCATCTCGTGGTCGTCGGCGAAGTTGAGCGACAGCCCTTTCGAGATGGCCAGCAGGCCGGCCGCCTCCTTCGCGAGCTGGGGCTGGCCGCAGTCGGCGGCGCGCACGATCAGCGCCAGCTTGTTCAGGGCCGGGTCAATGAGCTGATACTTCTCGATGAAGGCGTCGAAGCTGCAGCGGTCGTCGTGGTGGCCGAGCTCGACATTCGGCACGTCATAGGGGATCGCGTCGGTGTCGGCGGCGAGGCGCATCACGTCGCCGGCCGGCACGTAGAGGAACTCGGGGGCCTCGTCGATGAAGCGCGCCACCAGCCAGGGGCAGGCGATGCGGTCGATCTTGGGCCGTTCGCGGGTGATCCATTTCATGCTCCGCCCTCCACATTGGCAAGTACAGCCTCGGCCGCCGTCCAGGACAGGTTCTGCATGAAGGCGTCCACATAGGCCCCGGCCTTGGCGCCGAAGTCCATGTGGTAGCTGTGCTCATACATGTCGAGGGCGACGAGAGGCGTGGCCCCGGCCAAGTTGTGGGCGTGGTCGGCGGCCCAGGCGTTCACGAGACGCCCTCGGCGCGGGCTCCACACCAGCAGGGTCCAGCCGGAGCCGCCGCCCTGGGCCTTGCCCATGGCCGTGAATTCGGCGCGCCAGGCGTCCACGGAGCCGAAGTCCCGCTCGATGGCCGCCTTCAGAGCCCTGCCGGGGTCGCCCCCCGTGCCGCCGAGGGAATCGAAGTACACCTCGTGCAGGATCATGGAACCGCTGGCGATCATCTCCTCGCGCTTGAGGCCGTTGATCTCGAACACCGGGGCGCTGGCCCAGTTCAGTTCGGCCAGGCGCTGCTCGATGGCATTGAGGCGCTTTACCGCACCGCCGTAGTTGTTTTCCCAGTGGCTGACGATCAGCTTCTCGGACAGGCCGGTGAGTTTGGCCGGATCGCATGAAAGAGGCTTCAGTAAGTAAGGCATCTTGGCTTCCTCAGCAAGGTGGATCGGAAACGGCGCGACGAAGGCTGACTCGATCAGGTTCAGCCTTGGTTCGGAAACACCAGCCACCCCGCCAATCCCGCCGCGAGGATCACGACGACGACGTTGAGCTTGTTCTTCCAGGCATAAAGGAATGCCAAGCCTGCGGCGAAGATCGACATGCCCACCGTCAACGATGGGACACGTTCAGCAGTGACCTGCGCCAAGTCGATGGTGGTTGCGCCGATCAGGCCGACTACCCCAGCCGCGACGCCGTCCAGAAAGGCGTGCAGCCGTTTGTTCTCCACGATCGCCTCCAGCCGGTCGTAGAAAATCAGCGAGAACGCAAAGGCCGGAAGAAAGACACCCACCGTCATGGCCACCGCCCCGATCGGCCCCCCCGCCACATAGCCGACGAACGTGGCGAAGATGATGAGCGGTGCCGGTAGCACACCGGACAGCGCCAGGCCGTCCAGGAACTGCCCATCCGTCATCCATCCGCGCCCGACGGCGTCGTTGCGAACGAACGGAATCGCTGTGTAGGCGCCGCCAAAGGTAAGCAAGCCGGCCTTCAGGCCCGACGCGAAGATGAGCAGCACCGAGGCCTGGCCCTGAACGACCGCTTCCACAAGCTTCGCTGTCGGTGCAGCCCACAAAGCCACGGCCGCGGCCAGCGCCACCGCCGCCAGTGTCACCAAGAGCGCTGAGGCCCGATGATTCAGCACGAGCAGGGCGTACACAAGGCCGCCCGCCGGCAGGGTGATCCAGAAGTCGACACGACCTATGGCTGCCAGCGCGCAAACGATGGCAATGACCCACAACCAGCGATCAAGCAGGATGTGCTCGCCGATACGGTGCACGGCGCGCACGATCAGGGCGATCACAGCCGCCTGCACGCCAAGGAACGCCGCGCCCAGCGCGGTACCCACGAATTCAATCTGGAAGTACAACCAGGACAGCGCGAACATCAGCAAGAATCCGGGAAGCATGAAACCGAGTCCCGCCAGCACGCCCCCCAGCCGCCCCTTTGCTCGGATGCCCAAATGAACGCATATTTCATGCGCTTCGGGTCCGGGCAGCACCTGCATCACCGCAAGCAGCTTGTTGAAGCGTTTGCTGGAGATCCAGCGTTCCTCGTCCACGAGCTCGCGGCGCAACATGTCGATCTGAGCCACAGGCCCGCCCCATGCGAGCAAGCCGAACTTGAGGAAGCGCGCGAAGAGCTGTGGGTAGCTCATGGGTGGAGGGACGGCTTCAGTCGTGGCATCCGTCGCCTTGCTCGGGCGATACGACTCTTCATTCGCAACGCTCATAGATCTTCTCCTTGTAGTTCAACAGTAACCAGTCAAATACGGAAGTTGGCCAACAAGCCGTCGAATACGGCCGAAGCCTGCGGCCAGCAGCAGGTCGTCTTGGGTGATGTCCCAGAAAGACGGACGGGCCGGGCGTGGTTGCGCGGCGGTCTGAGGACTGGTCGGGGCGTTCACGTTGTTTTGTCCTCGTAACTCTTCAATAGCCAATCAAAAATTTCGCACGCGCGGGCAAGCAGCGCGTCGTCATCGGGTTCCGATGCGCGCAAGCCGGCGAGCAGCGATTCGATGCCCAGCGCTTCTGCTACCGGCAGCCCGCCCACATCCAGGCAATGCACGAGCTTGCCCAGGCGTACCAGTGCAGGGGCGGAATCAAGTCCGAAACTCGCCAGCAGCGTCTCGAAGGTGACCTTGGTGCCCACATGACTGAAGGCGGCGCCGTCGAAATCGAAGCCGAGCCAGCCATTGCGGCAGTCGGAGGGACTCGCCAGCCAGACGATGCGCGCGCTCGGGTCGATGAACCGCCGGATCAGCCAGGCCGAAGCGAGTCGGTCCACCCACGGGCGCGCCCGCGTGGCCCAGGTCCGACCCTGATAGTCGGCGCGGTTCAGCCGCGGAATATCCGTCTGCCGGGCGGTCGGCTCGTCGGGAGACATACGGCGGGTGATCGCGTCGCGCAGGTCGTCCAGCAGGCTCAAGGTCTGCCGCTGCGCCTCGCCGGGGAAGAAGTCGATGCGGTTCACCTGCTCGAAGCGGCGCACGAGCGGCTGGAGCTTGCGCATGGCATCGGCGCCGTCCGGGGATGCCAGGTTACGCCCGAGCGCTTTGATCTCCTCGGCGATGCTGGCGTACTCCTCGCCCCGGTCGAACAGGGCGCGTAGCGCGGCCTTCTGAGCTTCGTCACACCCCGACAGTCGATAGACCTGGCCGCTGCCCCCGACTTCCACCGCCTGCGCCGCCACTTCGCCCAGCGTCGCCGCACTGTCCGCCGAGTCGGGCAGCAGATAGACCCCGTCGCGCAGCGTTGCGCAGCCCTGCGCTTTGACAGAACGCCAGACGCGCATGCGGCCGGTCGATGCCTTGGTGGGCAGGCTGACGAATAGGGCAAGAAAGCTCAAGCACGGGCTCCTTCGTCAAAAAGATGATTAATGTTACAAATACTACAATAAGTTATATCTAATACACAACTCATGTCGAAGCGTCAATTTAAGGCATACCCTAACTTGGCGTCAGACCATCCGGCGCTAAATCGTCAGAATAGAGTTGCCTTCCGAATTGATTGACATACGCCGTCAAGGGTCATAGATTTCTTCCTGACACATTTCCCTCAGGAGGATACCTTGCACGGTCAGCGCATCGGTTACGTCCGCGTCAGCAGCTTCGACCAGAACCCAGAACGGCAGCTCGAACAGATCCAGGTGGATAAAGTGTTCACCGACAAGGCGTCGGGCAAGGACACACGGCGGCCCGAACTGGAACGGCTGCTCGCCTTCGTGCGCGAAGGCGACACGGTCGTGGTGCACAGCATGGATCGTCTGGCGCGCAACCTCGACGACCTGCGCCGCCTGGTGCAGGGCCTCACCCAGCGCGGCGTACGCATCGAGTTCCTTAAGGAGCATTTGACCTTCACCGGCGAGGACTCGCCGATGGCGAACCTGATGCTGTCGGTAATGGGCGCGTTCGCCGAGTTCGAACGCGCCTTGATCCGCGAGCGGCAGCGCGAGGGCATCGCGCTCGCCAAGCAGCGCGGGGCCTACCGTGGCAGGAAGAAATCCCTGTCGTCTGAGCGTATTGCCGAACTGCGCCAACGTGTCGAGGCTGGCGAGCAAAAGACCAAGCTGGCTCGTGAATTCGGAATCAGTCGCGAAACCCTGTATCAATACTTGAGAACGGATCAGTAAATATGCCACGTCGTTCAATCCTGTCCGCCGCCGAGCGCGAAAGCCTGCTGGCGTTGCCGGACACCAAGGATGAGTTGATCCGTCACTACACGTTCAGCGAAACCGACCTCTCCATCATCCGGCAGCGGCGCGGCCCGGCCAACCGGCTGGGCTTCGCCGTGCAGCTCTGTTACCTGCGCTTTCCTGGTGTCATCCTGGGCGTCGATGAGCCGCCGTTTCCGCCCTTGTTGAAACTGGTCGCCGACCAGCTCAAGGTCAGCGTCGAAAGCTGGGACGAATACGGGCAGCGGGAGCAGACCCGGCGCGAGCACCTGGTCGAACTGCAAACGGTGTTCGGCTTCCAGCCCTTTACCATGGGCCACTACCGGCAGGCCGTCCAGTTGCTGACCGAGATGGCCTTGCAGACCGACAAGGGCATCGTGCTGGCCAGCACCTTGATCGAGCACCTGCGGCAGCAGTCGGTCATTCTGCCTGCCCTCAACGCCGTCGAGCGGGCGAGCGCCGAAGCAATCACCCGCGCCAACCGGCGCATCTACGATGCCTTGGCCGAACCGCTGTCGGACGCGCATCGCCGCCGCCTCGACGATCTGCTCAAGCGTCGGGACAACGGCAAAACGACCTGGCTGGCCTGGCTGCGCCAATCGCCCGTCAAACCGAATTCGCGGCACATGCTGGAACACATCGAACGCCTCAAAGCGTGGCAGGCGCTCGACCTGCCTTCTGGCATCGAGCGGTCGGTGCACCAGAACCGCCTGCTCAAGATCGCCCGTGAGGGTGGCCAGATGACGCCCGCCGACCTGGCCAAGTTCGAGGCGCAGCGACGCTATGCCACCCTGGTGGCGCTTGCCATCGAGGGCATGGCCACCGTCACCGACGAAATCATCGACCTGCACGACCGCATCCTGGGCAAGCTGTTCAACGCCGCCAAGAACAAGCATCAGCAGCAATTCCAGGCGTCCGGCAAGGCGATCAACGCCAAGGTGCGGTTGTTCGGCCGCATCGGCCAGGCGCTGATCGAGGCCAAGCAGGCGGGCCGCGATCCGTTCGCCGCCATCGAGGCCGTCATGTCCTGGGATGCCTTCGCCGAGAGCGTCACCGAAGCGCAGAAGCTTGCGCAGCCCGAGGACTTCGATTTCCTGCACCGCATCGGCGAAAGCTACGCCACGCTGCGCCGCTACGCGCCGGAATTCCTTGCCGTGCTCAAGCTGCGGGCCGCTCCCGCCGCGAAGGACGTGCTCGACGCCATCGAGGTGCTGCGCGGCATGAACAGCGACAACGCCCGCAAGGTGCCCGCCGACGCGCCGACCGAGTTCATCAAGCCGCGCTGGCAGAAGCTGGTCATGACCGACACCGGCATCGACCGGCGCTACTACGAACTATGCGCGCTGTCGGAGATGAAGAACGCGTTGCGTTCCGGCGACATCTGGGTGCAGGGGTCGCGCCAGTTCAAGGACTTCGAGGACTACCTGGTGCCGCCCGCGAAATTCGCCAGCCTCAAGCAGGCCAGCGAATTGCCGCTGGCCGTGGCCACCGACTGCAACCGGTACCTGAACGACCGGCTGACGCTGCTGGAAACACAGCTTGCCACCGTCAACCGTATGGCGACGGCCAACGAGCTGCCGGACGCCATCATCACCGAGTCAGGCTTGAAGATCACGCCGCTCGACGCGGCGGTACCCGACACCGCCCAAGCGCTGATCGACCAGACGGCAATGATCCTGCCGCACGTCAAGATCACCGAACTGCTGCTGGAGGTGGACGAATGGACGGGCTTCACTCGGCATTTCGCGCATCTGAAATCGGGCGACCCGGCCAAAGACAAGAACCTGTTGCTGACCACGATCCTCGCCGACGCGATCAACCTGGGCCTGACCAAGATGGCGGAGTCTTGCCCCGGCACGACCTACGCCAAGCTGGCTTGGCTGCAAGCCTGGCACATCCGCGACGAAACCTACGGGGCGGCGCTGGCCGATCTGGTCAACGCACAGTTCCGCCATCCCTTCGCCGAGCACTGGGGCGACGGCACCACCTCATCGTCGGACGGCCAGAACTTCCGCACCGGCAGCAAGGCCGAGAGCACCGGCCACATCAACCCGAAATACGGGAGCAGCCCAGGGCGGACGTTCTACACCCACATTTCTGACCAGTACGCGCCATTTCACACCAAGGTCGTGAACGTCGGCGTGCGCGATTCGACCTACGTGCTCGACGGCCTGCTGTACCACGAGTCCGACTTGCGGATCGAGGAGCATTACACCGACACGGCGGGCTTCACCGATCACGTCTTCGCCCTGATGCACCTCCTGGGCTTCCGCTTCGCGCCGCGCATCCGCGACCTGGGCGACACCAAGCTCTACATCCCGAAGGGCGACGCCGCCTATGACGCGCTGAAACCCATGATCGGCGGCACGCTCAACATCAAGCACGTCCGCGCCCATTGGGACGAAATCCTGCGGCTGGCCACCTCGATCAAGCAGGGCACGGTGACGGCCTCCCTGATGCTCCGAAAGCTCGGCAGCTACCCACGCCAGAACGGCCTGGCCGTGGCGCTCCGCGAGCTGGGCCGCATCGAGCGCACGCTGTTCATCCTGGACTGGCTGCAAAGCGTGGAACTGCGCCGCCGCGTGCATGCCGGCCTGAACAAGGGCGAGGCGCGCAATGCGCTGGCCAGGGCAGTGTTTTTCAACCGCCTGGGTGAAATCCGCGACCGCAGTTTCGAGCAGCAGCGCTACCGGGCTAGCGGCCTCAATCTGGTAACGGCTGCCGTCGTGTTGTGGAACACGGTCTATCTGGAACGGGCTGCGCACGCGCTGCGTGGCAACGGCCATGCCGTTGATGACGCGCTGTTGCAGTACCTGTCGCCGCTCGGTTGGGAGCACATCAACCTCACCGGCGATTACCTCTGGCGCAGCAGCGCCAAGATCGGCGCGGGCAAGTTCAGGCCGCTACGACCGCTGCAACCGGCTTAGCGTGCTTTATTTTCCGTTTTCTGAGGCGACCCCCTTCATCGCGAATTGCACCGCCCAAGACGATCTGCACTGAAATCAATACTTTCTGATGCCTCTTGATTAGAGATGCCAGCCATAATCATCTCATCGCCAACGCATACGGCGTTCGGCAGCCAACACACTCTCACTCACTACTGGAAGCTCAGACATGAAAACCATAGGCATTGAAAACTCGAAGTCCAGCGTACAGGCCCACTTAACGCTTGGAACCAAAACTATGGGGCTAGGTATCTATGGCGCGTACTTGGCTCTCGCTATTATTTACTTCTGGTTCGGCGGCATGAAATTTACCCACTACGAGGCCGAGGGCCTGGTTCCACTGGTGAGCAACAGCCCGCTTTTGGGATGGGTGTATAGCATTTTTTCGGTCGACATGTTCTCCAGCCTGCTCGGCATACTAGAGATTTCGATCGGCACTCTGATCGCAGGCCGCATGCTGTCGCCCAAACTATCCGTGGTAGGAGGCGCTCTGTCTGCAGGCCTGTTCTTCACAACCCTTAGCTTTATGTTTTCCACTCCGGGCGTCATTGAGCCTAGTTTAGGGTTTCCGGCGATTTCCGTTGCGCCAGGTCAGTTTCTGCTTAAAGACTTAGGGTTGCTTGCTGTTTCGATATTTGTGGCAGGCCATTCGCTGGTTGAACTGGAAAAACGTAAAATTAATGCATAATTTTTTCAATGGCTTAAGGCAGTAATGCCTTAGGCCTTTTTGCCATCATTTTCCCCCGCCAGATCTTTCAACCAGTCACGAGGGCTCAACCCCGTCTTGCGTCTAAATGCGCGAGACAGCGCCGAAGGACTTTCGTAGCCGACTTGAGCTGCAATCAGCGTAATCGAGCGCCCTTCTCGCATCAGCTTCTGAGCCAGGCTAACTCGCCAACTCAACAAATAATCAGCAGGCGTCTGTCCGATGACACTCTTGAAATGCACGGCATACGCAGCGCGTGACATATTTGACTCACTGGCCAGCTCTGCTATTGACCAGGCATGTTCCGGGGAGTTGTGCATCTGTAAAAGCGATCGGGCAAGCCGCATGTCGGCCAGTCCAGCCATCATTCCGGTGCGCAACTGGTGATGATCGAGCAGGTAACGGAGCAACAGAATGATTAGGAGCTCAAATAAGCGCTCAAGCGCGGCTTCCCTTCCACAATGCACATTTGCCGCCTCGGCAAACATCCACTCCAACGTGTCTGCCAGCATGGGCAGATCATCGAGTGCGAGCACCAAACAGTCCGGTAATGAAGCCGACAAAGGATTATCAATTCCGCCCTCAAACTCCATGGAAGCACACAACAACTTTGCGCCATCGGACTCACCCGCAAACAATTGATGCTTGGCGGGGCGTGGCATAAAAATCAAGCTAGGGCGAGTGAGCTGCAAATCCTTGCGATCGGGACCAAGCAACGTCACGCTGCCGGCCTGAAGCAGATGGATATAACCTCGCCGCTCGGCGCCATCGTAAGATGCAGAGCCGCATAGGTCGCCGTCATAGAACAGATTGGCCCGCACGCCGAACCGCGAGAGCAAATTAGACAAACGATCCATTGGCCGATCCTTGACGAGTCAGAACGCACAGACCATACCATTGTTGCCGCTGACCGAAAACTGACCCAGTAGAGGCTGTTCTGCCGACTGAAAACTGACCCAGGTGTTCAACTGCTTCTGCTCAATTTTTGAGCAGGAGAACACAGGGTGATCAGTATGGAAATGAT
>NZ_BQHO01000065.1 GCF_021601385.1 Pseudomonas parasichuanensis | reverse complement strand
CGCGGCATGGCCACGCCCACCCGCACTTCCGGGCCAACGCCCAGGCGCACCAGGTGGTGGGCCAGGCGGTTGGCGCGGGCGTTGAGCTGGCGGTAGTCCAGTTGCTCGCTGCCCCAGATCGCCGCCAACGCCTCGGGCGTGCGGCGCACCTGGGCCTCGATCAGCCCGTGGATGCTCTGCTCGCGGTCGAAGGCCAGGGCGTTGGCGTTCCATTGCTGCTCAAGCTGCTCGCGCTCAGCCTGCTCCAGCAGAGCCAGCTCGCGCAGCGGCGCCTGGGCATCGGCGCAGAACTGGTGCAGCAGGTGCAGCAGGTGCCGCGCCACGCCTTCGACCACGCTGCCTTGCAGCTGTGTGCGGTCGTAGTTGAAGTGCAGGGTCAGCTCCTGCCCCGCGGCCACGGCCAGGGTCAGCGGGTAGTTGCTCTGCTCGTGGGCCCGTACGGCGCTGAAGCGCAGGCTCTGGTCGCCACCCTGCTCCAGGGCCTCGGCCACCGGGTAGTTTTCGAACACCAGCAAGGTGTCGAACAGCCCCTGCGCGCCTTGGTCTGCCCAGCGCTGGATCTCGAACAGCGGCGTGTGCTCATGGTCGCGCAACGCCAGGTTGGCGGCCTGGACCACCTGCAACCACTGCGCCACGGACAGCTCAGGTTCAGGGCTGGCAATCACCGGCAAGGTGTTGATGAACAGGCCGACCTGCTGCTCGATGCCCTTGAGCTCGGCCGGGCGGCCGGCCACGGTGGCACCGAAACAGACACTGGCCTGCCCGGTGTAGCGTTGCAGCAGCAACAGCCAGGCCGCCTGGACCAAGGTGTTGACCGTGACTTTCTGTTGCCGGGCCAGCTCGCCGAGCCTGGCCATGGCTTCGCTGCCCAGCGCGGCGTAGTGGTCGGCATAACCCACCGCGCCCCCCTGGCTGGGCTGTGCCAGCGCGCGGGACAACCAGGTCGGCGCCGACAGCCCCGCCAGTTGCTGGCGCCAGAACGCTTCGCGGGCGCCGGCCGGCTGGCGTTCCAGCCAACCGATGTAGTCGCGGTAGTGCCCCACGGGTGCGGCAACCGCCTGCCCGTTGTAGCGCTGCAGCACCTCGCCCAACAGCTGCGCGGTGCTCCAGCCGTCCATCAACAGGTGGTGGCTGGTAAGGATCAGGTGATGGCGGTTTACGCCGCTGCCGACCAGCAGCAGGCGCAGCAGCGGCGCCGCCTCCAGGTCGAAGCCCTGCTCGCGCTGGGCCAGGGCCAACGCCTCCAGGCGCTCGGCATCCACCGGGTGCTCCAGGCCGATCACCTCGAACGGCACCTGCACCTGGCGCTGCACCACCTGCAGCGGCCGCACCAGCTCGCCCTGCCAGCGCAAGCCCGTGCGCAGCACCGCATGGGCTTCGACACTGGCCTGCCAGGCAGCGCGGAAGCGCTCAGGGTCCAGGCCTTGCACGTCGGCGCGCATCTGGTTGATGTAGTCGCCTGCGGCCTGGTCATACAGCGAGTGGAACAGCATGCCGTGCTGCATGGGCGACAGCGGGTAGATGTCCTCGACCGCCGCCGGGTCCAGCGCCAGGGCGTCCAGGCTGGCCTGGTCGAGCCCGGCCAGCGGCACGTCCGAAGGCGTCAGCCCAGCGTGGCCGGCGCTCGTGCAATGCGCTACCAGCGCCATCAGTTGCTCGCGGTAATCGTCCGCCAGGCGCTGCACGGTCGCCGCCGGGAACATCTGCGTGCTGAAGCTCCACGCCAGGCTCAACTCACCGTCATACACCTGGCCATTGAGGGTCAGCCAGTTGCCGAGCCGCGCCTCTTCGCCCTGCTCACGCCCGCGTGCTTCGCCACTGGGGCGCAGCAGGGCCTGTTGCTCGTCGAAGCTGCCATCGAACTGGCCCAGGTAGTTGAAGGTCACGCGCGGTTGCGCCAATGCCTGCAACAGCGCTTGGGTATCGGCATCGCCCATGTAGCGCAGCACGCCAAAGCCCAGGCCCTTGTCAGGCACGGCGCGCAGTTGTTCCTTGACCCGCTTGATCGAGGCGCCAAGGTCGGCGCTGGTGTCCAGGCGTACCGGGAACAGGCTGGTGAACCAACCCACGGTGCGGGTCAGGTCGAGGTCGTCGAACAGGTCCTCGCGGCCATGCCCCTCCAGCTGGATCAATGCGCTGTCGGTGGCGCACCAGCGGCCGATCACCCGCGCCAGGGCAGTCAGCAGCAAGTCGTTGACCTGGGTGCGGTAGGCCGCCGGTGCGTCCTGCAACAGGCGGCGGGTGGTGTCGCTGTCCAGGCGGGTGTGCACGGTGTCGGCCAGGTGGTTGGCCAGGGACGCCTGCGGGTTGTCCACCGGCAGGTCGCGCGGCGCGCCGGCCAGTGCCTCACGCCAGTAACCCAGCTGGCCGGCGTCGCTGGCACGTTCGCCCAGGCGCTCGGCCCAGGCCTTGAGCGAACTGGTCTTGGCCGGCAGTTGCAGCGGCTGCCCGGCCGCCAACTGGCCAAGCAGTTGCTGCAGGTCGTCGAACAGGATGCGCCAGGAAATCCCGTCCACCACCAGGTGGTGGATGACCAGCAACAGGCGTTGGCTGCCGTCGGCCTGACGGGCCAGCACGGCGCGCAGCAGCGAGCCATCGCTCAGCGCCAGGCTGCCCTGGGCCTGGTCGGCCAGTTGCTCCAGGGCGGATTCGCCGTCCACCTCGGCCTGCCACAGCAGCGGCGCCTGGGCGTAGAGCGTGCGCATGGCTTCGGGCGAGCGGAACTGCGCCTGCCAGGCGCCCTGCTGCTCACTGAACGACAGACGCAGGGCATCGTGGTGGGTCACCAGGTGTTGCAGGGCCTGGGCCAGTTGCTGCGCCTCGAGTTCGCCGGAGGGCTTGAGCCACACCGACTGGTTCCAACGCGCGCTGTCGCTGGGCCGCTCGGCGAAGAACGCCCGTTGCGCCGGCAGCAGGGCCAGGCTGCCGTGGACCGGGCCCTGGTCGATGACCAGGCCCTGGCCACCGAGCTCGGCCACCTGGGCCAGCGCCCGGACGGTCTGGTGCTGGAACAGTTGCTTGGGGGTGAACTGGATGCCGTCCTGGCGGGCACGGCTGACCACCTGGATCGACATGATCGAGTCACCGCCCAGTTCGAAGAAGTTGTCGGTCACCCCCAGCGCCGGGACCTTGAGTACCTCCTGCCAGACCGCCAGCAGGCGTTGCTCCAGGGCGCTGGCCGGCGCCACCTGGCCAGCCTTGACGGCGGCTTGCGGCGCAGGCAGCGCCTTGCGGTCGAGCTTGCCATTGGGCGTGAGCGGGAAGCCATCGAGCAACAGCAGGTGGCCGGGCACCATGTACTCCGGCAACTGTGCCTGCAGTGCCCGGCGCAGTTCGGCAACACGGTCACCGCCAGCCTCGTCCACGCTGTCGCAGACCAGGTAGGCCACCAGTTGCTGTTCACGGGCCAGCACCAGCGCCTGGCGCACACCGGGCAGCGCCAGCAGGCGCGCCTCGATCTCACCCAGCTCGATGCGCAGGCCGCGGATCTTGACCTGGTGGTCGATGCGCCCGAGGTAGTCGATCACCCCGTCCGCGCCCTGGCGCACCAGGTCGCCACTGCGGTACAGGCGCGCACCCGGCCGGGCCGAATAAGGGTCTGGCACGAAGCGCTCGGCGGTCAGCCCTGGGCGCTGGTGATAACCCCGCGCCAGGCCGTCGCCGCCAATGCACAGCTCACCCGCCGCCCCCGTGGGGCACGCCTGGAACACCCCGTCCAGCACCTGGGTGGTGACGTTGTCGATCGGCGCACCCAGCGGCGCGACGGTGCAGGCCAGCACCGCCGGCACTTCGCAGGCGGTACTGTCGATGGTCGCCTCGGTCGGGCCGTACAGGTTGACCAGGCGCCCTTGCCAGCAGGCGCGTACCTGGCGGCACAGTTCGGCGCCCAGCGCCTCGCCACCGCACAGCAGGGTGTGCAGGCTGGCCAACTGCCCCGGGCGGGCCTGGGGCAGCATCGCCTGCAGCAGCGACGGCGCCGACTGCAGCACGGTGATGCGCAATGCCTCGACCTGCTCCCACAGGCGCGCCAGCGATTCACCCTGGCCGGGGGCGGCCATCACCAGCTGCGCACCGCTGATCAGCGGCAGCCAGAACTCCCACACCGAGGCGTCGAAACTCACGGCGGTCTTCTGCAGCACGCGGTCTTCGGCCGCCAACGGCAGCAGGCCGCGCATCCAGGCCATGTGGTTGCTCAGGCCACGCTGACGCACGGCAACCCCCTTGGGCTGCCCGGTCGAGCCGGAGGTGTAGATCAGGTACGCCAGCTGTTCGTCGTGCACGGCCACCTGCGGGTCGAGCAGGTCGGCCTCGCTGGTGGGCTGGATGGCTTGCAGCGCCAGTACGTCCAGGCCCTCGGCCAGCGGCAGTTGCGCGATCAGCTCCGGCTGGGCGAGCAGCAGGCAGATGCCGCTGTCGTTGAACATGTAGGCCAGGCGTTCGGCGGGGTAGTCCGGGTCGAACGGCACATACGCAGCGCCGGCCTTGAGGATCGCCAGCAGGCCGACGACCAGCTCCAGGCTGCGCTCGGCGGCGATGCCGACCCGCATGTCCGGGCCCACGCCACGGGCGATCAGCTGCCGGGCCAGTTGGTTGGCCCGGGCATTGAGCTGGGCGTAACTGCACGGTTGATCGGCGACTACCACGGCGGTGGCGTCGGGGGTGCGCCGGGCCTGGTCCTGGACCTGCACATGCACCGGCCGCGCATCGGCATGCGCCACCACCGGCCCCTGAGCCCGCGCTTGTGCCTGGCGGGTTTCGGCCGCTGGCATCAGCGCCAGTTCGCCACAGCGCTGCCCAGGCTGGGCGACGATCGAACCCAGCAAGGTCTGCCAGTGCCTGGCCAGACGTTGCACGGTGGCGCGGTCGAACAGGTCGGTGGCATAGGTGAACGCCGCGATCAGCCCGTCGTCGGACTCATGGGTTTCCAGGGTCAGGTCGAATTGCGCGGTGAAGTTGTCCCAGGCCACGCCTTCCACCCGCAGGTCGCTGCCCGGCGCCCGGGCTGCGCCGCGCGTCGGCGCGCTGCGCTGATGGTTGAACATCACCTGGAACAACGGCGCGTGGCTGAGGCTGCGCTGCGGCTGCAGGGCCTCGACCAGTTGCTCGAACGGCAGGTCCTGATGGGCCTGGGCCGCCAGCGCCGTGTCCTTGACCTGGGCCAGCAAGGCGCGGAAGGGTTGCTGCGCGTCGATGTCGGCGCGAAGCACCTGGGTGTTGACGAAGAAGCCCAGCAACCCTTCGGTTTCCGGGCGGTTGCGGCTGGCCACCGGCACCCCGACACGGATGTCGTGCTGGCCACTGTAACGGTGCAGGAACAGCTGGAACGCGGCCAGCAACAGCATGAACAGCGTCACCCCCTGGCCCTGGGCCAGTTGCTGCAGTTGCTGGGCCAGCGCGGCGTCCAGGTTCAGTTCCAGGCGTTCACCGCGATAGCTTTGTTGGGCCGGACGGGGCCGATCACCGGGCAGCTCGAGCAGCGGCTGCTCGCCACCCAGTTGACCCTGCCAGTAGGCCAGCTGACGCTCGCGCTCGCCGGCCTCCATCCAGTGACGCTGCCAGATCGCGTAGTCGGCGTACTGGATCGGCAGCGCCGCCAGGCTCGGCGCCTGGCCCTGGCAGAAGGCACCGTAGGCGCGCACCAGCTCGCCGATCATGATCTGCATCGAGCTGCCATCGGTAATGATGTGGTGTTGGACGATCGCCAGCACATGGTCCTGCGCGCCGATGCGCAACAGGCTGGCACGCACCAGTGGGCCGCTGTACAGGTCGAACACATGCTGGGTGAGCCCTTCGACTTCGGCCTTGATGCGCGCGTCCCGGGCCGCTGGCTCAGGGTCGGTCTGGCTCAGGTCGATGTGCTGCAGGGCCAGCCCGGCTGCCGGCAGCACCTGCTGGTACAGGCGTGCGTCCTGCTCGACGAAGACCGTGCGCAGGCTTTCATGGCGCGCCACCAGCAGGTCGAGGCTGCGTTGCAGTGCGTCGACGTCCAGGGTGCCGCGCAGGCGCAGCACCGTTGCCAGGTTGTAGGCGGTGCTGTCGGGCTCCATCTGCCAGAGGAACCATTGCCGCTCCTGGGCGTAGGACACCGGCAGGCTGTCGAACGCCGACTGCACGGGCGGGATCGGCAGGTTGGCCGGGGAGACCCCCTCTTCGAGCATCTTTTCCAGGTACAGCCGGCGCTTGTCCAGCGGCAGGGTAATGAAGCGTCGTGCAATGCGCAGGGCTGCTTGGGTTTCCATCAAACTTCCTCCATTTCGTCAAGCAGCCATTCGAGCTTGCTCAATTTCGATTCATCGACCACTTGCCCGCCCGCGCGCGCCAGTTCTTCGGCGAACTGCTCGAGCACGGGGGCCTGGAACAACATCTGCGGCGTGAGCTTGAGCCCCAACGCCAATTGCAGGCGCGACACCACGCTGACCGCCAGCAGCGAATGCCCGCCCAGCTCGAAGAAGTGATCGGCCAGGCCGACCTGCTCGAGCTGCAACACCTGCTGCCAGGCCTCGGCAACCTGCCGCTCAAGGTCTGTGCGTGGCGCCTGGTAGGCCTGGCGCTGTTGGTTGCCATCCACCGCCGGCAGGGCCTTGCGGTCGAGTTTGCCGTTGGGGGTCAGGGGCATCTGCTCCAGCACTGCCAGGTGCGCCGGCACCATGTAGGCCGGCAGTTGCCCGGCCAGGTGCTGGCGCAGCGCCTCGCACAGTGCGCCGCTGTCGCCGGCCATGCCGTTGCGCGGCACCACGTAGCCGAGCAGTTGCGGCCCGGCCACGCCCTCACGGGCAATGACCACGGCTTCGCGTACCTCGGCGTGGTCCTGCAGCAGCGCCTGGATCTCGCCCAGCTCGATGCGAAAGCCGCGGATTTTCACCTGGTGGTCGATCCGCCCGATGTACTCAAGGGTGCCGTCAGGCTGATGGCGTACCAGGTCGCCGGTGCGGTACAGCCGGCTGCCGTCGGTGGCGAACGGGTGTGGCACGAAGCGCTCGGCCGTCAGTGCGGCGCGGCCGTGGTAACCCCGCGCCAGGCCTTCACCGCCGATCAGCAGCTCGCCGGCAACGCCCGGCGCCACCGGTTGCAGGTCGTGACCGAGCACGTACAGCGTGGTATTGCCGATCGCCGCCCCCAGCCAAGGCTTGGGCCGTGCCACATCGAGGCGCTGGCGGGCCGACCAGATGGTGGTCTCGGTGGGGCCGTAGAGGTTCCACACCTCGGCCCCCAGGGCCAGCATGCGCAGGCTCAGGTCCTCGGCCAGCGCTTCGCCGCCGCAGAGCATGCGGCAACCGCGCAGCGCCTCGGCCTGCGGGCTGTCCAGCAGCATGCGCCAGGTCGACGGGGTGGCCTGCACCACGTTGATGCCCTGTTCGCCAATGGTTTGCAGCAATTGCGCCGGGTCGCGCGCCGCCTGGCGGTCGACCAGCACCACCCGCGCACCGCGCACCAGCGGCAGGAAGATCTCCAGGCCGAAAATATCGAACGAGAAGGTGGTCAGCGACAGCACCCGGTCTTCGGCGAGCAGGCCGGGCGCGCTGCCCATGCTGTCGAGGAAGTTGCCCAGGCCGCGGTGCGCGACCATCACACCCTTGGGCCGCCCGGTGGAGCCGGAGGTGTAGATCACATAGGCCAGGTTGTCGTCGGCCACGGCAACCTCAGGCGCCTGTTCGGGCAGGCCGCGCAGCTCGGGCATGCCCGGGGCCAGCAGCAGTTGCCCAACCCCGGCAGGCAGGCGGCGGCGCGCGGCCAGCGGTGGCTGGGTGAGCAGCAGGCCGATACCGCTGTCCTGGATCATGTAGTCCAGGCGCTCCTCGGGGAAATCCGGGTCCAGTGGCACATAGGCGCCACCGGCCTTGAGCACCGCCAGCAGGCTCACCAGCATCTCCAGGCTGCGCTCGAGGTAGAGGCCGACCAGGCGGTCCGGGCCGACGCCCAGCTCGATCAGGCGATGCGCCAGGCGGTTGGCCTGGGCGTCCAGTTCGCCATAGCTGATGCACTGCTCACCGAGTACTGCGGCGATGGCCTGCGGCTGCCGGCGCGCCTGGGCTTCGAACTGCTGATGCACGGGCTGCCAGCCCAGGCCGGCCGGCGCGCTGCCGGTCCAATCCTCAAGCACCTGGCGACGCAGGGCCGGGGGCAGGCTGTCGAGTTCGCCCAAGGCACCGTCGGCCTGGGCCACCAGGGCGTCCAGCAAGCGCTCCAGTTGCGCCGCCAGTTGGCTGACCTGCGCGGCGCTGAAGCACTGCTGGTCGAAGCTGTATTGCAGGCTCAACTGCTGGCCCAGGTTGACCAGCAGCGTCATCGGGTAGTTGGTCTGTTCCAGGTTGTCGATCGCGCCGAATGCCAGGCCATCGGGGGCACGTTGCTGGAGCACCTCCGACACCGGGTAGTTCTCGAATACCAGCAGGCTGTCGAACAAGGCTTCACCGCCCTGCCCCGCCCAGCGCTGGATATCGAACAGCGGCGTGTACTCGTGCTCACGCAGGCTCAGGTTCTGCGCCTGCAAAGTTTGCAGCAGCTGTGCGACGGTCTGCTCGGGGCGCAGGCTCACCACCACCGGCAAGGTGTTGATGAACAGGCCGACCTGCTGCTCGACCCCGGCAAGCTCCGTGGGGCGCCCGGCCACCGTGGCGCCGAAGCACACCGCAGCCTGCCCCTGGTGGCGTTGCAGCAGCAGCGCCCAGGCGGCCTGCAGCACCGTATTGAGGGTGACTTTCTGCTCGCGGGCAAAGGCGGCCAGGCGCGCGGTGCGGGCGGCGTCGAACAACTGGTCATGCTGGGCATGGCCAGTGTGCCCCAGGGCGCTGGCCTGGGTGCGGTACACCTCGGCCAGGTGGGTGGGTTCGTCCAGCTCGGCCAGTTGTGCGCGCCAGAAGGCCTCGTTGCCCTCGGGGTCCTGGCGCTCGAGCCAGGCGATGTAATCGCGGTAGCGGCCGGCCGGCGCCTCTGGCACCTCGCCGCTGTAGCGCTGCAGCACTTGCGACAGCAGCTGCGAATGGCTCCAGCCATCCATCAGGATGTGGTGGTAGGTGTAGATCAGTTGATGGCTGTCGGGGCCGGTGCGCACCAGCAGCAAGCGCAGCAGCGGCGCCGCGCCCAGGTCGAAGCCCTGCTCACGCTGGGCGTCGGCCAGCGCCTGCAGGGCCGGGCGCGGATCGTCCAGCGCGCTCAGGTCGTGCAGCTCGAACGGCAGCTGCACCTGTTGCAGCACCCACTGCAACGGCTGCGGCAGGTCGCCTTCCCAGACGAAGGCACTGCGCAGCACGTCATGGGCCTGCAAGGTCGCCTGCCAGGCAGCGCGGAAGCGTTCCGGCTGCAGGCCGTGGATGTCCACGCGCATCTGGTTGATGTAGTTGCCGCTGGCCTGCTGGTACAGGCTGTGGAACAGCATGCCCTGCTGCATCGGCGATAGCGGGTACAGGTCCTGGATGGCCTGTGCCGGCACCGGCAAGCGGTCGAGCTGCGCCTGGTCGAGGCCCGCCAGAGGGAAGTCCGAAGGCGTCACACCCGCCACCTCGGCGCGGCAGCAGTGGCCGACCAGGGCCGCCAGCTCGCGCTGGTAGTCCTCGGCCAGGCCTTGCAAGGTGGCGCGGTCGAAGCGCTCGCGGCTGAAGGTCCAGCTGATCTGCAGGCGGCCATCGAACACCTGGCCATTGAGGTTCAGCCAGTTGTCCAGCGGCGCCTCGGGCGAGTGCTCGGCGCCACGGGCTTCCATGGCCGGCAGCCAGGCACCGTGTTCGCCGTCGGCGATACCGTCGAGCTGGCCCAGGTAGTTGAAGGTGATGCGCGGCTGCGGCAGGCCACTCAGGGCCGCCCGCGCCTGCTCGTCGCCCAGGTGGCGCAGCACGCCGAAGCCCAGGCCGTTGTCGGGGATCGCGCGCAGCTGCTCCTTGACCGCCTTGAGCGATTCGCCCAGGCCTTCGGCCGGGGTCAGCCGCACCGGGAACACGCTGGTGAACCAGCCGACGCTGCGGGTCAGGTCGATGCTGTCGAACAGGTCTTCGCGGCCGTGGCCTTCCAGCTGCACCAGGGTATCTGGCTGGCCGGTCCAGCGGCAGATCACCCGCACCAGGGCGGTCAACAGCAGGTCGTTGATGCGCGTACGGTAGGCGGCAGGTGCCTGTTGCAGCAACTGCCGGGTCAGCTCGGCATCCAGTTCGCTGTGCACGGTGACGCCGTCACGGTTGCGTTCGAGCGCATCCGGGCGCAGGCACGGCAGGCTGTCGTGGGCACCGTCGAGCATGCCTTGCCAGAATGCCAACTCGGCGGCCTGGCCCTGGGCGTGGCGGTGCAGCTGCTGCGCCCAGTCGCGTTGCGAGCTGGTCTTGCCCGGCAATGCCAGCGGCAGGCCGCGGCTCAGTTGTTCATAGGCCTGTTGCAGGTCCTCGAACAGGATCCGCCACGACACGCCGTCCACCGCCAGGTGGTGGATCACCAGCAGCAGGCGCTGGCTGCCATCGGCC
>NZ_BQHO01000064.1 GCF_021601385.1 Pseudomonas parasichuanensis | reverse complement strand
AGGGGATGACCCGGCCAGGCGGAGCTGCCCGCCCCGGTGCCTGGCCGGGTCATCCCCTTGTACCGGCCCGAGGTGGCGGTGTACGCGGCGGCGCCACGCGGCGCGGCGATCATCGTGCGTCAGGCACTGGGTACCTTCCATCAGCGTCAGGGTGAACAGCGCTGGCTCGACACCAGTAGCGCCCCGCCTTCGAGCTGGGGCCAGGCCTACGGTGGCACGCTTCGCCAGCAATGGAGCGGCACCGTGTCCCCCACCCTGGACGGTGACCTGTATGGCTTCAAGGTGGGCCAGGACCTGTATGCCCAGACCACGGCCGATGGCTACCGCCAACACGCCGGCCTGTACCTTGGCCATAGCCGCCTGGACGGTGATGTGCGTGGCTTCGCCCTGGGCCGCGAAGACAACCCGGTCGGCGACCTCGAGCTTGAGGGCGACAGCCTGGGTACCTACTGGACGTTGGTGACGCCAACACAGGGCTACGTCGATGTCGTGCTGCAATACACCCGCCTCGATGGCCGCGCCCGCTCCGATCGTGGCGACAAGCTCGACATCGATGGCCATGCATGGGCTGCCTCGCTGGAAGGCGGCTACCCCTTTAGGCTGACCCCGCAATGGACCCTGGAACCCCAGGCCCAGCTGATCGCCCAGCAAGTGCGCCTGGACAGCGCCAACGACAGGGTCTCGCGGGTCAGCCATGACGCCCAGGTGGAATGGCTCGGGCGCCTCGGCTTGCGCCTGGAAGGGATGTTCGCCGCCAGTGACAGGGTACTGCTGCAGCCTTTTGCGCAGGTCAACCTGTGGCATGCCGACGGTGGCGCCGACACCCTGACCTTCAATGGTGTGGACCGTATCGACACCGACTACCGCTACACCGCGCTACAGCTCGAAGCGGGCCTGGCGGCACGCCTGGCTGCGGCGTTGAGCCTGCACGCCGCCGTGCAGTACAGCGCCAACCTGGACAGCCGCCAGCAGGAGGCCGGCGGGGTCAACCTGGGCGTGCGCTGGCAGTTCTAGCGCCGCGCCGCCAGCAAGCCAAGCCCCGCGCAACCCAGCAGTGAAGCACTGACCCGGTTGAACACCCGGCGCGGCCCCGGGCGTTCGAACCAGCGCTGCAGGTAGGCACCCAGCCCGGCATAGATGGCGATGGCCGCCCACTCCAGCAACAGGAACAACACGCCCAGTTGCAGGAACTGCTCGCTCACTGGGGTTGCGCCACCCACCGTGACGAACTGCGGCAGGAAGGCGGTGAAGATCAGGATCGCCTTGGGGTTGCCGGCAGCCACCCAGAACTCCTGACGCGCCAGCTTCAAGGTGCCGCGCGCCGGCTCGCCGGCTGCCACGGCCTCGCCCACCGGCGCGCGCCACAGTTGCCAGGCGATATAGAACAGGTAGCCGGCGCCCAGCACCTTGATCGCCAGGAACAGGTATTCGCTGGTATGCAGCACCACCGCCAGGCCCATGGCCGCCAGCGCGATCATGCCGCTGAAGGCCAGTAGCCGCCCGCCCCCGGCCACGCAGGCGGTGCGCAGGCCATAGCGGCTGGCGTTGTGCAGCGACAACAGGTTGTTGGGCCCCGGCGCCATGTTCAGGGCGAAACAGGCGGGGATGAACAGCAGCAGGCTCGACAGGTCCATTCTTGTTCTCCTTCAAGGACCGCAGCAGGGTCGCGCCCGGCCTGCCCGCACGTCAAGCACAGTGATGCGGCGAATGGCCGGAACAGTCAGCAGTGATTAGAATGCCGCTTCCACACAACGGCCTTGCACGTCCGATGTAGGAGCGCCCCGGCAAGGCCGCTCCTGCAAAAAAGCTGCGCAAGACAGTTAATCCCGTACAACCACCAGGCGGCCTGCCATGCCCTCCTCTCGCAGTGAAATCTGGCATGACCCGGCGCTGCCCTTCGTCGAAAGCCGCCGCGCCTGCCATAGCCGCGCCTGCTACAAGGCCCACAGCCACCCAAGCTTCTCCATCGGCGCGGTCGATGTCGGTTACAGCCACTTCACCGGCGCAGGCCAGGGCACGGTGCGGCTGACGCCCGGCACCCTGGTACTGGTGCCGGCGCAGCGGGTGCATGCCTGCAACCCCGAACCCGGCCAGGCCTGGAGCTACCAGATGCTGCACCTGGACGCCGACTGGCTGCGCTGCCTGCGTCTGGAATCCGGCTTGACGGCGGGTGAACCGCAAGCACCGGCGCGCATCACCCGCTCACCTGCGCTGTATCGGCAGTTCTGCGCGTTGAACGACCTGCTGTTCTCGAAGGTATCGCCGCTAGAGAAAGAAGCAGCGCTGGTGACATTCATCGGCGACCATGACTTCAGCACCCTGCCCACCTTGCCACCGGCCCCGGCGCTGGCTCCTTCGATGCTGGGTGAGCTGGTTGCCTGCCTGGATGAACAGGGCCTGGCCGAGCTCAGCCTCGACCGCCTGGCCCGGCAGGCCGGGTTGGGCCGCTATCAACTGATCCGCGCGTTCGCGCTAGCCACCGGGATGACCCCGCACACCTACCTGCTCAATGCCCGGGTCAACCAGGCGCGGTTGCTGCTGCGCCAGGGCTGTGGGCTGGCGGAGGCCGCCTATCGGCTGGGGTTCGCCGACCAGAGCCACTTCCAGCGAGTGTTCAAGGCCCATGCCGGGGTGACGCCCGGGGCCTACCGCGGCGGGTTGCAATAATCTTCAATACGTCCGGCCTGCGGCTGAGCAGACTGCGGTTTTCGCCACTCGGAAACCCGCTTGATGGAACAGTTCCTGCTCGTCGCCACCGCTCACTTTCTTGCCCTGCTCTCACCCGGCCCAGACTTTTTCCTGGTGGCCCGCACCTCGGCCAGCTCGGGTTGGCGGGTGGCCAGTGGCGCCTGCCTGGGCATCGCCCTGGCCAACGGCGTATTCATTTGCGCAGCCTTCGCCGGCGTGGCGATGTTGCAGGCAGGCAGCGCGCTGTTCGTGACCCTGCAACTGGCCGGCTGCGCCTACCTGCTGTACATCGGCGCGCTGTTCTTGCGCTTCGCCGGGCGCAACAGCCTGGCACCTGCCAAAACGGCTGCGGGCCAAACGGTCAGGGGGTGGTTGGGTAGCCTGGGCATGGGCTTCACCTCGGGCATCCTCAACCCGAAGAACGCGCTGTTCTATGCCAGCCTGGCCAGCATGATCGGCACCAGTAGCATCGTACTCAAAGGGCTTTACGGCGGCTGGATGTTCACCGCGGTGCTGGCCTGGGACCTGCTGGTGGCGCTGGCTATTGGCAATCGTCGGGTACTGCGCCGCTTTGCCCAAGCCCTGCCCTGGCTGGAACGGGCCTCGGGGGTGATGCTGATGGCCCTGGCTGTCGGTGTGCTGGTTCATCTGGCATGGGGCTGACCACTTCAAGCGTGGCGAAGTCCAGCAAGCTGAAGTAGCCACTGCTCCAACCGCCGGTATCCAGGTGCCAGACATTGCCCAGCACCTTGACCTTGAGTAATGGCGTATGCCCGACCAGCAGCGCGCGCAGCCCTGCGACCCCAGCGTCGTCGCCTTCCCTCAGGCGCCGCCGCGACCATTGGCACACTTCCCGTATGCGCGGATCGTCGTCATCCAGTAGGCTCGCGCGCAAATCCTCCCAGCGTGCGAAGGGGCTGTCGGCGTGCAGCAGGCCGACCGGTCCGTCATGGGTCTGCACTTCCAGGGCGATAGGCATTTGAAGGAACGCATCGACAAAAGGCCGCTGCTGATCTCCTGGCAAGTCGAGGAACCAGCCACCTCCTGCCGCGCGGTACATGTCCAGGTCAAGCCGGCCACCGCGCAGGTGATTGATCGCCAGGCTTTCGTGGTTGCCCTGCACCGCGTGGAACCAAGGCTGAGCGAGCCAGTCAAGTGCCTGGGCACTGTGCGGCCCGCGGTCGACCAGGTCGCCGACACTGAAGAGGCGATCGACCGCCGGGTTGAAGCCGACGCTGTCCAGGCACTGTTGCAAGCGCTGGAAGTGCCCGTGGATATCACCCACGGCCAGGTCGCGCCCGCGGGTGTTGGCGGCTATCCGCCTGAAACGGCTCATTGCTTCGTTCCTCTGCTACGGCCCCGGCACCGGCGTAAAATGGTTGGGCAAGCCATCCGCACCCGGATGGTGCATCATGCGTACCGCCCTGGCCTGCGCCGTACTGATGGTGCTGGCATTTGACAGCATGGCACAGGGCACCCCGACCGCCCAGGTCGAGGTGCGATTCGAGCATCCGGAAAACTTCCACGATGCCAGCCTCGACAGCCAAGGTTACGAGCGTGGCGCCGACCCGCAGGTGATCAAGGCGCTGACCGAACACTTGCAGAAGCTCGGCCAACGGTACCTGCAACCGGGCCAGCAACTGGTGATCGACATTCGCGACATCGACCTGGCCGGGCGCTACGAGCCCTGGCACAGCCGCGCCTACGATGTGCGTTTCATGCGTGACATCACCTGGCCGAGCATCGACCTCAGCTATACCCTGAACCAGCCCGGCCAGCCTGCACGGCAGGCGGCGGAGCACCTGAATGACAAGATGTACCTGAGCCGCCCGGGGCGCCAAGGCAGCAGCGACCGCCTGTACGCCGAAAAGGCCATGCTCAGCGACTGGTTCCGCCAGCGCTTTGCCCCGCCGCCGCACGCCTGAGCCTCAGCGGCGCAGGCGGCGCAGGGCGATCGGCGCAATCAGCCGATGGAACGGCGCCACCGGCAGCATGTACAGCCGGCCCAGCAGGTTGTGGGTGCGCACCACGGTGCTCACCAGCACCTGGTACTGGCCGTCGGCTGCCGGGCGGCACGTCAGCGCGATGTACACATCCAGGTGGCGGTCGCGGTCAACCAGCAGCACTTCGTCCTCGGTGTTGGCCAGCAAGGTGAAGATGCCCACGCGCTCGCCGGGCTGGTAGCTGGCTGCCGGTCGGGCGGGGTCGATGGCGGTCAGGCGACCCAGATCCTTGAGCCCGACCAGCGCCACCAGGCGGTTGCGCAGCACCATCAGCGCATCGATCCAGCCGGGCATGCCGGCCATCAGCCGCAGGAACAGCGCCATGGCCGGTAGTGCAGGTTGCGCCAGGCGGATCGCCCGGCAATGGCGAAAGCCGGCCTGGGCTGCGTGGGCGGTGATCAGCGAGTCGCTGGGAATGCTGGCGGTATAGGTCATCTGGGTTTTCCGTCCATGGAATCAGCGCCTTCGTGCTGGCGAAGGCGATTTACCCGATAGTATCCTGCGCTCCCGAACCGATGCCAAGGATGGATGCATTCGTGAACACCTGTGCCAAGCCCCAGACACCACCAGCATGAAGTACCTGTTACTGGCATTGGCCAGCTATTCCGGCAGCTACTACGTGGTGGGCCTGTTGATCAAAGGCGGGTTGGCGAACATCGCCGAAGACCTGCGCCACCGCCCGGACGCACCGCCGCCGGGCCAGTACCTGCGTGAAGTCGCGCAGCATGCCCGGCGGGCGCATCGCCATTACGCGCTGTTCAGCGGCAGCCTGCTGGCCTTGGTACTGGCGCTGCTGTGCGCCTGGGTAGGTTGAGGGCGGTTACTGGAAGTCCAGCGCCAGGCTCTGACGCCCTTCCAGAGCCAGTAGGTACTGCTTGGCCGGCAAGCCGCCAGCAAAGCCGGTCAGCCCCCCCGAAGCGCCGATCACCCGATGGCAAGGGGCGATAATCGAGATCGGGTTGCGCCCGTTGGCCGCCCCCACTGCCCGCACTGCGTCGGGGTTGCCGATCTGCCGGGCGATATCGCTGTAGCTGCGGGTCTCACCGAAGGGGATGCTCAGCAGCGCCGCCCACACCTGGCGCTGGAATTCGGTGCCGGCAAAGTCCAGCGCCAGCTCGAAGGTGCGGCGCTGACCGGCGAAGTACTCGCCCAGCTGACGGGCCGTCTCACGCAACACCGGGTGCTGGTCATCGCGCTGCAGTTCGCCCAGGCGTACCCGGTTGGCCCGTTCTTGCTCCCACAGCACCGCTGCCAGGCACGCACCGCGGGCCACCAGCGTCAGCGTGCCGACGGGCGAATGCATCAAGGTAAAGGCGCAGGGCATGGCAGGCTCCGGTCAGGTAACGGTCTGCGCACTGTACCCACCGCACCGCATGCGCGCATCCGCTTTCTTGCCATGCCCCTGGCCCTGATCGCTCCTAGGTCCGCGCGCACATCTGCGCGGCATCGAGCAAGCGCCCGTGGTCATACCAGGCATCACGCTGGTAGGCAGAGTACTGATGCTGCCCGCCGGAGCCTGTCACCTTGACCAGCCCATCGGCCTTGCTCGGATCGGTGCTCTCGACAAACAGTTCCAGGGCGTCCTGGTTTTGCACCGTAAAGGTTTTCGCCGAGTCGGGCAGCTCGGATTTCACGCAGCGCAGATAGTCCGGCGGGCTTTTTGCGGTTGAACCAAAGGTGTTGTCGTGGCTTGCGCGCAGGTCAGGGTCATGGGCACAACCGCCCAGCAGCAAGCCGGCAACCAGCGCCACCAGTGGCTTCATCGAGCGCTTCATACAACCTCCGATCACCCCATCAGGAAACCCTGGACAGTGACGGACAGCGACCACCCTTTTTAATAGTCAGCTTACGATTGGAAAGGTTAGCCCCCGTGCCATCGGCCCGTTATGCCGGTTTGCTATGTGGGCAAGGCGTTGCGCGCATGTCGCAAGCATGTGCCGGCCCGCTGGTCGGCGCTGCGCCACAGGTTGCGCAAACAGGCGCCTACTGGGGCTCGGGCCTTGCGGCCCGCCGAACACGCCAATCGAGGTGTGCCGCCATGAAGCGCATCAACAAGCTCATCCAGCAGCGCCGCCATCAACTTCACGTACACCTGCCGCCGAGTGGCCTGGAAGCCGCCCCTTTTACCGCCACTGTCAGCGCCTGTGCGCGATGGCTGCCAAGCCTGGACACCGAGGCTCAGCCCAGAACAGCGCCGCACAGCATCGGCATGCCCTTGCGTACCGAGACTTTGGCCAGATAGTAACTGGATGCCTGTGAAACCGGCCGCTACAGTGCGGGGCACTGGCAGCGGCCAGGACACTGACACGGAGGTTGATGATGATGGCGAAGCTATTGGTGACGGTGGGTATCGTCTTCTACGCGGTCGTGGTGCCGATCCTGGAAATCAACGATACCCACGTGTTCAACCAGGCCTGGGCGCCCCACGCCCGGTTACACGAAACCTGGCAGCTGTTCACCAATACCGCGCTGGGTGCCTTCAGCGTGTGGCTGGTCTGGGGGCGGAACGATCTGCGGCTGGCGAGCCTGCTGACCCTGTTCGTCACGGGCGGCTTCCTGCTGGCCTATTGGTTGCGCGATGGCTACGGCGGGTCGATGGTGCTCAGCGACGGCTCCGAAAAGATGATCATGGGGGTCAATCTGGGGCTGCTGGCCTATACGCTAGCCATAGTGCTGGCAGGCATAGCCGTAGTCATTGATCGACGTCACCGGGCGTGAGTGGCGAAGGCAGTTGAAGACCTACCTCACTAGAAATCCACCCTGCCCCGTCCCGCCTTGACCGTGCTGCGCCTGGCTTTTCCTTCGAGGCGGCGGGTCTTCGAGCCGAGGGTCGGCTTGGTGGGGCGGCGTTTCTTCTCGGTCTTGCCGGCAGTGATGATCAACTCGGCAAGACGCGCCAGTGCGTCAGCGCGGTTCTGCTCTTGGGTGCGGTACTGTTGGGCCTTGATGATCAACACGCCGTCGCCGGTGATGCGGCTGTCACGCAACGCCAGCAGCCGCTCCTTGTAAAACTCGGGCAGCGACGAGGCGGGAATGTCGAAGCGCAGGTGCACGGCGCTGGACACCTTGTTGACATTCTGCCCGCCTGCGCCTTGCGCGCGAATGTAGGTCAGTTCAATGTCGGCATCTGGCAGATGCAGGTTATTGGAGATGGTCAGCATGGCATGGCCCTTGTGATTGCTCTTCATTATCACAGCCTTCGCCGCCCACCCACAGAACAAAACACGTCGGCCCACCCGGTAAGCCCTTTCATGCGCCATTCGAGCAAAGGTGGGCTGTAGATCAACGCACCAGGTGTTACAATCCGCCACTTCAAATCAGCGCCCAAGGTGCTGACCATCCGTGAGCGCCGCCAGTACGACACCCGCCACACCTACGTAACCCTGTGCCTGATGGTTGAGATGAATCAAAGCGTTCATCGCGAACCCGCTCGGCCACAGCGTTGAGATGTTGCTCTCGACCTACGCGAAATGGATCAGCTCCTCCTCGGACTGGAGGGAGCTGGAGAAGCTGCTGCCCCGCGTCGCATTGGCCCAACATTGGCCCAGGCAGGACGAGGGGCCATACATACACCTCTGGAACCCCCGCAGGACAAGCACTTGATCTCTACAGCCAACATCACCATGCGCTATGCCATGGGGTTTGGCGGGTGGTGATGTGCTGATTTTGCTGGGCGAAATACCCGTCGCTCCCCCACCGAAACGCATCCGTTGGTTCCCCACTTGGTCCCAAGAGCATAGTCCGACTTTGATGCCGATCCGGCATAACACGCACCACCTAAGGCGCATGCTACCGACAAGTCCTAACGCCTACTATCGACCCAAAGCGGCCTCTCACCGCCCCGAAACAGTGCTTTTAGAGTGGGTAAGTGCTTATAGTTGGGCCGTAAACCATCTTTCTGAGCGTAGTAGCCAAGGAGTTTAATTCTGAGAAGCATAGGGATTTTGTTGTTGCTCTATTGCGCAAATCTTTTCGCGACAGAGTCGTCGCCCGAGCATTATGCCGAAGCTAATCGCGCCCGTGCGGTCGGCATCACTCAACTGGATAGCTCGACAATTCTTGCCGAGGAGGCTCGACTCGCACCTTTGGCCAGTGACCTGTTACTTAAAGTCAAGCCGATGATCCGCGAGGGCGGCAGCGGTGCGGCGATTCAACGTTACGTATTGACGCAGTTCGAACGCCACGGCTGGCTACCAATGCTAGTGGGCTACAAGGGCTATACGGCAGCGGTGCCGGTGTCGGTGAATAGCCAAGTGGGTAACGCGCTGCCTACTGATACGCCATTCCCGGACGCAGCGTTGGTTAAAGTGGAGCTGGTTGCCGCATCGCCCCAGGCCCATGTCGCCCAGGTTTGGACATTTGCCACCGCCAAGGCCACCGAACAGCAGCGTCAGTTGCTGGCAACAGCCCGCAGAGCGTTGCGCAGTGGCATTGATCAGGTTCGTGCGGGCGAGCGGCTGTGCAATGTGGGCCAAGCCGTTCAAGAGGTGCTGGATGCCAACCAGGCGGTCGCGATTCGTGAACTCTCGGGCTACGCCATGGGACAGTCGCGGATTCAGGAACCTCAGGTGTTTGGTTACAAGGGCTTCACAAACGATGCCACCTTGATGCAACCAGGGCAGGTGCTGAACGTTTATGTGATTGCGAAGGCAGGCGAATTCGGGGTGCGGTTCCACCCACCTGATTTTTGGACTGTCCACACTAAGGATGGTGCAGACAGCGTCATGCTGTCGGCGATGGTGGAGGTTACAGTTGACGGGCACCGGCTGCTGAGTAGGTTGGTGGACTAATTACGGTTGGCTGAGTAGTTGCAGATATAACCCGGCGTATGCTAATCGACCCACTGCGGTCGTCCAGACACCAAGCCGAACAGATGGGATAATCGACTGCTATTTCAGCCATTTCCAGTGCGTATGAAAAACAACGAATATTCCCAAAGCGAATCTACCCGTGATAGGGCATTTAACCGTGCGCAGGCCCACGGCGCCGGGCCTCTGCCCGTTGAGGGCTATCACCAAACGGTAGAACTGTGCGGTCGCGTCACCGGCGGCTGGCTGTTCCGTTACAGGATCATTTGCAGCTTGGACATCCCTGCGCATGACCAAGCGTCATTCGCTGGCGCTTTAGGTTGCTTGGTTGCTGATGACGGAGAGGTACGTGATCTCTCGGGTCCGATGTTCATGGACATGCTTCATACGCGGGTATAGCTCGCACGAGGGCTCTTGGCCGAATGTTGCCTAAATGCCAAGCGGCTGGATTGGGTCGGAAGCAGCCATCCGTGAACGGCAGCCAACGACCCTTAGCTGCCCTTCGTTCGGGGCAGCAAGTGGCCAGAATGGGACATAGAAACCTGAGAATCTATAGCGCCGAAGCAGCCTTACTTGGAGTGTAAAGATGAGCAAACTCATCGCACTAATTGCAGAAGCACAGGCTGGACTTTCGATCCAGGAGAAAATTCCTGAGGAGAGATGGGCGGCAATTGCCGCGCAATGTGGGGCTGTAGAGGTCGCAGAAATCATGGAGCGGATAGCACTACTCAAAGCCGAACTCGAGACCATTGAAGATTGGGATGGTGACACTAGAGATGACATAAACGCCGCTATCTATCGCTTTTCCCAACTACTGAGGCGCACCGCCGGCTAACTCGATAAGCACCCGATAATACCTACCTGAGGAAGTCCGTAATGGGTCGATTGCAGCCGCCACAGACCTTGGCGGATCTATTCGCTAGCACCAGGTCTTCTATACTGCTTCGGCCAAACTGCCAGGTTATTTTCGTGAAACTATCCATCGAGGGATTAGCTGAAGCTGGTGAGGATCTGATCCAAAAAGCGATCGACGCTCAGCGCCGCCTTCGACAAGCCGAGGATGCTGGCGCGCCGACCGAGGAGATTGAGCGCCTGAAGACCTTGGCCGAGTCGCTGTTCCAAGCCATCACCGACTATCAGCTGCATGCTTTCGGTGGACCTGGTTAGCCGATTCATCAGCAAACCACACCAGTTACGTCAGCTTAGTTTTTGGACGCAGGGAGCGCACCTATCGATTCCAAAACCTGCCTGCCTATCGCCTCTCTCTTGGGAGCATCGGCCATCCTCTTCGGGGTATCAATGTTCAGGGCAAATATCACGGGGCCATCAGGGAACTCAACCCAGCCTACCCACCATCCGATCTGGCCTCCCAGCCCGGTTTTCGCTCGCATGATCCAGTCCCGACTGATCTGGTCAAGTAATTTTGGACACCGATTAAGGTTTATGCCGCCGCTTTGAGCTTTGCCTCCATGGCTACCGGCGTTTCATAGCCGTTGTAGCTATGGAGCCGCTTGAGGTTGTAGCGCATCA
>NZ_BQHO01000063.1 GCF_021601385.1 Pseudomonas parasichuanensis | reverse complement strand
CGGGCCGCGCACCGGGGGGGTGGCGGGCACGCTGCCCTGGCGGCTGTTGGGGTTGGCACGCTGGATCGGGCTGTTGTACGGGTTGTTGCTGTCGCTGGCGGCCAATTGCAGGGGCGCAACGGGCGCGGCCTGCAGTGGCAGGCTCAGCATCAGGCCGATGGCCAGGGTTGGCAGTGTGGGATTCATGCTTCACCTCCGTACGAAAAGGCGCGCTCCAGGGTTGGATAGCCTAAGACGCGCAGGGTTCGACACAAAAGCGTGAATGCGGATTTAGATAATTCGTGATGTTTCAGTATGCGCCCATTCGCCGGACAGGCCGGCGAATGGGCTTCGGGCCGTTTAGCCGATTTTGTCCACCTTGTGCCGCGCGGCATACAAGCAGAGCATTTCCATCGCCAGCGTCGCCCCGGCCAGGGCGGTGATGTCGGCATGGTCATAGGCCGGCGCCACTTCCACCAGGTCCATCCCCACCAGGTTGATGCCGCGCAGGCCGCCAAGGATCTCCAGCGCCTGCACCGTGGTCAGGCCGCCGCACACCGGGGTGCCGGTCCCAGGCGCATAGGCAGGGTCGAGGCAATCGATGTCGAAGGTCAGGTACACAGGCCTGTCCCCCACCCGTTGGCGAATCGCCGCAATGATCGCCTCGGTGCCCTGGCGATGCACCTGGCGGGCATCGAGGATGGCGAAGCCCTGGCTGTCGTCGTTGGTGGTGCGCAGGCCGATCTGCACCGAGCGCGCCGGGTCTACCAGCCCTTCGCGGGCGGCGTGCCAGAACATGGTGCCGTGGTCGATGCGCTTGCCTTCCTCGTCGGGCCAGGTATCGCTGTGGGCGTCGAAGTGGATCAGCGCCAGCGGGCCATGCCGGCGGGCGTGAGCCTTGAGCAGCGGGTAGCTGATGAAGTGGTCGCCGCCCAGGGTGAGCATGGCGCAACCGGCTTCGAGGATGCGCTCGGCATGGGCTTCGATACTGTCGGGTACCGACTCCGGCGTGCCGCTGTCGAACGCACAGTCGCCATAGTCGATCACGGCCAGGTGGTCGAACGGGTCGAACGCCCACGGCCAGTGCCGGGCCCAGGCCTGCTGCACCGAGGCCGCGCGGATCGCCCGTGGGCCGAAGCGCGCCCCCGGGCGGTTGCTGGTGGCAGTGTCGAACGGCACGCCGCTGACCACCACGTCGACCCCGCGCAGGTCGCGGCTGTAGCGGCGCCGGGAAAAACTGGTGATGCCGGCGTAGGTACTCTCGGCAGCGGTGCCGTAAAGGCTGTCACGGGTGATGGCCTGGTCGTTGTCCTGGGCGATGTCCACGGTCTGTCTCCTGGTGTTGTCGTTGTTATTGGCGGCTGCGGAAGGCGGTCCACAGGCGGTTGCGCTGGCGCAGGTCGGACAGGGCCATGCTGCGGTCGGCGAACAGGCGCTGGCGCACTTCGGCCGGGGGGTAGATGTCCGGGTCGGTGCGGATCGCCTCGTCCACCAGCGGCGTGGCGGCCTGGTTGGCGTTGGCGAAGAACAGCGAGTTGGTCAGGGCGGCGACCGAGTCGGGGCGCAGCATGAAGGCGATGAACGCCCGGGCGGCTTCGGGGTGCGGGGCATCCTTGGGGATCACCAGGTTGTCCTGCCACACCAGGGTGCCTTCGCGGGGGATGCGGTAGATCAGCTCGAACGGCTTGCCGGCGCGGCGGGCCTGATCGGCGGCGGTGGCGGCGTCACCGTTGTAGGTAAGTGCCAGGCACACGCTGCCGTTGGCCAGGTCGTTGATCTGGCGGCCGTTGGCCACGTAGCTGATCGAGGGCTGCAACTGCTGCAACAGGGCCTGGGCGGCGTCCAGGTCTTTCTTGTCCTGGCTGTACGGGTCCTTGCCCAGGTAGTTGAGGGTGAGGCCGATCACCTCCTGCGGCGAGTCGAGCATGGCGATCCCGCAGTCCTTGAGGCGGCTGGCGTACTCGGGCTTGAACAGCAGGTCGAGGCTGTCCAGCGGTACATCACCCAGGCGCTGGCGTACCGCCTCGACGTTCACCCCCAGGCCCAGCGTGCCCCAGGTGTAGGGCACGGCATGGCGGTTGCCCGGGTCGGCTTCGGCCAGCTTGGCCAGGAGGTCCTTGTCGAGGTTGGCGTAGCCTGGCATCGACTGCGCATCCAACGGTTGCAGTGCGCCGGCCTTGAGCGCCCGGGCCAGCACGGTGGCCGACGGCACCACCACGTCGTAGCCGCTGCGGCCGGTGAGCAGCTTGGTTTCGAGCACTTCGGTGGTGTCGAAGGTGTCGTAGCGGACTTTGTAACCGGTCTCCTGCTCGAAGCGTTGCAGGGTTTGCGGGGCGACATAGTCGGCCCAGCTGTAGAGGTTGACGACTTTCTCTTCGGCCTGCAGTGGCAGGGCGATCAGCAGGGACAGCAAGCACAGCGTTCGACGCATGGCGGACACCTCGGCAAATGGGTGGATGCCGCCAGCATGCCTGCCGGGTTACATTGCAAAAATGGCAACTGTGTAAAGCTGACATTCACCAGGAGCAATGTGATGCTCGGACAACTCCACGACCCGGACCTGCACCTGCTGCGGCTGTTCGTCACTGTAGTCGAGGCCGGTGGCTTCAGCGCCGCCCAGGGCGTGCTCGGGCTCAGCCAACCGAGCATCAGCCAGCAGATGGCCAAGCTGGAAACGCGCCTGGGTTATCGCCTGTGCAGCCGTGGCAAGGGCGGCTTTCGCCTGACCGAGAAAGGCGAGTTGCTGCTGCAGGCGAGCCGTGGCCTGCTGCTGCAGATCGAGCAGTTTCGCCAACAGGCCAACGGCGTGGCCGGGCGCCTGCTGGGCAGCGTGCGTATCGGCCTTGCCGAGAACCAGGACAGCAGCGTCACCCTGCGCATCGCCCAGGCCATCGCGCGTTTTCGACAGCGTGACGAGGCCGTGCAGCTGGAACTGATCAGCGCCCCGCCTGCAGAGCTCGAGCGGCTGTTGCTGGAGCAGCGGCTGGATTGTGCGATCAGCTATTTTTCGGGCAGCCAGGCGGCGTTCGACTATCAGCCGCTGTTTGATGAGCGCCAACGGCTGTACTGTGGCCTGGGCCACCGGTTGTTCGAGGCGGTCGAGGTCAATCGTGAACAGTTGCTCGATGCCGATCAGGTCCGCCACCCCTATCGCTTCGTCAAGCAAGGTGAGCCCTTCCACAGCCGCCACAGCATGGCCCTGTCCGAACAGATCGAAAGCAGCCTGACACTGATCCTGTCGGGGCGGCATATCGGTTACCTGCCCTGCCACTACGCCGCGCCCTGGGAGGCGCAAGGGTTGTTACGAGCGCTGGATACCGGGCTGGACTTTACCGTGCCGTTTACCCTGGCACGGCATCGCGGCCAGGTGCCGGGGGAAGCGCAACGGGCCTTTGTCGAGGATCTGCTCGCGGTGTTCAGCTGAAGGGTGGTTCGCCGGCGAGCCGGCGAACGGGTGCTCAGTAGGCCAGGTTCCAGGTCAGGGTGTAGGTCCGCCCTCGCCCTTGATAGTCATACAGGTAGGCCGGCCCGTAGGTGGGTGAGTAGAACAGCGTCGCCCGCTGGCCCCACACCGTGCTGTATTGCTTGTCGAACAGGTTCTGGATGCCGGCGCTGAAGGTGCCGAACCCGGTGGCCTGGCTGCCCAGCAAGTCGAAGGTGGTGTAGCCGTCGATCTGGTGGTCGGCATCGTCCTTGAGGGTGATGGCGTGGTTGGCCTGCAACCGGGCACTGCGCCCGTCACCCTTCCAGCCAACGAACGCGGTGGCCTTGGACAGCGAGGCATAGCGGGCATCGCGCTTGATCCAGTCGCCGTCGGCGGCCTCCTCTTCCGAACGTACCAGGTGCAGGGTGCCGCCGGTTTCCCAGCCATTCTGGAAGTAACGGGTCAGGGCACTTTCAAAACCGTAATCGCGACGTTTCTGGTCATCGACATTGATGGTCAGGGTCTTGCTGTCGACGTTGATGATCTTGTCCGACCAGGTGTAGTACAGCGCCGCCTGGGCATTCCAGTCGAGGTCGGCATAGCGCCAGCCCATCTCCACCTGGCGGCTCTTGATCCCGGCCAGCGGGTTGTCGGCCACCGACAGGCCCGGCTTGCCGTAGTACTTGGCCGGGTCGGGCAACTCGAAGCCTTCGCCGTAGTTGGTCCACAGCTGATGGCCGTTCTTGAAGTCGTAGATGGCGCCGAGGTTGTACAGGCTGACCTGGTAGTCGTTGCTGCCACCGGGCACGTTCTTGAAGTCGCTGACATCCACGTCCATCTGCTGGCGTCGGGCACCGCCGGAGAGGGTCAGGTTATCGGTGAGGTGCCAGTCCAGCTGGGTGAACAACGACACGCCATCGACCCGGTAGCTGGGGTAGCGCGCCGCCTTGCTCGCCTCGTCCAGCTGCAGGCCGCCGCTGGCGGACGAGGCGCGGGCGTCGAAGGTGGTCTGCTCGGCGTTGAAGCGCTCGCGGTCGAGGTCGACGCCGTAGGTGAACTTGAGGCTGTCCCACTGCTTGGCGAACAGCGCCTTGAGGCTGGTGACTTCGAAGTTCTGCTGGGAGCCGGCAAAGTACACACCCCGCGAACCGGTGGGCTTGCCGGTGTTGTAGTAGGGGAACGGATAGAAGTTGTCGTCTTCCTTGCGGTACGAGGCCTGCAGGTAGAAGTCCTGGCCCAGCAGGTCGCTGTGGTGGTAGTTGGCGTTGAGCAGCAGGCGCCGGGTGCGCGGTTGCAGGTCGGAGGAATAGCCGCCGCGCAGCTCGGCATCTTCCAGATCGGAGGGCGCGTTGTAGTTCAGGTTGGGGAAGTAGATGCCAGTGCTGCCGTGGTTGCCGGAGTCGTAGTACTGGGCCAGCAGGTCCAGGCTCTGTTCGTCGCTGAGGGCCAGGCCGAGGGTGCCGAGGATGTCGAGGCTGCGGTTGTACTGCAGGTCGGTCTGGGTGTTGTCGATGAAGATCTGGTCACCGGCGCCATCATAAAAGGCTTCGTTCTGCTCGCCGGAGACGCCGAGCCGGGCATTGATGCGCTCGTTGCCGCCGCTGATCGACTGGGCGATGCGGGTGGACAGGTCGTCGCTGTTATTGAAACCGCTGCTGGCACCCAGTTGTGTTTCGAAACGCAGCGGCCCTGGCTCGCCCTTCTTGGTGACGATATTGATGATGCCGCCGGTGGCGCCCCCACCATAGATGGCACTGGCGCCGGACAACACTTCGACGCGCTCGACGTTGAACGGCGAGATGCTGTCGAACTGGCGCGAAAGGCCACGAGAGCTGTTCTGGCTGACGCCGTCGATCATCACCAGCACATCGCGGCCACGCATGTTCTGGCCGTAGTTGGTGCGGCCTTCCGGAGCCAGGTCGAGGCCTGGAACCAGCTTGCCGATGGCCTCCTTGAGGCTGACGCCGCTGTCGATCTGCTCGCGCAACTGCTGCTGGTCGACCACCCAGACGGTGCCGGGGATCTCGCTGATGGCGGTGCTGGTGCGCGAGGCCACGCTGACTTCGATGGGCTTGAGGCTGACGCTTTGCGGCGCGGCCTTGCGCAGGGTGACCGTGCGCGCATCGTTGAAGCGATAACTGACGCCGCTGCCGGCGAGCAGTTGCTGCAGGGCCTGCTCGATGTCGAAGCTACCTTGCAGGGCCGGGCTTTGAAGGCCGGCCACATCCTCGGTGGTGTACAGCAGGTGCAGGCCGGCCTGGTCGGCAAACGCGGTCAGCGCCTGGTCCAATGGCTGGGCGGGCAGGTCGAGCCGCACCTGGCGGGCCTGGGCGCCGCTGGCCGGGGTGGCGTTGGCAGCCTCGACCAGCAGTGGCCCGGCCAGCGCGGCCAGGGCGGTGCAGGACAGCAAGGCGTGTTTGAAGCGGTGCGGGAGCGTGGGCGTAGCCTTCACGAATGAGCTTCCAGACAGTCGTAATTGGGTAGGGTTGGCTGATCAGTGCCACTACGACGATCTGGCTTCGATGAACTTGCAGTGCGTAATGAAAAATAATTTAGATTTCGCTACGGGGGCTCAGTAGACCACCGCCAGGAACGGCAGGTAGGTGACCTTCAGGCCGTACCGTTGTTCAAGCGTGCGCAACAGTGCGTGGGGGTCGTCCAGGTCGAACACGCCACTGACTTGCAGGGCGGCTAGCTGCTGGTCGGGGATGAAGATGCGCCCGTGCTGGTAGCGCTCAAGCTCCGCCAGTACCTGGCCTAGGGGTTTGCCATTGAAGATCAGCTTGCCGCGCTGCCAGGCGGTCTGGGCGCCGGCATCCGGCGTTGGCTGCAGCACCTGGCCGCCAACCCGGGCGTCGCCCTGGGCCAGGACCACGCGGTTGCCTTCGGGCTGGCGGCGCACGCTGAATACCGCCGCACCGCCGCTGACCGGCTCGCCACCGGCCTCCACCACGAACGGGCGGGGATCCTCGGTCGTTTCGAACAGGGCCTCGCCGGCCTCCAGCACCACCTTGCGCTGGTCGGCACTGAACGCCACCGACAAGGCACTGCCGCCGTTGAGGGTGACCCGCGAGCCATCGGCCAGGGTCAGGCTTTGCCGCTGGCCAACGCTGGTGTGGTAGTCCGCCTGCCACACTGGCAACTGCTGCCAGGCGCCGTATCCGGCCATCAGCATCGCCAGCGAGGCGGCAATAGCCGAAACCCGGCGCCATCTGCGCGGTGCAGGTGGCTGGTGGAGTGCTTGTGCAGTGGGGGTGTGACCGAGGTCTTGCCACAGCGCTTCGGCTTCGCGAGCGGCCTCGGCATGGGCCGGGCCCAGCTGGCACCAGCGCTGGTAGCGCGCCCGGTCGGCCGCCGTGGCCGTGCCCGAATGCAGCAGGACCTGCCAGTCGAGGGCATCGTCGCTGAGGTCGCTGAGCGGATGTGGTGCAGGCATGGCGGTGGCGTCATTCATGGTTGTGCTTGAGCCAGTCACGGCAATGGCGCAGGGCCTGGCCGATGTATTTTGCCACCATGCTCTCGGAAACGCCCAGCCGTTGTGCGATCTGCGCCTGGGTCAGGCCTTCGATGCGATTGAGCAGCAGCGCCTGGCGCGCATTGTCGGACAGCTGCAGCAGCGCCTGGTCAAGTATCTGCAAGCGCTCGCGGGCGAGCAACGCGGCCTCCGGCGCGGGCGCAGGGCAGGCGAGCTCCCCTGCCCCATCGCTGTCGTCATGGCTGGCGGCCAGGCGCTGTTCACGCCGCTGGGCATCGATGGCCAGGTTGCCAGCAACACGAAAGATGAAACTGCGGGCATGCAGTACCTGGACGGCCTGTTCGTCGATCTTGACCAGCTTCAGGTAGGTTTCCTGGGCCACGTCGGCGGCGCGCTGGCGGTCGCGCATGCGCCGGATCAGGAACTGCAGCAGGTCGTCGTAGTGCTCCTGGAAACTTGCCAGCAGCCCGGACACGGGAGACGTCAGCATCGGTAGGTGAAAGGCCGTCGGGAAAGATTATCGGGCGTTAATGAGAAACAGTATCTTTCATAACGCGCCGTACTTTCAACGCCGCCGTGCATTTGCCACACTGCAGGCTCGCCCGTAAGTCGAGGCTGTGAACGCCATGCTTGTCCGCTGCTGCCTGATCCTGCTGATGGCCCTTGGCCTCAATGCCTGCGCGCTATTGCAGAACCGTGACCCGCTGAACATCAGTGTGATCGGCATCGACCCCCTGCCCGGCCAGGACCTGGAGATACGCATGGCGGTGAAGATCCGCGTGCAGAACCCCAACGAAACGCCCGTCGACTTCAATGGCATTGCGCTCAACCTGGAAGTCAACGACCAGCCCCTGGCGGCTGGCGTGAGTGACCAGCGTGGGCGTATCGGCCGTTACGACGAAGCTGTGATCGTGGTGCCGGTGAGCGTCACCGCCTTTGCCTTTCTGCGCCAGGCCTACGGCCTGAGCCGGGTGGATTCGCTGCAAGGGCTGCCCTATGTACTGCGTGGCAAACTGGCCGGAGGCCCGCTGGGTACTGTCCGGTTCACGGACAAAGGCAAACTGGACTTGCCTGCTGCCACGGCAGCCGGCTGGTAAACCTGTTGGATTGGTAAAGGACCTACCAATGTCTCCTACACCTGAACTGAAAACCGCCCGGCTGCTGCTGCGCCCCTTGCAACTGAGCGACGCCGAGGCCATCCAGCAACTGTTCCCGCATTGGGAAGTGGTGCGCTACCTGAATGCCCTGGTGCCGTGGCCCTACCCGGTAGATGGCGCCTTGCGCTATCTGCGCGATATCTGCCTGCCGGCGATCGCGGCGGGGCGCGAGTGGCACTGGTCGATCCGCCTGCTCGAACGCCCGCAGCAGATGATCGGCAGCATCAGCCTGATGGACCAGCCCGACAACAATCGCGGTTTCTGGCTGGCACCGGCCCAGCAGGGCCAGGGCTATATGACAGAGGCTTGTGCGGTGGTCGATGCGTTCTGGTTCCACACCTTGCAGCGCGAAGTCATGCGCGTGCCCAAGGCGGCGCCCAACGAAGCGTCCAGGCGTGTTTCCCAGCGCGGCGGCATGCGCCTGCTGCGCACGGGCCAAGGCAACTTCGTGAGCGGCTGCCTGGCGCAGGAGGTGTGGGAGATCACTCGCCAGGAATGGCTCGACCTGGCTGGCGCAGGGGCTGGCTGAAGGCCCTGGCTCAGCGGCCGGCGTTGGCGGCGGCCATCAGCTTGTTGACTTCGCTGCGCACCAATTGAGTGAACTCCGGCGGCGTCATGCCATCGAGCTCGGCACGTACCCACTCCGCCCACTTGCCCTTGCGCCGCGGCTTTTCTGCAATCAGCCGCCCCGCTTCACCCTTGGCCTTGCCCAGGTTGCCCTGCCAGAACTGAAACAAGCGCGCTTTCTCTGCCTCGATCTGCGCCCGTTCAGCGAAGCTCATGTTGGCCAGATTGAAACTCATGGGTAATACCTGCCACTGGAAAATGGGCGCTATCTTACACCGTAGCGGCCAAGCGTCGGTAAGCCGCTGCAACTTTCCCGACGCCACGGCATCCATTGTTCAACCCCCACCCTTCACGAGGACGTGTAAATGGCCAGGAAAATCGCCACGCAAAACAATGGTGAACAGATCAAGGACCAGGTGTTCAGCGAACTTCAGGCATTGATCGAGGAATCCGAAAAGCTGCTCAGCGACAGTGCATCGCTGGTCGGTGAAGAAGCCGAAGGGCTGCGCGCGCAGCTGGGGCTCAAACTGCGCCAGGCCCGTGACGCCACCAGTCGCCTGGGCCAGAAGGCGCAGCCGGTGGTCGATGCCACCGAGCAATACCTCGGCGGTCATCCGTGGCAGACGGTGGCGGTTTCCGCAGGTTTCGGGTTGGTGGTGGGCCTGCTGCTGGGTCGCCGCCAATAGCAGCCGATCAGGCCGCGCGGGCCATGGGGATGCCGCTGTGGAAGCGCATCTCCTGGTCGGGAGAACTGATCAGCTCGGCTTCCGCCTCCCGCACCTGTTCGACGACTCGGGCAATTTCGGCCTCATCACCGTACACATGGGCCAGCTTGAGGTAGCCCTGGTAATGCCGGGCTTCGCTCTTGAGCAAACCGTGATAGAAGGTGCCCAGCTCTTCGTCGAGGTGCGGCACCAAGGCGGCGAAACGCTCGCAGCTGCGCGCCTCGATGAAAGCCCCCACCACCAGCGTATCCACCAACTTGACCGGCTCGTGGGCACGCACCAGGCGGCGCAGGCCCGAGGCGTAACGCCCGGCAGACACCGGGCGCAACGGCACACCTCGTCGCTTCATCAGCCGTAGCACCTGCTCGTGGTGCACCAGCTCTTCGCGGGCCAGCCGCGACATCATGTTGATCAGGTCAAGGTGGGTGTTGTATTTGGCGATCAGGCTCAGCGCGGTGCTTGCTGCCTTGAATTCACAGTTCTTGTGATCGATCAGCAAGGTTTCCTGGTCGGCCAGCGCCGCCTCGATCCAGGCATCTGGGGTACGGCAACCGAGGAAGGCGTCGATTTCAGGAATCTGGGACATAACACTCACAATCACGAAAGATATCTGCAGGACCGGCGATTATACCGGCGGCAGCGTCCAGTGCCAGTGGCTATTCTTGATGCATATCAAGCGGCGGCAGGAGGTGCGCCGACTATAGTCAGGCATTGGCCGCCATCTTGAAGGGAGTTCACGCCATGCAAGCCGTTCGCAGCATCCTCGTCGTTCTCGACCCCGAACACGCCCACAGCCGCGCCCTGACCCGCGCCAAGCTGATCGCCGGCGTGACCGGCGCTCGCCTGCACCTGCTGATGTGCGACAAGAAGCATGACCACAGTGCGCTACTGAGCCTGCTCAGCAGCCAGTTGCATGATGATGGGTATGACAATGTCACTCACGAGCAGGCCTGGCACGACACCCTGCATGAATCCATCATCGATGTGCAGCAGGCCGAAGGCTGCGAGCTGGTCATCAAGGAACATCGGCCGGATAACCCACTACGCAAGGCGCTGCTCACGCCCAGCGACTGGAAACTGCTGCGTCAATGCCCTTGCGCGGTGCTGATGGTCAAGAGTGAGCGTCCTTGGACCGGCGGGGTGATTCTGGCAGCCGTAGATGTGGGCAATCAGGATGAGGACCACCGCAGGCTGCATGCGAGCATCATCGACCATGGCTATGCCATTGCCAGCCTGGCCAAGGGCGAACTTCATGTGATCAGCGCACACCCCTCGCCCATGCTGTCGGCGTCCGACCCGGTTTACCAGCTTACTGAGACCATCGAGCAGCGGTATCGCGAAGCCTGCAAGGCATTCCAGGCAGAGTTCGACATCAGCGAGGAGCGCCTGCACGTAGCGGAAGGGCCGGCTGATGTGCTGATTCCCTTTACCGAGAAGAAGTACGACGCCGTGGTTACCATTATCGGTACCGTTGCACGAACAGGCATCTCGGGCGCCTTGATTGGCAATACCGCTGAAGTGGTACTGGACTCGCTCGAAGGCGACGTGCTGGTACTCAAGAGCGAAGAGGCTACAGCACACCTTGCCGAGCTGGCGCGCGGCTAACAGCGTGTTTAAAAGGCTGATAAAGACAAAACCCCTACCTGCATGCGCAGATAGGGGTTTTGCGAAATGAATCTTGACGATGACCTACTCTCACATGGGGAAACCCCACACTACCATCGGCGATGCATCGTTTCACTACTGAGTTCG
>NZ_BQHO01000062.1 GCF_021601385.1 Pseudomonas parasichuanensis | reverse complement strand
GTTTCGCCTGGCGTCGGCGTTGGCGTTGGGTCGGGGTCAGGCGTAGGTGTAGACACAGGCGCAGGGGGCGCGACCAGGGTCGAGCGCAGGTACCAGCTGTTCTCGCTGCCTGCGGTGACGCCACCCTTGAACAGCCGGTAGTCGTAGGCGCCCGCCGACAGGGTCTGGGTCTGGATGAAGGCGTTGGCATTGCTGGTGGCGCCGTCCCGCGCCTCGACTACCTGGATGCCATCGCTCTGGGTGGTCGCGCCGGCACCGCCGAGGTTGTTGATCAGCAGGCCGGTCGAGCCACGGATGCTCCCCTGGCTGATCACCAGCCGGTCGGAGGCGGCGCCGTCCGGTCCAAGCACGCTATTGAGGCGCAACACCCCGTTGTCGCCGTTGTAGTCGCCGCTCACCCGCAGCCGCCCCGCAGCGTCGTTGCCTGTACTCAGGTCGAGGGTGCCAGCGTTGTTCAGCAGCACGCGCTGGCCGCTGGCGAAGGCCGCAACCGTGCCCTGGCGCGAGGCCAGGGTGCTGTCGGGGCCAATCAGCAGTGTGCCGGTGGCAGTGGCGGCATCGCCGAGCAGCAAGGTGTCGTCGAGCTGCAAACGGCTGCCGCCCGCAAGCTCGATACGCTCCCAGTTGAGGTAGCGGGCGCCACCTGTGGCCTGGCTGCCAGAGAAGGTCAAGCTGTCGTTGCCGCCGCCACCGTCCAGCGGGATGTCCAGGGCGTCGCTGGCCAACCCCTGGAGCAGCGCCGTGTCGTTGCCCGGCCCCATGTCTACCCGCGTGCCAATGCGCCCACCGGTCCAGGTGAAGCGGTCGTCGTCGGTGCTCATCAAGATGCTGCCGCCCACCTGGCCACCGTGGATCAGCACCTGGTCATTGCCACCGCTGACGCTGATATTGCCGCCCACACTGCCGCCGAACACTTCGACGTAGTCGTCGTCGAAGCCGGTGATGAGGTTACGGTCGATACTGCCGCCGCGCAGGATGAAGACATTCTTGTCCAAACGCATGTTGACGCTGCCGATGCGCCCGCCGTCCATCTGGGCCTGGTCACCGCTGTCGAACGTGCCTTTGATCCAGCCGCCGGTCATGCGCAAGGTGTCCAGGCCATCGCCTTGATTGAGGTCGCCGCCAATGACCCCGCCGCTCATGCTGAAGGTGTCGATGCCGGCCCCTTGGTTGACGTCGCCGCCGATTGTCCCCGAGGCCATGTCGATCCTGTCCTGGCCTGCGCCGAAGGTGACGTTGCCGGTGATCGTGCCGGTGCCGCCGGCGGGCAGCAGCAGGCTGTTGTTGCCGCTGGTATCGACCAAGGACGTGGCACTGCCACTGTCGCAGAGGTAACTGTCGTTGCCTGCCCCGGAGCTGAAACTGCAGGCTGCCTGGGCATCGGCAAGCATCAGCAGGGGCAAGGGCAGCAGTGCCAGTAACAGACGCATGTGCATCGCCAGGGCCTCCGTTGTGCACAGAGCCCGCCGAGGTGCGGGATTACCCGCGATGTACAGCGTTCAGCAAGAGGGGCGCAACTGGCAAAACTGTCAGGTGGCCAAGGGCCATTGCCTGGTCAGTCGCGGTAGAAGGTCTGCACCAGGTGGTAGCCGAACTTGCTCTTGATCGGCCCGTGCACCACCCGCAAGGGCTTCTTGAAGATCACCTGGTCGATGGCGCCGACCAGTTGCCCGGGGCGAACTTCGCCGAGGTCGCCGCCACGCTTGCCGGAGGGGCAGGTGGAGAACTTCTTCGCCAGCACGTCGAAGGCTTCACCATTGGCGATGCGCTGCTTGAGCTTCTCGGCTTCATCAGCGGTCTTGACCAGGATATGGCGGGCTTGGGCTTTCATGGGGATACCTGTACTTCGGGGCGAAAAAGGCCGCCATTATGCCTGATCGCGCAGCTCTGCGCGGTCGCGGAACTGCTCCAGTGCCTCGGGGTTGGCCAAGGCATCGGTGTTGCTGACTGGCAGGCCGTGCACCACATTGCGGATCGCCAGCTCCACCAGCTTGCCGCTGAGGGTGCGCGGGATGTCGGTCACCTGGGCGATCACCGCTGGGACGTGGCGCGGGCTGGTGTACTGGCGGATAACCGCGCGGATGCGCTGGCGCAACGCGTCATCCAGCTGCAGGCCTTCGCGCAGGCGCACGAACAGCACCACGCGCACATCGTTGTGCCAGTCCTGGCCGATGGCCACGCTTTCCAGCACTTGCTCGATCTTTTCCACTTGCCGGTAGATCTCCGCGGTACCAATGCGCACGCCGCCGGGGTTGAGCACGGCATCCGAACGGCCATGGATCACCAGGCCGCCGCCGGCACGCTGCTCGGCGTAGTCGCCCTGGCACCAGGCCCCGTCGAACTGGCTGAAATAGGCATCGTGGTAACGGCTGCCATCGTCGTCGCCCCAGAAACCCAGGGGCATCGACGGGAACGCCTGGGTACACACCAGCTCGCCTTTCTGGTCGATCACCGGCTGCCTTTTCTCGTTCCACACCTGCACCGCCATGCCCAGGCCCGGGCCTGCGATCAAGCCACGGCGCACCGGTAGCAGTGGGTTGCCGAGCACGAAGCAGGAGACGATATCGGTGCCGCCGGACATCGAGGCCAGACACACATCGGCCTTGAGCTTGGCATAGACGAAATCGTAACTGTGTGGCGACAGCGCGGAACCTGTAGACAACAGGAGCCTCAAGCTATCAAGGCGGTGGCTTTTCATCGGCTCGACACCCCCCTGTTCCAGGGCTGCGAGGTACTTGGGGCTGGTGCCGAAGGCGTGGATGCCTTCGCTGTCGATCAGGTCGAGCAGCCGCTCCGGGCCCGGGTGCAAGGGCGAGCCGTCGTACAGCACCAGGGTGGCGCCAACGGCCAGGCCCGAGACCAGCCAGTTCCACATCATCCAGCCACAGGTGGTGTAGTAGAACAGCACATCGTCGGCCTTCAGGTCGTTGTGCAGGCCGTGTTCCTTGAGGTGTTGCAGCAGAACGCCGCCAGCCCGGTGGACAATGCACTTGGGCACCCCGGTCGTGCCGCTGGAATAGAGGATGTACAGCGGATGATCGAAGGGCAGGGCGACGAAAGTCGGGCTGCCGCCGGGCTGGAAGAAATCGTCCCACAGCGCGACCTGTGGCCCGCCGAATTCCTCGCGGCGGGTTTGCTCGCGGGTGTAGGGCACCACCAGCAGGTGTTGCAACTGCGGCAGCTGGGCGACGACCTGGTTGATTTTGTCGACCTGGTCCACGGTTTTGCCGGCGTAGACATAGCCCGCGCAGGCAATCAGCAGTTTCGGTGCGATCTGCCCGAAGCGGTCGATGATACCGTGGGTGCCGAACTCCGGAGAGCAGCTGGACCACACCGCCCCCAGGCTGCTGGCGGCGAGCATCGCCACCAGGGTTTCCCAGCTATTGGGCATCACCGCGCCTATGCGGTCGCCGGGCTGGATGCCGGCCTGCCGGAAGGCGTGCTGCAGGCCGGCCACCTGGGCGGCCAGCTGGTTGTGGGTCAGGCTGTGGCGGCTGCCGTCCTCGCGCACGGCGACCACGGCGGGGCGGTCATCGCGGCGTTGCAACAGGTGCTCGGCGAAATTGAGGGTGGCACCGGCGAACCAGCGGGCATCGCGCAGGTGCGGGCCCTCGATCAACACTTGGCTTGCCGGCGTGTGCCATTGCACATGGAAGTATTCACTGAGGGTCTGCCAGAACGCGGCACGGTGCTCGATGCTCCAGCAGTGCAGGGCGGCGTAATCGTCGAGCTGCAGGTTGAAGCGCAGGTTGACCCGGCGGCGGAAGGCTTCCATCCGGCTGGCTTCGAGCTGTGAGGTGGAGGGGCGCCAGAGTATTTCGTTCATGCCGGACCCTCTGCAGATGATCGGTGGCCTCATCGTCGGCAACCCCGGGTGCGGGGTCGCCGACGATACGGTTACTCCACTTTAGCCGTTTGTACGTCCGGCGAAGCCGACCATACCCGGTAGCGCACCTCGACACCCTTGGGCACGTACACCACCACCGGCAGCTTGCTGTTGTAGCGCAGCATGAAGCCGTCACCGACTACCGGTACGAAGGCGTCGGTTTTCGTGTTGTCCGGGCAGGCCATCAGGGTGCTGGCCGGGCCGCCGACCTTGTCCAGGCGGTAGTAGCTGTAGCCCCAGCCTTGCAGGGTGTGCTCTTCGAGTTTGCCGCCAAGGCGCTGGTGGTTGCAGTCCACCTTCAGTGTCTTGCCGGCGATCACTTCCAGCTGGAAGGCCGATTCATCGGCCTGGGCCGGCAGGTGGATCACCTGCCGGGTGAAGCCTTTTTCCGCCTCGGGGTAGGGCGCGACATCCTTCAGGCTGGCGGCCATCGCCGGGGCGGCGGCAGCCAGGGTGAGGGACAGAAACGCAGTAAGTTGGGCTTGGCGCATAAGGCCTCCTTGCAGATAAACGAATGCAAGGCCGTGCCAGGCTCAACGCCCGCCCTCACTGGGCGAGCCAGCCACCATCGACGTTCCAGGCGGCACCGCGAACCTGGCTGCCGGCCTCGCTGCAGAGGAACAATACCAGCTCACCGAGGTGACGGGGTGTGACGAAGGCCAGCGAAGGCTGTTTCTCGGCCAACAGATCATGCTGCGCCTGCAGTGGATCGCCGCCGTTGGCGGCACGATCATCGATTTGTTTCTGCACCAGCGGGGTCAGCACCCAGCCGGGGCAGATGGCATTGCAGGTAACGTTGCTGGTGGCGGTTTCCAGGCCGATCACCTTGGTCAGCCCGACCACGCCGTGCTTGGCCGCCACATAGGCCGCCTTGCCGGTGGAGCCCACCAGGCCGTGCACCGAGGCGATGTTGATGATCCGCCCCCAGCCCCGCGCGCGCATGCCCGGTAGTACCAGGCGGCTGCCATGGAATACCGCCGAGAGGTTGAGCGCGATGATCTTGTCCCAGGCCTCGACCGGGAACTGCTCGACCGGCGCCACATGCTGGATGCCGGCGTTGTTGACCAGGATGTCGAGTGCGCCGAACTCGCGTTCAGCCATGGCGAACATCTGCTCGATCTGCGCCACATCGGACAGGTCGGCCGGGTGGTGTACAACCTTCACCCCGTGCCGAGCGATCGCGGCGCTGGCCGCGCCCGGGTCGCCAAAACCATTGAGCAGGATATTCGCGCCAGCCTCTGCCAACACCTGGGCGATGCCCAGCCCGATACCGCTGGTGGAGCCGGTGACCAGTGCGGTCTTGCCATTGAGCGTCATGCAGTTCTCCTTAGACGATGCCGGTGGCGTAGAACGTGGCGATGACCACGAACACGGCCAGGGTCTTGATCAGGGTAATACCGAAAATGTCCTTGTACGCTTCGCGGTGGGTCAGCCCAGTGACCGCCAGCAGGGTGATCACCGCGCCGTTGTGCGGCAGGGTATCCATGCCGCCGCTGGCCATGGCGGCCACCCGGTGCAGCACTTCCAGCGGGATATTGGCGGCGTTGGCGGCGGCGATGAAGCTCTCGCTCATGGCCGCCAGGGCGATGCTCATGCCGCCCGAGGCAGAACCGGTGATGCCGGCCAGCAGGGTCACGGTGATGGCTTCGTTGACCAGCGGGTTGGGGATGCCACGCAGGGCGTCGGCCAGCACCAAAAAGCCCGGCAACGAGGCGATCACTGCGCCAAAACCATATTCCGAGGCGGTGTTCATGGCCGCCAGCAAGGCACCGCCAACGGCGCTTTTGGTGCCTTCGGCCAGGCGCTGGCGAATGGCACCGAAGGCGCACACCAGCACCATCAGGATGCCCACCAGCAAGGCCGCCTGCACGGCCCAGATCGCCGTGAGCTTGGCCACATCGCTTTGCACCGGCGCGGCCATGCCTGGTAATTGCAGGGTGTGGCTGGCGCCGTACCACTGCGGGATCCAGTGGGTGAACAGCAGGTTCATCACCCCTACCAGCAGCAACGGCGACAACGCCAGCCACGGGTTGGGCAGGGTGATGTCGTCGGCGGTCTCTGGTTCGTTGCGCAGGTTGCTGCCATAGCCTTCGCCCTTGCGCTGGGCCTTGTTGCGCTGGCGTTGCAGGTAGAGCATGCCGGCGCTGAACACGAACAGCGTGCCGATCAGGCCCAGCCAGGGGGCCGCCCAGGCGGTGGTGTTGAAGAAGGTGCTGGGGATGATGTTCTGGATCTGCGGGGTGCCGGGCAGCGCGTCCATGGTGAACGAGAACGCACCCAGGGCGATGGTTGCCGGAATCAGCCGCTTGGGGATGTTGCTCTGGCGGAACATCTCGGCGGCGAACGGGTACACCGCGAACACCACCACGAACAGCGACACGCCACCGTAGGTGAGCAGGGCGCACACCAGCACGATCACCAGCATCGCCTGGCGGGTACCGAGCAGGCGGATGGCAGCGGCGACGATCGAGCGGGAGAAGCCCGACAGCTCGATCAGCTTGCCGAACACCGCGCCCAGCAGGAACACCGGGAAATACAGCTTGATGAAGCCGACCATTTTCTCCATGAACACCCCGGTAAAGGCGGGCGCCACGGCGGCGGGGTCGGTGAGCAGCACGGCGCCAAGGGCGGCGATGGGGGCGAACAGGATGACGCTGTAGCCACGGTAGGCGGCCAGCATCAGCAGGGCCAGGGCAGCGAGGGCGATGAGCACGGTCATCGTGGGGGATCTCCAACTGTTGTTTTTATGGTTGGAAATGCAGATAGCGGGAATCGTGCCAATTACTTAACGCATTGATTTTTATGAATAAAATTTATTCGCTTGAGGTGCGTGTCTCTGTTCGGAGAATTTGGGGCCGCTGTGCGGCCCATCGCGGCACAAGGCCGCTCCTACAGAGGTGGTCATTGCTTGCCGCTGCCCCTGTAGGAGCGGCCTTGCGCCGCGAACGAGGGCAAAGCCCTCGCATCAGTCTCAAAAAGGAAACGCTACTCTCTTTACTGAGACATGATCCCCAGCGCCACCATCTTCTTATACAAGGTCGACCGCCCCAACCCCAACGCCTGCGCCGCCTCCGGCACATTCCCGGCGCTGCGCGCCAGGGCATCGACAATCAACCCTCGCTCGAACTGCGCGCACGCCTGGCGATAGTCCAGCGCCGGCGCGGCCGCTGCCACCGGGCTCAGCGGCCCCAAGGCGCTGATCAGGTCCGCCACATTCAACCGCGGCTGGTCCGCCAGCAAGGTTGCGCGCTCCAGCACGTTACGCAATTCACGAATGTTCCCCGGCCAGCCATGGCGCCCCAGCAGCGCCTGGGCCTCGGGCTCCAGCTCGTACTGGCTGCCCAGCTCGGCCAGGATCGCCTCGCACAGCGCCGGCAGGTCCTCCAGCCGCTCGCGCAGCGGCGGCACTTCGATCGGCAGCACGTTCAGCCGGTAGTACAGGTCCGCACGGAAGGCCCCACGGGCCATGGCCGCCTGCAGGTCGATGGAGGTGGCGGCGATGATGCGCACATCGCTGCGCAGCATCTGGTTGGAGCCCACTGGCTCGTATTCCTTCTCTTGCAGCACCCGCAGCAGCTTGCTTTGCAGCGCCAGGGGCATGTCGCCGATCTCGTCGAGGAACAGTGTGCCGCCCTCGGCCAGTTGCAGCTTGCCACTGCGGCCCTTGCGCTCGGCGCCGGTGAAGGCGCCGGGGGCGGTGCCGAAGAACTCGGCCTCCAGCAGGGTCTCGGGGATGGCCGCGCTGTTGATGCTGACGAACGCCTTGTGCGCCCGCGCCGAGGCGGCGTGGATGGCGTGGGCCAGCAGCTCCTTGCCGGTACCGGTTTCACCCAGCAGCAGCACCGGCGAGTCACTGGCCGCTCCCCGGCGCCCACGCCGCTTGGCTTCAAGGCATGCAGCGCTGCTGCCGACGAACTGGGCGAAGCTGTAGCGCGCCTGGCGCGCGCGCAGTTGCGAGCGGGTGCTGGCCAGCTCCTGCTGCATGCTCGAATAGCGCTTGAGCAAGGGTGACAGGCTGCGCAACTCGTCGAACAGGGCAAAGCCGATGGCGCCGATCAGGGCGCCCTGGTCGTCGTGGATCGGCAGGCGCATTACCACCAGCGGCTCGTTGGGGGTGTCGAGCATGTCCAGCAGGATCGGCTTGCCGTTGCTCACCACCTCGCGCATCAGGCTACCGGGTATGACTGCCTCGCAGGGCTGGCCAATGGCACTGGCGGCGTCAGCCAGGCCGAAGCGCCGGGCGTAACGCTCGTTCATCCAGACGATGCGCGCCTGGCGGTCGACGATCACCGTGCCTTCGCTGGACTGCTCGATGATCTCGAACAGCGAGCGGATGGCCAGTTGGCGGACCTGGGGATAGTCCTTGAGGTTGTCGTGCATGGAAGCTGTCCGTTGATTCATGATTCGCGCGAAAACTGCAGGAGCGTGCAGCTATTACCGCCGTGGATCGAACGCCTCACGCAGCGCATCGCCGATGAACACCAGCAACGACAGGATCAGCGCCAAGGCAAAGAACGCGGTAAAGCCCAGCCACGGCGCCTCCAGGTGCTGCTTGCCCTGGGTCACCAGTTCGCCCAGCGACGCGCTGCCCGCAGGCATGCCGAAGCCGAGGAAATCCAGCGCCGTAAGGGTAGTGATCGCCCCGGTGAGCATGAAGGGTACGTAGGTCAGCGTGGCGTTCATGGCGTTGGGCAGGATGTGCCGCAGCATCACTTGGCTGTCCGGCAGCCCCAGCGCACGGGCCGCCTTGACGTACTCCAGGTTGCGCCCGCGCAGGAATTCGGCGCGCACCACATCCACCAGTGCCAGCCACGAAAACAGCGCCATGATCCCCAGCAGCCACCAGAAATCCGGTTCGACGAAGCCCGACAGGATGATCAGCAGGTACAGCACCGGCAACCCCGACCACACCTCCAGCAAGCGCTGCCCGAGCAGGTCGACCCAGCCCCCGTGATAACCCTGCAAGGCGCCGGCGGTAACGCCGATCAGCACGCTGAGTACGGTCAGGGCAAAGGCGAACAGCAAAGATACCCGTGTGCCATACAGCACCCGGGCCAACACGTCACGGCCCTGGTCGTCGGTGCCCAGCCAGTTGACCGCACTGGGTGGGCTGGGTGTGGGCACCTGCAGGTCGTAGTTGGGAGTGTCGGCGCTGAACGGGATTGGCGCGAACAGCATCCAGCCGCCCTGACCTTCGATCAGTTGGCGCACATACTGGCTTCGGTAGTCGGGCTGGAACGGCAATTGGCCGCCGAACTGCTGCTCGGTGTAGCGCTTGAGCGCGGGGGTATACAGCTGGCCTTTGTACGACAGCAGCAAGGGCTTGTCGTTGGCCACCAGCTCCGCGCCAAGGCTGAGTACCAACAGGCCGGCGAACAGCCACAGCGAGACCCAGCCAAGGCGGTTGGCGCGAAAGCGCTTCAGGCGGCGGCGAGCGATGGGCGAGAGCATCAGCGGCCCCTCGCGTCGAAGTCGATGCGCGGGTCGAGCGCGGTGTAGCAGAGGTCGCCGATCAGGCGGATCAGCAGCCCGGCCAGGGTAAAGATGAACAGCGTGCCGAACACCACCGGGTAGTCCCGCGACACCGCCGCCTCGTAGCTCATGCGGCCCAGGCCATCGAGGGAGAAGATCACCTCGATCAGCAGGGAGCCGGCGAAGAACACCGTGATCAGCGCCTGGGGCAACCCGGCCACCACCAGCAGCATGGCGTTGCGCAGCACATGGCCGTACAGCACCCGGCGCTCGCTCAGGCCCTTGGCCCGGGCAGTGACCACGTACTGGCGGGAAACTTCGTCGAGGAAGGCGTTCTTGGTCAGCAGGGTCAAGGTGGCGAAACCGCCGATCACCAAGGCGCCGACCGGTAGCACCAAGTGCCAGAAGTAGTCGGCGACCTTGCCCAGCAGGCTGAGCTGGTCGAAGTCGTCCGACACCAGCCCGCGCACAGGGAACCAGTTGAGCGAGGTGCCGCCGGCGAACAGCACGATCAGCAGCAGGGCGAACAGGAACGAGGGCAGGGCATAGCCCACCACGATCAGCGCGCTGCTCCAGGCATCGAAGCGGCTGCCATGGCGCACCGCCTTGCGGATGCCCAGCGGGATGGACACCAGGTAGGTGATCAGCGTCGCCCAGAAGCCCAGTGACAAGGTCACCGGCAGTTTCTCCAGGATCAGGTCGGTGACCTTGGCGCCGCGGAAGAAGCTCTGGCCGAAGTCCAGTCGGGCGTACTGGCCGAGCATCAGCCACAGCCGCTCGGGGGCGGATTTGTCGAAGCCGTACTGGCGCTTGATCTCCTCGATCAGCTTGGGGTCCAGGCCACGGGTGGCGCGGGACTCGCCGTGCACCGCCTCGGCCCGTGCGCCGGGGGCGCCGCCGCCGATACCCTGCAAGCGCGCCACGGCCTGCTCCACCGGGCCGCCGGGGGCGGCCTGGACGATGGCAAAGTTGACCAGCAGGATCGCCAGCAAGGTGGGGATGATCAGCAGCAGGCGGCGCAGGATGTAGCTGGTCATGGCTGTTTCCCAAGCCGTTCGGCCATCTGTTCGGTGGTGAGTGCCGTCGGGCTGACCTCCCACCAGGTGTCCAGGCCTTCGTCATAGGTGGCCTGCACCTTGGGCAGGCCAAAGCGGTTCCACCACACCGTCGAGCTGCCCGGCGGATAGTAGTTGGGGATCCAGTAGTAGTTCCATTGCAGCACCCGGTCCAGGGCATGCGCATGGCGCAGCATGTCGGGCTGGCTGCTGGCGCGCACCAGCCCGTCGAGCAGGTGGTCCACCGCCGGGTCCTTGAGCACCATCAGGTTGTTCGAACCGGGGTCGTTGGCTGCGGCGGAGCCGAAGTAGTTGTACAGCTCGCTGCCCGGCGACAGGGTCACCGGGTAGCCGGTGACGACCATGTCGTAGTCGCGGGCCATCAGGCGGTTGACGTACTGGGCGGCGTCGACGTTGCGGATGTTCAGCTCGATGCCGATCTGCGCCAGGTTGCGCTTCCACGGCAGCAGCAGGCGCTCCATGCCCGACTGGCCGTTGAGGAAGGTGAAGCTCAACGGTTCGCCCTGGGCGTTGACCAGGCGATCGCCCTCTGGATGCCAGCCGGCGGCCTGGAGCAGGGCCAGGGCCTGCAACTGTTGCGGGCGGATGATCCCCGAGCCGTCGGTGACCGGGGCCCTGAACACCTGGCTGAACACGTCGTCGGGCACCTGGCCGCGCAGCGGTTCGAGTAGCTTGAGTTCGTCTGCGTCTGGCAGCGCGCTGGCTGCCAGTGGGGTGTTGGAGAACAGGCTCTGCTGGCGGATGTACAGGTTGCGCATCATCTGCCGGTTGCTCCACTCGAAGTCCCAGAGCATGCCCAGGGCCTGGCGCACGCGGCGGTCCTGGAACTGCGGCTTGGCCAGGTTGAACACGAAACCCTGGGCCACCTGCGGCTTGGCCGGGCCCAGGTGGGCGCGTTGCAGGCGGCCGTCGTCGAGCTGGGCGCCGTTGTAGCCGAGGGTAAAGGCGGTTGCGGAGAACTCGCGGTTGTAGTCGTAGCCGCCGCCCTTGAGCACCTGGCGCGCCACCTCGGTGTCGCCGAAGTACTCGATGCGCAGGCGCTGGAAGTTGTACAGGCCGCGGGCCACCGGCAGGTCTTTGGCCCACCAGTCCGGGTTGCGTTCGAAGGTGATGCTGCGGCCGTTGTCGATCCGGCTGATGCGATACGGGCCGCTGCCCACGGGCTTGTCGAAGCCGGCGCCGTTGGCAAAGTCACGTTGCTGCCAGTCGTGCTCGGGCAGTACCGGCAGGCTGGCCAGGTCCAGCGCCAGGGTGCGGCCGTGCGGCTGCTTGAAGTCGAAGCGGATCTGTCGCGGGCCTTCGACAGTCACCCCGGCCACTTCGGCATAGCGCGTGCGGTAAGTGAGGCTGCCCTTGCTCATCAGCAGCTGGTAGGTGAAGCGCACATCCTCGGCGCGCACCGGCTTGCCGTCGGCGAAGGTGGCGCGCGGGTCGAGGTACAGGCGCAGCCAGGCGTCGTCGGGGCCGCGCTCCAGGCGCTGGGCGATCAGGCCATAGACCGTGTAGGGCTCGTCGAAAGCGCGAATGGCCAGCGGCGCGTATAGCCAGCCTTCGACCTGGCTCACGCCAATGCCCTTGTCGATGAACGGCAGGATGTGGTCGAACTGGCCGATCTCCAGGGCCGAACGGCGCAGGCTGCCGCCTTTGGGCGCGTCCGGGTTGACGTAGGCGAAGTGCTGGAAGCTGGCGGGGTAGCGGGGGGCTTCACCGTAGACGGTGA
>NZ_BQHO01000061.1 GCF_021601385.1 Pseudomonas parasichuanensis | reverse complement strand
GCAGCAGCTGGGCGGGCGGGTGGGCGAGGAGATCCGCCTGGTGTCGATCAGCGTCGACCCCCAGCGCGACGACGCCAAACGCCTGGCCGACTACGCCAAGGCGTTCCAGCGTGGCCCGGGCTGGAGCTGGCTGACCGGCTCGCCCTACGCCATTACCGAGACGCTCAAGGGGCTGGGCAGTTTCAGCGCCAACCTCAGCGAGCACCCGCCATTGATCCTGGTGGGTGACGGGCGCAGCGGGCACTGGACGCGCTTCTACGGCTTCACCGACCCCAATGTGCTGATCACCGAGGTCAACCGCCTGAGTGCGCGGCGGGTACATGCCAAGAGCACGGCGATCGCCGGCAAAGAGGTGCAGCCATGAGCAGCCTGAGCACACGCCGCGCCAGCATGCGCGGCTTCGACTGGGTGGTGCTGGGGGCCTGCCTGTGGATCCTCGCCTCGGTGGCGTTCGCCCACGAGGGCCATGCACCGGCGCCGACGCCGCAGCCGGCACCGCAGCCCATGGTGAGCGGTGGCGGCACCCGTGATGCGCAGACCTGGTTCACCGACACGGTGCTCAAGGACCAGAACGGCCGCGAGCTGCGCTTCTACAGCGACGTGTTGAAGGACAAGGTGGTGATGCTCAACGTGATCTTCACCCACTGCAACGACGCCTGCCCGCTGATCACCCGCAAGCTGCGCGAGGTGCGCGAGGCCATGGGGCCCGAGTTGGCCGGGCAGGTGACCTTCGTCTCGGTCAGCAGCGACCCGCTCAACGACACCCCCGAGGTGCTCAAGGCGTTCGCCCAGAAGCAGGGCGTGGATGGGCCGAACTGGCTGTTCCTCACGGGTGACAAGGCCAGCGTCGACCTGGTACTGGGGCGCCTGGGGCAGTTCCTGCCCAGCCCCGAGCAGCACTCCACGCAGCTGATCGCCGGTGACGTGGCCGGCAAGCGCTGGAGCAAGATCCGCCCCGACGCACCGCCCGCCGCCATCGCCCAGCGCATGCAGCTGCTGGCCCAACCGCTGGCGGGGCGGTGATTGCCATGTTTTGGCTTATCCCTGTAGGAGCGGCCTTGTGCCGCGATCGGGCGCGCAGCGGCCGTAAATCAGGCGACGCCGATCTGCCTGAAATACCGCATAGCCTGTCATTGCGGCCGCTGCGCGCCCGATCGCGGCACAAGGCCGCTCCTACAGGGGCACTGTGGCTTGTGCTGTGGTTGCTATGCACCCAGGCCCTGGCCCTCGAACTCAGCGACCACGAACAAGCCGGCAAACGCCTGTACCGCGAAGGTGTCTCCAGCAGCGACGCCCAGCTGCAGGCCCGGGTCGGCGCCAGCGACATCAGCGTGCCGGCCAGCGTGCTGCCCTGCGCCAGTTGCCACGGCAACGATGGCCGCGGCCGCGCCGAAGGCGGCGTGCGCCCGCCCAGCCTGGACTGGCAGCGCCTGGCCCTGGCGCAGGGTGAGCGCGAAACCAACAGCCGGCGTTACCCGGCCTACAGCGACGCCAGCCTGGCGCGGGTGATTCGCACCGGCATCGACCCGGCCGGCAATCGCCTGGACCCGGCCATGCCACGCTTCGAGCTGAGCCTGGCCGACCAGCGCAATCTCTCCGCGTACCTCAAGCGCCTGGCCGATGAACGCGACCCGGGCGTGGAGGAGGGCGTGCTGCGCCTGGGTACGCTGTTGCCGGAGAGCGGCCCGCTGGCCGAAGCCGGGCGGGTGGTGCGGGCGGTGCTGGAGGATGGCATCGAACAGCTTAACCAGCAGGGCGGCCTGCATGGCCGGCGCCTGCAATTGATAACGGCCGACCCCGGCTTTGACGCAGCCGGCACTGCCCAGGCACTGGACACGCTGCTGGTTCAAGAGCAGGTGTTCGCCTTGATCGCACCGCTGGCGCCCTGGCTCGATAGCCGCGCGTTGGCACAGGCCGGTGTGCCGATGATCGGCGCCACGCCACGCGATGGCGGCAGTGCGCAGGTGTTCGACCCGTTGCCCGGTCTGCCCGAACAGTTGCTCAGTGTGGCGTTGCATGCCCGCGAGGCCTTGGGCCTGGCGCCCGATGCGCTGCAGGTGGTGTATGCCGGCGACGATCAGGCCGCTGCCGCCACGGCCCTGCATCAACGCCTGGGCCAGCTGGGCTTGCAGCCACCCCCGGTACAGGCCTTCGACGGCCAGGCGGTGGCGGGCGAGGGCATCCTCTACCTCGGCCGCGCCCAGGGCTTCAGCGAGTTGGCCGCCGCGCTGCAGGCCCAGGGCCGCCAGCCCTATCTGCTGGCCGCCTCGGCCCAGGTGGCCGGCAGCCTGCCGGGCCTGTCGGCGCAATGGTCGCAGCGGCTGTTGCTGGCCTACCCCTTCGTCCCCGGCGACTGGACCGCCGAGGGCCGCGCGGCCTTGGCCGGCGTGCAGCAACGCCAGGGCCTGGAGGCGCGCCAGGCCGCGCTGCAGGTCAACACGCTGTGCGCCTGGCGCCTGCTGGTCGAGGCGCTCAGGCAGGTGGGCCGCGATGCCAGCCGCGAGCGACTGGTCAACGCTCTGGAGCAACTGCATGACGTGAACACCGGCCTGACCCCGGCCTTGGGCTTCGGCCCGGGGCGACGCCAAGGGCTGGCCGGCGCCCATGTGGTGGCGGTAAGCCTGCCGGGCCCAGGTTTCCAAGAAGTGGCGGCGTACCGCGCCATACCGGACACCCCTTGAACGGAGGTTGCCATGCGAACCCTGATGATGTGGCTGCTGTTGCTGCTGGCCTCGACCAGCCAGGCCGATGCGCCGGCGGCGCGGGTCAATGGCGTGCAGATCAGTGTGCTGCGCCTGGAGCGCTACTTCAGCGAATACCTGATTGCCCAGGGCCGGGCCGTGGCCAGCATCCGCAACCCCAACCTGTACCAGCGCCTGCGCGAACAGGCCCTGGACGAGCTGATCGACAAAGAGTTGCTGTGGCAGGAAGCGGGGCGTCTGGGTATCGTCATCGACGACCAGCAGGTTGGCGCGTACATTGCCCAGCTGGAAGCGGCGTTCGGCAGCCCGGCCGTGTTCGAGCGGCGCCTGCAGGAGGCCGGCTTCGATCGCCCGGGCTTCGCTGACTACACTCGACATGAACTGGCCGCGCAGCAGGCATTCGCCCAGCTGACCGCGGTCGAGGAACCCACCGCTGCCGACGTCGCGGCCTTCCACCAGGCCAATCGGCACTTGCTGCAAGGAATGCAGAACCAAAGTGATAATACGTCTGTCTTACCCGAACAGGGCCAACGCCTGGCCAGGGACGCGCTCGTCGCGCAATTGCAGGCCCAGGCGCGGCAATCGGTGCGCCAACGTTTGCGCGAATCCGCTACAGTGGAGCGCCCCGACTGAGGCGGTGACGGGCAATTCCCCACTAGTGGGGGAACCCCGCAAGGCAAAGTGCCATCAGCGTCCCCGGTTGTGGGGAAGCACCTGCACGCACGCCCGGATCACGTAAAAGATACTGAACAAAATCAATGCTTTAATCGATTCGCGCAACAGCCCTTCATGCCTGGCACGAAGCCTGCTCAAGCCTCTACAAGGCCGCACTTCGCAGACCGGGAAACCGGGCAGTTCATGGGAGTGGACCTTGGTGAACAGAGTATTGGTAGTCGATGACGAACAGACCCTTGCGCAGAACCTGCAGGCGTATTTGCAGGCGCAAGGCCTGGAGGTCCATCTCGCCCATGACGGTGCCAGTGGTATCGAACAGGCCGAGAAGGTGGCGCCGGACGTGATTGTGCTGGATTACCGCTTGCCCGACATGGAGGGGTTTCAGGTTCTGCAGAGCGTGCGCAGCAACAGGCAATGCCACTTTGTGCTGATCACCGCCCACCCCACCGTCGAGGTGCGTGAGCGGGCCGCCGAACTGGGTGTGAGCCATGTGCTGTTCAAGCCGTTCCCGCTGATGGAACTGGCCCGCGCGATCTTCGACCTGATGGGCATCGAGCGCCAGCGCAGGGCCACGGATTCACCCGCCGAAGGGTTCGTCGAACGACGCCAGAACAGGAACGATGCGTTCCCCTTGCAGTTGTACGATGGCAGCTGGGTGCTGGCCGACCGCCGACGTAACGGTGCCAAGCCCCCCAAACCTGACGACGAGCAACTGCTGACCGGGGAATAGCGGCGCCCAGGGCCCACCCGCCTGCGGCGCCGCCCCTGAGCGGAGTTGCAGGCCATGTCCGAAGCCCTTGATTCAGTCTGTGCCGGCCCATTCGCGGGTGAACCCGCTCCCACAGTGGCCCGACACGCCGCGATGCCTGCGGGATCGGGTTTACCCGCGAATGGGCCAGCCCTGACAGCACAAGCCTGCGGCTATCCCCGCGACCTGCTGGCCCAGGCCCGCACCCAGTCCGGCGAGGAGCGCCTGCTGGCCTGCCTGGAACGCCTGGCCGGCGATACCCCCGCCACCTTCACCCAACGCCTGGCCGCCACCCTGCATTACCCACTGCTGGGTACCCAGGCCCTGTTCGCCTGCGCCCCGGCCTTTGAGCGGGTCAGCCTGGCCCAGTGCCTGAAACGCGAATTCGCCCTGGTCGAACACCAGGGTGAGTTGATCGGTGTGTTCGCCGACCCCTTCGACAGTGCCCGCCTGGCCTGGATCGACGACTGCCTGCAGGGCGCGCCGCTTTACCTGGTGCACGCCGCCGACCTGGCCGCGTTCCTCGCCCGCCACGAAGAGAGCTTCCACGCCGTCGACTCGCTCGACCATGAAGTCGAGGCCGGCAGCGAGGCCGACACCCTGCAACGGCTGTCGCTGACCAGCATCAGCGAGGACCAGAGCCGGGTGGTCAAGCTGGTCAACTCGACCCTCTACGATGCCCTCAAGCAGCACGCCAGCGACATTCACCTAGGCATGACCGGCCAGGGCCTGACCATCAAGTACCGCATCGACGGCGTGCTCAACGGCGCCGGCAAGGCCAGTGGCAATGCCTTCGCCGAACAAGTGATCTCGCGCATCAAGGTGATGGCCGAGCTGGACATCGGCGAAAAGCGCGTGCCCCAGGACGGCCGTTTCAAGGTGGCCATCGGCGAGCGGCAGATCGACTTCCGGGTGTCGATCATGCCGAGCATCTTCGGTGAGGACGCGGTGCTGCGGGTGCTCGACAAGCAGGACCTGTCCGACAAGGTCAGCGGCGTGCAGCTGCAGGCCCTGGGCTTCGAGGAACACACCCTGCGCGCCCTGCGCCGGCTGGCCGCCGAGCCCTACGGGATGATCCTGGTCACCGGCCCCACCGGCAGCGGCAAGACCACCACGCTGTACGCCATGCTCAGCGAGATCAACCATGGCGTGGACAAGATCATCACCATCGAGGACCCGGTCGAGTACCAGCTGCCGGGGGTACTGCAGATCCCGGTCAACGAAAAGAAAGGCCTGACCTTCGCCCGCGGCCTGCGTTCGATCCTGCGCCACGACCCGGACAAGATCCTGGTGGGCGAGATCCGCGACCCGGACACCGCGCAGATCGCCGTGCAGTCGGCGCTCACCGGCCACCTGGTGTTCACCACCATCCACGCCAACAACGTGTTCGACGTGATCGGCCGCTTCAGCCAGATGCAGGTCGACCCCTACAGCTTCGTTTCGGCGCTCAACGCCGTGCTGGCCCAGCGCCTGGTGCGCCTGGCCTGCACCCACTGCGCGGTGCCCTGCGAGGCCGACGACGCATTGCTCGCCGCCTCCGGGCTGAGCCGCGAAGGCGTGGCCGGCTGGCAGTTCGTGCGCGCCCAGGGCTGCGGCCAGTGCCGCGGCAGCGGCTACCGCGGGCGCAGCGCCATCGCCGAACTGCTGCACCTGGACGACGACCTGCGCCAGCTGATCGTCGAACGCCGCCCGCTCTCGCAGATCAAGCAGCTGGCCTGCCAGCGTGGCCTGCGCCTGTTGCGCGCCTCGGCCCTGGACCTGGTCCGCACCGGCCGCACCACCCTCGAGGAGATCAACCGTGTCACATTCATCAGCTGATCGGTATTGCGCCGTGCTCGGCGCTGAAGGTGTCGGCCTGGGTTGCTGGCACGGTCATCAACAGCCTTGGCTGGGCAGCCGCGCCTTCAGCTGCGACGCCGCGCAGCCGGCCTGGGCCGCCGCGCTGCATGCCCTGGGCGAGCTGCTGGCCGAGCACCAGGTGCGCAGTGCGCCATTGCGGGTGTTGCTGTCGGCGCGCTTCAGCCGCTTCTGCCTGGTGCCCTGGAGCGCTGCCATCGGCACCCCGCGTGAGCTGGACGCCTACGCCCGGGCGTGCTTCGAGAACCTCTACGGCCAGGTGCTGGACGACTGGCGCATCGTGCTGTCGCCGGAGCCGGCCGGTGCCGCGCGTATTGCCACGGCGCTGCCCGAGGCACTGCTGCAAGGCTTGCAGGACCTCGGCCGGGACTACCGCCTGAGCCTGCGCTCGGTGCAGCCGTACCTGATGGCCGCCTACAACCGCTGCGCGGCGCAGCTGGCCCAGGGCGACTTCCTGTTCGTCCTCGCCGAACCACGCCGCAGCGTGCTGCTGCTGGCCGCCGACGGCGCCTGGCAGCAGGTGCTGGCGCAAGGCTGCGCCGACACCGATCAGGCCTTGCAGGCGCTGATCGAGCGCACCTGCGAGTTGTATGGCGCGCAACCTCCACAGGTGTACTTGCATGCGCCGGGGCGCCAGGTGGCCTCGACGATCGCCGCGGTGCAGCTGTGCGGGGTGGCCAGCGAGGCCGACCCGCTGTGCGCCATGTGGCGGGCGGTGGCCTGACATGCGCCGCCTCGAACTGGAATTCCAACCCCGCCACAGTGGCCCGCTGGCCTGGTCGCTGCTGGCCCTGGCCGGCGCCGTGCTGGCGGTCATGGTACTGGCCCAGCAGCAGCTGGTGGGCGAGCAAGTCGAGCTGGAGGCCCGCGTGCACCAGCTGGAACTCAAGCTCGGCCGCCGTCCGGCCACCGCCGCACCACAGAGCAATGCGGTGATCCGCGAGCAGGCCGAGCGCCTGGCACAGATGCGCAGCGTTTCGCAGCAACTGCAACGGCCCTGGCAGCAGCTGTTCGCCATGCTCGAGGCCATGCCCCAGGAAGACGTGGCGCTGCTCAGCCTCACCCCGGATGCGCGCAAGGGACAGGTACGCATCAGCGCCGAAGCCCGCAACCTCGAAGCCATGCTGCAGTACCACCAGCGCCTGGAGCGCAGCGACGAACTGAGCGACGTGTCGTTGCTCAACCACGAAGTGGTGGCGGGGCAGGCCGAGCATCCGGTGCGTTTCAACCTCACCGCCACCTGGGAGACCGGCCATGCGCGTCCCTAGCCTGATTCTTCACGAAGCGGCCTTGCGCCTGGGCCGGGTCGGCCTGGCGGCGGTACTGGTGGCCGTGCTGGCGCTGGCCGTGGCGCTGGCGGGTGTGCTGCCGCAGTGGCAAACGGTGCGCGAACTGCGCGCCAGCGAGGCCGACGCCAGCGCCCAGGTCAAACGCCTGGAGCGTGGCGAGCTGAAAGTGCAGGCCAAGCCCGAACAACAGGTGCTCGACGACCTGCGCCAGCAGTTGCCCGGCCAACCCCAGGCCAGCGAGCTGATCGAGCGCCTGTATCACCTGGCCAGCGCCGAACGCATCAGCCTGGCACGCGGCGAGTACGCCCTGGGCGTGGACCCGAAAACCCAGCTGGCGCGCTACCAGATCGTCCTGCCGGTGCGCGGCAGCTACCCGCAGATCCGCGGCTTCCTCAAGGCGCTGCTGGCCCAGCTGCCGACCGTGGTGCTGGAGGACCTGGAGCTGCAACGCAAGCGTATCGGCGACCGTGAACTCAACGGCCGGGTCCGCATGACCCTTTACCTGTCGAGGTCGTGATGAATATTCAGCGTGCGGTGATGTGGGGTGGGTTCCTGGGCTTGAGCGCGGCACTGGCGTGGGCGCCGGGGCATTGGTTCGGCGAGGAAGGCGAGGTGGCCCCGATCGCCGGCAAGCCGGCTCCCACAGGGGGCGCGGCGCCTACAGAGCCTGTGGGAGCTGGCTTGCCAGCGATGGCGTCGGCACAGGCTTCCAGAGATCTGTTCCCAGCCCAGCAATGGACCGCCCCGCAAGCCCTGGCCACCGTCACCGAACAACCCGTGGTCGCCGCCCCTGTGGTGGTGGCCCCCACCGCCCCGACGCTGCCGTTCCAGTTCGTCGGCCGGTTGGGTGACCGTGACGACCTGCAGGTGTTCCTGCAGAACGGCGAGAAACTCTACGTCGTGCGCCAGGGCGACGTGATCGAAGACACCTACCGCCTCGACCGGGTCTCGGCCACCGAGCTGAGCCTGGTCTACCTGCCACTGCACCAGTCACAGACCCTGTCTGTCGGGAGCGCACCATGAAGCCTTCGAAGTTGTGCAAGCCTGCTCCGTTCATGTTGCTGGCCCTGTGCGTGGCCATCGCGGGATGTGGCTCAAGCGGTGTACGCAAGGACAGCGCCGAGCTGATGAAGGAGGGCCAGTACGAGGCCGGCATCGCCCGCCTGGAAGAAGCCCTGCGCGAGGACCCGCGCGACACCGAGCTGAACATCGCCCTGGCCCATGGCCGCCAGGCGGCGGTCGAGGCGCTGCTGACCCAGGCCGACAGCGACCGCATCCGCCATGACTTCGCCGGCGCCCGCATGGGCTATGGCCGGGTGCTGACCATCGAGCCGAACAACCGCCGCGCCCAGGAAGGCATCCGCCAACTGGAGCTGATTCGCACCCTCGACGAGCGCGTGGCCCTGGGCCAGGCGGCGCTGCGCCAGGGCGACCTGTTCGGCGCCGAGCGCTACATGCGCGAAGTGCTGCGCCTGGACCCGCAGAACCAGAAGGGCATGGCCCTGCGCAGCGACATCGAGAACGTCCAGGCCCGTACCGCCACGCCTTACCCGCAACTGCGCAGCAAGCTGGAGCGCCCGGTCACCCTGGAGTTTCGCGACGCCAACCTGAAGACCATCTTCGAGGTGCTGGCCCAGGTGGCCGGGATCAACTTCATCTTCGACAAGGACCTGCGCCCGGACATGAAGGCCACCATCTTCGTGCGCGACGTGCGCATCGAGGACGCCGTGGCCCTGCTGCTGGAGCAGAACCAGCTGCGCCAGAAGATCGTCAACGACAACACCCTGTTGCTGTACCCCGACTCGCCGCAGAAGACCAAGGATTACCAAGAGCTGGTGATGCGCACCTTCTACCTCACCAGCATCGACGCCAACACCGCGCTGAACATGGTCAAGACCATGCTCAAGACCCGCGATGTGTTCGTAGACGAACGCCTCAACACCCTGACCATGCGCGACACCCCCGATGCCATACGCATGGCCGAGAAGCTGCTGCAGTCCCAGGACCAGTCCAACCCCGAGGTGGTGCTGGAGGTGGAGGTGATGGAAGTGGCCACCTCGCGCATCCTCGACCTGGGCCTGCAATGGCCGAACACCTTCGGCGTGCTGAGCAACGACGGCAAGCCGGTCAGCGTGCTCGACCAGCTGCGTGGCATCGACTCCAGCCGCATCAGCATCTCGCCGGCGCCGCAGGCCAAGATCAACGCCCAGGACAAGGACATCAATACCCTGGCCAGCCCGGTGATCCGGGTGAGCAACCGCGAGCAGGCGCGCATCCACATCGGCCAGCGGGTGCCGATCATCAGCGCCACCTCGGTGCCGTCCACCCAGGGGCCGGTGATCACCGAGAGCGTCACCTACCTGGATGTGGGTCTGAAGCTTGAAGTGCAGCCCACCGTGCACCTGAACAACGAGGTGGCGATCAAGGTGGCGCTGGAGGTGAGCAACGCCACGCCACTGGAGGCGACCCGCCAGGGCACCATCCCGGTCCAGGTCGACACCCGCAACGCCCAGACCAGCCTGCGCCTGCACGACGGCGAAACCCAGGTGCTGGCCGGGCTGGTGCGCAACGACCACAACGCCAGCGGCAACAAGATCCCCGGCCTTGGCGACATCCCCGGCCTGGGCCGGCTGTTCGGCAGCAACAAGGACGACATGAGCAAGTCGGAGCTGGTGCTGGCGATCACCCCGCGCATCGTGCGCAACCTGCCGTACCAGAGCCCGTCGGACATGGAGTTCGCCACCGGTACCGAGTCCAGCCTGCAGGTGCGCCAGCTGGCGCAGCCGGTGCCGAGCGAGGCGCTGCCGACCGATTCGGGCGAAGAACCCGCCGCCCAGGGCCAGATGGCCGTGGTCCCGGCCCACGTGGTGCCACGGCCATGAAACGCCGCCAGCAGGGCTTCAGCCTGATCGAGGTGGTGCTGACCCTGGCGCTGCTCGGGCTGCTCGCCAGCATGGCCGCGCCCCTGACCGAGACCCTGGTGCGCCGTGGCAAGGAGCAGCAGCTGCGCGAGGCGCTGTACCAGATCCGCGACGCCATCGACGCCTACAAGCGCGCCTTCGACGCCGGCTACATCGAGAAGCGCCTGGACGGCAGCGGCTACCCGCCGAACCTGCAGGTGCTGGTGGAGGGCGTGCGCGATGTGCGCAGCGCCAAGGGCGCCAAGTTCTACTTCCTGCGGCGCATCCCCCACGACCCGCTGCTGGCGGCCAAGGCCGACGACGCCGGTGGCTGGGGCCTGCGCGCCTACGACAGCAGCGCGGACAACCCCCGTGAAGGCCAGGACGTCTTCGATGTGTACTCCAAGGCCCGCGGCAAAGGCCTCAACAACATCCCGTACGGGCAATGGTGACGCCGATGAAAACCAGCAAAGGCTTCACCCTGATCGAACTGCTGGTGGTGATGGCGATCATCGCCACCCTGATGACCATCGCCATGCCGCGCTACTTCAACAGCCTCGACGCCTCGCGCGAGGCCACCCTGCGCCAGAGCCTGGCGGTGCTGCGCGAGGCCCTGGACCACTACTACGGCGACACCGGGCACTACCCGGACTCGCTCGACCAGTTGGTGGAGCAACGTTACCTGCGCAACACCCCGCTGGACCCGATCAGCGAACGGCGCGACAGCTGGCAGCTGGTGCCGCCGCCCGAGGGTGTGGCCGGCGGGGTGGCGGATATCAAGAGCGGAGCCTCAGGGAGGGCGCGCGATGGCAGCCTCTATGCCGAATGGTGAAGCCGGCTTCACCTACCTGGGCGTGCTGTTGCTGATTGCCGTGAGCAGCATTGCCCTGGCCGCCACCGGCACCTTGTGGGCCACCAGCGCCCAGCGTGAGCGCGAACGCCAGTTGCTGTGGGTGGGCGGGCAGTACGCCCAGGCGCTGCGCAGTTATTACCGTGCCTCGCCGGGCCTGGCCCAGTACCCGCAGGAACTGGCCGAGCTGCTTGAAGACAACCGCTTCCCGGCACCGCTGCGGCATATCCGCAGGCTCTACCCCGACCCGGTCGGTGGCGGTGAGGACTGGGGCCTGATGCGCGCTGTCGACGGGCGTATCACCGGGGTGTACAGCCGCTCCGAGGCCATGCCGCTCAAACGCAGTGGTTTCGATGCGCTGTGGAGTGCCTTCGAAGGGCTGGAGCATTACAGCGACTGGCAGTTCGTCGCCGAGCAGGCCTTTGCCGAAAGCGCCGCCGGGGGCCGCCAGCATGCCGGCCAGGGAGACGCGCCATGAACCGCGCGCTGCTGATTGTCGGCCTGTGCCTGGTGCTGCTGCAGGCTTGGGCCAACGAAGAAGACGAGATGAAAGGCTTCATCGTCGACAACACCATCTCGCACATCGGCCACGACTTTTACTACTACTTCGCCGACCGCCTGCGCGCCACCAGCCGTCTGGACTTCAACCTGGTGGTGCGCGAACGCCCGGATGCCCGCTGGGGCAGCCTGGTGACCGTGGAGTTCGAACGCGAAGTGGTGTACCGGCGCTTTCTGCCACCCAACACCACGCAACTCACCGAGGAGGCCAAAGAGGCCGCCGACCTGGTCAGGCAGCAGATTATCCAGCGCAAATTGCAACGGCTGCTGCAGGACACCACCGATCTGGAGAGGGACGAGCTATGAGCAAGTACACAACGCGACGCGTCGCCGCCTGCCTGCTGGCTGCCGGCATCGGTTGCCAGGCGCTGGCCACGGAACTGGTGTACACCCCGGTCAACCCGGCTTTCGGTGGCAACCCGTTGAACGGCACCTGGCTGCTCAACAATGCCCAGGCGCAGAACGACTATGACGACCCGGACCTGAAGGACCGCAGCAGCGCCTTCACCGGCACCTCGGCACTGGAGCGGTTCACCAACCAGCTGGAGTCACGCATGCTCGGCCAGTTGCTGGACAACATCAGTAACGGCAACACCGGCAGCATGTCCACCGACGCCTTCCTGATCGACGTCATCGACAACGCCGGGGCCTTGAGCATCAGGGTCACCGACCGCGCCACTGGCGAGATCTCGTTCATCCAGGTGAGCGGCCTGAACCCCTGAGAGGGACGGGTCTTTATTGCGGGGAGAGCACAACCATGAAACGTCTGCTGAGCACGCTGCTGTTGATCACCGCCCTGTCTGGCCTGCAAGGCTGCGGCCTGCGCGAACCGATGCCGGCCGAACAGGATTCCGAAACCCCGACCCTGACACCGCGGGCTTCGACCTACTACGACTTGCTCAACATGCCGCGCCCGCGGGGCCGGTTGATGGCGGTGGTGTATGGCTTTCGCGACCAGACCGGGCAGTACAAGCCGACCCCGGCCAGCTCGTTCTCCACCAGCGTCACCCAGGGGGCGGCGAGCATGCTGATGGATGCGCTCAATGCCAGTGGCTGGTTCGTGGTGCTGGAGCGTGAAGGGCTGCAGAACCTGCTGACCGAGCGCAAGATCATCCGCGCCTCGCAGAAGAAGGCCGATGTGCCGGAGAACATCCAGGCCGAGCTGCCGCCGCTGCAGGCGGCCAACCTGATGCTCGAAGGCGGCATCATCGCCTACGACACCAACGTGCGCAGCGGGGGCGAGGGGGCGCGTTACCTGGGCATCGACATCTCGCGTGAGTACCGGGTGGACCAGGTGACCGTGAACCTGCGGGCGGTGGATGTGCGCTCGGGGCAGGTGCTGGCGAACGTGATGACCAGCAAGACCATCTACTCGGTCGGGCGCAGTGCGGGGGTGTTCAAGTTCATCGAGTTCAAGAAATTGCTGGAGGCGGAGGTGGGGTACACCACTAATGAGCCGGCGCAGTTGTGTGTGTTGTCGGCGATCGAGGCGGCGGTGGGGCATTTGCTGGCGCAGGGGATCGAGCGGCGGTTGTGGCAGGTGGCCGAGGCGGGCGATTCGGCGGTGGTGGATAAGTATTTGAGCCAGTATCAGAAGCCTGACGGGGGGGAGGGGGCGACAGCAGGCTCAGCTGCGGGGGCGCAGCTG
>NZ_BQHO01000060.1 GCF_021601385.1 Pseudomonas parasichuanensis | reverse complement strand
ACGAAGGGGGGAGGGGGATTGATAACTGTTGGGGCTGCGCTGCAGCCCTTTCGCTGGCAAGCCAGCTCCCACAGGGATTATGCGGTCCCTGTGGGAGCTGGCTTGCCAGCGATGAGGCCTGTATTGACAGTCGAACCCCATGAAGGGGTCCGGTTGGCTTACTCGGCGAGTTTGTAAGCGATGATGTAATCGCCCATTCTGGTGCCCAGCGAACCATGGCCGCCGGCGGTTACCAGCACGTACTGCTTGCCGTCCTTGCCGGTGTAGGTCATCGGCGTGGCCTGGCCGCCTGCTGGCAGGCGGGCTTTCCACAGCTCTTCGCCGTTCTTCACGTCATAGGCGCGCAGGTACTGGTCCAGGGTGCCGCTGAGGAAGCCGACACCACCGGCGGTGACGATCGAACCGCCCATGCTCGGTACGCCCACCGGCATGCCGATCGGTACCGGGGTGCTGTCACGGGTGGTGCCGTTCTTGTGCTTCCACACCACTTTGTTGGTGAACAGGTCGATGGCCGCCACATAGCCCCAGGCCGGGGCCTGGCACGGCACGCCCAGCGGCGACATGAACGGGTGCATGGTCACGGCATACGGCGCGCCGGTGTTCGGCTGCACGCCACTGGTCTCGCTTTCGCGCTTGCTGCCTTCGGCCACCTGCTCACGCGGCACCATCTTCGACACGAAGGCCATGTAGTTGGGCGAGGTGAACAGCAGCTGACGCACCGGGTCGACCGACACGCTGCCCCAGTTGAACACGCCGACGTTGCCCGGGTAGACCAGGCTGCCCTGCTCGGACGGCGGGGTGTACTGGCCTTCGTAGCGCAGGCTGCGGAACTGGATGCGGCAGAGCATCTGGTCGAACGGCGTGGCGCCCCACATGGCCTGTTCGGTCAGGTCAGGGCCGAGCAGGTTGAGGTCGGAGCGGGCCTGGGTCGGTGCGGTGTGGTCGCCCTTGACCGCGCCTTGCGGTACCGGGATCTCGCGGATCGGCACGATCGGCGTGCCGTCGCGGCGGTCGAGCACATACAGGCTGCCTTGCTTGGTCGGCACGATGACCGCGGGTTTGACGCCGTCGTCGGTCTTCAGGTGGACCAGGGTCGGCTGGCTGCCGACGTCCATGTCCCACAGGTCGTGGTGGGTGAACTGGTAGTTCCAGCGCGCCTTGCCGGTGGCCAGGTCCAGGGCGACGATGCCGGCGCTGTACTTCTCGGCGCCCGGGGTGCGGTCGGCGCCCCACTGGTCGGGGGTCTGGTTGCCCAGCGGCAGGTAGATCATGCCGAGGTCTTCATCGACGCTGGCGATCGACCACATGTTGGCCGAGTTGCGGCTGTAGAACTTGCCGTCGGCCAGGGGCTTGGTGTCGTCCGGGTTGTTGCTGTCCCAGTTCCACACCAGGTGGCCGTCGTGCACGTCGTAGGCGCGGATCACGCCGGACGGCTCGTTGGTCGACTCGTTGTCGGTCACGTGGCCGCCGATGATCACCAGGCTGCGGGTGATCGCCGCCGGCGAGGTGGAGTAGTAGCCACCGGCGGTGAACGGGCCAATGCCGCGGGTCAGGTCGATCACGCCCTGGTTGGCGAAGCCTTCGCAGACCTTGCCGTTGTCGGCGTTGATGGCGATCAGGCGGGCGTCGGCGGTAGGCAGGTAGAGGCGGCGCGGGCAGGCCTGGGCCACGGCTTGCCCTGCGTCGGTGATTTTTGGCGCGGGGCTGCCGTCACGGCTGACGTAGCTGTTCTCGTCGTAGTACGAGACGCCACGGCAGGTCATGTGGGCAAAGCCCTTGAAGGTGCCGGTGGGGCTCTTGACCTGCGGGTCGTAGCGCCAGATCTCGGCGCCGGTGTCCGGGTCCAGGGCCAGCAGCCTGCTGTGGGCGGTGCAGGCATAGAGCATGCCGTTCACTTTCAGCGGGGTGTTCTGGTTGGTCAGCTCGACCGGGTCGTTCTCGGTCGGCAGGTCGCCGGTGCGGATGCGCCAGGCTTCTTCCAGGCGGTAGGCGTTCTGCGGGGTGATCTGGCGCAGCGGCGAGTAGCGGTCGCCATGCTCGGTGCGGCCGTAGGCCTGCCATTCACCGTCCGGCATGGCCGGGGCGGCGCTGCCCATTTCGCTGTCGTCGCGGGTGAACGCGCCACGGATCTCGCCCGGGTGGGTGAACTGGCTGGCCACGGCGGTGGCGCCGGACGCGACCACGGCCACACTGAGCAGGGTGGTGTTGATCATGGATGCCGGGCCGACCAGCGGGCGACGCGCCCACGGCAGCAGCAGCACGACGCCGATGGCGAACCAGATGGCCAGGCGTGGCACCAGTTGCCACCAGTCCAGGCCGACTTCCAGCAGGGCCCAGACCGTGCTGCCCAGCAGCACCAGGCCGTACAGGCCCAGGGCGATACGGCGCTTGGCCAGCAGCAGGATGCCGGACAGGGCGAAGCCGATCCCGGCAATCAGGTAGTAAAGCGAGCCGCCCAGCTGGCTCAGCTTGATGCCGCCGGCCAACAGGGCCAGGCCCATCAGCAACAGCAGCACGCCCATCAGGCGCGGTAGCCAGCGGGTTCCATTCTTGGCACCGTCAGTGCTCATCGTCTGTTCTCCGTAGAGTGGAAGGGGGGGTTAGAAAGTGCTCTGGATCTTCAGGCCACCGATCAGCGCGTCATCGACGTGCGACACGCCGCCCGGGTGGCGGATGTACTGCAGGTTCGGGCGCACGGTGAGCCAGTTGGCCAGGTGGATGCCGTAATAGAGTTCGGCGCTGTATTCGGTGTCCTGCACGGGCAGGTAGCCAGGGTTGTCGTAGTCGTAAAGACCGGCGGCCTGGTTGCTGAGGCGGGCGTTCTTGCGGTAGCCGGGGTTGACGTGCACACGGGCCAGGGCGAAACCGATGTCGTCCTTGGCACGGGCGTCGAATGGCCCTTTGTAAACCACACCTGCCTGTACATAGTTGTCGATGGCATTGGTCTTCTTGTCGTGCACCGTGGCATTGGCGAACAGGCTCAGGCCGCGCGATTGGTCGGACGCCTGCGCGGTCACCTGCTGCTGCACGCCGAGCCACAGGCCGTGCTTGCTCGAGCTGCTGCGGTAGGCGGCGCCGCTGATGGCGGCCGGGGTGCCGTTGCTGTCCTTCAGAACATCCTGTGCTTTGGCATTACTGTAGTAGTAGCCGGCGCGATATTCCCCTTTCAGGCCATTGACCCGCGGGCTCCAGACCAGCTCGACCGGCATCACCGCGCCCTGGGTACCGCTGCCGGAGAGCTTGAAACCATTGCCCGATTCAAGGTTGGAGGGGTTCTGCTCGAACACCCCGACCTGGGCGTAGAGCTCATCATTGAGGTTGTAGCGCACGCGCAGCGCCCACTGGCTGACCGGCCAGTTGTACCAGATGCCGCCCACCCAGTTGCCCACCTGCGAGCCGCAGAACGCCAGGTTCTGGAAGTCGCAGGGGAAGCTGTTGAAGTCCTCGCCCTCGCCGAAACGGCCGAATTTCACATCCAGCGCACCGTCGAAGTACTTCTGCTTGATCCACATCTGGGTCAGCCGCCAGGTTTCGCCGCGGCCCCAGACTTCCTGGGCCGAGGTGAAGCCGCCGACCCGCGGGTCGTTGATGCGGTCGTTGCTGATGTTGTCGCCGTGGCGTTCGGTGACGGTCAGCTGGAACTCGGTGTCGCCCCAGCCGAGGATCTTCTGCAGGTCCATGTTCACGCCAAAGGTGAACTGGTCGCTGTAGCGTGCGGTGCGGTCGTGGTCGTAGCCGCCGTGCAGGTTGCTGCCCATCTCGCCGGTGTAGCCGAGGGTGAAGTCGTAGCCCTTTTCCAGCAGGTCGGTGCGGGTGCCGCCCCAGTCGCCGAGCATCCAGGGGGAGTCCTTGGCGAACAGTTCGCTGGCGCTGGTGGTGGGGGACAGGCTGCCGAGCAGGGTGGCAAAGGCGAGTCCGGCGTAGCGGGTAGTGGGCAACTGGAGCATGAGATAGCGCTGTCTTTTGATTGTTGAAGAAACGGCAAGCGCAACGAGGCGTGGAGCATCGAAGGGAAATGGCTGCGAAAGGTATTCGATGAAGCGATTCAGCTTGCGGCGGGGAGGATATAGGGGAAGTTGTAAGAAAAAAAGACAAAATGTCGCAGGGGATTGTTGCTGACTCGGTAATGATCTGCGGACACCCAAGCCTGTGGGAGCGGGTTTACCCGCGAAGGCGGCAGCGAATCCACCGACGCATTCGTGGGTAAACCGTAGCGGTACGTCAGAAGCTCGTACGCAGCCCAACCTCCACACTACGCCCCGGTGCCGGCGCGATATCCCGCAGGATCGAACTGGCATAGCGCACCGTCTGGTCCGTCAGGTTCTCTCCACGCACAAACGCCAGCCACTGGCTCTGGCCGATATCGAAGCGATAACCAAGGCTGGCACCCAAGGTGGTGTAGCCATCGGTGCTGGTTTCATTGGCCGGTTTGCGGTGTTGCGACGCGGCATGCTGCACATCGACCCGCGCCTGCCAGCGATCCAGTTCCCAGACCAGACCACTGTTCAGGCGCAGCGGCGCGATACGGGGCAGCGGCTCACCGCTGTCGAGGTTCTTCGCCCGGGTGTAATCGCCGGACAGCTCCAGGGCGAAACTGCCGTAGCGGTTCTCCAGCAACTGCCAGCGGTCCTGGGCCTCGATGCCGTAGAAGCGCGCACGCACGCCCTGGTACTGGTACTCGGGGAAGCCTTCGTGGTCATGGTCATGGTCGTGATCATGATCTTCGTCATGGTCATGGTCGTGCCCCTCGCGCAGGTTGCCAGTGCCGATCAGGCCGATGTAGTTGCGAAAGTGGCTGTAGAACACGCCGACACTGCCCTTGTGGGTGCCATTGTCGAAGCGCAGGGCCAGGTCGCCGGAGATGGCCTTCTCTTTGTTCAGGCTGGCATCGCCCACTTCATAGGCGCCGGTGGCGACGTGGGCGCCGTTGGCGTACAGCTCATAGAAGGTCGGGGCACGCTCGGTGTAGCCCAGGTTGGCGGCCAGCGCCCACACCGGGTCGAGTTGGTACACAGCGCCGGAAGAGAGGCTGAAGGCGTTGAAGCTGCTGGCGCTGTCGGCGCCGGCGAAGGTCTCGTTGCCCTTGGCATCGGGGTCGACGCGGGTGTGCTCCAGGCGGGCGCCCAGGCTCAGGTTAAGGCGCTGCGTGGCCTGCCATTGTTCGAGCATGAACAGCGCCAGGCTGTCGGTGTCGGTGTGGGGGACGAATGCTTCTTCACCCAGGGCGGAAAACTCGTTGCGGCTGACCTGCGCGCCGATCACCCCTTCGACCGGGCCTAGCGGCTGGTGCCGCGCCTCGACGCGTGCCTCATAGCCCTTGTTCTTGAAGGTGGTGTGCACTTCGCCGCTTTCGATCTCGCGGTGCTGGTAGTCGGTGTAGCCGGCATCGACCTTGACCGAGCTGAACGGGCCGTCGAGGTCGCGCAGTTCCGAGGCGAAGCCGTAGTGGTCCTGTTGCATGTCCAGGCGCACACCGGGCTCGGCCACCGAGCCGTAGTTGCTGTCGTAGCGGCTGTAGGACAGGCCGGTGTAGCCATGGTCCCAGTGGTAGCTGCCGCCGATCGCGCCGCCATCCTGGCGGCCGTCGCTGTTGTCCAGGCGGTGCTTGCTGCCGGGCTCGTCGGCGTCGCGCAACTTCGAACTGCGTGCATAGCCGGGGATGCGCAGGTCGTTGAACTGGCGGCTGTTGGCATCCAGGTGCAGGGCGAAGGCGCCGTTGCCGGCTTCCAGCTTGCCGGCGCTGCTGCGGGTGGTGTCGGCGCCGCCGTAGCGCAGCTCACCGGCGCCGTGGATGCCGTCGATAGGGGCGTCGGGGATGCGGTTGTCGAAGGTGTTGACCACGCCGCCGATGGCGTTGCCGCCGTACAGCAGGGCGGCCGGGCCGCGAACGATCTCGACCCGTTCGACGGTGACCGGGTCCAGCGGCACGGCGTGGTCATAGGACAGTGACGAGGCATCCAGGGCGCCGACGCCGTTGCGCAGGATGCGGATACGGTCGCCGTCCAGGCCACGGATCACTGGGCGGCTGGCGCCGGGGCCGAACCAGGTGGAGGCCACGCCGGGCTGTTTGTTCAGGGTCTCGCCCAGGCTGCCGTGCTGCTGTTGCAGCAGCGCGTCGCCTTCGAGCACGGTGCTTGGGGCGGCCAGTTGGGCATTGCCCAGCGGATTGGCGGTGATCACCTGGGGTTGCAGCTCGACGGCGTGGCTGGCGGGCGAGGCCAGCCACAGCGCGACGGCGAGGGGGGAGAGGTGCAGGGGCATGTGACGCATGGGGTGGGGCGTTCCTTGGCAGGGATATTGTGTTGTTACAATATAACATCACTATTTCAGCATAAGCTTTTCTGCACTTGCCAGTGGTTTCTGATTTTTGAGTCGATACGGCAGGCCGCTCCTGCACGGGGAGCGCGCAGAGGCCTCTACACTCGTGTAAGGTGCGCACCTTTCCGAACCTGGAGCACTGGCATGAGCACGGCCCAACACAATGCGCTGCATGGCAAGACCCTCGAGCAGATCCTCACCGAGCTGGTTGCGCACTACCAATGGCAGGGCCTGGCCGAGCGCATCGATATCCGCTGCTTCAAGAGCAACCCGACCATCAAGTCGAGCCTGACCTTCCTGCGCAAGACGCCCTGGGCGCGCGAGAAGGTCGAGCTGCTGTATGTGAAGCTGCAGCGCAAAGGCTGATGCCGCGCCGCCCCTGGCTGACGCTCGCCGCCGTGCTCGGCTGGGCGGGCTTGGCTATCCAGCTGTACCTGGTGCTGCTGGCGCGCTGGCAGGCCCAGGCCAGCCTGGTCGGCGGGCTGGTCAACCTGTTCTGTTTTTTCACCGTGCTCAGCAACACCCTGGTGGCCACGGTGCTCAGCCATGCCGCGTTTGGCCGCGAGTCGGCGGCCAGGCGCTGGTTCCTCTCACCTGCGGTCAGTTCGTGCATCGCCGCCAGCATCGTGCTGGTGGGCCTGGCCTACAGCCTGCTGTTGCGGCACCTGTGGCAACCCCAGGGCTGGCAGTGGCTGGCGGACGAACTGCTGCACGACGTGATGCCGGTGCTGTTCGTCCTGTACTGGTGGTTCGAGGTGCCCAAAGGGCATTTGCGGCTGTGGCACCTGGCGGCCTGGGCGCTGTATCCGGGGCTGTATTTTGCCTTTGTGCTGTTACGTGGGCATGAGATTGGGGTTTACCCCTATCCCTTCATCGACGTGGCGCGGTTGGGGTACGAGCAGGTGCTGCTCAATGCCCTGGGGGTGCTGGCGGGGTTCTGGGGGATCGGGCTGGTGCTGCTGGGGCTGGATCGGTGGCGGGGGCGCGGCTTGCGCTAATGCTGGGGGTGTTTCGCGGCACAAGGCCGCTCCTACAAATGATCGCGGGCTCCTGCAGGACCGGCCGGATAGGGGCGCGCAGCGCCCCTGGATGCCCGATTACTCATCGTCGGCCGTACCCTCCGCGCGCCAGTAGGCCGCAGCCTTGAGCGCATCTTCCGGCACCCCCTTCTCCAGCAGCAGCGCCTTGGCCTGACGGGTCAGGGATTTCTCCAGCGCCACCCAGCCGTACAACCGACCCTCTGGCAACGCCAGGTGCTTCACCCGCTCCAGCACGTCTTCGCCATGCCGGCGCACCCAGATCACCTCGACCTGCGCCTTGCTCGGCAGTGGCTGGCGCTCCTGTTCATCTTCGATCTGGATCACCGCCAGCACCTGGCGCCCCGCCGGCAGTTCTTCCAGGCGCCGCGCAATGGCCGGGATCGCGGTTTCGTCACCGATCAGCAGGTAACTGTCGAAGATATCCGGCACCACCATCGAGGCCCGTGGCCCGGCGATGTCCAGCGTCTGCCCCGGTGCAGCCTGGGCGGCCCAGGTGGACGCCGGGCCGTCGCCGTGTAGGACGAAGTCGATGTCCAGCTCAAGGTTTTCCAGGTCGATGCGCCGTGGCGTGTACTCGCGCATGGTCGGCCGGGCGCCGCCGTCGCGGCCCAGGTTGCGCGCGTCGATGGTCACCTGCTCTTCGGGTGTGCAGGCAAACAGCAGCTTGATGTGGTCGTCGGTGCCGACGCTGGTGAAACCGGCCAGCTCGGCGCCGCCGAGGGTGATGCGGCGCATGCGCGGGGTCAGGTCGGTGACCCGCAGCACGACCAGGCGGCGCTGGCGGATCTCATGGTTGACGCGGTGAATGGTGTCGCTCATGGGGTGTTCTCCGTAACGGCCGGCCCGGAGGCGATGGCCTTGGCGGTGTCGTTGAGCAGGGTGCGTACCCGCTCGATCTCGTCGGGCGTCCAGCGGCCGCTGTGCATGTGCAGGGCGTGGCGCAGGTTGCCGACGGCTTCATGGATTTCGGGCGGGCGGTCATGGCCGCGCAGGGCACGTTTGCTCACTTCGATGCGCATGCGCACGCCGTCGAGGGCGACCGCTTGTTCGGCCAGGGCATTGCGGCCGGCATCGGTGATGGCGTACAGGCGCTTGCTGCCCTGGATCTGGCCGCCGATCAGCTCGGCTTCTTCGAGGTAGCTGAGGGTCGGGTAGATCACCCCGGGGCTTGGGCTGTAGCTGCCATCGAACAGGTTTTCGATCTGGCGAATCAGGTCGTAACCATGGCCAGGCTGCTCGGCCAGCATCGACAGCATCAACAGTTTCAGGTCGCCCGGGGCGAACACCCGCGGGCCGCGCTCGCCGCGGCCAGGGCGGCGTTCGAAAGGGTCATGGGAGGAATGGTCGCGCATGGCGCAGGGGCTCCGTCTGCTTCGATATATCGCAAGATATTACTCAAGATATATCTAAAGACAAGCCCTCAAATGCAGATGATTATCATCTAGTTGCTCGATAGGTCGTTGTGCTGAACCGGTTGCAAGGCCACCTGCGGTGCCTTGCAGGCGTTGGGATTGTTCGGTTCCAGGTACGGCATGAGGATCGGCGCCATGCCCTTGAGCACCTGCACCGGCAGTGCCGAGGTGAAGGTGAAGGCTTCGGCTGTGCGCCCCGGCACGAAGGCGGTGAGGGTGCCGAAGTGGTTGTCGCCGAGGAAGAACACGAAGGTGGCGGTGCGGTTCAGCGAGCGCGAGCCGATCAACCGGCCCCCGGCACCGAAGCTTTCGATGCGGTTGTCGCCGGTGCCGGTCTTGCCCCCCATCACCAGCGGTGTGCCGTCGTGCAGTTTGAAACTGCCGGAGATACGCCGGGCAGTACCGGCATCGACCACCTGTGACATGGCCCCCTTGAGCGCCCGGGCCACTTCCACCGGGAGGATCCGCTGGCCACGGTCGGGGTCGCTGAGCAACTGGGTTTCATAAGGCGTGCCCTGGGCGAAGTGCAGGGTGTCGATACGCAGGGTGGGCAGGCGCACGCCGTCGTTCTGGATGATCCCGACCAACTCGGACAGCGCGGCCGGGCGGTCGCCCGAACTGCCGATGGCGGTGGCCAGCGACGGCACCAGGTGGTCGAACGGGTAGCCCACGCGCTTCCAGCGTTGGTGGATATCGGTGAAGGCCTCGATCTCGACCATGGTGCGGATACGGCTGTCGCGGGCGCCCTGGTGACGGCTCTTGAACAGCCAGCTGTATACCTCCTGGCGCTCGAAACGGCTGGCATTGAGGGTGTCCTTGAGCGACGCGCCGGGGTTCTTCAGCAGGTAGCCGAGCATCCACAGGTCCAGCGGGTGGACCTTGGCGATGAAACCCTGATCGGGCAGGTCGTACTTGCCCGGGCCATAGGCCTCGTACATCTCCACCAGGCGGCTGTCGGTGAGCTTGGCCATGGCGATCTTGTCGTCCTTGCTGTGGGCCCTGACGAAGGCATTGAAGGTTTCCTGGCCGGACTCGGGGAACAGGTAGCGGTGCACCGCCGCCAGGCGTTGCGGGGTGACGCGCATGCTGTCGAGGAAGGTGTCCAGGCGCTGTTGCGAGGTCTTGCGCTGGTACTTCTTCCAGAACCGCATCATGTAGTTGCTGCCTTCGCGGTCGGCGAAGCGCGCCAGGTATTCCTGGCGCCGTGGGTCGGCGTCGTCCTTGAGCAGCGGCTCGCGGTTGAACGGCTGTTGGTAGGTGACGTAGCGCACCAGGTCGCGCATCAGGCGGATGAACGGCAGGTTGATCGATTCGCGCAGGGCGTCCTTGAGGGTCGGGTTGCGGTTGTTGTCTTCCTTGCGGAAGTTGTTGAACACGTGCATGCCGCCACCGGTGAAGAACGCCTCGCCGGTGTTGGCCGAGTACTTGCGCTCCAGGGCCGCGTCGAGCATGGCATCCAGGCTCTGGTTCTTCTGGTTTTGCATCAGCCACTCCAGCGACCATTGGCTGATGCGATCGAGTTCGGCCACCGGCACCTTTTTCAGCTCGGCGGGCGGCTTGCCGGCGTACTTGTCGTGCAGCTCGGCGATGATTTCCAGGTAGGTGGTCAGCACCCGCAGCTTGGCGGTGGAGCCCAGCTCCAGCTTGCTGCCTTCGTTGATGTCGAAGGGCTGGTTGGTGCTGTCGGTCTGCACCCGCACCCGCGAGCCGTCGCCAGTGCGCTCGAACAGGGTGAAGCTGTAGCTGACCTGGTCGGTGGTCTTGCTGGTGAGCAGGCGTTCGCCGATCAGCCCCATCTGCGCGGCGAACGCCGGGTCGGCGAGGTTCTTCAGGTACTGGCTGATCTGCACGTTGAGGTCGGCCTGCAGGGTGCTGGTGGCCGACAGGTCGAGGCGGTCGAGGTCGTACAGCGGGCGGTTGAGCATGGCCGCCAGGCGGTTGCGGGCCAGGCTGATGCCCTTGTTGGTGATGATCGGCACGATGGTTGGCTGGGCCACCCAGTCGCGGTAGATCGCCTTGCTGGCCAGCGCCGCGTCGGCCAGCGGGCGCTCGATGATGCCGTTGGCGGCGAGCACGCGGATGTGCGAGTCGGTGAGATCGGCCAGCTCGAGGCGGCCCTTGGACAGGTAGTGGGACGGCCGGCGCTGGGCAATCATCAGCGACAGCACCTGGCGCAGGGCCAGGCCGCGCTCGGCCAGGCTTTTCTCGTCGCTGGCGGTGGAGGTGAGGGCCTGGTTGACCTGGTCGAAATCGGCGCCGTACCACACCCGTAGACCCTCGGCCATGCCATGCACCTCACCATGGCCAGGCACCGCCGACAGCGGCACGCTGTTGAGGTAGTCACGCACGATGCGCTCGCGGGCCTCGGTGGTGTCCGGCCCGCCCTGGTAGGCGCGCACGCTGGCCGAGATCATCTGGCGGATCTTCTCGGCGCCAGACACGGTCAGGCCGTCCGGCGAGTGGCGGTATTTTTCCAGCTGAGTGGCCAGGGTGCTGCCGCCGGCGGACTGGCCGGGCAGGGCCAGGTACTTGGCCACCTGGCTGTAGGCGGCCTTGGCGAAACGTGGCCAGTCCACCGCCGGGTTGCTCTTCGGGTCTGCCGGGTCCAGCAGTTCGCGGTTCTCGATGAACAGCAGGCTGTTGACCATCACCGGCGGGATCGCCGCGAAGTTCGGGTACAGGTGTTGCGGGTAGTTGTACTGGTAGAGGGTGTCGCCGCGGCAGTCGGTGATCGACAGGCCGGCCTGGATCTTCTCGATGTAGGGCACGAACAGGCCATGCTCGGCATAGCTCATCAGCGCCGGCGAGAAGTGCACCTGCTGGTTGATCAGGTAGTCGCGCTTGAGCAGGCGCGGCAGGAATTCGCCCAGGGCGCTGTAGCCCAGGCGTTTGTCGAAGGGGCCGTCACCGGGGTAGACGATGGCGTCGCTGGGGCCGGGGTCGAGCTGGTAGGTGAGGGTGCTGGCCAGCTTGCTGAATTCACGCGACTGCAGGCGGGAGGTCTGGATCTCCTGCCAGGCGGCATAGCCCACGGCGGCCATTGCGACGATCAGGATCAGCAGGATCAACCGCCACCACAGGCGGCGCTGGCGCACGGGTTTGGGCGGGGGAGTTTCAGCCTGGGGTGCTTTGGGTGCTTCCGTTCTGCTTGGTTCCGATTGCCACAGTGCGCCCATAGTCTTGAGTCCGGCCGGGTATTTTCGCGTTGCTTGTCTGAAGCTTAGACGTTGGTCGGGTTTGGTGAAAAATTTGTAGGAGGCTTCGACTGAGCCTGTATGAACATGCGCCTTTGGTGCGACTTCCATTCTTCGGCAATGTTGCTAAGGTAGCCGCCCCATTCCTGTGCATGGGTACTGATGGGCGGTGATGCCCCTCCGTGAAAGGGGTTTGCGCCGAGAATTCTCGCCAAATTTCCTGCTTTATATAGTGAAAAGCCCTTCATGTGGCTTCCTATACTGCTCGGCCCCTTCGCCCTGCCCGCAACCCGCGCGGCAGACAGGCTGGCCCACAAGGCCGCCTGGCAAGACGACGTTGCGCCTATCGGCGCAGCCAGTGCTGCACGAAGGTCAAATCCAATAACAAAATGAGGTTGTATTGCTATGCCAGTCGGCAACCATCCTGCCCACGGTGAGTCCGCCCAGGGCGGCCCGCTCAAGCGCGAACTGGGCGAACGGCACATCCGCCTGATGGCCCTCGGCGCCTGTATCGGCGTCGGCCTGTTCCTCGGTTCGGCCAAGGCCATCGAAATGGCCGGCCCCGCCATCATGCTGTCCTACATCATCGGTGGCCTGGCCATCCTGGTGATCATGCGCGCCCTCGGCGAAATGGCCGTGCACAACCCGGTCGCAGGCTCCTTCAGCCGCTACGCCCAGGACTACCTCGGCCCGCTGGCGGGCTTTCTGACCGGTTGGAACTACTGGTTCCTGTGGCTGGTGACCTGCGTGGCCGAAATCACCGCGGTGGCCATCTACATGGGCATCTGGTTCCCCGATGTGCCGCGCTGGATCTGGGCGCTGATGGCCCTGGGCAGCATGGGTGCGATCAACCTGATCGCGGTCAAGGCGTTCGGCGAGTTCGAGTTCTGGTTCGCCCTGATCAAGATCGTCACCATCATTGCCATGGTGCTCGGCGGCATCGGCGTGATCGCTTTCGGCTTCGGCAATGACGGCGTGGCCATGGGCATCTCCAACCTGTGGAGCAACGGCGGCTTCATGCCCAACGGCGTGACCGGCGTGCTGATGTCGCTGCAGATGGTGATGTTCGCCTACCTGGGCGTGGAAATGATCGGCCTGACCGCCGGCGAAGCCCGCAACCCGCAGAAGACCATCCCCCAGGCCATCGGCTCGGTGTTCTGGCGCATCCTGCTGTTCTACGTGGGCGCGCTGTTCGTGATCCTGTCGATCTACCCGTGGAACGAAATCGGTAGCCAGGGCAGCCCGTTCGTGATGACCTTCGAGCGCCTGGGCATCAAGACCGCTGCCGGTATCATCAACTTCGTGGTGATCACCGCCGCGCTGTCGTCGTGCAACGGCGGCATCTTCAGTACCGGGCGCATGCTCTACAGCCTGGCGCAGAACGGCCAGGCCCCGGCCACTTTCGCCCGCACCTCGAAGAGCGGCGTGCCGCGCAATGCGCTGCTGCTGTCGATCGGCGCGCTGCTGCTGGGCGTGCTGGCCAACTACCTGGTGCCGGAGAAGGTGTTCGTCTGGGTGACCTCGATCGCCACCTTCGGCGCGATCTGGACCTGGGTGATGATCCTGCTGGCGCAGCTCAAGTTCCGTGCCGGGCTGTCCACTGCCGAGCGCAACGCGCTCAAGTACCGCATGTGGCTGTGGCCGCTGAGCTCGTACCTGGCGTTGGCGTTCCTGGTGCTGGTGGTGGGGCTGATGGCGTACTTCGAGGAGACCCGCGTGGCGCTGTACATCGGCCCGGCGTTCCTGGTGCTGCTGACGGCGCTGTACTACACCTTCCGCCTGGCGCCGAAAGAGGCCCAAGGCGTGGCGAGTAGCGCCGCCTGATCAACAAAGCCCCGGCCAGTGCCGGGGCTTTGTTTTTTGGGGGCCTGCACTGGCCTCATCGCCGGCAAGCCGGCTCCCACAGAACTGCGCCGAACCCTGTGGGAGCTGGCTTGCCAGCGATGAGGCCAGTATGAGCAGCACAAAACTGTTGCTTGCATAGAGCCCTGCTTCAGCGGCCCATGCCGATCTCCATGTCATCGATCAGCGCCTTGGCCATAGCGCTCAGTATGCGCGCCGAGCTGCCGGCGATCAGGTCGCTTTCCATCTCGGCCTCGCAGGTGAGGTGGCGGATGCAGCCGAGCAGCACCGATAGTTCGTCGAAGGCGTGCTGGAACGGGATGCCGGGCTGGATGCGGAACAGCTCCAGGCAGGGGGTGACGCCTGCGGTGCTGCCAGGGTCGGACGGGGCGGTCATGGCAGGGCTCCCGTTTCGCGGCGGATCAACGGGTAGAGCAGCTGGTTCAGATACACGCAGGTATTGAGCAGCGTTTGGCGCTGTTCTTCGCAGTTGGTGTCGAAATAGAGGTCGAGGACTTCGCGCAGGCATTCCATCAGGGAGGTGGCTTCGGCGCGGGCGGCTTTCGATCTTATAGGCGCTGCAAAAACATCGGCGAACACCTGGTGGCCCTCACCCAATATCCCGAC
>NZ_BQHO01000059.1 GCF_021601385.1 Pseudomonas parasichuanensis | reverse complement strand
TCAGTAGTGAAACGATGCATCGCCGATGGTAGTGTGGGGTTTCCCCATGTGAGAGTAGGTCATCGTCAAGATTCATTTCGCAAAACCCCTATCTGCGCATGCAGGTAGGGGTTTTGTCTTTTCCGGCTATTAAATCCTTCCTGCCTCGTTTCAAGGCAAAGGTCTTTTGCGCGTCGGATACCTCCGCATGCGGCACCAGGGGTGCGACAATTATTACCGTTCGATGACGTGACTTTCCCGCATCGACCCTGCGTCAAGACTTAGGTTCGGGGCAATCCTCGCACCCGGACAGAGCGATGCCAGCGTACCGTGCTGCGCATTTCTGGACCTCCACCGCCCTATACACTGAGGTAAGAAGCAAAATGGCCAAGGCCGCCGATGTCGTTGTGCAATGCCTGGAAAACGAAGGTGTCGAGTATGTGTTCGGCATCCCCGGCGAGGAGAACCTCGACCTGCTCGAGTCCCTGCGCAAATCGAAGATCAAGCTGGTACTGACCCGCCATGAGCAGTCCGCAGGCTTCATGGCTGCCACCTATGGCCGCCTGACCGGCAAGACCGGCGTCAGCCTGTCGACCCTCGGCCCCGGCGCCACCAACCTGGTGACCGCCAGCGCCTACGCCTACCTCGGCGGTATGCCGATGATGATGATCACCGGCCAGAAGCCGATCAAGAAGTCCAAACAGGGCCGCTTCCAGATCATCGACGTGTGCGGCATGATGGACCCCATCACCAAGTACACTCACCAGTTCGCCTCGGCCGACAACATCCCGGCCCGCATGCGTGAAGCCTTCCGCCTGGCCGAAGAAGAGAAACCGGGCGCCGTGCACCTGGAGCTGCCGGAAGACATCGCCGCCGAGCAGACCGACGCGCTGCCGATCCCGCGCAGCCTGCACCGTCGCCCGCTGGCCGAGCACGTGGCCATCGAAGCCGCCGTCGAGAAACTGAAGAACGCCCGTAACCCGATCCTGGTGATCGGCGCCGGCGCCAACCGCAAGATGACCGCCAAGGTCCTCAAGCAACTGATCGACAAGACCGGCATCCCGTTCATCACCACCCAGATGGGTAAAGGCGTGGTCGACGAGCGTCACCCACGCTTCCTGGGCAACGCCGCGCTGTCTTCCGGCGATTTTGTACATCGTGCGGTTGAAGCCGCCGACCTGATCGTCAACATCGGCCACGACGTGATCGAGAAGCCGCCGTTCTTCATGGTCCGTGGCGGCACCGAAGTGATCCACGTGAGCTTCCGCTCCGCTGAAGTGGACGCCGTGTATTTCCCGCAGGTGGAAGTGATCGGCGACATCGCCAACGCCGTGTGGCAGATCAGCGAAGCCCTGACCGACACCAGCCACTGGGACTTCACCCGCCTGATGGCCATCCGCGAAGCCAACGAGGCGCAGATTGCCGAAGGCGCCGACGACAACCGCTTCCCGGTCTACCCGCAGCGCATGGTCGCCGACATCCGTCGCGTGCTGCCGTCCGAAGGCATCGTTGCCCTGGACAACGGCATCTACAAGATCTGGTTCGCCCGCAACTACAAGGCGCACAAGCCCAACACCGTACTGCTCGACAACGCCCTGGCGACCATGGGCGCCGGCCTGCCGTCGGCCATGGCGGCGCACCTGGTGTACCCGGACCGCCCGGTGATCTCGGTGTGTGGCGATGGTGGCTTCATGATGAACAGCCAGGAGCTGGAAACCGCAGTACGCCTCGGCATGCACATCACCGTGGTGATCCTGCGTGACGACGGCTACGGCATGATCCGCTGGAAGCAGGCCAACATGGGCTTCACCGATTTCGGCCTGGACTACGGCAACCCGGACTTCGTCAAATACGCCGAAGCCTACGGTGCCAACGGCCACCGCGTGGAAAGCGCCGAAGGTTTGCTGCCACTGCTGGAGCATTGCATCAAAACACCAGGCGTGCACGTGATCGACTGCCCGGTCGACTACAGCGAGAACGACCGCATCCTCAACAGCGAGCTGCGTGAGCGCGCGCTGGCGGTATAAGCCGTAGCACCCTCATCGCGGGGCAAGCCGCATCGGCGCACCGCCACTCCCACGTAGTTGGACACGTGGGAGCGGCGGTGCGCCGATGCGGCTTGCCCCGCGATCGTTTTATAGCCGCTTCTTCCATGTGTTAGGGTTCACCCAAATTTCCTTTCCCAGGACACCCCACCCATGCTCCCCCCGCTCAGCGAAAAAGAACTCGACCGCCTCGAAGACCTGCTGATCACCTACGGCAACGACTATTCGGTCATCAACCTGGCCGAGCTCAACGGCTTGTTCACCGCCCTGGCCAGCTCACCGGTCCAGGTCAATCCAGAGACATGGCTGCCCGCTGTTTCCGGTGGCAAGGTCCCGAAGTTCAAGAAGCCCGCCCATGAAGAGGCCTACACCGCGCTGATGCTGCGTTACGCCAGCCAGATCGCCGAAGAACTGGCCGACAACCTTGCCGACTTCGCGCCCTTGTTCGAAGAGAGCGAGGATGAAGGCGGACCGGCGATCATTCTCGAAGAATGGTGCTTCGGCTACATGCGCGGCACCCAAGTCGCCGAGTGGAGCGCGTTGCCGCCGGAGCAGGACCGTCTGCTCAAGGCCATTTCGCTGCATGGTCTGGAAGACAACTTCGAGTTGCTCGATTCGATGAGCTTCGATGAACTCCAGGCCTGTGTACCGCAGGTAGTCGAGGCCGCGCGCGGGTTGTACCAGTACCAGAAACAGCAGCGGCATTGAGGCCGTGATCGCGGGTTGATTATTCCACCTGCCGAAATACTGGATTGCTTCCCGCACTTATTCTGCTGCCAACCGATCCAGTGCAGCATGTTCTCCAGCAGCGCCACTCCCGGCGCTGATCCGGAGCCAAGCACATGCCAACCCCGATCAAACTCTACAACTTCCCCAAGTCCGGCCATGCCCACCGCATCGAGCTGATGTTGTCGCTGCTGAACCTGCCCACCGAACTGGTGTTTGTCGACCTGGCCAAGGGCGCGCACAAGCAACCCGATTTCCTCGCCCTCAACCCGTTCGGCCAAGTACCGGTGATCGACGACAACGGCACCGTGATCGCCGACTCCAACGCGATTCTGGTGTACCTGGCCAAGGCCTACGGCGGTGAACGCTGGCTGCCCCAGGACCCAGTCGGTGCAGCCCGCGTGCAGCGCTGGCTGTCGGTGGCCGCCGGTCCCCTGGCCTTCGGCCCTGCTGCCGCGCGTCTGGTTACCGTGTTCGGCGCCTCGTTCAACACCGACGAAGTCATCGGCCGCGCCCACACCCTGCTCAAGGTGATCGATGCCGAACTGGTCAAGCAGCCGTTCCTGGTTGGCAGCGAGGCGACCATCGCCGATATCGCCAACTACTCCTACATCGCCCACGCGCCAGAGGGCAATGTGTCGCTGGAGCCCTACCCGAATGTGCGCGCCTGGCTTGCCCGGATCGAAGCGTTGCCAGGGTTCGTGCCGATGCCGCGCACGGTCATCGGCCTGCAGACCACGCTGTAACCCCCGAGGAATGCCGCCATGCGCTCTCCCTGGCACGAAGGTGAAAAACGACTGCAGGAGCAAGTCGGCGTTGCCGAGCGCATGGAGGCGTTCGGGCAGAAAGTCATCCGCGACCATATGCCTGACCAGCATCGCGTGTTCTACCACCAGCTGCCGTTTATCGTGGCCGGTGCCGTGGATGCGCAGGGCAAACCCTGGGCAACGCTGCTCGAAGGCCCGGAAGGCTTCGTCGGCTCGCCCGATCCGAAGCAGCTGCTGATCGATACCGAGCTGGCCGGCGATGATCCCGCCACGCCTGGCCTGGCCCAGGGTGGCGCCATTGGCCTGCTGGGGATCGAACTGCACACCCGCCGGCGCAATCGCCTCAACGGCCAGGCCCGCCGTGTTGCAGGGGGAGGGCTGGAGGTGGCGGTCGAGCAATCGTTCGGCAACTGCCCGCAGTACATTCAGTTGCGCGAATACACCCGTGTCGATGAGCCTTCACAGGGGCGCCAGGATTCCACGGCACTCGATGCTCAAACCCAGGCGATGATCGAAGGCGCCGACACCTTCTTCGTCGCCAGTTACGTCGAGCATGAGGATGGCCGGCGCTCGGTGGACGTGTCCCATCGCGGCGGCCGCCCGGGTTTCGTCAAGGTCGAAGGCAACCGGCTGACCATCCCCGACTACGCCGGCAACCTGCATTTCAACACCCTCGGCAACCTGCTGGTGAACCCGGTTGCCGGTCTGCTGTTCGTCGATTTCACAACCGGCAATGTGTTGCAACTGTCCGGCCGCACCGAGGTGATGCTCGACAGCCCCCTGATCAGCGCATTCGAAGGCGCCGAGCGGCTCTGGGCGCTGGACATCGAACAGGTGGTGCTGCGCCCGGCAGCGGTGTCGTTGCGCTGGGCCTTCCAGGAGTATGCCCCGACCAGCCTGGCGACCGGCACCTGGGCCGAGGCCGAACAGCGCCTGCAACAGCGTGAACGGCAGCGCCAGTGGCTGGCCTGGCGGGTAGCGCGTATCGAACAGGAAAGTCGCGATATCCGCTCGTTCTATCTACAGCCCAATGACAACAAGCCAGTTTCCTTCGCGCCGGGGCAGCACATCCCCGTGCGCCTGCAACTCGACGGCCAGACGCCGCTGGTGCGCACCTACAGCCTTTCCAGCGCACCGTCCGACGGCTACCTGCGCATCAGCGTCAAGGCGCAGGGCCCGGCTTCGCAGCACCTGCATGAGCACTTGAAGGTCGGCGACCTGCTGGACGTGCGCCTGCCCATGGGCAACTTCACCCTCGACCAACAGAGCCAGCGCCCCCTGGTGCTGATCGCTGCCGGGGTCGGCATCACGCCACTGATTGCCATGCTGCGCGAGCAACTGAGTTCAGGCCTGGGGCGTCGTGTTCATCTGTTCCAGGGTGGGCGTACTTTGGCCGACCTGCCTTTCCAGCAGGAGCTTGCGCTGCTCAAGCAGCAGGCCGGTGACGTGCTGAGCATCCACCGCGCCTTGAGCCAGCCGGAAGATCACGCCGAGCAAGGCCGCGATTTCGAGTTCGCCGGCCGCCTGGGCATCGCCCAGATCAAGGCCACCCTGGCGCTGGACGACTACGACTTCTACCTCTGTGGCCCGGCCAGCTTCACCCAGGACCTGTACGAAGGCCTGCGCGCGGTGCATGTACCCGATGCACGCATCCACGCCGAGGCATTCGGCCCATCGACCCTGCGCCGCCACACCGACGACCGGCAACCCGTGCTGCAACAGCCCCCGGCCGCCACCCAGCCGGTGCCGGTCTACTTCGCCAGTTCCGCCAAGGAGGCCCGCTGGGCGCCCGACAGCGGCACGCTGCTGGAGCTGGCAGAACGCCGCGGCCTGTCACCGGACTTCAGTTGCCGGGGCGGTTCCTGTGGCACCTGCAAAACGCGTGTGGTCAGTGGCCAGGTGCATTACCCCAACCCGCCTGCCGAGCTGCCCGACAGCGGCAGTGTGCTGATCTGCTGCGCGGTGCCGGCCCAGCCGGAGGATGGCGCGCAGCCGTTGGTACTGGAACTCTGAGGTTGGCCGTACCGGCCCTATCGCCGGCAAGCCGGCTCCCACATGGACCGCGCCGAACCCTGTGGGAGCTGGCTTGCCAGCGATAGGGCCAGTGAAGGCAGCACAAAACCTCGCTGTAACGGATAATCCCCGCACCCCCGAGGCCCAGGAGCCCGCATGGACCAGATCCACCTGATGAAGGTGTTCGTCGCTGTCGGCGAACTGGAAAGCTTCGCCGCCGCCGCCCGCCGTCTGGCGATATCCCCTGCGGCCGTGACCCGTGCCGTCACTGCCCTGGAAGAACAACTCGGGGTCAAGCTGCTGTTGCGCACCACCCGCAGCGTGCGCCTCACCGAGGCGGGCGGGCGCTACCTGGAAGACACCCGGCATATTCTCGCCAGCATCGTCGAAGCCAACGAAGCGGCCGCCGGCATCAACGCTGCGCCCAAGGGCGACCTGGCCGTGACCGCGCCGATCCTGTTCGGCAAGAAGTTCGTCATGCCCTGCATCGTCCGCTACCTGCAGCAGTACCCCGAGGTGGACGTATCGGCTTACTTCCTCGACCGGGTGGTGAACCTGGTGGAAGAGGGCATGGATGTGGCCGTGCGCATTGGCCAGCTCCCCGATTCCGGCCTCAAGGCTCTACGTGTGGGCAGCATGCGCCGGCTGCTGTGCGCCTCGCCGGAGTATCTCGAACAGCACGGCACCCCACGCCATCCGAGCGAGCTGCAAGGCCACGCAATCATTGCCGCCGGCATCCTTTCGCCACGCACCGACTGGCGCTTTGGCGCCATCGACGACCCGACCCTGATCCGCATGAAGCCACGCCTGACCGTGACCAGCAACGACGCCGCCATCGCCGCCGCCAGTGCCGGGCTGGGCATTGCCCGGCTGCTGTCCTACCAGGTGGCCGACGAGCTGGCGGCCGGTCGGCTGCAGGTGATCCTTGCCGAGTACGAAGAAGCGCCCTGGCCGATCCATGTACTGCACCGCGAGAGCAAATACGGCTCGACCAAGGTACGCACTTTCATCGACATGTTGGCCGAACACCTGCGCGGCCAGCAGCATCTGGCCTGAGCCGGCTCAGGCCGGGGCCACGCAAGCCCGCTGGGCCAGGCTGGCGCATTCGCCGAGCACGCTCAGGCCATGGGTCAGCTCCGGTGACAGCGGCCTGCCCAGGCACAAGCGCAGCCCCGTGGTGGGCTGGCCATCGGCGAAGAAAATCCCGCTGCCGGCGATGTGGTAGCCCCGCTCATGGGCCAACTGTTGGAGCAGGGCCATGTCGGTACCCGCCGGCAATTCCAGCCAGTGGATGAACCCCCCACGCGGCGGCACGTAGACCGTGCCCGCCGGGAAGCCCGAACGCACCAGCCCCAGCATCGCCTCGTTCACCGTGGCCAGCTGCCCGCGCAGCCGGGCGCAGTGTTCGTCCATGTAGCCGCGCCCGATGAACTCGTTCAGCGCGCTTTGCGCCAGGCTCGACACCGCCAGGTTGCGCGAGAACATCTGCGCGAGGATGGCGTCGCGGTACTTGCCGGCCACGCACCAGCCCACCCGGAAGCCCGGGGCCACGGTCTTGGAGAACGACGAGCAGTAGATGGTCTGCCCGGTGCTGTCATGGCTCTTGAGCGCCCGTGGCCGCTCGGTTTCCGGCACCAGGTCGAAGAAGATGTCGTCCTCGATGATCGGCACATCGGCCTCGCGGGCCAGTTGCGACAGCCTGGCACGGGCCGCCTCGGGCATGATGAAACCGCGTGGGTTCTGCAGGGTCGGGTTGAGGAAGATCACATCGACCTTCTTCAGCTTTAGCGCCTCTTCGAGGTGCTCCATGTCGATCCCGGTTTCACCGTGGGTGCGCATGGGCAGCGCACGCATCCCCAGGCGCTCGATGGTCTGCAGGATGCCGTAGTAGGTGGGGGTTTCGATGGCCACCGTGGCACCGCGCTGGGCCACAGCCTCCAGGGCCAGTTCCAGGGCGACGGTATCGCCCGAGGTCACCAGCACTTCGTCCGGGCCGCAGACCACGCCCCGGGTCAGCATCAGCCCGGCGATGCGCCGGCGCAGCGCCGCATGCCCGGGGGGCGTCACCAGCCCGGCGATGGCCTGGTCAGCCTTGCTGGCCAGTGTGGCCATGCACTTGTTGAGCAGCACGTGGGGGGTGAGGTCGCCGTGCAATACCGCCGAACTGAGCGACAGGGTGGTGCGGCTGGCCGCCTGGGAGAGCATGGCGACCACCGCGTGGTTGACGTTGACCGTGACGCTGGAGAAGTCGAAGCGGCTGGCCGGGCTGGCGCGACCCGCCGCCGAGACGAAGTAGCCGACCCTGGGCTCGGTCAGCACATAGGCGTTGGCTTCGAGGTCGGCCAGGGCCCGCTGCACGGTGGTGATGCTGGTGTCGAACAGGCGGGCCAGGGTGCGGATGGACGGCAGTTTGGTTTGCGCCGGCCATTCACCGCTGTCGATCTGGCGGATGATCCAGTCCTTGACTCTCCGCCAGCGTTTATCAGGTGCTTCGAACCGATCCATGGGGTCTCTTGCTAGCTCAGGAATGACCCCCCAGAACATAAAGTAAAACCACCCCGGTTGCAGCAACGATGGCGATGTTCAGCGCCACCAGGCCGAAGGCGAAGCGGATCAGCCCGTGCTCTTCTTCACGGTTGGCGGCCGCCAGCCCGGTGATCAGCGACAGGATCGACAGCGAGCCCAGCGCGCCATGCCCGGCGGCGCTGTTGACCATGGCCGCCAGCCACGGCCCGTAGTCGCTGCCCAGGGCGGCGATCGACGGCATCACCAGGGTGTTGCCGCCCACGTTGGAGCCGGTGACGTAGCCGGCGATACCCGCCAGCAGTGCCACGGTCGGTGCCAGCGAAATCCCCGACAGCGATTGCAGGGCGCGTTGTGCCTCGACCAAAAAGCCCGCGTTGACCATCACCTGCGACAGCAGCAGGAACAGGAAGATGGTCGCCACCGGGAACTTGGCGCGCTTGAGCAGCGAGGCCCACGGGAAGCTGCCCTCGGCGCGCTGGCGCAGGGTCATCAGCACGGTGACGATCAGCAGCGCCAGCCCCGGCGAGGCCAGCGGCTTCCACGACACATGCTCGCCCTTGATCACCCACACGCCATCCCAGCCCGACAGCACGAACAGCGCCCGCGAGGCGACGATCACCCCCAGCAGCGCCAGGTATGGCCAGGCCGCCGCCGGCCAGCGCACCAGGCGCTTGCGCTGCAGGTATGAAATCACCAGGCCCACCGCGGCCACTGTCAGCCCCGCCAGCACGCCGGATACCTCAGGCCCGACAAAGCGGTTGATGCCATACAGCACCGCGCTGAACAGCACCGACACCGCGCACAGCCCCAGCCACGGCAGGGCACTGCGAATACCGGCCTGCCACAGGGCGATGCCCGCCAGCACCAGGAACACCGGCGCGCTGATCAGCGCCGAATGGCTGCCCAGCTCGTTGGCCGGCAGGTGGGTGAGCAAGCCGCCGATCACCGTGGCCAGGCCCAGGGTGCCCCACGGCATGATGACCATGCCGGCCAGGGCGATTTTCATACCCGCCTGGCGCGAGAACAGCCCCATCAGCAGCGGCACGGTGGCAATCAGCGAGACGCCGAAGCCGGTCATCGCTTCCAGCAGTGGTGCCAGCCCCAGCACGATGAAGATCACCTGCGCCGGTGGCTTCCAGCCCAGTTCGCGCACCCAGGCACCGATGGCCTGCGGCGCGCCACCACGCTCCACCAGGATGACGAAGGCCAGCCCCGGCACGATCACGCAGGCGGTGCTGAGGAACAGGATCATCGTGTCCTTGATGATCGCCGAGCTGGCGGCGGCCGACAGCGGCGCCGCGGCGCCCATGCCCCACAGCAGGAAGACCACCGCGACGCCGGCCAGGGCCGCTTGTACCGGTGGCCGGCGCACCAGCAGGATCAGCGCGATCACCAGGCCGATGGGCGACATTTGCAACAAGAGAGCAGCCATGTGCTGTGTTCCTTAATCGTGGGTCTGACCGCTGTACTCGGTGGCGCGCATCGAGGGGCGGTCGCAGAAACGCTGGTACCAGGCGTTCAGGCGCGGGTGCTGGGAGAAGTCCGAAAGCTCGCGGAACACGATCCAGTCCAGGGCGGTGCCCAGGGCCACATGGCCGACGTTCAGCGGGCCGTCGAGGTCGACCTGCTGTTCGAGGTAGCGGTACGACTCTTCAAGCTTGTACTTCTGGCCCTCGCCATAGGCCGGGTAGCGCAGGTGCGCCGGGCGGCGCTCGACTTCCCAGCGCAGCTTGATGCCGACATCGCACAGGCCCTGGGCCAGTGCCTGCAGGCGCAGGGCCTGGTAGCGCTCGGGGCCTTGGGCCGGGATCAGCCTTGCGCCCTGGTGCAGGGTATCGAGGTAGTCGCAGATCACGATCGAATCGAACAGCGCCTCGCCCTCGGGCAGCATCAGCACCGGCACCTTGCCCAGCGGGTTGGCCTGGTAGATGGTCTCGTTGCGGGTGGTGGGGCTGGTCTCGTGGTGGATGACTTCCAGGCGCTCGGCGAGCCCGAGCTCATGGGCCATCACCAGCACCTTGCGGGCGTAGGGCGAGTGGGTCTGGTAGTAGAGCTTCATGGGGCGGTCCCTGTGTCGAGGATGGCCGAGGCGGCCTTGTGGGCGTCGATGAACAGGCGCGATGGCGCGCCGGCCGAGGTGACGTAGTGGTTGTAGTAGCACGAGCCTTCGGCCAACGGCCCGAGCACCCACAGGTTGCGCACGGGGTCACCCTCGACCGAGCGCGGGTGGCAGGCGGCGTCGACCTCGATGCCATCCAGGCCCGGCACGTCGGTGCGCGGGCGGATCAGGCCCAGCCGCGCCAGGTCGCGCACCGGGGCGCAGTCACTGTCGTGCACGCCGCTGCCCTGCACGTAACCGGCCACGCGCCGGTAAGGCTTGGCGGCTGGCACCGCGCCCGGTGGCAGGAAGGTCAGCAACCCGGCATCGCTCAGGGCCAGCAGGTCGGCGTGGCGTTCCTTCTGCGGCCCGGCCACCAGGCGGTTGATCGCCTTGTGCCAGCGGCCATAGAACTGCCGGTGCGAAGCCTCGGTGAGGCCGTCGAAGTCGACCGCCTCGCGCAGGCGGTCACGCAGGTCGCGCCACACCTCGATGGCCGCCTTGACCGGCGACTCGGCGCGGCCGATGCGGGCCTCGTGCAGATCGGCCTCGATGGCGTCGTAGATCCACGCATGGTAGTTGTGCGCGTTCACCTGCGCCGGCAGGCTGTGCAGGATCAGCGCCTGCGGGTCGATGGCGCCGGACAGCGCCTCGTAGTGACGCAGCAGGCCCTCGCTTTCGCGGGTGTCGGTGGGCGTTTGCAGGCTGACGGTGCGCAGTTGCTCCAGCACTTCACGGTGGCGCGCCGGGTCGGTCTTGGCGTGCAGCACCGCCATGCCGGCCGCGCGCATTTCCAGCAGCATGCGCGGCAGCACGTCACGCTCGAAGTCCAGCTGGCCGTTCGGCGCCTGCTGGCGCAGGGCATCGATATGGGTGCTGGTGAGGAAGATCGGCTTGTGCCGTGGCGCCCGGGTCAGGCCATTGGGGCGCGCGCGGAACGGCAGGCCGTCACGCGACTGGATATAGATCACCGGCTCCTTGCCGGAGGGGAAGTACACATGGCTGGCGTCGGCCATGCGGTGGTAGGCACCACCGCGGCCAGCGGTCAGCGCCGCCAGGGTATCCATCGCCCCCAGGCCCAGCCCTTCGAGCAGCACGGCTTCGCCGGGGGCGATGCTGTCGAGGCTGCCCGGCAGCGGGTAGATATCGCCCACCCGGCCTTCCTCGTCGGCACGCACCCGCCCGGTATGGCCGACGGTCAGGATCAGCCGGTCCACGGTCACGCTGTCGCCCGACGGCAGCTTGAGCAGGTAGGCCTGCTGCGCATCGGTGCGCAGGCCGACCACCGCATGCGGGTGCAGGCGCACCGCCACCCAGGCTGGCGCGCTGCGCAGGATGCGCGAGAAGGCGTCGGCCAGGTAGGCGCCGAGCAGCCGGCGCGGGAGGAAATCCTCCGGCTCCACCGCGCGCCCTTCGTCGGCCACCAGGCCGGTCTTGGGGTCGACCTTGACCCCTTTGGCCCGGCACCAGTCCAGGAAGTCCGGGCCCGAGCGTTCACGCGCATCGTGCAGGGTGCCGAAGGCCGCCGCGTCGGGGTACACCCCGAGTTGCCCGGCCACGGTGTTGAGCAGCAGGTAGTCCGGCTGGTTGGGCCAGTGGGCACCGGTGCCGAACACGTTGGGGTCGAAGATATCGATCACCAGCGGCTGTTGCGGGCGGGTTTCGGCGATGCTCAGCAGGCGCTCGAAGATCGACAGCCCGCGCGAGCCGCAGCCCACCAGGCCGATGTGCAGGGGCTTGCTCACCATCTGCGCTCCTCCCCGAAGAACGACGGCACGGCAACGGCTGAACCTTGCTCGAGGGCGACGTCATGGATGCGCCGGCCCAGGGCCAGGTCGAGGATGCCCATGCCGAACGGCGAGTAGATCAGTGGCTTGTCGCGGTCCACCTGCAGCTCGCCGCGCAGGATCTGCGCCACGGTGCCGGTGACGAAATCGCGGTGGCCGAAGCGCTGCTCGGCCAGGTGCGGCGAGGTGTTGGCCTTGAGGCAGTGGCTGACGTCGTCGAAGAAGTTGTAGCTGGCGGCGACGATGCCGGCATCGATGTCGCGCAGCGAGATGTTCAGCACCACCTGGCCTGGGCGGAAGGTGTCGTCGCCGCTGACGTAGGGGGTACCGGCGCTGGTGGCGAACACCACGATATCGGCCTTGAGCGCTTCTTCCAGCGACCACAGTTGCACCTGTGGCAGGCCCAGCTGCTCGCCGAAACCGGCCAGAGCCTCGGCCGACTCGCGGTTGAGGTCATGCACGCCGACCTGGCCGAACGACCAGTCGTCGCCGATGAAAGTGTCGAGGATGTTGCGGGCGATCACGCCGCCGCCAATGATCGACAGGCTGCCAGCGCGCTTTTGCTTATCGTTGAGCAGCCAGGCGCCCAGCACGGCCGAGGCGGCGGTGCGCACGGCGCTGATCAGCGCGCCTTCCAGCAGCGCGTAGGGGTAGCCGGTTTGCGGGTCGTTGAGGATCAGCACCGCCGAGGCCCGCGGGATGCCGGCGTGGATGTTGTCCGGGTAGCTGGCGATCCACTTGATGCCCGACACCGACTGCTCGCCCTGTTTGTCGACGATCGCCGCAGGCAGGGCAATGATGCGGTTGGCCGGCTCTTCGGGGAAACGCAGGAAGTAGCTGTCCGGGTTGACGGTTTCGCCGCGCTCGTGGGTGAGGTAGGTCTGCGCGACCACCTCGATGGCCTCCTGGCGCATGCCGGCGAGGATGTCCTTGACGGTGGCGCCGGGGATCACGTGGAACGGGGGAATCGAAGCTTGTGCGGTCATGACAGGTTACGCCGTGAGGGAGAGAGGGAATTCGGGGAACAACGGTTGCAGCGCGTCCGGGCCCAAGCGTTGGCTGACCCAGTCGTCTGAATAGAGGGTTTCGAGGTAGCGCTCGCCCATGTCCGGGGAGATCGCCACCACCACGTCGTCCGGGCGGATCTGCGCCGCCCACTGCTGCACGCCGGCCAGCACCGTGCCGGTGGAACCACCGAACAGCAGGCCATAGCGCTGCGCCAGCCAGCGGCACACCTGCACCGTGCGCACCTCGGGCACGGTGAGGAAGGCGTGGATATCGCTGGGCTCGTAGATTTCCGGGCGGCGGCTGGTGCCCAGCCCCGGGATATGGCGGGTGCCACCGGGCAGGCCGAAGGTCACCGAACCGACCGAGTCCACCGCGATCACCTTGGTGTGCGGGTGGTGGTCGGCAAAGTAGCGCTTGCAGCCCATCAGCGTGCCGGTGGTGCCAGCGCCGACGAACAGGTAGTCGACATGCCCGAACTTCTCGGCGATGGCCCGCGCCGTGGCGTTGTAGTGGGCCAGCGGGTTGTTCGGGTTCTGGTACTGGTTGAGCCAGATGTAGTCGGGGTTCTGCGCGACCATCTGCTCGATCAGGCGGATGCGCGAGTAGAGGAAACCGCCGTTCTCGTCGCGCTGGTCGACCACGATCACCTGGGCGCCGAGGGCCTGGATCAGCTTGCGGTTGGGCGCCGAGGTGTTGGGGTCGATGACGCAGACGAACTGGTAGCCCTTGGCTGCGCAGACCATCGCCAGGGCCACGCCGAGGTTGCCCGAGGAGGATTCGATCAGGCGCGTGCGGGGCGTGATCAACCCACGGCTTTCAAGGTCGGCGACGATCGCGTGGGCGGTCTTGAGCTTGATGGAGCCGGCCGGGTTCAGGCCCTCGATCTTCAAGTGCACCTTGGCACTGCACAGCTGATCGACCTGAACGTAGTTATTTTCGTTTATCAGTTGCTTGATCATTAGGGCATCCCTGTCAGATTTCCTGAACGAAGCGTGCCGTTCGGCCGCAAGGCCGGCAGGCTTTGAAATAACGAGGCAGCAGGGAAGTGGGGTACCGGGTGGTAGCGCTTGCCTGTTCTACGGTTATCTACAAACGCGCTTTCCATCCGTGGAAACGATGTTGCTCATGATGTTGGGGTTGGCATGCAAGTGCGCACCGGGTAGGTGTGCCAGGCGCTGCGGGAGTGATGGTGCGGGGCGGGTAGGGGAGGGCGACAGATACAGAAAATCGGGATTTTTCAATACAGGGGGAGGGGGCTTGCGGGAGCACCGGCCTTGCTCAAAATTGGAACGCCGTGCGCGATCCCTGTGGGAGCGGCTTTAGCCGCGAAACAGGCGATGCGGTGGATGGCACCGGCGTTGCCGGTGTTCGCGGCTAAAGTGATCTGGTCAAGTAATTTTGGACACCGATTAAGGTTTATGCCGCCGCTTTGAGCTTTGCCTCCATGGCTACCGGCGTTTCATAGCCGTTGTAGCTATGGAGCCGCTTGAGGTTGTAGCGCATCAG
>NZ_BQHO01000058.1 GCF_021601385.1 Pseudomonas parasichuanensis | reverse complement strand
CCGAACTCAGTAGTGAAACGATGCATCGCCGATGGTAGTGTGGGGTTTCCCCATGTGAGAGTAGGTCATCGTCAAGATTCATTTCGCAAAACCCCTATCTGCGCATGCAGGTAGGGGTTTTGTCTTTAAGTAGGAACTACAGAGATTCGCAGGCACGTTCGAGTGACGAGCCAGCACACAGAATTTCTTGACGACCATAGAGCATTGGAACCACCTGATCCCATCCCGAACTCAGCAGTGAAACGATGCATCGCCGATGGTAGTGTGGGGTTTCCCCATGTGAGAGTAGGTCATCGTCAAGATTCAAATCCAAAGCCCCTGATCGCACTGCGGTCAGGGGCTTTGTCTTTTCCGGGGCTACATCCGGTATCCCGCAAGGCGAGGCACTCCGCTAGCGCAACCAGCTCAGAAACCCGCCTTTCTTCACTTGTGCAGGCTTCTGCATCAGCAGTGACTCCCGGCTCTGCTGACGGAACCGCTGAAGTTTGGTCAACGCCGACTGCACCTCGCTGCGCTGTTCCAGGCAACTACGTACCTGTTCTTTTTCGATGCGGTACAGCAGGCATCCGGTCAGGGTGCGAAACTCGGCAAACGAGTCATCGTCGTCAACGAGCCCTTCGATCCCGAGTACCTCGCCCGGGCCCATGCGCCCGGCTTCCACCAGCTTGTCACCATTGCGCACCGAAGCCTGAATCACGCCACTGCCGATCACCAGCAAGTGCTCCGAGTTGTCGCCGATGCCCAATATCACCTGGTTGGCCAGATACTCCACTGCTGTCATGCGCTGGCTCAGCGCGTCGCGCTCCTCGCCGCTGAGTGAGCGGAACACCCGCACCTCATCAATCAGCTCGCGTTGACGGCTGCGGGGGGCGAGTGTCAGGTCGACGTTCCACATCACACCGCTGGCCTCCAGGTGGCGATGGGCAAGGTCAAACAGCTGGTTGCGCACCTCGGTCTTGAGCGCCATGTCGGCGACGAAAGCGCTGGCCTCGTATTCCACGGACTCCAGTGAAGAAGCCTTGACCGTCACCTTAGGGGCGGGTGAGGCGAGCAGGGCACTGGTGCCTTGCAAAGCCTTCTCCAGCGCATCGAACACGCGCTTTGGCCGCACCTTGGCCGGTACCACCACGCTGATCACCACCCCATGCCGATCAGCCGGGCGGCTGTGGTTAAGCAGCCGAGCTTTGGCCGCCACCGAGTTGGGTATCACCGCCAGGCTACCTGTGCCGGTGATCATTCGCGTGGCGCGCCAGTCGATATCCACCACCTTGCCTTCGGTGCCGTCGATGGAGATGGCGTCGCCTATCTGATAGGGCCGCGTAGTATTGAGCACTATGCCGGAGAACACATCGCTCAACGTGCTTTGCAAGGCCAGGCCAATGACGATGGCCATCACCCCGGACGTGGCGAGCAAACCCTTGACCGGCAGCTGCAGTACATAGGCCGCTGCGGCCACCACTGCGGCAAGGAAGATCAGCGCCCCAATCACATCTTGTAGCAGGCGCCCGCCATGGCTTCCGCGTGCACCCAGCAGCAGGCCGAACACCACCGTCACCGTGCGCGCGCCGAACAGCCACCAGGCAATGGCGAGCACCGTTGCCATGAGATTGCGCGCCACTTCATCCACCCAGGGAGCTGGTTGCAGCGGGCTCATCCCTGCAGCGACCAGCACGGCGCTGAACAGCAGGAAGATCACCAGCCGTGAGGCGATGCGCCAGATGCGGTGCTGCTGTGGAATCAACTGCCAGAGCAACAAATCGCCAAGGATCAGGCAGGTGCCGAGCAGCAAGGGGTAGGACTGGATGAGCGCCAGCATGGTGTTCTCGCTGCAGGGGGCTGAACGTCAGTAAAGAGCAGGTTGAGCGGGCAGGCAATGGGCGTTCACCCCATGCTGGTCAATCCGCATCCGACTCGAACAATCGCGCCAGTTCCACCCGCGCCTCCTTGGCCGTCTGCATCACCTGGGCCCTATCGTCACGCACCCGGCCCTGAGCCTCCAGAACCTGCTCGTCGTGCTCGGTGAAGCGTGTAATACGGTCGCCGGCCTGCTCATCCGACAGCCCCAGCCCGACCAGCGCACGGCGGCTCATCTCGAGGCTGGAATAGAACGTCTCGCGGATTGGCTCGGCGCCGACATCCATCAGTTTGTGTACATGCTGACGGTTGCGTGCCCGGGCGATGACCTTGAGGTGCGGATACAGCCGCTTGACCCGCTCGGCGGTGCGAATGGTGGCCTCGGGGTCGTCACTGGTGATGATGAAATACTCAGCCTCGCCCACCTTGGCCGCATGCAGCACTTCGGGGCGAAGCGGGTCGCCGTAGAACACCGGGGCCTGCTCGAACATGCGCGTCATCTCGATGGCGTCCACCGAGGTTTCCAAGGCTATGAATGGGATCTTCTGCGCACGCAGAATGCGCGAAACGATCTGACCCATGCGGCCCATGCCGACGATCACTACGCGAGGGGTGCCGGCGTCGATGGTCTTGTACTGCTCGGGCACCTCGCGCGCTGCTTGTGGGCGTTTGAGGGCGCGGGCGCAGCCGAGCATGAGCAGTGGGGTTATGGCCATCGACAGGGTGATGGTCATCAGCAGCAGGTCGTAGGTGTGCGTGTCGAACAGGCCCTGATCCTTGCCCAGCTTGAACACCACAAAGGCGAACTCACCGCCGGCCGCCAGCACCATCCCTAAGCGCAGCGCGCTAGCGCTGTTCAGGCCACCGGCCAGGCGGCCGACACCGATGAGCAGCACCAGCTTCACCGCGATCAACAACAGGGTCAGGCCCAGCAGCACCAGCGGCATCTCCACCAGCAGGCGCAAGTTGGCGCCCATGCCGACACTGATGAAAAACAACCCCAGCAGCAGGCCTTTGAACGGCTCTATCTGTGATTCCAGCTCATGACGGTACTCGGAGTCCGCCAGCAGCAGGCCGGCCAGGAAGGCGCCGAGGGCCATGGAGATGCCTGCCTCTTCCATCAGCCAGGCGGTGCCGATCACCACCAGCAGGGCGGTGGCAGTGGACACCTCCGGCAGGCCGGTGCGGGCCACGGTACGGAACAGCGGGCGCAACAGGTAGCGGCCCCCGACGATGACGATAGCGATGCTGACGAACACTTTCAGGCCATGTTCAAGGCTGTCGCCATGGCTGGTGTCCGGGCCGCTGGCGGCCAGCAGCGGCACCAGGGCAATCAGCGGGATTGCGGCGATGTCCTGGAACAGCAAGATGGCGAAGGCCAGGCGGCCATGGGGCGCATTAAGCTGCTTGCTCTCGGCCAGGCTCTGCAAGCCAAGGGCGGTGGAAGACAGTGCCAGCCCAAGGCCCAGCACGATGGCGGCCGGGAGTGTCTGGTTGAAGCCGAACAAGGCGATGGCGCCGATCACCGCGCCAGTCAGCAGTACCTGGGCGGTACCAACGCCGAACACTGATTTGCGCATCAGCCACAGGCGTCTGGGCGAAAGCTCCAGGCCGATGATGAACAGCAGCAACACCACACCCAGTTCGGAGATGTGCGCGACACTTTCGGTGTCGCGGATCAGGCCCAGCGCTTGCGGGCCGATGGCCACACCGGCCAGCAGGTAACCGATCACGGCGCCCAGTTGCAGGCGCTTGGCCAGGGGCACGGCGACCACCGCGGCAAGGAGGAAGATGACTGCGGTTTGTAGAAGGCTGCCTTCGTGTGGCATTGCTCGTACTCCTTGAACTGCGTGAGGCAGCGCTTTAGGGAACGGATGGCACGTTGCCGAAGCTTATGCCATCGATGGAAGAGGCGAGCATTTTCAGGTGCTGTGGGAAACAGGACAATTCCACCCTAACGGGAAGCTTCGTTCTGAAAGTGGAACCTTTGGGCGGCCGATCGCGGGGCAAGTCGCATCGATGTCTCCGATGCAACTTGCCCCGCAACCCCTTACTGCAGATGCGTTTTCAGGGCCTGTGCCGCCTGGTCCATGGCACTGCGGACACTGGGCACGGTACTCAGCACGTTGAGCAGACCATAGTCATGGATCATGCCGTTGTAGCGCACCGCAGTCACCGGTACCCCGGCGGCATCGAGTTTGCGGGCGTAGGCTTCGCCTTCGTCACGCAGCACGTCCATCTCGGCGGTCTGTACCAGGGCCGGCGGCAGGCCCTTGAGTTGTTCCAGGCTGGCCCGCAGCGGCGAGGCATGGATGTCGTCGCGCTGACGCGGGTCTGTGGTGTAGCTGTTCCAGAACCACTGCATCATGTTGCGGGTCAGGAAGTGGCCCTCGGCGAACTGGGTATACGAGGCGTTGTTGAAGTTGGCATCGGTCACCGGCCACAACAACGCCTGGAAGCGCAGCTTCGGTGTGCCGGCCTCCTTGGCCTTGATCGCCACCACCGCGGCCATGTTGCCGCCGACGCTGTTGCCGGCGACCGCCAGGCGGGTGCCATCGACGCCGAGCTCCTGGCCATGCTCGGCGACCCAGCGGGTAGCGGCATAGGCCTGGTTGATCGCGGTGGGGAACTGCGCTTCTGGCGAAGGTGTGTAGTCGACGTACACCGCCGCGGCGCCGGAGCCGACCACCAGGTCGCGGATCAGTCGTTCGTGGGTGGGGTAATCGCCCAGCACCCAACCACCGCCGTGGAAGAACATGAACACTGGCAGGTCGCCGGTGGCGCCTTCAGGGCGTACCACGCGGATCTGCAGTGGCTGGCCATCGGCCTGAATGGTCCGGCGCTCGACGCGGATACCCGACACATCAACCTTGACCCCGGTCTGGGCGCCGCTAAGCACGGCGCGTGCGTCCTTGGGCGCCAGGGTTTCCAGCGGCTTGCCGCCGCCCGCGGCAAGCGCATCGAGGAAGCCTTGGGTGTTGCGCTCGACGCCAGGGCTGCCGGCGGCGAAGGCGCTGTTCACGGCCAGGGCCAGCAGGCCAGCGGTCAGGGTGCGGGACAGTTTCATGTGCGGGTTCCTCTGCGTGTGAGCCGGCTGCTCAGTTCTGGTTGGCAAGGGTGGTGGGCTGGCTGTAGCTCACGGCTTGCAATTGGCCGTTGCTATCGCGGTAGGTCAGGATGGCGGTGCTGGTGTGGCCCTGGCTGGTGGCGGGCGCCTCCACCGTCACTACCTGAGCAATGTCCAGGTTCATCCCGTAGCGGTAAGCGGTGGCTTCGGTGGCGAAGGCCCCGGCGCTGGTGCCGATGGCCAGGGTGGTGGCGCCGAGGGCGAGGATTGTGCGAAGGGTCATGATCGTTCTCCAGGATGTGCTGAATGGGTTTGGCGACTGCTTGCTGCGTGGGATTAATATTGAGCGCAAATAGTTAGTGCGCAAAATATATTTCAGCTATGGAGAAGATTGACGCTGTGCATGGCCTGTCAGCTGCCGGGTCGGTACTGCATGGCCTCGGCCAGATGAGCCCGGCCAATGGCCTCGGCCTGCTCCAGGTCTGCCAGTGTGCGGGCCACCTTGAGCAGTCGGTGGGCTGCCCGCAGCGACAGGGTGAGGCGCTCGCAGGCGGTTTCCAACCAGGCCTGGTCGGCCGATGTCAGCAGGCAATACCGGCGCAGGCCCTTGAGGTCGAGGAAGGCATTGGCGCAGCCCTGGCGACGTTGCTGCAGCGCGCGTGCCTCGGCCACGACAGCGGCGACACTGGCGCTGGTTTCACCGCTGGGTTGGTTACCGAGCACGGTATTCTCCCGGGCCACCGTCAGGTGCAGGTCGATGCGGTCGAGCAGGGGGCCGGAGAGCTTGTTGCGGTAGCGCTGGATCTGTTCGGGGCTGCAGCGGCACCGCCCGGTAGGGTCGCCAAAATAGCCGCAGGGGCAGGGGTTCATGGCCGCCACCAACTGGAAGCGTGCCGGGAAGCGCACCCGGTCCCGGGCCCGGGCGATCACGATCTCGCCCGACTCCAATGGCTCGCGCAACACTTCCAGCACGCGCCGCTCGAACTCTGGCAGCTCATCGAGAAACAGCACGCCATGGTGCGCCAGGGTGATTTCGCCCGGCTGCGGGCGACTGCCGCTGGGACAAAAAGAAATCACTGAGACTTTTCGCCGCTGAAACCATGATTATTCCATTAATTCTTAACTTAATGGCTGAGACAATGCCTCGCATTAGGTGGGAAGAAGACCAAAATTGGATGAATATGATGAGTCGTTCCTCACTGGTCATGGTGTCACGCTTCGAGCGGAGGGCAGCTTTAGATCAATAGCTCCCTTCGGAAAGGCAATATTTACCCTAGCAATCGGTCGAAGATGACCTTGCGACACAAAGCTGCCTGTGGAGAGCGGCAGCAATCGGCTAACTGCGGACATTCATCTGAACAATAATCCCGCCACCAGCCTTTTAGCCTTGGACATCCCGTACTCTTCAAATGCAGAATCTACATACTTTGAATGGCTTGGAACCTTCTGAATATGGAGGATTCAGGCTACAGCGATAGAGAGCCGGGAGACCGCGCAAAGGGATGTCAGTGAGCGCTGCCAGGACCCAGGCAAGCCTCGATCATTTCCGCGACGTCAAGCAAGCGCTCGCGCAAAGCGGGAAGCCAGACCACTGCGACGGACGAGTTCCGCTGTGCCAATTCAAGCACTGCCTGAAGCGCATGGTCTGAATGCCGCATTAATTCAACTAAATGAACGCCGCTGGGACCATGGCTGCCCGCCAGCCAGTGCTTAGCGGTGCGTTCACTGGCATCGGTCCAATGGCGCAGCGTCTTGATTGCTCGATGTGACGTACCTAATTCGGTGCATAGGGCAGCGGCTACGGCGCTGGCGTAGATTTCTGCATTGATTGGAAATGGATTGCCCATTTTCGCGATCATCTTTCCGTATCTCCTCTTTATATTCGTGTGTAGCGCATCTGATGTTGGCCGGTAGGTGTGGTGCGGTCTACGGCTTGGCATAGGTGTAGACCCCGAGTAACTGAGGGGGCATCGATCAAGAAATGAGACAATCACCTCTATCCACGACCGAGGGCGGCAATAGAGCTGCTGCCTATGTCCGCATGTCGACAGAGCACCAGCAGTACTCCACTGAAAATCAGCTGGATGCCATTCGCGTTTATGCGGCAGCACATGAGCTGGAGATCGTCCGGGTGTACACCGATGCGGGTAAAAGTGGCTTGAGCCTGGATGGTCGGGAAGCTCTCCAGCAGCTACTTCGAGATGTCGACGCGGGTCAGTCCGAGTTCTCTGTAATTCTGGTCTATGACGTAAGTCGTTGGGGGCGTTTTCAGGACCCTGATGTGAGCGCCAGCTACGAAGTTCGATGTCGGCAGGCGGGTGTCAGAGTCGAATATTGCGCCGAACAGTTCGTTAACGATGGCTCACCGGTATCCAGCATCATCAAGAGTGTTAAACGCATGATGGCTGGTGAGTACAGCCGTGAGTTGTCCGTCAAGGTATTTGCGGGGCAGTCGCGCTTGATCCAGCTGGGATACCGACAAGGTGGCCCGGCTGGATATGGATTGCGTCGTCAACTTATCGATCAGGCAGGGCAGCCTAAAGCAATCTTGGATCGGGGAGAGTACAAAAGCCTTCAGACGGATCGGGTGATTCTTACGCCTGGTCCGGAGTCCGAACAACAGGTCGTTCAAGACATTTACCAGGCCTTTGTCAGGGAAGGTCGAACCGAAGCTGAAATTGCAACTCAACTGAATCGGCGTGGACTGCTTACAGACTTCCAGCGACCGTGGTCACGGGGGGTAGTGCATCAGGTCTTGATCAACGAAAAGTACATCGGTAATAACGTCTGGAATCGCACGTCTGGCAAGCTGAAACAGCCCCGAACATCCAATCCGGTTGATCAGTTGGTGAGGGCCGACGGAGCTTTCTCCTCTGTGGTCGACCACGCTTTGTTTCTTGCGGCGCAGGCCATTATCCGAGCGCGGTCACGGCACTGGACTGACGAGCAAATGCTGGCGACGCTGAAGCAACTATTTGCGGAGCGAGGTTGTCTGTCTGGGTTGATCATTGATGAGCAAGAGGATTGCCCCTCCAGCAGTTGTTATCGCCAGCGCTTTGGTAGTCTGCTACGCAGCTACAGTCTGATTGGCTATTCACCCGCACGGGACTACAGCTTTCTGGAGGCCAATCGTCGCCTGCGAGAGCTGTATCCGCACATATTGGTCGACACGCAGGAGCGCATTCGTCTTGTCGGTGGACACATCTCGGTCGATCCCCAGACCCAACTGGTTTGGATTAATGATGAGTTCTCGATCTCGGTGGTGCTTTGCCGCTGTCAATGCTCAGAGTCGCCGCGCAGACGTTGGCAGCTACGCTTCGACTTCGGTTTGTTACCTGACCTGACGGTCGCTGTTCGCATGCTCCCTGGTGAGCAGGAGGTGCTTGATTACTACCTCTTTCCCATGATCGATTTGGCGGCCCCCCACCTGCGTCTGGGAGATACTAATCCGCGTGAATTGGAACTCTATCGGTTCGACAGTTTGGACATCCTGGCGGCCCTGAGTCGACGTATACCCTTGTGGAGCGCAGCGTAATGGTTGCATCGGGAGAGCATCTTGCACTTCATGTGGCTCAGGCGGCGCCTATTGCGCATATCCCACTCGCGGATATTCGCGTGCTCAACCCGCGTAGTCGCAATCAACAAGTGTTTGCACGCCTAGTAGAAAACATTGCGAGTCTGGGGTTGAAACGACCGATCACGGTTACCCGCAACGGTTCGAGTTTCGACCTGATCTGTGGGCAGGGACGCTTCGAGGCCTTCAAGGTCCTGGGGGAGTCGGCCATTCCGGCGGTGGTGGTGACGGCGGCTGAGGCGGACCGCTATCTCATCAGCTTGGTAGAGAATCTGGCGCGACGCAAGCACTCGAACCGCGACTTGCTGATGGCGATAAACGTACTGCACGAGCGTGGCTACTCCATTAGGCAGATTGCTCAGAAAACCTGCTTGGACCGTGCCTATGTCGGCGGCATTCTGATCTTGTTGAGGCAGGGAGAGGAGCGCTTGATCGCTGCCGTCGAAAAGGGCTGGCTACCGATTAAAGTCGCGATCCATGTGGCACGGTCTGACGATGCCCAGGTCCAGGCCGCCATGGTCGAGGCCTATGAAAGTGGGCTGCTGAAAGGAGATGAACTCATCAAGGTGCGCCGTCTGATCGACCGTCGACGAGTTCTTGGGAAAGATTACGGTAAGCATCAGGGAGGCGAGCGCATGACCACTCCTCGCCAGTTGCTGACCGCCTATCAGACTGAGGTTCGCCGTCAGCGCCTAATGGTGAAGAAGGCAGACATCAGCGAGCAACGATTGCTATTCGTCGTGACTGCATTACGTCGGTTACTAGCCGATGAATTTTTTCGGTCGATGTTACACAGCGAAGGCATTGATGATATGCCGCAGGTATTGGCCGAGCGTATTCAGGGGGACGCATGACTATCGTCAAGCGTGCCTTTGAGCCTGATTTGATTATCGTCCGCCTACCGCTGATCCTGCCCTCTCGCCAAGTCACCCACGATATGCTGACCTCCGTCAAGTATGCGGCGATTTTAGCTTCCATCCGCGAGCTGGGGGTGGTCGAACCGCTCGCGGTGCATCCCGAGCCGGTTCACGGTGTGGGAGAGGAGCCCCATTATCTGTTGCTGGATGGTCATTTGCGACTGGCTGCGCTCGTACAGCTGGGAGCAAAAGACGCGTTGTGCCTGTTGGCGACAGATGACGAAGGCTTTACCTACAACCGGCAGATCAACCGACTTACCCCAATTCAAGAGCACAAGATGATTCTGGAGGCCATTCGCAAAGGAACGACCGCCGAGCGGATTGCCGAAGTCTTGAGCGTCAACGTTGGACGTATCCGTGAGCGCCAGCATTTGCTGCGGGGGATTGCGCCGGAAGTCGCTGAGATGCTGAAAACGCGAATGGTCAGTCAGGCAGTCTTTCGCGTGCTGCGCAAGATGAAGCCAATGCGCCAGATAGAATTAGTCGAGATGATGATTTCGGCCAACTGTTTCACTGGCCGCTACGCCGAAATGGTCTTGGCCGCGACGCGTCCTGAACAGCTGGTCGAGGCAAAGAAAGTTAGTGAGGGTGTGACTGCTGAAGACATTGCACGCATGGAGCGGGAGATGGAAAAGCTCTACCATGATTACCGGTTGGTCGAGGACACCCTCGGCGAAACAATGCTAGTACTCGTGGTAGCCAAGGGCTATGTATCTCGCATGCTGCGCAATCAGACTATCGCAGCTTACCTAGAGCGCTTCGAGCCTGACCTGGTGCGGGAGCTGGCGGGGGTTGTGGAGGCGGTCACCGCAGATGCACGTAGTCTGGAGCGTGAATAGACCTATCTGCTGTGTTGATTGGGAGGTCATCATTCGTTTTTGGGACAGATCGTCAGTGCTACTTTGGTGAGGGCATGGGCTCTGGCTGAAATCGCGGTTTCGTCCCACGCAGAGGTAGCAATCAGTAGGACATTGAGACCGAGGCTGGCATTGGCATTAGCTTGTCGCGTTTCGCCGCAAAATCGCAGTGTTGCGCCGTTCTATTGACGCTGAGGTTCAGCAGCATCAATTTGGCTAACATTGGGATGCTCTCATGTGCTCACGAATCAGGAACTGCCAGAGCGTCAATGTGTCGCAAGGGCGCACTATCACTTCAATATCCGACTCATGGCTGTCGGCTGCCACGCTGCCATCTTTCAGTGGCCAGTGGGACGTTCCAACTGCGCGGCAAAATATGGTCTATATCAAGCGCTGATAGGTTTGGTACTTCTGGCTCTTCGCTTTTAACGGTTGGCCGTAAACCGCCCTCGAGTTCCGTTAGCAGCGTACAGGTTCTTGCGGTATCCAGCCGGCCTCGGTGCAACGGTGCGCTGACACAGCCGCTAAGGAATTCACTGATCAGCGTCAGCTGTATTCAAATGTGATGAAGGATTGCGTTGGGTCGAAGGCAGCGTTCGTGACTCGCAGCTTACCGATTGCGGCCCTTTGCGAAGAGCCGTTTTGCGTCGATAGCAGCCATCTCTGACTGGCCGCTAACGACCCTCAGCTAAGGTTCGATACGCTGTATTCGGCCTGATTGCTTCGACTAGAAGGTGTCTACAAAGCGAATCAGAAATGATTAGCATCGACAGTAATGTTGGTATGGCATAGCGTCAGGACCGATGGGGTACTACCCTGTAACCCTAATTTTTTAGCTGTAACCTACTGAGGGTTACAACTAAAAAAATAGGGTTACAAATCCATTAAGCGACCCTACGTGTCGCTTAAGGCCCAAAGCGATAGGGGGGCGCTAAATCTAAGTGCAACGCCCCCTGCTGAAGCGGAGTAAGACGCTTGGGCTAAGGCAGGGACTGGCCTGGGCATCATCTGCTATCGACCCCAAAAAGGTGGGTACGGGGCTTAGCAGGTCTTCCTGGAGTGTGGAGGCGTCTACGAAACTAGGGGGCGATTCAGCTTGTTAAAACCAGTGGGCCACTGTCGACTATTCACTGAGGCACAGTCACGAGATGAAAAAAAAAGAATCTGTTCTTTACCCCGATCACCCCATGTATCAAGACGCTGTGGAAGCGATGAAGCAGTACCATGAGGCGCAGGCTCGTGGCTGTCCCTTTGAAGAGATCGAACGACTGCGTCAAATTGCAGAGTCACAGTTCCGGGCTGTGAACGAGTACCAGCTGAGGGCCATGGGCTGCCATTCTCGAAGATTCCACTGATAGCTACGTGTTTGGACCAACGGTAGGTGCAGGGTTTGCAGATCGGTCTACTCTTTAATCCCCCCCCCCTCTCCGTAACCTCATATCGAGCCCATGCGACTTAGCCACAGCGCGGTGCACAAGGGCATGAAGCTCACAGCGATCCTGTGTCCCTCCTAAAGGGTCAGATAGCCGATTCTGTTGATGTGAAGGCTGAGTAGCATCGTTGGCATCTAAGCCAAAAGGTGCCCCTATGTCTTCTACCGTTTACAAGGGTCAGATCATCTCCCAAGCCCGCAAAAGCCGATCTATGAATCGTAGCCTCTCGGGTGTGTTTCCTTTTCGAGGCCAAGGTGTTTCGTACGAGTCCGGCCTTGAGCGCGACTTCATCAGGATCTGGTCGCTAGCCCCAGAAGTCGTGGCGATCATTGCGCAGCCTGTCCAGATTCCTTTCGTTGGCCACAACGGAAATCGATACATCCATACGCCTGATTTCTTCGTCCAGTTTGACGACTTGCTCGAGCTGAAACCCCTCCTGGTGGAAGTGAAGCCGCGTGAAGCCTGGACAGAAAACTGGCGTGAGTGGCTGCCCAAATGGAAAGCTGCATGGCGGTACGCCCAATCTCAAGGGTGGACCTTTCACATCTTCGACGAGTCGCGAATTCGCGGAGTGAGGCTGAAGAATGTCGAGTTCCTTCAGCGCTACCGCAACATGGACCTGGACCCGACACGAATTACTGCAGTCCTCAATAGTTTGGACCTGATGCGACATGCGCCCTTCCACATCTTGCTGGCATTGCATTTTCACGGTCATGAGGCGGTGGGCCGATCTTACCTGCTGCACCTCCTCGCGGTTGGAAAGGTCTGGACGGACCTTGATGAAGAGATCGATCAGTTTTCGATCCTGAGGTGCCACGATGAGCGTTACTGACGAGGGGTTGGTGCTCAATCGAGGGACATTGAGCATTCAGGTGGGCGAGTTCGTTAAGCATCTGAAATGTGTTTACAGAATCTTGGTCCTGGTCGACTTTCACCATGTCCTTGGACAGGACGTCGAGTCGGGTTTGTCCAAAATGCTCCCCATTGCTGGCCTGCAGAAGCCGGAGCCTGATGGTGGACGACTGCGTTCGTGTGGCATCGACCTTCAGCGGATCGCTGATAAGGACTGGGCAGTCGCAGAGCGGCGATACGCAGTTATCGCTCCATTGCTGGCCAAAGACATGCACGTGCAGAGTGCAGTGCTCAAGCGTGCCGAAGAATGCGGCGTTAGTAGGGCAACGATCTATCGGTGGCTGTACGCCTACAGTGAAGGCAGTCAGTTCTTGAGCTTGTTGCCCCATACACCAGGGTGGAAGAAAGGAAATAGCCGGGTAGCTGAAGGTGTCGAAGACATCATAGGTGAAGTGATTCAGACCCTTTACCTCTCCACGCGCAGGGCCACTATCAAAGATGTTTCTGAGGAGGTGGAAAAACGATGTAAAGAGAAGGGCTTCAGGACCCCGTCCATTCCTACTATCACACGGCGGATTCGCAAAATACCGCGGAAGAAAATTCTCAGAGCCAGAGGCTACTCGGAGCTCGCCTCCAATACCTACGACGCGCGGCCTGGGAAGTATTCTGCGGATTACCCCCTGCATCGTATTCAGATTGATCACAGTCCAGCTGACGTCATCATTGTCGATGACATCCATCGAAATTCCATTGGCCGGCCGTGGGTGACGATGGCCATCGATATGTACTCGCGCATGGTCGTCGGTTACTACATCTCGCTTGAGGCGCCATCGGCAGTTTCGGTCGCCATGTGTCTGATTCAGGCCATGCTGCCGAAACACGAGTGGCTGAACCACCACTCGGTCGTGGGTGAGTGGCCCGTATGGGGGAAACCCCACGAAATTCACAGCGATAACGGTCCAGATTTTAAAGCGAAGGCATTGATTCAGTCCTGCACTGCGCACGGCATTGATCGACAGTTCCGGCCTCGTAAGAAACCGCATTGGGGCGGGCATATCGAATCGCTCATGGAAGGTAACGCCAAGGTGTTCAGCAAGCTTGCAGGGGCTACTCAGCGCAATCCGGAGGATCGAGGCGATGTTAACTCCGACAAAGAGGCGACCATGAGCTTCGACGCGCTGGAAGCCTGGTTAATTCACACGATTCTGATCTACAACAACAAACCGCACAGCGGTATTGAATTCAAACCGCCGATCAAAATGTGGAACGAGGCCTTCTGGGGGCCGAAAGCGATCTGTGGGATGCCGCCCATGCCTGAAGACCCGCTGACCTTGCAGATCGACTTTCTGCCGGCGGATTACCGAACGATTCATCCCTACGGCGTTGAATGGAGCGCGATCTACTATGCCGAGGCCTTGCGCCCTTGGATCAGCCATGTAGATCCGGCCACCGGTAAAAAGTCTAAATTCCTCTTCCGGCGCGATACGCGCGACATCAACTTCATCTGGTTCTTCGATCCGGGCTTGGAGCGCTACTTCAAAATTCCGCTGGCCAATCATCGCTTCGAGGGCGTATCCGTCGCGGAGTACGTCGCGACCAAGCGGGAGAGGAAGAAGCACAATTTAGGCTCGGTGGATGATGAGGCCATCGCACGCAGCATTGAAGCTCAGCGGCAGATCGAGCAAGCAGAGGCTGTGCGAACCAAGGACGCGCGGCGGCAAGCACAAAGGAAGAAGAACAAATCGAGTGGTAAGACTCCAGCAACGGTGCTCATGGGGCAACCCTCTGCACCAAAATCTACTCCGGCTGTGGACGATGCCTGGGGTGACGACGATGTGGCCCTATACGGAGGCGTGGCATGAGCAATTATTCCCATCTCCTCCCACAGTTCCGCTCTGCACTTGAGTTGTCAGACGCTGAGCGCCTGGCTTCAATCAAGTCGCGCTGGATCGATTACGAACTCTCGCAGGATCTGTTCGATCGACTGTACGCCAAGCTATGTGGTCATCGAGATATTCCGGACTTCCTCATCCTGGGGGAATCCCGGATGGGTAAGTCATCGTTGATTAACCGTTTTGAGTCCCTTCATGGGACTTCGTATGTCAACGAGGATGGTTGCAGGGTACGGCCCATCGTCTCCATTGAGGTCAGCAAGCCGAGTCTGCGGATGTTCTATTGCGAGATTCTCAGATGCTCTAGCTCGCCTTTCAATCCAGATGCGACCGAGACCAAGCTGCGCTTCCAAATGGAAGAGTTGCTCACTTCCTGTCACACCAAGATGTTGATCATCGATGAGATCCAGACCATTGCAAACGGTACCTCCCGCCAGGTGGCCGATTTCATGAATGAGATCAAACGCCTGACAAATACGTTGAAGCTTGCAATCGTGGGAGTGGGTATGCCGAGTGCTCACAGATTGTTGACGCTTGAGCGGCAATACGCCGCTCGATTCGTCACCTACGAATTACCGGTATGGGGGCCAAGCCTGGCGTTTCGCCAACTGCTGAAAGGCTTTGAGTCCTGGCTCCCCCTCAAGCAGCCATCGAGCCTGACGAACAAGGAGATTGCCGCCTTGATCCTCAAGCGCAGCCAAGGAATCACTGGCTACGTCGAAGAAATTCTGTTTCACAGTGCCCGGAAGGCAATCGAAACCGGCAAGGAGAAGATCGACCTCGAGCTTCTGGAGAAATACAAATGGGCTCCCGATGCTTTTGGCATGAGAAAGTATGCCCCGTAGAGCCGTTGTGGCCATGCGTGCCTGCTCTGCAGCGTGATGAACTGTTTTCCTCTTGGCTCATCCGCTGCTCGCTTCATCATGCGTGTGATGCTGTGGAATTTGCCCATTGGCTTTGGCCAAAAAGACGAGCCTGGACCAGCGACATCGATCAGAACATCTGTTCGCTCCAGCTGGACGCCTTGCACATGAAAAGCGGCATTTCAACTGGCTCGCTGATGGCGTCGTCATTGGTACCGTTGTGCAGGCACCTAGGGCTGACGTGCCCAGCCAAAGGCATCATGCCTTGGGTACTATCTTTAGGCGGCAGATACCTTAGGCGTGCAGGTGGTCTGCAGTACTGTCCCCTCTGTTTCGCCGAAGGCGTACCGTTTTATCGGCAACAATGGCGTATGGCTTGGTGCACCTGCTGTCCTGATCATGGGGTAATGCTGTGCGATCACTGTCCACACTGCCTGGCCGTGTTGGCTCCCCATCGCCTGACTTATCAAATGCGTAATCTAGGCCAATGCCATCAGTGCGGGCAGAACTTAACTGAGACTGATACTCAAGCTGCTGGCATTGACGTTTTGACATGGGAGCGCTGCGCTGACGCTTTTTTCCATGGGCGACCGATGCAGTGGGGATGGCCGCTGATGAGCGTGCCAGAAGGTTTTGTATTTCTTCGGGAGATTCTTCTGTTGCCGCTGACCGAAAACTGACCCAGTAGAGGCTGTTCTGCCGACTGAAAACTGACCCAGGTGTTCAACTGCTTCTGCTCAATTTTTGAGCAGGAGAACACAGGGTGATCAGTATGGAAATGA
>NZ_BQHO01000057.1 GCF_021601385.1 Pseudomonas parasichuanensis | reverse complement strand
GAAGGAGTGGGGGCAACAGCAGCTGCGCTGGTAGACTTATCCACAGTTGCTGGTAACAAAATCAGCAATCCGCCCTGGGTCAAATTTCAATCGGCAGGGTGGGTCAATTTTCCATCAGCGCCAACAGAGATGGCTTTACAGCTGGCACGCGATCGAGAAGAGGAAACCACAAAATTATTGGTACGGAAGATAGAAAGCAAGTTTAATTTTGCGGAGGGGGATTTTTTGGGGCGTGTTAGTGAGGCCCTCAAATCGTACTTTGTTCTCCGCTCCGCGGAAGAGTTTGAAAGTAACTCGCACCCTCAGTGGCTAGGGTCGGTAGCGGGTTTTTTGTCCGCTATTTTTCCTGATGCAGAAGTGTTGTCTGAAGCTCAAATTGGCGGGGAAAAGCGGAAACTTGTTGCAGGCGTCCTAGTCAAGAGTAGTGGTCAGTCAGTAGTTGTGGAGATCAAGAACACAGTAAATATCCATACATACGAATCGATGCTAATTCAGCTTGAGAGTATGATCGCCACCTCCGGACATCGAGACGGAATCGTTTTCTTCCTTCCAACCATGGTTACTTCTGGGCACGTATTTGAACAAGATAGACTTTTCAACGGCGGTAAAGGCCGTCTTAAACTGCTTAGTGCGGTACCCCTAAAAACGCGTTTCGAATAACATGCATTTTTTGCATCAGAACGTCGCCGCCACATGCCGTAAATCGATAAAAATGCATATAAACGTAAATCGAAAAGCGGCTTTGCGGAGCGGCCGTTTTTGGCCGTTTGCTGCACTCCACGAACGGCGGCTTTGGGTCGAATGCAGCCATCGCAAAGCTCTTCGCTGCTCTCTGATCTCCTATACTGAGCCGGTCAAACCGTCGAGGTATTGCCATGAGCCGAACCATCCGGGGACTGGCTGAAGCCGGTGAGGAGTTGATCCAGAAAGCAATCGATGCTCAGCGCCGCCTTCGGCAAGCCGAGGATGCCGGTGCACCACCTCGGGAGCTTGAGCTCTTGAGGGCAGTAGCGGATTTACGCTATCGATTGGTGACCGAGCATCAGCTCATCATCCGCGGTAAAGCTCCGCACATCCTGCATTGACGTTGGGGGAGCCATTCGTGAAGCGAGATGTGTCGAAGATTCTTCTTCCAGATCACCAGGCCTTCTCCGATGCGATAGAGGCCATGAAGCGCTATCACGAAGCGAGGGATCGTGGCGCGCCACTCGAAGAGGTTGAGCGCCTGAAGATCTTGGCAGAGTCGCTGTTCCAAGCCATCACCGACTATCAGCTGCATGCGCTCGGCGGCCCTGGTTACATCACCCACTGACTGGGTGCGCCGGCCATGACGGCAGGCGCTGATGGAGGGGGTAAGAATTGATTCCAAAACTGAAACGGCGACGCTTGCAGTATGCGGTCTATAGGCGCTCTGTTTCGGAATCGATTTAGGCTCACAAGCCGCCTGGGCCTACGGTATTGAAACCGCTGCCCAAAGACCAGACGCCAAGTGAGGGGCTGTCCGCTGTCGACCCGAGGCGGTCATTCATTGAGGGCAGCTATCGGCAAGAATTGATCACTCCGACACGTCTACCAAATTAGGAGCGATTCAGTCGTGAACGTTTCATAGGCAAAACTAGTCATCACTAGTAAAAAATGCTAGTCAACGCTAGTAGTTGCTAGTTTTTCCTATCCTTGGTTGGCCAGCTTGGCCACTGGTTTTCCATCGATTGCTCATGGCCGTAGGTAGGCTCTGGCAAGAGTCTGCTAGCGGGTAGAGTGGAGCAGTGCTTGGCGATTTTCTCAGGGCACAACTCTCTTGGCCTTTTAAGCCGGCCAAGAGGGTCGTCACTTACCTGGACAAGAAGACACCATGCGAAAATCAGTGATGTCCAGGTGTCTGCGACATCAGCCCCAGTGATTCTGAGCGCTAATGATACAAGCTCAATTGTGTGGACGTCCTACCAGCGTTGATTGCGCCAATGGAGGTGCGCTTGATAGTCGCGGAGCTCCGATCATGATCAAGATTTCAGCGGGCCCTACAGCGGTATAGGTTTCTTCCCGACCAATACCGCGGTAGGTTCAGCGCCACGGCCTGCTGTTTGAGCCATTTGCAACGTATGTCGCTGAGTGGCTGAGGCGTTTGCCGTTGCAGTGCGTGCCTCCAGCTCGAAGCGCTGAATCAACGCCCACTAATTCGTACGGATTTTCCGTCTACCTTTTATGAAATCTTCCATTTCCTACCATTCAGGATTCCGTCGGAATCGGGGCCTTGATTTTGGTAACCGTCATTTGAAGTCAATTGTACGCTGTGTACACGATCGCCGGAGGCTCTTGACCGTGTGATGGAATGCTCACTCCCCAAGGATATGCCGGAGTGTTTGTGCGCTCGTATTGGTAAATGATCGCCGCTGGTAGCAGCCTTCTGTCGTAGATGCGCCCCAGATTGAAAACCACGCTGTTCGGTGCTGCGATCACCAGGTGAATGGTCTTTACCTGCTGGGCCGAGAGTGATTTGAGCATCTGAAGGAACTGCTCTGCTAGAGCGCTTTGCTTCTCAAGGGACCAGTGTGCATTCGACGAAAGCTCATTCATCTTCATGTGCGTCACGGGCACGCCCGGGAAAGTACTGCAAATACCGGACTCATCGACCGGGTACGAGATGGAAAGGGCGAGCACCATTTGGTCAGTGTTTGAAGTTGGCGCGGCCATGGCCTGCAATCGGTCCCCGTCATCGCGGCTGCTTTGAATCTGGCGCCATTCACCACCTCCCAAACGGTCCCAGTCGAAGACCTTGAGGCCGCCACCTTCGTCGTCCACCAAGCAGCCCGTGACAAATGTAAAAGGTACCGGCATCAGCCCGCCGTATACGATTTCAATGTCATTCTTGTTTTGACCAGCGAGACGGCGTAATAGGTCCCCTTTGCCGTCTACCACCTTTTGCAAGGCGGCCTCTGGGTGAGTTATGCGACCTTCAATGATGTTTTCGCGAATGTCCACCAGAATGGATTCGACATTGCCTCCGATGGTTTTCTTCACTACGGCATCTAATGGACTATCGATACCGTGCAGCCCTTTGTGCTCCAGGAGCAGGACGCGTTTGCGCGCAAATTGGATGCGCTCGATCACGGTGACGCAGATGCCGACAACGATCATCAGCACGCCTAGAGCGAACGCCACCTTCACCATCCACTCGGGCGGACCACTGGTGGTATTGACGTTGGCTTGCAGACGGGTGGAATCGCTGGTGTAGCTGATGCCTACGACCGCCCCTCCAGCCAGCGCCGCCAGTACAACCAGTGCGCCGTAACTGACCAAAAACACTCCAAAGCTCTTGGGGCGGACATACCAATCGATTAGCTTTCGACCCCAACTCAGTAACTCTTTCATCACCATCCAGAAAATCCCTTCTCATAGCCTTCGGTTCGTGGCGCTGGGCCTGTGTCCTGATGATCGCAGGCGAAGCGATAGCTAGGCTAGAGCTTGAGTTTTTTTATTTGGGGCGATGTAGCTTAGAGGTAACCAGAAGCTGATGTTCGGAGCTCTGCTAGTACTGGATGGCGTATATTTTTACATCACTAGTGTATCTGGAGCGGGGTTGACTTTTTAAGTGGGCTGATGATTGAATGTTATTATAATTTATGAGAGGTAAATTTTTATGTCGCGACTTGCAGAATTTCGTGCGCTAGAGCAGCAGCTGGCCGCCCAATTGGCTGAGCTGGAGAGCCTGAAGAATGACAGTGGCTTAAAGCAAGAGATTGAATTCGAGAAGAAGCTCCGCACGTTGCTCGGAGAGTACGGTTTTAGCCTGCGTGACGTCATTGCAATATTGGACCCCAGCAGCCGGGCGGATCGCTTACCTCGTGTAACTAAGGCCCCTCGCAAGCCGCGCCAAGCCAAGGTTTTCAAGAACCCGCATACGGGAGAGGTGATTGAAACCAAGGGCGGGAACCACAAGGCTCTGAAGGAATGGAAAGCGCAGTACGGTGCCAAAACTGTGGACTCTTGGCTCGCGTAGTACACCTTTGCTAGCCATTTCCCCCTCAGGTAATCGCAGGAGAAGGAGCGCATGAGCAAAGAGCTATACATTTCGGTTGATATTGAAGCCTCTGGCCCGATACCGGGCGAATTCAGCATGCTTTCATTTGGCGCATGTGTTGTCGGTCATCCCGATAAGGCTATTTATCTAGAATTCAAACCCGATAGCCCAAAGCATGATCCTGAGGCGGTGAAGGTTACAGGCTTTGATTTAGAGCTACTGGCTCAAACGGGTCTTGAGCCGCAAGAGGCGATGCAACAAGTTGCAGCCTGGGTAGCAGAGGTTGAGGCAGATGCAGGTAAACCTGTCTTTGTTGGGCTCAATGCTGCTTTTGACTGGTCGTTTGTGAATTACTACTTCCACAAATATTTAGGTCAGAACCCGTTCGGGTTTGCAGCGCTCGATATCAAAGCCTACTACATGGGGGCTTTTAACCTCGCGTGGAGGGAGACCAAGTCCTCGCATATGGCTACGAGCCTGCACCCCGGGCGCACTGCGACCCACAACGCGTTGGATGATGCGCGTTACCAAGCCGAGCTTTTCGACCTGATGTTGCAGCGCAGGGCGCAGCTGGGGTGATTCAGATCGCCAGCTTTGCCTCTTCGTAACCACCATTCCGGAAGCGCCAAGCTTTGACTCCATCAGGTGTTTGCGACAAACCGACAATCACTGCGATCGGATGGGGTAGCTCCTGCGCATAACGGGCTGCAAACCGAGAGAAGCTTGTTACATCAGTCGGAGAAATTGCCGGAATGGCTTGAGGGTGCGTATGCCAGTACCCCACGAGCCTCAGCCCTTGGGCGTTAGCGGCATCAATTTCCTGCCGGCAGCGCTCGGCATCGAGCTCGAGCCACGCCCGTCCTGAACGATCCCTTGAATGTGGGAGCGTGGCCAGAGTTATGACCAGTCCGCTGGGATCCGCCAGGTCGACAAACAGCTGACCGCCTCGCTCGGTCTTCCACATGTTTTGCCGGTATTGATTGAAGACCTCGGCAACGCCCCGCGATACTGACAGCGTGCATTCGATCTGTGGCCACGCCCAGCTCCAGGCGATATTACTCATCCGGACTGCTCTCCATCGGCCGGCCAGGCACGCTCCAGAACAATGTGCTGAATACCGTTCTCCACTGTTGGTCCAAGGTAAGTACCGCCGTGGTTAGCAATGTCTTGTGGGCGGTAGATGCTGGTGGCCCATGCCTGCTGTTCGAGTTGGCCGGTCAAGGTTCTCAGTGCTACTTGAGCCACCATTCCCGCCACGTTGCTCATGCCCGACGCGCCTCCCGGAATGAAGGTTTGGCCGCAGGCCGGAAGTGGAACAACGCCGCCGCCATCTGGCCACTCGGTATGCTTGTGCTTAAAGTTGCCGGCATCGTCGAACAAGGGTTGGCCATCAAAGGTTCCGCCTGGAGCTAACAGAGCGTGCCCGACAAAGGAGTGTGGCTCACTCCAGGCTTGTAGTAGCGCCCATGGAGCACCTTCCGATTTCCTTTGCCACAATGCCACTTCAGATGCCCAATCTGCAGTGGTGACGATGACCAAATCAGCGATGTCGAAAAGTTCTGGCTTGCGCAGGAGGAATATCTCCGCGAAGCCCACGTAGGGCGTCACTCTGACGGTGGGCAAATCGAGCGTCAGTTTTTCCGCCAGTGCTACTGATTTCGATTTTCCAAGCTCGTCAGCGCCCAGCGCGTGGCGGCCAAGGTTGGCTGACTCAAGGCGTTCAGGGTCAATCAGTATGATCTCGCCAATTCCTGATCGGGCGAGTTGCAGCGCTACAGCACTGCCGAGCGAGCCTGTACCGACCATTACGACCCGAGCTTTCTCGAGGTGCTCTGCCGTCTTGCTCAGGTCGCGCGAGAGAATATCCGTTCGGTCGAGAATGTTGATTACAGCGTCACGTACCAACGTGGGGGTGTGCGAGGGTTGATTCTTGCCTGACCAGCGGCGAGCCGAGCGGAAGCCATACCATCGGCCGCGGTCCGGCTGCTTGCTGTACGAGCGAACGTCCAGGCAGAACACCGGTGCGCCTGCAGGGCCGGGGAGTTCCAGAACAAGCCAGCGATCTGCCAGTGATCCTCTACCAGAGAACCAGGTCAGAAATTTTTCGCAGTCATCGTGGGCCAAGTGCGGGGTCAGCCAGTCCAGAAGCTTTCCGGGAGTGGGGAGTCGTATATCAGGATGAGACTGCAGCTTTACGTAGAAGCCTGGTACAGCAGGTGAGCGGATTTTCCCGCTGTACCCAATCACGCGGCGCAAGTGGGCTCTGAGTGATTCCAGCTTCGGTGCAAGCCATGCCGTGCGTGAGCGCCGATCAGGGCGGGGATCGCTGATTGCAAACAGTTCTGAGCCTGATGGGGGGCGCTCAAGCAGCAGCAAGTTTTGCGGGGACGTGCTGAGCTGTAGGCCCCAATATGTGGAGAATTCGTTCTGAAACTCCGCATTTCGTACCTTGGGGTCTGAACCCTCGAGTACGAGTTCTAGGATAGAGCGGAGGCGTGAAAGACTATCGTTCACCACTGTTTCAGGTGTTCCGGTGATGGGTCTCTCACGGAACCCATGTAGGCATAGACCTGATTTCGTGGCATGAGGCCACACTAGCCACGGCGACGGCTCTACTTGAAGCGTCAGGGGAAATCGAGGGAAGTGGCGTGGGAAGGCGATAACTAGATGCCGCTCTATCCCGGTGTAATCGCGCGGAAGCGGGAGTATGAATCTCGCAACTTCGAATTTTTCGGGGGGCACGGACTGAAGAAGTGAAGCGACGGCTTCTTCACCAATAAATTCGTGGAGCGCGGCGATACCGCGCTCCACGGATGGAGTAAAGGTCGTTTCAACCGAGGCGTTCAACTGGCTTCACTTTGCTTTGAGTGGAGGCATGGCTCGCGCTACCGGAAAGCGCGCCCAGTGATACGGCGTTTCGCGTCATGCCGACTTTACGGCCGGGCATGGTCCAGTTTCCTGGAATCTCACGGTTGACGTCGTTGATGATCTTCTGGCCAATACCAAAGCTCGCTTCCATGGCTCGGGCGAAGGCATCCGCACTGTCATGACTTTGCAGGCCGAGCTGGAAGGAGACCACCGCACTTGCATGCCAGTTGGCGAATGCCTGGCGGTACTTGTGGCCCTCATCAGGTCTATTCCATTTTTCCGAGAAGTTTTCTCCACGGTCTTTCGGGTTGAGTACTTGGTATTCCCCTCCAACGTACCTGACGTATTCACTCATCTTCTCGACGATCTTGAGGATTGCGTCGATAGGCTTCAAGGGGGCCCATTGTGACTCCTCAACGACCTTGAGGTAGGCATGGGTCGCAAGCGTAGTAATGACTGCCGAGATAGGACGGTGCCCTTCGTTCCGGGTTTCAATGGCCCATTCGTCACGGTGGCGCTTCAACAATTTCACGGTAGCGCGCAGAGGGTCCAGTGAGTCGTAGTCCTGATAGGTTGGAAGAGGCTCCTGGGTTGCGGAGTCCATCACGACATCACCGCTTCGGTTGGCGGCGATGGCCTTGTGGAAGTGCTCGAGCGAAATCTCCTGCTGTGACGCGTCGTTCAGCCAATCCGCGTAGGAAATTGGGCTGCTGGCTTTCCAGCCGATCTCACGATCGGGTACCTCCAGCTTGCCGTGGCCATCAACTCGGTTGTTGCCCCATGCATTCCGTGCAGGCGTTACATCGATATGGAAGCCAGGGTTCTCGTCGGCATACTCGATCCGGATTCCGCGGCGGAGCTGGACGATATCCGATTTGACTCGGCTGCCTTCACGGAATCGCTGCTCGATGGCATTCAGCACGGTCATTGCATCGGCATTACCGGCGTGAGGCAACCAGATAATGGCGTCTGCATCGATGGTCCCGAGGTCCTTGGGGGCACCACTAACCGGGTTGATTGTGGTTCTCAGGCGCATTGAGCCTTGCGGGAAAATGTGAGCGCCGGACAGCAGTGGGTCCGTGGACACATCGAGGATCTTCTGCAGCTGGGAATACCGATCCTCGATCGTTATGTATTGGCTGGGTGTCAGAGAGATGTCGCTCGCTGCCCGGAGTAGAAGGTGCTCCCAGCTGCGGCGCCTAGTCAGTTCGTCTTGCGATGTCATGGTCGATTTCTCGTCAAAAGTGAGGTCTGGATTTACTACACCCTGGATTCAGGGCGCCCTCGCGCATGGATCTGTCCGCACGGCACAGAGACCGCGCCTCGGATTAAACGCAATAGGGTGCTGCAACGGACACCTGGACACTTTCGCGCAAAAAGTTCGAATATCCAGGTTAAACTATCCGTTTGAGTGTGCTGCTAGTAAGAATGCAACCATTATGGCGGCGGCATTTTGACTTTCATTGATGTCGGTAAGAAAGATGACAATCCATGACGACCTCAAATCATCCATGATGAAAGACCGCTTAGTGAGCGGTACTTAAATTCAATCACGATTTTCTTGTAGTGTCAAAAGTTTGAAGCTCGTAGTTAGTGAATCGTTTTTTCAATTAGATATTTTTTACGAGGTCTTGATTTTTTAAATATGCTCGGAGGGCTTTTTGTGGGGGTGGTTGTAATTTGTTACAATTGTGGTGCGGTATGCCCGTGGTGGGGTATGGCATAGCCGTTTTGGAGGATTGTTTGACGCTTCTAAAAATTATTTCAATGCGCATAAGGCATGTGGAAAAGGGATGCCCATTTCATCGAAGTAGATTGGCGTCTCTCGGATCCAGCAGCTCTATTACGAGGGCGCTTTCGAGGCTGGTGTCCGCAGGTGCTCTAGAGCGTGTGACGCGTGGTGTTTATGTGCGGCCAAAATATAGTGCATTGCTTGGGAGGATTCCGGTGTCCCCCCTTGAGCTCGCTATGCTGGAGGCCAAGCTTCGAGGGCAAAAGTTACAGGTTCACGGTGCCGAGGCGGTGCGACGACTGGGTGTGAGTACGCAGATGTCGATGATCCCCATTTACAATACGAGTGGTCCAAGTCGTGAAGTAAGAATTGGAAACGCGGTAGTGAAGCTTCGCCACGTTTCTGCCGTACGACTACAGGGTGCGGGTACCCAGGCAGGCTTGGCGCTCACTGCTATGTATTATCTTGGAAGGTCTGAGACAGCCGCCACAATATCCCTGATGTTGGAGCGCTTGAGCGAGCAAGACATCAAGGCATTGCAAGGATTTGAGATGCCGAAGTGGATGTGCAATCTACTCATCTCGGCCCTGAAGGAAAGGCAGGCCAGTTCCGGGTGAGTGCTAGATAGCAATTATCTTACTTGATTCGATAATTGGTCGTTTCTCAGGGACGGCCCGCGGCCGCACGATATCGAGATGATCCGACATGGAAGGGGAGGAGGATGCTTCGATCAAGTCATTCTGCTGAATCGCTATTTCGACGCCTGAAACGATTTAGTGTGGTGAACGCCACGTGCCTGATACACCGTTTTCAATTTTAGCTCTCCTTTTCGGTGGAATTTGCGCTCGCTGTAGCACTTGTCGGGGGTGTGGTAAAGGATTCGATTTTCTACGCCAAATTGATCCACACTGACCTCAACCTTAATTAGAGGTTCAGATTTCCAATTTCTGCTGCGATTGTCATGTGGTGCGGTAGTTATGAAAATCTGCTGAATGGTGACTGCACTATCGGTGGCGCAGGCGGCGAGATAATCCAACAGCGCGCGGGGTGCCGACAGCAGACAGGTTTCATGGGTGGTCCGCTCCAAGTGGACCCTGCTATGAACCTGGAAAAAAGTTTCGCTGGTATCAACTCGAGGCCAGCTTCTGTAGCTCGGATCGACTTTCCCTGTCGTTGTGAGGACTTCTTCTTGTGGGTCTGTAACAAACAATGCTGCGCTCTCAGTCTTGATGGATCTGTCGGCATATGACGGTGTAGGACGTCAGGGGAGAATAATTTTGCCATATATGCTGCATGCAGCATAGCGTTTGATGGCTCAGCGAGGCTTTATCGTTCCTTTTGTGAGCAAACAGATGGAACGCAAGCTGGCTTTTGGTTCCGCGCTTAAAGCGGTGAGAGTTCGGAAAGGGATTGCTCAAGAGCAGTTGGGGGCAAGTCAGTCTTTCATTAGCACTCTTGAGCGTGGAATTCGTAGCCCGACTGTCGAAAAGCTAGAAGAACTTGCTGAGCGACTAGAGGTAAACCCTGCCACCTTGATTATTTTGATGCAGATCGGTATCGATGGAGATGACGAAGCGTTGCTGGGAAAAATTCATCAAGAGATTGCCGCGCTCAGGATTCGCAAGTGTTCAGAGTGAATACGTAGCAGAAGAGAGTGCCCTCATGTTCTGCAATAAAAAAGCCACCTCAGCTGAGGTGGCTTTTTAATGTCATCTACTGGAGGGTTCGGAGCATCTGGAATAGCTCAAGTGGTCCTGTGAACCTACGTCAGAGACCTTTGTGGTGCACCAAGACTGTGCGCTCCGTTCGAGTTTCGTGACATTTTTCCGAATCTCACTGAAAAGCGAGGGAGTGATGTGCCAGCCTAATGCTGAAAAGCCACCTAGGCTTTGATGGCCTAGATGGCTTTGATCGTTTCGCGCACTTAATTGGTGCGCTGTTTCAGGTAGCTTGAGAAAATTTCAGCACTGGCTGAGAACAACCGCCCACGTCTTTGAATCAATCCCAGCTCAGAGCCCCACCGGTCTGATACTCAATCACGCGAGTCTCAAAGAAGTTCTTCTCCTTCTTCAAGTCCATGATTTCGCTCATCCAAGGGAACGGGTTGGTAGTCCCCGGATACTCTTCCTTCAACCCAATCTGGGTCAAACGACGGTTAGCAATGAACTTGAGGTAATCCTCCATCATCGCCGCGTTCATCCCCAGCACGCCGCGTGGCATGGTGTCACGAGCGTATTCGATCTCCAGCTGAGTCCCTTGCAGGATCATCTGGGTCGCTTCTTCCTTCATCGCGGCATCCCACAGGTGCGGGTTCTCGATCTTGATCTGGTTGATCACGTCGATGCCGAAGTTCAGGTGCATGGACTCGTCACGCAGGATGTACTGGAACTGCTCGGCAACGCCGGTCATCTTGTTGCGGCGGCCCATGGACAGGATCTGGGTGAAGCCGCAGTAGAAGAAGATGCCTTCCAGTACGCAGTAGTAGGCGATCAGGTTGCGCAGCAGCTCTTTGTCGGTCTCGACGGTGCCGGTGTTGAACTCCGGGTCCGAGATGGCGCGGGTGTACTTCAGGCCCCAGGCGGCTTTTTTCGCGACCGACGGGATCTCGTGGTACATGTTGAAGATCTCGCCTTCATCCATGCCCAGCGACTCGATGCAGTACTGGTAGGCGTGGGTGTGGATCGCCTCTTCGAAGGCCTGGCGCAGGATGTACTGGCGGCACTCCGGGTTGGTGATCAGGCGGTACACGGCCAGGGCCAGGTTATTGGCAACCAGGGAGTCGGCGGTGGAGAAGAAGCCGAGGTTGCGCATCACGATGCGGCGTTCGTCTTCGGTCAGGCCGTCCATGCTCTTCCACAGGGCGATGTCGGCGGTCATGTTGACCTCTTGCGGCATCCAGTGGTTGGCGCAGCCGTCGAGGTACTTCTGCCAGGCCCAGTCGTACTTGAAGGGTACGAGCTGGTTGAGGTCGGCGCGGCAGTTGATCATGCGCTTTTCGTCAACGGCGACGCGGGCCGAGGAGCCTTCCAGCTCGGCCAGGCCTTCGGCGATGTCCAGGGCGTCGAGGGCAGCCTTGGCGCGCTTGACGGCGTCGGAGTCCGAGGCGGTGGCGGCACGGGCTTCCAGGGCGGCGGCACCGCCGGCGCTGTCGAGCTTGTCCAGGGTGGCGGCTGCGGCGGCTTGTGCGCCGGTGTTGCCCTTGGCGGCTACTTCGCCGTCTTCTTTATCGAATTCGTCCCAGCTCAGCATGGTGAGTTCTCCTGCTTGAGGGCCATCTTGAGTATGGCCGGTGGATCTTGGTTGCGGTGCGGTGCACGCAAATCTGGATGCCCGGGGGAGGGCTGACCGGGGCGCTGGGCCCCGGCTTGTTATGTTTGGTTGTGGGGAGGTGATGGCAGGGCCGGCCTCATCGCTGGCAAGCCAGCTCCCACAGGGTTCTGCGCCGTGGCACAGAAAAGAGGCTTCCCGGGGGAAGCCTCAGCCAAGCCTTACTGGCAGGCTTCGCAATCCGGCTCGTCGATGGCGCAAGCCTTCGGTACCGGGGCAGGGCCCGCGGCCTGGACCGGGGCGCTGTCGCCGCCGCTCGACACGGCGTTGAGCTTGCCGGTGTTGATGGTCGACTTCTCGGTGCTGGTCGCGGCCAGGGCACGGAGGTAGTAGGTGGTCTTCAGACCACGGTACCAGGCCATGCGGTAGGTCACGTCCAGCTTCTTGCCCGAAGCGCCGGCGATGTACAGGTTCAGCGACTGGGCCTGGTCGATCCACTTCTGGCGACGCGAGGCGGCATCGACGATCCACTTGGTCTCGACTTCGAACGCGGTGGCGTACAGGTCTTTGAGCTCTTGCGGGATACGCTCGATCTGCTGCACCGAACCGTCGTAGTACTTCAGGTCGTTGATCATTACCGAGTCCCACAGGTCGCGGGCTTTCAGGTCGCGCACCAGGTACGGGTTGATCACGGTGAATTCGCCCGACAGGTTCGATTTCACGTACAGGTTCTGGTAGGTCGGCTCGATGGACTGCGACACGCCGGTGATGTTGGCGATGGTCGCGGTCGGCGCGATGGCCATGATGTTCGAGTTACGAATACCTTTTTGTACGCGGGCACGGACCGGTGCCCAGTCCAGGCTTTCGGTCAGGTCGACGTCGATGTACTTCTGGCCACGGGCCTCGATCAGGATCTGTTGCGAATCCAGCGGCAGGATGCCTTTGGACCACAGCGAACCCTGGAAGGTCTCGTAGGCGCCACGCTCGTCGGCCAGGTCGCAGGAAGCCTGGATCGCGAAGTAGCTGACCGCTTCCATCGACTTGTCGGCGAACTCGACCGCGGCATCGGAGCCGTACGGGATGTGCTGCAGGTACAGCGCGTCCTGGAAGCCCATGATGCCCAGGCCGACCGGGCGGTGCTTGAAGTTCGAGTTACGCGCTTGCGGCACCGAGTAGTAGTTGATGTCGATCACGTTGTCGAGCATACGCACGGCGGTGTTCACGGTGCGTTGCAGCTTGGCAGTGTCCAGCTTGCCGTCGACGATGTGGTTCGGCAGGTTGATCGAGCCCAGGTTGCAGACCGCGATCTCGTCCTTGTTGGTGTTCAGGGTGATCTCGGTGCACAGGTTCGAGCTGTGGACCACGCCCACGTGCTGCTGCGGGCTGCGCAGGTTGCACGGGTCCTTGAAGGTCAGCCATGGGTGGCCGGTTTCGAACAGCATCGACAGCATCTTGCGCCACAGGTCTTTGGCCTGGATGGTCTTGAACACCTTGATCTTGTTGTACTCGGTCAGGGCTTCGTAGTACTCGTAGCGCTCTTCGAAGGCCTTGCCGGTCAGGTCGTGCAGATCAGGCACTTCGCTTGGCGAGAACAGGGTCCACTTGCCGTCATCGAAGACGCGCTTCATGAACAGGTCAGGGATCCAGTTGGCGGTGTTCATGTCGTGGGTACGACGACGGTCATCACCGGTGTTCTTGCGCAGCTCGATGAATTCTTCGATGTCCAGGTGCCAGGTTTCCAGGTAGGCACACACGGCGCCTTTGCGCTTGCCACCCTGGTTAACGGCAACGGCGGTGTCGTTGACCACTTTAAGGAACGGCACGACGCCTTGCGACTTGCCGTTGGTGCCCTTGATGTACGAGCCCAGGGCGCGCACCGGGGTCCAGTCGTTGCCCAGGCCACCGGCGAATTTCGACAGCATGGCGTTGTCGTGGATCGCGTGGTAGATGCCCGACAGGTCGTCCGGCACGGTGGTCAGGTAGCAGCTGGACAGCTGCGGGCGCAGGGTGCCGGCGTTGAACAGGGTCGGGGTCGAGGCCATGTAGTCGAAGGACGACAACAGGTTGTAGAACTCGATCGCACGGGCTTCTTTATCTTTCTCTTCCAGCGCCAGGCCCATGGCCACACGCATGAAGAACACCTGCGGCAGCTCGAAGCGCACGCCATCCTTGTGGATGAAGTAGCGGTCGTACAGGGTCTGCAGGCCCAGGTAGGTGAACTGCTGGTCGCGCTCGTGGTTGATCGCCTTGCCCAGTTTTTCCAGGTCGAAGTCGGCCAGGGCCGGGTTGAGCAGTTCGAACTCGATACCTTTGGCCACGTAGGCCGGCAGGGCCTTGGCGTACAGGTCGGCCATCTCGTGGTGGGTGGCGCTGTCGGCCACGCCCAGGAAGCCCAGGCCTTCGGCGCGCAGGGTGTCCATCAGCAGGCGGGCGGTGACGAACGAGTAGTTCGGCTCACGTTCTACCAGGGTGCGGGAGGTCATCACCAGGGCGGTGTTGACGTCCTTGATGGCCACGCCGTCGTAGAGGTTCTTCAGGGTTTCGCGCTGGATCAGCTCGCCATCGACTTCGGCCAGGCCTTCGCAGGCTTCGCTGATGATGGTGTTCAGGCGCGCCATGTCCAGCGGCGCCAGGCTGCCGTCGGCCAGGGTGATGCGGATGCTTGGGTGCGGCTCGACCACAGCGCCGGTGTTGGCGCGGGTGGCGCGCTCTTTGGCACGCTGGTCGCGGTAGATCACGTAGTCGCGGGCGACTTTCTGCTCGCCGGCGCGCATCAGGGCCAGTTCGACCTGGTCCTGGATTTCTTCGATGTGGATGGTGCCACCCGATGGCATGCGACGCTTGAACGTGGCGGTGACCTGCTCGGTCAGGCGCGCGACGGTGTCGTGGATGCGCGACGAAGCGGCAGCGGTGCCGCCTTCAACTGCGAGGAACGCCTTGGTGATGGCCACGGTGATCTTGTCGTCGGTGTAGGGGACGACAGTACCGTTACGCTTGATCACGCGCAGTTGGCCCGGAGCGGTGGCAGCCAGGTCCTGGTTGGACTCGGCCTGCGGCGCCAAAGCCTGCGGGTTCTCGCGAGTTGTGTCGGTTTGCATGGGTGGGTGTCTCCACAGTTTCTATAGTGTTCAGGCGCCTTTTGGGCGCCCACCGTTCCGTCCACGTGCCAAGTGGCCCGGGCGGGGATGCGCGTGAAGCACACGCATCCGTCCGCTCGGGCGTACCGACTTCGGGACAGACTCAGGAATAAGGGGCAATAACCTGCCGCTCCCTGGCCGAAGTCAAAGTTTCTGGGCGAACCCAAAATCTGTTGCTGATGGATGCTGGGCCTTGCCTGCAACACCCATGCCCGAACAAGGCCTTTACAGGGCTTGCCTCGGTCGCCTCCGCAGGAGCGGTTTGGCTGCTGGAATCACGTTAAGTTCAGCAGGTGAAATTCGTTTGAATTTGCCTGTTGACTTGTGTGTGTGATTTTGCTCGAACCCCAACATGTAGTGGTTCGTTGCGATCGGGATACAAGATAATGCGGTCTGGGGGGCTTTGCAAGGCGAGCGCCTGTGGATAAGTTGTGGGTACTTTGTGTGTGATTCTTGGGTAATCGCTGTAGGCCTTGTCCCAAGAGGTTTTGACTATTTTTCTGCGGCTCGCCGCCCCAGGGCAGTTTTTTGCGGGCGCGAACCCTATCACAAAAATCGCTTCAGTCCAGGGGCGCGTGGCCAGGTTGGCAGGGCCGCGGACGGGACGTAGTATCCGGGCTCGATATTGCTCGTTGATGAAAGGGAATCATCACCTGTGGCGGCCCTTTCGCGGGTACTGCACAGGTTTCGAAAGTGGCGCGGCCCCTCTGTGGGAGCGGGTTTACCCGCGAACAGGCCGGCACAGGCATACACACAATAACAATCAATAGGCAGAGGCCATGGACAACCCCACAAACCGCATCCTCATCGTCGAGGACGACCAGCGCCTCGCCGAGCTCACCGCCGAGTACCTGCAGGCCAACGGCTTCGAGGTGGCGGTGGAGGGCGATGGCGGCCGCGCGGCGCGGCGCATCATCGACAGCCAGCCCGACCTGGTCATCCTCGACCTGATGCTCCCCGGCGAAGACGGCCTGAGCATCTGCCGCCGGGTGCGCGGCCAGTACGCCGGCCCCATCCTCATGCTCACCGCGCGCAGCGACGAGCTCGACCAGGTGCAGGGCCTGGACCAGGGCGCCGACGACTATGTCTGCAAACCGGTGCGCCCACGCCTGCTGCTGGCGCGCATCAATGCCCTGCTGCGCCGCAGCGAGGCGCCGGAGCGCCAGCAAGTGCTGGTATTCGGCCCGCTGCACATCGACCAGCGCCTGCGCGAGGCGCGCCTGGGCGGCCAGCTGGTCGAGCTGACCGGCGCCGAATTCGACCTGCTGTGGCTGCTGGCCAGCAACGCCGGGCGGGTGCTGTCGCGCGAAGAAATCTTCACCTCGTTGCGCGGCGTCGGTTACGACGGCCAGGACCGCTCCATCGACGTGCGCATCTCCAAGATCCGCCCCAAGATCGGCGACGACCCGATCAACCCGCGGTTGATCAAGACCCTGCGCAGCAAGGGCTACCTGTTCGTCGGCGAGGCCGCCCAGGCGCCGGCCCCATGAATTCCATTTTCCTGCGCATCTATGGCGGCATGCTCGCGGTGCTGGTACTGGTGGCCGTGCTCGGCGTGCTCAGCCTGCACCTGGCCAATGAAGTGCGGGCCGGGCAGCACCGCGAGGGCCTGGCCCAGGGCACCTTCAGCCTGATGGCCGACAACCTGGCGCAGCAGAACGACGTGGAGCGCAAGCGTTCGCTGGTGATCTGGGAGCGCCTGCTGGGGGTGCCGCTGGACTTGCAACCGCTGTCGGCCTTCACCCTCGACGGCGGCCAGCGCGCACGGCTGTACCGCGACCTGGTGGTGGTGGAGAAGACCGGCCCGCATGCCGCCCGGGTGCTGCGCCGGGTCGGGCGCGAAGACCAGCTGCTGGTGGCCGAGGTCAAGCAGGTCAGCGAGCAGTTGGCGCGTGCCACCCTTTATCTGCTGGCCGACGAGCTGGTGCGTTACCCGGTCACCGAACAGCAGAGCCGCCTGGCGCAGATCCGCCAGAGCAAGGGCTTCGGCTTCGACATCGCCCTGCAGCGCATCGAGCGGGCGGCCTTGGATGACGACCAGCGGCGCCGGGTGGAGGAGGGCGACACGGTGATGGCGCTGGGCAAGGACGGTGACTCGATCCGCGTGTTCTCGGGCTTGCCCGGCTCGCCCTGGGTGCTGGAGATCGGCCCGCTGCACCAGCTCAACCCCTATCCGCCGCAGTTACTGATCCTGATCGCCTTTCTTGGCCTGTGCCTGATCGGCCTGGTGGTCTACCTGCTGGTGCGCCAGCTGGAGCGGCGCGTCTCGGGCCTGGAAGTGGCGGCCACGCGCATCGCCCAGGGCAGCCTCGATACCCGCGTACCGGCCGGCGACGCCGACTCGGTCGGGCGCCTGGCCGAAGCCTTCAACGGCATGGCCGAGCACCTGCAGCGTTCGCTGACCATGCAGCGCGAGCTGGTACGGGCGGTGTCCCACGAGTTGCGCACGCCGGTGGCGCGGTTGCGCTTTGGCCTGGAGATGATCGAGAGCGCCAGCACCGAGCAGGCCCGGGCCAAGCACCTGGCCGGCATGGACGGCGATATCCAGGACCTGGACAAGCTGGTTGACGAGATGCTGACCTACGCCCGCCTGGAGCAGGGCGCACCGGCGCTGCTGTTCCAGGCGGTGGATCTGGATGAACTGCTGGCCCGGGTGATCGACGAGCTGGCGCCGCTGCGCGCCGATGTACGCGTGTTGCGGGGCGAATGCCACGGGCTGGACGGCGGTGGTGCCTGGGTCGAGGCCGAGCCGCGCTACCTGCACCGCGCCCTGCAGAACCTGGTGCGCAATGCCATGCGCCATGCCGAGTCCGAGGTGCGCCTGAGCTATCAGCTCGGCCAGCAGCGCTGCCGTATCGATGTGGAAGATGACGGGCCGGGCATCCCGGAGGGGGTGTGGGACCGCATCTTCACCCCCTTCACCCGCCTGGACGACAGCCGCACCCGCGCCTCGGGCGGGCATGGCCTGGGCTTGTCGATCGTGCGGCGGATCATCTACTGGCACGGCGGCCGCGCCCTGGTAGGGCGTAGCGAGCAGTTGGGCGGGGCCTGTTTCAGCCTGAGCTGGCCGCGCGAGCAGCCACGGGATTAAACCCAGATCAAACTGAGCAGGTGGCCGTCCTGCACGCAGAACTGGCCATCGAGCTCGACGCCGTGGTGCCACTGCGCCGACAGGTCGGTAAGCAGGCGCAGGCGGGCGTGGCCATCGGCGGACCATGCCAGCACCTCGGCGTGCTCGAAGTAGAAGCGCTGCCGGGTCAGCGGGTAGAGCGTCTTGAACAGGCTTTCCTTGAGCGAGAAGGTCAGGGTCACGGCCAGGGATTGCTGGCTGCGGTCCAGGCGTTCCAGTTCGGCGGGGGTGAGGATTTCGCCGGCCAGGCGTTCGGCACGCTCTTCGCTCAGCAGGCTTTCCTGATCCAGCCCCAGGCCGCGGCAGGCGCCGTCGGCTGCCACCACCGCGGCGGCCCAGCCCTGGCCGTGGGTGATCGATCCGTGGATGCCGGCGGGCCAGATCGGCGAGCGGTCTTCATGGGTTGCGGGCACATAGTCACGGCCATCCAGGCGCTGCAGGGCCTCGCGGGCGCATACACGGCCGGCCAGGTACTCGGCCTGGCGCTTGGCCACCGAGCGTTGCAGGCTGGCGTTTTGCGCGATGCCGGCGCGCTGGAAGTCATCGGCGGCGAGCTGGGCCGGGTCGAAGGCGCAACTGACCAAGACCGCGCCTGGGACCGGGCGGGGCAGGGGCCAGTGGTGC
>NZ_BQHO01000056.1 GCF_021601385.1 Pseudomonas parasichuanensis | reverse complement strand
GACAGCTCGATCAGCGATGACAACGTGCGCGCCCGGCTGTTCAACGACCTGCCGAGGACCACCCTGGAAAAGGCCCTGGAAGAGGTCAACGCGCTGATCCGCCCGGTAGATGACGTCTATTTTCTTGCATTGGAAGCGCGCTACCGCAGCGTGCGCCGCTTCCTGCCCGACCTGCTCAAGCACATCCGCTTCGGCTTCAGCCCGGCCGGCAAGGGCGTGGCGGCTAGTCTGGAGTGGCTGCAACTGAACCTGCCGCGCCGGAAGCCAGAGGATGACGCGCCGCAGGAGATCGTGGCCAAGGCTTGGCAGAAGCACATCACCCGCGAAGATGGCTCCCTCGACATGGGTGCCTATGTGTTCTGCACGCTCGATGCGCTGCGCACGGCCCTGCGCCGCCGCGATGTCTTCGTCTCGCCCAGTTGGCGCTATGCCGACCCGCGCCTTGGCCTGCTCGACGGTGCCGAATGGCTGGCGGCGCGACCGATCATCTGCCGGTCACTGGGCCTGACCATCGACGCCAAAACCACCCTGGACGCCTTGTCCGTCGAGCTGGATGCAACCTGGCTGGCAGTAGCCGCGCGCCTGCCCGACAACCCGGCGATTCAACTGAGCGAGAACACCGAGGGCAAGACCGAACTGTCGCTCGGGGCGCTGGACAAGCTGGACGAGCCCTGCTCGTTGCTGCAACTGCGGGCGGCCGTGTCTGACCTGATGCCGCGTGTCGATCTGCCGGAAATCCTCTTGGAAATCGCCGCCCGCACTGGCTTTTCCGAGGCCTTCACCCATGTCTCCGAACGCAATGCACGCGCCGACAACCTGGTCACCAGCCTCTGCGCGGTGCTGTTGGGCGGGGCCTGCAACACCGGCCTGGAGCCCTTGATCCGCACCGACAACCCGGCGCTGCGCCGTGACCGGCTGTCCTGGGTCAGCCAGAATTATATCCGCGACGACACCCTGTCAGCGGCTAACGCCATCCTGGTCGGAGCGCAAAGCCAACTGGAACTGGCCCAAGTCTGGGGTGGCGGCGAGGTCGCCTCCGCCGATGGCATGCGCTTCGTCGTACCGGTGCGCACCGTGCATGCCGGCCCCAATCCGAAGTATTTCGGCACCGGCCGGGGTGTCACCTGGTACAACCTGATTTCCGACCAATTCTCCGGCCTCAACGCCATCACCGTGCCCGGCACGCTGCGCGACAGCCTGGTGTTGCTGGCGGTCGTGCTGGAACAGCAGACCGAGTTGCAGCCGACGCAAATCATGACCGACACCGGGGCCTACAGCGATGTGGTGTTCGGGCTCTTCCGCCTACTTGGCTACCACTTCAGTCCGCGGCTGGCCGATGTCGGCGGTACCCGCTTCTGGCGCACGCGCCCGGACGCGGACTACGGCAAGCTCAACGGGCTGGCCCGCCAGTCGGTCAAACTCGACCTGATCGCCGAGCACTGGGACGACCTGCTGCGCCTGGCCGGCTCGCTCAAACTCGGCCGGGTGCCGGCGACTGGCATCATGCGCACGCTGCAAACGGGAGATAGACCCACCCGGCTGGCCCAGGCGCTGGCCGAATTCGGGCGGATCGAAAAGACTCTGCACACGTTGACCTATATCGACGACGAGTCCAAGCGCCGCGCCACCCTGACCCAGTTGAACCGAGGCGAAGGCCGGCACAGCCTGGCCCGCGCCGTGTTCCACGGCAAACGCGGCGAGCTCCGCCAGCGCTACCGCGAAGGCCAGGAAGACCAGCTCGGTGCTCTGGGCCTGGTGGTGAACATCATCGTGCTGTGGAACACCCTCTACATGACGGCGGCCGTGGAACGGCTCAAGCAGCACGGCTATCCAGTGCTGGAAGAGGATTTGGCCCGGCTATCGCCGCTGATCTACGAGCACATCAACATGCTCGGGCGGTATTCCTTTGCGGTACCGGAAGAAGTTGCGCGCGGCGAGCTGCGGCCACTGCGTAATCCAGACGACGACCTGTGATCCCCCTAAACGCTATGAGCAACACCCAAGCTGCTGCTGGATCGGCGGGCACTTCACCGAGCCGAACGAACAGAAAACGCAGCAATCCCCTGGGTTGGGGCGCAGCAGCGCCTTGCAGTTGCTGCACTCGTAATAGAACTGGCAGGCGTCCGTGGGCATGGTTTCCGGCTTGGCGAAGCCGCAGCGCGGGCAAGTCAGCACGGACTCAAGGACAATGGCGCTCATCGTGACCTCACTTCTGCACTGTGGAGGGGTATCCCGCGTTCGCGGTCGCCTCAGTCAGTGCCTCGGGCTGGGCCTTATCGGGATCGTAGGTGACGGTCGCCGTCTTCTGGTCGAAATTGACCTGGACGTCACTCACGCCGGACACCTTCTCCAGCGACTTCTTGACCGTGATCGGACAGAGTCCGCACGTCATGTTCTGCACGTCGAGCGTGACGGTTTTCGGGGGAGCCGCCAGCGCCACGAAGGGCAAGGCGAAAAGCACGGCGATCAGCAGTTTGCGCATGGTTAATCTCCTTCAGTAGAACAGCGGGGCGAGCCACGGCACGGCCAATAGGCCGAGCAGCAGCACGCTGACGATCCAGAACACGAGTCGCTGTCGCACGAGCGTGCGCGGATCGGCGCAGGGTGTACCTGGCGTACAAACCTGTGGCACCAGGTAGAGCTTGCGGAATGCCAATCCCAGGAACAGTAGAGTCAACCCGATGAAGAGGGGGCGTAGTGGCTCCATCATGGTCAGAGCGCCCACCCACGTACCGCCGACACCGAGTGCCAACAGCACCAGTGGCCCGACACAGCACACCGACGCACCGATGGCGGTCAGCGAACTCGCGACCAGCGAGCCTTTCCCGGTGAGTTGCATCCCCATTCCCATCTCCTGAGCCTGATTGCCTAGGTGCTATTCTAAACTCCGTACCAAAGTACGGAATCAAGGAGAAAGTGATGGCCACAGAGCTGACCATTGGCAAGCTGGCAGACGCCGCCGGGGTGAACGTCGAGACGATCCGCTACTACCAGCGACGCGGGCTGCTGGATGAACCAGCCAAACCCTTGGGTGGCCATCGGCGCTATCCGGTGGACATGGTGAAGCGACTGCGTTTCATCAAGCGGGCTCAGGCGCTGGGTTTCACGCTCTCGGAAGTCGGTGGACTGCTGACGCTGGATGAGTCGTGCGCCTGTGCCGAAACGCGAGCACGGGCTGCACGCAAGCTCGCGTTGATCGAGCAGAAGATGGCCGACTTGGTCGTCATGCAGCAACTGTTAGGCGAACTGGTGCAGCAATGTGATGCGGGAGACGGCGGAACGATCTGCCCGATCATCGAGGCACTGATCAGAGAGTAATGCCTGGCGGGTGAGCTGGAGATCGGAAAGCCCCTTTACGGTGGGATTCAGAGCTTACGTTGGTTTTTGGTTCCATTGCTCCCCAAACCCCAATTTCACTACGCGCTGACCACCATCGCGCGCATGCCGGTGCTGGCGGGTTTGCTCGATAGCCTGTGGATGCGCACCGGCCCACTGATCGCCCGTGCCTATGGCAACTTCAACGAGCGCATGGCCATCGACCATCACTGGGAAGTGCTCGACGCACTCAAGCGCCGCGATGGCGCGGCGGCACGGGCGGCCATCTGCCGTGACATTCTCGATGGCAACGAGAAGATGCTCGAGTACATCGAGATGGCGCAGGCGGACTGATTGGCAGTCAATTCGACTGTTGACGAAACATAGATGACCAGTTAGTTTATTAAAACTTTCTCATCACTGGATGTCTCTGTCATGGCTCGCCCGGTCAACCTCGAAGTCAGATCCCGTTTGCTGTCGATTGGCCGCCAGGTGGTTCACAACCGTGGCTTCAACGGCTGCGGCGTCCAGGACATCACCGCCGCTGCCGAGATTCCCAAGGGCTCTTTCTACAACTACTTCGCCAGCAAGGAAGACTTCGCGGCAGAGATCCTCGAGGAATACTGGACCTCGATCGAAACCCGCCACGGGCCGATCTTCTACGACGCCCGGGTCAAGCCGCTGGAGCGCATCGGCCAGTTCTTCCAGGCCCTGGTGCTCGAGCACGGCGAGCATGAATACAGCCTGGGTTGCCTGATTGGCAACCTGTCCCTGGAAATGTCCAATGGCAGCGAACAAACCCGCAAGCGTCTGGCCGATGTGCTGGCGCGCTGGGAAGGTTTGCTCGCGAGCTGCCTGCGTGAAGCGCAGCAGCGCCGCGAACTCTCTGAAACTCACGACGCCGAAGCGCTGGCCAGTGTCATCGTCGAAGGCTGGGAAGGTGCGGTCATGCGCGGCAAGGTCCTGCGCGACGGTGCACCTCTGCAGCGTTTCGTATCGATGGTCTTGCCTCGGCTATTGGAGTGAGTTTTTTTTCCTCATTAATAAGACGACTGGTCATTTATATAAAGCAACATTCACGTCTCATCCACGCAAGCACCCAAGAGGTAAATCGTCATGAGCCATCTGTACGCCGACCCCGCCGAACCCGCACTGCCTGCCACTGGTTTCAAGCTCGACCTGAGCAAAGCCGCCCTGGTGGTCATCGACCCACAGAACGACTTCCTCAGCCCTGCCGGCGCCAGTTGGGCGGTGTTCGGTGAGAGCATCGTCGAGAACAACACCGTCGAAAACCTGGAAAAACTGTTCAAGGCCTTCAAGGCTCACGACCTGCCCGTGGCCGTGTCGCCACACTATTACTACCCGCACGACCACGACTGGCATTTTGGCGGTCCGCTGGAAAAGGTCATGCACAGCATCTGCATGTTCGATCGCAAGGGACCGAACACCCTGGAAAACTTCGAAGGCTCCGGCGCCGATTTCCTCGAGATCTACAAGCCGTACATTCTCGACGGCGAGACCATCATCGCCTCGCCGCACAAGGTCTACGGCCCGGAAACCAACGACCTGGCGCTGCAATTGCGCAAGAAAGGCGTGTCGCAGATCATCCTCGCCGGCATGGCGGCCAACCTTTGCGTGGAATCACACCTGCGCGAACTGCTCGAACAGGGCTTTGAAATAGTCGTGGTACGCGACGCCACCGCCGGCCCGCGCCTGCCGGATGGCGACGGCTACCTGGCGGCCATCATCAATTACCGCTTCCTCGCCCACGGGCTGTGGACCACCGAAGAGACTATCGCGCAACTGCAACCGGCTTGATCGTGCCCGAGCGGCCGGGCATCGCGCCCCCCCGCTCTTTCTCGAGAACCCCCGATGAAAATCCCCGCCCGTTATGAGCATTTCGTTTTCGGCGTCGTTCAATCCGGCCTGACCTGCGCGGTCGCGGCCGCCATCGCCACCACACCCCATGCGCTCGACCTGGCCTTTGCCGGCCGCTGGTTGAACGCGTGGGCGCTGTCGTGGGTATCGATGTTGCCGGTGGTGGTGCTGGCGGCGCCGATGATTCGGCGCGTGGTGAGGCGGATGACGGTGGGCTGAATGACTTGGCTATGACTCACCCAACACACCGCCATCGCGAGCATGCTCGCTCCTACCGGGGGCTTCGGGGCTGCTCGCGACAGGCGCGCAAGCCCGCACCCGACGCACGAAATACTGTGCCCGTTCGCATTTTCGCAATAAACCACTTTTCATCCGCGCATTTGTAGCCGCTTCGTTCACGGACAAGCCGGTACATTAGACCTCCATGGTCCCGCAGAGCGACCGACAACAAAACCTACAGCTCGCCCAAGAAAATCTGCCAACCATTCGGAGTCTTTCCATGAGCACATTGCGCACTACAGCTTTCCAACTCGCGAGTCTGGCCCTGTTCATCGGTAGCGCCACCCAGGCCATGGCCGAGGACATCACGTTCGTATCCCAGGGCGGTGCTTATCAGGAAGCCCAGAGCAAGGCGATCCTGGAGCCTGCGGCGAAAAAGCTCGGTCTGACGCTCAAACAGGACAGCTCGCCCAAGGCCTACCCGATCATCAAGACCCAGGTCGAGAGCGGCAAGGTCACCTGGGACGTGGTGGACCTGCCCACTGGCGACTGCATCCGTGGCGAAGCCGAAGGGCTGTTCGAGAAGCTCGACCTTGCGCTGATTCCCAATGCCGCGCAAATACCCGACAGCCTCAAGGACGAATACAGCGTCGGCTACATCAGCTACTCCACGGTGCTGGCGTATCGCACGGACGCGTTCAAAGGCGCGGACGTACCCAAGACCTGGGCCGACTTCTGGGACACCAAAAAATACCCGGGCCAGCGCTCCCTACGTAACCTGCCACGTCCAACCCTGGAAATCGCGCTGCTGGCCGATGGCGTGCCGATGGACAAGCTCTATCCGCTGGACGTCGATCGCGCCTTCCGCAAGCTTGAGCAGATCAAGCCCGACATCGCCACCTGGTGGACGTCCGGCGGGCAGTCGGCGCAGCTGATCAGCGACGGCGAAGTGGACATGATCCAGGCCTGGAACGGCCGTATCACCGCCGTACAGGCCGCCGGCGCACCCGTGGCATTCGACTACAACCAGGGTGTGCTGGAAACCAACTCGTTGTGCGTCCTCAAAGGCTCGCCGCACAAGGTGGCCGCCATGAAATTCGTCAACGAGGCCATCGATGCCAAACTGCAAGCGGCGTTGCCGATGATCATCGACTACGGCCCGCTCAACCCCGAAGCCTTCAAGACCGGGGTAATCCCGGCCGAGCGCGAGGCCAAGCTGCCTTCCGCACCCGGCAACATCTCGCGCCAGGCCCTGCTCTCGGCGCAATGGTGGGCCTCCGAAGCCGGGGTCAAGGCCGAAGAACGCTGGTTGTCCTTCGTCCAGAAAAAATAGCCATCGGCCGTTGCTGCGCCGCAGGCCAGAGGCCTCGGCGCAGGACATGCCGTCTGCCCCCGCGATTTCGACATAAAGCGCTTGCGCACCGGTCAATTGCGTCCACTTCATTCGTTGGCATCCCGGTACATTAGGCCTGAGGGTCCCGCAGAGTGACCTGTGCAGACAACTCGCGCTCGCCTCAAGTACCTGCCCACCATTGGGAGTTCTTCACATGACATTACCCGAGCACCGCACCCTGCTGTCCGCCAGGACGACTGCCACCGCCAGCGCTACCCGTCAGTGCTGGATACCCTCCAGCACTGCGCAGTGACGAGAGGTCATCATGTCCAACGCCTATCTCGCCAAATCCATGCCCGACTCCAGCGACCAGCAGCACCAGCCGCCCATGACCAGCGAAGACGCCCTGGCCCGTGAAGAACGCAAGGAGCACACCTCCATGCTGTTGCTGCTCACCCCGGCGCTGGTCATGGTCGTGGTGCTGTTGATCATGCCGCTGTGCTGGCTGGCCTTTCAGTCGGTCCAGACCGAGGAAGGGTTTTCCCTGGCCAACTACATCCGGATTTTCCAGGAAAGCATTTACTGGGACACCTTCGCCCTGACCTTCAAGATCAGTTTCCTGGTGACGATCCTGTCGATCGTCATGGGCTTCCCCATTGCCTACGCCGCTTCGCGCCTGCAGGGTTTCTGGGCCAACCTGATTCTGATCTGCGTGATCCTGCCGTTCTGGACCAGCGTGCTGGTGCGGGCCTATGCCTGGCTGGTGCTCCTGCAACGCCGCGGACTGGTCAATCAGACGCTGATGGACCTTGGCATCATCGACCAACCCCTGACGCTGATGCACAACACCACTGGCACGGTAATCGGCACCCTGCACGTCATGCTGCCCTTTATGGTCCTGCCGCTGTATTCGGTGATGAAAAAAATCCCCCAGGACCTCATGCAAGCGTCCGAGAGCCTTGGCGCCAAACCCTTCTACACCTTCCGCCGGGTCTTCCTGCCGATGGCAGCGCCGGGGGTCATGGCCGGTTCCATCCTGGTGTTCGTCATCTGCCTAGGCTTCTTCATCACCCCGGAACTGCTCGGCGGTGGCCGCACGATCCTGGTGTCGATGCTGGTGCAACGCAACGTCGAGCTCTATCACGCCTGGGGCGCAGCCAGCGCAGTCGGCCTGGTGCTGCTGTTTGTGGTGTTCCTGATCTTCTGGGGCATCAATCGCTTCATCCCCATCGAACGCATCCTGGGAGCGCGCTAAATGAACCTGCTTGCCAACCTGCGTCACCTTCGCCTGTCCCACGTGCTGTTCACGGTGCTGGTCGCGGCGATCCTGCTGTACCTGATCATCCCGGTGCTGATCGTGGTACCCATGTCGTTCTCCGAGGCGCGCTTCCTGCAATTCCCTCCCAAGCAATGGTCCTTCCACTGGTACGAGGCGTTCTTCAACAGCGTGGAGTGGATGTCGGCGGCGCGGGTCAGTCTGATCACGGCATTTTTCACCATGGCCATCAGCCTGCCGATTGGTATGGCGGCCGCCTACGCCATCAACAACTCCAGCCTGAAGGTGGTGCGTACGCTGCAGATCATCCTGCTGCTGCCGATGATGGTGCCCATCATCCTGATCGCCGCCGGCGTGTTCTTCGTTTACGCCCGGGTCGGCCTGATCAGCACGCTGACCGGCCTGGTGCTGGCGCACATCATGCTCGCCTTGCCCTACGTGATCATCGCGCTGCTGGCCGGTCTGCGTAACTTCGACATGTCCCAGGAAATGGTGGCGCGCAGCCTGGGCATGAACCGCTTTCGCGCCTTCATGGCCGTGACCCTGCCGCAGATCAAGCCCAGTGTGGTCTCGGCGACACTGTTCGCCTTCATCACCTCGCTGGATGAAACTGTGGTGGCGCTGTTCATCTCCGGCGGCGACAACCAGACTCTGACCAAGCGCATGTTCACGGCGCTGCGCGACGAGATCGATCCGACCATTGCCGCTATCAGTTCGATCCTGATCCTGGCGTCGCTGATCCTGGTGGTGATTGCCGGTCGCAACAAACAATAACCAACAACGCACTCCCCCTCTGCAAACACACTTGCCCGCCATTGCGGGCAAGTGTGTTTTTGCGTCCTGACCACGCACGCCCATGCCGACGTGCAGCCCAGCACAGCCTGCCGTCACACGGCTTAATTCAGCATCTATCACCCGTGTCCAGGCCCATCTCGGGGGAACCGCAGAATTCGGAAAAAATCGTACGCTAAGCTAACGGTGTTCTCGTGACAGCTCTTTGACTAGGCTTTCTAAGGCCATTCTGATAGCCCTGACTTCCTGAAAAGCCATGGCTAAAATTTGTGCGGCTAAAAGGGATAACCGATGGTAAAGTAAGTTATCCCTGTCGAGATACTGAAAAGCGTTATCCTCGTTTTTCCCAAAACTGTTTTGCCAGTTCGCTCAGAGCGCTAGTTAACTGAGCGACAGATTTCGCACTTTGCAAATTATTCTGCCCGGTCTGTACATTGGTATCAGCAGCATCGCGTATATTGATAATACTGCGGTTTATGTCTTCACTTACTGCTCCCTGCTGCTCGACCGCAGTCGCTATTTGCGCGTTCATGTCGGTAATTTCGTTAACGCGTTGGCCAATTCCATCAAGAGCTGTAGCTGCTTCCTCTGCGTGAGCTACACTCGTGTGCGCTTGCCGACTACTTTGCTCCATGACTGTAACAGCGGATTGCGCTCGCTCTTGTAGAGCGCTGATCATGCTTTGAATATCCGTTGTCGATTGCTGTGTGCGAGCAGCAAGACTGCGAACCTCATCGGCGACAACAGCAAAACCACGCCCCTGCTCACCAGCACGCGCGGCCTCAATTGCTGCGTTGAGTGCCAACAAATTCGTTTGCTCGGCGATCCCTCGTATAACGTCAAGAACTTTTGATATCTCGTTACTTTGACCTTCAAGCTCATGAATAACCTGAGCGGCTTGCCTAATTTCACCTTCAAGGGCAGTGATTGACTGGCTTGTGTGGGCTACCAGACGCTGGCCAGATGCCGTCTCAGTGTCTGCTCTTCCGGCCGCATCTGCAGCATGCTGTGCATTGCTCGCAACCTCTTGAATGCTTGCCGCCATTTGGTTTACTGCCGTTGCTATTTGATCTGTCTCTGCCTGCTGCTCAACTGTAAGTACATTGCTTGACTCAATATCCTTTAGTAGGCCTCGGGTGTGTTCGCTAAGCCGATTTGATGCATCACCTATGCGACCTACTATGGCGCCTGTTTCAGCTTGCATCATTCGTAAAGCAAACTCTATTTGGCCAAACTCATCGGTGCGCCCAGTGTAGAGGGATTGACTTAATGGGTTATTGGAAATATTCCTGGCTCTTTCAACCAGTCTTCCAAGAGGAGAGAGAATAGCCAAAACACTAACAGAGCTTAAGCTTCCTGACATTAAAGTGGGCGGTTACAGGAGCTGAGTGCAACACGGTTATTGAATTGAAGCTGGAGCATCATGCCGCATAGCCATAGCTTCCTGCATCACCTCGTCCATAACCTCGATCGGACACTTGAAGTCGAAGCGCTTACGGGGGCGCATGTTCAGTTGCAGTGCGATGGCATCCAGTTCCTCCTGGCTATGCACCGACAAGTCCGTGCCTTTGGGCAGGTACTGGCGGATCAGGCCATTGATGTTTTCGTTACTGCCGCGCTGCCAAGGGCTGTGCGGGTCGCAGAAGTAAATCGCCACCCCGGTCTGCTGGGTGATTTCAGCATGCCGCGCCATTTCTCGGCCCTGGTCGTAGGTCATGCTCTTGCGCATCGCCAGCGGCATGCCATTGAGCGCTGCACTGAAGCCTTCCATCGCCGAGGTCGCCGTCGCGTCGTTCATCTTCACCAGCATCAGGTAGCCACTGGTGCGCTCCACCAGCGTACCTACAGACGAGGCGTTGGCCTTGCCCTTGATCAGGTCGCCTTCCCAATGCCCTGGCATCAGTCGGTCTTCGATCTCCGGCGGACGTACATGAATACTGACCCTCTCAGGGATCTGACCGCGCCGATCCACGCCGCCAGAGCGCGGCCTGCGCATCGTCTTGCTTTGGCGCAGGCAGATGATCAGCTCTTTACGCAGCTCGCCGACTGGCAAGGCATAGATCGCGTTATAGATCGTCTCGCGACAGACGTAGGCATCTCTGAGGCTGGGAATATTCATGCTGCGCAGCTTGCCGGCAATCTGCTCGGGAGACAAACGCTCACGCAGCATATGCGCCACCAATTCGAAGCGCTCGCTACCCGGCAACAGCTTTTGCTTCGGTCGACACACCTGACGGCGGGCCTGCATCTGCTGCTGGGCCACGCGGGCCGAGTAGCCGCCACAGGCATCTCGATTGCGGCGCAGCTCCCGGCTGATGGTCGAAGGGGATCGGTTGATCAAGCAGGCAATCCCGCGCAGGCTGAAACCTTGGGCATGACCGATTTGAATGGTGGCGCGCTCTTCAACGCTGAGTTCGGAATAAGACATAGGGACAGCACCGTACCGGAAAGGTCAGGTGTTGCACTCAGTTTTCGCCGCCGCCCCCTTATTATCACTGCGAGGTGAATAGCTTTTCTGCCAATTGATTATGCCAATGCGATTCTCTTCGCCGAAGATTTCGTCCATGAGCATGCCAAGTCTAAATAGTTCCCTATGATCAATACAGATAGCCATAACCCCGCCTGGGGTTAGCATCTCACGCATCATCCAGATTCTGGGTGTCATGAAGCGCAACCATTTGCTGTGCTTGGACCCATCATCTTTAGGAACTACATCGCCGAGATCTGGATCGTTTGGATCCTTGTCCCACTTGTCGTTATAGCGGAAGTCCTCGCCGGTGTTGTACGGCGGGTCTGTTACTACAAGATCAACTTGACCACGATATTTATAGAGCGTGACCATCGCAGAAAGGTTTTCACCGTCCCAGATCTCATTCTCTGACTGGGCGGTTTCCTCTCCAAAGGATACTTTCTTGATAATACGATGCAGCTTCGGCTTGACCTGGCGGATGATCTGCCAGGGAGCAGCCCGCCCGGTGTAACTCATAACGATGCCATTCTTGCCAGCATCGGCAAGCGCCGCATCATGCTCCTGCAGCATACGGACCAAGGCGGCCCTCGGCAGTTGTTCGTAATCCATGCTTGCCCCTTGAATTCGTGCGGCGGCACCGAAAAGCTGAAAATTCTAGTACCGCTCGTGGATGCTTCACCATCCCTAGGGTGGCGAGTGTACTTGTGAACGTATTGATTTGGCTGTTAAACCGTTGAAAAAGACGGATCAACTGAGTTCCAAACGGGCTGCGTACTGGCTGGCAGATGCGAATCCGGCGCACGCCGCTCCCTTCTGGGCTCAAGCCCGCGAAGCGGGCATAAAGAACCCGGCCGAGGCCGGGATCCTTATGGGCTTATGGGCCGGCGTATTGGTCTGCCCAGTCCAAAGCCGGTGCCACGGGAGCTTGCACCTCCTGAGGCCAGGTTTTGGAGCCCACTGCAAATCGCCCGTAACCCATTAAAAGATAGCTGGGCATCCGACGAAAAGAGCACCAAGGCACCATTACCCTTGAGCTACAGCGCCGCTACGGGGCACCAGTTTGATTTCAACGCGGCGATTTTGGGCGCGACCCTCGGCGGTGTCGTTGGGGGCAATGGGCGAGCTGGAGCCTGCACCAAAGGTTTGCAGGCGCGAAGGATCGACGCCATTGCTGCGCAAAGAGAAAAAGGGGACTGATTTATGTGCGCCAGGCAAAGCTTGGTCGCCTGGGAATGACGGCGCAAGCCGTCACGAAATGGCGTAAGAAACCCAGCGGGTATGACCCCCGCCCGGTAAAGGTTAGCCACCGACCGGAAGCGAGTCTTGCGTGGTGACCGGGTAACCGGCGCTGCGAAGCGTAGACAGCAGAAAAGGGGATTTATTTTCCCTACTCTAAAACGGCCGCTGTTGGCCGATTGCTGCCTGTCGTGGACGACCGTTTAACTTCAAAGCCTGACTGGATTGCAAACTGCTGACACGCGTAGATTCTGTTTTCGACTCGTTTAATGCCGTCGATGCCAGGCCATAAACAGAGAGGAAACAACCGCTCGAAAATTCGAGCCATAGACTCTAGAGCCAGTGGGTAGTCGGAGTCATGTTCCTGCAACCATCAAATCCAGATTCTGCACCGCCGCTCCAGCGGCTCCCTTCCCAAGATTGTCAAACACCGCAGCCAACAAAACCTGCCCCGTCTCATCATTTTCACACACCACCAATCGCAAACTATCAGTCCCGTTAAGCGCCTGAGGATCAAGGCACGTCAACCCTTTGGCCTCCTGCATCGACATCACCTGTACATGGTCCGCATCGACGTAGTGCTGCATAAGACACGCATGCAACCGCACCGCATCCACGCCCGGCGCCAACAAGCGAAGTTGCAACGGTATGGTCAGCACGATCCCCTGCCGAAAAGCCCCATAAGCCGGCACAAACATCGGCCGCTCCATCAGACCGCTTTGCTGCTGAATCTCCGGAATATGTTTGTGTGCCAGCCCCAGACCATAAACCTGAAACGCGGGCGCCTGTGATGCGCCCTCTCCCTCATGCTCTTGCACGCCAACGCGCCCTTTTCCGGAATAGCCCGACACAGCATGAATGTTCGTCGGATAGTCCCTGGGCAGCAACCCGGCCTCCAGCAATGGGCGCAGCAGCCCTATCGCCCCCGTGGGATAGCAACCGGGATTGCTGACCCGCCGTGCCGTGGCGATGCGTTGGGCCTGCTGCGAGTTCATCTCCGCGAAACCATAGGTCCAGTCTGGATGGGTGCGGTGCGCCGAACTCGCATCGATCACCCGAACGGCGGGGTTTTCGATGCTCGCTACAGCGTCGCGTGCGGCTTGGTCGGGCAAGCAGAGAATCGCGATGTCGCAGGCGTTGATGATTTCGGCGCGACGTTGCGGATCCTTGCGATGTTCGGGGCTGAGCGTGATAAGCCGCAGATCGGTCCGGTCGCGTAGACGTTGATGGATTTGCAACCCGGTGGTGCCTTGGTCGCCGTCGATGAATATAAGAGGACTTGCCATGGAATGCTCTCGGACATAGGAAATCAGGAGTTCCAATCTTCAGTGAGGGGCTAAGATAGGAAAAGTTGAATTTCTAAACGATGAAATTCAGCTTTTCTGAACAAGGAGTGACTCATGCGCGAAATCAGCCTGGACCGTCTGCGCACGTTGGTGGCCATTGCCGACCTGGGTTCGTTTGCCGAGGCGGCCCGTGTGCTGCACCTCGCGCCACCCACGGTCAGTTTGCATATTGCCGACCTGGAGTCGCGGGTTGGCGGAAAGCTGTTGTCGCGCACACGTGGGCGCATTCAGCCTTCGGCGATTGGAGAAACGCTGGTGGAGCGCGCGCGGCGCCTGTTGGCGGATGCGGAGCAGGCGCTTGAGGACGTGGAGCGTCAGGTGCAGGGCTTGGCCGGGCGTGTGCGGCTGGGTGCCTCCACAGGGGCCATCGCACAGTTGATGCCGCAAGCTTTGGAGACGTTGGGCCAACGCCATCCCGCTATCGATGTGCAGGTCGCGGTGCTCACGTCGCAGGAAACTTTGAAGAAGCTTGCCGAGGGCTCTTTGGAGATCGGTCTGGTCGCGCTGCCACAGACCCCGGTGAAGGAATTGCGGATCGAGCCATGGCGGCGGGACCCGGTCATGGCCTTCTTGCCGGCTCGCTGGGAATGCCCGGATGTTGTGACCCCCGGTTGGCTGGCCGCCCACGCCGCGTATTCAACTGAACTACAACGATGCGATCAAAAGCCTAGTGGCGGCCGGTTATGGTGCGACGTTGTTGCCGCATGAAGCCTCCACGCCATTGCCCGATACCAGGATCGTCATGCGGCCATTACAGCCCTTATTGTGGCGTCAACTTGGTATTGCCCACCGTGGTGGGGACGTCGAGCGGCCTACGCAACATGTGCTGGATGTGTTGTGGGGGTTGAGTGCGGGCTAGGGCGATGTTGTCAGAGAAAGGACCGCTTTCGACCCGGTCATACGGTGATTGAGGTCCCAGGCGTCAGCTACCGCACCTGAAGCCGTCGTTCATCGCTCCAAAGCCGGTGCCTGTCTCCGTTCGCCCAGGCCAGGGTGTCGTAGTACTTGTGCAGCAGCTCGGTAATGGCGGCGGTGTCGTCGGTCATGGGGTTTCCTTGGGGTTGGCGGTGAGGACTGCCTGGACGCGTGCTTGCAGCGCGGGCAGCACGTCTTGTTGGAACCAGGGGTTGCGCACCAGCCAGCGATTGTTGCGCGGGCTAGGGTGAGGCAGGGGGAACGCTTGCGGCCAGTGCTCGCGCCAGGCTTCGACCACCCGGGTGAGCGGCGTCTTGCCAGTACCGAGGTGGTAGTCCATGGCGTAGCTGCCCAGCACGATGACCAGCGACAGGCGCTCGAAACGCTGCATGAAGGCTTCGCGCCAGGCGGGGGGCGCACTCCGGGCGTAGCGGCAGGTCACCGCTTTTGCCGGTGCCCGGATAACAGAAGCCCATGGGCAGAATGGCGATGCGGGTAGGGTCGTAGAAGGTGTCGCGGTCCACGCCCAGCCAGGCGCGCAGACGCGCGCCGCTGGCGTCGTCGAAGGGCACGCCTGAGGCATGGACCCGGGCCCCCGGTGCTTGGCCGGCGATGAGGATGGGCGCACTCGGGTGAAACTGGAAGACCGGCTGCACGCCGTGTGGCAGATGCGGTGCGCAGCGCGTGCAGGCGCGGACGTCGGTCAGAAAGGCGTCGAGTGTCGGCATGGCGCGCTTCCGGAAAGGGTGGCTCGCGCAGGACGGAGGTGCCATCCTGCGCGAAGCGTAACCCGGCAGCAAGTCAGTGCTGGGTCAGTGTCGGATAGCCCTGGATGAATACGCGGTCGGTCTTGGCCGCCGGCACATGGCAGCCCATGCAGTCGGCTTCGTAGCTGACGGCGACATTCTTGGCGGGGGCGTCGGCCTTGAACAGCGCCCAGCCCCAGCCGTCGCCCCACAAGGGGTTGCTGGCGAAACGGCCTTTGGCGTCCTTGACCATCACGAACCACACGGCCGCATCGGAACCCCAGACCACAGGGTTGCCAGTGGTCATGGCGCTGGTTTCGAGCTTGCGGATCTCTTTCACCAGCGTGGCGCCGTCCAAGAACTTGCCGGTCTTGCGGTAGTGCTCGGCCGAGGCCTTTTCGGTGTACACATCGTGCAAGCCGCGAGAGGCGGATTTTTCGTCCAACACCGCATATGAGCCCAGGTGGACGAAGTTTGTGCGGAAGTCTGTGGGGCGGCTGATGCCGCCCTGGCTGTCCACATAGGGCGAAAAGTCGCCGGCCGTGACGGCCAGTGGCAGGACGAGGGCGCTGGCGAGCAGAGCGCCGGTGAGTGCGATTTTCATCGTGTTCTCCTTATATGCCTATGGAGATCAGACGGCGACCACGGGGAAATCCACCGTGGTGTCGGCGATGTGGTTGGTGTAGTTGGTGAGCGTGTTCAGCGCGACGTTGGCGATCACTTCCAGTATCAGGCCGTCGTCGAGCCCCGCGCGGCGGTAGTTGGCCATGGCGTCGGCCGACACCACGCCGCGTTGCTCGACCAGCGCGCGGGCAAAGCCGGCGATTGCATCGTCAAGTGCGTTGGCCGCCTGGCCGGTGCGGGCCGCGGCGATGGCCTCTGCCGACAGTCCGGCACCTTTGCCGATCAGGGTGTGTGCGCTCAGGCAATACTGGCAGCGATTGGCTTGACCGGCAGCGAGCGCAACGATCTCGCGCTGGGAGGCATTCAGGCGGCCGGTGCCCAGCGTTTCGGACAAGCCGAGGTAGCCATTGAGCGCCGCCGGCGCGTGGGCCAGCGTGGCGAACAGGTTCGGCACCATGCCAAGCTTGGCTTTGACGGCCTTGAGTGTGGCAGCGGTAGCGGCGTCAGCGGTGTCGATGGTCAGGGGGGCGATTTGGGTCATGTCTATCTCCGTAGTGGGTGAGGTGCAAGAGCACGTGGGCATGATCGCCCTTTGTTTGGTACGATATGGCACGTAAAGTATCAAATACGTAACCTATCGTCTTATATGGAGAGTGGAATGGCGGATCGACTGGCCGGCTTGCTCCGGCACTACTCGCTTTCGGCGCGCGTTTTTCACAGCGGCGCCTTCTGTGGGCAGCATCATTACGCGGCGCCGCATGGCTATATCCATCTGGTGCGGCGCGGCCCGATTACGGCGCGTTCGCCCGTGCATGAAGATCTGCTGGTTACCGAGCCGAGCCTGCTGTTTTATCCGCGCGTGGCGTCGCATCGTTTTGTCGCCGCCCCCGGCGATACCGCTGAGCGGTTGTGTGCGGAGGTCGACCTGGGCGCTTCGACGGGCAATCCGTTGGCCATGGCCTTGCCGTCGATGCTGCTGATTCCGTTGGCGGACTTGCCCGGCCTCGGGCCGACGCTAGAGTTGCTGTTTGCCGAAGCCGAGCGCGACCAGTGCGGTCGGCAGGCCGCCATCGACCGCTTGTGCGAGTTGCTACTGATCCAGTTGCTGCGTTATCTGATGGATGGGCGGCTTGGCGCCACCGGACTGCTGGCGGGCCTGGCCGACCCGAAACTCGCGCGCGCCATAACCGCCATGCACGATGCGCCGCAGACCGCGTGGTCGCTCGAGGCGCTGGCGGCGAAGGCGGGCATGTCACGCGCGCGCTTCGCCGCCGCGTTCAAGGACGCGGTGGGCGTCACGCCGGGCGACTATCTGGCCGACTGGCGGATGAACGTCAGTTGCACCCTGCTCAAGCAGGGGCGGCCGGTGGCGGTGGTGGCCGACCGCGTCGGCTACGGCAGCCCGAACGCTCTGGCGCGCGCCTTCCGCGTGCGCATGGGCTGCGCCCCGCGCGACTGGCTGGCGCAGCAGCGCGGTGACGCGGCGCTCAGCGGTTCGTGAGTTTGAGTTCGATTCGCCGGTTCTTGGCGTAGGCGGCGCCGGTGTTGCGCTCGTCGAGCGGGTGAAATTCGCATCACGCCGGAACAACTGGCGGAACTCCAGGTGGCGATCCGTCAACGGCTGGTCAGTCTGTTCGTGCGGCGCGGCCGGCTGGACAAGGCTGAGTCAGTGGCGCAGGTAGCTGGATGACGCTGTCCCGCCCTGAGCCGACGCTCACAGGCGGGGATTTCCAGTGTCGTCATTGTCGGCTATTGGCCGATCTCTGCCTGTCGTGTCTCTGCCGCTAACTGGTCAAGTCGGATGCAAGCGGCTGGCCAAATAGGTGCAATTGCGCAATCACGTCCAGGGGCGCGCCAGGTCGGCCGGTGGCCTATTCCCGATCCCGCGCCGGCAGGTGTCGATAGAGGGTTGGCAACGATACCCCGATGGACATGGCCACCTCCTTGGCGTCCATCCCGTTGCTCAGCAATGTCTGCGCCGCCTCGGTCTTTGCCGGGGTCATAACCGGAGGCCGGCCCCCGACCTTTCCGCTACGCCTGGCGGCTTCAAGGCCGGCCTTGGTTCGCTCCAGGATCAATTCCCGCTCCATTTCCGCCATGGCTGCGAGGACGTGAAAGAAGAAGCGCCCAGCGGTGCCTTTGGTGTCGATACCGTCAGTGAGCGAGCGAAGATCGACCTTCCGCGCATCGAGGTCGGCAGCAAGATCAACCAGCCCTTTCATTGAGCGGCCAAGGCGATCCAGCTTCCACACGACGAGCGTGTCACCCTCGCGGGCGAAAGCCAGTGCATCTACCAGGCCGGCGCGGTCTAGCTTCTTCCCGCTGGCCTTATCGGTGAAAACTTTGTCGCATCCAGCGGCTTGTAGTGCGTCGAGCTGGAGGCGTAAGTCTTGATCGACAGTTGAGACGCGAGCGTAGCCAATCAGCATCAGGTGGCCACCTGGCTAGTGGTCTGATCGAGCAGCGCGAAATAGTGCTCTAGCACCTCGACCGACACCCCGTTGACGCCAGTTGTCCCGATGGATCGGGCATAGTTAACGGCCTCGCGCAGTTCGATTTGCTCAGAACTTAGGTCTTTCTCAAGCGGGTTAGTTTGGGTCATGGCCTTTTCTCAAATCGCGGTCTCCCGAGAGTATTTGAGAAAATGCTTTTAAGAAAGTGTTTTGAGATAAAAAAGGCCCTGCAATGCGGGGCCTTGGTGTCACTTTCAGAAGGCGACAGCACGAAATATCAAAAGTCGACCGCACGGTCTTTTCTGACGTTGGAGTCGCCTCAGAAAACGGAAAATAAAGCACGCTAAGGCGTAGTTCCCTCGGGCTACACCGCGTCCGCACTGCGCGGTTCTTTCTTCCCTTGCAGTGACGCAATCAGCGGGCAGGAAACGTTCCCCTTCCGCGCATGGCAGGCGCACACCAAATCAGACAGCACGGCCTCCATGCGCGCCAGGTCAGCCATCCTCTCGCGCACGTCCTTGAGCTTGTGCTCGGCCAGGCTGCTGGCTTCCTCGCAATGGGTGCCATGTTGGCGCTGATGGAAAATTGACCCACCCTGCCGATTGAAATTTGACCCAGGGCGGATTGCTGATTTTGTTACCAGCAACTGTGGATAAGTCTACCAGCGCAGCTGCTGTTGCCCCCACTCCTTCG
>NZ_BQHO01000055.1 GCF_021601385.1 Pseudomonas parasichuanensis | reverse complement strand
GTAGGGCGGGGTGGCCGGGTCGAGTTTCTCCGGGCCGAATTCTTCGAGCAGCAGCAGTTGCTGGGTGAACGGCTCGGCGCCGAACAACGGGCTGGGCTTGCCGTTGGTGGGGTACTTGCGCGAGGTTTGCTGCGCTGGCTGCAGCACGTTGTCGGTGGTTACCGTGGTGCGGTCGCCGTAAACCCCATTGCTCAGTTCCAGCGAGCCCTCGTTGGCTTCGGGCATGCTTTTCAGTGCTTCGAGCGCCGCCGCCGCGGCCACCGGGTCGGCAGGTGGGGGGCTGTAGGCGGAAGGGTCGCCGGGTGGTGGCTCGCTGACGTCGTCCAGTGATCCGGCCACTGCACCCACCAGCCCAAAGCTGAGCAGCAGCGCCGTGATTGAGGACAACCTGAACACCTGTAGGGATGTTGCTGCTGGTTTCTTCATTGCGGTATGCCCCGTGTTGTGCAACGGGCATCTGTTGCCCACCCTCGGGGGTGGCGCCGTGCCCTGTAGGTGGGATGAGCAACGGCTGTGCCAAAGGCAAAGTGGCCAAGGGCCAGATATTTCAAGATGTTGCAAAGAGTGCGAGCGCGATACGCTCAGGCTTTGCCGCAAACCTGGGGATAGTCACCCACTGATGGGTGGGGAATGCTGCCCCACTGGCCACCTGCATGGAGTATTCATGGACCCGCTGTTGCTGATCGCCCTGGGCGCTGTCGTTGCCGGTTTCGTCCAAGGCCTGTCAGGCTTTGCCTTCGGCATGGTGGCCATGTCGTTCTGGGCTTGGGGCCTTGAACCCCAGGCGGCGGCGGTGCTGACCGTGTTCGGCAGCCTCAGCGGCCAGTTGATCGCCGTGTTCAGTGTGCGCCGGGGGTTCAGCTGGGCCCTGCTGTGGCCCTTCGTGCTCGGCGGCCTGGCGGGTATCCCGCTGGGGGTGTGGGTGCTGCCATACCTGGACATGCTGTGGTTCAAGGCGGTGTTCGGCAGCCTGCTGGTGCTGTGGTGCCCGCTGATGCTGCTGGCGCCGCGCCTGCCCAGGCTGCGCGGCGGGCGCCTGGCCGATGGCGCGGTGGGCATGGTCGGGGGTGTACTGGGCGGCATCGGCGGTTTCACCGGCACCGTGCCTACGCTGTGGTGCACCTTGCGTGGTTTTGAGCGCGACACCCAGCGTGCGGTAATCCAGAACTTCAACCTTTCGATGCTGGCAGTGACCCTGCTCACCTATATCGGCAACGGCCTGGTGACTACGGCGCTGCTGCCGTCGTTTGCCGTGGTGGCGCTGGCGATGCTGCTGCCGACCCTGTTCGGCACCCGGTTGTACCTGGGCATCAGCGAGCTGGCGTTCCGGCGGATCGTGCTGGGGCTGCTGACCCTGTCCGGGGTGGCGATGCTGGTGGTGGCGGTGCCGGGGTTGCTGGGCAGAGGATGAGCCGGCCTTGCGAGCAAGTGGCCAGCCAAGGCAAACATGCCTTGCCCCGGCCTCGGCTTCTTGGCAACCTTGCCCGCCATTATCTGTCGCCAACCCTGCAGTACAAGGAACCCCAAGGTGATCTGGGAAAAAGTCGGTAAAGGCCTCGTGGGCCTGCTGGTCGTCGCGGTCGCCGCCGCCGCGCTCTACGCCCTGCTGCGCGATGACGATCGCCTCGAAGCGCACCTGACCTACGCCCACCTTACCTACCCGGGCCAGTTCAGTGAACGTATCAGCACGGCCAACGCGTTGCTCAAGTTCGAGCGCCTGCATGGGCTCGTCCGCGAGATCGGCAACGGCGCGCTCAGCGACCCGCAGGTCGACAAACTGGTGGAGTTGGCCCAGGCACCGTACCGGCAGCTGTTCGGCAAACCCTTCGAGGCGGGGCTGGTAGACCACCGCACCGGGCTGCTGATCGAACTGTTCAACCACCGTCAGCGCCCGCTGCAGGCCGTGCAGATCCGCCTGCCGGCCAAGGGCCTGGTGCAGATTCGCGACGCCGCCGGCAACGACACCTTGCTGGAGGCACCCACCAACCTCATCGAAATCCCCAGTATCGAAGCGGCGGGCGAGAGTTGGATATGGGTGTATTTCGACGCTGACTACTCGCAGATCCGCCAGGGCGGCATCAGCATCCGGCATGCCGACGGCAGCGCCGATATCCAGGTGTACCGCGAAGTGCTCGGTTTCCCGGCTCTGGTGGCGCGCTACAGCCTTGAGTTGATGGTGCTGCTGGGGGCGCTGCTGCTGGGTGTGCTGTGGCTGGGCTACCGCAGCCTGGCACAACGTCGCGTCAGCGCCTGAGACCAGGCGTGGCGCCAGCAGGTCATTTGTTGTTGATGCACTGCGACTGCATCACGTAGCGCACGGTGCGCAGGGTGCCCTGGCTGTCCTCGTAGGTCATCAGGCGGGGCACGACGCTGCAGTTGCGCGGGTCGGCCGACTGGCGCACCAGGTTGGCGACGTCCAGGCGCATGCCATAGCGGTAGTCGACGATCTCCGGCATGGGCTTGGCGCGTTCTGCCGCGTAGGCCGCCACGGCCTGCTGGTGGTCCTCCAGCAGCCGCTCGTTGGGCTGGGCGTTAAAGCCTGTGGCCTGGGCCGAGAGGGACAGCGCCAGCAGCGCGGCGGTCAGGGTCAGTCGTAGCATGGTGGGCCTCCGAAAGGGGTCAGGTTTCGAAGCCCAGGCTATCCAGCGCCAGCCAACAGGGGCATGACGCCAGGGTTACAGATGCGCAAGGTAAGGCCAGGCCCATTACCCTTGCTCGGCGGCACCCTGCAAGACCCCGCCCGGCGGCAGGGGGATGACCTTGTAGCAGGCCTTGCCGGTCGCCAGCAGGGTGCCGTCCTCGGCGTGCAGTTCACCGCTGGTGTAGTGCAGCGTGCCGGTGCGGCGGGTGACCCTGGCCACGCCGGCCAGGTGGCCAGGCAGGGCGGGGGCCAGCAAGCGGGTTTCGAGCCTGGCGCTCAGCGCCACCTCTTCAGGGCCGAGGGCGGCCAGTACCGCCGCGCCCATGCAGTCATCCAGCATGGCCCCGAGCATGCCGCCGTGGATGCACTGCAGCGGCGTGGTCAGTGAAGGCGAGGCATGAAAACGCACCCTCACCTGGCGTTTGTCCGGCTCATAGAAGATGAACTCCCAGCCCAGCAGCGAGGACGCGTGCGGGCAGGGGTGGTCGCCATTGGCAACCTTCCAGAACAGCGTGGCGCTTTGCATGGCGGGCACTCCCTTCGAGCTGGCAGCTGGCATGTTTCGGGAGGGTGCGGCATGTGTCTACTGATAGAAATGCCAGGTGACGGGGCAGGGAGTCTGCGTCATCGTGATGGGCTGACACTGTCTTTGGCTGACCAGGAGCAGCGATAGGGGCGACTTGAACAGGCTCAAGATAAAGACCAAAATCTGGTACTTCATTGAGGGCTGAATCATGCAGCACATCTTTGCCGACATCACTGTCAGCGTCTCGGAATTAAAGAAGAATCCCACGGCTGTCATGGCGGGTGCACAGGGGCAGCCGGTGGCCGTGCTCAATCATAATCGCGTCATGGGCTATATGGTGCCCGCTGAACTCTATGAGGCGATGATGGAGCAACTGGAAGACATCGAACTGGCGGAGCTGGTCAAGGCACGTGCCCACGAGAAGCCCGTGCCGGTGAAGTTGGATGACCTATGAACTCGAGTTTCTGCCCTCTGCGTTGAAGGAGTGGCAGAAGCTTGGCCATACCGTGCGTGAACAAGCCAAGAAGAAACTGCGTGAGCGGCTGGTACTGCCCTGGGTGCCAGCGGATGCGATGCGCGACTTGCCTAACCACTACAAGATCAAACTCAAGTCCTCAGGTTATCGACTGGTCTATCGGGTAGAGGATCAGCGCGTCGTTGTGCTGGTGGTGGCGATAGGCAAACGCGGGCGTGCGGCGGCGTATCGCTCCGCTTTGAAGCGTTGAAGCAAACCCTCCTGGCCCACAAGCCCCACCCACCCTGTCAACTCAGCATCTCAATACCGGGCACAAGCGCGCATGACGCAATTGTAATCCGCCCATCACCTTGCCGTTATCCGCCAGCAGCGAGCATCAGCCTCGGCCGAAGGGGCTGGGTGCATGCGCATCTGGCCAGACCAGGGACGCTCCAGCGCCGAGGCCGTACAACTACAACAGCCGCAGCGAAGGAGCATCGCATGAGAAACGGTCCGACACTTTCCCTGGCCGCCCTGGTGGCAATGGCCGGCCCCGCCGCCTGGGCCGGCGAAGCGCAGCAGGAGGGCTTCATCGAAGGCAGCCGCCTGAATGTGCTCAACCGCAATTTCTATTTCAACCGTGACCACCGCGACGGCCCGGCGCCGACCTACAACAGCGGCAAGGCCAGCGCCAATGGCTACTCCGAGGCCTGGGCCCACGCCATCATCACCCGCTTCGAGTCCGGCTTCACCGAGGGCACCGTGGGCGTGGGGCTGGATGCCTTCGCCATGCTCGGGCTGAAGCTCGACACCGGCGGTGGGCGCAATGGCGGGCGCAGCTCGTTCGATGTGCTGCCGGTGGACCGCGACGGCCAGGCCCGGGACGAATACAGCAAGGTCGGTGGCGCCGCCAAGCTGCGCCTTTACGACACCGTGCTACGGGTGGGTGATGTGTTCCCGGCCAACCCGGTGGTGGCCGCCGGCGACTCGCGCCTGCTGCCGGAGAGCTTTCGGGGCGTGACCGTGGAAAACACCAGCCTCAAGGGCCTGACCCTGCAGGGCGGGCGCCTGCACGCCATGAGCCAGCCGGTGTCCAGCGACCTGCACGACAACTTCGTGACCTTTTATGGCGGCCCGGTGGACTCGCCGTGGATCGCCTACGGCGGTGGCGACTACGCGATCAACGACTACGTCAGCGTCAGCCTGTTCGGCAGCCGCCTGAAGGATGTCTGGAACCAGTACTACGCCGGCACCAGCGTGACCTGGCCCCTCAGCGAAGAGTTGGCGCTGATCGGTGGGTTCAACTTCTACAACGCAAAGGACGAAGGCCGCCAGCGCCTCGGCCAGTTCGACAACGATATCTGGAGCGCCAAGCTCGGCGTGCGCTACGGCGCCCACACCCTGGCGCTCACCCACCAGCGCAACAACGGCGACGACGACTTCGACTACCTGCGCCAGTCCGACTCGATTTTCCTCGACAACTCCATCCAGTACAGCGACTTCAACTCGCCGAAGGAGCGCTCCTGGATGCTGCGCTACGACCTGAACATGGCGGCCTATGGCGTGCCGGGGTTGACCTTCATGACCCGCTACGGGCGTGGCAGCGACGCCGACTACAGCAACGCCAACGCCGTCTACATGCGCCGCGATGGCAACGGCGACCCACTCACCGACCAGAAGCGCTGGGAGCGCGACATCGAGGTCAAGTATGTGGTGCAGACTGGCGCGGCCAAGGACCTGTCGCTGCGGGTGCGCCAGGCCACCACCCGGGCCACGGCGTTCGAGTCGGACCTGGACGAGGTGCGGCTGATCGTCGAGTACCCGCTGTCGATTCTGTGACTACCCGAATTCACCTTTAGAAGCCCACGTGCTCCTTTGGTTACAGGTGAATGTTTTGGCGCCTCCGTGAGGCGCCTTTTTTTGCCTGTTCAGTGCCTGCGCGTCAGGGCGACCAGCGAAATGCTGCGGATGTTTGCGCATTCGCGCAGGGCGGTGCAGGCAGCCTGCAGCGAGGCACCGGTGTCGATCAGGTCGTCCAGCAGCAGCACATCGAAGGGGTGGCGCAAGGTGTCGTTGACGATGAAACAGCCGGCCAGTGCCTCGACCCGTTGTTGATAGTTGGCGAGGTCGGACATCATCGCGGTGTGCCAGGTTTTCAGCAAAAGCTGGTCGCTGTAGGTACTGCCCAATAGCTCCGCCGCCTGCCTGGCCACTTCGTGGACCGGCTGGCTGGGGCGCTGCCTGCTGGCAGGCATGGGGATGACCAGGTCGAAGCGTTGCCCGGCCAGCGCGGCGGCCACCGAACGGGCGAGGAAGGCGACCTGCTGGTAGTCGTCGCGGTACTTGAGCTGGAACAGCGCCTCGCCGATGTCGGTGCGCAGGATCTCGAACTGCATGTGACCCTGTGCATTCAGGCCGATGGGGGTGCTGAGCACGGTGTGCCTGTCGAGGCTGATGCCTTGGTCCCAGGGGCCGTGGGAAGGGAGGGGCTGGATCAGCATGGCGTGCTTCCTTGTGCATGAGTCGATAGGGCAGGTGTTTGTCCGCTGTGCTTGTAGTTCGCGGAAACATCTTGCGTCCGACTTTGCGCACAATCGACTTCATGCTTTCCGTTTTGCGTGTAGTCCTTTTCTGGGTCTCAGCCCACCCGCAACCAGATCGCCGACGCATCGTCACTCATCTTGAAGCGCGGGTAGCGCACGCAGGCGGCGTCTTGCTGCTCGATGTCGCGCAGGGTCCGGGCCAGGTCGGCGAGCCCATGGCTCAGCAGGCGGCTGATGAACGCTTCCGGGCCGTAGGCCTGGTAGGTGTCGAACAGCGCGGCAAAGCCGTCGCTCATCAGCAGTACATCGTCGCCCCTGGCCACTGGGGTGCGGCTGTAGCAGGTACCGGCGCGGGCCTGTTCGGGTTCGACACCCAGCACGGCCCGTGGCCGCTCGCGGGCGGCGCGGCGGTCGGCCAGTACCGCAGGTGTGCGCACACCGAAGGCACCGGTGCCCGGGCCCAAGGCGGCAGCTTCGGCGCGTTCGGCCTCGCGGTCGGGGGCCGGGGTGAGGAAGGCAACGCCCTGGGCGCTGCGGTGCAGCACCACACAGTCGGCCAGGTGCGCGCAGACCAGCTCGTCACCCTCCAGGGCCACGGCGGCGAAGGCCGCGCGGGGCAGCTCCCACGGGGCCAGCGGTTCGCGCTGACGGGCCTGTGCGTAGTCCCTGGCCAGGGTTTCGAATACCTGCTCGCAGACACCTTGCAACGGCCCGCCAGCGCCAGCGAAGGCACGCTGCGCCGCGCCCGCCAGCCAGGCCGCACCGCCGCGCTCGCCAAGCAGGCCGGCCGGGCCGAGGTCGGTGGCACCGTCGATGACCCAGGCGTGGCGTTCGGCGCAGCCGAGGCGGTCATCGTTGGGCACATCCGGCTTGCCGGCCAGGCTCAGGGTCTGGATCAGGTCGAAATGCATGGTGGTCTCCGCGTCAGGGTGGGGCTGGGTTGCTTTGTGCAGCACCGACCTTGAACGCTGCGGCGCCCGGCGTCAAACCTGGCGCCGGCCAGGTCATTTGGCCGACGGCTTGTCCCAGCAGTCGCTGTACAGCGCGCAGACCTTGTACTGGCGGTCCATCAGGGCCATGCGCTGCATGTGGTTTTTCAGCGTGACGATGGTGGCTTGGTTGTCGCTGGCGAAGTAGTTCATCAGGCGCTCGATCATGCGTTGGCTCCAGGCGTTGCCGGTGGTTTTGTCCAGGCTGTCGGGCGCGGTGGCCAGGCGTTGCAGGGTCTGGTCGTCGGCGCGGCTGAGCTGGTCGGTGTAGACGGCGATGTAGGCGGCGCGCCCGATGACCTTCTGTTGTTGCATGTCGGCGCGGAACGTATCGAGGTTCTGTTTGTACAGTGCCCAATAGTCATCCGGCAGAGGCAGGTTGCGCTCTTTGCGCAGCTTGGCCACGGTCTCGTCGCTGCTCGGGTTGGTCGTCGGTTTGGCTTGGTTCTTGACCAGAGGGTCCTGGGCCAGGGTCTGTTCGATCCATTGGCTGCGTTGCGCAGTATCGGGCAGCACGGGACCAAGCGGTGGAGCGGGGGGCTGCGGGGCGGTGGCACAGGCACCGAGCAGCAGCGTGGCGACCAGGGTCAGCATGGCCGGGATGGAGCGCGACAACATGAATCCTCCTTGATAGGGCAGGTGGTAGGTGAGGCATTGTGCCAGTGTCGCTGCCCGCTGCCAGCCCTTGTCGCCTGGGCTGCTAACGGTGATGATCCGCTCTCCAAGGACCTACATCGACGAGGCCAGCATGCCCATCGCCCTGCTTCTGCGTTGCCCCGATCTGGAACGCACACGTGCCTTCTACCGCGATGTGCTCGGCTTCAACGTCAGCGACAGCGCGCAGTCGACCCTCACTGCACGCCTGCTGGACTGTACGCTGGTGTTCACCCAAGAGGACCTGTGGCAGCAGCCGGTGGCTTGCTCCGGCACCTTTTACCTGATCATAGAGGACGTCGAGGGTTACTTTGCCCAAGTCAAAGGGCAAGCCGACATCGCCTGGCCGTTGCAGGACATGGCGCACGGCTCGCGGGAGTTCGCGGTGCGCGACTGCAACGGTTACCACCTGGCCTTCAGTCAGCAGCAGGCTCGCTGAAACAGGCCACGATGGCCTGCGTCCAGGCGCAAGAACGATCAAGTCGTCCGCCAACACCCTTGGTAGTGTGGCTGCGCTGACTGAGGAGCAAAGGAATGCGAAGCATCGAACACGTCCTGTGGTACATCGAGACGGCCCTGGACACTGACCTGGACCTGGGCCGTGTCGCCCGGCATTTCGGCTTGTCGCCGTTTGCCCTGGCCCGGCAGTTCGCCGCCGCCACCGGTTGGCCGGTGATGCGCTATGTGCGGGCCCGGCGCCTGAGCCGTGCCGCGCAAGCCCTGCGCAGCGGCAGCCCGGACATCCTTGAAGTCGCGCTGACGGCCGGCTACAGCTCCCACGAAGCGTTCACCCGGGCCTTTTGCGAGCTGTTCGGCATGCCGCCGAGCCAGCTGCGCGGCCAGGCCCACGACCCCTCTGCCTTGCTGGAGCCCCTGCGCATGAAAACACTCGACTTCATCCCGCTTGCCGAACCGCGTTTCGAACACCGCGATGCCTTCATCATCGCTGGCCTCGGCGGGCGCTTCACCTTCGAACGCAACGAGGGCATCCCCGGCCTGTGGCAAGCCTTCGACCCTTACGTGGGGCGGGTGCCGGGCCAGGTCGGCGATGCCACCTACGGGGTGTGCTGCAACCCCGGTGATGACGGCAGCTTCGAATACATCGCCGGGGTCGAGGTGGCCGGCAGCCGCGACCTGCCGCCGAACTTCAGCCATTTCCGGCTGGCGGCGAGGGAGTATGCGGTGTTCCGCCACCAGGGCCATGTGTCGATGATCCACCAGACGGTCTACACCGTGTTCAACCAGTGGTTGCCCGCCTCCGGGTACCAGGCCGCCGATGCGCCGGAATTCGAGCTGTACAGTGCCGACTTTGACCCGCTGCACGGTGGCGGTTACGTCGACCTGTGGATCCCCCTGGCTGGCCGCTGATCGCGCACCGCCGGTGCCGCAGGGCAGGAGGGCTAGACTCGTGGGACCTTGTGCCCCGGGAGCCCCGACCATGACCCCGAAGAACAGCATCTGCCTCTGGTTCGACCATGACGCCGAAGAGGCCGCGAACTTCTATGCCCAAACCTTCCCAGACAGCCAGGTGAACGCCGTACACCTGGCGCCCGGCGACTACCCATCGGGCAAGCAGGGCGATGTGATCACCGTCGAGTTCACGGTGATGGGCATCCCCTGCATCGGCCTCAACGGTGGCAAGGCGTTCAGCCACAGCGAGGCGTTCTCGTTCCAGGTGGCCACCGACAGCCAGGAGGAGACCGATCGTTACTGGAACGCCATCGTCGGCAACGGCGGCCAGGAGAGTGTCTGTGGCTGGTGCAAGGACAAGTGGGGGCTGTCGTGGCAGATCAGCCCGCGTGTGCTGACCCAGGCCGTTGCCGGCAGTGACCGGGCGGCGGCCAAGCGGGCCTGGGAGGCGATGATGGACATGGGCAAGATCGACATCGCAACCATCGAGAAAGCCATCAAGGGATGAGCGCTGGACCATTGGTCCGATTGCCGCTCGCGGGTCAATAAAAACATATTTTGATGCTTAAATTACCCTTGTTGGGGGTCATCCACTTCGAGGGTGTCGTCATGAACATCAAGATTGCAGCATTGCTGTTGCTCGCCTTGTGCGCGCAGCCGGCATTCAACCAGACCCTGGCCAGCACCGATGCGCCTGCCGTGGAACCTGTGGCGCTGAGCACGCGCCTGGCGCTGCGCGATTTGTGGGTCGAGCATGTGTTCTGGGTGCGCAACTACGCCGTTGCCAACCAGGCCGGCAACCAGGCCCAGGCCGACACGGCAGCCAGGCAGGTGGTGAGCAACGCCACCACCATCGCCAACAGCCTGGCGCCCTTGTATGGGCAGCCGGCGGCTGACCAGATGCTCAAGCTGCTGGCCGGGCACTGGGGCGCGGTCAAGCATTACAGCGATGCCACCGTGGCCAGGGACAAGGCCGGGCAGCAGGCGGCGGTCAACGAGCTGTCGGGCAATGCCAAGGCCATCGCGGGGTTCCTGGCCAAGGCCAATCCGTATTTGCCCGAGCCGACCTTGCTGACCCTGCTCAGCGCCCACGGCGGCCACCATGTGGCGCAGATCGACCAGCTGGCCGCCCGTGACTACGCGGGCGAAGCACAGACCTGGCAGATGATGCACCAACACATGCTGGTGCTGGCCGACGCCCTGGCCGGGGCGTTGGCCAAACAGTTCCCCGACAAGTTCTGAACAGGAGCCTGTGCCAATGCTGGAAGGATTGGGTCGTACCCAGCGTGACCTGCTTTACGCGCTGCTGCACCAGCCGGCGGGCATGAGCATCGATGACCTGGCCCAGGCGCTGGCGATCACCCGTACCGCGGTGCGCCAGCACCTGGCGGCGCTGGAGCGCGACGGCCTGGTGCAGCGCGGTGCCACCCGGCCCACCGGGCGCCGGCCGGAGCAGTTGCACCAGCTCACCGAACAGGCCCGCGAGCTGTTCCCGCGCCAATACCCGCTGCTGGCCAACCTGCTGATCGACGAGGTCGCCGGCTTGCTTGGCCACGACGCGCTGCTGGCGTTGCTGCGTGGCCTGGGTCGCAAGCTGGCTGCGGACCTTGAGCATGAGGTCGTCGATGAGGCGCGGATCGTGCAGCACATGAACCAGGCCGGCTATGAGGCAGCGGTGTTTTTTCGCACGTCCGGTGAGCCGGAAATCGTCGCCCACAACTGCGTGTTCCATCACCTGGCCAAGGTGCACCCGTCGGTCTGCGAGCTGGACCTGGCGCTGATCGGCGCCCTGGGCGGCGGCGAGGCGCAGCACCTGGAATGCATGCTGCGCGGTGGGCAGGTGTGCCGTTTCGCTGTCAAACCTGGCGCCACCTGAAGCGTCACGAGGCCGCTCCTACAGGGGTTAGGCGACAGAGCGGGGCTGGCGGGTCGCCTGCCAGCACAGCAAAGAACCCAGGGTGACCAGCAGCGCGCCCTGCCAGAACTGCAGGGCCAGGTGCGCACCGAGCCACAGCGCGGCAAACGCCGACGACAGCACCGGGGCGAAGTACGAGGCGGTGGCCAGCAGGGTCAGGTTGCCGCGCAGGATGCCCAGGTTCCACAACGCGTAGCCACCGGCCATGGCCAGGCCCGCGGCGAGCAGTTCCAGGGCGCTGCCGGTGGTGACGGCCGGCAGGGTCTCCTGGCTGAAGGCGTACTTCAGCCACAACACCCCAGCGGTGAGCAGGAAGAACAGCGTCACATGGTTCTGCCCGTCGGCGTAGCGGCGGGTGACGTTGCAGTACAGCGCGAAGCTGACCGCGCAGGTGGCCGCCAGGCCATAGCCGAGGGGGTTGGAGCGGACATTGGCGAGCACGCTGTGCAGCGCCAGGCCGTCGCTGCCGACCACCCAGAGGATGCCCAGTAGCGCCAGTGCCGTGCCGGGCACGATGTACCAGCGCGCCGGTTGGCGGTTCATCACGATCGCCAGCAGCACGGTCAGGCTCGGCCACAGGTAATTGACCACCATCAGCTGGATCGCCTGGGTGCTGTCCAGGGCGTAACCCAAAGCCAGCGACAGGCAGATTTCGTAGGTGACGAACAGTGCCGAGCCCGTCACCAGGTAGAAGGGCGAAGCCTTGCGCAGGCGAGGACGGCCCAGCAACAGCAGCAACAGCAGCGCACCGAGGGTATAGATCAATGCCGCGCCGCCAATGGCGCCGAAATGCTGGCTGACACTGCGGATCAGGCCCGAGGCGGTGCTCCACAGCAGGATGGCGGCGAGGCCGCAGAGGGTGGCGTTGCGGCCGGTGATCCTGGCCATGGTTGGTCTCGCTCGGAAAAAGCGCGAAGTCTAACCGGGTAGACAGTTTGTATACAAGAGTGGCGGGGAACGCTTCGTTCAGCGGCTTTGACTGGGCTGTGCAGCGATGCGTTTGCCTTCCTGCAACCCCACCTCCAGCGCCTGGCCGTCCCGCTGTTTGCCGTGGCGCGCCTGGCCGACCAATTGCGGAATCAGCGGCCCTTCCGGCAGGTGGCGCCAGAACCGCCCGGGCAGGTGCTGGCGCAAGGCGTCGGGGTTGAGCCGGGCCGGGTTGAAGGTGTGGCGGTAATAGGTCAACCACAGCTCGGCGTCGGGGTCTTCGGCAGTGCGTGCCCAGTGCTGCCAGGCCTCGGGGCAGCGCCGTTGGTAATCGAATGCAGCGCCGTCGTAGCGGACGCCGTCGCGTGGGGTGGCGATCAGCCAGCGCTGGCGCCCCAGGCGCTCGGCAAAGTGGCCGCTGGCGCTGTCGAGGATGTCATGGGCCGGTTCGTGGTAGGCCACCAGGTCCAGTTGCAGGTGTTCGGCCAGTGCTGCGGGCAGTGGCACGAAGCGCACGAAGGCATGCAGGTGGTGGGCCTCCCGGCCGACCTGCTTGATGCGCCGTTGCAACTCGCTGCCCAGGCGGTCGCCGGCGAGCATGGCGGTGCGGTCGCCATGGGCGACGCGCCAGAGCACTTCGTACAAGAGGTTCCAGCGCTGCTCACCCCGGTAGCGCCCGGCCTGCTCCAGCTGGGCCAGCAAGGCCGCTGGCACGCGGGCACGGAACGGGCCGGGGCCCTCGGGCAGCGCCGCCGGTATGGCCAGCAAGTCGTCCATAGGGCCCTGGCCCCAGGTCACTTCGGCCGGGTCGATGCCGTGGCCCAGCAGGCGTCTGGCCTGGTCGCGCCAGGTAGCGAAGCAGTCGTCGCAGTCGAGCGCGATCATCCCCACAAGCCCATCTGCACGGGGGCTTGGGGTTCGCGCAGGCGCTCGCGCAACAGCCCGCTGCGCAGTTCGGCCTGGGCCGGCCGGTAGTCGCTGGTGACGATGAACGGGCGCGCTTTTTCCAGCACGCAGCGCAGCTGGATCAGGTCGTCATAGCGGATCCGCCGTTCGCGGCGCAGGGCCACCATGCGTTGCACGCTGCGCAGGCCGATGCCGGGGATACGTGCCAGCAGCGCCGGTTCTGCGCGGTTGACGTCGAGCGGGAACACCTCGCGGTTGGCCAGCGCCCAGGCCAGTTTCGGGTCGATGTCCAGCGCCAGGTTGGCATTTGCTCCAAGCAGCTCGCCGGCCTTGTAGCCGTAGCCGCGCAGCAGGAAGTCGGCCTGGTACAGGCGGTGCTCGCGCAGCAGCGGCGGGGCGGCCAGGGGCACGCTGGCGGGGCTGTCGGGGATCGGGCTGAAGGCCGAGTAGTACACGCGCTTGAGGCCGTAGCCCTGGTACAGCGATTCGGCATTGCGCAGCAGGGTACTGTCGTCGGTGGCGTCGGCGCCGACGATCACCTGGGTGCTCTGCCCGGCGGGGGTGAAGCGCGGCGCCCGGGGCTCGTTGGCCACCGCTTGCTGGCCCTGGTGGATCACGCCCATGGCCTGGCGGATGGTGCTGGCCTGCTTTTCCGGGGCCAGGCGCTGGAGGCTGGCGTCGGTGGGCAGCTCGATGTTGACGCTGAGCCGGTCGGCCAGGCGCCCGGCTTCCTCGATCAGCAGCGGGTCGGCATCGGGGATGGTCTTGAGGTGGATGTAGCCACGGAAGTGGTGCTCCTCGCGCAGCAGCCGCGCCACTCGGATCAGCTGCTCCATGGTGTAGTCGGCCGAGCGGATGATCCCGGAGCTGAGGAACAGCCCGCTGATGCAGTTGCGCCGGTAGAAGTCGAGGGTCAGGCGCACCACTTCCTCGGGGCTGAAGCGCGCCCGCGGCACATTGCTGGAGCGGCGGTTGACGCAGTATTGGCAGTCGTACAGGCAGAAGTTGGTCAGCAACACCTTGAGCAGCGACACACAACGGCCGTCGGGGGTGTAGCTGTGGCAGATGCCCATGCCGTCGGTGGCGCCCAGCCCGTCGCGGCCACGCGAACCACGCTTGGGCGCGCCGCTGCTGGCACAGGAGGCGTCGTATTTGGCGGCGTCGGCGAGGATGCCGAGTTTGGCGATGAGCTGCATGGGATGGTCCGGAACACTGAATATTCATACAGTATTTCGGGATTGAGCTGATGGCAAGTGCCTATCGCCGGTGAGTCGCGACGGCGAACCGCACACAGGCGCAGCCCTACCCGACTGTTTTAGTCGGCTAAGCTTCATTTCAGTTTGTTTCAGGCTCACGACTCTCATTGAAGGATGCGCACATGAAGATCGTCGGTAAATCCCCGTGGGCCCTGGCAGCCCTGTGCCTGGCCATGGGCCTGGCAACTGCCCAGGCCGCCGAAAGCAAGAAGGTCGATGTGATGCTGGTGGGTGGCGGCATCATGAGTTCCACCCTCGCCATCTGGCTCAACGAACTGGAGCCGGGCTGGTCGATGGAGATGGTCGAGCGCCTGGACAAGGTCGCCGAAGAGAGCTCCAACGGCTGGAACAACGCCGGCACCGGGCACTCGGCGCTGGCCGAGCTCAACTACACGCCGGAAAAAGACGGCAAGATCGACATCAGCAAGGCGGTGGAGATCAACGAGTCGTTCCAGATCACCCGGCAGTTCCTCGCCTGGCAGGTGAAGCAGGGGGTGTTGAAGAACCCGCGCTCGTTCATCAACACCACCCCGCACATGAGTTTCGTCTGGGGCGACGACAACATCCGCTTCCTGCGCAAGCGCTACGAGGCGCTGCAGGCCAGCCCGCTGTTCAAGCCCATGCAGTATTCCGAAGACCACGCGCAAATCGCCAAATGGGTGCCGCTGATGATGGAAGGGCGCGACCCCAACCAGAAGCTGGCGGTGACCTGGACGCCGATCGGCACCGACGTCAACTTTGGCGAGATCACCCGCCAGTACGTGGGCTACCTGCAGACCCGGCCGAACTTCGACCTGAAGCTGTCCACCGAGGTCGAGAACATCACCCGCAACGACGACGGCAGCTGGCACGTCGAGTACAAGAGCCTCAAGGACGGCAGCACGGCCGCCACCGACGCCAAGTTCCTGTTCATCGGTGCCGGCGGCGCCGCACTGCCGTTGCTGCAGAAGTCCGGCATCGACGAGGCCAAGGACTATGCCGGCTTCCCGGTGGGTGGCTCGTTCCTGGTCACCGACAACCCGGCCATCGCCCAGCGTCACATGGCCAAGGCCTATGGCATCGCCGCCACCGGTGCACCGCCGATGTCGGTGCCGCACCTGGATACCCGGGTGCTCGATGGCAAGCGGATGATCCTGTTCGGGCCGTTCGCCACCTTCTCCACCAAGTTCCTCAAGCAGGGGTCGCTGCTGGACCTGCTGGGCAGCACCACCATCCATAACACCTGGCCCATGGTGCGGGTGGGGGTACGCGAGTTCGACCTGGTGCAGTACCTGATCGGCCAGGTACTGCAGTCCGACGACGACCGCTTTGCCGCGCTGCAGACCTATTTCCCCGAGGCCAAGCCTGCGGACTGGCGCCTGTGGCAGGCCGGGCAGCGGGTGCAGATCATCAAGAAGGACGAGAGCCAGGGTGGTGTGCTCAAGCTGGGGACCGAGATCGTCACCGCCAAGGACGGCAGCATCGCCGGGCTGCTGGGCGCTTCGCCGGGGGCCTCGACCGCGCCGCCGATCATGCTCGACCTGCTGGGCAAGGTGTTCAAGGACAAGCTGGCCACGCCCGAATGGCAGGCCAAGGTCAGGCAGATCATCCCGTCGTATGGCATCCGCCTGAACGAGCACCCGGACAAGGTGCAGGAAGAGTGGGACTACACCAGCGAAGTGCTGCAGCTGGCGCCGCCGCAGCCTTGAGCAGGCGCGGCTTTACGCTGCGGGTTCTGGCAGGCACAGTCGAGGGTTTACAGGGAGTGACCTTCGACCATGTCGTTCATTCAGCGGGTGCGCAGTAACGCCGTATCACGTCCGAACCAGCGCAGTTTCAACCTTCAAGACTGGCGTTGTGACGCCGAGCGGTCGGCACAAGGAGCCCACTGCCACAACTTGCGACAGGCCGGCGAGTGGTTTCACGCCGCGTTCGCAACGGTGCGCCAGCAATTGTCATTCGTCACCGACAAGAGCCTCAGCCGTCAGCACAAGCTTCGCGCCCTGGTGGCACATGCCAACTTCAATGCCATGCGCTACGACGAAACGGTGCGCGCGTTCGCCCGTCAGGATGTCTCGCAGGATGCCTTCCTGGGGCAGATCGTGCCGCGGATCAGCGATGGGCATGGGCAGGAACACGTACTCGACGAAGTGCTGTTATCCGATATAGATGGGCTCGCACTGCCGTTGCGCGTCCTGCTGGCACAGCGCGAGGACGCTGTGGCGGCGGGCAGTGCCGGACAACCTGTGGATTTTGAGCGGCTGCGCCGGGACTACCAGTTGGGTACGTGCTATCAGGTCCTGGAGTACCACTGGCAGGACTGCCTTTGGAACGACTATCACATCCGCCTGGACGATACCGCGACCTTTTCCCCCTCTGACGAGGCCATCGTTCGCTGGCGGGTCATCGGGCAGTTCCGACGAGATGTGCTGCAGCAGGCGATGACCCAGGCCTGGGTGCGCGACTTTCATCTGCGCCGTACTACCAGCACTCACAGCCAACTGGGGATTCCACGGCCGATTGCTGCCGTGTGCGCAGAGGGGGAAAGCCAGGTTTATCCGTTGTGCGAGGAGGCTGAGGTGCGACGCTCTTCTTGCGAGATGTTCCAGCTTTTGCAGGAAGCTGTGGAACCTTACTACCAGTCACTTTCCACGTTCCAGTGCGAGCGCCTGCAAGGCGGGACCCTGCTGGATGTGATCAAGTGCTGGGCGGTGGTCGCGAGCCTGGCGCGCCTGCTGCTTGACTCGCCACCCGGGCAAGGCACCGATGCAGGCAAATGGTTCCTGAGCGCAGGTGCGCCGCAGGTTCGTCGTGGTGCATTGATCGACGCGGTAGCAGAGTCGCTGCGGTTGACCCGGGAGCGTGCTTCGGCCCTGGTGGACTTCTTGACCTTTGACGTACGGGCTAAGGATGCCCAGCAGTGCGAGCCCTGGACGCAGCCGATGATCGGCGTTGGTGACGATCACCTGCTGCTGCTGTTTGCACCTTTGCTGTGGGGGGCGACGCGGCGCAACGTTAATATCTGGTTGCGGCAGATGGGGGCTGACCTGGCCCAGCGGGGTCATGCCTTTGAGCGCTACGTGCGGGAAATGCTTGGTGTCGCGGCGCATCGATCGCCAATCGGGGCCTCGGTCAAGGTGCTGGGGCACGCCTTGAAGTTCAACCTGCCGGCTACTGCCGAACTGCGCTACGAAGACATCGACCTGCTGATGCTGATCGGTGAAACCTTGGTGGTGGCCGAGGTCAAATGCTTCCTGCAACCGGCCGAACCTGCCGAAACGCACCATCATCGCAACAAAGTCATCGAAGCCAGCAAGCAACTCGAGCGTAAGGTCCGGACGATCGCAGCCCATGACAAGTCGTTCAGGAAGCAATGCCTCAAGCGCAACTTCAAGTTGCCTGAGACGTTTCACGTGCAACCGTTACTGATCCTCAATGGACCGGCCCATTGTGGCTTGCCCCTGGGCCGGATTCCTGTCGTCGATATGAATATCATGCTGGCTTTCTTCCAGGGCTCAATCCGCCAGAACATCGTGTCGAGCGTGGCAGAGGGGGTGCTGTCCGCGCAACTACTGCACCTGTTCGACAATGTTCAGCAGGCTCAGGCCCGGCTGTCCGACTACTTGATGAACCCTCCGCAACTGGCAGCCTACCGGGATGCCGTCGTGCGGCGGCGGTCAACCATACCTGACGTCATCGAGGGGCTGGGCGAGGTGCATTTCGACTTCTACGAAGTCGATCATGCACCCGGTTGAAGTGACGCAGGAATGGCTGACAGGCTCCGCAGGGTGTGTCGGTCAGCCCTTGACTGGCCGGGTCAGTGCATCCACCAGCAGCACCGCCGCCCCAGCCATGATGGCGATATCCGCCAGGTTGAACACGCCGGTGTGCAGCGTCCCGATGTTGAGCACCAGGTAGTCGACCACATGGCCGTCGCGAAACACCCGGTCGATCAGGTTGGAAAAGCCGCCCACGGCGATGAACCACGCGGCGAAGGCCTTGATCGGCGCCGCCTGCCATTGCCTGAACGCCCAGACGCTGGCCCAGCAGCATACCGCACCCACGGCGACCACGAAGATCAGCTGCTTGAGCAGCACTGGCATGCCGGCCCCCAGGCTGAGGAAGGCGCCGGGGTTGAGGCTCAGGGCCAGGTCCAGCCAGACGTTCTGGTTGCCCAGGACATAGCTGTGGTTGTCGAGGGCCACGAGGGCGATCAGTTTCACCCACTGGTCAATGATGATGAAAGCAATGCCCAGGACAAGGACGAGGGTACGGCTGGAAAACATGGTGGCAATTCCTTTGCTGCGCGGGTGCGGCCGTCCGGAAGTGGCGGGTGTGCCGGCAGCGCGGCGAAGATAGCGCAGGCGGGTCTAGACTTAAAGCCCGGGCCCGCGTCTGCTGCGGGCCTATCATCGATCCGACCACCGCCCCGGACCGGACGTCGCCGACGGTGGCCTTCTGAGCAGAGGAGGTCAGGTCATGGACGAGGCAAGGCTTCACGAATTCATGGGCAAGCTGGTGGGCGACATGGGCGCTGCGGCGACCCTGGCCAACGTGGTGCTGGGCGACGAGCTCGGCCTGTACCGGGCGATGGCCGACAGCCAGCCGGTCACCCCTGAAGTGCTCGCCGAGCGCACCGGATGCCAGCCCCGGCTGGTGCGCGAATGGCTCAATGGCCAGGCTGCGGCGGGTTATGTGGTGCACGATCACGGCCATTTCACCCTGCCTGAAGAACAGGCCATGACCCTGGCGCTGGAAGACTCGCCGGCCTACATGGCCGGCGGCGCGGCGGTGCTGGCGGCACTGTTCCACGACAAGGACAAGTTGGTGAAGGCCATGCGCGGCGATGGCGCGCTGGCCTGGGGTGACCACCACCCGTGCATGTTCAGTGGCACCGAGCGGTTCTTCCGCCCGGGTTATCGCACCTTCCTGGTGGCCGATTGGCTGCCGGCGCTGGAGGGCGTGGTGGCCAAGCTGCAGGCCGGCGCGCAGGTGGCGGATGTGGGGTGCGGTCATGGCGCCTCGACCATCGTCATGGCCCAGGCGTTTCCACAGTCGCATTTTGTCGGCTATGACTATCACGCGCCGTCGGTGGCCACCGCCACTGAGCGGGCACGGGACGCCGGTGTGGGCGGGCAGGTGAGCTTCCAGCAGGCGTCGGCCAAGGACTACCCCGGCCACGACCTGGATCTGGTGTGCTTCTTCGATTGCCTGCATGACATGGGCGACCCGGTGGGCGCGGCGCGGCATGCGTACAAGGCACTGAAGGCGGATGGCACGGTGATGCTGGTCGAGCCGTTCGCCGAGGACAGCCTGGACGCCAATATCAACCCGGTGGGGCGGCTGTTCTACGCGGCGTCGACGTTTATTTGCACGCCCAA
>NZ_BQHO01000054.1 GCF_021601385.1 Pseudomonas parasichuanensis | reverse complement strand
CTCCCCTATTTCACCCTCCAAACCGACCTCCCCACCCCCGACGCCCTGGCCCACGCCAGCCAGCTGCTGCGCGGCGTCAGCGAAACCCTCGACGAACACTGCCGGCTGCACGCCGGCGACCTGGGCCTGCACATGCTCAGCAACGCCGCCTACGCCGCCGATATGGCGCCTGCCCTGATCGAACAGACGATGGCCCGTAACGACGGCCCCCAGGAGCCACGCCCATGAGCGACGACCTGAAAACCTGCACCACCCAGGGCAGCGAAACCTGCCTGGAAATGTTCCGTGTGCAGTCGGGCATTCCGCTGCCGCGAGTGCTGGATGAGATTTCGGTGTTGCTCGGCTGTATCCGCCACCTGTCCACCGAGGCGGAAATGGAAGGGGACCTGCTGGCGGGGAGTGCGGCCCGTATCTTGAGCGATATGGCCAAGGCGTTGATCAACGATGTGGAGCGGGGGGTGAACAGGGTGGATCGTTAAGCTGAAACAGCATGGGGTCGCTGTGCGACCCTTTCGCTGGCAAGCCAGCTCCCACAAAGGGCTACGTTGATCTCTGTGGGAGCCGGCTTGCCGGCGATAGGGCTGCAAAGCAGCCCCAGGAAGCGTCAGTTCAACACCCGCGCCGGCTCATCCGGCGGCAGGTTGTCCCGCACCCGTGGCGGTCGCGGCTGCCCTGGCCCGGCACCGCCCAGCTGATCGGCCAACTGCTGCGCCACATCTTCGCCCAGCGCCTTCGACACATCGCGTACCACCCGTGGGCGGTTCAGCGTCACGCGGCGGTCGCGGCCATTCACCAATTTGGTGTCCTGCCCCTCACCCATGGCGGTAAACGCCGAGGTGATTTCGAACGTGCGGGTGTTGATCAGGCTGAAGTCGGCCACCACGCTCAGGCCCAGCACCGCGGAATAGCTATCGGTGTGGTCGAGCGCATTGATGTCCTGCTGGAAGTCGATGTCCGACAGGGTACCGAACAGCACGTAGTCGGCGCCCTTGAACGCGCCGTTCTTGATACGGCGGATCACATCGAACACGTCCTCCTTGGCGCTGGCCGTGTAAGGGGTGCCCTGGACCAGCTGGAACATGCCGGTCTTGAGGATCTCGCCCTTGATATCACCGCCGAACTTGCGCAGCTCGGTCTGCTCGATGTAGCTGTTGAGGCTCTCGTACTCGCTGTAGCTCGACTGGCCACTGGCGTGGTACATGCCGGCCTGGGCACTGCTCTGGGCGTTGACGGTGTGGATGTACTCCTGCACCCGCTCCTCATAGGCCAGGTCGGTCACCGCCACCTTGGGGGCCGCCTGCGCGCCGAAGGCGCAGGCCAGGCCGATGATTGCCATCCATGCACGCATCGGTCAGCGCTCCGTGGTCTTGCGGATTTCTTTTTCGTCCATCCACTCGGCCAGGCCGCTTTCCACGTCGATCAGTTGCAGGCTGAACTTGTAGAACACGTCCTTGTAGTCGCTGCTGCGCTTGACGATGGAGCTGATCGAGCCTTCCAGGCGGTACTTGGCGGCGATCATGTTGCCGGTCTTGGCCACCGTGTTCTTCTTGTACAGGCCGCTCTGGTTCTGCAGCTTGAGCTGGTCGACCTGGCTTTGCATCTCGGTGTTGTCGCTGGCGAAGCGGGCAGTGCCGGACTTCATCAGCTGGGTCTTGATCGAGGTGGTGATCTCGCGGGTATCGATGTACTCGCTGGTCTTGTTCTTCACGTCGTACACCTGCACCACCGGGCGGCCGTGCAGCACGCCGGACTGGGCCAGGGAACGGGTCATGCTCTCGGCGATCATCTGCAGGTCGGTGGAGCCGAACTCGTTGGTAACCAGCTCCACGGCCTTGTTGTCGCCATAGCTGATGTTCTTGCCGCCGAGAACCGGCGAAGGGGTGCTGCAGCCGCTGACCAGGGCGATGGCGAGGGCGGCGAGGGAAAGGCGTGCAAACATGTCAAATGCTCCTGAAAGGGTTTACCGGGTGTGGACTTCGAGGCGGAAGTCGGTGGCCTTGCTGGTCGGTGCGATGGCGGGCAGGAACTTGGCCTGCTTGCCGTACAGCGGCAGGGCCTTCCAGCCTTCTTCGTCGGCTACCGGGAAGCCGCTGTTGTCCAGCCAGGCGAAGCGGTAGAACAGGGTCTGGTTGCTGCGGCTGGTGTTGTTCAGCGCCACGTTGACAGTGAGGAAGCCGTTTTCGCGGGCGACGCGCATCTGGCCGATTTCGATGTCGTCCAGCTGGCCCATGGTCACCACCTTGCTGGCGGCGCTGCCTGGGGCAGGGGGCGGGGTGGCGCAGCCGGCGAGCAGGGCGACGGCGGCCAGGGCGAGGCATGTTCTGCGCATGTTCGATCCTTGTTTCACTTGAGGCTGGCGACGGCTTGTGCCGGGGCCTGCGGGGCAACTTCGACAGCGGGGCCGCCAGCGAATACGCGGTTGCCGACCACGCGCAGGCTCACCACCTGATACGGGCGGTCGACCTTGACCTTCACCTGGGTGCCGCCAAGGCTCGACGGCAGGCCCAGCTGGTGTTCGCCTTGCTTGAGGCGCACGCGTGCCACCTGGGTCTCGTTGGGCAGGGTGCGCCAGGTGCGGGTGTCGGCGCCTTCGAGCACGGTCCCGGCAATGCCCACCACCAGGCCGGCCATCGGGTTGGCCTTGTTCAGGTTCTTCTGGGCCACACCGCGGCTGATGGCGCGCACACTGGTGCGCAGGATGATGCCGGGCATGTCGTCACGCAGGGCGCGGCGCGACATGGCGCTGGTGCTGTTGAGCGCGGTCAGGGCCAGGGCTTTGTCGTTGAGCTGGATTTCGCTGAGGTGAGCGGTGGAGGTGTCTTCCTTCATCACCGGGAACGACAGCGGGGTGATCACCAGGTTGTTCTCGATCGGCAGCGGCAGGGGGATGCGAATCGAATCGCGGGCGGGGGCCAGGCCGGTCTGCACCACGATCAGCACATCGCTCTCGCCGGCCTTGGCGCTGTTGCTGTCCAGCTCCAGCAGGGCCTGGTCCAGCAGCGGGGTGTTCGGGCGCAGTTCGGCGGCCTTGCGGTAGCCCGGCGCGGCCAGGCCTTTTTCGCCCAGGGCTTCATAGACATAACCGGACAGGTAGTGGCTGAAGGCGCTCTGGTAGCTGTTCTTCAGGTTGACCACTTCAGGTGCGTCGAGGCTGGCGACCGGGTAGCCCTGCAGATCCTTGTACTCGGTCTTGATGCCTTCCTTGTCGGCTTCTTCCTCGCGCTTGAGGTACTCCTTGTCGCGCAGTTCGGCGATTACCGCTTCACGCTCGTGGGTCTTCTTGATCTCGGTGCGCGCGCCATCGAAGTCGTTTTGTGCCAGCAGGTTGAGGGCCATCTGCGTGGTCAGCATGACTTTTTCGTAGTCGTAGCCTTCGTAGCGGCGGACCTTGTCGTTGACCAGGTAGCTGCCGAACTGGCTCAGGTACTTGTCGGTGTCGAGCTTGACCGACTCTTCCCACTGCACCACCACGCTGTCGGCGGAGCGCCAGGCGGCCTGGCTGCCCTGCAGATCGCCCTTGGAGCGCAGCAGTTCGCCTTTTTCGAAGTAGTAGAGCAGGTCCTTTTGTTCACCTTTGTTGTTGCCTTCCAGCAGTGCCAGGGCGGCGTCGACATTGCCGGCGGCCAGCTGCTGATTGGTGGCTTGCAGTTCACTGTCGTAGCTGCGGAACACCGAGCAACCGGTCAGTTGTACAGCGGCGACGAGGGTCGCCAGGGTTAGAGCGCGGGATACCATCGGACTTCTTCTTCCCTGAATCAGTTGAGGCCACGGGGGCGGGGCGGCGGGCCCTCTGGTCATTGCCAGAACCTCTCGTTGGAGGCGCTTTGATTGCGAATGGCTATTACGGCGGCGCGGGATTATACCGAAAGTAATGGCTTAGTGATGGCGAATTGATGTGTTCTGCGGGCCATTGCCATCAGTCGGAAAATCATGCTCACGGGCCGTCCATCGCCAATTTGTCGCAAGATTTTTCATGAAATCTGCCCCCGAACCTTGAGGGACGCAGAGTGGAAGTGAACAATGTTCACTTTCGTATTTACATTGAGACTGGCCATGAATTCCCGTTCCCGCCTGCTTGCCTTGCTGCTCGCTCCGATGCTGCTGTGCAGCGCCCTGGCGCAGGCAGAGGCCCCCGCCGATGCAACCAAGGCCCTGCATCTGCTGGACTACATTGGCGCCGACTACCCGCCGACGGTGCGTGACGGCAAGGTGGTGGACACCGGCGAATACCTTGAGCAGCAGGAGTTCAGTGGGGTCCTGGCCGAGTTGGTCAAGGGCCTGCCGGCCAACCCCGAGCGCGCTGCGCTGGAACAGGGTGTACAGGGCCTGCGCCAGGCCATCGACCAGCGCCAGGAGGGTGCGGGTGTCGCCCGGCAGGCCCGCCAGTTGGGTGCCCGCCTGGCGGTGGCCTACGAGGTCAGCCAGGCGCCGATCATTACCCCCGACCCGGCCCGCGGTGCGGCGCTTTATGTGCAGAACTGCTCGATCTGCCACGGTGACACCGGCTTGGGTGACGGCCCGGCCGGCCTGGGCCTCGAGCCGCCACCGGCCAACCTGCGCAACGTTGCGCGGCTGGACCAGCTGAGCCTGTACGACCTGTACAACACCCTCGGGCTGGGGATCGAAGGCACCGAGATGCCGTCGTTCGCCGACCAGCTCGACGAGCGCCAGCGCTGGGACGTAGCGGCTTATATCGCCAGCTTCAGCGCCGACCCGCAGGCGGTCGTGGGTGACAAGACCTGGAACATTGCCGACCTGGCCCGCCAGACGCCCGCCGAAGTGGCCGCCAACGAGGGGCCCGATGCCGTAGCCGCCTTCCGTGCCCAGCGTGCCAAGCCGCCGCAGGCCAAGCGCGGCCCGGCGCAGTTGCTCGACTACACCGCCAGCACCCTGGACAAGAGCCTGGCGGCCTACCGCGCCGGCGACCACGACCAGGCCTACGACCTGTCGGTGGCGGCCTACCTGGAAGGCTTCGAACTGGTCGAAAGCTCCCTGGACAACATCGACGCCCAGGTGCGCAAGGACACCGAGAAGTCGCTGATGGCCTACCGTCAGTCGCTGCAGGACGGCCTGCCGCTGGCCCAGGCCGAACAACGCCTGGACACCGCCAAGAGCAAACTCAAGCAAGCCGCCAAACTGCTGGGCAGCGATGGCCTGAGCTGGTCGCTGAGCTACATCTCCGGCCTGCTGATCCTGCTGCGCGAGGGCCTGGAAGCAATCCTGGTGCTGGCGGCAATCCTCGCCTTCCTGCGTAACACCGGCCAGCAGTCGGCGGTGCGCAGCGTCAATATCGGCTGGGGCCTGGCGCTGGTTGCCGGCTTCGCCACCTGGGCCCTGGCGGCCTATGTGATCAACGTGGGCGGCGCCCAGCGCGAGCTGCTCGAAGGCTGCACGGCGCTGTTCGCCTCGGTGATGGTGCTGTGGCTAGGTGTGTGGATGCACGACCGCCGCCATGCCGCCGCCTGGCAGAACTACATCAAGAGCAGCCTGGTCAGTGGCGGCGGGCGCTTCGGTTTTGCCCTGCTGGCGTTCTTCTCGGTGTACCGCGAGCTGTTCGAAGTGATCCTGTTCTACGAAACCCTGTGGCTGCAGGCCGGCCCGGCCGGGCACCAGGCAGTGCTGGCGGGCGGCGCCACGGCGCTGGTGCTGCTGGTGGGCCTGGCCTGGGTGATCCTGCGCGGCTCGGCGAAATTGCCGCTGGCGCTGTTCTTCAGCATCAACGCGGCCTTGCTGTGCGCGCTGTCGGTGGTGTTCGCCGGGCATGGCGTCAAGGCGCTGCAGGAAGCCGGTGTGCTGGGTACGCGGCCGGTGGCGTTCTTCGAGTTCGACTGGCTGGGCATTCATGCCGATGCCTACTCGCTGGGCGCGCAGGCGCTGGCGTTGCTGGCGATCGTGTGCCTGTACGGGCGTAGCCGGTTGGCCGAGAAGCGCAGGGCGACGGCTGGCTGAGGGGCCGCTGCGCAGCCCATCGCGACGCAAGGCCGCTCCTACAGGCATACTGCGGTCCTTGTAGGAGCGGCCTTGTGCCGCGAAAGGAGGGCGCAGCCCTCCCGGTTTTTCGAGGAACAACAGCAATGCGTATATGGATCGATGCCGACGCCTGCCCCAAGGCGGCCAAGGACCTGATCGTCAAGTTCGCCCTCAAGCGCAAGCTGGAGGTGGTGATGGTGGCCGGCCAGCCGCAGATCAAGCCGGCCTTCGCCTGCGTGCGGCTGATCGTGGTACCCAGCGGCATGGACGCAGCCGACGATTACCTGGTGGACAATGCCGTGCCGGGCGAGCTGGTGATCTGCAGCGACGTGCCGCTGGCCGACCGCCTGATCAAGAAGGGCGTGGCGGCGCTGGACCCGCGCGGGCGCGAGTTCGACGAGCGCAACATGGGCGACCGGCTGGCGGTGCGCAACCTGTTCACCGAGCTGCGCGAGCAGGGCCAGGTGGGCGGTGGCCAGGCGCCGTATGGCGAGCGGGAAAAGCAGGCGTTTGCCAATGCGCTGGACCGCATTCTCGGCCGCCTGGCCAAGCGTTGATCACAGGGCGCTGTCGCAGGCAATCAGCTGCCTGACCAGCCCCTGCGCCAGTTGTGACAAGCCATACCCCACCCGGCTGACCACCCCATAGCGGGTGTAGCACGCCTCTTCCTGCTCGGGCGCCAGGTCCGAAAGCTTCAGCGCCACCAGCCCCCCCTCGCGCTGGTACGGCAGCAGGTTGGCGCTGCAGGCGATACCGATGGTGTTCGAGTGCTGCACCACGTTGAGCAGCGCGTAGCCATGCTCGCATTCCACGCTGGGTAAAAAGTCCTGCCGGCCGCTGAGGTCGCTGAGGATCTTGCGGATGTTGGGTGGGCGAAACGTCGTCGCCAGCGGGTAATCGAACAGGTCCCGCGCCCGCACTTCGGCCTGCTCGGTCAGCGGGTGCCCGGCGCGGCAGCAGAAATGCCAGCGCTGCGGCGTCAGCTTGTGCACCTGGTAATCCGGGTCGGCTTCGAACTGGCGGGTGTCGGCGACAAAGAATTCGATCTCTTCGGCCATCAAGCGGCGGTTCAACGCCTGCCAGTTGTCCACCTGGAAGCAGGTGCGCGCCGCCGGGTATTCGGCGACGAAGCGTGCCACCGCCCGGGGCACCAGCCCGCCCGCCGGCGCAGGCCCCGAGCCGAAGCGCACCACGCCCGTGGTGGCGCCATTGAACTGATTGATCTCGTTGACCAGGTTGTGCGCGCCGTGCACCAGCCGCCGTGAGTGCTCCAGCACCAGCAGGCCCTGGCGGGTCGGCGCCAGCTCCTTGCTGGCGCGGTCGACCAGGCGGCAGCCGACGTTGTGCTCGAGCGTCTGGATGCTGCGGCTGAAGGCCGATTGCGAGAGGTTCACCGCGGCTGCCGCGGCGACGAAGCTGCGGTGCTCGACAAGGGCGATGTAGTGGCGGAGCTGGCGCAGGTCGATATGCATTTTCTACATGGAAACTTTCGGTGGAATGCAATTGCTGGGAAGGGTTGTGAACCTTATAAAGGGAGTCACTTATTCCACAAAATATGAATTACAAATATTTATATCACCTAAAAGAATAAAGCCCCTCTGACTGCGATTCGGTTCCGCCAACGGAAATGCTCGCCAGGGCCCATGCCTTCAGGAGCATTTGCATGTCCCGACTTTCCCCATGGCCTGTACGCGCATCGCTGTTTGCCCTGCAACCCCTGGCCGCCGGCCTGCTGCTGGCCGCTGCCGGCAACAGCTTTGCCGAAGAGCCTGTCAACGCCACCCCCGTCGCCAAGCAGGACGCCAAGCTTGGCACCGTGACCGTCAATGCCCGCCGCCGCGAAGAGAGCGCGCAGAGCGTGCCCACGCCGATCAGCGTGCTGAGCAGCGAAACCCTGGAAACCCAGCGTATCTACCGGGTGCAGGACATCCAGCAGCTGGTGCCGAGTACCAACGTGTCCTATGTGCATGCGCGCCAGTCGAGCATCTCCATTCGCGGCCTGGGCAACAACCCGGCCAGCGATGGCCTGGAAGGCAGCGTCGGTGTGTACCTGGACAACGTCTACCTGGGCCGCCCGGGCATGGCGGTGTTCGACCTGCTCGATGTGGAGCAGCTCGAAGTATTGCGTGGCCCGCAGGGCACGCTGTTCGGCAAGAACACCACCGCCGGGGTGCTGAACATCACCACCCGCAAGCCGACCTTCCACCAGGAGGGCAGCGTGCAGTCATCACTGGGCGAGGACGGCTACTGGCAGACCCAGGGCAGCTTCTCCGGGCCGCTCACCGACACCCTCGCCGGGCGTATCAGCGCCTACCACACCGAGGACGACGGTTATGTGAAGAACATCTACAACGGCCACGACCTCAACGGCGGCAAGCGCCAGGGCTTCCGTACCCAGCTGCTGTTCAAGCCCAGCGAAACCTTCAACCTGCGCTGGATCGGCGAGTACAACGAAGAGGACTCCGACAACGGCGTGCTCAGCCTGTACAGCACTGGGCCGACCATCAACGGGGTAAACCGCTACGAAAGCCTGGCCCGCCAGGCCGGCGCCACGCTGGTTTCGGGCAAGGACCGCAAGGTCAATTTCGACTCGGACCAGATGGTCAAGGTATTCCAGGGCGGCACCTCGGTGGAGGCCAACTGGACCTTGCCCAACGACTTCACCCTGACCTCGATTACGGCCTACCGCTGGTGGGATTTCACCCCGCGCAACGATGACGGCCTGAACGTGCCGGTGTTCTACAACGCCGGAGTGTCGGTGCGTGACAAGCAGTACTCGCAGGAAATCCGCCTGGCTTCGCCAACGGGCGGCTTCTTCGACTACGTACTGGGCGCCTACTACTTCAAGCAGGACCTGGACAACAAGTCGTTCACCTACAACGGCCCGCAGGCGGATATCTGGAACCTGACCCCGGCCGGCGCCCTGGCCAATGTCACCACTATCGGCAACGGCCATATCGACACCGACAGCTATGCCCTGTTCGCCCAGGGCACCTGGCACCTCACCGAGCGCCTGGACTTCACCGCCGGGGTGCGCGGCACCTATGAAGAGAAGAGCGCCTGGGTGACTCGCGATGCACCGTTCGGTGGCGCGGCCGTCACCGGTGCCGCGGCCACGGCGCGCCAGGGCAGGGTGGGGGCCTATGATTCGGGTGATCTCAACCAGTACAGCTTTGCCCCTTCCGGGCTGCTCAGCCTGAGCTATCGCTTCAATGATCAGGTACTGGGCTATGCCAGCCTGTCCCACGGCGAGAAGTCCGGCGGGGTCAACCTCACCGTCGGCGCGGCGCCACGGCTGGGCACCGATTCGCTGCTGGTGGGCACCGAGCGCGCCAACAACGCCGAACTGGGGGTCAAGAGCACCCTGCTGGACGGCCGCCTGCAGCTCAACAGCAACCTGTTCTGGACCGAGGTGCACGGCTACCAGGCCAACGTCTACGACCAGGTCAACCGCGTGCAGTACCTGGCCAACGCCGGCAACGTGCGCTCCCGTGGCCTGGAGTTCGAAGCCACGGCCCTGCCGGTGCGCGGCCTCACCGTCAACTTCAATGGCTCGTGGAACGACGTGCGCTACACCCAGTACGACGATGCCCCGTGCCCGCCGGAAGTGAGCCTGGCCAGCGCCACCGCTACCTGCGACCTGTCCGGCCACCAGGTGGTCGGCGCCTCCAAGTACATCGCCAACCTCAACGGCCAGTACAAGTGGCAGCTGAGCGAGCGGATCGAGCCCTACGTCACCGCCAGCTACGCCTTCCGCTCCAAGGCAGTGGGCACCATCGACGACTCCGACTACGGGCAGATCCCCAGCTACGGCATCGTCAACCTGTCCACCGGCGTGCGCCTGGACCAGGGCGACGGCGTGCTCGACCTGTCGCTGTGGGTGAAGAACGCCGGCGACAAGACCTACTTCACCAGCCTGTGGAACTCGGCCAACGGCGGCTATGCCGGCGTGCTGGGCACCCCGCGCACCGTGGGCGCCACCGCCCGTTACGACTTCTGAGCACAAGGAGCTTTGCCATGAATGCCAAGACCCAACCGCACGACCTGCCCGAAGGCGCCTGCGTCACCGCACGGGTGCCCGACCGTGATCAAACCCTGCTGGGCGACGTGGTGGTCAACCCGTACCGCCTGGCGCCGCTGACCGCCATCGTGCGCGACGGAGGCCGCAGCCTGAGTGCCGCCCATGTGCGGGTGCTGGGGCGTGGCGAGCGCGGTGTGGCGATCAGCTACGACGTCTCCGACCGCTCGCTGTGGACTTACGGCGGCATCCCGGTGTTCGGCCTGTACCCCGACCACGTCAACCAGGTGGAGGTGAGCTACAAGCTCGACGGCGAGCGCATCCGCGAACGCTATGAAATCTACGCCCCGGCGGTGCGCCTGCCGGTGGTGGCGAAGCAGACGGCAGCGCTGCCCGAGGTGGAGCCGGTCACGGTCGCGCCCGGTTTCGAGCAGCGCCTGTACCTGTTCAACCACCTGCTGGCGGACATCCCCGGCGGGCGTGCCTTCAAATGGAATGGCCTGGGCGGCGCCGCCGAGTGGGACTCGGTGGGCAACAACTGGATCGCCGACAGCAACGGCGATGTGCGCTGGTACCTGGACATCGAGCAGATTCACGACTCCAACCACCGCGATGGCCTGGGCGGCACCATGGGCTTCCACCAGACCCGCGACGGCAAGCTGATCTGGGGCCAGGGCCAGACCTACTCCAAGTACGACCTGCTCGGCCGGCGCATCTGGCAGCGCAATTTGCCAGACAAGTTCGCCGACTTTTCCCACGAGATCCGCGAGACACCCAACGGCAGCTACCTGCTGCGGGTGGGCACCAGCGACTACCGGCGCCCGGACGGCAAGCGCGTGCGCTCGATCCGCGACCACATCATCGAAGTCAGCGAGGCCGGTGACGTGCTGGACTTCTGGGACCTCAACCAGATCCTCGACCCGTACCGCGGCGACCTGCTGGAAACCCTGGGCAAGGCAGCGATCCAGCTGCCGGATGGCGTACACAAACAGGACGAGCGCCTGGCCAACGAGCTGGCCGAGGGCGACCTGCCGTTCGGTGACACGCCGGGGGTGGGCACCGGGCGCAACTGGGCCCACGTCAACGCCATCGACTACGACGCCGATGACGACAGCATCATCGTTTCAGCACGGCATCAGGGTGTGGTGAAGATCGGCCGCGACAAGCAGGTGAAGTGGATCCTCGCCTCGCCCCAGGGCTGGCCGGCGCATTTGCAGGACAAGGTGCTCAAGCCGGTGGGCGAGGGCTTCGAATGGTCGTGGACCCAGCACACCGCCTGGCTGACCGGCTATGGCACGCTGACCGTGTTCGACAATGGCTGGGGCCGGGATTTTGCCTCGACCAAGCTCAGCGGCAACTACAGCCGGGCGGTGGAGTACAAGGTCGACGAGGCCAAGGGCACGGTGGAGCAGGTGTGGCAGTACGGCAAGGAGCGGGGGGATGAGTGGTACAGCCCGATCACTTCGGTGGTGGCCTACCGGGCGGACACCGACACCCAGTTCATCTATTCCGCGTCGGTGAATTTCCTGACTCCCGAGAAGCTCACCACCACGGTGCTCAATGAAGTGCGCCGGGGCACACAGGAGGTGGCGGTGGAGCTGAAAGTGCACAGCCGGCAGCCGGGGAGTGTGGGGTATCGGGCGTTGGTGATCGATCTCGACAAGGCATTCTGACCCGTCTTCTACTAGCCTTTGACGGCCTCATCGCGGGCAAGCCCGCTCCCACAGGAACCGCGTGGTCCTTGTGGGAGCGGGCTTGCCCGCGATGAGGCCGTTTGCTTTGGCGCAGTTCTGGAAATCAGACGGGGTGTTCAACCATTCGTTCTTTTTTTCGAACAGCCTATTGTCCAACACCCCAGCCCCCGCTTAGCATTCCGTTTGAGATTTCAAACGCTCAGCGCCCAGGCGTCGAACACCCGGGTACACGAATTCCTGACGGCCGCCCCCCCATGGGGGCGCCTTTTCAACAATCAATAATTCGCGCCGCGCCGTGCCGCAGCGCAGTTAAGGGAAGCCGACATGCAGCTCAAAGACGCTCAGTTGTTCCGCCAGCAAGCCTTCATCAACGGTGAATGGCTGGATGCGGACAGCGGTCAGACCATCAAGGTGACCAACCCGGCCACCGGTGAAGTCATCGGTACCGTGCCGAAGATGGGCGCCGCTGAAACCCGCCGCGCCATCGAGGCCGCCGACAAGGCGCTGCCGGCCTGGCGTGCACTGACCGCCAAAGAGCGTGCCGGCAAGCTGCGCCGCTGGTTCGAACTGATGATCGAGCACCAGGACGACCTGGCCCGCCTGATGACCACCGAGCAGGGCAAGCCGCTGGCCGAAGCCAAGGGCGAAATCGCCTATGCCGCTTCGTTCATCGAGTGGTTCGCCGAAGAAGCCAAGCGTGTCTACGGCGATGTCATCCCAGGCCACCAGCCCGACAAGCGCCTGATCGTCATCAAGCAGCCGATCGGCGTCACCGCCGCCATCACCCCGTGGAACTTCCCGGCCGCGATGATCACCCGTAAAGCCGGCCCGGCCCTGGCCGCCGGTTGCACCATGGTGCTCAAGCCTGCTTCGCAGACCCCGTACTCCGCCCTGGCCCTGGTCGAGCTGGCCACCCGCGCCGGCATCCCGGCTGGCGTGCTCAGCGTGATCACCGGCAGCGCCGGCGAAGTCGGTTCCGAGCTGACCGGCAACTCCCTGGTACGCAAGCTGTCCTTCACCGGCTCGACCGAAATCGGTCGCCAGCTGATGGAAGAATGCGCCAAGGACATCAAGAAGGTTTCCCTGGAGCTGGGCGGCAACGCGCCGTTCATCGTGTTCGACGACGCCGACCTGGACAAGGCGGTCGAGGGCGCGATCATCTCCAAGTACCGCAACAACGGCCAGACCTGCGTCTGCGCCAACCGTATCTACGTGCAGGACGGCGTCTACGAGGCGTTCGCCGAGAAGCTCAAGGCCGCAGTGGCCAAGCTGAAAATCGGTAACGGCCTGGAAGAAGGCACCACCACCGGCCCGCTGATCGACGGCAAGGCTGTTGCCAAGGTCCAGGAGCACATCGAAGACGCCGTCTCCAAAGGCGCCAAGGTGCTGTCCGGCGGCAAGCTGATCGAAGGCAACTTCTTCGAGCCGACCATCCTGGTCGACGTGCCGAAGACTGCCGCAGTCGCTAAAGAAGAGACCTTCGGCCCGCTGGCGCCGCTGTTCCGCTTCAAGGACGAGGCCGAAGTCATCGCCATGTCCAACGACACCGAGTTCGGCCTGGCCTCGTACTTCTACGCCCGCGACATGAGCCGTGTGTTCCGTGTTGCCGAGGCCCTGGAATACGGCATGGTCGGTATCAACACCGGCCTGATCTCCAACGAAGTCGCGCCGTTCGGCGGTATCAAGGCCTCGGGCCTGGGCCGCGAAGGTTCCAAGTACGGTATCGAGGACTACCTCGAAATCAAATACCTGTGCATCAGCGTCTGATCGCTGACTGACAGAGCAGTATTTACCTCTGCCAGCGGGGCGCGAGAGCGACGCCTCGCTGGTCTTTTTGACACCGCGGTACCTGGTGGCCAGGGCGTTCACGACAGTCGATCAACGAATACTGAACGTGAACACACCCAGCCACCCCCGAATAACAGCGCCGTCAGAGTCGGCGCGAATGAGGGCATTATGAGCAAGACCAACGAATCCTTGATGCAACGCCGTGTCGCCGCCGTCCCACGTGGCGTTGGCCAGATTCACCCGATCTTCGTCGATACCGCGAAGAACTCGACGGTGATCGACGTTGAAGGCCGCGAACTGATCGACTTCGCCGGCGGCATCGCAGTACTGAACACCGGCCACCTGCACCCGAAAGTGGTCGCGGCCGTGCAAGAGCAGCTGACCAAGGTCAGCCACACCTGCTTCCAGGTGCTGGCCTACGAGCCCTACGTCGAGCTGTGCGAGAAGATCAACAAGCTGGTCCCAGGTGACTTCGACAAGAAGACCCTGCTGGTCACCACCGGCTCCGAAGCCGTCGAGAACGCCGTCAAGATCGCCCGTGCCGCCACCGGCCGCGCTGGCGTGATCGCCTTCACCGGCGGTTACCACGGCCGTACCATGATGACCCTGGGCCTGACCGGCAAGGTCGTGCCGTACTCCGCTGGCATGGGCCTGATGCCAGGCGGCGTGTTCCGTGCCCTGTTCCCGAGCGAGCTGCACGGCGTGAGCGTTGACGACGCCATCGCTTCGGTCGAGCGCATCTTCAAGAACGACGCCGAGCCGCGCGACATTGCCGCGATCATCCTCGAGCCGGTACAAGGCGAAGGCGGCTTCCTGCCAGCGCCGAAAGAGCTGATGAAGCGCCTGCGCGCCCTGTGCGACCAGCACGGCATCCTGCTGATCGCTGACGAAGTGCAGACCGGCGCTGGCCGTACCGGCACCTTCTTCGCCATGGAGCAGATGGGCGTCGCGCCTGACCTGACCACCTTCGCCAAGTCCATCGCTGGCGGCTTCCCGCTGGCCGGTGTGTGCGGCAAGGCCGAGTACATGGACGCCATCGCCCCGGGCGGCCTGGGCGGCACCTACGCAGGTTCCCCAATTGCCTGCGCCGCGGCCCTGGCCGTGATCGAAGTGTTCGAAGAAGAGAAACTGCTGGACCGCAGCAAGGCTGTCGGCGAGCGCCTGACCGCTGGCCTGCGTGAAATCCAGAAGAAGTACCCGATCATCGGCGACGTCCGTGGTCTGGGCTCGATGATCGCTGTGGAAGTGTTCGAGAAGGGTACCCACACCCCGAACGCTGCCGCCGTTGGCCAGGTTGTCGCCAAGGCGCGTGAAAAGGGCCTGATCCTGCTGTCCTGCGGCACTTATGGCAACGTCCTGCGCATTCTGGTGCCGCTGACCGCCGAAGACGCACTGCTGGACAAAGGCCTGGCGATCATCGAAGAGTGCTTCGCTGAACTTGCCTGAATGTGACACGCTTGACGAAAAAACCCGCCTAGGCGGGTTTTTTTTATGCCGTTTGTCGGCATCTGGCGCTAAGGTTGTACGAGGATTCCGTGGAAGCTGCGAAGGATCGCGCGCCATTACCAGGAGACTCGTTCATGAGCGCCGCCGACCCCATCCCCCCTTGTGTCTTGATTGCCGAGGGCGACCCTTGGGTGCGTGACATGCTCAGCGAAATGCTGCTCAGCGTGCGTTGCGACGCACGCCTGCACGTCTGTGCCGATGGCCCCCAGGCGCTGAGCGCACTGGCAACCAAGCCCGACCTGATCATCGCAGCCCGCGAACTCGCCGGGCTCGATGGCCTCGACCTGCTGCGCAAGGTGCGCAGGCAGGCCGAACAGCCCGGCATGCCGTTCATCCTCATGAGCAACCGCACCGACACCGCCAGCGTGCGCGAAGCGTTGCCGCTACACCCCACCGCCTACCTGAGCAAACCGCTCGACCTGGACAACCTGCGCAAACGCCTGGAAGACCTGCTGGTGCACGTCGGCGAGCAGATTGCCTGCCCGGTCCCGGCGCTGGCACCGGGGCTCAAGCTGTCGGCCTTCCTCGAACAGCGCCGCGCGACCGCCGACGGCGGCCCGCTGTTCGCCGACGTGCAGGTGGCGATCAAGCGCGCCCTCAACCCCGAGGGCCTGAACCTCAAGGTGCTCGAGGAGGAGGTACGCAACGACCCGCAGATCACCGGGGTGCTGATCGCCGCCGCCAACAGTGCCGCCATGCACCGCGATGCGCCGGTGCAGACCTTGATGCAGGCGCTGAACAAGCTCGGCAGCACCCAGAGCATGAACCTCATACTGGGCCTGACCCTCAAGCGCAGTGCGCGCTTGAGCGACCCCTTGCTGGCGCGGCACGCTGCCCGCTACTGGGACTTTTCCCTGCACACCGCCGAGTACGGCCGCACCCTGGCACGCATGCTCGAGGTGGACGAAGGCCGTTGCTACTGCGCGGGGCTGTTGCATTGCCTGGGTGACCTGGCGGTGCTGCGCACCTTGCAGGAGTGGCGCCTGGCGGGCGGCGAACTGGATGAAGACCAGGTGCAGTTGTCGCTCAACGAATTCGGCGCGCCGTTCGGCTCGGCGCTGCGTACCCGCTGGCGCTTGCCGCTGAACCTGCGCGAGCTGATCGCCGCGGTGTATCAGTTGGGCGGCGGTGTTTACTCACGGGAGATCCTGGCCATGAGCCTGGCTGGCCAGCTGGCGCGGCTCAAACCCAGCGAAGGGCTGGAGAAGGTCGCCAGCGGCAAGACGGCGCGCTTGCTCAAGCTCGGGCTGCCGGAGCTGACGCGGTTGCGCAAGGTGGACCCTGAAGCGGTGGCGCGGGAGGAGGCTGAGCGCCTGGCGGCACAGGCTGCTGAAAGCGAGCCGGAAGTTGATTTGCTCGTACCGCCCCCAGCAGATGCCGAGCCCGCGGACGGCGAAGAGCGCCAGGCCTGAGCCGCGCGGCGGTGTTGCATCAGGCTTGGGATCGGTCCTACAGGTATTGCGGACGTCCGTTCGTATCCATGGAAGTGCTTCAGGCGTAGTTTTCCTGCCAACCCACCAATGGAATGGCAGGAAGGTTGTGGCTGAAGATGAGCACGTACAGATACCGTGTGGCCTGCGCTATCAGGTCTATCGTTCCAGGGCTCGAACACTCGCCCATGAAGCATTCTCCAAAAGGTACTGCACGTCTGGTGCTGAGCTCGACGTTGAAAAGGTGCGTTTCGAGCCAATTGGAAACAGGGCGGTCGAGGCTTTGCAGTCCTGGGGCAAGCAAACTCACCACTTTCCCTGGGAGGAGGTTTCACGCTGGGCTGATCGAGATCTCAAGGGATTCGACGTTTCGTTGTGGTCTGGGCATATGCTCTGCGGCCTCTGCTACGCCAGCCCCCGCAGAAGCAATCACTGCATAAAGATCATTCTGCTGGAGGGTAAACCAGGCCCGAAGAATCCATTGAGAGGCCTGGTGGCCCCGCTGTTGCTGTTTGCTGTTATTGAATACGCACGGATGCTCAGGTGCTCGCAGATCGAGGTTCAACAACCCGATCCGGGTGTCGAATTTTTGTACTTATCCCTTGGTTTCGTACGTGATCCTGCCGGGCGCCTTGTGAAGCCGGTAGCGTCGACTGACGAACAAACCACTATCCAGATATCAGAGGTGCCCATGAACTATTCGACAAGTTCCAGGAAGGCGGCATTGATCAAGCGATACGCTGCCGAAGCTGACGCCCTTGCTGGCGAAATCACCGACCAGCAGTGGCATATTCTCGATGTCGCGCTCCGGGAGGGCCGGGAGAAAGAGCCTGAAGGTGTGCTGGCCGGGCCACGTAGCGGCCCGATCGACTACGAGTGGCTCTTAGCTGTTACGAAATGAAATGAGCTACTTGCTGCACGTTACGGGTGGGTAAGCCGGTCAGCCTTTTACGATCTGGTTCTTGCCCTGCCGCTTGGCGCGGTACATCGCCGCATCAGCTCTGGCGAACAGGCTGTCGAGCGTGTCGTCCTCATCGGTCAACCCGGTCAGCCCCTGGCTAACGGTCACGCCGTACGTCTGCTGCCCATGGCTGAAACTCAGGCACTGGATCTCCCGCTGCAGGCGCTCGGCAATCTGCTCGGCCATTTGCGCAGTGCAGCCGGGGAACACCGCGGCGAACTCCTCACCACCGATCCGCCCAAACTGGTCACCACGCCGCAGCACGGCTTTGCCGCTGTCGGCGATGCGTTGCAGCACCTGGTCGCCTTCCTGGTGGCCGTAGCTGTCGTTGATCAGCTTGAAGTCATCGATATCCAACAGCAGGAACGCCAGTGGCGTGCCATCTTCCCGGGCGTTGTCGAACGCTTGCTGGGCGCATTCGAAGAAGTGCCGGCGGTTGCTGCTTTGCGTGAGTACGTCGGTAGTGGCCAGACGTTGCAACTCGCCTTCGAGCTGCTTCTTTTCGGTGATGTCCTCGGCGATGCCGACGATGATTACCCGCTGGTCACCCTCGCGCTGTTGGTTGATGTAGCACTTGTCGCTGACCCAGCGCACTTCGCCGGCGCCATTGAGGATGCGGTACTCGCGGTCTTCGACGGTGCCCTTGACCAGTACCTGGGCCAGGCTGCGCTCGGCGTATTCGAGGTCGTCCGGGTAGATGGCGTCGCGCCATTCGTTGTAGTCGGCCAGTACCAGGCTGGCCGGGCGACCGAACAGGCGTTCGTAGGCGGGGCTGACGTAGAGTACCTGGCGGGTTTCCCAGTCGAAGGCCCAGAGCACGGCGTTGACGCTGTCGAGCAGCGACGAATAAAGCTGTTCGCGCTCGCTCAGGCGGGCCACTTCACCTTGGGCATGCAGCAGGGCGAGCAGGGTCTGGGCCGCTTCGGGGCGGGGAGGGTCGGTGAACGTGGGCGGGAGGTCTTTGGCCATGAGCACGGAACGGTTCTCGACGTGGGGCGTGCGGCCACAAATCGGCCCGCCACGCGGACGATGTGCCGCGTTGGAGTGGTATCGAGGGGGGAAGTTCCGGGCGGCACGCCCCATTGCGGGGCGTGCCGATCAACGGCAGTCAGTTGCCTGTAGGGCGCAGCGAGTAGGTCTTGAGTTGCGCAGCGAAATCACGCAGCGACTGGATGCCGCTGGCCTCGGCCTCGTGCACCCAGTCCTTCATGGCGGCGAGCATGTCGTGGCCGTTGGCGCTGGTACGCGCCCAGATCTGCTGCAGCGCCAGGCGTTTCTCGTAGATGGTCTTGAGCGCCTGGCTGTGCGCCAGCATCGACTCGATGCGCACGTGATGACGGTCCTGCAGCAGGCTGGTCTCACGCGACAGCAGGCGTTTGGCACGGCGGAAGCGGTGGCGTACCGAGGCGTCGACCTTGTCCAGCTCCTGTTTGACCAAGGGGCCGATCACCAGCTTGCGGTACTGGGCCATGATCTGGAACCGGTTGTTGAGGATGGCCATGGCGGTGTCCATGTCCAGCGACGCCTTGCCCTCGACCCGATGGGCGATGGGCGCCACCCGTTGCACCTTGGCCAGGCGCAGCATGCTCAGCAGGCGGATCCACATCCAGCCCATGTCGAACTCCCAGCGGCGTACCGAGAGCTTGGCCGAGTTGGGGTAGGTGTGGTGATTGTTGTGCAGCTCTTCACCGCCAATGATGATGCCCCAAGGCACCAGGTTGGTGGCGGCGTCGCGGCATTCGAAGTTGCGGTAGCCCACCGCATGACCGAGGCCGTTGACCACGCCAGCGGCCCAGAACGGAATCCACATCATCTGCACGGCCCAGATGGTGATGCCGATGGTGCCGAACAGCAGCAGGTCGATCACCGCCATCAGGGCGATGCCGCCGAGCTTGTAGCGCGTGTAGAGGTTGCGTTCGATCCAGTCGTCCGGGCAGTTCTTGCCATAGATGCGCAGCGTTTCCTCGTTGCGCGCCTCTTCGCGATAGAGTTCGGCGCCCTTGCGCAGCACGGTGCCCAGGCCCTTGTGCACAGGGCTGTGCGGGTCGTCGGGGGTTTCGCACTTGGCGTGGTGCTTGCGGTGGATGGCGGTCCACTCGCGGGTGTTCTGCGCGGTGGTGAGCCACAGCCAGAAGCGGAAGAAATGCTTGAGCCCCGCGTTCAGCTCCAGCGCCCGGTGCGCGGAGTAGCGGTGCAGGTAAATGGTGACGCTGACGATGGTCACATGGGTCATCAGCAGGGTGACGGCGACCAGTTGCCAGGCCGACAGATCGAGTAAACCGTAGTACCACATAGCGGGTAAAACCCTCGTAAACACAGGGGAACAGCGCTGGCATTATCCCTTGGCGGGCAAATAAAACCAGTCTGCCTTTTTGATAGGAAGTCACAGGGTGTTTCAGCCTTTATAATGCCCCCTCATTTTCCATGGGCTCACCGACCCGACATGTCTGTTTCCGTTCGCGACGCCTTGCGTATGGCCGGGCTCTACCTGCTGCTCTCGATCCTCTGGCTGACGCTGTCGGAGCTGGTCTTGCAGCGCATGTCCGAGGACCCGCTCGCGCTGACCGTGGGCCGGCAGATCAACGTGGTGGTCTGGGTGTTGCTCAGTGCCTTGCTGATCTTCGTCTCGCGCGCCCGGCTGTTGAACTTCATCGGCATCGGCGCACGCCTGCGCAGTGAAGACCGCGAGCGCCTGCGCATGGCCGCGGCGGTGTTCGACAGCACCCTCGAAGGCGTGCTGGTGACCGACCGCAACGGCCTGATCGTGCACGTCAACCGGGCCTTCATGCGCATCACCGGGTACCAGCAGGACGAGGTCATCGGCCAGCGCCCGAGCAAGTTCAAGTCTGGCCGCCATGGCGCGCCGTTCTACCAGCAGATCTACGCCGCGCTCCACGCCAAGGGCGAGTGGAGTGGCGAGATCTGGAACCGCCGCAAGAGCGGCGAGATCTACCCGCAATGGCAGACCATCTGCGCCATTCGCGACGACAGCGGCGACCTCAGCCACTACGTGGCGGTGTTCAGCGACATCAGCGCGATCAAGCACACTGAGCAGGAGCTGGCCTACCTTGCCCACCACGACCCGCTGACCGGGCTGCCCAACCGGATGTTGTTCAACGACCGTGCCGAGCAGGCGCTGGCCGCCGCGCAGCTGAACAAACGCGGTTGCGCCCTGCTGTTGCTCGACCTCGATCATTTCCAGAGCATCAACGACGGCCTCGGCCACACCATTGGCGACCAGTTGCTCAAACTGGTGGGTGAACGCCTGCGCGAGGTGGTGGGCCATGGCGTCACCCTGGCTCGCCTGGGTGGCGACGAATTTGGCGTGCTGGCCGAGAACTGCCAGCAGGTCGGCCAGGCCGGCAAGCTGGCGCAAGGCATTATCGAGCGCTTGCGTGAGCCCTTCAGCTTTGACGACAACCGCCTGTTCATCAGTGCCAGCATCGGCATCAGCCTGTTCCCCAGCGATGCGTTGAGTGCCGAACAGCTGCTGCGCAACGCCGACTCGGCGCTGTTCAAGGCCAAGAGCAGTGGCCGCGCCTGTTACGCGCTGTACACCGAGGAACTGACCGCCCACGCCCAGCACCGGGTCGAAACCGCCGGCGAACTGCGCCGGGCGCTGGAGCACGAGGAACTGCGGGTGTTCTTCCAGCCGGTGCACGACCTGTTCAGCGCAAAGATGATCGGCGTCGAAGCGCTGGTGCGCTGGCAGCATCCCCAGCGCGGCCTGGTACCGCCAGGTGAGTTCATTCCGATTGCCGAGCGCACCGGGCTGATTGCCGAGATCGACGCCTGGGTGTTGCGCCAGGCCTGCCGGCAGATGGTGCAGTGGCAGCAGGACGGTCGGGTGCTGGCGTTCGTCGCGGTCAACATTTCCAGCCGCCTGTTCAGCCAGCGCGAGTTGTACCGGCAGGTGGCCGATGTGCTGCACGACACCGGCCTCGACCCCGCGTTGCTGGAGCTGGAAGTCACCGAAAGCGCGGTAATGGAAGACCCGGAAGTGGCGCTGGAGCAGCTGCATCGGCTGCGCGAATTGGGCCTGACCCTGGCCATCGACGACTTCGGCACCGGCTACTCCTCCTTGCTGCGCCTCAAGCGCCTGCCGGTGCAGAAGCTGAAGATCGACCAGGGCTTCGTCGCGGGCCTGCCCTTCGACGATGACGACATCGCCATCGTCCGGGTGATCATCGCCCTGGCGCGCAGCATGGGCATGCAGGTGCACGCCGAAGGCATCGAGCAGGCCGAGCAGGCGCGCTTCCTGCTGGAGCAGCAGTGCCAGCTGGGGCAGGGGTACTGGTTCGGGCGGCCTGTGCCTGCGCAGGAGCTGCACTGGGGCTGACATCGTTGGTGCAGTTGGTTGTAGGAGCGATTTCCTCAGCGCTTGTTCAAGCCCCTGGCCAACCGGTCCCCACCCAGCTGAATCACCGCCACCAGCGCCACCAGCATGACGATCACCGTCAGCATGATCTGGCTGTCGAAGCGCTGATAGCCATAGCGGTAGGCGATATCACCCCGCCCCCCAGCCCCTGTCCCTTATACA
>NZ_BQHO01000053.1 GCF_021601385.1 Pseudomonas parasichuanensis | reverse complement strand
TCAGTAGTGAAACGATGCATCGCCGATGGTAGTGTGGGGTTTCCCCATGTGAGAGTAGGTCATCGTCAAGATTCATTTCGCAAAACCCCTATCTGCGCATGCAGGTAGGGGTTTTGTCTTTTCCGCTCAGGCGAAGTCATCTCCCGAGCGCTGGCCTACTGCAGCGCCTGCGGGCGCTGGTATACAGTCCCTCACAATAGTCGTCTCCCACAATTCGAGTCAGAACACTAGAATAGAGCCGACGCATCCATTCAGAACCCTCATATGCCCAACCCTGTCGATACGCAAGCGCTCGCACAGTTGCCCTTGGACGAACTCGTAGCCTGCCACGAGTGCGACCTGCTGATGCGCAAGACGACGCTGCAAAACGACGAGAAGGCCCATTGCCCACGTTGTGGCTACGAGCTTTATGCCCACCGGCATAACGTCGTTGCTCGCAGCCTGGCACTGGTCCTGACCGCCTTGCTGCTTTATGTGCCTGCCAACTTCCTGCCGATCATGCAGCTGCATCTGCTTGGGCAAACCTCTGACGATACCGTCTGGAGCGGTGTGCTCGGCTTGTACAACTCCGGCATGCGCGGCGTCGCCGTGGTGGTGTTCCTGTGCAGCATGGCCATCCCGCTGCTCAAGCTGTTGTGCCAGTTGCTGGTACTGCTGAGCATCCGTTTTGACGTCGGTCGCAGTTACGGTTTGCTGATCTATCGTATTTATCACCACTTGCGCGAGTGGGGCATGCTCGAGGTGTACTTCATGGGCGTGCTGGTTGCCATCGTCAAACTGGTCGACCTGGCTGAGCTGAGTATCGGCCTCGGCCTGTTCTGCTTCATCAGCCTGTTGCTGGTCCAGGTGTGGCTGGAAGTGGTGATGTCGCCGCACCAGATCTGGGTAGCCTTGTCCGGGGAGGATGTCCATGCGGGCGATTGATGCAGGCATTCTGGTCTGCGGTGAATGCCATGAGCTCAACCGCCGCGAGGCAGATACCGCGTCGCAAACGTGCACCCGTTGCGGGGCCATCGTCCATGAACGGCGGCCTAACAGCATCGTGCGCACCTGGGCGCTGCTGATCACTGCGATGGTGCTCTATATCCCTGCCAACGTGTTGCCGATCATGACGGTCAGCGCACTGGGGCAGGGCAGCCCCGACACCATCATGTCGGGGGTCATTACCCTGCTCAAGCACGGGATGTTGCCGATCGCCGCCGTGGTGTTCATCGCCAGCATCCTGGTGCCCACCTTCAAGCTGGTGGGCATTGCCCTGCTGCTGTACTCGGTGCAGCGCCACCAGCCGCTGTCGGCGCGCCAGCGCATTCTGATGTACCGCTTCATCGAGTTCATCGGGCGCTGGTCCATGCTGGATATCTTTGTCATCGCCATCCTGGTGGCGGTGGTGAATTTTGGCCGCATTGCCAGTGTCGAAGCCAACCTGGGCGCCGTCGCCTTCGCCAGCGTGGTGATCCTGACGATGCTCGCAGCCTTAACTTTCGATCCCCGACTGATCTGGGACAACACGGAGTCGGATGACGACCATGAGTGACTTGCCTACGGCTAAAACCCGCCCTGCTTCCAACTGGTCGGCCATCTGGATCCTGCCGCTGATCGCGCTGGCGATTGGCGGCTGGCTGGCCTGGCAGGCCTACCGTGACGCCGGTATCGAAATCCAGGTGCGCTTCGAAACCGGCGAGGGCATCGTCGCCAACAAGACCGAGGTGATCTTCAAGGGCATGTCGATTGGCAAGGTGACGGGCCTTGTGCTGGATAACCAAGGCGACAACCGGGGCGTGATTGCCACGATCGAGATGAACAAGGCGGCCGGGCCGCATCTGACCAAGGGCACGCGCTTCTGGCTGGTAAAGCCCAGCGTCAGCCTGGCAGGGATCTCCGGCCTTGAAACGCTGGTCTCAGGCAACTACATCGCCGTGGAACCAGGGGAGGGCGAACCGACCAAGCGCTTCACCGCGCTCAAGGAGGCCCCGCCGTTATCCGATGCCGAGCCCGGTTTGCACCTGACCCTCAAGGCCGAGCGCCTGGGTTCGCTCAACCGTGACAGCCCGGTGTTCTACAAGCAGATCCAGGTAGGCCGGGTGAAAAGCTATCGCCTTTCCGAAGACCAGGGCACCGTTGAAATCAAAGTCTTCATCGCGCCCGCCTATGCCAGCCTGGTGCGCAAGCACACGCGTTTCTGGAACGCCAGTGGCGTCAGTATCGATGCCGACCTGTCCGGTGTGAAAGTGCGCACCGAGTCGCTGTCGAGCATCGTCGCCGGCGGTATTGCCTTTGCCACGCCCGAAAATCGCCAGGACAGCCCGCCCACTGACCCGAGCCTGCCGTTCCGTCTGTACGAGGACTTCGATGCCGCTCAGGCGGGTATCCGGGTGAAGGTCAAGCTCAGTGACTTCGAGGGCCTGCAGAAGGGCCGCACCCCGGTGCTGTACAAAGGTATCCAGGTAGGCTCGCTGAAGGATCTGAAGATCGAAGGCGACCTCTCCAGTGCAATGGCCGAATTGACCCTGGACCCGCTGGCTGAGGATTACCTGGTCGAAGGCACCCAGTTCTGGGTGGTCAAGCCTTCCATCTCGCTCGCCGGTATCACCGGCCTCGAAGCGCTGGTCAAGGGTAACTACATCGCGGTTCGCCCAGGTGAGCCTGGTGCCAAGCCCCTGCGTGAGTTCGAGGCGCGGCCCAAGGCGCCGCCGCTTGATCTCAAGGCCCCTGGCCTGCACATGGTGCTGTTCGCCGAAACCCTCGGCTCGCTGGAGGTGGGCAGCCCGGTCATGTATCGCCAGGTGCGCGTGGGCAGCGTGCAGAGCTATCAGTTCGCCCGCAACAGCAAACGCATCCTGATCGGCGTACACATCGAGAAGGAATACGCCAACCTGGTCAACGGCTCCACGCGCTTCTGGAATGCCAGCGGCATCACGCTGACCGGCGGCCTGTCGGGGATTCAGGTCAAGAGCGAGTCGCTACAGACCCTCATGGCGGGTGGCATTTCCTTCGATACACCAAAACCTGATGTACCGCTCAAGCGCCGTATCCCGCGTTTCCGCCTGCATGAGAGCCAGGAGGCCGCCAACCGGGCCGGTACCCTGGTCACCATTCGCGTGGAACGCGCCGACGGGCTTAAGCCTGGTACTTCGATCCGCTTCCGCGGGCTGGACGTGGGCAGTGTCGAGAGCGTCGACCTGACCAGCGACCTGCAGGGCGTGCTGCTCAGGGCGCGCATCACCCAGGCCGCCGATCGCATCGCGCGGGTGGGGACACAGTTCTGGGTGGTCAAGCCGGCCCTGGGCCTGGTGCGCACCGAGAACCTCGATACCTTGGTGGGTGGGCAGTATCTGGAAGTGCTGCCGGCACTCAAGGACAAGGGGCCGCAGCGTGATTTCATCGCCTTGGCCGATGCACCGGAGTTGAAAGGTGAGGAGGTCGGCCTGCCGCTCACCCTGAGCGCACCACGCCGTGGCTCGATCAAGCCCGGCGTGCCGGTCACCTACCGTGAAGTCACGGTGGGCAAGGTGGTCGGCTTCGAACTGGGCCAGACTGCCGACCGGGTACTTATCCACATCCTGATCGAGCCGCGTTACGCAGGCCTGGTACGCGGTGGCAGCCGCTTCTGGAACAGCAGTGGGTTCGGTTTCGACTGGGGCCTGTTCAAAGGCGCCACGGTACGTACCGAGTCGCTGGAGACCTTGATCGACGGCGGCATTGCCTTTGCCACGCCGGATGGCGAACAGATGGGCAACCCGGCGCGGCCGCAGCAGACCTTCGCTTTGTTCGACAAGCCGGAAGAAGCCTGGCTGCAGTGGGCGCCGAAGCTGCAGATCGGCAAGTGATGAAAGGGTAGGGGCCGCAATGCGGCCCTGTCTCCGTAGGAACGGCCTTGCGCCGCGAAAAGGGGGCGTAGAGGCCCTGGGGTCTTGGTATTAATCAACATCGCCAGGGCTGCTATGCGGCCCTTTCGCGGCACTAGGCCGCTCCTACAGGTAGCAGGTAATCCATGTGACAGAATCACAGGCATAAAAAAACCGACCCTAGGGTCGGTTTTTTCGACAAGAACGTCGCTTAGGCAGCTGCAGCTTCTTTCAGCGCCTTGATGTGGCCATTCAGACGGCCTTTGTGGCGAGCAGCTTTGTTCTTGTGGATGATGCCTTTGTCGGCCATACGGTCGATTACAGGCACAGCCAGAACGTAAGCGGCTTGCGCTTTTTCGGCGTCTTTTGCGTCAATGGCTTTGACTACATTCTTGATGTAGGTGCGAACCATGGAACGCAGGCTGGCGTTGTGGCTGCGACGCTTCTCAGCCTGTTTTGCACGTTTCTTGGCGGAAGGTGTGTTGGCCACCGTCGAGCTCCTCGAAAGACTTTAGGTAAATAGCAAACAAAATAGGCCGCGAATCATGCCGACGAGTCGAACGGATGTCAAGGCCACCTGCAAGGTTCCGCCGAGTGGTGGGTCAACAGGCAGGAAGGATTCCTTTCTGCTACGCGACCTGTAAACTCGGGAATTTTTGGCTCCCCTGCGAAGGCGCGGGAGTATCGCACATTCGGATGCCAACTGGCAGCGTCCTCCGTCCTCTGGCGTGAATCTTTTCGATGAACCTGCTCAAATCCCTGGCTGCGGTCAGCTCCATCACCATGATTTCCCGGGTGCTCGGCTTCGTGCGCGACACCATCCTGGCGCGTATTTTCGGTGCTGGCGTGGCCACCGACGCCTTCTTCATCGCCTTCAAGCTGCCTAACCTGCTGCGGCGTATTTTTGCCGAGGGCGCATTTTCGCAAGCGTTCGTGCCGATTTTGGCCGAATACAAGACCCAACAGGGCGAGGAAGCCACCCGTACCTTCATTGCCTATGTCAGCGGCCTGCTGACCCTGGTGCTGGCCTTGGTGACCGTCGTCGGCATTCTTGCCGCGCCCTGGGTGGTCTGGGCCACGGCGCCGGGGTTTGTCGACAATGCCGAAAAATACGAGCTGACCACCTCGCTGCTGCGGGTGACCTTTCCTTATATATTGCTGATCTCGCTGTCGTCGTTGGCGGGTGCCATCCTCAATACCTGGAACCGCTTCAGCGTTCCGGCCTTCACCCCGACCCTGCTCAACGTGGCGATGATCGCTTTCGCCGTGCTGCTCACCCCGTATTTCGACCCGCCGATCATGGCCTTGGGCTGGGGCGTGCTGGCCGGTGGCCTGGCGCAACTGCTGTATCAACTGCCGGCGCTGAAGAAAATCGGCATGCTCGTCCTGCCACGCCTGAACCTGCGCGACGCCGGCGTGTGGCGGGTGCTCAAGCAGATGCTGCCGGCCATCCTCGGTGTGTCGGTCAGCCAGATCTCGCTGATCATCAACACCATTTTCGCCTCCTTCCTGGTGGCAGGCTCCGTGTCGTGGATGTATTACGCCGACCGCCTGATGGAGCTGCCCTCGGGGGTGCTGGGCGTGGCCCTGGGCACCATCCTGCTGCCGACCCTGGCCAAGACCTACGCCAACAAGGACCGTGAAGAGTACTCGCGGATTCTCGACTGGGGCCTGCGCCTGTGCTTCCTGCTGGTGCTGCCGTGCACCCTGGCCCTGGCGATTCTTGCCGAACCGCTGACCGTGGCGCTGTTCCAGTACGGCAAGTTCACCGCCTTCGATGCGGCCATGACCCAGCGTGCGCTGGTCGCCTATTCGGTGGGCCTGCTGGCGATCATCCTGGTCAAGGTGCTGGCCCCTGGCTTCTATGCGCAGCAGAATATCCGCACACCGGTGAAGATCGCGGTATTCACCCTGGTCTGCACCCAGTTGCTCAACCTGGCGCTGGTCGGCCCGCTGGCCCATGCCGGGCTGGCCCTGGCGATCAGCCTCGGGGCCTGCCTCAATGCCGGCTTGCTGTACTGGAAGCTGCGCAGCCAGCAGCTGTACACACCACAACCCGGCTGGCTGCTGTTCCTGCTCAAGCTGCTGTTGGCGGTGGGGCTGATGTCGGGCGTGCTGCTATTGGGCATGCACTACCTGCCGGCCTGGGCGCAGGGCGATATGCTGGCGCGCTTCCTGCGCCTGGGCGGCCTGATCGCGGCGGGTGTGGTTACATACTTCGGTTGCCTGTACCTGTGCGGTTTCCGCCCGCGGCATTTCGCTCGCAAAGCGCTGCACTGAGGCGCAAAAGGGTCAGGCGTCGGTTTTTCACATTCCACACACCCGGGTGGCGCTGCTGCCTGTCGTCCGCGCCCGGGTGTGGTTATAATCGGCCACTTTATGAGCAAGAAGCGCGTTATGCAGCTGGTTCGAGGTCTTCACAACCTGCGCCCCGAGCACCGGGGCTGTGTCGCCACCATTGGCAACTTCGACGGGGTCCACCGGGGTCACCAGGCGATCCTCGCGCGCCTGCGCGAGCGCGGCCAGGCACTCGGCCTGCCCACCTGCGTGGTGATCTTCGAGCCGCAGCCGCGCGAGTACTTCGCCCCCGACACCGCCCCGGCCCGCCTGGCGCGCCTGCGTGACAAGGTCGAGCTGCTGGCCGCCGAAGGCATCGACCGGGTGTTGTGCCTGGCCTTCAACCAGCGCCTGAGCAAGCTCAGTGCCGATGAATTCGTCAAGGCGATCCTGGTCGATGGCCTGGGCGTACGCCACCTCGAAGTGGGTGACGACTTCCGCTTCGGCTGCGACCGTGCCGGCGACTTCGATTTCCTGGTCGATGCAGGCGTGCGCTACGGCTTTACCGTCGAAGCGGCCAACACCGTGATCCAGGACGGCCTGCGGGTCAGCAGCACCGAAGTGCGCAAGGCCCTGGGCGAAGGCAACTTCGAACTGGCCGCGCACCTGCTGGGCCGCCCTTACCGCATTACCGGGCGCGTGCTGCACGGCCAGAAACTGGCCCGCCAGCTCGGCACGCCCACCGCCAACATCCAGCTCAAGCGCCGCCGCGTGCCGCTGTCCGGGGTCTACCTGGCCAGCATCGAGATCGACGGCCAGCAGTGGCCGGGTGTCGGCAACATCGGAGTACGCCCCACCGTCGCCGGTGACGGGCGTCCCCACCTGGAGATTCATCTTCTGGACTACGCCGGTGACCTCTACGGCCGGCGTCTGACGGTGGAGTTCCACCACAAGCTGCGTGAAGAGCAGCGTTTCGCCTCCCTGGAGGCGCTGAAGTCGGCGATCGACGCGGACATCGCCGCCGCACGTGCCCACTGGCACGCTCAACCGCTAACGAAGAGCCTGAAATGACCGACTACAAAGCCACGCTAAACCTTCCGGACACCGCCTTCCCGATGAAGGCCGGCCTGCCTCAGCGCGAACCGCAGATTCTGCAGCGCTGGGACAGCATTGGCCTGTACCAGAAGCTGCGCGAAATTGGCAAGGATCGTCCGAAGTTCGTCCTGCACGACGGCCCGCCCTATGCCAACGGCAAGATCCATATCGGTCATGCGCTGAACAAGATTCTCAAGGACATGATCGTCCGCTCGAAAACCCTGTCGGGCTTCGACGCGCCCTACGTACCGGGTTGGGACTGCCACGGCCTGCCGATCGAGCACAAGGTCGAAGTGACCCACGGCAAGCACCTGACCGCCGACCGCACCCGCGAGCTGTGCCGCGAGTACGCCGCCGAGCAGATCGAAGGGCAGAAGACCGAGTTCATCCGCCTGGGCGTGCTGGGTGACTGGGACAACCCCTACAAGACCATGAACTTCGCCAACGAGGCCGGTGAAATCCGCGCCCTGGCCGAGATGGTCAAGCAAGGCTTCGTGTTCAAGGGCCTCAAGCCTGTGAACTGGTGCTTCGATTGCGGTTCGGCCCTGGCCGAAGCCGAAGTCGAATACGCCGACAAGAAATCCCAGACCATCGACGTGGCCTTCCCGGTCGCCGACGACGCCAAGCTGGCCGCCGCCTTCGGCCTGGCCTCGCTGGCCAAGCCGGCCGCCATCGTGATCTGGACCACAACCCCGTGGACCATCCCGGCCAACCAGGCACTGAACATCCACCCGGAGTTCAAGTACGCCCTGGTCGACACCGGTGAGCGCCTGCTGGTGCTGGCCGAAGAGCTGGTCGAGTCGTGCCTCAAGCGCTACAACCTCGAAGGTTCGGTCATCGCCACCGCCCAGGGTTCGGCGCTGGAGCTGATCAACTTCCGCCACCCCTTCTACGACCGCCTGTCGCCGATCTACCTGGCCGACTACGTCGAGCTGGGTGCCGGCACCGGCGTGGTGCATTCCTCGCCCGCCTACGGTGAAGACGACTTCGTTACTTGCAAGCGCTACGGCATGGTCAACGACGACATTCTCACCCCGGTGCAGAGCAACGGCGTGTACGTCGAATCGCTGCCGTTCTTCGGCGGCCAGTTTATCTGGAAGGCCAACCCGGCCATTGTCGACAAGCTGAGCGAAGTCGGTGCGCTGATGCACACCGAAACCATCAGCCACAGCTACATGCACTGCTGGCGCCACAAGACCCCGCTGATCTACCGCGCCACCGCGCAGTGGTTTGTGGGCATGGACAAGCAGCCGTCCACTGGCGAGCCGCTGCGCGAGCGCGCGCTCAAGGCCATCGAAGACACCAAGTTCGTCCCGGCCTGGGGCCAGGCGCGCCTGCACTCGATGATCGCCAACCGCCCGGACTGGTGCATCTCGCGTCAGCGCAACTGGGGCGTACCGATCCCGTTCTTCCTCGACAAGCAAACCGGCGAGCTGCACCCGCGCACCGTCGAACTGATGGAAGAAGTGGCCAAGCGCGTCGAGCAAGAAGGCATCGAAGCCTGGTTCAAGATGGACGCCGCCGAACTGCTCGGTGACGAAGCTGGCCAGTACGACAAGATCACCGACACCCTCGACGTGTGGTTCGACTCCGGCACCACCCACTGGCACGTGCTGCGTGGTTCGCACGACATCGGCCACGCCACCGGCCCGCGCGCCGACCTCTACCTGGAAGGCTCCGACCAGCACCGCGGCTGGTTCCACTCCTCGTTGCTGACCGGTTGCGCCATCGACAACCACGCGCCGTACCGCGAGCTGCTGACCCACGGCTTCACCGTGGACGAGAACGGCCGCAAGATGTCCAAGTCGCTGGGCAACACCATCGAGCCGGAAAAGGTCAACAACACCCTGGGTGCCGACATCCTGCGCCTGTGGGTGTCGGCCACCGACTACTCCGGTGAAATGGCGGTTTCCGAGCAGATCCTGCAGCGCAGCGCCGACGCCTATCGCCGTATCCGCAACACCGCGCGCTTCCTGCTCTCCAACCTGTCCGGCTTCGACCCGGCCCGCGACCTGCTGCCGGCCGAAGACATGCTGGCGCTGGACCGCTGGGCGGTGGACCGTACCCTGCTGCTGCAACGCGAGCTGGAAGAGCACTACGGCGAATACCGCTTCTGGAACGTCTACTCGAAGATCCACAACTTCTGCGTGCAGGAGCTGGGCGGCTTCTACCTCGACATCATCAAGGACCGCCAGTACACCACCGGCGCCAACAGTGTCGCCCGCCGTTCCTGCCAGACCGCGCTGTACCACATCAGCGAGGCGCTGGTGCGCTGGATCGCGCCGATCCTGGCGTTCACCGCCGACGAAATCTGGCAGTACCTGCCAGGCGAGCGTAACGAGTCGGTGATGCTCAACGGCTGGTACCAGGGCCTGAGCGAACTGCCGGCCGACGCCGAGCTGGACCGCGCCTACTGGGACCGCGTGATGGCCGTCAAGGCAGCCGTCAACAAAGAGCTGGAGAACCAGCGCAGCGCCAAGGTCATCGGCGGCAACCTGCAAGCCGAAGTCACCCTGTTCGCCGAAGACGGCCTGACCGCCGACCTGAACAAGCTCGGCGACGAGCTGCGCTTCGTGCTGATCACCTCTGCCGCCAGCGTGGTGCCGTTCGTCCAGGCCCCGGCCGATGCCGTGACAACCGAAGTCGAAGGCCTCAAGCTGAAGATCGTCAAGTCCGGCCACGCCAAGTGCGGCCGTTGCTGGCACTTCCGCGCCGACGTCGGCAGCCACCCGGAGCACCCGGAAATCTGCGCCCGTTGCGTCGACAACCTGAGCGGTGAAGGTGAGGTGCGCCACTATGCCTAACGCAGCTGGGCGCTTCGGGCGCCTTGCCTGGCTCTGGCTGAGCCTGGTGGTACTGGTCGTCGACCAGGCCACCAAGGTCTACTTCGAAGGGGCGTTGAGCCTGTACCAGCAGATCGTGGTCATCCCCGACTACTTCAGCTGGACCCTGGCCTACAACACCGGCGCGGCCTTCAGCTTCCTGGCCGACAGCTCCGGCTGGCAGCGCTGGTTGTTCGCCGTGATCGCCGTGGTGGTCAGTGCCGTGCTGGTGGTCTGGCTCAAGCGCCTGGGGCGCAACGAGACCTGGCTGGCCGTGGCCCTGGCCCTGGTGCTGGGCGGCGCGCTGGGCAACCTGTACGACCGCGTGGTGCTTGGCCATGTGGTCGACTTCATCCTGGTGCACTGGCGCAACACCCATTACTTCCCGGCCTTCAACGTGGCCGACAGCGCCATCACCGTGGGTGCGGTGATGCTGGCGCTGGATATGTTCAAGAGCAAGAAGTCCGAGGAGCCTGTCCATGACTGAGACACGTATTGGCCAGAACACCGAAGTGACCCTGCACTTCGCCCTGCACCTGGAAAACGGCGACACCGTCGACAGCACCTTCGACAAGGCCCCGGCTACTTTCAAGGTCGGCGACGGCAACCTGCTGCCAGGCTTCGAAAGTGCCCTGTTCGGCTTCAAGGCCGGTGACCAGCGCAAGCTGAGCATCGCCCCGGAGCAGGCCTTCGGCCAGCACAACCCGCAGAACGTGCAGGTGATGCCGCGCTCGCAGTTCGAAGGCATGGAGCTGTCCGACGGGCTGCTGGTGATCTTCAACGACGCCGCCAACACCGAGCTGCCGGGCGTGGTCAAAGCCTTCGACGACAACCAGGTGACCATCGACTTCAACCATCCACTGGCTGGCAAGACCCTCAACTTCGAGGTGCAGATCCTCGACGTGAAGGCCCTGTGAGCCTGGAGCCGAGCATGCAAATCAAACTCGCCAACCCGCGCGGCTTCTGCGCGGGGGTCGACCGGGCGATCGAGATCGTCAACCGCGCCCTGGAAGTCTTCGGCCCGCCGATCTACGTGCGCCACGAAGTGGTGCACAACAAGTTCGTCGTTGAAGACCTGCGCAGCCGTGGCGCGGTGTTCGTCGAAGAGCTGGACCAGGTACCGGACGACGTCATCGTCATCTTCAGCGCCCACGGTGTATCGCAAGCGGTACGCCAGGAAGCCGCCGGCCGTGGCCTGAAAGTGTTCGACGCCACCTGCCCACTGGTGACCAAGGTGCATATCGAAGTCGCCAAGTACAGCCGCGACGGCCGTGAATGCATCCTGATCGGCCATGCCGGGCACCCGGAGGTCGAGGGCACCATGGGGCAATACGACGCCAGCAATGGCGGCGCCATCTACCTCGTCGAAGACGAGAAGGACGTCGCCGCGCTGCAGGTGCGCAACCCCGAGCACCTGGCCTTCGTCACCCAGACCACCCTGTCGATGGATGACACCAGCCGGGTCATCGACGCGCTGCGCGCGCGCTTCCCGAGCATCGGTGGGCCGCGCAAGGACGACATCTGCTACGCCACCCAGAACCGCCAGGACGCCGTCAAGCAACTGGCCGACGAGTGCGACGTGGTGCTGGTGGTCGGCAGCCCCAACAGCTCCAACTCCAACCGCCTGCGTGAGCTGGCCGAGCGCATGAGCACCCCGGCCTACCTGATCGACGGTGCCGAGGACCTGCAACGCGGCTGGTTCGACGGTGCCCAGCGGATCGGCATCACCGCCGGTGCTTCGGCCCCCGAAGTGCTGGTGCGTGGCGTGATCGAGCAGCTCAAGGCCTGGGGCGCGACCGGCGCCGAAGAGCTCGATGGGCGCGAGGAGAACATCACCTTCTCCATGCCCAAAGAGCTGCGGGTCCGCTCGCTGATCTGATCAGTCGCCTGCGCAGCGGCGGCCGTCGCCGCCGCCGCGCAGGCTGACCCGGCCGCTGGGGCTCAGCACCACCCGCTGCTCGCCTCCCGCGCCACCCCGTCGGCAAAGGGTCAAGGTTATCCCCCCGAAGCCATCCCCCAGCGGCGCTCCCCGCCCGCTGAACCTGACTGCCCTGGCTGAACTCGCGACGATCCTGGCTGGCTTTGCCAGGCGATGTTCGCGCAGCAGCAGGCCGTTGTGCTCCAGCAAAACGCGCCAGCCCTTGCCCCAGTCTTCCTCCATCGGCTGCACCACTACCGCCCGCTGACGGAGCAGCGCCTGGTTGCGCGCGTCACGCAGTGCCTGTGCCAGCTCACGGGCTGTAGCGGCCTGACCCAGCTCATCGCTGAGCTTGCCGTAAGACGAAACCCCAAGCTGTGTCAGAAGGCCCGCAACGGCCAGTGCAGACATCATTTGCAGCAGTGTTACACCCTGTTGCCTCACCGTGCATTCCCCCCTGGACGTGCTTCGCTGAAGCTTCGCCAACGGCTCAGGTGAGCACCAGTCGGTGGCTTCAGGCAGCAGGCGAGGAAAGATCCCAGGAGGGGTGGCGATGTGGAGCAGGGAAGGTGGCATGACATTGTTGGAAGTGCTGGTGGCCATGACCGTGCTGGCGCTGGGCGTGTTCATGGCGGCAGCCATACAGGTTCGCGGCCTGCACGCCAGCGACAGCGCCTGGCGTGAAGGGCAGGCGTTGCAACTGCTGCAAGGCATGCTGGAGCGCGCCAGGGCGCGGGGTTCGCTGTCGGCGGTCGACACAGCGGCGTGGCGGGGGCAGGTGGCGGCCGTGTTGGGCGGGCAGGCCGAGGCGCGAGCCAACGTCGCGGCTGATTGGCTAATGCTTGAGGTGTCGTGGCCCATGGGCGATCAGCGGCAGGTGCTTGAACTCAACGGCCGGGTACAGCCATGAAACGGCGGCCTGCAGGTTTCGGCCTGATCGAGGCACTGCTGGCGCTGGCACTTGGCGTGATGGTGCTGGCGGCGGCGAGTCAACTGTTCGGCTCGGCCTACCAGGCTTGGCGCCTGCAAGGGGCGACCGCCCGCCTTCAGGATGATGCCCGGCTGGTATTGCAGCGCTTGGCCGACGATATCCGCATGGCCGGCATGTTCGGTTGCCTGCGCCTGAATGCGGCTGACTTCAAGGCTGCCGGCGCCGCCGAGGCGTTCGCCACGCCGATCACCCTCACGCCTGGCAGCCTGACCCTGGTGGGCGCCGAGCTGCCCGGGCTGGTCGGCCGGGCCGACTGGACGGTGCTCAGCGACTGCCGCAGCGAGGCCGAGGTGGTGGCCCATCAGCATGTCGCCGGCAATACTGTGCTGGCCTTGCCCATTCGCCGGCTGACCTACCGGTTGCACAAAGGCAGCCTCCAACTCCTCACCAATGTCCAGAATGCCAACCTGATCGACAATGTGCGGGCGTTCGAGGTGAACCTTGTCGAAGTGGAGGAGGGTGAGCGGCTGGATATTCGCCTGACGCTGTTCGACCGCCAGCACCAGCTCGAGCACCATCACCAGTTGAGCGTGGCGCTGCGCAACCCGAGGCAGGGGTGATGAAGCGGCAACAGGGTGTGGTGCTGTTGCTGGCCCTGGGCCTGAGCCTGTTGCTCGGCCTGCTGGCGGCCCAAGGGCTGCGTGACGCACTGGTGCAGCAGCGGCTGCTCAGTGAGCAACTGGCGGGAGCGCGCGCTTTCGAGCAGGCAGAGGCCAGCCTGATCGAGGGGGCGGCGTTGCTCTCGACACACTTGCCCGAGCCGTGTTCGGCATGCCTGCCGCCGGGTCTTCCCGGCGACGAACCCGCCCCGCCATGGCAAGCCACCGACAGCGGCTTTGTGTTTTTGCAGAACCTTGGCCAGAGCAATCGGGCCGCCGGCCTACCGGCAGACGCACAGGTGACGCTGGTCAGGGTAACGGCCATCGGCCAGCAAGTGCACGGCCGCCGGGTACTGGAAGCGGTGTATGCGCTGGCTGATGCGGCCGTGGTACGGCGCATCAGCTGGCGCCAGCGCCTGGAGGACGACTGACATGCAGCGAGGCCTGAGCCTGATTGAGTTATTGATTGTCGTGGCGCTGATCGGCATGCTGGCGGCCATTGCCTACCCCAACTACAGCGACCCGCTGCGGCGCGCCGCGCGCACTGAAGTGGTCGGCCTGCTGCAGGATGCGGCCCTGCGCCTTGCGCGCCACCACACCCGCGTCGGCGGCTATGCCGACAACGATCAGCTGGTGACGCCATTGCCAGCGGGTAACCGCAACTACCAACTGCAGGCCCGCCGCGACGCTGACAGCTTCACGCTGCTGGCCACGCGCCTGCCCAGCGGGATGATGGCGCACGACAGCTGTGGCGACTTCCAGCTCGACCAGGCAGGTGTGCGCAGCAACCCAGGGGCTAGCGACAGCCCTGAGCTGTGCTGGGGAAGCTGACGATCAGAAGGTGCCGTGGCACCGTGGAATTACTTCAGGTGTTGGATCGAACGATGAGCAAGCAAGTAGTGATTGTCGGCGGTGGCGTCATCGGCCTGCTGACGGCGTTCAACCTGGCGGCCGAGGTCGACCGGGTGGTGCTGTGTGACCAGGGCGAGGTTGGCCGCGAGTCGTCCTGGGCGGGCGGCGGTATCGTCTCGCCGCTGTACCCCTGGCGCTACAGCACGGCGGTGACCGCGCTGGCGCACTGGTCGCAGGATTTTTATCCACAGCTGGGCGAGCGCCTGTTCAACAGTACCGGCGTCGATCCCGAGGTGCACACCACCGGGCTGTACTGGCTGGACCTGGACGACGAGGCCGAGGCCCTGGCGTGGGCTGCGCGCGAACAGCGCCCACTGAGCGCGGTGGATATCTCGGCGGCCTACGAGGCGGTGCCGGTGCTGGGCCCGGGCTACCGGCACGCCATCTACATGGCCGGCGTGGCCAACGTGCGCAACCCGCGCCTGGTCAAGTCGCTCAAGGCCGCGCTGCTGGCGCTGCCCAACGTCACCCTGCGCGAACATTGCCAGGTCACCGGTTTTGCCCGGGAAGGCGGGCGCATCGTCGGTGTGCAGACCAACGACGGTGTACTGGCCGCCGATGACGTGGTGCTCAGCGCCGGTGCCTGGAGCGGCGACCTGCTGCAGACCCTGGGCCTGGAACTGCCGGTGGAGCCGGTCAAGGGCCAGATGATCCTGTTCAAGTGTGCCGAAGATTTTCTGCCGAGCATGGTCCTGGCCAAGGGGCGCTACGCGATCCCGCGCCGTGACGGGCACATCCTGGTGGGCAGTACCCTGGAGCACGAAGGCTACGACAAGACCCCCACCGCCGAAGCGCTGGCCAGCCTCAAGGCCTCGGCCATCGAGTTGCTGCCTGCATTGGCGGATGCCACGGTGGTCGGGCACTGGGCCGGCTTGCGCCCGGGTTCGCCGGAAGGCATCCCGTTCATCGGCGCGGTGCCGGGGCATCAGGGGCTGTGGTTGAACTGCGGGCACTACCGCAACGGCCTGGTGCTGGCGCCGGCATCGTGCCAGCTGTTCAGCGATCTGCTGCTGGGGCGCGCGCCAATCATCGACCCGGCGCCGTATGCACCGGCGGGGCGCCTGGGCTAAGCCTGGCGGCCCCCTGTAGGAGCGGCCTTGTGCCGCGAAAGGCGCGCAAAGCGGGCCCAGCAAGCGAGATCCTGGGGCCGCTTCGCGGCCCTTTCGCGGCACAAGGCCGCTCCTACACCCGTCGTGCAAACGCGTGGATTCAGCACTCAACCCACAACGGGCGCCTGCAAATGCCGGCTCGGGTAATGCTGCTCGTATACCTTGCACACCCGCAGCACCTGCTCATCGGCAAACCTGCCTGCCACCACCTGCAATCCCACCGGCAAGCCCTCGCGGGTAAACCCGCAGGGCACCGACGCCGCCGGCTGCTGGGTGAGGTTGAAGGGGTAGCTGAACGGCGTCCACTCCATCCACTGTGCCATGCCCGAGCCTGGCGGCACGTTATGCCCCGCCTCGAACGCCACCAACGGCAGCATCGGTGACAGCAGCACGTCATAGCGCTGATGGAAGGCGTTCATCCGTGCGATCAGCTCGGCCCTGGCCTCCAGCGCCTGGGTGTATTCGCTCAGGCTGATCCGCGCACCTTGCTCGGCGATCCAGCGCAGGCCCGGGTCGAGCAGCCCGCGTTGTTCATCGCTGAAGCTGCTGGTCAGCCGCGCAGCCCCGGCAAACCAAAGGCTGTTGAAGGTTTCCAGGGGGGCGCTGAAACCGGGGTCGACTTCCTCAACCTGCGCACCCAGGCGTGCCAGGCGCTGCACCGCCTGCGCCACCAGCGCCTGGACCTGCGGGTCGACTTTCACATAGCCAAAGTCGGCACTGTAGGCGATACGCAGCCCGCTCAGGTCCTGCTCGCCACCCAGCCATGGCGCTTGCCGTGGCGCCCCGGCCAAACCGTCGCGGGCATCGGGCCGGGCCACGCAGTCGAGCATCAGTACCGCATCGTCGACCGTGCGGGTCATCGGCCCCAGGTGCGACAGCACGGTCATGGCACTGGCCGGCCACTGCGGCACATAGCCGAAGGTGGGCTTGATGCCGAAGGTGCCGGTGAACGCGCAAGGGATCCGGATCGAGCCGCCCGCGTCACTGCCCTGGTGCAACACGCCCAGGTTCAGTGCCGCCGCTGCCGCCGCGCCACCGGACGAACCGCCCGCGGTCAGGCGCGTGTCCCAAGGGTTGCGGGTGATGCCGTAGAGCGGGTTATCGGTCACCCCCTTCCAGCCGAACTCCGGCGTGGTGGTCTTGCCTACCAGCACCGCGCCGGCGTCACGCATGAACGCGGTAAAGGGCGCATCGATGTCCCACGGGCCGGCAGCCGCCGAGGTACGCGAGCCTTTGCGGGTCGGCATGCCACGGGTCAGGGTCAGGTCCTTGATCGAGGCCGGCACGCCATCCAGGCGGCCACACGGCTCGCCGCGCTGCCAGCGTTGTTCGCTGGCGCGCGCGGCGGCGCGGGCACCTTCGCCGTCGACATGGCAATAGGCATTGACCGCGGGGTTGTGCCGGTCGATGCGGGCCAGCACATCGTCGACCACCTCCACCGGCGACAGCGCCCGGCGTTGATACAAGTCGAGCAGTTCGACGGCAGTGAATTCACCGATATGGGTTTTGCCGGTCATCTCAATGGGCTCCCTGGTTGGCGGCCTGGAACATCGCGCGCAACAGCACGTCGCAGCCATCGGCCAGGTCCTGTGGCGCGGCATTTTCGATTTCGTTGTGGCTGATGCCGCCTTCGCACGGCACGAAGATCATCCCCGCCGGGCCCAGCTCGGCGAGGAAGATCGCGTCGTGGCCGGCGCCACTGACGATATCCATATGGCTCAGGCCCAGTTCACGCGCGCCCTGGCGCACCGCGTCGACGCACTGTTCGGCGAAATACAGCGGCGGGAAGTCGGCGGTCGGGGTCAGTTCAAAACTCAACCCATGCCTGGCGACACTGGCCGCGATGGCCTCGCGCACTTCGGCGACCATGGCAGCCAAGTGGCCGGGGTCGAGGTGGCGCAGGTCGAGGGTCATGTGCACCTGGCCCGGGATGACATTGCGCGAGCCTGGGTGCAGCGTCAGGCAGCCCACCGTGCCGCAAGCGTGAGGCTGGTGGGCATGGGCCACGCGGTTGACCGCCGCCACCACTTCGGCTGCGCCGACCAGGGCATCCTTGCGCAGGTGCATCGGCGTGGGGCCGGCGTGGGCCTCGACCCCGGTCAGCACCAGGTCGAACCACTTCTGCCCCAGGCACCCCTGGACCACGCCGATGGTGGTGCGCTGGTCTTCCAGCACCGGGCCTTGCTCGATATGCGCCTCGAAGTAGGCGCCGACAGGGTGGCCGGTGGGTACGCGGGGGCCGGCATAGCCGATACGGGCGAGTTCATCACCCACCCGCAGGCCCTGGTCGTCGCGCTTGTCCAGGGTCTCCTGCAGGCCGAACTTACCGGCGAACACCCCCGAGCCCATCATGCACGGCGGGAAGCGTGAGCCTTCCTCGTTGGTCCACACCACCACTTCCAGCGGTGCTTCGGTGGTCAGCTGCAGGTCGTTGAGGGTACGGATCACCTCAAGCCCGGCCATCACCCCGTAGCAGCCGTCGAACTTGCCGCCGGTGGGTTGGGTATCGATGTGGCTGCCGGTCATCACCGGTGCCAATGCCGGGTTGCGCCCCGGGCGGCGGGCGAAGATGTTGCCGATGGCGTCGACGCTGACCGTGCAGCCGGCCGCCTCGCACCACTGCACGAACAGGTCGCGGGCCTGGCGGTCGAGGTCGGTCAGGGCCAGGCGGCACACGCCGCCCTTGGCCGTGGCGCCGAGCCGGGCCAGGTCCATCAGCGATTGCCAGAGGCGCTCGCGGTTGACCAGTGCGCGCTGGCCGAGCAGGTGCTGCGAGGGATCGATGCGGGTGTTCATGGGGCGTCTCTCCTGAAGCAGATGGGGTGCTGGTGCGGGCCAGTTCGCGGGTTTACCTGCGAAGAGGCCAGTACAGAAACACAGGTTCGGATCAGGCACTCAGGGCCAGGTAGCGGTTCTTGATGCTCGGGTCGTCACGGAACTGCGCGGCGCTGCCCTGGTAAGCCACCCGGCCTTGTTCAAGCACGTAGTGACGGTCGGCCAGCGCATCGCAGACCATCAGGTTCTGCTCCACCAGCAAGATCGACAGGCCTTCGTCCTTGATCCGCCGCAGGATCTTCACCAGTTCGTCGACGATCACCGGTGCCAGGCCTTCGGTGGGCTCGTCGAGGATCAGCAGCTTGGGGTCGTTGAGCAGCGCGCGGGCGATGGCCAGCATCTGCTGCTCACCGCCGGACAGGGCGAAGCCACCGTTGCGTCGGCGCTCCTTGAGCCGGGGGAACATCGCGTAGACGTCTTCCAGCTGCCAGCGGCTGTTCTTGCGCACGGCAATGTTGAGGTTTTCCTCGACACTGAGCTGGCGGAAGATCCCGCGGTGCTCCGGCACCAACGCGATACCCTGGCGGGCGATGTCGAAGATCTCGCGGCCCACCAGTGACTGGCCGTTGAAGCTGATCTGCCCCTGGCGCGGGCGAACGATGCCGAGGATGCTGCGCAAGGTGGTGGTCTTGCCGGCGCCGTTGCGCCCGAGCAGGGTCACCAGTTCGCCGGCCTCGACCTTGAGCGAAACCCCTTCGAGCACGTGGCTCTTGTCGTAGTAGGAGTGGATCGAATCGACGTTGAGCATCAGGCGGCCTCTCCAAGGTAGGCGGTGCGCACGCGTTCGTCGTTGCGCACCTGTTGCGGGGTGCCCTCGACCAGGATCTGGCCGTGGCTCATGACGGTGATGGTCTGGCTGATCGACATGACGATGCTCATGTTGTGTTCGATCAGCAGTACGGTGTGGTCGCGGCCCAGGTCGCTGATCAGCGCGGTCATCACCGGGATATCGTCGATGCCCATGCCCGAAGTGGGCTCGTCGAGCATCAGCAGGGTCGGCTTGGCGCAGATCGACATGCCCACCTCCAGCACCCGTTGCTGGCCGTGGGACAGCTCGCCAGCCAGGGTTTCGGCACGGCCCGTGAGCTTCAGGCGTTCCAGCACCTGGTCGGCAGTGTCCCAGTGGCTGCGCTTGTGCTCCACGCTGCGCCAGAAGTTCAGGGCCCCCAGGCCGTCGCGGCCTTGCGCGGCCAGGCGCAGGTTTTCCCGTACAGAGAGGTTCTGGAACAGGCTGGTGAGCTGGAACGAGCGCGCCATGCCCAGCGCTACCCGGCCGTGGCTCGGCTTGCGGATGATGTCCTGGCCGTTGAACAGGATCTTGCCGGCGGTGGCCTGGCGTTCGCCGGTCAGGCAGTGGAACAGGCTGGTCTTGCCGGCGCCGTTGGGGCCGATCACGGTGTGGATGGTGCCGGCGCGCACTTTCAGGTCGACGCCATCGACCGCATGGAATGGCCCGTAGGCCAGCTCCAGGTGGCGGGTTTCCAGGAGGTAGTCGCTCATCACAGGGTCTCCTTGGTCTTGGCCGGGGCCTTCACGTCGCTGGCGCGCGAGGGCTTGATGCGCTTGGCCAACTCGGCCAGGCCGCCCCACAGCCCGCCACGCATGAACACCACCACCAGGATCAGGATTGCCCCCAGCAGCATCAGCCAGCGTGGCCACAGCTCCGACAGCACATCGCCCAGTACCACGATGGCGCCGGCACCGAGCAACGAGCCGAACAGCGAGCCGGTGCCGCCGACGATGGTCATGATCAGGATGTTCTCGCTCATCATCAGGTCGATGTTCGACAGCGGCGCGAAGTGCAGCAGCATCGCGTACAGCGCCCCGGCGATGCCGGTGATGGCGCCGGACAGCATGAACACCAGGATCTTGAAGTGGCGGGTGTCGTAGCCGATGGCGGCGGCGCGGGTCTCGTTCTCGCGGATCGCCAGCAGGGTGCTGCCGAACGGCGAGCGGATCACCCGCAGGGCGCCGGCGAAGATCAGCAGGAACAGCACCGCGACGAACACATAGAAGTGCCGCGGGTCGCTCAAGTCCACCAGTACGTGGCCGGCGATCTCGATATTGGGCCGGGGTACATCGAGCAAACCGTTGTCACCACCGGTCCAGCCGCTCAAGGTGTAGGCCAGGAAGTACGCCATCTGGCTGAAGGCCAGGGTCAGCATGACGAAGTAGATGCCCTTGCGGCGGATTGCCAGGGCACCCACCAGCAACGCCAGGCAGGCGCCGAACACGGCGGCGCCCAGCAGCGCGGCGAACATTCCCCATTTCAGGTGGATCATCAGCAGCGCCGCGCCATAGGCGCCCACGCCAAAGAAGATGCCCTGGCCGAACGACAACAGGCCGGTGTAGCCCAGCAGCAGGTTGCAGGCCAGCGCCGCCAGGGCAAAGATCAGGATCTCGGTGGCCAGGGTGGCCGACGGCAGGATCAGCGGCAGCGCCACCAGGCTGGCGATCACCAGCAACAGCAGGGCAGGGGCGCGGCCCTTGGCCACGGGCAATGGATTCTTTTCGCTCATCGTCATGCTCTCCCGAACAGGCCGTAGGGGCGGACCAGGATCACCGCCGCCATGGCGCCGTAGATCATCAGGCTGGCGCCTTGCGGCCAGAGGCTGGTCATCATGCTTTGCACCACACCCACCAGCAGCCCGCCCACCAGGGCGCCGCCGAACGAACCCATGCCACCGATCACCACCACCACGAAGGCAATGCCAAGGATTTCCGGGCCGACGAACGGCTGGGCGCCACGCAGCGGGGCGAATAGCACCCCGGCCACGCCGGCCAGGCCCACGCCCAGGGCGAAGGTCAGCGAGAACAGGCGGAAGATGTTGGTGCCCAGCAGCGACACGGTTTCGGTGCTTTCGCTGCCGGCGCGCACCAGGGCGCCGAAACGGGTGCGCTCGAGCAACAGCCACAGGCCCAGGCCGATCAGCGCGGCGAAACCGATCAGGAACAGGCGGTAGTAGGGGTAGATGAAGTCACCGACGATCAACACCCCGCGCAGCTCGGGTGGCACGGCAATGCTTTTGCCCACCGGGCCCCAGATCAGCACCGAGGCTTCCTGGATGATCAGCGCTATCCCCAGGGTGACGAGGATCTGGAAGGTGTGCGGCAGGTGGTAGATGCGCTTGATCAGCAGGCGCTCGACCGCCCAGGCCAGCGCCGCCACCACCAGGGGCGCGATCAGCAGCGCCAGCCAGAAGTTGCCGGTGATGGCCACGGCGGTGTAGCACAGGTAGGCACCCAGCAGGAAGAACGCGCCGTGGGCGAAGTTGACGAAGTTGAGCAGGCCGAAAATGATCGTCAGGCCCACGGCGATGAGGAAGTAGATCATCCCCAGGCCCAGGCCGTTGAGCAGTTGGAACAGGTACAAATCGAGCATGAGTGTGCCCTCGACAGTGCGCGCGGCGCCTGTCTGTACGCGTGTGTTTGACTAGCGCCGCAGCTTCAGGCCAGGGCGCAACCGGTGTGATCGACGTCGACGAACGAGCGGCCCGAGCTGATGACTTCGGCCAGGTCGTCCTCGTCGCGCATCTGCCCCTGGGGCTTGCCGCGCAGCAGGTAGTAGTCCTTGAGCACCTGGTGGTCGCCCAGGCGGATCAGCTCATCGCCGGTCGGGCCCTGGAACTGCATGCCCTGCAGGGCCTTGGCCACGGCCGCGCCGTCGAGGCTGCCGGCCTTGACGATGGCATCGAGCATCACCTTGGTGCCGATGTAGTCGGCCGCCAGCGGGTAGTTGGGGTTGATGCCATAGCCCTTCTGCGTGGCCGCCACCAGCTGCTTGTTCAGGGGCGTATCGACCTGGTGCCAATACTGCGCGCCCAGGTAAACACCTTCGAGCACGTCGCTGCCCAACTCCTGGAACTGGTCGAGCCCGGCCGACCACACCAGCAGCACCTTCATGCGTTCCTTGATGCCGAAGTTCACCGCCTGGCGCAGGGCGTTGGACGACTGGCTGCCGAAGTTCAGCAGCACCAGCACGTCGGGCTTGGCGGCGATGGCGTTGGTCAGGTAGCCAGAGAATTCCTGCTCCTGCAGCGAGTGGTAGCTGTTGCCGATGTGTTCCACGCCGAACTCGGCGAACACCTTGCGCGCGTTGTCCAGCAGCGCGTCGCCGAACACGTATTGCGGGGTAATGGTGTACCAGCGCTTGGCCTGGGGCAGTTGGCGGATCATCGGGATCAGGGTCTCGCGGATGGCGCCGTAGGTGGGCACCGACCAGCGAAAGGTCGAGGCGTTGCAATCCTTGCCGGTGATCTCGTCGGCCCCGACCGGGGTCATGAACACCCCACCGGCCTTGTGGATCTCCTTCGACACCGCCAGCGCCGATGACGACAGCGTGCAGCCCTGGAAGAACCGTGCGCCATCCTGGCCGATGGCTTCCTGCACCTTGCGCACTGCCTTGCCGGCATTGCCTTCGGTATCGATGACCTTGTACTTGAGCGGTCGGCCCAGCAGTTGCGGGTGCTCGGCAATGGCCAGTCGCGAGCCCATGTCGGCGTACTTGCCGTAGCTGGCGAAGGCGCCAGACATGGACTTGAGCCCGTAGAAGGTCAGCGGTTCGTCGGCGAATGCCCGGTGCGCTCCGAGGGGGAGGCTCCCTAAGGCACCCAGGGCAAGGCCTGCCTTGAGCAGGGTACGTCTTTGCATGGGTAACTCCTTGGTTGTGGTTATTAGGCAGGAGTGGCAATGACAAAGCGGTGCGGCCGGGCCTGTGCGCAGGCCTCTGTGCAGGCGGATCAGTGGTTGTGTTCGAACTCCAGCAGGAAGTGGCGGGCGACCTCGCCTTCGAGCGCGGTCATGTGGTGCTCGGCATCGCACATGTGCTCGTGCATCAGCCGGCGTACTGCGGCTTCATCGCTGGCCTTCAGGGCCAGCAGCAGTTGCTTGTGGTAGTCGATGTTGGCGGCGGCGAACTGCTGGCGCTTGGGCAGGTAGGCTTTTTTCAGCACCACCAGGTCGCGCAGCAGGTCGTTGAGGAACACCGCCATGAAGCGCAGCAGCGGGTTGGGGCAGCGGTGCGCCAGCAGGGTGTGGAACTCAAGCTCCGCCAGGCGTTGCTCGCGCTGGCCGTGCTCGCTGTCTTCAGGGGTGCTGCAAAAATCGATGTTGGCCTGCAGTGCGGCGTAGTCGGCAGGGCTCAGCTGATCCATCACCGACACCGCCAGCTCCACCTCGATGACCTTGCGCAGCTGGTACACCTGTTCGCCATCCAGGTGCTGGAAGTGCAGGTAGTTGCGCAGCGCGCGGCTGGCGGGCTCGGTGCCCACCTCATTGAGGTAGGCGCCACCGGTGGGGCCGGTGCGGGTGCTGACCAGGCCTTCGACCTCCAGCGCCTTGAGCGCCTCGCGGGCCGTGCCCTTGGAGCATTCGAAATGCTCCATCAGTTCACGCTCGGTGGGCAGGCGGTCGCCAGGGTGCAGGGCTTCTGTGACGATCGAGCGCTTGACCGACTCGACGATCACGTCGGAGAGCTTCTGGCGTTTGCGTTTGGGCTTGAGCATTTCGCTATTTTTCATATTTATGCGGATAAATAGGATTTAGCGAATTTTACGCGGGCGGGTCAATGCTGGCGTGGGGGAGGGGGTCGTAAATAGT
>NZ_BQHO01000052.1 GCF_021601385.1 Pseudomonas parasichuanensis | reverse complement strand
CCCCAATCGCCCCGGCCATGGCCGACGAGTTGATCAGCGTCACCAGGGTGATGGTGAAACCGCCAACGATCCCCGGCAACGCCTCGGGCAGCAACACATGCCAGACGATGTGCCAGCGCCGGCAGCCCATGGCCTGGGCCGCTTCGATCAGGCCATGGTCGACCTCGCGCAGGCTGACCTCGGCAATCCGGGCGAAGAACGGCGTGGCGGCGATGGTCAGCGGCACCACGGCCGCCCACACGCCATAGGTGGTGCCGACCACCAGGCGAGTGAAGGGGATCAGCGCGACCATCAGGATCAGGAACGGGATCGAGCGGAACAGGTTGACGATGGCGCCCAGCACCCGGTTAAGCGCCGGCGCCTGGAAGATCCCGCCCTTGTCGCTGGTGACCAGCAGCACCGCCATCGGCACGCCTACGAGCAGCGCCACCAGCGAGGACACGCCGACCATCAGCAGGGTGTCCAGCAAGCCTTGCATCAGGCGATCAATCCACATGGCCGAGTACCTCCACATCCGTCGCCCAGCGGCGGGCGCGTTCGAGCAATTGATGGGTGTCCAGCGGTGAGCCGCGCACAGCCAGGATCAACTGGCCCAGGGCATGCTCGCCGATGGTTTCGACGCCGCCCTGGAGCAGGCGCACGCGCCCACCCAGGTCGCTGAACAGCGTGCTCAGCTCCGGCTCACCGAGCAGCTGCAGGCGCAGCACCACGGCGGCATCGCGGCTGGCCGGGCTGGCCCGCAGGCTGGCCTGCAAGGCGGCGGGCAGGCGCGTCTGCAAGGGCGCTAGCAGGGTGCGGGTGACCTCGTGGCGTGGCGCACCGAACACCTGCCACACCTCGCCCTGCTCGACCACTTCGCCGCGCTCGAGCACCACCACGCGCTGGCAGATATCGCGGATCACCGCCATTTCATGGGTGATCAGCACCACGGTCAGGCCCAGGCGCTGGTTGATGTCGCGCAGCAGCTCGAGGATCGACGCGGTGGTTTCCGGGTCGAGCGCCGAGGTGGCCTCGTCGCACAGCAGGATCTCGGGGTCGTGCACCAGCGCCCGGGCGATGCCGACCCGCTGCTTCTGCCCGCCGGACAGCTGCGCCGGGTACACGTGGTGTTTTTCCGCCAGCCCCACCAGCTCCAGCAGTTCGCGCACCTTGCGCTGACGCTCGGGCTTGCTCACGCCGGCCACCTTCAACGGCAGCTCGACGTTCTGCCACACGGTCTTGGCCGACATCAGGTTGAAGTGCTGGAAGATCATGCCGATGCGCCGGCGCAGCGCCACCAGGCGGTCTTCGTCGAACGGCGCGATATCTACCTGGTCGATCAGCACCCGGCCCTGGCTGGGTTGCTCCAGGCGATTGATGGTGCGCAGCAGCGACGACTTGCCGGCGCCGCTGCGGCCGATGATGCCGAAGATCTCGCCGCGGCGGATGTTCAGGTCGATGCCTTGCAACGCCGGTTGCGCCTGGCCCGGGTAGGTCTTGCCCAGGCCGATGAAGCGCACATGGGCCTGGGCTACTTCCGGGCGCAGCACCTGTTCAGGCGCCCTGGGCGGCACTGGCTGCGTGGGAAGCGCCCTGAGGGCGCTGGCCTGGCTCATGTCAGCCTTCCCAGCCGGCCTGGTACAGCTTGCCGTGGGCCTTGTCCAGGGCGGCGCGCACGGCGGGCGAGTGCTGGTAGATATCGACGAACTTGGCCAGGCGCGGGTCGTTTTTCTCCTGCGCACGGATGACGAACTGAATCACGTACTCCTTGTTCTCCAGGCCGTCGAACAGCAGCGCCGAGGTGGCGTCGAAGGTGTTGGCCAGGCGGATATAGGCCGGGTAGCCCTGTACCAGGTCGGCGTCGTCATAGGCACGTACCAGCTGCACCGCTTCCACCTGGAGGATCCTGATCTTCTTCGGATTGGCGATGATGTCGTCTTCGGTGGCCTTGTAGCCCACGCCCGGCTTGAGGGTGATCAGGCCGGCCTTGGCCAGCAGTTGCAGGCCACGGCCGCTGTTGATGGGGTCGTTGGCGATGGCCACGCTGGCGCCTTCGGGCAGCTCGGCGAAGCGCTTGTACTTTTTCGAATACAGGCCGACGTTGTTGATGATCCCCGGTGCATAGGGCACCAGGTTGAAGCCGGCGGCGGCCTTGGCGTTTTCCAGGAAGGGGATGTGCTGGAAGTAGTTCACGTCGATGTCGCCGCTGTTGAGGCTGACATTGGGCGCGATCCAGTCGCTGAACTCGATCAGCTTCACTTCCAGGCCTTGTTTATGGGCTTCTGCCACTGCCGCTTCCAACGGGATGGCGAAGGCGGCGGTGGTGCCGATTTTCAGTGGCTCGGCGGCGAAGGCGGCGGCGGACAGGCCGAGGCCCAGGGCGATGGCCGCGACGGGCCGGAACAGTTTCTCAAGCATGGTGCAGGGCTCCAGTCGGGGCAGGGGTATGGGTGTTGCGGTAGGTGGAACCGGGGTGGTCGGCGGGCAGGTGCGGGTGGTCGCTGGCGAACAGCTTCTCGCGCAGCGTGCCTTCGACGTAGGCGGTCTTGTAGCGGCCGCGGCGTTGCAGTTCGGGTACGACCAGGTCGATGAAGGCTTCGAAGCTTTCCGGGGTGACGGTGCGGGTCAGGTTGAAACCGTCCAGGCCGGTGTCGTCGAGCCAGCCAATCAGTTGCTCGGCGACCTGTTCGGGGTTGCCGACCAGGGTCACGTAGCGACCGCCCAGGGCCTGCTGCTCCAGCAAGCGACGGCGGGTCCAGGCGCTGTCCTGCAACTGGCGGGTGGCGGACTGGATGGCATTGCCCTTGGCGAAGCCGATCGGTTCGTCCAGCCCGTAGCGCGAGAAGTCGATACCGGTGGAGCTGGCGAAGTGCGCCACGCCGGCCTCGGGGCTGGCGTAGTGCAGGTACTCGGCGTGCAGGGCGCGGGCTTCATCCTCGGTTGCGGCCACGATCACGGTGATGCCCATGAATACCTTGACCGCCTGCGGGTCGCGACCCGCGGCTTGCGCCGCTGCACGCACCTTGTCGACCTGGGCGCGGGTGGCGGCCTTGTCCTGGCCACTGATGAACACGCACTCGGCGTGGTTGCCGGCAAAGGCCAGGCCGCGCGCCGAACTGCCAGCCTGGAACAGCACCGGGGTGCGCTGCGGCGAGGGTTCGCACAGGTGGTAGCCCTCGACGTCGTAGAACTCGCCGTGGTGGCTGACCTTGTGCACCTTGTCCGGGCGCGCATATACACGCTGCGTGCGGTCGGCGACCACGGCATCCTCGTCCCAGCTGCCTTCGAGCAGTTTGTACAGCACCTGCAGGTACTCGTCGGCCTGGTCGTAGCGGCGGTCGTGCTCGGGTTGCTGTTCCAGCCCCATGGCCCGGGCGGCGCTGTCGAGGTAGCCGGTGACGACGTTCCAGCCGACCCGGCCGCCGCTCAGGTGGTCGAGGGTGGAGAGGCGCCGGGCGAACAGGTACGGCGCTTCATAGGTGAGGTTGGCGGTAAGGCCGAAGCCCAGGTGCCGGGTCACCGCCGCCATGGCCGAGACCAGCAGCAGCGGGTCGTTGACCGGCAGCTGGATCGACTCCTTGAGCGTCACGTCCAGCGACTGGCCGTACACGTCGTAGGTGCCGACGATATCGGCGATGAACAGCCCGTCGAACAGCCCGCGCTCCAGCAGGCGCGCGAGGTTGGTCCAGTAGTCGAGGGTCTTGTACTGGGTGGAGGTGTCCCGTGGGTGGGTCCACAGGCCGTGGTTGATGTGCCCGATGCAGTTCATGTTGAAGGCATTGAGCAGGATCTGCTTGGCCATCAGATGGTCCCCCGACGCGGCGGCTTCTCGTCGTTGAGGTAGTAGTTGCCGATGGCGTGGTACTTCCAGCGCACCGGGTCGTGCAGGGTGTGTACCCGGGCGTTGCGCCAGTGGCGGTCGAGGTTGTGCTCGGCCAGGGTGGCCTGGCTGCCGGCCAGTTCGAACAGGGTGGTGCCGGCGGCCAGCGAGATTTCGGTGCTGATGGCCCGTGCCTCGGCCACGGCGATGGACGCGGCGGCCAGGGTGTCGGCGGTGCTGTCGGCCTGGGCGATGTCGAGGATTTCGCCGGCGCGCTCCAGCAGCGCTTCGGCGGCGTGCAGGCGGATCGCCAGGTGGCCGAAGCTCTTCAGGGTCAGTGGGTCGTCGCTGGCCTTGTCGACGCCGGAGTCGACCCACGGCCGGCTGCGGGTACGCACGAAGTGCAAAGCGTCTTCAAAGGCGGCGCGGGCGATACCGGTGTCGATGGCGGCGTGGAGGATCTGCGCCAGCGGGCCGACCGTGGTCGGGCGCTCGAAGGCGCTGCCGAACGGCACCACGTCTTCGGCGCGTACCGCCACGTTGTCGAACACCACCGAGCCGCTGCCGGTGGTGCGTTGGCCGAAGCCGCTCCAGTCGTCGATGATTTCGATGCCCTGGGTGTCGGCAGGCACGTACGCCAGGTGCTGCACTTCCTGTTCGTCGATCACCAGGGTCGGGATGCGTTGGGCGTAGATGGCGCCGGTGCAGTAGAACTTGCGGCCGTTGATGCGGTAGTGCTCGCCGTCGCGGGTCAGGCGCGTGGTGCGTTCGTGGGCATTCTTGGTGCCGATTTCGGCCAGGGCATTGCCGAAGCGGCGGCCGGCCAGCACTTCGGCATACAGCCGTTTCTGTTGCCCGGGGGTGCCGTTCACCCGCAGCACTTCCAGGGCGTAGAAGTGGTTCTGCGGGATCTGCCCGATCGAGGCGTCGGCCTGGGCGATGCGGGCCACGACCTTGGCCAGGGTGGCGCTGGACACGCCGGCGCCGCCAAAGGCCTTGGGCACGCTGATGCCCCACAGGCCGGTGTGCACGAAGCGTTCGAGTTCGGCGTGGGGCAGGCGGCGTTCGCGGTCGCGAACGGCGCTGTCCTGGCGCAGGTGATGGGCGAGTTCTTCGGCGACGGCCAGGGCTTGGGCGTCGTTGGTGATGAGGGATGCAGTCATGGTGCTCTCCGGGCACGGGGGCGCCTTGCGCCCCTTCGCGGGTAAACCCGCTCCCACAGGGTTCATCACTCAACTGTGGGAGCGGGTTTACCCGCGAAGGGCTGCATAGCAGCCCCAGGGCTTTAAATCAGATCCAGGAATGGCGGTTTGGCAGGGTGCCGTTGAGGTAGTAGGCGCCGACCGCGTGGTACTTCCAGCGCACCGGGTCGTGCAGGGTGTGCACCCGGGCGTTGCGCCAGTGCCGGTCGAGGTTGTACTCGGCCAGGCTCGCGCGGCTGCCGGCCAGCTCGAACAGCTTCTCGCTGGCCTGCAGCGAGATCTCGGTGGTGAGCACCTTGGCTTCGGCCACGGCAATCGAGGCCCGCGCGGCAGCGGCAGCGTCGACGGGCCCAGCGTTGACTTCGTCGAGCACCTTGGCCGCCCGGCGCAGCAGCGCTTCGGCGGCATGCAGGTCGAGCTTCAGGCGGCCGATGTCGGCGATCACGTAAGGGTCATCGCTGTTGCGCTCGACCTTGGCTTCGATCCACGGCCGCGACTTCTCGCGCACGAAGGTGATCGCGTCCTCGATCGCCGCCTCGGCGATACCGGCGTCGATGGCCGCCTGGATCAGCTGCGAGGCGGCGCCCTGGATGTTCGGCACATCGCGCTGGCGCCAGTTATCCACAACCAGGTCGGCGTCCACCGGCACCTGGTCCAGCAGCACGGTGCCGCTGGCGGTGGTGCGTTGGCCAAAGCCCGACCAGTCGTCGACGATGCGCAGGCCGCGGCTGCCACGGCGCACGAACGCCAGGCGCTGGCGGCCTTCGTCGTCCAGCGCCTTGACCGCCACCCAGTGCGCGTAGAGGGCGCCGGTGGAGTAGAACTTTTCGCCGCTGATGCTGAAGTCATCGCCCTTGCGGGTGATGCGCGCCTTGAGCGTCAGGGTGTCCTTGGTGCCACGCTCAGGCCCGGCATTGCCGATACGCCAGCCGTCGAGCACGGCGCGGAAGATTCGCTGCTTCTGCGCCTCGGTGGCGGTCAGGCGCACCAGTTGCAGGATGCCGAACTGGTTCTGCGAGATCTGCCCCAGCGCCGGGTCCGCGGCGCTGATCAGGCGGAACACTTCGGCGATGGTCGCGAATGACACTTCAGGGCCGCCGTAGGCCTTGGGGATGCTGATGCTGCCCAGGCCGCTACGGGTGAACTGTTCGATCTCGGCCCACGGCAGCTTGCGTTGCTGGTCGCGGCGGGCGGCGTTGTGGCGGGCCACTTCGGCCAGTTCGCGGGCGGCCTGCAGGGCCTCCTCGTCGCTGCGCAGCACCTTGGCGGGCAGCAGCAGGGGCGAGCTGTCGGTATCGCTGTACGATTGGGTGGTTGGCTGGCTGGACATCAGTACCGCTCCTTGGCTGCACTCAATGCCCTGGCGTTGGCCACTGGGGTGATTGTGATCCTGACCATTCCTTACCTCACAAAAGTTGGCTGTGCCGCCTCGGGGTGAGGTCGGCAGACATTTGCTGGTCCGGTGGTCCGGTTTATATACCCTAATGGCTTATTAAATGTTTATGAACTAACACTTTGGAATATCTATAGAAGTCGAGGTTTTCGCCAGGCGCTCCAACGCATTCGCGGGTAAATCGCAGCGGCGGTTCGCCGCTGCGATTTACCCGCGAAGAAGACAACGCTGAAAGTCAGTCCTGCGCGGCAGCGGTCCCGAGGAACTTGCGCAAGAACTGCCGCGTCCGCTCCTCCTTGGGGTTGGCGAACAACGCCTTGGCCTCACCCTGTTCGACGATCACGCCCTTGTCGAAGAAGATCACCCGGTTGGCGACATCGCGGGCGAAGCTCATCTCGTGGGTGACGATGATCATGGTGCGTTTTTCTTCGGCCAGGCCGCGGATGGTCTCCAGCACCTCGCCCACCAGTTCGGGGTCGAGCGCCGAGGTGGGCTCGTCGAACAGGATCACCTCCGGCTCCATGGCCAGGGCGCGGGCAATGGCCACCCGTTGCTGCTGGCCACCGGACAGGCGCCGGGGGTAGGCGTCTTCCTTGCCGGCCAGGCCAACCTTGGCCAGCAGGCGTTTGCCCAGTTCGATGGCCTTGTCGCGAGGGGTCTTCTTGACGATGACCGGCCCTTCGATGACGTTGTCCAGCGCGGTGCGGTGGGGGAACAGGTTGAAGTTCTGGAACACGAACCCGGCCTGCTGGCGCAGGCGGCGAATCGCACTTTGCTGGCCACCCAGGGGGCGGTTGGCATCGATGCTGATATCGCCGATCTGGATGCGCCCGGCGTCGGGCGTTTCCAGCAGGTTGAGGCAGCGCAGGAAGGTGGTCTTGCCCGAGCCGCTGGGGCCGATGATGGCCACCACTTCGCCCGGTTGTACGGTGAGGTCGATGCCGTTGAGCACGGTCTGGCCCTTGAACCGCTTGGTCAGGCCTTCTACTACGATCATCGTCAGTGCTCCTGGTCGTGCTGGTTGACCCGCGCTTCCATGCGGTTCTGGAAGTGCGCGAGGATGCTGCAGAGGATCCAGTAGATCACCGCAACCGCCAGGTACATGGTGAACACTTCGAAGGTGCGGGCCGTGATCAGCTGCGCCTGGCGGAACAGCTCGGGCACCTGGATGGTCGCCGCCAGGGCGGTGTCCTTGACCAGCGAGATGAAGCTGTTACCCAGTGGCGGCAGCGCGGTGCGCAGCGCCTGCGGCAGGATCGCCCGGCGCATGGCCTGGGTGCGGGTCATGCCGATGGAGGCCGCGGCCTCCCACTGGCCATGGTCGATCGAGGAGATCGCCGCGCGCAGGATTTCGCAGATGTACGCCGCCATGTTCAGCGACAGGCCGATCAGCGAGGCCGGGATCGGGTCGAGCTCGATACCGATCTGCGGCATGCCGAAATAGATCACGAACAGCTGCACCAGCAGCGGCGTGCCACGGAAGAACGAGACGTAGATGCGTGCCAGCCAGTCCAGCGGCAGGATCTTCGACAGGCGCATCAATGCCAGGGCAAAGCCCAGCACCAGGCCGAAGAACATGCCGCCGACACTGAGCAGCACCGTGTAGCCAGCGCCCTTCAGCAGGAAGGGCGTGGAATCGGCAACGAGTTGCAGGCTTTCAGCAATCATTTGGTGACATCGGCACCGAAGTATTTCTCGGACAGCTTGGCCAGGGTGCCGTCAGCCTTGAGCTTGTCGATGGCCTTGTTCAGCGCGGCCAGCAGCTCGGGCTCACCCTTGCGCAGGGCCACGCCGCTTTCCAGGCGCGAGAAGGCGTCGCCGGCCAGCTGGGTGTCCTTGGCTTTTTGCGCGTATTCCAGCGCGGCCAGGCGGTCGATCAGGATGGCGTCGATGCGGCCGTTGCGCAGGTCGGCGAACTTGGTCGGGTCGTCTTCATAGGTGCGTACTTCGGCTTTCGGCACGTCCTGCTTGACCCATTGTTCGTAGTTGGTGCCCAGGCCTACGCCGACCTTTTTACCGGCCAGGTCCTGTGCGGTCTTGATGTTCAACTGTTCAGCTTTCTTCTTCAGGACCAGCGCCTGGATACCGGAGATGGTGTAGGGCTCGGAGAAGTCGTACTTCTTCTTGCGCTCTTCAGAGATGGTCACCTGGTTGATCACCACGTCCAAACGTTTGGACTCCAGCGCGGCAAGGATGCCGTCCCACTTGGTCGGCTGCACCTTGGCCTTGACCCCCAGCTCCTTGGCCAGCAGCTCCGACAGCTCCACTTCGAAGCCGGCCAGCTTGCCGTTTTCATCCTGGAAGCTGAATGGCGGGTAGGTGCCTTCCAGGCCGACGTTGATCACGCCTTTTTCCTGGATGGTCTTCAGTTGCTCGCCGGCGAAGGCCTGGCCGAGCAGGCCGGCGCCGAGCAGGAGCGCCAGGCTGGCATTGAGTAGGGGTTTGGCGAATTTGGACATGTGTGGCCCCGCGCTTGTTGTGGAAGTAGTGGGTGGCAACTATAGAGGTGGGCTGCATAGGCCTGGAAATAATAAAAAACCAGGTTGTTATTCCATGATTACCATCTGCAGCGGATCGGCAGCGTTGAGGGTAGTCATGAATGGAGGCCCCGTCAGCGTTGCTTATACCCGACTTAGTGCAGGATGGAATAAAGCGTTGTTTTTTCCAAGGGGGGGATTTGTCTTACAGTGGATCGCATGTAGTCAGCGCGGGCCTCTTCGCGGGTAAATCGCAGCGGCGAACCGCCACTCCCACAGGGAATGCGCAAAACCTGTGGGAGCGGGTTTACCCGCGAAGAGGCCGGCATTGGCAATGACAAGCCTGGCAGGAGATCCACCGTGAGCGAACAACCATCAACAGCCCATTGGCAACTGCAGGGCATCGTCAACGGCCTGCGCAGCGCCCGTGAGCAATGGCGCAGCAGCAATGGCCGCAGCAGCGGCGAGCAGGGCGGCCGCGAGCTGCCGTCGCGCGAGGCGCTGCGTCAGATCCTCGAGCAACTGTGCGGCGCGCTGTTCCCCATGCGCCTGGGCCCGGTGGACCTGCGCGAGGAAAGCGAGGACTTCTACGTCGGCCATACCCTCGACGCTGCACTGACCGCGCTGCTGGCCCAGGCTCGCCTGGAGCTGCGTTACGCGGCGCGCCATGGCAAGACCGACGTCACCGATGTGGACGCCCATGCCCTGCGCCTGGTCCAGGACTTCGCCGCTGCCCTGCCGGCCTTGCGCGTGCTGCTCGATACCGATGTGCTGGCCGCCTACCACGGCGACCCGGCGGCGCGCAGCGTCGACGAGGTGCTGCTGTGCTACCCGGGCATCCTGGCGATCATTCACCACCGCCTGGCCCATCACCTGTACCGGGCTGGCCTCCCGCTGCTGGCGCGGATCAGCTCGGAGCTGGCGCACTCGGCCACCGGCATCGACATCCACCCCGGCGCGCAGATCGGCCCGAGCTTCTTCATCGACCACGGCACCGGCGTGGTGATCGGCGAGACGGCGATCATTGGCGAGCGGGTGCGCATCTACCAGGCGGTGACCCTGGGTGCCAAGCGCTTCCCCAGCGACGAGTCGGGCACCCTGCACAAAGGCCTGGCGCGCCACCCGATCGTCGAGGACGACGTGGTGATCTATGCCGGGGCGACCATTCTGGGGCGCATCACCATCGGCAAGGGTTCGACCATTGGCGGCAACGTGTGGCTGACCCGCAGCGTGCCGGCTGAGAGCAACATTACCCAAGCTAACCTTCAGCTCGATTGCCAGGACAAGAATTGATCTGAGTTGTGCAACGCCTGTTCGGGCCTCTTCGCGGGCAAGCCCGCTCCCACAAGTTTGGTGTAAGCCTGTGGGAGCGGGCTTGCCCGCGAAGAGGCCGACGTCGATGCCCCGCCCAGCGGCATCGGGTCGCATTGAAATCCATTCCATGTTTAACTTGAACGCTTGTTCAATGAAAAACGCTGGTCCATTGCCGGTGTTCAACAGGAGGATTCCTTTGCTGAACCCGTACAATCCGAACCTCACGTCCTGTGACGAGGTGCACGCCCGATGAGTGCACCGACACCTGCTCTTGCCAACGGCAAGATCCGCATGAACCCCCCGGTGTTCTACTTCGCGGCAAGCTTCATTCTGCTGTTCGGCCTGGTGGTCATCGCCATGCCACAAGCGGCCGGCGCATGGTTGCTGGCGGCGCAAAACTGGGCGGCCAACACCGTCGGCTGGTACTACATGCTGGCCATGACCCTGTACCTGGTGTTCGTGGTGGTCACTGCAGTGTCCGGCTACGGCAAGATCAAGCTCGGTGCCGACCACGACGAACCCGAGTTCAGCTACCTGTCCTGGGCGGGCATGCTGTTCGCCGCCGGCATCAGCATCACGCTGTTTTTCTTCTGTGTTTCCGAACCCCTGACCCACATGCTCCAGCCGCCCCAGGGCGAGGCGGGCACGGCCGAGGCCGGGCGCCAGGCGATGCAGATCCTGTTCCTGCACTGGGGCCTGCATGGCTGGGGCGTGTTCGCCTTCGTCGGCATGGCGCTGGCCTATTTCGCCTACCGCCACAACCTGCCGCTGGCGCTGCGTTCGGCGCTGTACCCGCTGATCGGCAAACGCATCAACGGCCCGATCGGCTACGCGGTGGACGGCTTCGGCATCATCGCCACGGTGTTCGGCCTGGGCGCCGACATGGGCTTTGGCGTGCTGCACCTGAATGCCGGGCTCGACTACCTGTTCGGCATCAGCCACAGCCAGTGGGTGCAGGTGCTGCTGATCACCTTGATGATGGGCGCGGCAGTGGCCGTGGCGGTTGCAGGGGTAGAGAAGGGCGTGCGGGTGATGAGCGACATCAACCTGTTCCTGGCCTGTGCGCTGCTGTTGTTCGTGCTGTTCGCCGGGCCCACCCAGCACCTGTTCAACACCCTGATCCAGAACCTTGGCGATTACCTCGGTGCCCTGCCGCGCAAGAGCTTCGACGTGTACGCCTACGGCGAGCAACGTGACTGGCTGGGCGGCTGGACGGTGTTCTACTGGGCCTGGTGGATTGCCTGGGCGCCGTTCGTGGGCCTGTTCATCGCGCGTATCTCGCGCGGCCGTACCATTCGCGAGTTCGTCTTCGGCGTGCTGCTGATCCCACTGGGTTTCACCCTGGCGTGGATGTCGATCTTCGGCAACAGCGCGCTGGACCAGGTGATCAACCACGGCATGACCGCGCTTGGCCAGTCGGCCATCGACAACCCGTCGATGAGCCTGTACCTGCTGCTGGAAACCTACCCGTGGAGCAAGACGGTGATCGCCGTGACGGTGTTCATCAGCTTCGTGTTCTTCGTCACCTCGGCCGACTCCGGCACCGTGGTGCTGTCGACGCTGTCGGCCAAGGGCGGCGGCGCTGACGAAGACGGGCCGAACTGGCTGCGGATCTTCTGGGGCGCGATGACCGCGCTGATCACCAGCGCCTTGCTGTTCGCCGGCAGCATCGACTCGCTCAAGTCTGCGGTGGTGCTGACCTCGCTGCCGTTCTCGCTGATCTTGCTGTGCATGATGTGGGGGCTGCACAAGGCCTTCTACCTGGAGAGCCAGCGGCAGATTGCGCAGATGCATTCGCTGGCGCCGTTCGCCCAGTCGCGGCGCGGCCGTGGCGGCTGGCGCCAGCGCCTGAGCCAGGCGGTGCATTTCCCGTCACGCGACGAGGTGTACCGCTTCATGGACGACGTGGTGCGCCCGGCGATTGCCGAGGTGCGCGAGGTGTTCGAGCAGAAGGGCCTGGTGCTGATCACCCAGGATGACCCGAGCCATGACAACGTCAGCCTGAAGATCGGCCATGGCGATGAGCAGCCATTCATCTACCAGGTGCAGATGCGTGGGTACTTCACGCCGTCGTTCGCCCTGGGTGGGCTGGGCACGCAGGAGTTGAAGAACCGCCGTTACTACCGGGCGGAGGTGCACCTGAGCGAGGGCAGCCAGAACTACGACCTGGTGGGCTACAGCAAGGAGCAGATCATCAACGACATCCTCGACCAGTACGAGCGGCACATGCAGTACCTGCATCTGGTCAGGTAGGCCTGTTCCGGCCTCTTCGCGGGCAAGCCCGCTCCCACAGGTACTGCAACGCATTCAGTAGCGGTGCGATCCCTGTGGGAGCGGGCTTGCCCGCGAAGAGGCCGTCATAGGAGAGCGCTCTAGAACGGCGCATCCCCCAGGATGGTCGCCCGGTGCATCACCCGCCGATTGGGCCGGTAGTCGTCCACCGCGAAATGCTGGGTCACGCGGTTGTCCCAGAACGCCACGTCGTTCTCCTGCCAACGCCAGCGAATGCTGAACTCCGGCCGCGTCGCATGGGCGAACAGCAGCTTGAGCAGCGCCTCGCTTTCATACTCGTTCAGCTCGTTGATCCGCGTGGTGAACCCTTCGTTGACGAACAGCGCCTTGCGCCCGCTGACCGGGTGGGTGCGCACCACCGGGTGCGACAGCGGCGGGTTGTTGCGCCGGGTGGTTTCCCAGCGCGCCAGGTCCTGCGGCGTGGTGCCGAAGCGCTCCAGTGGGAACGACTTGGTGAAATCGTGGGTGGCGGTCAGGCCGTCGAGCATCGCGCGCAGCGGCGCCGACAGCGCCTCGAACGCGGCAATGCCACTGGCCCACAAGGTGTCGCCACCGTAGGCCGGCAGCTGCTTGGCGCTGAGCACCGCGCCCAGCGCCGGGGTCGGCAGGAAGGTCACGTCGGTGTGCCACACGGCGTTGTCGCGTACGTCGGTCACGGCGGTGTCGAGGATCAGCACCTGCGGGGTGTCCGGCACGTTGGGGTAGATCGGGTGGATGTGCAGGTCGCCGAAGCGGGCGGCGAAGCGCGCCTGCTGTTCGGGGTTGATCGGCTGGTCGCGGAAGAACAGCACCTGATGCTGGAGCAGCGCCTGCTCGATGGCATCGCGCTGTTCGGGGGTGATATCGCGGCTGATGTCGATGCCGCTGATCTGCGCGCCCAGGGCCGGGCTCAAGGGGGTGATGGTCAGGCTCATGTCGGTCTCGCTTGTAATTCGGTGGGTCCAACCGCTCGAAAGAGTTGGACTGTCTGTGCTGGCCTCATCGCTGGCAAGCCAGCTCCCACAATAGGCACGTAATTCCTGTGGGAGCCGGCTTGCCGGCGATGGGCCCAGCACGCAATCAATGGCTCTGCCCATGCCAGGGCACCAGCTTGCGCTGCAGGGCGCGCAGCCCCATCTCCAGGGCGAAGGCGATCAGGGCGATCAACAGGATCCCCAGCACCACCACGTCGGTCACCAAAAACTGCGCCGCCGACTGCACCATGAAGCCCAGGCCGCTGGTGGCGGCGATCAGCTCGGCGGCGACCAGGGTCGACCAGCCCACGCCCAGGCCGATGCGCACGCCGGTGAGGATGTCGGGCAGGGCGCTGGGCAGGATCACGTGGCGGATCAGCTGGGCCTTGGTCGCGCCCAGCGATTGCGCGGCGCGCAGCTTGGTCGGGTCGACGGTGCGCACGCCGGTGGCAGTGGCGATGGCGATCGGGGCGAAGATCGCCAGGTAGATCAGCAGTACCTTGGACAGCTCGCCGATGCCGCACCAGATCACGATCAATGGCAGGTAGGCCAGCGGCGGGATCGGCCGGTAGAACTCGATCAGCGGGTCGAGGATGCCACGGGCCACGCGGTTGTAGCCGATGGCCAGGCCGACCGGGATGGCGGTCAGGGTCGCAGCCACCAGCGCCAGGCCGATGCGGCCGAGGCTGGCGCCCAGGTGCTGCCACAGGCTGGCGTCCATGTAGCCCTGGGTGAGCAGGGTCCAGGCCTTGGCCAGGATATCGGCGGGTGGCGGCAGGAACAGCGGCTCGACCCAGCCGGCGGCCGTCACCAGCCACCAGGCCAGCAGCAGGGTGGCCAGGGTCAGGGTGCTGATCCAGCGGGTGGACAGGGGGCGGCGGGCTTTGGCCGGGGTAGGTTTGGCGTCACGTTTGGCCGCGACAGGCAGGTCCAGGCTGCTCATGCAGACTCCTCTCGGCGGGCGGCTTCGCGTTGCGAGAACACCCGCGCCAGCACGTGCTCGCGGGTTTCGATGAACTGTGGGTCGGACTTGATCGCCCGCGCTGGCTCGCCGGCGGCATAGCGCTGGCCAAAGTCCAGTTGCAGGCGTTCGACCACACGCCCAGGGTTGGGCGCCAGCAGTACCAGCTCGGTGGCCAGGAACACTGCTTCTTCGATGTCGTGGGTGATCAGGAACACCGGCTTGGCGGTGCGCTGCCAGACCTGCAGCAGCAACTCCTGCATCTGTTCGCGGGTGAAGGCGTCGAGGGCGCCGAAGGGTTCGTCCATCAGCAGCACCCGAGGGTCGGCGGCCAGCGCCCGGGCCAGGCCCACGCGCTGTTTCTGGCCACCGGACAACTGCCAGATGTGGCGCTCGCCGAAGCCGGCCAGGTCGACCAGCGCCAGCATCTCGCGGGCCTTGGCTTCACGCTGCGCGCGGGGCACGCCGGCCAGTTGCAGGCCGAAGGCGACATTGCTCAGCACGTCCTGCCAGGGCAGCAGGGCGTCGTCCTGGAACACCACACCACGCTCGGCGCCTGGCCCTTGCACCGCGGCACCGTCAAGGGTGATGCGCCCGGCGCTGGGGGCGACGAAACCGGCGATCAGGTTGAGCAGCGAGGTCTTGCCGCTGCCGGACGGCCCAAGGGCCACCAGCAGCTGGCGTGGGCCCAGGCTCAGGTTGATGTCGGCCAGCACCGGGGTGCTGGCGCCGGGGTACTGTGCGCTGATGCGCTCCAGTTCAAGCAAGGCCATGACGGGCTCCGGTCTTAGTTGGGCAGGTATTGCTTGCTGACGTAGGGCGAGTAGTCCGGCAGTACCGCATCGACCTTGCCCTGTTGCTTGAGGAAGGTGGCGGTGTCGGTCAGCGCCTGGGTGGTCGGTGCGCCGAGGGCACTGGCCTGGTCATCCGCCAGCGGGTAGACGTTGCCTTGCAGCAGTACCGGGATGTCCGCCGCCTTGGCACCCGACAGCTTGACCAGCTTGGCAACGTTGTCCGGGTTGGCCAGCCAGGCTTTCGGGTCCTTGCGGTAGTCGGCATAGGCGTCGAGGGTCACCTTGGCGAATGACTTGACGATGTCCGGGTGCTTGGCGGCGAAGTCCTTGCGCACGATCCAGGCGTCGAAGGTCGGCGCGCCTTTTTCGGCCAGCTCACCGGAGGTGATCAGCACCTTGCCGTTTTCCTTGGCCACGCCCAGGGCCGGGTCCCAGACATAGGTGGCGTCGATGTCGCCGCGCTTCCAGGCGGCGATGATCGCCGGTGGCGCGAGGTTGAGGATCTGCACCTTGGTGGGGTCGATGTTCCAGCTCTTGAGCGCGGCCAGCAGGCTGTAGTGGCCGGTGGAGACGAACGGCACGGCGACTTTCTTGCCCACCAGGTCCTGTGGGGTCTTGATGCTGTCGCGGGCGACCAGCGCCTCGCCGGCACCGATCTGGGTGGCGATCAGGAAGGTCTCGACCGGCAGTTTGCGGGTGGCGGCGGCGGCCAGGGGGCTGGAGCCGAGGTAGCCGATCTGCACGTCGCCGCTGGCCACCGCGGTGATCACGTCGGCGCCGTTGTCGAACTTGCGCCAGTCGATGCTGGCCTTGCTGGCTTTTTCATAGTCGCCGTCCACCTGGGCCACCTTGGCCGGGTCGACGGTGGTCTGGTAGGCGACGGTCAGGTCGGCGGCCTGGGCCAGCCAGCTGGTGCCGGCGAGGGTCAGGGCAGCGAACAGGCGCAGCGGGGCATGCGGGATCATGGTGAACCTCTCGTCAGGCAATTGGGCTATGGATGGCGAGAAGACTAGATGATCTAAGAAATTAGAAATAAATAACTTTTTTGCATTAGCTTAGGAGCCAATCGCTTTAAGGGCGCGGCGGCGATGCAGCGGCTGGCGGGATGCAGAAGGGCTGCTAGGCTTTCTCGGTTCCGGCCGGGGGGCTGTGCGGTTGAGCGTCGCCAAACGTTTGCACATAACCTAAAGGTATGATTGACGCCGTCGATACAACCTTTCGCAGTAAAGGTTCCAATGTTATTCCGTAAAAATCTTACAGATTCATAAAACGGTCATTTTGGATTTATAGGATTGTCATTATCCTGTAGCGCAGGACGGCGGCTTAGACCAAAGTCGCGAATCGATCGTTGAGCATTGACTTGGCGGTCACGCATTGGTGCTAAATCGCCAATCCCGGGCGAGTGGGGCAACAGACTCCGCCGCTTGTGACGCACAAAAATTAGAACGTAGAGGAGCAAAACATGTACAAGTCCAGCCTGGCCCTGGCCGTGGCACTGGGGGTTCTCGCCCAACAAGCAGGCGCTGCAGGTTTCATCGAGGACAGCAAAGTGTCCCTGAGCTCGCGCACCATGTATTTCGACAACAACAACCGTGAGGCCCATGCCACCGGGACTGCAAAGCGTCCGGACCAGCGTGAAAGCGGCCAAGGTTTCAAACTCGACTACATTTCCGGCTTCACTGAAGGCACCGTGGGCTTCGGCGTCGATGCCCAGGCTGTATGGGGTATCCACCTGGATGGCGGCAAGGGTTACCACAAAGCCGGCTTCCTCCCAGACGATAGCGATGGCTCCTCGGTAAGTCAGTGGGCTCGTGTTGGCGGCAATGCCAAGGCTCGCTTCTCCAAGACTGAAGCGCATTTCGGTAGCGCGCTGGCCCCGAACCTGCCAATCCTGGTAGCCAACGATGGCCGTCTGCTGCCGCAGACCTTTGAAGGTGGCACCATCCAGTCGAAGGAAATCGACAACCTGACCATCAACGCCGGTCAGCTGACCCACGCCATGGGCCGTGCATCGAGCAACCGAACCGGCCTGTCGGTCTCGGGCGCCTTCGCCGACAGCAACAAGTTCCGCTTCGGCGGTCTGGACTACAAACTCACTCCAGACCTGACCCTGCAGTACTACTACTCGAACCTGGAAGACTTCTACAAGCAGCACTTCCTGGGTGCTACCCACGTCTTCAAGATCGCCGACAACCAGTCGTTCAAGACCGACCTGCGCTACTTCGATAGTAGCAGCGACGGCAAAAACGGTGACGTTGGCACCTACGCCTTCGACAACAACGGCGGCTACGCCAAGAACGCTGGCAAGGTCGACAACAAGACCTGGTCCGCCATGTTCACCTACACCCTGGGCGGTCACGCGCTCATGCTGGGTCGCCAACAAGTCGGCGACGACGGTGGTTTCGTTTGGCTGAACCAGGGCGCTGTGCGCAACGGCAACAACCGTCCTGAAGGCGCTGGCGGTTCGAGCTTCTACCTGTTCACCGACAGCATGATCAACCAGTTCGCCCGTGCTGGCGAAAACACCAACTTCGGTCAGTACTCCTATGACTTCGCTGCGCTGGGCGTACCCGGCCTGAAGGCATCGGTCGCTTACCTGCGTGGTGACGACGTCAAGTACAAGAACGGCCACGGCACCTACGACGAGTGGGAGCGTGACGCTCGTGTCGACTACACCATCCAGCAAGGTACCCTCAAAGGCCTGGGCTTCAGCCTGCGTCAGGGCGTGTACCGTGGTGAAGGCAACGAAAGCAGCGCCGACCAGGATCAGACTCGCTTCATCGTCAACTACACTTACGCCTTCATGTAAGTCGTAGCGGCCACAGAAGAAGCCTCGCCTAGTGCGAGGCTTTTTTGTGCCTGCGATTTCGTATGCATTGTGGTTATAAATAAATCGATATTTATTCTTTTTATTTTTATTCGAATGCAGGCACATTGAACCCATCCAGGCCAGACAGACACCGCAAAGGAGCCGCTTACATGAGCCTCAAACTTGGCGATATCGCCCCCGATTTCGAACAGGATTCCAGCGCCGGCAAGATCCGCTTCCACGAATGGCTGGGCAACAGCTGGGGCGTGCTGTTCTCCCACCCGGCCGACTTCACCCCGGTGTGCACCACCGAGCTGGGCCTGACCGCCAAGCTCAAGGACGACTTCGCCAAGCGTGGCGTCAAGGCCATCGCCCTGTCGGTCGACCCGGTCGACTCGCACCACCGCTGGATCGATGACATCAACGAGACCCAGAACACCGTGGTCAACTTCCCGATCATCGCCGACGCCGACCGCAAGGTGTCCGACCTGTACGACCTGATCCACCCCAACGCCAGCGACACCCTCACGGTGCGCTCGCTGTTCGTCATCGACCCGAACAAGAAGGTGCGCCTGACCATCACCTATCCGGCCAGTACCGGGCGCAACTTCAACGAGATCCTGCGGGTTATCGATTCGCTGCAGCTGACCGACAACCACAAGGTCGCCACCCCCGCCAACTGGCAGGACGGTGACGAGGTGGTGATCGTGCCGTCGCTCAAGGACGAGGACGAAATCAAGCAGCGCTTCCCGAAAGGCTACCGGGCGGTGAAACCTTATCTGCGCCTGACGCCGCAACCCAATCGTTAAGTGAATCCTCGTTGTAATGCTCTTAGCCATAGCAGGGATTTTGGGCCGTTTCGACGGCCCTTTTTTATGGGCGGCGTTTGATGTTTTGATATTTTGGTTATTAATAAATAGCTTCTTATTCCTTTACGGATATAACTGCCTCCTTATACTTGCACCCCAAGCACGCAAACTTTCGGAGGCGTCCCCATGCGCAATGAGTCGATTCGTTACCTGATTGTGCCGGGCTGGCAAGGATCGCCAGACAACCATTGGCAGAGTCACTGGCAGCGCAGCCTGCCCAACAGTGCCCGGGTCGAGCAGCAGGACTGGCTTACCCCGCAGCGGCGCGACTGGGTGCAAGCGCTGGAGCAGGCGATCGCCGCCGAAAGCTCGCCAGTGATTCTGATTGCCCACAGCCTGGGTTGCATCACGGTCGCCCACTGGGCCGCCCAGGCCAGCCCGAACCTGCTGCGACGGGTGCGTGGCGCGCTGCTGGTGGCGCCGGCTGATGTCGAGCGGCCCAACTGCGCGCCGGCCTTGCGCAACTTTGCGCCGATCCCGCTGCAGGCGCTGCCGTTCCCAAGCCAGGTGGTCAGCTCGGACAACGACCCGGCGGTGAGCGTGCCACGGGCGCTGCACCTGGCACGCGCCTGGGATGCCGAGGCGGGGCTGCTGGCCCATGCCGGGCATATCAACGTCAAGTCCGGCCACGAGCGCTGGGAACAGGGCTTCGCCTACCTTTTCCGCCTGCAGGCCCGGATCGACCAGCGCGCATTGCGGCGCGCCTGATCCGCCGGCCGTTCCATGAATACCTTGAGCCCCGGCCGCGCGCGACCGGGGCGGGAGTTTTCCATGACCTTCCACACCCCTTTCGGCCAGCCCCTGCTGACCTTCCCTGAACTGGACAAGAGCCCGCTGAGCATCCGCGCCAAGGCGCTGGTATTCGTCGACCCGCGCTCACAGGCGCTGCGCCAGGCCCTCGAGCGCCTGGCGCCGCAACCGCTGCCGGTATTGATCCGGGGCGAGACCGGCACCGGCAAGGAGTTGCTGGCGCGGCAGATCCACCGTGCCAGTGATCGCCCGGGGCTGTTCGTCTCGGTCAACTGCGCCGCCATCAGCCCAACCTATGCCGACGCCGAACTGTTCGGCTACAGCGCCGGCAGCCAGGGCGGTACCGCCAGCAGCCGCGCGGGCTGGTTCGGCTCGGCCAACGGCGGCACCTTGTACCTGGACGAGATTGCCGACCTGCCGCTGACGATCCAGGGCAAGTTGCTGGCGGCGCTGGAAAACCGTGAAGTGACCCGCGTCGGTGCCGCCCAGCCGCAGCCGGTGGACGTGCGTCTGGTCGCCGCTTCCAGTATCGACCTGGCCAAGGCGGTGCAGGCCGGGCGTTTCAACGAGCGGCTCTACCACTACCTGCATGAGGGCGAGCTGGAGCTGCCGGCGCTGCGCGAGCGGGTCGGTGACATCCTGCCCTTGGCGGAGTACTTCGTCGGCATCTACAGCGTGCGCCTGGACCGGCCGTTGGCGCTGATCAGCGAGGCTGCCCAGCAGGCGCTGGAGGCCCACGCCTGGCCGGGCAATACCCGGGAGCTTGAGAACGTCATCCACTTCGCCCTGTTGGTCAGTGATGGCGAGGAAATCCTCCCCGAACACCTCGACCTGCCGGACGCTACCCCGCTGGCCAGCTTGGCGCGCCAGCTTGGGCAGTTAGGCCGCAGCCGCGAAGTGCAGACCCTGGATGCCTTGCGCCAGCTGCTGACCGACAGCCTGGCACAGCTGGATGAACCCTCACGCTAGAGCGGCGCCAGGCAGCTCATAAGCAAAGGCGCTGATGGCCATTTGTTTTTGGAATAAGCAGCTAAGTAAAAGATATTGTTACGGAATAAAAAATCCCGGTATCGTCCGTTTCACGCCCACCCGAACGGGTGGGCACCTGACGTAGCCATCTGCGATGGCCCAGCTCGATAACAAGGATCACCATGAAAAAGACCCTGCTGACCACCGCCCTGGCCGCCGCCCTTTCGTTTGCAGGCCTGGCCTCTGCCGCCGAGAAACTGGTGGTCGCCGCCACGCCGGTACCCCACGCTGAAATCCTTGAACTGATCAAGCCGACCCTGGCCAAAGAAGGCGTCGACCTGCAGATCAAAGTGTTCACCGACTACGTGCAGCCGAACGTGCAGGTCGACCAGAAACGCCTGGACGCCAACTACTTCCAGACCCTGCCGTACCTGCAGAATTTCAATGAAGGCAAAGGCACCCACCTGGAAACCGTGATCGGCGTACACGTCGAGCCCTTCGGTGGCTACTCGAAGAAGGTCAAGACCCTGGCCGAGCTGAAGGAAGGCGCCACCGTTGCCATCCCTAACGAAGGCAGCAACAGCGGCCGCGCCCTGCTCCTGCTGCAGAAGGCTGGCCTGATCACCCTGAAAGACCCGAAAAACGCCCTGGCCACCCCGAAAGACATCGCCGAGAACCCGAAGAAGCTCAAGTTCCGCGAGCTGGAATCGGCCATGCTGCCGCGCGTGCTGGACCAGGTCGACCTGGACATGATCAACACCAACTACGCCCTGGAAGCCGGCCTGAACCCGGCCAAGGATGCCCTGGTGATCGAGGGTGCCGACTCGCCGTACGTGAACTTCCTGGTGGCCCGCCCGGACAACAAGGACAGCGAGGCCATCCAGAAACTGGCCAAGGCCCTGACCAGCCCGGAAGTGAAGGCGTTCATCGCCAAGAAGTACCAGGGCGCGGTACTGCCGGCGTTCTGATACGCGGCATCCGCCAAGCCTGAAACGAAAAACGCCGACGCATCTTGCGTCGGCGTTTTTGTTTTTGCCGGTTTCATCATAAGAACTCGACACCGGCCCTGCAGGCGATCACCCAGCCCTTCGGGCTGCGCTGGCTGGCAGAGAACAATAGTCCCCTGCGCGAAGCAGTCCCCTGTGGGAGCGGGTTCACCCGCGAACACCGGCGAAGCCGGTGCCATACACCGCGTCGCCTGTTTCGCGGGTGAACCCGCTCCCACAAAAGCGACGCGCTCATAACGCCAGCGCTCTGCGCGACAGCGCAGCACAGAGGTTGGGGCGATCTTCGACAAGGGACAGATCAGCGCTGTTCACCCAGCGCCCGGCGCAGGGCCAGCAGCCACAATAGTTGTTCATTTGCAGCAGGTGAGCAGGGGCTGTTCATCGTTTTCGTCCTTGTAAGTTGATGGGGCCGTGCAGGTCACAGTTTGAAATCTGTTTGAGGGGTAGGCCGTGAGAAAGGTCCCGGCCTGATGCAGGAAATTTCCGAAGGAAACGAGCGGTGATATAGATATGCAATAAAGGTATTTATAAAAATATTTTTATACCTTTAGAGTCTATAAATCGTGCCTACCGGCACAGCGCCACTACGCGTGAAACGACGCCGAGCGACCCTCGTGCCGACCTGGAACCTGCCCATGCCGTACCTCCCTAACCTTGTGTCGAGGCCCTCTCCATGAGTTTCGACACCGCCTTCATGCTTAGCACATTGCCGGCCTTCTTCAAGGCGGTGGGGGTGACCTTGCAGGTCGGCCTGATCGCCATTGCCACCTCGCTGCTGGTGGCGCTGCTCAACTCGGCGGTTCTGGTCTTTCGTACGCCATACCTGCGGCGCCTGGTGCAAGGCTACGTGGAGCTGGCGCGCAACACGCCGCTGCTGATCCAGCTGTTCTTCGTCTACTTCGCCCTGCCGGGCGTGGGGGTGAAGATCTCGGGCTTCGCCGCGGCCATCATTACCATGACCTTCATGGGCGGCGCCTACCTCACCGAAGTGCTGCGCGCCGGTGTCGAAGCGGTGCCGCGGGCGCAGCTGGAGTCCGGGCGTTCGATCGGCCTGTCCGAAGGCCAGTTGCTGCGCCATGTGATCCTGCCGCAGGCCGGAATCCTCAGCCTGCCGGCGCTGTTCGCCAACTTCGTGTTCCTGCTCAAGGAGACCACCGTGGTCTCGGCGGTGGCAGTGCCGGAAATCCTCTACACCACCAAGAACTACATCGCCCTGTACTACAAGACCTACGAGATGCTCGCGGTGCTGACCCTGCTCTGCGTGCTGATCTTCCTGCCGCTGTCGCTGCTGCTGCGCCACCTGGAAAGGAGGCTGCAACATGGCCAGTTCGGCATTTGAACTGCTGCAGGTGTCATGGCCGCAACTGGCCGCCGGCGCCGGGCAAACCGTAGCGATCTCGGCACTGGGCATCGCCTTTGCCACCCTCGGCGGCGTGCTCTACGGCGTGCTGGCCACCCTTGGCAACCGGCTGCTGAACCTGCTGCTGCAGGTGTACCTGGAGCTGTTCCGGGCAATCCCGGTGCTGGTCTGGCTGTACCTGGTGTTCTTCGGCTTGCCGATCTTCCTCGGCCTGAGTATCCCCAGCTTCTGGTGCGCGGTGCTGGTGCTGGGCCTGTGGGGCGCCAGCGAGGTCGGCGAGGTGGTGCGCGGTGCACTGGGCTCGCTGCCCCGTGGCCAGCGCGAGGCGGGGCTGTCGATCGGGCTGTCCGGCTGGCAGCTGTACGCCTATGTGCTGCTGCCGCAAGCGCTCAAGCGCATGACCCCGCCGACCATCAACATCTATACGCGCATCATCAAGACCAGCTCGCTGGCGGTGCTGATCGGCGTGGTCGAGGTGATCAAGGCCGGCCAGCAGATCATCGAGCGCACCTATGAATCGGCGCTGATCTACGGCGTGCTGCTGCTGTTCTTCTTTTTCGTCTGCTACCCGCTTTCCGCCGCCTCGCGTGTGCTGGAACGCCGCTGGGCCCACTCATGAGCGCATTGATCGAATTCCACGGTTTCAACAAGTTCTTCGGCGAGCACCAGGTGCTCGATAACGTCGACCTCAAGGTTCGCGCCGGCGAGGTGGTGGTGATCCTCGGCCCCAGCGGCTGCGGCAAGAGCACCCTGTTGCGCTGCCTGAACGGCCTGGAACAGGCCCGCAGCGGCAGCCTGCGCCTGGGAGGGCAGGAGCTGCTGGCCCCCGACACCGACTGGCGTCAGGTGCGCCAGCGGGTGGGCATGGTGTTCCAGAGCTACCACCTGTTCGGCCACATGAGCGTGCTGGACAACCTGCTGCTGGGCCCGCTCAAGGTGCAAAAGCGCGAACGCGCCGAGGCGCAGGCCCAGGCCGAGGCGCTGCTGGCGCGGGTGGGCCTGCTGGATAAACGCGATGCCTTCCCGCGCCAGCTCTCCGGCGGCCAGCAGCAACGCATCGCCATCGTCCGCTCGCTGTGCATGAACCCCCAGGTGATGCTGTTCGACGAAGTCACCGCGGCCCTCGACCCCGAGATGGTCAAGGAGGTGCTGCAAGTGATCCAGGGCCTGGCCCGGGACGGCATGACCCTGCTCATCGTTACCCACGAAATGGCCTTCGCCCGCGCGGTGGCCGACCGCATCGTGTTCATGGAGGCCGGCAGGATCCTTGAACAGAACCCCCCCGAGCGCTTCTTCACCCAACCGCAGACCGCACGCGCGCAGCAGTTCCTGGAGAAATTCTCTTTCGTCGAAAGCCTGCCCAAGACACTGCACAAGGAACTGTCATGAACACCGCACCCTTTGCCAAACTGCTCGCTCCACTGCTTGGCCTGGCCCTGCTGGCCGGCTGCAACAAGGCCGAAGAGCCGGCCAAGCCTGCTGCCGCCTCGCCTGCCACCAGCTACCTGGAAACCATCAAGGCCCGCGACAAGCTGATCGTCGGCGTGTTCACCGACAAGCCGCCGTTCGGCTTCGTCGATGAAAGCGGCCGCTACGTCGGCTTCGACACCGACATTGGCCGGCGCTTCGCCAAGGACCTGCTGGGCGACGAGAACAAGGTCGAGTTCGTCGCCGTCGAGCCCGCCAGCCGTATCCCGTTCCTGCAGAGCGACAAGGTCGACCTGATCCTCGCCAACATGACCGTCACCCCCGAGCGCAAGGAGGCGGTGGACTTCACCAACCCCAACCTGCGCGTGGCGGTGCAGGCCATCGTTGCCGACGGCAGCCCGGTGCAGAAGCTCGACGAGCTGGCCGACAAGACCATCATCGTCACCACCGGCACCACGGCCGATATCTGGCTGACGAATAACCACCCGGACTGGAAGCTGCTCAAGTTCGAGAAGAACAGCGAGTCGCTGGCCGCCCTGGCCAATGGCCGTGGCGATGCCTACGCCCAGGACAACCTGATCCTGTTCAGCTGGGCCAAGCAGAACCCGGGTTACCGCGTGCTGCCGCAGCTGCTGGGCGAAGAGGCACCGATTGCCCCGGCGGTGAAGAAGGGCAATGCCGAGCTGCGTGACTGGGTGAATGCGGAGCTTTCCAAGCTGGGTGAGGAGAAGTTTTTGCTCAAGCTGTATGACCAGTACGTGCGTAAAGAACTGAGCGATGACACCAAGCCTGAAAGCGTGATTGTCGAAGGGGGCAAGTGGCAGGGTTGAGCGTCTGATGCTGGGGCTGCAAAGCGGCCCTTTCGCCGGCAAGCCGGCTCCCACAGGATAAGCACATAGCTTGAGCTGATGCGGTCGGGGTGGGAGCTGGCTTGCCAGCGAAAGGGTCGCACAGCGACCCCATGCTGTTTCAGTTCAACGATCCACCCTGTTAATCCCCCGCTCCACATCGTTGATCAACGCCTTGGCCATATCGCTCAAGATACGGGCCGCACTCCCCGCCAGCAGGTCCCCTTCCATTTCCGCCTCGGTGGACAGGTGGCGTATACAACCGAGCAACACCGAGATCTCATCCAGCACCCGCGGCAGCGGAATGCCCGGCTGCACGCGGAACAGCTCCAGGCAGGTTTCGCTGCCTTGGGTGGTGCAGGTTTTCAGGTCGTCGCTCATGGACGTGGCTCCAGGGGGCGTCGTAACGGGCCATCGTCTGTTCGATCAGGGCACGCGCCATATCGGCGGCGTAGGCGGCGTTGCTGAGCATGTGCAGGCCCAGGTCGCCGACGTGCAGCCGGCAGTGTTCGTCGAGGGTTTCGCTGACGCCGCGCAGCAATTGGCTGGCGTGGGCCAGGGCGTCGGGGGTGGGGAGGTCGGTTTCTGTGTCTTATAAACATCGCCGAGCCCACG
>NZ_BQHO01000051.1 GCF_021601385.1 Pseudomonas parasichuanensis | reverse complement strand
GGTCGGGGACGCGTTTTTTCATTGCTGGAATCTCACGTGGGCCTTAAGGAACTGCCGTCCTCCTCGTCTCACTGAGTTGGGTGGCAGTCGTACGCAGATGTGAGACCCGGGCCACATGAGAAACCCGACCAGGCGAAGCCTGCCCGCGTACGACCGCCATAAACGGTGTACTTCTCAGGTTGCCGGGGGTCTCAATCCCGATCGCCCGAAAGCGACCCGAGGACGTTATTCCTGAGGGATTCCACCGACAACATCGAAGCTTCCGCAAGCCGCGTAGGATACTTCCCAAGCTATGCGGGGCTGTAGGATTTGGTTTCAGTTTCGGAAATGTCGTACGGGGTTCTGGCAAGTCGCAGAAATGCTTGAGGCTGGGAAGGTCTGGCGCTGGACCGCATCAAGGCCACCAGGTGCTCGCCGGTGTTGTTGCAGCGCTCTCAAGATCGAGCGCCGCCCGCGCGGCGCATCGCTGGCAAGCCAGCTCCCACATCTGTTTCGGGCCAGTTACTCCTGCAAGGTCATCACTGTCCGCCTTGTTGGTACGACGCGGTTTCAGCGTGGGCGTTACCGCCGCCCCGCATGACTCAAGACGTGCACCAAGGCAGGCGCCGGTACTTCCACAGGAATAACTGGCCCGAAACAAACTGTGGGAGCTGGCTTGCCAGCGATGCGCCGCGCGGGCGGCGCTCGATCTTGAGAGCGCTGCAAGAGCTGTGGCAGGCACCTGTATGCCCTGATGCAATCCTGAGTCGATATAGGCCCTGGCGAGGGCTGCGCCCTCGATCGCTGGCAAGCCAGCTCCCACAGGTGCAGCGCAATGCTCAAGAACAATGATCTACCTGTGGGAGCCGGCTTGCCGGCGATAGGGCCAGCACAGCCACCACAACACAAGGCTCAGAGCCAGATGGCATCCCAATGCGGATAGTCGCCAACCCGCTCAACCAACCCTGCCCGCTTGGGGTTCATGACGATGTAACGCGCAACAGCCTGCACATCCTCTTCCCGCCGCAACGCGCGATCATGAAACCCCTGCTGCCAGAGGCGCCCCGCACGCCCCTGATAGCCATTGATCATCCGGGTACTGCGCGACTTGATCCGCCGCATCAGCGTTTTCAGGTCCCCACCTCCAAGCTCCACAAGCCAGTGAAAATGATCCGGCATCACCACCCAGGCCAACGATCGGGCAATGCCCTCCGCCTGCGCGATACGCAACTGCCCGATCAACAGCCGGGCAGAGCGGAAATCGGCCAGGTACGGTGCCCGGTCCAAGGTCTTGGTGGTCAGCAGATAGAGCCTGCCGGGCTCTGAGAAACGGCCACGCCTCAGTTGGCTGGAATGGGGACTGTCCATGTGCCTACTCCTGTTTTGGGCAGGTCAGGCTAGTGCATGGTGCTGATTCGGGGAGAGAGCATGTGGTGCCTGATGTTTCAGTGGTGCCCGCATCGCCGGCAAGCCGGCTCCCACAGAGATCAACATAGTCCTTTGTGGGAGCTGGCTTGACAGCGAAAGGGCCGCAAAGCGGCCCCAGGGTCCTCAAGGCTTACCGCTACCCTTCCACCCCCCACCCAACGCCAGAAACACCCCAATCTGCCCCATCGCCACCTGGCTGTTCGCCGCCGCCAACTGCGCCCGCACATCGGTGTAGGTCCGGGTCGCCTGCAAGTCCGCCAGGAACGACTCACGCCCCACCTGATACCGCAGATGGGTCTGGTCCGCCGACTCCTTCGCCGAGCGCTCGGCCTCAGCCAGCGCATCACGCCGGTCGAGCAAGGCACTGTATTGCGCCAACCGCGTCTGGGTTTCACGAATGGCGTTCAACACCACCCCGTCAAACTGCGCCAACGCCGCCTGAGTCGAGGCCTCCGCCATGCGAATGCGCGCACGGGTGCCGTTGGTGGGGATGTTCCAGCTGATCTGCGGCCCAAAGCCCCAACGGTTGGTGGAAGGCTCACCCAGGTTTTCGAGAATGCCGATGGTCCCCACCTGTGCACCAATGCTGATGTCCGGATAAAGCGCCCCAGTAGCCACGCCGATATTCGCGGTCGCCGCCGCCAACTGGCGCTCAGCCTGGCGCACATCGGGCCGGCGCTTGAGCAAGGCGGCGCCATCACCCACCGGAATCAACTGCGCAAGATGCGGCAGCTCGGCGCAATCGGCAGTACCCGCCGGCAACTGCTCGACCGGCTTGGCCAGCAGCGCAGCCAGGGTATACAAGCCAGTCTCACGCTCGGCCTTGAAGCGCGGCAGTTCAGCCCGCAGCGACTTGAACTGGGTCTGCGAGCGGGTGACCTGGGTCTCGTCGCCACGGCCGGCATCGCGCAGCCGTTGAGTCAGCTGCACGCCCTGCTGCTGCAAATCCAGCGACTCACGCGCAATGTGGTACTCCTCGTTGGCCGAACACACCTGGGTATAGGCCTTGACCACGTCGGCCACCAGGGTGATGCGCGCGGTGTCGGCCGCGGCCTGCACCGCATCGGCGTTGGCCTTGGCAGCCTCGGTGCCGCGCTTGAAGGTGCCCCACAGGTCGAACTGGTAGCTGACACTGAGCAGCGCCTCGCCAATATTGGCCACCGGCACTTTCTCCGGCAGCAGGAAGGCTTCGCCAGACTCCTGCAAGCGCTGGGCACCGGCCTTGATGCCGCCATTGAAGCCCCCCTGGGACTCGGCCACTTCCACCTGGGCGCGGGCCTTGGCGATGTTGGCGGCGGCCACGCGCAATTCGGTGTTGGCGCTCAGGGCCTGGCGCACCAGCTCATTGAGGCGTTGATCCTGGTACAGCTGCCACCAGTCCTCGGGCACCGGCGCCGACACCACGCTGTCGGCATCCTGGCGCAACGGGCCGTTGAGGTCGCTGCGCTGCACGGCGGCATCCTTGGGCACTTCGTAATTGGGGCCGACCATCATGCAGGCGCCGAGAGACAGGCTAAGCCCCACCAGGATCAGCTGTTTCATGGGTGCTGGCCCTCGATGATCGACACCGTGGCGGTACGCCCGGCGATCATGCGGAAATCAGCCGGCACCTCGTCGAAGGTGATGCGCACCGGAATCCGCTGGGCCAGGCGCACCCAGCTGAACGCCGGGTTGACGTTGGGCAGCAGGTTGGCGCCGCTGCTGCGGTCGCGGTCCTCGATGCCGGCGGACAGGCTTTCGACACGGCCGCGCAGGCGGGTGTTGTCGCCCATCACGCGGATGTCCACGGCATCGCCGATATGGATGCCACCGAGCTTGGTCTCTTCGAAATAACCATCGACGTGGTACGAGGCGCTGTCGACCACCGACAGCACCGGGCGGCCGGCGCTGACGAACTCGTGGGCACGCGGGGCGCGGTCGTTGAGGTAGCCGTCCACTGGGCTGCGCACCACCGAGCGGTCGAGGTTGAGCTGGGCCAGGTCCACCTGCACCTGGGCCTGGTTGACCGCCGAGCGGGCGCGGGCCTCGCGGGACTGGCTCTCTTCCAGCTGCTCGGCCGCCACCAGGTTGCCCAGCTTGCGGTTGCGCTGCGCCTCGCGCGAGGCCTGGGCCAGGGTTTCCTGGCGCTCGGCCAGGGTCGCCTTGGCCTGGCGCAGGGCCAGGGTGAAGCGGTCCTGGTCGATGGTGAACAGCACGTCGCCGCGCTTGATGGTCTGGTTGTCGCGCACCTCGACCTGCTGGATCAGCCCGGACACATCCGGGGCGATCTGGATCACGTCGGCACGGATGTGCCCGTCGCGGGTCCAGGGGGCGAACATGTAGTACACCACCATCTGCCACACGAGCACGGCGGCGAAGGTCACTACCAGCAAGGTCAGGACCACTTGGCCCAGGGTCAGCAAAGGTTTTTTCATGGCAGCATCAGGCTTCGGCAAAAGTGGTCGACCGCGCCCAGCAGCACGGCATACAGGGCAACGTTGAACAGCGCCCGGTGCCAGACCAGGCGGTAGAAATGCACGCGCACCAGCAGCGCGTGCACCCCAAGGAACAGCAGGTAGGTGGCAAACATCATCACCAGTAGCGTGGGCAGGAATACCCCGCTGATATCCAGTTCACCGATCACAGGGGCGCTCCATCGAGGCCGGGTGGCAGTTGCGTTTGTTCAGTGGGTTCGAGCATCACCTCCACCCCTGGCAGCAGCGCCAGGCGCAGGCCACTGAGGGCATGCAGCAGGTGGGTGCGGGCATCGCCGCGCTCGTACAGCTCGTCCAGGTTCAGCGCCAGGCGCGCGCGCTCCATGTTGCGCAGCAGCGCCGCCGGGGCATGCAGGCGCTCGCCGGCGCGCAGGCAGGCGGCGTAATGGCCGCCGACCTCTTCGATCACCGTCTGCAGGCGCTCGCGGGCCTGGTTGCCGGCGCGCGGCAGGTAGGCCAGCAGGTCCAGCAGGTTCAGCCCCACGCGCAGGTCGCGCAGCGCCACGCCGCTGTCCTGGCCGGTCTGCGACAGGCGCGGCAGGTGCTGCATCAGGCGGTCGAGCATCTGCACGCCGACCTGGCGGTGTTCGGCCAGGGTGGCTGGCGCGGTCATCTCGACGATGTCGCGCCAGGCGAAACGGGTCATGCGCTTGGCCGCCAGTTCCACGCCGAACGGGCGCACCACGATGGTCCAGAGGAAGGCGAACAGCAGCCCCACCGGCCCCGCCAGGTTGGCGTTGAGGAAGGTGAAGAAGTCGGCGTCGTAGGCGCCCTGGATGCTGATGAAGGTCGAGGTGTTGACGATGGTCAGCAAGGTGCCCAGGTAGAAGCGCGGCTGCACGGTGAGGGTGCCGACGCAGATGAACGGCACGGCGAAGGCCAGCACCAGCATGGCGAAGTCATGCAGGTTGGGCAGTACCAGGAACAGGTACAGGCTGGAGAAGATCACCGACATCAAGGTCCAGAAGAAGAACCGGTAGATCTGCGGCGCCGGGTCGTCCATGGCGGCGAAGAAGCTGCACGACACGGCGGCGAGGATCACCGCACTGGCGCCGTCGTTCCAGCCCAGGCCGATCCACAGGCCGCAGGCCACGACGATGGCGGTGACGGTGGAGAACACCGAGTACAGCATCAGGCCACGGTCGAAGAACGGCGTCAGCCGGCCCAGGCGCCAGTGGCGGTACACCGCGCGCCAGGGCTTGGCGTCGTCGGTGCGCAGGGCGTGCTGCAGGGTGCAGCAGTCCTGCCACAGGTCGGCCCACTCGGTCAGGCGGTAGAGGGCGTTGGACAACAGCAGCTCGGCGCGCTGGTCGAGGGCGGCGGCGCCGGGTTGCAGGCGGTCGATCTGCTCGTGCAGGGCGGTCCAGCGTGCCACCGAGGCGCTGTCGGCGGTGCCCTTGAGCCATTCGCGGGCGGCCGCCAGCACCGGCTGCAACTGGGCGAACTGCACCGGGGCGCGGCCTTCGAGTGCGATCAGGGCGTCGTCGAGGGCGTCGATCACCGGCAGCAGGTGGATCATCCGCCCGCGCAGTTCGCGGGCGTTCTTCAAGGTGTGCGGGCCTGCGCCCTCGTGGCCGAGCTGGCCGATCATCAGCTCCAGCGAGTTGAAAGTGGCGACCATCGTCCCGCGCATGCCGCCGACCTTGTCGGCGCTGGCTTCGCGGGCCAGGTAAGTGTCGCTGTAGCGGATCGCCTCGCTGAACCAATTGCCGGTCGCGCCCACCACCACCGGCGCCAGCCGGCGCGGCCAGAACACCGCGCCGACCACCGCCGCGCAGACGATGCCCAGGCAGATTTCCTGGGCACGGGACGAAGCCACGTCGAACACCGCCAGCGGGTTGTCGACCACCGCCAGGGCGATCATCGGCATGGTGTAGCCGGCCAGCATCAGCACGTAGTTGTTGGCGGTGCGCAGGTTCAGCGAGAGGAACAGCAGGGTGCCGGTCCACAAGGCAACGGCGATGCTCAGCAGCACCGGCGACTGCACCAGCAGGGGCACGAAGAAGATCGCCGCGCCTGCCCCCAGCAAGGTGCCAAGCGCGCGGTACAGCGCCTTGGAAGTGGTGGGGCCGAGGAACGGGCTGGAGACGATGTACACCGTGGCCATCGCCCAGTACGGGCGTGGCAGCTGCATCAGCAGGGCGATGTACAGGGCGATCATCGACGCGGCGAAGGTGCGCACGCCGTAGAACCAGTCGCGGGCCGGGGGTACCGAGCTGAAGAAGCCGTTCATGGGGTGAGGCCCGCTTCTTCGAACACGCGGATCACCCGCAGGGTGGCTTCCAGGTCGGCCTGGTCGATGCCCTGCAGCAACTCGCGGCGCAGGCGCACCAGTTCGCCTTCGATGGACTCGGCCAGGGCGCGGCCTGTTGCGGTCAGGCTCAGGGCCTTGGCGCGGCGGTCCAGCGGGTCCTCGCTGCGGCACACCAGGCCCGCCTTGCACAGCTGGTCGAGCAGGCGCACCAGCGACGGGCTTTCCAGGCCGGCGGCCTGGGCCACCGCCACCTGATGCACGCCGTCGCCCAGGCGCACGATCATCAGCAACGGCACGGCACAGGCTTCGGAGATGCCATAGCTGGTCAGCGCGCCCTGGCACAGGCGACGCCAATGCCGGGCGGCAACGACCATGCCGCTGCTGATTTTCATGTGCAGTGCGTCAAGTGACATAGAGGGAACCGAGGATATTCATAGTTTGCTAACTATCAATATACGCCCTGCCCTCCCCCTGCCGTCAACCGGGCCTGACGGCAGGCGAAGATGAAAAGTTGTTCATCCTCGCGCCAGACCCGCGCCGTCAGGCCATGTCGCTGGTGGCGAATTCCTCGGCCAAATGGTCGATCAGCGAGCGCACCGACGGCAGCAAGCCGCGCCGTGACGGGAAGATCGCATGGACAATGCCGCAGCGCGGGTGCCACTGCGGCAGCATTTCCACCAGCCTGCCCGCCGCCAGGTCGTCTCGCACCGCCACCCGTGGCAGGTGGGCGATGCCCACCCCGGCCACCACGAAATGGCGCAGGGCAAACAGGTCGTCGCTGACCATGCGCGGCGTGTGCGGGATGACCAGGCTGTGCTGCTGGTCCTCGCCCTGGAACAGCTCCCACTGGTATTCGCGCTGGGCGCCGCCCCAGTGCAGGCTGGGCAGCGTGCTCAGTTGCTGCGGGTCGAAGCCCGCCGGCAACTGCTCGAGGAACGCCGGGTGCCCGACCAGGCACTGGGTGCTGTTGCTCAGCACCTTCATCACCATGTCGGTGTTCTCCAGCGGCGGGAAGCGCACCCGCAGCGCCAGGTCGAAGCCTTCGTGCAGCAGGTCGACACGGCGGTTGGTGCTCTCGATGAACAGCTCCACCTGCGGGTACTTGAGCATGTAGCGGGTGAGCATCGGCCCCACCCAGGAATTGAGCAGGGTGGTCGGGCAGCTGATGCGCACCAGCCCGCGCGGCTCGCTGCGGTTGCGCTCGATGATTTCGGCGGCGCCCTCGGCCTCCACGCGCATGGCCAGGCAACGGTTGTAGTAGGCCTGGCCGATCTCGGTCAGCGAACAGTGCCGGCTGGTGCGGTGCAGCAGCCGCACGCCCAGGCGCTCCTCCAGGTCGGCGATGCGCCGGCTGAGCTTGGACTTGGGCATGTCCAGCGCCCGCCCGGCCGGGGCGAAGCCGCCGTGCTCCACCACCTGGGTGAAGAAGTACAGGGAGTTGAGGTCTTCCATTGATCGTTCACCAAATAGAACGCTAGAGGCAATTTTTGCAGTCTACCGCGCCAAAGGTGATGAATCTAATCTTTGCTCATCAACGCGAAACACCCCACCCAGTGAACGACACACCCTAAGGAGCACGACCATGGCTAACTTCAAATACAACCGCCTGAACAAAGACGACGCCGCCGTACTGCTGGTGGATCACCAGGCTGGCCTGCTGTCGCTGGTGCGCGACATCGAGCCGGACCGCTTCAAGAACAACGTGCTGGCCCTGGCCGACCTGGCCAAGTACTTCAACCTGCCGACCATCCTCACCACCAGCTTCGAGCAAGGCCCCAACGGCCCGCTGGTGCCGGAACTCAAGGCCCTGTTCCCGGATGCGCCGTACATCGCCCGCCCCGGCCAGATCAACGCCTGGGACAACGAAGACTTCGTCAAGGCAGTGAAAGCCACCGGCAAGAAGCAACTGATCATCGCCGGTGTGGTAACCGAGGTATGCGTGGCCTTCCCGGCGCTGGCGGCCCTGGAAGAAGAGTTCGAAGTGTTCGTGGTCACCGACGCTTCCGGCACCTTCAACGAAATGACCCGCGACGCCGCCCACGACCGCATGAGCCAGGCCGGCGCGCAACTGATGACCTGGTTCGGCGTGGCCTGTGAGCTGCACCGCGACTGGCGCAACGATGTCGAGGGCCTGGCCGCGCTGTTCTCCAACCACATCCCCGACTACCGCAACCTGATGACCAGCTACAACACCCTGACCGCCGGCAAGTAACCCGCCACCCGCCTGGCGCCCCAGTGGCGCCAGGCCGGGCAGCACACCCCGCCAACGCAGCTCACGCCAGGGCCCGCCGATGAACACGCCACACAACCGCAACGTCGTCACGCTGGTGATTCAGCACAAGGTCCGCGCCCAGGCGCTGGCACCCTACGAGGCCTGGCTCAAGCGCGCGGTGAGCACCGCACGCCAGCAGCCTGGCCACCTGGACGTCAACGTGATCCGCCCCGACGACGGTGGCCGACAGTTCACCACCATCGTGCGCTTCGCCGACGCCGGCCTGCTGCAGGCCTGGGTCAATTCGGCCGAGCGCCAGGCGCTGGTCAGTGAAGTGCTGCCGCTGCTGGAAGAAGGCGACCAGACCCAGGTGCATGACGATCCGGAGTTCTGGTTCACCCCGCCCAGTAACCGCGCCGCGCCACCGCCGCGCTGGAAGCAGGCCGTGCTGACTTACCTGGTGATCTGCCCGATGACCCTGCTGATCCCGCAACTGCTGGCGCCGCTGTTCGCCCGCTACCCGCTGTTGGGCGGCCCGATCAGCGGCAACCTGATCACCAACCTGTTCGTCATCCTGCCCGTGGTGTTCTACATCATGCCCTGGGTGACCCGCCGCTGCGCCACCTGGCTGCGCGGCTGAAAGCTACCTCACTGCCTCACTCGACTTTCAGGAGATACCGACATGAGCACACTCGTTACCCGCGATGGCACCTCGATCCACTACAAGGACTGGGGCAGTGGCAAACCCGTCCTGTTCAGCCACGGCTGGCCGCTGGACGCCGACATGTGGGATTCGCAGATGGAGTTCCTGGCCAGCCGCGGCTACCGCACCATCGCCTTCGACCGCCGTGGTTTCGGCCGTTCCAGCCAGCCTTGGAGCGGGTACGACTACGACACCTTCGCCGATGACATCGCCCAGCTGATCGAACACCTCGACCTGCGCGAGGTGACCCTGGTGGGCTTCTCCATGGGTGGTGGCGACGTCAGCCGCTACATCGCCAGGCACGGCAGCGAGCGTGTCGCCGGCCTGGTGCTGCTGGGGGCGGTAACGCCGGTGTTCGGCAAGCGCGACGACAACCCGGACGGCGTCGACAGCGCGGTATTCGACGGCATCAAGGCCGGCCTGCGGGCAGACCGGGCGCAGTTCATCGCCGACTTTGCCGCGCCCTTCTATGGCATCAACCATGGCCAGCAGGTGTCCCAGGGCGTGCAGACCCAGACCTTGAACATTGCCTTGCTGGCGTCGATCAAAGGCACCCTGGACTGCGTGACCGCTTTCTCCGAAACCGACTTCCGCCCGGACATGGCCAAGATCGATGTGCCGACCCTGGTCATCCATGGTGACGACGACCAGATCGTGCCATTCGAGAGCACTGGCAGGAAAGCTGCAGAGCTGATCCGCGGTGCCGAGCTGAAGGTGTACGAAGGGGCGCCGCATGGCTTTGCCGTGACCCATGCGCAGCAGCTCAATGAAGACCTGCTGGCCTTCCTGAACCGCTGAAAAGCGGGCCGCTTTGCGGCGCATTCTCTGTAGGAGCGGCCTTGTGCCGCTCCTACAGAAAAACTGCGCAAGACAGTTGCTCCCACAGAAGCAGGCTGCACAACACCTGATCAAGGCTAACCTTCACCCGCCTGCCGCCGCCCGATGGAGAACACCATGTCCCAGGACCCGAACGACAAGAGCCGCCGCCAGTTCCTCGCCACCAGCACCGTGCTCGGCGCCGCCGGCGCGCTCTGGTCGGCCCTGCCCTTCAGCGGCTACGCCCATGCATCCACCCAAGGAGGCTCCATGACCGCCGACCTCATCCTGTTCAACGGCAAACTGCACACCGTCGACCGTGAAAACCCCACCGCCACCGCCGTCGCCATCAAGGACGGCAAGTTCATCGCGGTGGGCAACGATGCCCAGGCCATGGCCCACAAAGGCGCCAGCACGCAGGTCATCGACCTCAAACAGCGCACGGTGATCCCAGGCCTGAACGACTCGCACCTGCACCTGATCCGCGGCGGCCTCAACTACAACCTGGAACTGCGCTGGGAAGGCGTGCCGTCGGTGGCCGACGCCCTGCGCATGCTCAAGGACCAGGCGGCCCGCACGCCGACCCCGCAGTGGGTGCGGGTGGTCGGCGGCTGGAACGAATTCCAGTTCGCCGAAAAGCGCATGCCCACCCTGGAAGAAATCAACCAGGCCGCGCCCGACACCCCGGTGTTCCTGCTGCACCTGTACGACCGTGCCCTGCTCAACCGCGCCGCGCTCAAGGCGGTGGGCTACAGCAAGGACACGCCCAACCCGCCGGGGGGCGAGATCCAGCGCGACAAGTTCGGCAACCCGACCGGCATGCTTATCGCCCGGCCCAACGCGATGATCCTCTACGCCACCCTGGCCAAGGGGCCGAAGCTGCCGCTGGAGTACCAGGTCAACTCGACCCGCCAGTTCATGCGCGAGCTCAACCGCCTGGGCCTGACCAGCGCCATCGACGCCGGTGGCGGCTACCAGAACTTCCCCGACGACTACTCGGTGATCCAGGAGCTGGCCGACAACAACCAGCTCACCGTGCGCATCGCCTACAACCTGTTCACCCAGAAGCCCAAGGAAGAGCTGGACGACTTCAAGAAGTGGACCGCCAGCGTCAAGCTGCACAGCGGCACCGACTTCCTGCGCCACAACGGCGCCGGCGAGATGCTGGTGTTCTCCGCCGCCGACTTCGAAGACTTCCTCGAACCGCGCCCGGACCTGCCGCAAACCATGGAGCAGGAGCTGGAACCGGTGGTGCGCCACCTGGTGGAGCAACGCTGGCCGTTCCGCCTGCATGCCACCTACAACGAATCGATCACGCGCATGCTCGACGTGTTCGAGAAGGTCAACCGCGACATCCCGTTCAATGGCCTGCCGTGGTTCTTCGACCACGCCGAAACCATCACCCCGCAGAACATCGAGCGTGTGAAGGCGCTGGGCGGCGGCATCGCCATCCAGGACCGCATGGCCTTCCAGGGCGAATACTTCGTCGACCGCTACGGCGCCAAGGCCGCCGAGCAGACCCCGCCGATCAAGCGCATGCTCGACATGGGCGTGCCGGTGGGCGCCGGCACCGACGCCACCCGGGTGTCCAGCTACAACCCGTGGACCTCGCTGTACTGGCTGGTCAGCGGCAAGACCGTCGGCGGCATGGCGCTGCACCGCGAAGGCCTGGACCGCGACACCGCGCTGCAACTGTTCACCCAGGGCAGTGCCTGGTTCTCCAGCGAGCAGGGCAAGAAGGGCCAGCTCAAGGTGGGCCAACTGGCGGACCTGGCGGCATTGTCGCTGGACTTCTTCAGCGTCGACGAAGAGGCGATCAAGGGCATCGAGTCGGTGCTGACGGTGGTCGATGGCAAGGTGGTGTACGGCGCTGCCGAGTTCGACAAGCTCGGCCCGCCACAGGTGCCGGTGCTGCCCGAGTGGTCGCCGGTGGCCAAGGTGCCCGGGCACTGGCGCGTGGGCACGCCATCGCTGGCGGCGGCCGTGCACCAGTGTTCAGGGCCGTGCGGGGTGCATGCCCACAGCCACGAACAGGCGCGCCACTCCAAGGTGCCGGTCAGCGACTTCCAGGGGTTCTGGGGGGCATTGGGGTGTTCGTGCTTTGCGTTCTGAGGTGAAGGGGCAATAGCATTCGTTGGGGCCGCTCTGCGGCCCTTCGCGGGTAAACCCGCTCCCACAGGTACAGCGCCTATCTTTAGAAAGACGCGATCCTGTGGGAGCGGGTTTACCCGCGAAGGGCTGCAAGGCAGCCCCAATAACAGCGATGAGTCACTAACAGACCAGCATCAGGCCATGCCCTCAACGCTGCACCTGATCTTCCAGCTTCATGGTCAACGCCAGCGTGCTGCCCAGCTGGATAGCCTGGTCGCGCCAGCCCAGGTAACGCGCGCTGTCGCGGCTGCTGAAATGCACCGCCAGCTCCTCGGCGGCCTGCATCACCCCGGTGGCCGCCGCCAACTCCAGCCAGTACAAGGCAGCCCGGCTATCCGCTGCCACGTAGAGCCCGTGCAGCAAGCGGTAACCCACTTCGAAACGGCAGCGCGCCTCGCCGCGCTGTGCGCCGCGCAGGAACCACTGGTACGCCTCGAGCGGGTCCACTTGCCAGGGCTGATCGCCGTCGCACACCTCTTCCTCGTACAGGTCACCCAGCGCCGCCGCGGCATGCAGCATGCCGCGCTCGAAGGCATGGCGGTAATAGTCGGCGGCGTTGGCATACGAAACCTGCACGCCCTTGCCGAAATAATGCTGCTGCCCCAGGTTGAACCAGGCGACCGCATTACCCTGCAAGGCCGCCATGCGCAGCAGATGCCCGGCCAGCACGGTGTCGCCGCGCCAGTACTTGCCGTTGAGCCAGAGCCAGCCCAGGTCGTTGAGTGCCGCCACATTGCCGAGCAACGCCTGGCTGCACAGGTCGGCGTACACCGCCTGCAGATCGCTGGCTTCATCCAGCCGGTCGATCAGGCCGAAGCGCTCACCGCCCTGCACCGCCTGGCTCGGCATGCCGACCCCAACGAATATCCGCTGCCGCTGGCCCGGCAGTGCCGGTGCCGGCACGATACGCTCGGGTAGAAGCCGCGCGAGCAGCGAATGGATATTGCTGACAGCAGACATGTTCATCCTCATTGAACGGTACACAGCTCCGAGCCGTGCGGTGATGAGGCGTGATTCTGCGCGTCGTTACGACAAAACCTGTCGCGAACGATCCACGCCCAGGCAACCAATTGTCTGTTCCTTGATCTGAGCAAGCCGTGGCCAATTGCCATGACCCGCCCATGCCGCCATCCTATGGCGGCAAGCCCAGACAAGGACGTTTCCTTTGCCGTTCGCCACCACCCGCGCCACCCTCAGCCGCCAATGGGCACTTCTGCGCCAGTTGCCCAGCCGCTCCCCCGGGACCACCAGCGCCGATCTGGTGTGGCGCCTGCGTGACGTGGGCTTCAACGTCAGCAAACGCACCGTCGAGCGCGACCTCAACGAGCTGTCGCTGATTTTCCCGCTGGAGCGCAACGACAAGAGCATTCCGTTTGGCTGGCACTGGTCGGCCAATGCCGGCAGCGAGCTGCGCGGCAATTTCGATCTGCAGGGGTATCTGCGTGGCGATGCGCTGCAACCGGCCCAGGATGAAGGCGTGGAACTGCAGGCGTGGGTCAGCGACTTGCTGGCGCGCCAGCTGCGCGAAGCGCCGTTGACCGCGGATATGCAACTGACGCCGCTGGAACAGGGGCACCGGCTGAGGGCAACGGTGGTGGATGGCTGGCCGTTGCGCTGGTGGCTGCTGAGCCAAGGGGAAGGGTTGGTGGTGGAGTTGCCGCTTGAGTTGCGTGAGGAAATTGGCAGGACCCTGGCCAATGCGGCGGCGCAGTACCAGGGTTGAACACCCAGAACGCTTTGGCCTGATCTGGCCTCATCGCCGGCAAGCCGGCTCCCACATGGGTTGCACAGATTCTGTAGGAGCGGCCTTGTGCCGCGAAAGGGCTGCGCAGCAGCCCCGCGATTTCCGCTTTCACGCTGAAATCTCAGGGCCGCCCTGCGGCCCTTTCGCGGCACAAGGCCGCTCCTACAAGTCTCGGTTCTGACATTAGCGCTGCATCCCCCAACGCCTCACCGTCAGCCGCTCCAGGGTATTGAACACCAGCCCCTCAACCAGCAACCCGATCAGGATCACCACGGCCAGCCCGGCGAACACCTTGTCGGTGTACAGCTCGTTGCGGTTCTGGAAGATGTACCAGCCCAGCCCACCCTTGCCGCTGCTGGCGCCGAACACCAGCTCGGCAGCGATCAGCGTGCGCCAGGCGAAGGCCCAGCCAATCTTCAGCCCCGACAAAATCGACGGCAGCGCCGCCGGCACCAGGATATGCAGCACCAGGCGCAAGCCGCGCAGGCCATAGTTGCGCCCGGCCATGCGCAGGGTTTCAGAGACACCGAGAAAGCCCGCGTAGGTGTTCAGTGCCAGCGCCCACAGCACCGAATGCACCAGCACGAAGATCAGGCTGTTGTCGCCCAGGCCGAACCACAGCAGCGCCAGCGGCAACAGGGCGATGGCCGGTAGCGGGTTGAACATCGAGGTCAGGGTACCCAGCAGGTCGCGCCCCAGTTGGGTCGACACCGCCAGGCTGGTCAGGCCGAAGGCCAGGGCGATCCCCAGCAGGTAGCCCTTGAGCAGCACCACCAGCGATACACCCACCTTGGCGAATATCTCGCCACTGAGCAGCCCCTCCCCCAGCGCCACGGCCGTCTGCACAAAGCTCGGTAGCAGCAGGTCGTTGTCGGTCAAGCGCGCCACCAGCTCCCACAGCCCGGCCAGCAGCACCAGGATCAGTGCCTTGCGCAGCCACCCTTGCTGCCACAGGCGCTGGGCCAGCGGCAGATCACGTTCCAGCGGCACCCCGGGCAGGGGGTGCAGCTGCACTTCGTATTCCTGGCGAACAGCTGTCGTCGTCATGCCAAGGCTCCTGTCAGTAGGCGATGCGGATGTCGTTGAAGCCAAGGTCGCTGGCCTGAGCCGGCGCCTCGTCCTCGTCGAACAGCAAGCGGTGGATGCGCCGGGCACTGGCCTGGAAGTCGCTGCCGCCCAGGCTGCCGAGGTCGTACTGGTGGCTGTGCACTTCGGCGCGCACCCGGCCCGGGTGCGGCGACAGCAGCAGGATGCGGTTGCCCACCACCAGCGCTTCTTCGATGGAGTGGGTGACGAACAGCAAGGTAAAGCGCACCTCTTCCCACAGCAGCAGCAACTCTTCCTGCATCTTGCGGCGGGTCAGGGCATCAAGGGCGGCGAAGGGCTCGTCCATGAGCAGGATCTTCGGCTGGGTCGCCAGCGCCCGGGCAATCGCCACGCGCGCTTTCATGCCCCCGGACAGGGTGTGCGGATAGGCATCGGCGAACGCCGCCAGGCCGACCTTTTCCAGGTAGTGCAAGGCACGCTCTTCGGCCTCGGCGCGCTTGAGCTGGCCGGACACCAGCAGCGGGAACATCACGTTCTGCTTCACCGTCTTCCACGGCGGCAACTGGTCGAACTCCTGGAACACCACGATGCGGTCCGGCCCGGGGCCGCGTACCGGCTGGCCTTGCAGCAAAATCTGCCCTTCACGGGGCTCGATGAACCCGGCCACGGCCTTGAGCAAGGTGGACTTGCCGCAGCCGGAGGGGCCGAGCAGCACGAAGCGGTCGGCACGGTCCACTGCGAAGCTGACCTGGTGGGTGGCCCGCACCACGCGCTGGGCGGTGCGGTATTCGAGGCTCAGGTTGTCCACCGCCAGCAGCGGTGGGGTGGCGACACGGCTCAGGTTGCTGGCCGTGTGGCCTGGCAATGGGGCGGTCATGGTCGGTCAGCTCCCCTGCAGCGGGCGTTCATCCTGGAAGAAGTAGTCCTTCCACGACGCAGGCTTGTTCTTGATCGCACCGACCCGGTAGAGGAAGTCGGCCAGCTTGTAGGTGTTCTTCGGGGTCACGGTGAATTCGTACTGCGGGTTGTCGATCAGCTTGATCAGCGCGTCGCGGTCGATCTTGGCCTTGGTCACGCGAATGTAGGTGTCGGCGGCGGCTGCCTTGTCCTTCTGGGCAAAGTCGGCGGCTTCGGCCAGGGCATCGACGAAGGCCTTGTAGGTCTTGGGGTTGTCCTTGCGGAATTTCTCGGTGGCGAACAGCAGGGTCGGCGAGTTGGGGCCGAGCAGGTCATAGCTGTTGAGCACCACGTGCACGTTCTTGTTGGCCAGTACCTGGTCCTGGAACGGCGGGTTGGAGAAGTGCCCGTTGAGTTCGGTACCGCCGGCCAGCAGCGCGGCAGTGGCATCCGGGTGCGGCACGGCCAGGGTGTACTTGTCGAGGCGGTTGTACTCCTTGTCGCCCCACTGCTGGGCAGCGGCATACTGCAGGAAGCGCGACTGCACCGAGACACCCACCGCCGGAACGGCGATGCGGTCCTTGTCGCCGATGTCGGCGATGGTCTTCACGTTGGGGTTGCTGCTGACCAGGTAGTACGGGAAGTTGCCCAGCGAGGCCACGGCCTTCACATTCTGCCGGCCCTTGGTGCGGTCCCACACCGTCAACAGCGGGCCCACGCCTGCGCCGGCAATGTCCACCGAACCGGACAGCAACGCGTCGTTGATCGCCGCGCCGCCCGAGAGCTGGGCCCAGTCGACGGCGATGTCGATGCCCTGCTCCTTGCCGTGTTTTTCGATCAGTTGCTGGTCACGTACCACGTTGAGCAGCAGGTAGACGATGCCGAACTGCTCGGCGATGCGGATCTTGCCCTCGGCGTGGGCCACGGTCGGCGCCGCGAGGCTGCCGATGACCAGGCTGGCGCCCAGGCCGATGCTGGCCGCCAGGCGGCTGATGGTATTGCGCATGATGAGAATCCTCAGTCGTCAGTACGGGGCATCGCCCTGGATGGTGGTGCGGTACAGCTTGCGCCGCAGGTGCGCTGGGCAACCGGTGGCCAGGTGGATCAGCGAGCGGTTGTCCCAGAACACCAGGTCATGGGGCTGCCACTGATGGCGGTAGATGTTCTGTTCGAGCACGCTCAGGGCGTACAGCTGCTGCAGCACGTCGCGGCTTTCGTCATCGGGCAGGCCAACAATGCGGGTGGTGAAGCCCTCGCTGACGAACAGCGCCTGGCGCCCGTTCTCCGGGTGGGTGCGCACCACCGGGTGGATGACTTCCTGCACCTGGGCCAGCTGCTCGGCGCTGAGGGTCGGGCGCCAGTTGCCCTCGAACTTGGTCTCGGCATAACGCGCGGTGTAGGAGTGGGCGGCGTCACGGCCCTTGATGACCTTGCGCAGGGCGTCGGGCACGGCGTCCCAGGCCTTGTGCATGTCGGCGAACAGGGTATCGCCGCCCTCGCTGGGCAGCTCCTGGGCATGCAGCATAGAGCCCAGGCTCGGCAGCTCCTTGTACGACAGGTCCGAATGCCAGAACTTGCCGGCATCGCCCAGGCCGATGTTGGCGCCGCCCTCGATGATGTTGGAGACGATCAGGATCTCGGGGTGGCCGGCCAACAGGAACTGCTTGAGCACGTGGATTTGCAGTTCGCCAAAGCGGCGGCTGAAGGCGATCTGTTGCTCGGGGGTAATGCGCTGGTCGCGGAACACCAGCACGTGGTGGTCCAGGTGGGCGCGATGAATTCGGTTGAAATCCTTGGCGCTGACCGGTCGGGCCAGATCGAGGCCGATGATCTCGGCGCCGACGGCACCGGTGAACGGGCGGATTTCGAAGGTTTGCGGCAAGGCGCTGTCGATGGTCGACAAGGCGTTCGAGGCGGCTGGCATTGTTCACTCCCACGCAAGTGCGCGACTTCAGTGCGCGCAACGATCAGAAACGCACGGGGATTGCCCGTGTGGGTTCGAGTCGTGCGGCGCGCCGATTGGTCGGCAGGTACGCAGTGGGGGCGACTATAGAGGCATAAGAAAGATAATTTAAATATCTTTAATGCATATACATATGAGAGGGGATTGAGCGCATGCCTGTGGGAGCGGGTTTACCCGCGAATACGTCGGTAGCGTCACCATCGCATTCGCGGGTAAACCCGCTCCCACAGGATATTGCAGACGATCAACGCTCGCGCAGGGCTTCGGAGCGGGCCTTCATGATCGGCTTGAGCAGGTAGCTCATGATGGTCTTCTTGCCGGTCATGATATCCACCGTGGCGACCATGCCCGGGATGATCAACAGCGGCTTGGCATCGGTGCCCAGGTGGCTCTTGTCGGTGCGCAGCTTGATCAGGTAGTAGGTGGTCTTCTTGTCTTCATCGGTGATGGTGTCGGCGCCGATCTGCTCCAGCTTGGCCTTCATCCCGCCATAGATGGTGTAGTCGTAGGCGCTGAACTTGACCGTGGCTTCCTGGCCGGGGTGGAGGAAAGCGATGTCCTTGGGCAGGATCTTCGCTTCGATCACCAGGGTGTCGTCCAGCGGCACCACCTCGATGATGTCGCTGCCCGGCTGGATCACGCCACCGATGGTGTTGACCAGCAGTTGCTTGACGATACCGCGCACCGGCGAGGTGACCATGGTGCGGTTGACCCGGTCATCCAGCGCCTTGCTGGTAGCGGTGGCCTTGTTCAGCTCGGTACGGGCCTCGTTGAGCTGGGTCAGCGCCTCGCTGCGGAACTTGCCGCGGGTCTCTTCGATCTTGCTCTCGACTTCCTTGATCGCCGCCTCGGCACGTGGGATGGCCAGGCTGGTGGAATCCATCTGGCCGCGGTTCTCGACCTCGGCGCGGCGCAAGCGCAGCACTTCGACCTGGGAGATCGCGCCCTGGGCCACCAACGGCTCGGACATGGAGATCTCCTGACGCAGCAGTTGCAGGCTGTTGGCGTACTGGGCGCGCTTGGAGGTGAACTCGCGCAGCTCTTGCTGTTTCTGCACCAGTTGTTGCTGCAGGCCGCTGATTTCATCCTGCAGCTGCTGGCGTCGGCTCTGGTACAGCGACTGTTCGTTGGCAGCCTGGCTGGGTGCGGCCTTGCGCAGTTCTTCGTCGATCTGCAGCGGCTTGTCTTCCACTTCGGCGGTCAGCCGCTGCACGCGCAGGGCCATGGCCAGGCGCGAGGCCTCGGTTTCGTCGACGTTGGAGGCGAAGCGGGTTTCGTCCAGGCGCAGCAGCGGCTGGCCAATCTCGACGATCTCGCCTTCTTTGGCGTAGATCTGCGCGACGATGCCGCCCTCCAGGTTCTGGATCTTCTGCACCTTGGACGACGGGATGGCCTTGCCCTCGCCGCGCGTCACCTCGTCGATGGGCGCAACGCTGGCCCAGATGATCAGGAACAGGAAGAACGCGATCACGCCCCAGATGGTCAGGCGCACAATGCGCGGCGCATCCTCGATCAGGGCCTTGTTGACCTCGGGCAGCGGTTGCCCGGCCAGTGATTCGGAGCCTTTGAAGTAGCGGCGCAGGCTGTCCTTGAAACGCCCCATATCCAGCTTATGCAACACTGATCTGCCCCTTCTTCAGCGCATCCATGACGGAGGCTTTCGGGCCATCCGCAACAATCTGTCCACGGTCGATGACGATCAACCGGTCCACCAGCGACAGCAGCGAGGCGCGGTGGGTGACCAGCAGCACGGTCTTGCCTTCGATGACCGCGCTCAGGCGCTGCTTGAGGCGCTCTTCGCCGGTGTTGTCCATGGCGCTGGTGGGTTCGTCGAGCAGCAGGATCTGTGGGTTGAGCAGCAGCGCCCGGGCCAGGGCGACGTTCTGCCGCTGGCCGCCGGAGAGGTTCTGGCCACGCTCGCCGACCTGCAACTCGTAGCCGTCCGGGTGCAGCCGGGCGAACTCGTGCACACCGGCCAGCTCGGCGGCCTGCAGGATCAGCTCGTCTTCGATGTAGCGGGCGCCGCTGACCAGGTTGTCGCGCAGGGTGCCGGCCAGCAGCTGGATGTCCTGGGGCACGTAGCCGATGTTGTGGCGCAGCTCGCTGACGTCGATCTGGCGGATGTCCACCCCATCGACCAGCAGCGAGCCGTTGTCCGGCTCGTACAGGCCGACGATCAGCTTGGCCAGGGAGCTCTTGCCCGAGCCGCTGCGGCCGATGATGCCGACCTTCTCGCCGGGGCGGATGTTCAGGTTGATGCCCTTGAGCGCCTGGTTCTGCTGGTTGGGGTAGGTGAACTCGACCCCACGGAACTCGACCGCGCCCTGCAGCACCTTGCGGCTCAACGGGCGCTCCTCGAAGTTGCGCTCCTGCGGCAGCTCCATCATCTGGTCGGTAGCGGCCATGGTCACCTTGGCTTGCTGGTAGCGGGCCAGCAGCCCGTTCAGCGAGCCAAGCGGGCCAAGTGCGCGGCCACTGAGCATGTAACAGGCCACCAGGCCGCCCATGCTCAGGTTGCCGTCGATGATCAGGTACACGCCCACGCAGATCATCGCTACGCCGGCCAATTGCTGGATCAGCAGGGTGATGTTCATCGCCAGGCCCGACAGCACCTTGACCCGCAGCTCAAGGCGGCTGAGGGTGCCGAGGGTCTGCTCCCACATGTACTGGCGTTCGCTCTCGGCGTTGTTGACCTTGACCGCATCCAGCCCGGCAAGGGTCTCGATCAGGCTCGACTGGCGCTCGGAGGCCAGCGCCATGGTGCGCTCCATGGTCGCCATCAGCGGCTTCTGCAAGGCGTAGCCGATGCCCAGCGCCAACGGGAAGGCAAGTACCGGGATCCACACCAGATGCCCGCCGATGATCGCGATGACCATCAGGATCAACAGGGTGAACGGCAGGTCGATCAGGCTGGTCAAGGTCAGCGAGGCGAGGAAGTCGCGCAGGCCCTGGAACTCGTGGATGTTCTGGGCAAAGCTGCCGACCCGCGCCGGGCGGTACTTCATCGACATGTCGACGATGCGCTCGAACAGCGTCGCCGAGATGATCAGGTCGGTCTTCTTGCCCGCCAGGTCCAGGCACAAACTGCGCAAGCCTTTGAGTATCAGGTCGAAGACATAGGCGCCAGCGATGCCGATGGCCAGCACCCACAGCGTCGAGGTGGCCTGGTTAGGCACCACACGGTCATACACGTTCATCACGAACAGCGGCGCGGCCAGGGCGATCAGGTTGATCACCAGGCTGGCGGCGATGGCATCGATGTACAGCCACTTGCTGCGCATCAGGGTGTCGCGGAACCACGAGCGGGCGCGCGGGATCAAGTTGCCGTGGTTGACATCGAACTTGTGCTGCGGCTGGGCGAAGAACACCTTGCCGCTGTAGTCGCCCTGCAAGGCTTCGCGCGCCACCAGCACTTCACCGCCGTCGCTCTCGCTGAGCAGCAGGCGGGCGGTGTCGGCGTTTTCCCAACCGACCAGCACCGCGCTGCGGCCCTCCTTGAGCAGCAGCATCGCCGGCATGGCCATGGTCGGGATCTGCTCCAGCTTGCGCTGCAACAGGCGCCCCTGCAGCCCCGCCCGGGCTGCGGCACGGGGCAGCAGCTCGGCGTTCAGGCGCTGGGCCGGCAACGGCAGGCCGGTGGTCAGCATGGCCCGGCTGGCGGGCTTCTGATGGAGGACACACAGGGTCAGCAGACTATCCAGCAACGGGTCGTCATGCTGACTGCGTGGATCGTGGCTGAGTTGGACTCGACTGACTTCGGATTCCACGCGCGCTCTCTTCATCCTTGTGGGGAGTGATTCAAGGCGCCTGTCAGTTCATGCCCGGCAGGCTCACCTTGGGTTTCAGATCGTTCTGCACAACGCTTGCCAGTGGTGCAACGACCCCCTGGCTCTTGAGCAGCTGGCCAATGGTCGCCTTGATTCGATACTGAGTAAACATTTGAATGTTCTTCACCTCTACCAGACGGCGCTGGGCGGTGAAGGTTTCATTTTCGCTGTCGAGCAGGTCGAGCAGCGTGCGCTCGCCAAGACCGAATTGCTGCTGGTAGGCGGTGCGCACGCGATTGCTATGGTCGACATACTGCTGGGCGATCGGTACCTGGGCGTTGGCGTTCTCCAGAGCATTCCATGCCAAGCCTAACTCCTCATTGAGCTGACGCAAGGCGTTGTTGCGAATGTCCAGGGCCTGGTTGGCCAGGTAGGACTTCGATTCCAGGTCCGCCTTGTTGCTGCCACCGGCATACAGGTTGAAGTTCATCCGCAGCATGGCCTGCCACTCGTTGTTGTGGCCCACGGTGCCATCGAGGTTGTTGTCGGCCGTCCGTCCGACTTCGGCATCGAAACGCGGATAGAACGTAGACTTCGCCGCTTCGTATTGTTTTTCCGCCGCCGCGATATCCGACTCGGCCGAGCGCAGGATCGGGCTGTTCTCCACCAGCTGGTGGCGGGCTTCATCCAAGCTGGCCGGCAGCAGGTCGACAAACGGCGCAGGCATGCTTAACTCGTCCGGCATTTGCCCGACGACGCTCAGGTAGTTGGTGTTGGCGTCGGCCAGGTTGGTCTGCTCGGTGATGAGGTTGTTGCGAGCCTGGGCCTGGCGCGCTTCGGCCTGGTCGAGGTCGGCCATGCGGCCAACGCCACGGCTGGTGCGCAGCTTGATCTGGTCGAGGATACGGTCGTGGTTGCGCAGGTTGTCTTCGGCCAGGCGCACCATCTCGCGGCGGGTCAGCACGTCCAGGTAAACCTGGGCGACGGTCAGCCCGGTACGCTCGGAGGTCCCCAGCAGGGAGTAGGCGCGGGCATTGACGGTGGCTTGTTGACGCCCCACTTCGCTGGACGTGGCAAAACCGTCAAACACCATCTGGCGCATACGGATTGCCGACTCGCCCCGGTTCAAGGTGTCCCAACGGTTGCCGTTGCTCGGGCTGTCGGTGCCTTCACGGCCATAGCCAGCGGTCACGTCCACCCGCGGCAAATAGCCGCCCTTGGCGGCACGCAATTGGTAGTCTGCGGCCGTGCGTGCATTCACACCGGCCTGGATCTCCGGGTGCACCTCGAGGGCCTTTTGCATGGCTTCGGGCAAGGTTTGTGCTTGAACGAATGTGGCGGCGAGAGCGAAAGGAAGAGCGGTGAACAGTGACGCACGCATTTTTACTGATTCCCGAGAGAGCTGTTGTTCCAAATCACAGCCAAAGCTGTTTCTGCCCTGGAAAATGGCAACCCTGATTTCGTGTGAAGGAAGCTTCCGAATTGGCAGTGCGATTAATACGAAAGAAAGGGCTGTGACGGGCCAAATATCAATGTGACATTACCTTGGCGATTGTTTAGGATGGCTGCCAGAAGGTCAATAGTTTGGCATAAAGTTAATCGCCAATAGTTATAGACATAAAATTGACGCTTTTATGCGTCAAAAACATTTTTGAAACATTCCATCAGTCGCCGCCGTCACAAGCCGGCAGGGCATGGAAGCCACACTGAACGGTTAGTCCGGAGAGTCCAATGAGCACTGTTGTTGCCATCGTCAAAAGCATTATTGGCCAAGTCATCGCAGTATCCCCAGAAGGCATCCGACGCGTTCTTATCGAAGGCGACCGCCTGCTTGCCGGCGAACACGTAGAAACCGGCCCTGGCGGCGCGGTCACCCTGGAGCTGGCCGATGGCCGCCTGCTAGACCTGGGCCGCGACACCCAGTGGAGCGCCGACGCGCCCGACAGCAGCACCGACCTGAGCCAGGCCACCGCCCAGGCAGCGCCCTCGGTTGAAGAGCTGCAACAGGCCATCGCCGCTGGCGCCGACCCGACTACCGACCTGGAAGCCACTGCAGCTGGCCCATCCGCCGCCGGTGGCGGTTCCGCGGGCGGTGGTCACAGTGTGGTCATGCTGCAAGAGACCGCCGGTGTGGTAGACCCCACCATAGGCTTCCCCACCGGCCCGATCGGTTTCGCCACCGGGCAGACCATCGAGCAGGTGGCCGGGCTGGATACCAGCACGACCACTACTGATGCCCCGGTCAACACCGCTTTGACCCTGAGCGCCACCCCTTCGATCACCGAAGCCGGTGGCGTGATCGTTTATACCGCCACCGTCGGCCAGCCACCGCTGAGCAACCTGACCGTGACCCTGTCCAACGGCGCGGTAATCGTGATCCCGGCCGGCCAGACCAGCGGCTCGGTCAACGTCAACATTCCAGCCAATGACACCCCGTACATCGATGGCGGGCAGATTTCCGCGACCATCACCGGTACCACAGGCGGCAACGGCCTGATCATCACCCCGAGCACCACGCCGGCAGTGACCCAGATCACCGATACCGTCGACACCACCACCGCGACCCTGACCGCCACACCAAGCGTGACTGAAGGCGGTGTGATCACCTATACCGTGACCCTGACCAACCCGGCCCAGACCCCGGTCACCGTCACCCTGTCCAACGGCCAGACCATCACCGTTGAAGCAGGCAAGAGCACCGGCAGCGTCGATTTCCAGACCCCGGCCAACGACGTCTACAACAACGGCAGCACTGTCAGCACCACCATTACCGGTGCAACCGGCGGTAACTTCGAGAAACTGGAGCCGAACCCGGCGCCTGCCGAGACCGTGATCAACGACTCGCTCGACACCACCACCGCCACCCTGACCGCCACCCCGAGCGTGACCGAAGGCGGTGTGATCACCTACACCGTGACCCTGACCAACCCGGCCCAGACCCCGGTCACCGTCACCCTGTCCAACGGCCAGACCATCACCGTTGAAGCAGGCAAGAACACCGCCAGCGTCGACTTCCAGACCCCGGCCAACGACGTCTACAACAACGGCAGCACTGTCAGCACCATCATTACCGGTGCAACCGGCGGTAACTTCGAGAAACTGGAGCCGAACCCGGCGCCTGCCGAGACCGTGATCAACGACTCGCTCGACACCACCACCGCCACCCTGACCGCCACTCCGAGTGTGACCGAAGGCGGTGTGATCACCTACACAGTGACCCTGACCAACCCGGCCCAGACCCCGGTCACCGTCACCCTGTCCAACGGCCAGACCATCACCGTTGAAGCAGGCAAGAACACCGGCAGCGTCGACTTCCAGACCCCGGCCAACGACGTCTACAACAACGGCAGCACCGTCAGCACCACCATTACCGGTGCAACCGGCGGCAACTTCGAGAAACTGGAGCCGAACCCGGCGCCTGCCGAGACCGTGATCAACGACTCGCTCGACACCACCACCGCCACCCTGACCGCCACCCCGAGCGTGACCGAAGGCGGTGTGATCACCTACACCGTGACCCTGACCAACCCGGCCCAGACCCCGGTCACCGTCACCCTGTCCAACGGCCAGACCATCACCGTTGAAGCAGGCAAGAACACCGCCAGCGTCGACTTCCAGACCCCGGCCAACGACGTCTACAACAACGGCAGCACTGTCAGCACCATCATTACCGGTGCAACCGGCGGTAACTTCGAGAAACTGGAGCCGAACCCGGCGCCTGCCGAGACCGTGATCAACGACTCGCTCGACACCACCACCGCCACCCTGACCGCCACTCCGAGTGTGACCGAAGGCGGTGTGATCACCTACACAGTGACCCTGACCAACCCGGCCCAGACCCCGGTCACCGTCACCCTGTCCAACGGCCAGACCATCACCGTTGAAGCAGGCAAGAACACCGGCAGCGTCGACTTCCAGACCCCGGCCAACGACGTCTACAACAACGGCAGCACCGTCAGCACCACCATTACCGGTGCAACCGGCGGCAACTTCGAGAAACTGGAGCCCAACCCGGCGCCTGCCGAAACCACCATCAACGACAGCATCGACACCGTGACGGTCAGCATTGCCAGCAATGGCAATGTCACTGAGGCCCAACAACCGAGCTTCACGGTTTCGGTAAGCCAGAAGCTGGATCACGACCTGACGGTTACCCTGAGCAACGGCGCCAAGGTGATCATCCCGGCGGGCCAGACCGAAGCCATCTACAAGGCTGATGCCCAGGGCGACGACGTCTTCAAAGACGCGGACAGCCTGACCATCGGCGTGAGCGATGCAACCGTCGCTGGCAAGACCTTCGAGAACCTGGAACTGGGTGGCGACGCCACCGTACAGATCACCGATACCACCAGCGAAGTCGTCGCCACCCTGTCTGCGGACAAGACCACCGTCACTGAAGGCGGCCAGGTCACCTACACCGTGACCCTGACCAACGCCCAGGGCCTGTCGGTCACTGGCCACAACGGCCTGACCTTCACCCTGACCGACGGCACCAAAGTCACCGTTCCAGCCGGCAGTGCGACTGGCACCTTCACCATCACCACCAAGGACGACGTCTTCGTCGGCGGCCAGCCTTCGATCGTCAACAAGCTGGAATCGGTCGCCGGTGCGGACAACTTTGAAAAACTGACCCTGGGTCAGAATGAAGTGAAGACCGACGTCACTGACGAGCCTGGCACCGGTACGCCGGGCGCGGGCAACGAAGGCGATAAGGTATCCGTGACCATTGTCAGCAACGGCAACGTCACCGAAGACCAGCAGCCAAGCTTCACCGTCAAAGTCAGCCAGAAGCTGGATCAGGACCTGACCGTTACGCTGAGCAACGGCGCCAAAGTCGTGATTCCGGCGGGCCAGACCGAAGCCATTTACAAGGCCGACGCCCAGGGCGATGACGTCTTCAAAGATGCCGACAGCCTGACCGTGGGTGTGAGCGAAGCGACTGTTGCAGGCAAGACCTTCGAGAACCTGGAGCTGGGCGGCTCTGCCACCGTGCAGATCACCGACACCACCAGCGAAGTCGTCGCCACCCTGTCGGCGGACAAAACTACCGTCAGCGAAGGCGGCCAGGTCACCTACACCGTGACCCTGACCAACGCCCAGGGCCTGTCGGTCACTGGCCATAACGGCCTGACTTTCACCCTGACCGACGGCACCAAAGTCACCGTTCCAGCGGGCAGCGCCTCTGGCACCTTCACCATCACCGCCAAGGACGACGTCTTTGTCGGCGGTCAGCCGAATATCGTCAACAAGATCGAGTCGGTCGCCGGTGGCGACAACTTCGAAAAACTGACCCTCGGCGATAACACCGTCACCACCTCGGTTACCGACGAACCAGGCACCGGTACGCCGGGCGCGGGCAACGAAGGCGACAAGGTCAGCGTGACCATCGTCAGCAATGGCAACGTCACCGAAGACCAGCAGCCAAGCTTCACCGTCAAAGTCAGCCAGAAGCTGGATCAGGATCTGACCGTTACGCTGAGCAACGGCGCCAAAGTCGTGATTCCTGCAGGCCAGACCGAAGCCATCTACAAGGCCGACGCCCAGGGCGATGACGTCTTCAAAGATGCCGATAGCCTGACCGTGGGTGTCAGCGACGCAACCGTCGCTGGCAAGACCTTCGAGAACCTGGAACTGG
>NZ_BQHO01000050.1 GCF_021601385.1 Pseudomonas parasichuanensis | reverse complement strand
TCCCAGATCGATGGCGACGATGGCGACAGTGTTCATGGCGTTACACTCCGATAGGCACCCTGTGAAAGCTTAGAGGGCTGACACAGAGCGGGGCGGGGGTAGCCATTTCATTATTTGTTTCGGGCCAGTTACTTCTGGCTCATCTCCACTGTTCGCCTTGTTGGCATGACGCGGTGTCTCGGTGGGCATTGCCGGCCCCTCACAAGGCTTGAGACATGCGCCAAGGCGTGCAGCGGTACCTTCACAGGAATAATTGGCCCGAAACAAATGTGGGAGCTGGCTTGCCAGCGATGCGCCGCGCGGGCGGCGCTCGATCTCGAGAGCGCTGCAAGGCTATCGCCCTGCACCTCTGCGCCCAACGCGGCACCTGCGAAGATCTACAACACCCCGTGCATCCGCACCACGACGCCAAGGAACTCGCAGCCTTCCTCGCACAGCACCGTCGGATACAACGTATTGAGCGGCCTGAGCATCTGCTGGCCGCCCTCCTCGATCAATTCCCGCAACACGGCCGGCTTGCCGGGCTGGCGCGCCACCACCAGCCTGCCCGGTGCCACCTCGATCCCGGCATCCAGCAGCACCAGCACGCCCTGCGGCACGCTCCTGCCACGGGTGGCATTCATCGAATCGTTCTCGACAGGCAGCCAGAAAGCGTTGCCCGCCGGCATATAGTCGGTCAGCTCGTGGGTATTGCTCGTTTCGGGTAATGGCCCTTGCAAATCGCCCCAGCTCAACACCGGAAAACGGAAACTGGCATGGCGCAAAGCATTGGCCGGGAGCGGTCGGTCCACCGCATACACCCCGCTGCTCTCCCGTGCCATATAGCGCTCGACCACCATGACCCGCGCCTCCAGATAGGTCAGGCCGAGCAGTTCCAGCTTTTCGTTGACGGTCTCCAGGGTCGGCCTGCGCGTGCCGCGCAACCAATGGCCAACGCCGCCTTGGGTCATGCCCAGGCGCTCGGCCAATTGGTGTTGTTTAAGGTTGTGCTCGCGCTTGTAGCGCGACAGAAATTCGATCCAGTTTTCCATGGCTGTGAACGATACGGACTGGATGAACGGCTTCAATACACATCTGGAATTATCTTAACACTCATAAATAATACATACTGACCTATTATCAACGCTCATTGTCCTGGAACGGATTTCATAGGTGCAGTCATGAGCAATACGAAAAAAGAAGAAACAGATCTCGACGAAGAGGCCGCCCGCCGCGCCCTCGACTTCTACCTCAACCCCACCCCCACCCCAGCGGAGCTGCAACGCCCGCTGTGGACCCTGCGCGAGGGTGTCACCGGCGAGCAGGCCAACGAGCACGCGATGGCCCTGTTGCGCTGCGCGGCGGCTACCGCCCAGGAAACCGGCGCCCATCTGCAGGGCACAACGCGGGATGTGGTGTTCGCCCTGATGCACATGATCAACATGGCCAGAGCCCTGCTGGAACAGCGCCAATCCACGCAACACGGGGGCGTGTAAAGGGGAGCATGGGAACTGGCAGCTTTCGGGCCAGCCTGTGGGGTATCTGGCATCGACAATAGGCTTTTAGCGCCCGGAATAGAGAGGGTGCCATATCGGCCATCCATTCATACCCAGGGGGCGGCAGTCCGCCGCCCCATTGCGGGGAACCGAACGACCCGGCTACTATTGAGAACGATTTTCACTAACACTCGGAAACCGGTCGTTGGACAGCACTTCAACCCGCAAGCTGGGCTTCTTCTTCAGCGACCACCATCGCTGGCTGCTGCAACACATCAACAAGCGCCTGCGCAACCGTGCCGATGCCGAGGACACTGCCGCCGAAGCGTTCTGCCAGATGCTCGGCGCGCGGGTCGACCCCGACAGTATCCAGCAGCCCCGCGCCTACCTGTCGACCATCGCCCGCCGGCTGATCTTCGACCGCCACCGCCGCCGCCAACTCGAACAGGCCTACCTGGACCGCCTGGCCCTGTTGCCGGAGCCAGTGGCCCCTTCGGCCGAGGAACAACTGCTGCTGCTCGAAGCGCTGGTCACCATCGACCAGGTGCTCGATGGCCTGCCGGATATCGTCAAGGCGGCGTTCCTCTATAGCCAGCTCGATGGCCTGAGCTACGTCGACATCGCCGCCAAGCTGAACCTGTCCGAGCGCACCGTCAGCCGCTACATGAAGCAGGCGCTGCGCCAATGCTACCTGTGCGAGCTGCAGCCATGAGCCGCCAGGTGCTCGACAGCATCAGCGAACAGGCCATCGACTGGATGGTGGAGCTCAACGCAGGCCACCACGACGCCACCCTGCCCGCGCGCCTTCAGCATTGGCTGGGCCAGGACCCTCGGCACCAACAAGCGTGGGACTTGCTGCAACAGCGCCTGGGCCGCCCCTGCGCAGTACTGCGCGGCCTCGATGCGCGCACGCCCGGGCAGGCTCAAGCCACCCGCCAACTGCTGTTGCAACCCACCCGCAGCCGCCGCGAAGTGCTGCGCGGCCTGGCTGGCCTTGGGCTGTTGGGCGGCGGGCTGTGGGCCGGCTGGCGCAGCGACGCCGCGCTGGGCTGGCGGGCCGACCTGCACACCGCCAGCGGTCAACGGCGCAACTTTACCCTCGCCGATGGCAGCCGCCTGAGCCTCAACAGCCACAGCGCCGTCGACCTGCTGTTCGATGCCGGCCAACGCCTGCTGGTACTGCGGCGCGGCGAACTGTTGATCCAGGTCGCGGCGGACCCGCATCGCCCACTGCGGGTGCGGACCGCGCAAGGCCAGGTGCAGGCCCTGGGCACGCGCTTTCTGGTCAGCCAGGAAGAGGACGCAACCCGCGTGGTGGTGCTGCAGCACAGTGTGCGCACCAGCCTCGTCGATGGCCGCCAGCTGGATTTGCAGGAAGGTCAGGCTGCACTGCTGCGCTACAGCGGTATCGAACCGCTGGCGCAAGAGCAACGCCAGCGCGCCGCCTGGCTGCAAGGCCGCCTGGAGGTGCTCGACGAACCGCTGCACCAGGTGATCGATGCCCTGCGCGATTACCTGCCTGGCTACATTCGCCTGGCCCCCGGCGTGCGCGACCTGCGGGTGCAAGGCGTATTCCCCCTTGACCAGCCCCGCAAGGCTCTGCAGGCACTGGGCGAAACCCTGCCGATCCGCATCGAGCACTACGGCCCGTGGCTGACCTTGATCGGCCCGGCGCACGCCAGTTGAATTATTTTTTGAAAATCATTCGCAACGGTGTCCGGTTTTCAATTCTCGTTGCACCTAACTCCTGACAGCCAACTTCAAACTCGGGAGAACACCGTGCACAACCTATGGCCCCGCACCCTGCCCCTCGTCATCGCCCTGAGCAGCCTCAGCGGCCTTGCCCAGGCGCAGACCCAGTCGTTCAACCTGCCGGCGGCAGACCTTGCCACCACGCTCAACCGCATTGCCAGCCAGAGCGGGCACATCATCGCCCTGGAGCCTGGCCTGGTGCGCGGCAAGCAGGCCCCGGCCGTGGTCGGCCAGATGAGCGCCGAGCAAGCCATGCAGGCCGCCCTGGCCGGTAGCGGCCTGCAGCTGCGGGTGACTGCCAGCGGCCACTTCAGCGTGGCGCCAGCCAGCCTGGGTAGCAATGTGATGGAGCTGGGCAGCACCAGCATCAGCGACAACTACCTGGACGCCACCAGCGAAGGCAGCGGCAGCTACGCCGCACGCGCCGTCACCCTGGGCAAGGGCGTGCATACCCTGAAAGAAATCCCACAGTCGGTGACGGTGATCACCCGCAAGCAGCTGGACGACCAAGGCATCACCGACCTCAAGGACGCCCTCAACCACACCACCGGCATCGTTGGCGCCCAAGGCATCGGCCCAGGCGTGGTGGTGACCTCGCGCGGCTTCCAGATCGACGACTGGCAGTACGACGGCGTGCCGATCCAGCGCAACAACTACTCCCTGGGCAACTGGGCCACCCAGGACCTGGTGTTCTTCGACCGTGTCGAGGTGCTGCGCGGCGCCTCCGGCCTGTTGCAAGGCACCGGCAGCCCGGGCGGTGCGATCAACCTGGTGCGCAAGCGCGGCCAGGCCGCGCCGACAGTCACCCTCACCGGCAAGGCCGGTAGCTGGGACCATTACGGCCTGCAACTGGATGCCGGCGGCCCGCTGACCGCCGACGGCAAAGTGCGTGGCCGGATGGTCGCCGACGAAGACCAGAGCGACAGTTTCATCGACTACGCCTGGAGCAAATCCCATTCGCTGTATGGCGCGCTGGACATCGACCTGAACGACGACACCACTGTGGGTGCCGGCATCAGCTACAACCGCCAGCAATCGCGGCCCATGCTGCGCGGCATCCCGCGCTACGCCGACGGCAAGGCCATCGACCTGCCACGTTCGACCTTCACCGGGGCCCGTTGGAGCCGCGCCGAAACCGACGTCACCACCTACTACCTGGACCTCGAGCACCGCTTCAACGAAGACTGGGCGTTCAAGGCCGCCGCCGTGCGCATGGACGAGGTCAACACCTCCACCCACCAGCGCGTGCAGTCCACCGGCCAGGGCGTGGCGGCAGACGGCAGCGGCATCACCTACGCCGACTGGATCACCGATTTTCACAACACCAAGCTGGGCCTGGACATGAACCTGGTGGGGCATTTCGACACCGGCCCCCTGGCCCACGAAGTCACCGTGGGCGGCAACTACGCCAAACTGACATCGGACGACGCCTACTGGCGCAACTTCGACGCCGGCGGCAACATCTTCGACATCGACCATGATCGCCCGGAACCCAGCCGCGGCAGCCTGCTTGCAGAGAGCGTCGCGCGCGCCAACAAGGCCAGCTATGACGTAAGGCAAAAAGGCCTGTATGGCGCATGGCGCGTGAAACCCACCGAGGACCTGACCCTGATTCTCGGCTCGCGGGTCAGCTGGTTCGACTACTCCTGGGACTCGATCGACTACAACAGCCCCACCGACCCGGGCACCCGCTACCCCACCAGCCGCATGACCGAGTCGGGCCAGGTGACGCCGTACGCCGGCTTCGTCTACGACCTGACCCGCGAGTGGGCCTGGTACGCCAGCTACACCGACGTGTTCGTGCCGCAGACCGAGCGCGCCGTCGGCAATACGCCGCTCAAACCAGTGATTGGCAGCAACTACGAAACGGGTCTGAAGGGCGAGCTGATGGATGGCCGGGTCAACGCCTCGCTGGCGCTGTTCCGCTACGACCAGGAGAACCGCGCCGTCACCGACGTGGCCTCAGGCTTTGCCTGTGATGACTGGTACTGCTCCACCGCCGCCGGCAAGGTGCGCAGCCAGGGCGTCGAAGCCGAGATCAGCGGCGAGGTGCTCAGCGGTCTGCAACTGTTCGCCGGCTACACCTACAACACCACCAAGTTCCTCGACGACCCGGACGAAGAAGGCCGCGTGTTCAGCCAGTGGACACCCAAGCACATGCTGCGCGCCTGGGCCGAGTACACCCTGCCGGTGGACGACCAGCGCTGGAGCACCGGGCTGGGCTTCACCAGCCAGAGCCATACCCTGGGCTACGAGCGCACCTACAAGGTGGCCGGCTACACGGTGTGGAACGCGCGCCTGGCCTACCAGTTGACCCCGGAAGTGAACCTGGCGGTGAACGCCTACAACCTGTTCGACAAGAAATACTGGGTGGCCGGTTTCAACCAGCTCAACGGCAGCAACAACTACGGCGAGCCGCGCAACCTGATGTTCACGGTCAAGTACACGCCGCAGTTCTAAGCGGCATCAGTCCGCCAGGGGCCATTCAGCCAGCGGCCAGTACTGGCCCTTGCGCGACTCGTACAAGGTGAAGCCGCGCGCCGCGAGGAAGAACTCCGGCGCCTGCGCCGCCTCCGGCAGCGGCCCGCGAAAGTCCCGCGACAGCGTCAGGTGCGGCCGGTACTCGCGCACCTGCGCCTCGATGCCCAGTGGCAGCACCGCCTGCTGCAGGGCGTAGACCAATTGGCGCAGGGCCACAGGCGCCTGTTCGGGCTCCAGCACCAAGGCACTGGCCCGCGGCCACACCTGCAAGCGGTCGAGCACCAGCCGCAGCGGCGCATCCGGGCGCTGCAAGGGCTCGACGGCGGCGCACACCGCCGGCACCAGGGCCGCATCCACATCCCCCAGGAACAGCAAGGTCACATGGAAGTTGTCTGCCGGCACCGGCTTGCCGCTGCGCAGGTTCAGGCTGCGGCGCCACTGGGCAATGGCGCGGCGTTGGCCATCACTGACCGACAGGGCGAAGAACAAGCGCTTGAACGGTGCGCCGCTGGGGCGTGCTTCCTGGACCATGGGGCGTTCCTTGTCAGACGATTGGAGTATTCCAAAGCACAACATACAGGGAAAAAACCAGTTGAATCGTTTGAGCAATCTGTAGGCCATTACACCTAAGTCGTGCGGAATTTACGTAACAATAAGTACAAACCCTGACGATGTTTGTTTATGCTGGCCAGCTTATGCCATGGCGCATGGCCATTTTTTAGACAAGTAACCGTCCATGAAAATTGCACTCGTACTGATCTTCGTCCTCTCGATCGCCTATGTTCACCTGCGCGGTCGGGTGCGTCACAAACTGACCCGCCAGCTGGGCGACCACTCCAGCTTCCTCGCCCCGGTCAACAGTTTCCTCTACCTGTTCTCCAGGCTCCCGGCCAAGCCCTACCTGCCGGTCGAGGCGTTCCCCGAGCTGCAGCCGCTCAAGGACCACTGGCAGGAGATCCGTGCCGAAGCCCAGCAGTTGCTGCATGCTGGCGAGATCAAGAAGTCCGAGAACTACGACGACGTCGGTTTCAACTCGTTCTTCAAGACCGGCTGGAAGCGCTTCTACCTGAAGTGGTACGGCGAAAGCCACCCTTCGGCGATGAGCCTGTGCCCACGCACCACCGAGCTGCTGCAGGGCATCGGCACGGTCAAGGCGGCGATGTTCGCCACCCTGCCGCCGGGTGCCAAGCTGGTGCGCCACCGCGACCCGTACGCCGGTTCCTACCGCTACCACCTGGGCCTGGACACGCCCAACGACGACGGCTGCTACATCGATGTCGACGGCGAGAAATACGCGTGGCGCGACGGCGAAGCGGTGATGTTCGACGAGACCTACATCCACTACGCCGCCAACACCACCGAGCACAACCGCATCATCCTGTTCTGCGACGTCGAACGCCCGCTCAAGTACCGCTGGGCGAGCGCCTTCAACCGCTGGTTCAGCCGCAACGTCATGGCCGCCGCCGCCGCGCCCAACGATGCCAATGACAAGACCGGTGGCATCAACCGCCTGTTCACCCGCATCTACAAGATCCGTGAACGCGGCAAGGCGCTGAAAAAACGCAACCGCATGCGCTACTACCTGGAAAAGTGGGCAGTGGTCGCCGCCTTGGTGCTGGTGTTCATCTACATCTGAGGCCAATGGCTGTTCGCCGGCCTGCCGGCGGACAGCTCAGTCCTCCCATATTCGACTAGCCTGAAAGCTCCTCCGACCAACCTGACAAGGTGAAGACGATGAGCATGATGGACTGGGACGCCTACCGTAAGCAGTTGATGGCCGGCATCGGCGATCTCAAGCAACTGTCTCCCGACACCGTGGCCGGCTACATGACCGCCAGCGGCGCCGGGGCCAAGACCAACCACCTCGACGCCAAGACCCGCGAGCTGATCTCCCTGGCCGTGGCGGTGACCACCCGCTGTGACGGCTGTATCGCCGTGCATTCGCAACAGGCGGTCAAGCACGGCGCCACCCGCGAAGAGATCGCCGAAGCCCTCGGCGTGGCGGTGGCGATGAATGCCGGCGCCGCACTGGTGTACTCGGCCCGGGCGCTGGATGCGCTCGGCAAAGCCGGCAACTAGCCCCTACGCGGCGCCAGCGCCCTTGCGCGCCGGCGCCGCGACACCCAGACTTGGCGGCCCAGCCCGCGCAGGAGCCGCCATGATCCACATCCGCCCCATGACCCCGGAAGACTTCCCGCGCTTCTGGCCAACCTTCCAGGCCATCGTCCAGGCCCGCCAGACCTACGCCTTCGACCCCGCCCTGAGTTACGAGCAGGCCCTTACGCTGTGGCTTGAAGCACCGCTGCGCACCCTGGTGGCCGAAGCGGACGGCGAACTGCTCGGCAGCTACTACCTCAAGGCCAATGCCGCCGGCCCCGGCGCTCACGTTGGCAACTGCGGCTATATGGTCTGCGAAAACGCCCGTGGCCGCGGCGTGGCGCGGCTGATGTGCGAGCACTCGCAGAAGCTGGCACGCCAGGAAGGCTTCCTGGCCCTGCAGTTCAACTCGGTGGTGGCGACCAACGAGGTGGCCGTGGCGCTGTGGCACAAGCTCGGTTTCGAGACGGTCGGGCGCCTGCCTCGGGCCTACCGTCACGCCCAGCTGGGGCTGGTGGACTGCCTGGTGATGTACAAGTGGCTGGCCGACGAGCCCGTGGTGGAAAAGCCACCCCTGCTGATCGGCCGCAAGAATATCGAAGCACGGGTGTCGCGCCGACGCGGCCGCTGAAACACCTGTCAGGCCCTCATCGCCGGCAAGCCGGCTCCCACAGGCTAATACGCTATTACTGTGGGAGCCGGCTTGCCGGCGATGAGGCCCGCGAAACCACCGCATAACCCCTTGACCTACCTGACATTTCCCTTCTCGCAAAAGCTTGACTGACGCCCCCCACGATGGTCAGATGCGCGCCAGTTTCAGGTGTCCTGCGCCGCCGTGCGCAGGGTGAAACGGGAAGCCGGTGCGTCGCCCCATGCGACAAGTCCGGCGCTGCCCCCGCAACGGTAAGCGAGCGAACCCTTCGACACACCACTGTGCGCCAGCATGGGAAGGTGAAGGCTTCACGACCCTCGCAAGCCCGGAGACCGGCCTGAGGCTCCACTTGGCAACCCGCGGTGGGCGGGCGCAGGCCGGTTTCCGCGTGCGCGCCTGCGTGCGCGGGTCGCCTTTTGCGTGTTTTCCACCGGGATCCATTCCTTCCCGCAGCAGTGGAACGACATGTCCCGTATCAGCAAGCGTTACTCCCTGGCGGCCTGCCTGGCCGTCGCCCTGCCGGCCCAGGCCGAGCAGCAGAGCACCCTCACCCTGCCCTCCACGGCCATCACCGACAGCCGCGATGGGCAAACCCTCGACCTGGCCACCCCGACCCAGGCCGGTTCACGCCTGAACCTCAGCGCCCTGGACACCCCCGCCAGCACCAGCAGCCTGGGCGAGGCGCAGATCCAGCAGCGCAACAACCTCACCGTGCAGGACGCCGTGACCCGCTCGCCGGGCATCACCTTCATCGGCACCCCCGGCGATGGCGGCACCGGCCTGTCGGCGCGCGGCTTCACCGGGCAAAACTCGGTGATGACCCTGTTCGACGGCGCGCGCCTGTACACCGGTGCCGGCACCCAGACCTTCCCGGTCGACCCATGGATGGTCGAGCGCATCGACGTCATCCGCGGCCCGGCCTCGGTGCTGTACGGCGAAGGCGCCACCGGCGCGGTGGTCAACGTGATCCCGAAAAAGCCCATTGCCGGCGAGATCCAAAATCACCTGCGCCTGGGCTACGGCTCCTGGGACCGCCAGCAACTGGGCCTGGACAGCGGCGGCAGCCTGAGCGAGCGCCTGAGCTACCGCGTCACCCTCAATCAGCAGGCCGGCAACGGCTACATCGACCGCACCGACTCGCGCAGCCTGGCCCTGAGCGCCGCGCTGCGCTTCGATGCCAGCGACGACCTCAGCTTCACCTTCGCCCACGAGCGTGGCGATGCGCAGCCAGCCAACTACTACGGCACGCCGCTGATCGACGGCCATCTGCGCAGCAGCCTGGCCAAGAAGAACTACAACGTCAGCAACGACGTGCAGCGCTACCATGACGAGTGGACACGCTTCACCACCGACTGGGCCATCAACGACAGCGTCTCGGCCAGCAACCAGCTCTACTACATCAAGAGCCGCCGCCACTGGCGCAACGCCGAGCAATATGCCTGGGACGCTGACAATGGCGTGGTGCAGCGCGGCAGTTTCCTCGAGATCAAGCACAACCAGGAGCAGATCGGCGACCGCCAGAGCTTCACCTTCGATCACTCGCTGTTCGGCCTGGCCAGCAAGACCGTGGTCGGTGCCGAGTACAACCGCATCCGCTTCAACATCGACAGCAACTCGCCCTACGACGACGGCAGCACAGACCCGCTCGACCCTTGGCAGCCCGCGCCCGGTGCCTTCCACAGCGCCAGCCCGACCCGGCCGCAGTCGCTGTCGAAAACCAGCACCTTCGCCCTGTTCGCCGAAAACCGCACCCAGCTCACCGAGCGCCTCTCGCTGGTCACAGGTATCCGCCGCGACCAGAACCACATCGACCGCAGCAACCTGCTCGACGGCAGCCGCGGCGACCGTAGCCTGCAGGGTGGCAACTGGCGCGCCGGGCTGGTGTTCGCCGTCACCGACGACCTGTCGCTGTACGGCCAGTACTCCACCAGCGAGGACGGCGTCGGCGACCTGATCACCCTGCGCCCCGAGCAGCGCCTGGACCTGACCGAAGCCAAGCAGACCGAACTGGGCCTCAAGCAGCGCTTCTGGGAAGGCCGCGGCGAATGGACCCTGGCGGCCTACCACATCGTCAAGAAGAAACTCTTGGTCAGCGACCCGGTCACCCATACCAGACAGCAGGCCGGCCAACAGACCGCCGATGGCCTGGAGGCAAGCCTGGAACTGGCGCTGGGCAACCAGTGGCAGCTGTCGGCCAATGCGGCGCTGGTGAGGGCGGAGTACGACAAGTTCGACGAAGTGAGCGGCGGCATCGCCTACGACCGCTCGGGCAACCGCCCCACCGATGTGCCACGGCGCACCGCCAACCTGTGGCTGAGCAAAGGCTTCGGCCAGGCGGTCGATGCCGGCATCGGCCTGCGCTACGTCGACCAGCGCTACGCCACCACCGCCAACGACCAGCAGGTGCCGGGCTACACGGTGGTCGATGGCAACATCGGCTGGCAGGTACTGCCGGACGTGCGCCTGGGGCTGCAGGTGAACAACCTGTTCGACCGTGAATATGCGATGTCGGCCTACAGTGGCGAGCAGTGGCTGCTGGGCGCGCCGCGCTCGTACTTTGCCACGGTGGATTACCGCTTCTGATGCAGTGGCCGGGCGCCTGCGAGCAGGCGCCCGGCCACTTGCTACTCGACGACACGGCACGTAGAAACCTGGCCTACACGTCTACCCTGCGGCTTACCGGCACTTTGCTATTGCCCTCACCTCCTCGATGGTGTCGTATAGGCACACATGAAAACGGCGCAATGCCAGGGAGTGAGCAGGTTGAGCAACAGCAACGACAACACGCCGTGGGAGGATGCCGTCATCCTGGCATTCCGCGATATGCAGTGGATGAGAAGACAGCGCGCCAACTATGGCGCGTTTGTCACCGCGCACAAAAAGCAGCAATCCGAACAGCAGCCATCCGTTGAGGTTGAGGAACGTCTGCGCGACTTCCTGACCCAAACCTGCACCCCTCCGCCATTGCTCGCGAAACTCGACGGGCACGCGGAAACCGCCAGTGGCGATACCTTGACGAGCATCAACAAGCGCTTCTTCCTGCTGGAGTTCAAGGCCAGCAAGGGGAAACTGAAGACTGAAAAAATCAAGTTCATGCACGAGTTGATGACAAACGTCGATCCCGATAAGGACGTGATCTTCGTCACCCTGTCACGACGCGGGCATTTTGTCGTATACCCCGAGTTCTCCAAAGGCCAACCCCGTGCACAGCAAGGCTTACTGCCTGTTCATGAGGCCAGCCTCGAGACCCAACCCTATCTCGATGCCCTGCGTGGCAACCAGTGGCTAAGCGCCAAAACAACACCCAGGCATATCGCGCCTGCGCCAGCTGAAACGGTGCTGTGGGATGTTGCTCAGGGTCTTAGTTTGGAGGAAATGGCCGCCTATCTCGAAGCGCTGTGCGAGGCACATTCCGATGAAGGCTCAAGCCATCCGATGAAGGCCATCATCGCAACGCCGGACGGCTTGATCTGGCCGATTGCCGACTTGTCACAACTCACGCAGCTGGCGCCATTTTTCCACGCCCGCCCCAACTCGAACATGTCGACTCAACTCCAACGCAAGGAGATGCACGAAACCGCAACGCGGTTCAAGACACGTACCGTAGGGCCAGTAAGCAATGCGCACGTGCAGCCCAGCGAGGAGGATCAAGCGACCAGGCCCGAACGTGGGTCAAGCCCAGCGCCGTAGTTATCGGCCGCGCCACCCACCGGCTTTCAAACACCCGTACATGTAAGGAAACCCAATGGCCGCCCCCGCTGAACTGTCATGGATGAACGACATCATTGCGCCCCTCAAAGAGGCGCAACCTTTGCTGTATGCCGTTGGCGTGGCACTTCTCGTGCTGCTGGCCTGGCACAGGGCCGGTTCGGCGCACTTCCTGCTGCAACGTATCTGGTGGTTGATCGCCGGCAGCAAGCGCTTCAACGACGACGAACTGAATGAGCACTGGAAAGCGTTGCGCGATGTAGAAGGCGTGCGCTTTCTCACCCGCATCCGCTTCCCCAATACCCGTTCTGCAAACCGCGCGTTTGCGCTGATCGAACAACATGACATCGCCCTGAGCGACCTGACGCGCGCCAGGCACTTCTTCGACCCAGAAACCACTCGAATGAAAGAGCCGGACTATGCCGCGCGCAAGCGCTCGGCCATCGTCATGCTCGTGCTGGTTATGATCGTACTAATGCCTACCTCTTACCTGTTCAAGCAGGACAAGGCGTTGCTCACCGTCAAGAAGTCCGGGACCAACTTCTGGACCAACGGCCAAACGGCAGAGCCGCTATTTGGCAACAGCTGGCAACTGACGGCAGAGCGTTGCAAATCTGGCCTGGTGCTGCTGGCCCCCGAAGACAACCAGGTCATCTGTGAGGTACTCGTCGATCCGCCGCAGGAACACCTGCAACGCCTGGTCCGGGGCCAGCAGATATTCGGCGGGAGCGTCAGCCTTCTACTCATACTCGGCGTCTGTGTGATCTGCCGACAATTAGCGATCGCTCAGTTGGCCGACAGGCTCTATCGCAAGCTCAACCCACCCACTGCCTGCACCTGCCAAGCGAGTGGGATTGGTTGAGCGGCCCCTGACGGCGACAGACCCGTCCTGTATCGAAGAAGCCGTCCAGGAGACTGGGCGGGCTTCGATACAGAGCCGGTATACGCCGCGCGGCGCTTGAACAACGCCGCGCGAGCTGATCGACTAGGGCAAGCCATCCGCCCAAGCAGCACGCCATGACCGACATCCCGCAAATCCCCGACCCGCTCGTGCAGTCGCTCGACCAGCCGCACACCGTGCTGTTCCTCGCCTACCCGCAAATGGGCCTGCTCGACCTGACGGGCGCGCAAACCGTGTTCTGGGCCGCCAGCAAGGCCCGCGCCGAACGTGGCCTGCCCGGCTACCGGGTGGTCACCGCCAGCCTCAGCGGTGGCCTGGTGCCCACCGCCGAAGGGCTGGCCGTGGGTACCGAGCCTTTGCAGCCCTGGTTGCACGAACCGCTGGACACCCTGGTGGTGCCCGGCGCCCCGGAGATAGTCCGCACCCTCCCCGAACACGGCGAACTGGTCGGCTGCCTGCGCCTGGCCGCCGCCCGCGCCCGGTGCACCGCCTCGGTGTGCAGCGGCACCTTCCTGCTGGCCGCCGCCGGCCTGCTCGACGGCCGCCGGGCGGCGACCCACTGGGCCATGTGCGACGCCCTGCACCAGCGCTTCCCGGCCATCGAGGTGGATGCCGAATCGATCTTCGTGCAGCAGGACCAGGTGTGGACCTCCGCCGGGGTGAGCGCCGGTATCGACCTGGCCCTGGCCCTGGTCGAAGCCGATTGCGGCCGCGAGGTGGCCATGCAGGTGGCGCGCGAGCTGGTGGTGTTCCTCAAGCGCCCCGGCGGGCAAGCGCAATTCAGCGAGCTGCTCAAGGCCCAGGGCGAGGACAGCGCGGCCTTCGACGCCCTGCACCTGTGGCTCAACGACCACCTGGGCGACCCGCGCCTGAGTGTCGAGCGCCTGGCCGAGCAGGCGCGCATGAGCCTGCGCAATTTCACCCGGGTGTACAAACAGAAGACCGGCCGCACCCCGGCCAAGGCCATCGAGCTGTTTCGCCTGGAGGCCGCCCGCCGCCTGCTGGAGAACTCCACCCAGCACATCGAGCAGATTGCCCGCCACTGCGGCTTTGGCAGTGAGGAACGCATGCGCCAGGCGTTTCAGCGCCACCTGGCGGTTACCCCGCGCGACTACCGCGCACGCTTCGCCCGCAGCGTGCCGCTGGCCGAAATCCAGGGTTCTTTGGCCTAGGGCGCAACGCCGGCCACCCTTAGCATCCTTGCTGCGGCCGGCCCCCATCGCGGGGCCGCAGGTCGGGCCACGGCCACGCCAACGGCATCAGGCGTACCCTTTTCCCACTGCCGGGCCCGAACCGACAACTTCAACAATCCGCGGTATTCGGAATCTCCAGGAGCACCCCCATGAAACAGATCCTGATCATTGGCGCAGGCTTCGCCGGGCTGTGGAGCGCCCTGGGCGCCGCCCGCCAGCTTGACCTGCACGGTCGCGACGACGTCGCCATCACCGTGCTCGCGCCCCAGGCCGAACTGCATGTGCGCCCGCGCTTCTACGAACCCGAAGTGCACACCATGGCCGCGCAGCTGCAGGCGCTGTTCGATGCGGTCAATGTGCGCTTCGTCAAAGGTAGCGCCAGCCACATCGACGAAAAAAACCGAGCAGTGACTTACCACGCCCCCGGCGGCGTGACCTCGAAGTTGCCTTACGACCGGCTGATCATGGCCTGCGGCAGCGTGCTCAATCGGCCCGACATGGCTGGCATCGAACATGCCTTCGATGTCGACAAGATCGACTCGGCGTCACGCCTTGAAGCACACCTGAAATCCCTCGCCAGCCGGCCCGACAGCGAGGCACGCAATACCGTGGTGGTGGCCGGTGGCGGCTTCACCGGTATCGAGACCGCCACCGAACTGCCGTCGCGCTTGCGCAAGATTCTCGGTGACCACGTGCCCCTCCGGGTGATCGTGATCGACCGTGGCCAGGCGATCGGCGCCGCACTGGGCGACGGGATCCGCCCGGCCATCGAGCAGGCCAGCGCTGCGCTGGGTATTGAATGGATCTGCGGCGCCACGGTGGCCTCGGTGGATGCCGGTGGCGTGGTACTCGACAACGGCCAGCGCATCGACGCCAGCACGGTGATCTGGACCGTCGGTTTCAAGGCCAACCCGCTCACCGGGCAGATCAGTGGTGAGCGCGACCGCCAGGGCCGCCTGCACGTCGACGGCAACCTCAAGGTCATCGGCAATGACGCGGTGTACGCTGCGGGGGACGTGGCCTACGCCGCCTGCGACGAGGTCGGCAACCATGCGGTGATGTCCTGCCAGCACGCCATCCCGCTGGGCCGCTACGCCGGCAACAACGCCGCCGCCGAACTGATCGGCGTGACGCCGATGACCTACAGCCAGCCCAAGTACGTCACCTGCCTGGACCTCGGCGCCTGGGGCGCGGTGTACACCGAAGGCTGGGAACGCACGGTGTCGCCGCCCACCGACAAGGCCGAGGCCAAGATACTCAAGCACCAGATCAACTCGATCTGGATCTACCCGCCGGCGGCCAATGATCGTGCGGCGGCGCTGGCGGCGGCTGATCCGTTGATTCCGGTGGCCTGAGCCCACACCCACAAGGCCGCTCCTACACAGGGCCAGCGTCAAGTGCTGGCCATCGATATCAGCTATGCATCCTATGCATTTGCCCCTCGCGCCGAACCCATGGCATAGATGCCTCATCACGCCCTCCAGGAGTTCCCGCGCATGAGCAAGCCCCCCTACGCCCCGCCCAAGGTCTGGACCCACGAAGCCCCCTCCGGTGGCCAGTTCGCCAGCATCAATCGCCCGATCGCCGGGCCCACCCACGACAAACAACTGCCCGTGGGCAAGCACCCGCTGCAGCTCTACTCCCTGGCCACCCCCAACGGCGTCAAGGTGACCATCCTGCTCGAAGAGCTGCTGGCCCTGGGGCACACCGGCGCCGAATACGACGCCTGGCTGATCCGTATCGGCGAGGGCGACCAGTTCGGCAGCGGCTTCGTCGGGGTCAACCCGAACTCGAAGATCCCCGCCCTGCTCGACCGCAGCGTCGAACCGCCGGTACGGGTGTTCGAATCCGGCTCGATCCTGCTGTACCTGGCAGAAAAATTCGGCGCCCTGCTGCCCAAGGACCCCGCCAACCGCACCGAAAGCCTGAACTGGCTGTTCTGGCAGATGGGCTCGGCGCCCTACCTGGGCGGTGGTTTTGGCCACTTCTATGTGTACGCGCCCGAGAAGTTCGAGTACGCCATCAACCGCTTCACCATGGAAGCCAAACGCCAACTCGACGTACTCGACCGTCGCCTGGCCGAAAGCACCTACCTGGGTGGCGAGCAATACAGCATCGCCGACATCGCCGTATGGCCGTGGTATGGCCAACTGGTACGCGGCAACCTCTACGGCGCGGCAGAGTTCCTTGCCGTGCACGAATACCCCAACGTGCAACGCTGGGCCGACGCCATCGCGCAACGCCCGGCCGTGCAGCGGGGTACCCGGGTAAACCGAACCTGGGGGGATGAAGCCAGCCAGGTAGCCGAGCGCCATTCGGCGGCCGATCTGGGCTGATCACGCAGGGGTCGCTCAGCCACGCTGGGCGGCCCGGATAAAATAGTGGCACTTTGCCCTAAAGTTCCACGCCTCACAGCCGTAATCCTTGATCAGCCTTCTCGAACAAGGATGTACCGGTTTGAAGCAACTTCTTAAGAGCACCGCCCTCGTGGCGATGCTGTCTATGGGCGGCTGCGTGTCCTTCCAGGTCACCGGGCCCATCAATGCCCCTGTGCATGCCTCCGCCGTCACCAGCCCGCGCACCGCGCAAGTCGCCGACGTCACGGTCTCGGCCCCCGGCCTCGACCAGGCTACCCGCGAAGCCATCAGCCGCTCGCTGACCAAAGACCTCGACCGCTACGTGGACAAGGCCGGCTATTTCAAGTCGGTCAGCGAGTACCCCACCCGCCTGGGCGAACAGGACGTGGTGCTGAAGTTCGACATGACCTCGCTCAAGGGCCGTCGCGCGCCGCACCCTGGCTATTTCCCCGGTGCGCTGCTGACCCTGACCCTGTGGATCTGGGTCAACGGGCCGATCTACGTCGACAGTTTCGACCTGGCCGGCGACCTGGTGATCGTCGACCGCGAAGGCGTCGAGCTGGCCCGTGCCAAGGACCAGATCACCTTCAAGCACAACGTCGGCCTGTACGGCGGCGACTACTGGGCACCGACCATCATGGGCGGCAAGCAGCTCTCGCTGCTGGTGGGCGAACTGCTGGACACCGCCACCGTGCAATTGGCCAAACGTTAAATCAGGAATCGATTCATGAACGTGCTTAAACAAGGATTGCTGCTCGGCGCATTGCTGCTGGGTGGCTGCGTTTCTTATTCCACCGGTGACCTGGCCCCGGTCGGCACCTGGCCGCCTGCGGCCAGCAGCGTGGCGGCCAAGCCCAGCGCCTACCTGCGCACCACCGCGCTGTACCAGGTCAACGACAACCCGGCCGCCGCCGCCGCCGGCGCCCAGGCGCAGATGTGGGAAAAGGCCATCAGCGAGACCTACCAGGAATCCGGCCGATTCGCCCAGGTGAACACGCGCAAGGTCGAATCGGACCTGTACGCCGAGTCGACCCTGACCAACCATGAGCAGTTCATCATGGCTTCGGCGTTCATCACCGGCTTCACCTTCTTCATCATCCCTTCCACGGCGAAGAACACCTTTACCCTGCAGACCGTGTTCAAGGACAAGGAAGGCAAGGAAGTCGGCCGTATCAGCAAGAGCGAGTCGGTGCGTACCTGGATGCAGCTGGTGCTGATCGTCGGCCTGCCGTTCCAGGCCGACACCCGCGACGTGGTCCGTGAGCTGGCGCGCAGCACCCTGGACGAGGCGGTACAGCGCAAGCTGCTGTAATCGACCAACGACCTGAGGTGAACCCTTCGCCGGCCTTGCCGGCGAATGGCGCCAGCGCAATACCCACGCCCCACACTGTGCTGCGGCGCAACGAAGCATTTCCCCACTGCATGCCTGCTCCGGCAAAGCCTTCTTGCTACACTCGCCGCCATGATTTTTCCACCTGCACAACTGTGGTGACAGCATGATCGAGGTAACCGAGGTTTCCATTGCCGAGCTGCGCGACGCGCTCGAGTCTGGCCGCACGACTGCGGTCGAGCTGGTCAAGGCCTACCTGGCGCGTATCGACGCCTATGACGGCAAGGACACCGCCACCGCACTCAATGCCGTGGTGGTGCGCAACCCAGACGCCCTGAAAGAGGCCGAGGCCTCCGATGCCCGCCGGGCCCGTGGCGAAGTGCTCGGCCCGCTGGACGGCATCCCCTACACCGCCAAGGACAGCTACCTGGTCAAAGGCCTGACCGCCGCCTCCGGCAGCCCTGCATTCAAGGACCTGGTCGCCCAGCGCGATGCCTTCACCGTCGAGCGCCTGCGCGCCGGCGGCGCCATCTGCCTGGGCAAGACCAACATGCCGCCCATGGCCAACGGCGGCATGCAGCGCGGCGTGTATGGCCGCGCCGAAAGCCCGTACAACGCCGCCTACCTGACCGCGCCGTTCGCCTCTGGCTCGTCCAACGGCGCCGGCACCGCCACCGCTGCCAGCTACAGCGCCTTCGGCCTGGCCGAAGAAACCTGGTCGAGTGGCCGTGGCCCTGCTTCGAACAACGGCCTGTGCGCCTACACCCCGTCGCGCGGGGTGATTTCGGTACGCGGCAACTGGCCGCTGACCCCGACCATGGATGTGGTGGTGCCCTACGCCCGCACCATGGCCGACCTGCTGGAGATCCTCGACGTGGTGGTGGCCGACGACGCCGACCAGCGCGGCGACCTGTGGCGCCTGCAACCGTGGGTGCCGATCCCCGCTGCCTCCAGCGTGCGCCCGGCCTCGTACCTGGACCTGGCAGCCGATGCCGCCTCGCTCAAGGGCAAGCGCTTCGCCGTGCCGCGCATGTACATCAATGCTGACGCCGAGGCCGGTACGTCCGAAAAGCCGGGCATCGGCGGCCCGACTGGCCAGCGCATCAACACCCGCGCCAGCGTGATCGAACTGTGGAAGCAGGCGCGCCAGGCCCTGGAAGCGGCCGGCGCCGAAGTGGTCGAGACCGACTTCCCGCTGGTGTCCAACTGCGAGGGCGATCGCCCGGGCGCGCCAACCGTGTACAACCGCGGCATCGTCAGCAAGGAATTCCTCCATGACGAGCTGTGGGAACTGTCCGGCTGGGCCTTCGACGACTTCCTGCGGGCAAACGACGACCCCAAGCTCAACCGCCTGGCCGACGTCGACGGCCCGCAGATCTTCCCCCACGACCCGGGCACCCTGCCCAACCGTGAGGACGACCTGGCCGCCGGCATGGACGAGTACGTCAACATGGCCAAGCGCGGCCTGAAGACCTGGGACCAGATCGCCACCGTGCCGGACGGCCTGCGCGGCCTGGAACAGACCCGCAAGCAAGACCTGGAAGACTGGATGGACGCCCAGGGCCTGGATGCAGTGCTGTTCCCCACCGTGGCCGATGTCGGCCCGGCCGATGCCGATGTGAACCCTGCCTCGGCGGACATCGCCTGGAGCAACGGTATCTGGGTGGCCAACGGCAACCTGGCGATCCGCCACCTGGGTGTGCCGACCGTGACCGTGCCGATGGGCGTGATGGCCGATATCGGCATGCCGGTAGGCCTGACCTTCGCCGGCAAGGCCTACAGTGACAACAATCTGTTGAAATTTGCCGCTGCTTTCGAGGCGACCGGCTCGCGCCGGATGATCCCGCCGCGTACGCCAAAGCTGGCCTGATCCACAGGCATCGGGCTCGCACATCCACTGCAGGAGCGGCCTTGTGCCGCGAAAGGGCCGCACAGCGGCCCCGGCCATTGGTTCGGCAACGCAAAAAACGGGGCCGCGTTGCGGCCCTTTCGCGACACAAGGCCGCTCCTACAGAAAAAACTGCGTAAGACCGTTAGAAATTTTCAACAAGGCATGCAAAAATCAACTAAATGTTGATAATGCGATGCCACCATGACGCCTTCCCAAGAGCGCCAGCTCACCCTCACCGTGCTCAAGGCCACCCTCCAGGCCTTAGGCAGCGTTGTGCCAAGCAACGTCGAAATCCTCCTGCATGACCTCGACCACCCCGAACACTCGGTGGTGGCCATCGTCAACGGCCAGCTCTCCGGGCGCCAGGTCGGCAGCCCGATCCTCGCTGCCCCCGAACAAGACCAGGGCTTCAAGGCCCTGATGCAGGCCGCCAATGGCCAGCCAGGCAGCGCGCCGGTGGTGCTGCCCGACTACCCCACCACGCTCAAAGGCCGCAACCTGCGCAGCGCCACGGCGATCTTCCGCGACAGCAGCGGGCACCCGTTTGCCAGCCTGTGCGTGAACACCGATGTCACCGGCCTCGATGCCGCCATGGCCTTCCTGCAGCATTTTCAGCCACTGGGTGCCACCCCCGCCCCGGGCGTAAGCGCCGAGCCCGCCGACATGGCCGTGCTGATAGCCGAGATCATCCACGACTCGCTGCAACGCAGCGGCCAGGGCCGGATGAACAAGCAGGCCAAGGTCGAGGCGGTGCGGGTCATGCAGGAGCGCGGCCTGTTCATCGTCAAGGGCGGTGTGGAGAAGGCCGCCGAAGCCCTCGGGGTGACCCGCTACACCATCTACAACTATCTGGAACAGCTGCGCGGCGAACACGCGCCGGCTGCCCGCGACTGAAACCTGGAGTTCCCATGCCACTGCACATCCAAACCCCGCTGGTCGAATCCCGCCCCCTGTCACTGAGCGCCGGCCGCCCGGTGTGGCTCAAGCTCGAGGCCCTGCAACCCTGCGGCTCGTTCAAGCTGCGTGGGGTGGGGCATGCCTGTGAAACCCACCAGGCCCGCGGCGCGCAACATTTCGTCTCGTCGTCGGGCGGCAACGCCGGGCTGGCGGTGGCCTATGCCGGGCGCAAGCTGGGGCTGCCGGTGACCGTGGTGGTGCCGGAAACCACCACCGAGCGGGCCAAGGAGCTACTGATCCTCGAGGACGCCAAGGTGGTGGTGCACGGCAGCTCGTGGCAAGAGGCCAACGCCCATGCCCAGACGCTGCAGGGGCCGGACGATGCCTTCATCCACCCGTTCGACGACCCGCTGCTGTGGACCGGCCATGCCAGCATGATCGACGAAGTGGCGGCGGCCGGCTTAAAGCCCGATGCCGTGGTGCTCTCGGTCGGTGGCGGCGGCTTGCTCAGCGGTGTGGTCGAGGGCCTGCAACGCAATGGCTGGCACGACGTACCGGTGCTGGCGGTGGAGACCGAAGGTGCGGCGTCGCTGCACGAGGCCATCAAGGCCGGGCATACCGTGGAGCTGCCGGGAATCCAGTCGGTGGCGACCTCGCTGGGGGCCAAGCGGGTGGCCGAGCAGGCGCTGGCTTGCAGCCTTGCTCACCCAGTCCACAGCCACCTGGTCAGCGACCGCGAAGCGCTGCAAGCCTGCGAAAGGCTGCTGCGCGATCACCGGGTGCTGGTCGAGCCGGCCTGCGGGGCGGCGCTGGCGTTGTTGCAGCGACCAGGCGTTTTCCAGGCGTACGGCAATGTGCTGGTCATCGTCTGCGGTGGCGCGACCGCCACACTGGAGCAGATCCGCGCCTGGCTGGAACAGGTGGCCTAGGCCCTGCTCGCGGGTACATGCCGATGGCAGGCCAACCGGGTATCGCTATATACTTTTGAACATAGCGATTCAGAAGTCCTGCCTCTGCCATGTCCAGTATCCGTGACCGCAACCTGCAACTGATCCTCGAAGCCGCCAGCGAAGAGTTCGCCCAACACGGCTTCGCCGCCGCCCGGGTCGACGCCATCGCCACCCGCGCCGGCCTGCCCAGGGCCAATGTCTTCTACTACTTTCGCAAGAAGCAGCAGCTCTACACCGCCGTGCTGGACCTGGTGATGGAGCCGCTGCTGCGCGCCTCGCACAGCCTCACGCCCGAGGTGCATCCCGAACAGGCCCTGCCCCGCTACGTCGAGGCCAAGGCCGAGGTGGCCCGCCAGCACCCCCATGCCACGCGGGTCTGGCTCAAGGAGATGCTCCACGGCGGCCAGCGCCTGCCCGGCGAGCGCAGCGAGGCGTTGCGTCACAGCGCCCGGCAGAACCTGGCCTGCCTTGCACAGTGGATGGAGCGCGGCCTGATTGCCCGGACCGCACCGGAGCACCTGCTACTGTTCCTCTGGTCCACGCCCCTGGCCAGTTTCCGGTTCGGCGAGGCGCCGGGCAGTTCGGCAAACCGCAAGCCGACGCGGGCATCCACCCAGGCGCTGGCCGACCTGTTCCTGCGCGGCTTGCGCCCAGAGCCAGAAGCGTTGAAGCTGATCGCTATATAAAAATAATCACAACGAAATACCCCGATGAGGAGTAACGGCATGAGTGCCAGCAACACTGCAAAGGAAGCTGTGGGTGCCCCCTATCAGCTGGAACTGATGAAGCATGCCCAGCGCATGACCTGGCAGGCCGTCGAGCGCATCGCCCAGGGCATCCAGCCCGGCATGCGCGAATCCGAAGCCCGCGCGCTGGGCCAGCAAGTACTGGAAACACTGGGGATGCAGCGGATCTGGCACCCCACCCACATCCGCTTCGGCGCCAACACCCTGAAGACCTTCAAGCAGCGCTCGGACGGCGACCCGGTGCTGGGCGCGGACGACATCTACTTCATCGACATGGGTGTGGTCTGGGAAGGCCATGAGGGTGATGCCGGTACCACCTTCGTCACCGGCAACAACCCGCAGATGATCGCCTGCGCCGCAGCGGTGAAAACCCTGTTCGACGAGGTCCAGGCCCACTGGCGTACCCAGGGGGTGACGGGCATCGCGCTCTACGACTTTGCCGCCGAGCGCGCTCGGCAGATGGGCTGGACGCTGAACCTGGAAATCAAGGGCCATCGCGTCAGCGATTTCCCCCATGCCATCTACCGGGCCGGTGACCTGGGCGCTTTCGACGGGCAGCCGGGCGAAGGCTTGTGGATACTGGAAATCCAGATTGCCCACCCCGAGCTGCCCTACGGCGCGTTTCACGAGGACTTGCTGGCCTGACCTCGCGTCAGAGCCTGGCCGCCACTTGCGCTACCCAGTCGATGAACACCCGCAGCCGTGCGCCCACATGGCGATTCGGCGGATAGGCGACATACAACGGCATGGGCGCCAGCTGCCAGTCCTCGAACAGACGCACCAGCGCGCCCTGGGCCACCTGCTCGCGGGCCATGTAGTCCGGCAGCCAGAGCACGCCCAGGCCGGCCAGGCCGGCCGCGAGGTAGGCATTGCCATCGTCGACTGCCAACACGCAATGCCCCTGGACCTGCACGTGCTGCGCTCCACGCGCCAGGTTCAGCGGCAGCGGCCTGCCGGTTCGCGCCCAGAGAAAACCCACCACATGATGGGCCGAGCCTTCCAGTTCGTCGGGGTGGGTCGGGGTGCCCAGGCGTTCAAGGTAAGCCGGCGCGGCGTAGACACCCAGTTGCAGGTCGGCCACCCGCCGCGCCATCAACGACTGGTCGAGCAACTCGCCGCCGCGCACCACGCAATCGACATGTTCGCCGATGATGTCGACCATACGGTCGCTGACGCCCATTTCGATCTGGATATCGGGATAGCGGGCGTGGAAATCGGCCAGCGCGGGCACCAGCACCAGACGCGCCAGCGGGCTCGGCACATCGACCCTGAGCTTGCCACGCGGGCGCTGGGCGGCTTCGCCCAGGCTGCTTTCGGCCTCTTCCAGGTCGGCCAGCAGGCGCTGCACGCGCTCATGGAACTGGGCGCCATCACGGGTCACGCTCACCCGTCGGGTGGTGCGATTGAGCAGGCGTACCCGCAACCGCGCCTCCAGTTGCTGGATCAGCTGGGTGACGCTGGTGCGACTGATGTTCAGGGTCTCGGCAGCCTTGGTGAAACTACCGGTTTCCACCACTCGGGAAAAAGCACGCATGGCCTCGAAGCGGTCCATCGGCACCTCCAATTATTTGCAATATGCAAACAATCTTAACCGCACCTGCCTGATTATCGGGATTGATGCGCGGCATACAGTGGGACCCTCCCTACCACGAAGGACGCCACCATGACCCGCCGCGACGTGATATTCCCACCTGGCCGCCAGGCCCTGTACGAGCGTAACCGCTATTCGCCGGCCATCCGCGCCAATGGCCTGCTGTTCGTCTCTGGACAGGTCGGCAGCCGCGAAGACGGCTCGCCGGAACCCGACCTCAAGGCCCAGGTCCACCGGGCCTTCGCCAACCTCGAAGCGATCCTGCGCGAAGCGGGTTGCAGCTTCGACGATGTGCAGGACGTGACGGTGTTCATGGTCGACCCGCAATCAACCTTCGAAACCATCTGGCAGGTGGTACCGGAGTATTGGGGCAACGCCCCCCATCCGACCTTGACGGCGGTGGGCGTCACCTGGCTTTACGGCTTCGACTTCGAGATCAAGGTCATCGCGAAGTTGCCTTGAGCGGGCTGGCACCCAGCAGCGGGACAATTTCCGGCACCAGCGCATCCGCGCCCACCTCGACCAGCGCCAGGGTCACCGGCAGGCTGAACCGCCGGGGCCCGGCGCTGCCCGGGTTGAGGTAAAGGCAGCCCTCCCGCTGTTCGATCAGCGGTTTGTGCGAATGCCCGGTGATCACCAGCTGCACGCCCTGGTCCAGGTGCGCCGGCACATCGGCCAGGTCGTGCACCAGCAGCACCTGCCAACCTTGCACCTCGAACCTCTCCACGTCCGGCAAGCCCGCGGCCCAGGGCAGCGCCAGGTCGTTGTTGCCACGTACCACCCGCAGCGGCGCAAGCGCTGCCAGCGCCTCAAGCACCTGTGGCTTGCCGATGTCGCCGGCATGCACGATCAGCGCGCAGCCTTCGAGCGCCGCCAGCGCTTCGGGGCGCAGCAAGCCATGGGTATCGGAAATTACACCTACTTTCATTGCCCGCCCCTCGCTGCCGGCCTTTGATCAGGATGGTCATATTCGTCTGTTTCAATAAGGCCACTGCACGCCAGGCACTCCCCAACAGCGGAGCCCGGGCAACAGAATGATGGCGCTTTGTATGTGCAATCAGCGACGACTCGGACGAAAAGCGCCCTGCGCCCTTTCGAACTGTGGCAAGTGAAGGCACAATGCGTGTCCTTTTTTTGGCCGGCCTGGCCGGGGGCCTTTAAATGATCAAGACGCCTTACTACCTCATCGATAAAACCAAGCTGCTGAGCAACATGGAGAAGATCGCCTACGTGCGCGAACACTCCGGTGCCAAGGCCCTGCTTGCCCTCAAGTGCTTCGCTACCTGGTCGGTGTTCGACCTGATGCAGCAGTACATGGACGGTACCACCTCGTCCTCGCTGTTCGAGCTCAAGCTCGGCCGCCAGAAGTTCGCCGGCGAAACCCACGCCTACAGCGTGGCCTGGGCCGACGATGAAGTCGAAGAGATGCTCGACAACTGCGACAAGATCATCTTCAACTCCATCGGCCAGCTCGAGCGTTTCGCCGAGCAATCCGAAGGCAAGGTGCGCGGCCTGCGCGTCAACCCGCAGGTGAGCAGCTCCGACTACCTGCTGGCCGACCCGGCGCGCCCGTTCAGCCGCCTCGGTGAGTGGGACCCGGAAAAAATCGAGAAGGTGATCGAGAAGATCTCCGGCTTCATGTTCCACAACAACTGCGAGAACGGTGACTTCGGCCTGTTCGACAAGATGCTCACCCACATCGAAGAGCGCTTCGGCCACCTGCTGCACAAGGTCGAGTGGGTCAGCCTCGGTGGCGGCATCCACTTCACCGGCGAAGACTACGCGGTGGACGCCTTCTGCGCGCGCCTGAAGCAGTTCTCGCAAACCTACGGCGTGCAGGTGTACCTGGAGCCGGGCGAAGCGGCCATCACCAACAGCGCCTCGCTGGAAGTGACCGTGCTCGACACCCTGTACAACGGCAAGCACCTGGCCGTGGTCGACAGCTCGATCGAAGCGCACCTGCTCGACCTGCTGATCTACCGCCTCAACGCCAAGATGGCCCCCAACGATGGCGCGCACACCTACATGGTCTGCGGTAAATCGTGCCTGGCCGGCGACATCTTCGGCGAGTACCAATTCGACAAGCCACTGGCCATTGGCGATCGCCTGTCGTTCGTCGACACGGCGGGCTACACCATGGTCAAGAAAAACTGGTTCAACGGTTTGAAGATGCCGTCCATCGCGGTCAAGCAACTCGACGGCAGCGTCGAAGTGGTGCGCGAGTTCGGTTTCGAAGACTACGTTTCCAGCCTGTCGTAAGACGGGCTTTCATGAAGGAGAGCAGCTGAATTGAAGAAGAACGTTCTTATCATTGGTGCAGGAGGTGTCGCCAAGGTGGTGGCCCACAAGTGCGCACAGCATAACGACGAACTGGGTCGTATTGCGATTGCGTCACGGAACATCTCCAAATGCCAGGCCATCATCGACAGCGTCAAGGCCAAGGGTAGCCTCAAGGTACCCGCCGACATCCAGGCCTTCGCGCTCAACGCCCTCGATGTCGAGGCGACCAAGGCACTGATCCGCGAGACCGAATCGCAGATCGTGATCAACGTCGGTTCCGCGTTCCTCAACATGTCGGTGCTGCGTGCCTGCATCGATACCGGTGTCGCCTACCTGGACACCGCCATCCACGAAGAGCCGGGCAAGATCTGCGAGACCCCGCCGTGGTACGGCAACTACGAGTGGAAACACCTCGAAGAGTGCCAACAAAAGAACATTACCGCCATTCTCGGCGTCGGCTTCGACCCGGGTGTGGTGAACAGCTACGCGAAACTCGCGCAGCAGCAGTACTTCGACCAGATCGACTCGATCGACATCCTGGACGTGAATGCCGGCTCCCACGGCAAGTACTTCGCCACCAACTTCGACCCGGAAATCAACTTCCGCGAGTTCACCGGGCAAGTGTGGAGCTGGCAGAACAGCCAGTGGACCAGCAACACCATGTTCGAGGTCAAGCGCACCGACGACTTGCCGGTAGTGGGTTCGCAGAACCTGTACCTCACCGGCCATGACGAAGTGCACTCGATCTCGAAGAACCTGAACGTGCCGAACGTGCGTTTCTGGATGAGCTTCGGCGAGCACTACATCAATGTGTTCACCGTGCTGAAGAACCTCGGCCTGCTCAGCGAGCAACCGGTGAAAACCGCCGAAGGCCTGGAAGTGGTACCGCTGAAAGTGGTCAAGGCCGTACTGCCCGACCCGGCCTCGCTGGCCCCGGGCTATACCGGCAAGACTTGCATCGGCGACCTGGTCAAGGGCACCAAGGACGGCCAGCCGCGCGAAGTATTCATCTACAACGTGGCGGATCACGAAGAAGCCTACGCCGAGACCGACAGCCAGGGCATCTCGTACACCGCCGGCGTGCCGCCGGTGGCTGCCGCCCTGCTGGTCGCCCGCGGTGAGTGGGACGCCGGCCGCATGGTCAACGTCGAGGAGCTGCCAGCCGAGCCGTTCCTCAAGGCGCTGGACGTGATGGGCCTGCCGACCCGCGTCAAGGATGAAAAAGGCGACCGTCCGTGGGACGCGCAAGCCTAAGCAGCAAATAAGAAGGGGCGCCAGATGGCGCCCCTTCTGCTTTGCAGGCCCGGCCCTTTCGCGGGCAAGCCCGCGAAAGGGCCGACACAAGCTCAAGTGTTACTTACGGGCCTCCAAGATCAGGTTGAACGGCGTCTGTGTCGCCCGCCGGAACCGGCTGAACCCCGCCTCCTCGAACACCGCCCGCAGCCGCGCCTCCC
>NZ_BQHO01000049.1 GCF_021601385.1 Pseudomonas parasichuanensis | reverse complement strand
CCACCGAGGGTGAAGGCGAACAGCCAGGCACTCGGCGCCCCCACCAGCCAGTAGCACACCGCGCCGATCAGGAAGGTGGTCCTGGCATCCTTCAAGCCCCGGATCGAGCCCATGGCGATGGTCTGCACGCCGTCGAACAGCTCGAACCAGGCCGCCACCATCAGCAGTTGCACCGCCAGTTGGAAGATCGGCGCAAAGGCCGGGTCGCCACGGTCCACCAGCAATGCCACCAGGTTGTCCGGCAGCAACAGGAACAGCGCCGCGAAACCAAGCATCAGCGTGGCACCAAAACCGATCCCGACACGCCCGGCACTGCGCGCCGCCAACAGGTTGCCGGCGCCGTAGTACAGGCCGACGCGCATGGTCACCGCATAGGACAGCCCGGTCGGCACCATGAAGGCCGTAGAGACGATCTGCAGGGCGATCTGGTGCGCCGCAAGCTCCGTGCTGCCAAGCACGCCCATGCACAGCGCGGCGAAGGCGAACAGCCCGACCTCGACCATGTAGGTGCCGCCGATCGGCAGGCCCAGGCGCCACAGCTCGCGCAGCGCCGGCAGCGAAGGGCGCATCAGGCCCTTGCGCAGCGGGTAGGCGGCATAGGCCTTGTGCCAGCGGATGTACAGCGCCAAGGCAATGGCCATGCCCATCGACACCACCGCGGTGACCAGGCCGATGCCCATCAGGCCCAGCTTGGGCAGGCCGAACATGCCCTCGATCAGCGCATGGTTGAGCAGGTAGTTGAGCACCGTGCCCACCAGGCTGATGACCATCACTGGCGTGGAGCGGCCCAGCGCACTGGTGAAGCCGCGCAGGGCCATGAACGTCAGGTAACCGGGCAGGGCCAGTGGCAGCAAAGTGAGGAACTGCATGGCCGCGTCGACGTTCTCCGGCTGCTGGCCGAACAGCAGCAACGCGGGCTTGAGGTTCCACAGCACCAGTGCTGCGGCGAGCGCCAGGCCCCAGGCCAGCCACAAACCGCTTTGGGCCAGGCGGGTGGCGCCCTCGATATCGTTGGCGCCCTTGCGGATCGCCACCAGCGTACCGACCGCCGCGATGATCCCAAGGCAGAAGATCGACACGAACGAATAGCTCGCCGCCCCCAGCCCACCGCCGGCCAGGGCTTGCGGGCTGATGCGGGCCATCATCAGGGTGTCGGTGAGCACCATCAGCATGTGCGCCAACTGCGAGGCGATCAGCGGCCCGGCCAGGCGCAGCAAAGCCTTGAGTTCGGTGGTGGGCGCGACGTGCATGGGGCTGTCCTTGTGGGTGGGGCAATGAGCGAGCGGTCGATTCTGAGGCTTCGGTCAGCTTTGCACAAAAGGATAAAAGCGATCACTGCCATGAGTCTGACTCATGCATGTATGATCCAGTGCACTGCCTCCACGGCCCCCGCATGCCAGGTACGCCATGTCCCGCCAGCTCCCCCCGCTGTATGCGCTGCGCGCATTCGAAGCCGCCGCCCGGCTGAGCTCCTTCACCCGCGCCGGGGTCGAACTGTCGATCACCCAGAGCGCGGTCAGCCGGCATATCCGCACCCTGGAAGAGCACTTCGCCTGCCGCCTGTTCGTGCGCAGCGGCCGCAGCCTGCAGCTGACCGAGGCCGCGCGGGTGCTGCTGCCCGGCGTGCGCGATGGCTTCGCCGCCCTGGAGCGGGCCTGCGAGACCTTGCGCGGCGAAGACGACATCCTGCGCATGAAGGCGCCGTCCACCCTGACCATGCGCTGGCTGCTGGCGCGCCTGAGCCGCTTTCGCCACCTGCAGCCGGGCAACGAAGTGCAGCTGACCAGCGCCTGGATGGACGTTGACCACGTCGACTTCAACCAGGAGCCGTTCGACTGCGCGGTGCTGCTCAGCGACGGCAACTTCCCGGCCGACTGGGAAGTGCGCCGGCTGTTCAGCGAACTGCTGATCCCGGTAGGGGCGCCGGACCTGCTCGACGATGCGCCCTGGGATGAGCGGCGGCTGGCGGGTATCGAACTGCTGCACCCCACCCCCGACAAGCGCGACTGGCGCGCCTGGCTGGCGCGCATGGGGCTCACCGACAAGGTCTCGCTCAAGGGCGGGCAGGTGTTCGACACCCTTGAGCTGGGCATGATCGCCGCCGCGCGGGGCTATGGGATCTCCATGGGCGACCTGCTGATGGTGGCCGAAGACGTGGCCCAGCGGCGCCTGAGCCTGCCCTGGCCGACGGCGGTGGCCAGTGGGCTGGACTACTACCTGGTGTGGCCCAGGACCCGGCCGGGGGGCGAGCGGTTGCGCAGGTTGAGTGGGTTTTTGCAGGAAGAGGCGGTGGCGATGGACTTGCCGGCAGTCGAAATCCTGTCGGTGGATTGAGTGCCTGGGCCGGCCCTTTCGCGGGTAAACCCGCTCCCACAGTGACTGCGCATAACCTGTGGGAGCGGGTTTACCCGCGAAGGGCCATAGAAGCAAAGGTTTGCGAATACCCCGGCCCGACACTCAAGTATTCCCCCGCGACGCCGATCCACTGGCACCAGCGTCCCGGAAGAGGGCGCGATTTCCCGTCGATAGGAAGCGGGTGGTCAGCGTGATCAGGACGATCCCGGCCTCTTGCCAGGAGCTCTCCCATGTCTCAACCGCGTGCCCGTATCGCCTCGCAGCTCGGTATCGCCCTCGCCATCGTGCTGGCGCTGGTGATCACCGGCAGTACCCTGTTCGCCCTGCGTTCGCTGGACGACGCCAACCTCACCACCCGCCAGGCCCACCTGGGCAGCGAGGCGCGGCTGCTGGCCGACCAGCTGGACACCTTCCACGGCTCGCTCAGGGACAACACCCAGCGCCTCAGTGGCCTGTTCGAGCGCCGCTTCGCCACGGGCCTGGCCCTGCATGCGGGCGAGACGGTCAGCGTGGCCGGCGTCGCCACCCCGGCGCTGTACCTGGGTGAGCATTTGCTGAACAACGATTTCCGCCAGGTCGACGAGTTCCAGCAGATGACCGCCGGGGTCGCCACCCTGTTCGTGCGCAGTGGCGACGACTTCGTGCGCATCAGCACCTCGCTGACCAAGCAGGACGGCAGCCGCGCCATCGGCACCCAGCTCGACCGCCAGCACCCGGCCTACGCCAAGCTGATGGCCGGGCAGACCTACGTCGGCCGCGCCGTGCTGTTCGAGCGCAACTACATGACCCGCTACGTGCCGGTCAGTGACGGCAGCGGCCGGGTGATCGCGGTGCTGTTCGTCGGCTTCGACTACACCGACGCGCAGAAGGCCCAGTTCGCCAATCTGCAGCGCTTTCGCATCGGCCAGACCGGTTCGCTGGCGCTGCTGGACGAGCAGGGCAAGTGGCTGGTGGCGCCGGCCGAGGTGCGTGACGGCGAGGCCGCGGCCCAGGCCATCAAAGGCCTCAAGGCCGGCGAGGGGCGCTTCTGGGAGAGCGCCGGTGCGCAGCAGTTCAGCGTCGCCATGCCGTTCGCCGAGGGCCCATGGACCGTGGTGGCGAGCATGCCGCAGGCCGAAATCCGCGAGGTGACCTGGAGTGTCGGCCTGCGCCTGGCCATCGGCAGCCTGCTGGCCATGCTGCTGGCCGTGGTCGCCACGCTGTGGCTGCTGCGCCGCAAGCTGCGCCCGCTGGGCGACCTGGTGCGCCAGGCCGAGGCCCTGGGGGCCGGCAACCTCAATGCCCGCCTGAGCGTCACCAGCCATGACGAGATCGGCCAGCTGGCGCGCGGGTTTAACCAGATGGCCGATGCCCTGGCGACCATGGTCGAGCATATCCGCGAAGCCTCCGAGCAGGTCAGCGGCCGCGCCCGTTCGCTGTCGGGCCTGTCGTCCGGTGCCTGCGAGGGCATGGACCAGCAGTCCGGCGAGATCACCAGCATGGCCGGCGCGGTGGAAGAGTTCAGCGCCACCTCGATGAACATCGCCGACAACATGGCCGGCACCGAACGCATGGCCCGCGACAACGCCCAGCAGACCCGCATCGGCCGCAATGCCATGGACGAAGCCTCGGCCTCGCTCAAGCAGATTGCCCAGGCCCTGGGCGGCACGGCGACGGTGATGGACACCCTGGGTGCCCGCTCGCAGGAGATCGGCGGCATCGTCGGGGTGATCACCGCGATCGCCGAACAGACCAACCTGCTGGCGCTCAACGCCGCCATCGAAGCGGCCCGTGCCGGCGAGCAGGGCCGTGGCTTTGCCGTGGTAGCCGACGAGGTGCGTGGCCTGGCCGCGCGTACGCGCCAGGCCACTGACGAGATTTCCGGGATGATCGCCAGCATCCAGCAGCAGACCGGCCACGCCATCAGCACCCTGGAGCAGGGCAACCAGCTGATGCAGGAAGGCCTGGCGCGCAACGACAAGGTGGCCGAGGCGTTGGCGCGCATCGACGAGCAGAGCCGTACGGCGGGTGAGCAGTTCGCGGTGATCAGCACGGCGACCCAGGAACAGAGCAGCACCGCCACGGTGCTTAGCCGCAACCTGCAGAGCATTGCCCAGGCCAACAGCGAGCAGCGCGATGTGGCCAATGAGCTGGCCAATACCGCACGGGAACTGGAAGGGCTGGCGGGGCAGTTGCGCCAGGAAGTGGATCGGTTCCGTACCCAGCGATAGTGCATTGGGGCCGCTTTGCGGCCCTTTCGCTGGCAAGCCAGCTCCCACAAGAGCAGTGTGCGCCGTACCTGTGGGAGCCGGCTTGCCGGCGAAAGGGCCGCGCAGCGGCCCCGAATGATTGAAGCCTTACATCGCCCCCAGATCCAACGCCTGCGCACACGCCTGCAACGACCGTCGCTCACTCTGCGCATACAACCCCAGCTCATCCTCCACCTTGAGCCCCAGCGCTGCCTCGAAAGCCTCGCGGTTGGCATTGCTGCCGTACTCGGCCTGGCCCTCGTCGCCCAGGTTGGACTGGAAGATCCCCGCCGCACTCACCGGCAAAAAGTCCTCGTAAACCAGCGCCTCGTAATGCACGTGGCCGGCGTCGATCAGGCCTTGCAGCGTGGTCGGGCGATCCGCCTGACCGCGTGCGGCCAGGCCCTTCTCGGTCGCGAAGTAGCGGAAGTACGCCAGCCCCTGTTCACGCATCTGCGCCAGGTCATCCGGGAACTCGGCGAACTGCGCCTCCAGCAGCGCCTTGTAGCGCTCGGCATTGGCCTCGGCCGGCACTCCGCCCAGGGCGGCGCGGGTGGCGTCGAGCAGGCGGTCGTACAGCTGGCGGCCCTTGGGCGTCAGTGCCGCGCCGCGCTGTTCGATCTCGCCGAAGCGCGCGGTGTGGCTGCCCTGGGCATCGCTGAAGGCAACCTTCTCCTGCAAGGCCTTGAAGCTGGTCTGGCGCAGCAGGATCGGGTGGCGACGGGTGGGCGGGCCTTCGACCACGGCTTTGGGCGGGATGCCCTTGGCCGGCATGCCGACCTGGATCGCGTCGATGTCCAGGGTGCGTGGGGTCAGGTGGTTGATGTGCGGGCCCTTGAACGCCACCACGTCGGCGATCAGTCGGTGCTGGTCGTGCAACTGCTGGTACTGCTCGGCGGTGACCGTGGCGTCCTGGTGCCAGCGGAAGGTGTGCAGGGCTTCGTTGACGAAAGCCTCGGCGTCGCTCGTGTTCAGGCCACCGTCGCGTTCGCACTGGGCAATCAGCTCGAGCGCACGCGGGGTGAAGATCTGCCGCTGGCTGAGGATGCCCTGGGCCAGTTCGCGCAGTTGCGGGTTGTCGATCAGCTCCAGGCGCAGCAGCGAGGTGAACACGCGGAACGGGCTGACGTGCAACGACTGCTCGTGCACGGCGCGAAAGGCGGTGGAGTGCACCGGCACACCGGCCGAGCTCAAGTCGTAGTAGCCGACCGGGTGCATGCCCATCACCGCGAACAGCCGGGCGATGGTGGCGAGTTCTTCGGCGGTGCCGACGCGGATGGCGCCGTGGCGCTCCTGGTCGAGGCGCTCGATCTCGCCGGTCCAGCGCAGGGCCTCGGCCACCTGGGGCTGCTGGGCCATAACCTGCTGGTTGATCTCGCTCACCAGCTCAAGCAGCGTGCCGTACAGGGGCACTTCCTGTTTGTACATGAGCGACATGGCGGCAGAGAACTGCGCGCGGATGCTGTCGGGGCTGACGAAATCGTGGGCGGGCATCGCAAGCTTCCTGGTTAGGTTCGGACGCTTACATGAAAGCTGGGAATGGAGTTGCCGTACAAGCGAAAAAAAGTAGGTGTTTCATTCCTTTTTTGATCGACCTTGAGGGCCTCATCGCTGGCAAGCCAGCTCCCACAGTGATCCGTGTGGGAGCCGGCTTGCCGGCGAAAGGGCCGCACAGCGGCCCCAGCCATCTCAACCCTGAAGCTGCTCGCGAACCCATTCCACCAACGCCCGCACCTTCGGCACCTCGGCCGCATGCTCGGCATACGCCAGGTAATGCGCGCCATTGCTCTTCATCGCATGGTCCCAGGCCATCACCAGGCTGCCCTCGGCCAATTCCTTGGCCACCAGGTAGCGCGGCACCAGCGCCACCCCGCACCCCGACTGCGCAGCGCTCAAGGCCATATAGAACGTATCGAAACGCGGCCCGTGGTAGCTGTTGTCGGTGTGCAGCCCCTGCTCCAGGAACCACTCATGCCAGGCCTCCGGGCGCGAGGCGCTTTGCAGCAGCACCAGCTCCGCCAGCGCGCCGGCGTCGGGCAGCGTGCGCCCTTGCAGCAGCTCAGGCGCACACACCGGCACCACCTCCTCACCGAACAGCGCCACGCAGGTCGCACCCGGCCAGGTGCCCTGGCCATAGAAGAACACCACGTCGGCCGAGCCCTGCAGCAGGGCGAACGGCTCCATCTCGTTGCGGATGTCCAGGTGGATGTTCGGGTGGCGCTTGCCGAAGCCCTTGAGGTGCGGGATCAGCCAGCGCACGCCAAAACTCGGTTGAGTGGCTACCTTGAGTACTTCGGTCTGCGTGCCGTAGGTCTGCACGTAGCGGCTGGACATGTCGACCTGGGTGAGGATCTTGTTGACCTCGGCCAGGTACAGCGCGCCTGCGGGGGTGAGCTGCAGGCGCCGGCGGATACGCAGGAACAGGTGGTGGCGCAGCATCTCCTCCAGCTGTGCAACCTGCTTGCTGACCGCGCTCTGGGTCAGGTGCAGCTCTTCGGCGGCGCGGGTGAAGCTCAGGTGGCGCGCCGCAGCCTCGAAGCACTGCAGGGCGGTCATGGACGGTACCAGGCGTTTGGACATAGCGGTCTCGGCGGCTCGAATCATTACCTGTCGGAATGATATGCGGAATAAAGGTCGTTTGTTGCACTGGTGTAATCGGATTAATACTGACCCACGTCATTTTCCAACCCTTCACCGATGAAAGGAGAAGCACAATGGTTGCTGCATTGCTCGAGCGCCTTGGCGTTGCCGCCGCGGCTCACACCCAGGGCGACTACCCTGTCCACACCCCGATCGATGGCAGCCAGATCGCCTCGGTGAAACTGCTCGGCAAGGCCGACACCATCGCCCGCATCGACCAGGCCCAGCAGGCCTTCGAAGCCTGGCGCAGCGTGCCGGCCCCGCGCCGTGGCGAGCTGGTGCGCCTGTTCGGTGAAGTGCTGCGCGAACACAAGGCCGACCTCGGCGAGCTGGTCTCGATCGAAGCCGGCAAGATCACCCAGGAAGGCCTGGGCGAAGTGCAGGAAATGATCGACATCTGCGACTTCGCCGTTGGCCTGTCGCGCCAGCTGTACGGCCTGACCATCGCCTCCGAGCGCCCGGGCCACCACATGCGTGAATCCTGGCACCCGCTGGGCGTGGTCGGCGTGATCAGCGCCTTCAACTTCCCGGTTGCGGTGTGGGCGTGGAACACCGCGCTGGCCCTGGTGGCCGGCAACTCGGTGGTGTGGAAACCGTCCGAGAAGACCCCGCTCACCGCCCTGGCCTGCCAGGCACTGTTCGAAAAAGCCCTGAAAGCCTTCGGCGACGCGCCGGCCGGCCTCAGCCAGCTGGTGATCGGCGGCCGCGAAGCCGGTGAAGCCCTGGTCGACGACCCGCGCGTGCCGCTGGTCAGCGCCACCGGCAGCACCCGCATGGGCCGTGAAGTGGGCCCACGTGTGGCCGCCCGCTTCGGCCGCAGCATCCTCGAACTGGGTGGCAACAACGCCATGATCCTCGCCCCGAGCGCAGACCTGGACCTGGCCGTGCGCGGCATCCTGTTCTCGGCCGTAGGCACTGCCGGCCAGCGCTGCACCACCCTGCGCCGCCTGATCGTGCACCGTTCGATCAAGGATGAAGTGGTGGCGCGGGTCAAGGCCGCCTACGCCAAGGTGCGCATCGGCGACCCACGCAAGGACAACCTGGTTGGCCCGCTGATCGACAAGCTGTCGTTCGATGCCATGCAAGGCGCGCTGGCCAAGGCTCGCGATGAAGGCGGCCAGGTATTCGGTGGCGAGCGCCAGCTGGCCGAGCAGTACCCGAACGCCTTCTACGTGACCCCGGCCATCGCCGAGATGCCGGCCCAGAGCGACGTGGTGCGCCACGAAACCTTCGCGCCGATCCTCTACGTGCTGGCCTATGACGACTTCGAAGAGGCCCTGCGCCTGAACAACGAAGTGCCACAGGGCCTGTCGTCGTGCATCTTCACCACCGACATTCGTGAGGCCGAGCGCTTCCAGAGTGCGTCGGGCAGCGACTGCGGCATCGCCAACGTCAACATCGGCACCAGCGGCGCCGAGATCGGCGGTGCGTTCGGTGGCGAGAAAGAGACCGGCGGTGGCCGTGAGTCGGGCTCCGATGCCTGGAAAGGCTACATGCGTCGCCAGACCAACACCGTGAACTACTCGCGCGAGCTGCCGCTGGCGCAGGGCATTGTGTTCGACTGATGCTGTATGGCCGGGGGCGTTGCCCCCGGATCGCCGGCAAGCCGGCTCCCACAGGGACCGTGTCGATCCTTGTGGGAGCCGCGGTTCGCCGCCGTGGCTTGCCGGCGATAGGGCCGCAACAAGAATAAAATTTTGCTGGAGCCGGGCCATGTCCGAACTGCGTCAAGAATGTCTGTGGGAACACGTCACCCGGCCGACCGTCGCCGCCCAGGCCCTGGCCGGCGAGCACAAGGCCGATGTCTGTGTGATCGGCGGCGGCATCACCGGGCTGTCCGCGGCGATCCACCTGCTGGAGCAAGGCAAGTCGGTGATCCTGCTGGAGGCCTGGAAGATCGGCCACGGCGGCTCGGGGCGCAACGTCGGCCTGGTCAACGCCGGCACCTGGATCCGCCCCGACGACGTCGAGGCCACCCTCGGCGAGAAGCAAGGCAGCCGCCTGAACAAGGTACTGGGCGAAGCGCCGGGCGAAGTGTTCGCCATGATCGAGCGCTTGGGTATCGACTGCCAGGCTCAGCACAAAGGCACGCTGCACATGGCGCACAACGCCACCGGCATCGCCGACCTTGAAGCCCGCCACCAGCAATGGTCGCGCCGTGGCGCCGATGTCGAGCTGCTGACCGGCGCGAAATGCCAGGAATACTGCGGTACCGACAAGATTTCCGCCGCGCTGCTCGACCGCCGCGCCGGCACCATCAACCCCATGGGCTATACCCAGGGCCTGGCGGGCGCCGTGGCCCGCCTGGGCGGCAAGCTGTTCCAGCAATCCGCGGTCGAAGGCCTTGAGCGCGACGGCGCTGCCTGGCGGGTGAAGACCGCGCGCGGCGCGGTGCGCGCCGACAAGGTGGTGATCTCCACCGGCGCCTACACCGAAGGCGACTGGAGCAACCTGCAAAAGCAGTTCTTCCGTGGCTACTACTACCAGGTGGCCTCCAAGCCTTTGCATGGCGCGGCTGCCGACAAGGTGCTGCCCCATGGCCAGGGCTCGTGGGACACCCGCACCGTACTCAGCAGCATCCGCCGCGACGACCAGGGCCGCCTGCTGCTCGGCAGCCTTGGCCGTGTCGACAACAAGCCTTCGTGGTTCGTGCGCAGCTGGGCCGACCGCATCCAGAGCCACTACTACCCGGAGCTGGGCAAGGTCGAGTGGGAAATGCACTGGACCGGCTGCATCGACTTCACCCCCGACCACCTGATGCGCCTGTTCGAACCGGCGCCGGGGCTGGTGGCGGTGACCGGCTACAACGGCCGTGGCAACACCACCGGCACGGTGATCGGCCGGGCCTTCGCCGAGTTCCTGCTCAAGGATGACCCGGACAGCCTGCCGATCCCGTTCTCGCCGATGAAACCGGTGAGTGCACCGTCGTTGCGCACGGCGTTCTACGAGTCGGGGTTCTCGCTGTATCACGCCGGGCAGTGCCTGCGCGTGGTGCTGTAACCCGCCAACCGGCGTTGCCCAACGACAAAAAGCCGCTTCCCCGGGGGACGCGGCTTTTTGTCGTTGGGCGGGGTCAGCTGAGCAGGTTCTTCACATTGCCCATCGCCTCATCGGCAAAGCCCTGCAGGAACGCCTGGAAGCCTGGCAGCGCCTCCGGTCCGCCTTGCTGGGGTTCGGCCTGGATGGTCCAGGTGGCGCGGCTGTGGCCGGCATCGAGCACCTCCACGGCCATCGCCGCCCACAGGTTGCCGATGTTCAGGCTGGTGTAGATCAGGCTCCAGGTCATGTGCATGGCCCTATCGTCACGGGTGTTGAGCTGTTCGATCACCACGTTGCCGTCCTTGAACAGCTTCTTGCGCACCGAGCGCACGCCGCTGCCGGTCATATCGATGTGCGCCAGTGCCGGGATGAACACCGGGAAGCCGGCGAAGTTGCCGACGATGTTCCAGACGCTGGCGGCGGGCGCGGCGATGTCCACGCTGGACACCACCCGGCAGCCTTCGGGGTTGCGGATCAGGGTATCGGGCTTGAGTGCTTGCATGTCGTGTTGCTCCGGTTGTGGGTGAAGGTCAGATAAAGCCGATGTCGGCCAGGTAGCGGCAGCCCCGGCGCAGCAGCGCCGGGCTCTTGCTCGGGTAATGGCTGCCCATGCGCCGCACACCGGCGCGGGCGTTGTCGTGGGCGATGCCACCGATGTCGCCGATGTCTTCGCCGAAGCCGTCCAGGTAGAAGCCGAGGACGTCATACAGCGCGTTGTCGCGGTCGATCCGGCGCAGGCGCTGTTGCCAGTGCTCGACGCTGACCAGCTCGAAGGCATGGCCCTGCTCGCGGAACGACGCCAGGTAGTCGCTCCAGCGCAGCGGCTCGGGGTTGTGCAGGTTGAACACGCACTCGCCAGGCTGGTGGCGGCTGCTGTGGAAGGCGATGAAGCGGGCCAGGAAGTCCACCGGCATCAGGTCGAAGTCGATCTCCAGGCGCGGCACCTGGCCCAGCTGCAGCGAGCCCTTGAGCATCAGCATCAGGCGGTTGCTGTGGGGCTGGCAGACGCCGGTGCGGCTGTCGAAGGTGATGTTGCCGGGGCGGAACAGGTTGACCCACACCCCTTGCGCGCGGGCGCGCTGCAGGATGCGCTCGCCGACCCATTTGCTCAGGTTGTAGCCGTTGCGGATGTACAGCGGCGGCGTTGCTGCCGGCTCGGCCTCCAGCACATGGCCGGCGTTGTCCACGGCACTGCAGGCGGACAGGGTCGAGACGAAGTTGAAGATCTTCTTGCGCCGGCCCTCGCACAACCGCAGGCACTCGAACAGCGGCTCGATGTTGTCGGCGGCCAGCGCCTGGTAGTCGAGCACATGGTTGACCTGGGCGGCGTTGTGCAGCAGCGCGCCGTAGTGTTCGTCCAGGTAGTCGTAGTCGGCCTCGGCCAGCCCCAGGCGTGGCTGGCGCAGGTCGGCTTCGAACACCCGCACACGGGCCATGTCCAGCACCAGTTGGTTGTCACGCAGCGCCCGGGTGAAGCGCTCGTCGGCCGCCAGGTCGCCGCTGCGGCGCACCAGGCAGGCCACTTCGGTGGCGCCCCAGTCCAGCAGCGCCTCGACCAGGTGCACGCCGACGAAGCTGTTGGCGCCGGTGACGATCACCTTGTGCACATCGCCCAGTTGTTCCACCGGCAGTACCCGCAGGCCCAGTTCGCGCGCCGCATCCTGTTCCGGGCGGGCCAGTGGGTCCTGCTGCGCGGCCTCGACACCGTCGAGCAACGCGCCCAGGCGTTGCACGGTCGGTTGCTCGATGAAGCGGTTGATCGCCACCCCCTGGCCGAAGCGCTCGCGCACCTCCAGCAGCAGGCGTGACAGCAGGATCGAGTGGCCCCCCAGGTTGAAGAAGCTGTCGTCGATGGCGATGTCTGCCTGGGGTAATTCCAGCAATTCGCTCCACAGCTCGCGCAGCCGATGTTCGGTGGCGGTTTGCGGTTGCAGGTGCTGCTGCGTCGCCAACGCCAGTGGCCGCAGCAGCAGTGCCTGGCGGTCGACCTTGCCGTTGGCGGTGTAGGGCATCTGCTCCAGCACCTGGTAGAACATCGGGCGCATGTAGTCGGGCAGGCTGCTTTCGGCATGCTCGCGCAGCAGGGTCTGGGCGTCGGTTTTCTCCGGGTGGGCGAGGAAGGCCAGCACCCGGCGCTGGGGGTCGATCACCACCGCCACCTGGGCGAACAGGCGGGCGTCGCGCAGGCAGTGCTCGATCTCCTCGGGCTCCACGCGATAGCCGCGGATCTTCACCTGGTTGTCGCGCCGCCCGCACAGCTCGATGCCCTGGGCGGTCCATTGGCCGATATCGCCGGTCCGGTAGGCCCTGAGCGAGCGGCCATCGGGCAGGTTCAGCTCGACGAAGCGCTCGGCCGTCAGCGCCGGGTTGTTCAGGTAACCCAGGCCTACGCCCGGCCCGGCGATGTACAGCTCGCCGGGTGTCTGCTCCAGCACTGGGCGCAGGGCTTCGTCGAGGATCAGCACCTGGGTGTTGGCGATCGGCAGCCCGAGGTTGCGGTTGCTGTCACCCGGCGCCATCACCCGCGTGGTGGCCAGCACCGTGGTTTCGGTCGGGCCATAGATGTTGTGCATCCGGCATTGCCCGGCCAGCCGTGCGATCACCTCGGGTTCGCAGACATCGCCCCCGGTGACCAGGTGCTGCAGGCCCAGGTGTTCGTCGCGCGGCAGGATGCTCAGCAGGGCCGGCGGCAGGAACGCATGGGTGATTTCCTGGCTGTGGATAAGTGCCAGTAGTTGCCGCGGGTCACGGCGCTGGTCTTCGCTGGGCAGCACCAGTTCGGCACCGCAGGCGAAGGTCGGCAGGATATCCAGCAGGGAGGCGTCGAAGCCGATGGTGGAAAACTGCAGTACCCGGCTGTGCCGATCCAGTGCCACGTGCTCGCGGTACCAGGCCATGAAGTGCATCAGGTTGCCTTGGCTCAGCAGCACGCCCTTGGGCTGGCCGGTGGTGCCGGAGGTGTAGATCGCCACGCAGGGTTGCCCGACGTCCGCTTCGCGCAGTACCAGGCTTGGCAGCTCGGCACCCTCTGACGGCGCTATGTCACGTACATCCAGGTGGGGGATAGCGGCAGGGTGTTGGCCGTCATGCAGCAGCACGCAGGCGCCGGCATCCTCGAGGATGCGTTGGCGTCGGGCGGTGGGCGTGGCCGGGTCCAGCGGCAGGTAGACGGCGCCGCAGCCGAGCACCGCCAGCAGGCTGGCGTAGAGCGCGGGCGACTTGTTCATGCACACGGCCACCACCGCTGGAGCCGTGCCGGCTTCGGTCAGCAGCGGCAGCAGGGCTTGCTGGATGGCGGCTGTGCGGGCGTGCAGCTGGCGATAGCTATGACGCTGGCCGGCGTACTGCAGCGCCGGGGATGCGGCGTGCCGGCGCAGGCTTTGTTCCAGCTGCCCGACCAGGCTGCCCTGGGCGCGTTCCAGCAGGTCGGCACGCAGCGCGCGGTTGAACGGATGCCGGTAGGCCAAGGCCTCCAGCCAGCCCAGGCCGTGCTCGTGTTCGTAGGCGCCGGGGCTGACCGCCGGCGCCTCCTGCAGGTGCTGCGGGTTACGGGCGAAGCGGGTGACGTGCAAGGCCAGTTGGTCGCACAGGGCCTGCAGTGTGTCCTCGCGCAGTTGTTGGCCGTTGCCCGACTCCGGCATCTCTACCGGCAGCCGTTCGATCAGGCGCTGGGCAGTGGCACTGCCGCACCAGCACAGGGTTTCCAGGTGCGGCAAGGTTTCACCGAAGCGGGCGCCCAGGCGCAGCCTGAGCAAGGGTGTGCTGCCCAGTGCCTGCCAGTCGCCGCTGGCCAGGGTCAGGCTGCCGTCGTCCACCACCAGCTCGGTGGCGGCCGACAGTTGCCGGCGCAGGGCCTGGGCGCTATCTGCCATGGTGGTGCCATGGCCATGTTCGTCGAGCAGGCGGGCACAGGCGCCGATGGCGGGGCTGGTGCCCACCAGGAGTATGTCGAGGCGTCTCATGATCGGGTCCTCAGGGCAGGTAGTCGCGCAGCGCGTCCTGCACGCAGGCCGATTCGAGCATCGAGCTGCTGCGCAGGAAGCGCAGGATGTTGCCCAGCAGCGGGTGCTGGTGGTTGATCGGGTAGGCCAGGCCCCGTGCCTCCTCGCGCAGGGCCTCGCGCACCGCCTCGTCCACCGGCAGCGCGGCGATCAGGGCGAAGTCGAAGGCCTGCTGGATGTCGTTGGTCAGGTACTGGCCGAGGAACACCGGCAGTACCTTGGCGATCGCCTGCCGCTCGGCCTCTGGCGCGGCCTGCCAGTAGATCCGCGTGAGGCGGGCCCAGAAGCTCGAATGGCGGCCTTCGTCGAGCAGGTGGTCGGCCATCAGCCCTTTCACCGACGGCTTGACCGAATCATCCCGGGCAAACGCTGCCACATCGTCGGTCAGGGTATTTTCGGCGATACCCACGCACACCAGCTCCAGCGCGTCGCGCAGGGCTTCGGGCACCTGAGCCAGCGCCGCCGGGATCGCCCGGCTGAGCTCGATCTCCTGGGGCAGGGCGATCGGTTCGATGCCGGTCAGGGCGATGGTCTGTTGCAGGAAGTCCATGGCCACCAGGGCGTGGTAGTCCTCGTCGACCACCACGGTCATCGCGTCGTAGCGGCAGGCAAACGGGAAGCGCACGGCGAAGCGGTCCTTGGCGATGCGCCGGGCGGTGCGGTCGACGATCTCGGTCTCGAAGATCACCACGTCATTGATGAACTTGTAGAGGCTCTGCACCAGCACGAAGTCGCGCAGCTGCGGGCACTCGCGCTGGAAAGTGGCGCCCAGTACCAGCGGCTGGCGGCTCAGCGGGTAGATCAGGCGCTGGTCGTCCTCCACCTGGCGCCGGGGCCGGGTGCGGATGGTCGCGCGCGCCTCCCAGGCATCGGCGAAGGAGCGGTAGTCCAGGGCGTTCATGGGCTGACCTCGGCGACCGGCGCTTGCAGCGCGGCACGCAGGCGGTCCCACAAGGCCGTGCGGCTGTCCACGGCGGCGATGGCGGCCGAATACACCTCTTGCTGGCGCACCGGGTCTTGCTCGACCAGACGCGCCAGCAACTGCTCGGCGGCGGGGCCGTGGTCCTCGGAGTCGACTTCGATATGGCGCTGCAGGTAGTAACGGAAGGTCGGGGCCTGCTCGCTGCCAATACCCCACTCGTCGAGGATCTGCTGGAACATGGTCGGGATGACGCTTTCCCGGCCGTGCAGGAAGGCTGCGGCGACACGGTGGGCGGGTGCATGCAGCGCCACTTCGAGGGTATCGCGGACGAAACGCTGCGCAGCGTCGCTGGCCTCAGAGCGCGGCAGGGCGCTGAGGGCATCGACGCCTTGTTGCTGCAGGCTGATGAAGCGCTCGATGGCCTGGGTATTGGCGCCCACCTCGCGCATGGCGTCCAGGTACAGCTCGAAATGGCTGTAGTGGCCGTGGTCGAGGCGATCGTCCGATTCTTCACCCAGCACGATCTCGTTGATCAGCCGCGCGGCGGCCGGGTCGGCAGGCGGTAGCCAGGGCAGGCTGACGCAGGTCAGCTCCTGTTGCAGGCGCTTGGTCAGCGACATGAAGTCCCATACCGCGAAGACATGGGTTTCCATGAACCGTCGCAAGGTGGCCAGCGAGTCGATTTCGGAAAACAGCGGGTGTTGCGAAAGTGCATGTTTCTTATGGTCGAGGGTGCGCTTCAATGTGCTCATGGCGGATCCGTTAGTTGTAGGTTTAAGTGTGGCAAGTTGTCGGCGCTCACGTTATTTCGGGCGAACAAGTGCCCCGAATAAAGTTTCGCTGCAGATCAATATTTCAAGGCCGCAAAGTCTGTTGCTGGCGGCTGTTCACGGCGTGCCCCGGGCTGCTGCACGGGGCGAGAGAAAAGTTAAAGCAATGGCAAAGTTCACTGCAATTGTTTTTTTAATTATTTTAAAGTTTGATAAATCGCAAGTTGAGCGCGCGCGTTAAAACTTATTTAAAAGTTTTAATTAGGCAATAAGCGCTCCTTCCGATCATTAATGATCAGAAAAACAAGCAAGGAGTGAATGCTTCACTCGGAGCACTGATGAGCGGGTGTCGAGGGTGTTGAACTGTTCAGGGGCGGCTGATCGTGCTGCGGTCCTGGCCCCGGTGGCAGGCTCCTTCTGCGGGTGGAAGTGGGTGCAGGCGGCCAGGTCCGCTTGAAGATCAACGGCCGTTGCAGTGTGTAGAGTGTGCCCAAATGGATGGCTCCGCCATGGTCTGCGATGGACCGGGCAGTGCAGGTGCCGTGATCACGGGCGTGAAAAGCAGGTGGGTCAGGCGAAACAGAGAAGCCCAAGGTGGGCATCGAGGAGCCTGACCAGGCGTTGGTCGCCTGGCCGACTGTGGGCCGGCAGCTCGACAAGCTCGAGCTCCTGGCGGGCAAGGCGCTGCCAGCCAAGCATGGCGGCCAGCGTGCCGGGGGGATAGAACGCGGTCACCGGCACCTGGAGGTGCTCGGCTTGGCCACCGTCGGTGGCTACAGGGCTGACACAGCTGGAAACAAACAAGCGACGGGATTGCCCTGGGTTGCTGCGCTGGGCCAGGTAGATCAAGGCCAGCGCCAGGTGTGCGGCTTCATCCTGGGCAAAAACAGCGTGGGGGTGAGCCAGGAAGGGTTGCAGTCGGCTGGCCAGGGTGCGGGCGAGCAAAGTGTGGGGCTGTGGGGCGTCGAGGCCATCGGCGTGCTCAGTGGCGCTGATGTCGACGGCGACCAGTTCTATGGGGTCGCGCAAGGCTCGGGACCAGCTGCGGTACTGGATAAGCTGCTGGCGATTGCTGGCCAGGCAGATCAGCCGAATGCCGGGCAGTTGCGCGGGAGGCCTTGCCTGTGGAGTGTGCTCGTGCACGGGCGTTCCTCTTGCCGGGCACCTGCCGCGGGATCAGCCGGCAGTTTGGCTGTCGAGGTATTTCCTGATGGTCCGGGAGGCATTGTTCAGGTGTGCTTCCAGCAGCCTGACGGCTTCGTCCACCAACTTGTCGCTGGCGGCATCGGTCAGGGCGATGTGATCGTCCTGGGTGAGCTTGCCCAGCCCCATGGAGGACAGGTGGAAGCGCAGGAAGCGTTCTTCCTCGTTGAGCTCGATTTCAATCAGGCGCAGCAGCTTCTGGTTACCCGCCTTGCTGTACAGCGACATGTGGAACAGCCGGTTGAGGCGACCGATCTCGGCATGGCGGGTTTCGTTTTCCAGTTGCTGGATGTAACCCCGGGCCAGGGCAATGTCGTCGGCGTCGAGCAACGGGATCGACTGGCGCAGGGCCTCGGTCTCGAGGATGACGCGCAAGGCGTAGGTGTCCACGGCGTCTTCGCCGATCAGCGGTGCGACCACCGCGCCCTTGTGCATCACCACTTGCAGCAGCGACTGCGCCTCGAGCTGGCGCAAGGCTTCGCGGACCGGCATGCGGCTGACGCCGAACAACGAGGCCAGCTCCTGTTGGCGCAAGGCGGTGCCGGGGGGCAGGCGGCCATCGAGGATGGCGCTGCGCAGGCGTTCTTCGATCACGCTGCGGGCCAGGTGCGCGGGGACTTGCTCGCTGCCCAGTACGGTGCTCAGGAGTTTGGGTTTCTCAGCCACGCGGGGTTTGCCTCGGCAACATGAAGATTGGATCCAATAACCCTAGTGAGCGAGGGGTGCGCTTGTCAAACGGATTGATCGGGGCCGCGACGAAGCACGGGTACGAAACGTAGCTATCGTGAAGCAAGACGCCAGCCTTGGGAAGCCGGTCAAGTGCACCGCCCCTTGTAACAAGAGGGTTTGCCGACCGTTGGCAGCATGATCGCACGGTGCCATTGTCTTTTGTCTCTTCTGCCCGCACCATCGCGGCTTTCGATTGATCTGAACGGGTGTTCGCAGTGGCGATACCTTGGACCATCCATGCGACCGCGCGCCGCCTCGGGCTAGCCTTGCTGCTGGGCTGCCTGTTGTTGGGCGGCACGCAGGCAGACTGGGATTTCTCTCAGATCAGCCGTCGGGCCCAGGCGCTCTATGGCCCGCTGGGCGCGGGCCAGGGGCGCATCGATGCCTGGCAGAACCTGTTGGCGACGCAAAAGCAGGGCAGCGAGCTGGACCAGCTGAAGGTGGTCAACCTGTTCTTCAACAAGCAGTTGCGTTACGTCGAGGACATCGACCTGTGGCACGAGGTCGACTACTGGGCCACGCCGGTCCAGTCGTTGATCAAGGGCGCGGGCGATTGCGAGGACTACGCCATCGCCAAGTATTTCAGCCTGCGACGCATGGGCATCCCCGCCGAAAAACTGCGCATCACCTACGTCAAGGCCTTGCGCCAGAACCGCGCGCACATGGTCCTGACCTATTATTCAAGCCCACAGGCCCAGCCGCTGGTGCTCGACAGCCTGATGGACGCGATCAAGCCGGCCAGCCAGCGCACCGACCTGCTGCCGGTGTATGCCTTCAACGGCGAAGGCCTGTGGCTGACCGGCGCCGCCGGCAACAAGAAGGTCGGCGACACCAAGCGGCTGTCGCGTTGGCAGGACTTGCTGAAGAAAATGCAGGCCGAAGGATTCCCGGCCGAACCGGTTTACTGAAGGAGCACAGATGTCATTGTTCAAACAATTGCTGCTGGCCATTTGCCTGTTCCTGGTGATCGCCTTCAGCGGCAGCTTCATGGTCAGCCTGGAGAGTTCGCGCAGCCAGTACGTCAACCAGCTGCGCTCCCATGCCCAGGATGCGGCCACGGCGCTGGCGCTGTCGCTGACGCCGAACATCGACGACCCGGCGATGGTCGAGCTGATGGTCAGCTCGATCTTCGACAGTGGCTACTACTCCAGCATCAAGGTCATCGACCTGGACTCCAACGCCGTGTTGGTGGAGCGCCATGCCGAGCCTGACAGCGGCGGGGTGCCGGGCTGGTTCATCCACCTGATTGGCCTGGCGCCGGCCGGCGGCGATGCCATCGTCAGCCGAGGCTGGCAGCAGGCCGCACGGGTCGAGGTGATCAGCCATCCGATGTTCGCCCTGGCCAAGCTCTGGCAGAGCGCGCTGGGCAGCCTGGGCTGGCTGCTGCTGTGCGGTGCGGTGAGCGCGGTGCTCGGGGCGCTGCTGCTGCGTCGCCAGTTGCGCCCGCTGGACTACATGGTCGCGCAGTCCCACGCCATCGCCCGCCGCGAGTTCCTCAGCCTGCCGGAGCTGCCGCGCACGCCCGAGCTGCGCCGGGTGGTGCAGGCGATGAACCAGATGGTCGAGAAGCTCAAGGCGTTGTTCTCCGAGCAGGCCGAGCGCAGCGAAAGGCTGCGCGCCGAGTCTTACCAGGACAGCCTTACGGGGCTGGCCAACCGGCGCTATTTCGAGATGCAGCTCAATGCCCGGATCAGCAACGTGGAAGAAGGGCGTGCCGGCTACCTGCTGCTGCTGCGGGTGCAGGACCTGGTTGGACTCAATGCCCGCCTGGGAGGCCAGCGCACCGACCAGTTGCTGCAGGCGGTAGGCGAGCAGTTGCGCCGTACCTGCGTGAACTTCCCGGAAACCAAGGACCTGATCACCCGCAGCCGTGGTGGCGAGTTCGCCGTGCTGGCCCCAGGCATGGTCCACGACGAAGCAATCCAGCTGGCCCAGGCCCTGGAGGCCACGTTGCAGAGCCTGCACGAAACCGGTGCCAGTGATGTCGACCCGGTGGCCTGCATCGGCCTTGCCCCCTATAGCCCGGGCGATGCGCCGCAGGCGCTGCTCAAGCTGGCCGATGAGGCCTTGGCCCGGGCCGAGAGCCAGCCGGCGCCGGGTTGGGTGTGCCTTGAGCAGGGCGCAGCAGGGCAGGCGGCCGACAGCCACCACGCCTGGCACAAGCGTTTGGATCAGGCGCTGGCCAAAGGGCAGTTCCAGTTGTTCTTCCAGCCTGTGGTGGATGCCCGGGCGCCAGAGCGGGTGCTGCACTACAAGGTCATTTCGCGTTTGCACGACGAGCACGGCGAGGCGCTGGCGGCGGGGCGCTTCTTGCCCTGGCTGGAGCGTTTCGGCTGGATGGCGCGGCTCGACCTGCTGGTGTTGGAGAAGGTGCTCAAACACCTGCACGGGCATGGCGAGTCGCTGGCGCTCAACCTGTCGGCGGCTACCCTGGCCGATCCCAAGGCGCTGCAGCGGGTGTATGAGCTGCTGGGGCAGAACAGTGCACTGGGGCCGCGGCTGACATTCGAGATCGGCGAGGAACAACTGCCTGAGCAGTCGGTGCTGGAGCAACTGACCCGGCGCCTGCGCGGGCTGGGCTATGGCCTGGCGCTGCAGCGCTTCGGTGGGCGGTTCAGCATGATCGGCAACCTGGCCCACCTGGGGCTGGCCTACCTGAAGATCGACGGTGGCTACATCCGCAACATCGACCACGAGCGGCACAAGCGCCTGTTCATCGAAGCGATCCAGCGCGCGGCACACAGCATCGACCTGCCATTGATCGCCGAGCGGGTGGAAACCGAAGGCGAGCTGAAGGTGCTGCGGGAGATGGGGGTACAGGGCATTCAGGGGCAACTGGTAGGCGAGCCGGCGCCCTGGCGTTGAGCGGACCTTGCGGGGGCGGGTAGGCCCGTTCCCACAGCAGCATCAACACGGCAGCGGGCTCAGATGAGCCCGCCGTCCTCGTCTTCCTCGATCAGGTTGTTCAGGCTGCCCAGTGCCTTGCGCGCGGAGGAGCGGTTGAGCAGCTTGGACTGCGCGCCAGGCGGCAGGTCAGTGATGCTGAACACGCCCTTGGCGGTCAGTACCTCGATCAGGTCCTCCAGCACCCGGATCATGTCCAGGTCGCTCTGCTTGAGCTGCTTGAGGCTGTTCTCGACTACGTTGTCGGCGAACCACTCCTGAATCTCGGCGTTGTCGGCCGGAAGGATGTCCGTGTATTCGGCATAGGGTGCTGCTTCTACCCGCAGCAACTGGCCGTCGGCGTCGCGTTGCACGTAGAACATGGCTTCGTCCCTCGTCACGATGAGTCCTTTTTGGTAGTCAGCAGCATAGGCAAAGTTCGCCGGGCGTGTAAGGCCGGCGCACGAGTATGCGCGGTAAGCACTGGCTGGAAAAGCCTGCAGCACGCGCGGTGGCCGTTATCGGCCACCGCGCGTGCTGAGGGTCAGCTGTTGGAGTTGTCGATCTTGATGGTCGGGTCGCCACCGCTGATCAACGAGTTGATCGTGGTGTTGGACCAGTTGACGCCTTCGAGCTTGATGGTCACATCGGCATTGGCCAGGCCACCGGCGGCGTTAAGCTTGCCTTCGGTGCTGACCTGCAGGGTGGACTCACCCCCCACCGTGGTGATCTTCAGGAAGTTGTCGATGGTGCTGGCCTTTTCGCCCTGCAGCAGGTCGCTGAGGTCGAGGCGGTCGCCTTCCTTGACGTTGAAGTCCTTGATCACATCGTTGCCCAGGTCACCGGCCTTCCACACGAAGGTGTCGGCACCGGTACCACCGGTCATGATGTCATCGCCCTTGCCGCCGATCAGGGTGTCGTTGCCGGCACCGCCGAACAGCAGGTCGTTGCCTTCGCCACCCAGCAGCGTGTCGTTGCCGGAACCGCCAAGCAGGATGTCGTTGCCCTTGCCGCCATCGAGGTAGTCGTTGCCACCCTGGCCGAAGATGATGTCATTGCCATCGCCACCCAGCAGGGTGTCGGCGCCGTCGTTGGTGCGCGAGACATCGAACTCGGTGTAGTGCTCGGTGATGTACTTGTGCATCGCCCGCGCATCCACATCGCCCGCATCCACGCCCAGCTTGGTGGCGACGAAGGCCTGGATGGCCTCGACACCGGTGCCGGCAACGCCGTCGAAGCTGACCAGGTCGCCGAAGATGATGTCGTTGCCATCACCGCCGTTGACCGTGTCGTTGCCCGGCAGGGTGGCTTCGGTGTGACCGAGGATGGCCTCGGCCAGCTTGCTCGGGTCGATGTTGGTCTGCGGCACGCCATCGGAGTCGAACGGTTTCAGGTCGTTGACCTTGACGTCGCTGTTCAGGCCAATGGCTTCGACGGCAGAGAGCCCCGACAGCAGCTTGAAGCTGTCGGTCGAGTTGTTCCAGGTGGCATCGCTGGTGCTGCTGCCACTGCCCGCGCGCGAAGACAGCTCGTAGCCACCGACGCCGTCGGCGCGGATGTCACCGGACAGCGTTGTGGTCCAACCGTCCCGTTTGTACGTCTGCACGGTCATCGCGCCGCTGCTGTCGATGGTCAGGTAGTTGCTGTTGTCCAGGTACTTGCTGACCGTGACGCCGGCTTTGTAGTTGATCGAGGCCAGGTAGCTGTCGAAGCTGGTGCCCGTGGTGCCCAGGGTTGGGTTGCCCTGTTCGTTGGCCTGGTAGTAAGTCGGCTTGCCATCGGTGACGAAGAAGGTCTGGTTGCTGCCTGTGCTGCCGGCATCCTTGAGGCCCTGGAACCAGTTGGCGGTGGTTTTGAAGGCATCTTCGTAGTTGGTACCCCCGTTGGAACTGAGGCCGTTCAGCGCCGCCAGCAGCTTCTGCAGGCCGGCATCGTTCAGGGTGACCGACACGGTGCTCTTGACCTGGCTGGCGAAGTCCACCAGCAGGATGTTCACGACACCCGACTGCGCGCCCTTGACGCTGGCGGCCAGGGTCTTGAACACCGACTCCAGCGACTTCTTCGCCGCGTCCACGCCCGACGAGCCCATGCTGCCCGAAGTGTCGACGACGAAGGCGATGTTGTAGTTCTGGCCAGGGACCACATGCAGCCCGTTGACGTCGGCCACGACCACGTCGTTGCCATCGGTGCCGGTGATGTTGTCGCTGTCCGAGGACAGGTTGCTGGTGCTGTAGACCTGCGGGTAGACCGTGACCTTGATGGTGGCATCGTTGGTCGCGGTGCTGCCGCCAACGCTCTCGGTGGAGGTCGAGCTGACCTTCACGTCGAACGAGCCTGCGTAGTAGGCCGGCGGCTTGATGGTCAGGCTGCCGAGGTTCCAACCGGTGACATCCACCGCGCTGCTGCCGACGGTGAAGGTGTGGCCGGCGTTATCGGCGATCACCGAGCCTGTCGGGATACCGCTGAGCTTGACGCTCAGGGTCTCGGAGCCATCGGTGTCGGTCAGGTTGGTGCTGATGCCCACCAGCTTGACCGGTGCGCCGTTCTCGCCGCCTTCGTTGAGCTTGTAGCCGTCGTAGTAGCCCTGGCCGTTGCTGCCGTGCAGGTCGGAGACCGTCACGCCGGCGTTGGCCAGGTCTTTCACGCTCGGGTACATCGGGATGTTGGCGCTGTTGAGGTCGGTGACCGCACCATTGCCCACCTTGATGTTGACGTCCAGGCTGCCGGGGCCGGCCTGGTTGGCGTTGTAGATCTCCAGGGTGTAGTAGCCGCTGGTGGTCGGGGTGAAGCTGCCGGAAATGGCGCCGCTGCCCGAGCCCCAGGTGGCGCCGGCGACGTTCTTGCCGCCGACCACGATCTGCAGGCTGTCGTCCGCGGTGCCGCTGAAGGCGTAGGTCTTGCCGGCTTCCAGGTAGATCAGGCCGGAGGTTTTCGAGCCGGTGCCGGCAGTGACCGTGGCATTGGTGTCGACCGTGGTGACCTGCTCGCTCTTGCCGGCCTTGCCGGAGTTGGCGAACACGTTCTTCAGCGCATCGCCGGTGATGCCGTTGCCGTTGGTGCCCAGGCCGGTGAGGCTGCTCCAGGTTTCCTTGAGCAGGCCGATCGAGTTGACGTTGTTGCTGCCAATCGACAGGTCCGGCTTGTCGGCGACCGGCCTGATGTCGACCTTCATCGTCGCTTCAGTGCCCAGGTTGGTGCCGTCGTTGGGCTTGAACTTGATCTGTGCGTAGTCGGCCTGCTTGTTGCCCACGCCGGTGCCGCCATAGCCGTCGATGCCCGACTGGTTGGCCAGCGGCACGAACTTGAGCTTGCCGGCGGCGATGTCGGCCTGGCTGATGGTCTGGTTCAGCGAAACATCGACCCACGAGGTGCCGTTGAAGAACTTCAGGCTGCCCAGGTCTGGCAGCTTGCTGATGGTCACCGACAGGCCGGTGTTGCCATCGGCATCGGTGACATTGAAGTCGCTCCACTGGAACAGGTAGTCGCTGTCTTCGTTGCCGGTCACGGCGCCACCGGTCGACACCGGCGCATTGTCGTTGTCGAGGATGGTGGTGGTGACGCTGGACTTGCCGGCATCGACCTGCAGGTTCTCGAAGCCGCCGCCCGTGGCGCCGCTGATCTTGACCGTGAAGTTCTCCGAGCCCTCGACCAGTTGGTCGTCGATAGTCTTGATATCGAAGGTGGTGCCGCTGCTGTTGGCCGGGATCTTCACGGTGGCCACACCGGTGAAGTCCTGGCCGTTGGCGGCGGTGCCGCTGTAGGTCAGGGTGATGGTCACCTCGGACTTCGACGGGTTGCTCAGGGTCAGGGTGTAGTGGGCGGTGTCGCCTTCGGTCACTGACGTGTCGCCGCTGATGCCGACGGTGGTCAGGTCGCCCTGGCCACTTGGCTCGTCGGTGACGCTGGTGGTGACGGTGTTGCTGCCCAGGGTCAGCTTCTCGAAGTTGTCGCCACCGGCGACCGATTCGATCTTGTTGACGATGTTCGGCTGGCCACCGGTGTAAGGATCATCCTTGGCGGTGATGGTGAAGGTGCCATTGGCGCTGCCCGCCGGGATACTGACCTTGGTGCCATCGGTCAGGGTGAAGGTCAGGCCGTTGTGGCCGGTGACCGACAGGCCTTGGGCGTTGGTCAGGGTGACGGTGTAGGTGACTTGGCCGCCTTCAGTGACCGTGGTCTTGTCAGCGGTCAGGGTCGCGACCACTTCGTTGATGGTGTCGCTGATCTGCACGGTGGCAGAACCGCCCAGCTCCAGGTTCTCGAAGGTCTTGCCCACCACCGTGGCGTTGCTGATGCCCACGGTCACCGAACCGCCATCCTTGAACACATCGTCGCCTTGCGCCGCGGTCTTGTAGATCGCTTCGGTCTGGCCGGCGACGATGGTCACCTTGGCGCCGTTGGACAGGGTGACAGTCAGGTCCTGATCCAGCTTCTGGCTGACCTTGACGGTGAACGACGGCTGCTGGTCTTCGGTGACGTTGCCATTGCTGACGATGGTCACGGAAACCTTGTCGCCCTGGTTGCCGGTACCGGTGCTGCCACCGCTGCCTGGCTCGTCGGTGACCGAGGTGGTCACGGTGTTGCTGCCCAGCGTCAGTTTCTCGAAGTTGTCGCCACCGGCGACCGATTCGATCTTGTTGACGATGTTCGGCTGGCCACCGGTGTACACATCATCCTTGGCGGTGATGGTGAAGGTGCCGCTGGCGCTGCCGGCTGGGACAGTCACCTTGGTACCGTCGCTAAGGGTGAAGGTCAGGCCGTTGTGGCCGGTGACCGACAAGCCCTGGGCGTTGGTCAGGGTGACGGTGTAGGTGACTTGGCCGCCTTCAGTGACAGTAGTCTTGTCGGCGGTCAGGGTCGCCACGACTTCGCTGATGGTGTCGCTGATCTGCACGGTGGCGCTGCCACCCAGCTCGAGGTTTTCGAAGGTCTTGCCCACGACGGTGGCGTTGCTGATGCCCACCGTCACCGAGCTGCCGTCCTTGAACACGTCGTCGCCTTGCGCCGCGGTCTTGTAGATCGCTTCGGTCTGGCCGGCGACGATGGTCACCTTGGCGCCATTGGACAGGGTGACAGTCAGGTCCTGATCCAGCTTCTGGCTGACCTTGACGGTGAACGACGGCTGCTGGTCTTCGGTGACGTTGCCATTGCTGACGATGGTCACGGAAACCTTGTCGCCCTGGTTGCCGGTACCGGTGCTGCCACCGCTGCCTGGTTCGTCGGTGACCGAGGTGGTGACGGTGTTGCTGCCCAGCGTCAGTTTCTCGAAGTTGTCGCCACCGGCGACCGATTCGATCTTGTTGACGATGTTCGGCTGGCCACCGGTGTACACATCATCCTTGGCGGTGATGGTGAAGGTGCCAGAGGCGCTGCCGGCTGGGACAGTCACCTTGGTACCGTCGCTAAGGGTGAAGGTCAGGCCGTTGTGGCCGGTGACCGACAGACCCTGGGCGTTGGTGAGGGTGACGGTGTAGGTGACCTGGCCACCTTCGCTGACAGTAGTCTTGTCGGCGCTCAGGGTCGCCACGACTTCACTGGTGGTGTCGGTGATCTGCACGGTGGCAGCGCCACCCAGTTCCAGGTTCTCGAAGGTTTTGCCGGCGACGGTCGCGTCGCTGATGCCCACGGTCAGGGAGCCCGGGTCCTTGAACACGTCGTCGCCCTGCGCCGCAGCCTTGTAAATGGCTTCGGTCTGGCCGGCGACAATGGTCACCTTGGCGCCGTTGGACAGGGTGACGGTGAGGTCCTGGTCCAGTTTCTGGCTGACCTTGACGGTGAAGCTTGGCTGCTGGTCTTCGGTGACGTTGCCATTGCTGACGATGGTCACGGAAACCTTGTCGCCCTGGTTGCCAGTACCGGTACCGCCACCGCTGCCTGGTTCGTCGGTGACGCTGGTCAGCACTTCGCCCTGACCCAGGGTCAGTTTTTCGAAGTTGTCCGCGCCGGTGACGCCGGTCAGCTTGTTGGCGATGGTCGCCTGGCCGCCGACGAACACGTCGTCCGGCGCGACGATGCTGGCGGTACCGCTGGCGCTGCCAGCAGGGACGGTGATCTTGGTGCCATCGCTGAGGGTGAAGGTCAGGCCGCTGTGGCCGGTGACCGACAGGCCCTGGGCGTTGGTCAGGGTCACGGTGTAGGTGATCTGGCCGCCTTCGCTGACGGTGGTCTTGTCGGCGGTCAGGGTCGCCACGACCTCGCTGATCGTGTCGCTGATCTGCACGGTGGCGCTGCCACCCAGTTCGAGGTTCTCGAAGGTCTTGCCCACCACCGTGGCATTGCTGATGCCCACGGTCACCGAGCTGCCGTCCTTGAACACGTCGTCGCCTTGCGCCGCGGTCTTGTAGATCGCTTCGGTCTGGCCGGCGACGATGGTCACCTTGGCGCCGTTGGACAGGGTGACAGTCAGGTCCTGGTCGAGCTTCTGGCTGACCTTGACGGTGAAGCTTGGCTGCTGGTCTTCGGTGACGTTGCCATTGCTGACGATGGTCACGGAAACCTTGTCGCCCTGGTTGCCGGTACCGGTGCTGCCGCCGCTGCCTGGCTCGTCGGTGACACTGGTGGTCACGGTGTTGCTGCCCAGGGTCAGCTTCTCGAAGTTGTCGCCACCAGCGACCGATTCGATCTTGTTGACGATGTTCGGCTGGCCACCGGTGTACACATCATCCTTGGCGGTGATGGTGAAGGTGCCGGTCGCGCTGCCGGCTGGCACGGAGACCTTGGTGCCGTCGGTCAGAGTGAAGGTCAGGCCATTGTGGCCAGTGACCGACAGGCCCTGTGCGTTGGTCAGGGTGACGGTGTAGGTGACTTGGCCGCCTTCAGTGACGGTGGTCTTGTCGGCGGTCAGGGTCGCCACGACCTCGCTGGTGGTGTCGCTGATCTGCACGGTGGCAGCGCCGCCCAGTTCGAGGTTTTCGAAGGTCTTGCCCACGACGGTGGCGTTGCTGATGCCCACGGTCAGGGAACCGGCGTCCTTGAACACGTCCTCGCCTTGCGCCGCAGCCTTGTAAATGGCTTCGGTCTGGCCGGCGACGATAGTCACCTTGGCGCCATTGCTGAGGGTAACGGTCAGGTCCTGGTCCAGTTTCTGGCTGACCTTGACGGTGAACGATGGCTGCTGGTCTTCGGTGACGTTGCCATTGCTGACGATGGTCACGGATACCTTGTCGCCCTGGTTGCCAGTGCCGGTGCTGCCGCCGCTGCCTGGTTCGTCGGTGACTGAGGTGGTGACGGTGTTGCTGCCCAGCGTCAGTTTCTCGAAGTTGTCGCCACCGGCGACCGATTCGATCTTGTTGACGATGTTCGGCTGGCCACCGGTGTACACATCATCCTTGGCGGTGATGGTGAAGGTGCCGCTGGCGCTGCCGGCCGGCACCGTGACTTTGGTGCCGTCGGTCAGGGTGAAGGTCAGGCCGTTATGGCCAGTGACCGACAGGCCCTGGGCGTTGGTCAGGGTCACGGTGTAGGTGACCTGGCCGCCTTCGCTGACGGTAGTTTTGTCCGCCGACAGGGTCGCGACGACTTCGCTGGCAGTGTCGGTGATCTGCACGGTGGCAGCGCCGCCCAGTTCGAGGTTTTCGAAGGTCTTGCCGGTCACCGCTGCATCGGTGATGCCCACGGTCAGGGAGCCCGGGTCCTTGAACACGTCGTCGCCTTGCGCCGCGGTCTTGTAGATCGCTTCAGTTTGGCCGGCAACGATAGTCACCTTGGCGCCATTGCTGAGGGTAACGGTCAGATCTTGATCGAGCTTCTGGCTGACTTTGACGGTGAACGATGGCTGCTGGTCTTCGGTGACATTGCCGTTGCTGACGATGGTCACGGATACCTTGTCGCCCTGGTTGCCAGTGCCGGTGCTGCCGCCGCTGCCTGGTTCGTCGGTGACCGAGGTGGTGACGGTGTTGCTGCCCAGCGTCAGTTTCTCGAAGTTGTCGCCACCGACGACCGATTCGATCTTGTTGACGATGTTCGGCTGGCCACCGGTGTACACATCATCCTTGGCGGTGATGGTGAAGGTGCCAGTGGCGCTACCCGCCGGCACCGTGACCTTGGTGCCGTCGGTCAGGGTGAAGGTCAGGCCGTTGTGGCCGGTGACCGACAAGCCCTGGGCGTTGGTCAGGGTGACGGTGTAGGTGACTTGGCCGCCTTCAGTGACAGTAGTCTTGTCGGCGGTCAGGGTCGCCACGACTTCGCTGGCAGTGTCGGTGATCTGCACGGTGGCAGCGCCGCCCAATTCGAGGTTTTCGAAGGTCTTGCCGGTCACCGCTGCATCGGTGATGCCCACGGTCAGGGAGCCCGGGTCCTTGAACACGTCGTCGCCTTGCGCCGCAGCCTTGTAGATCGCTTCGGTCTGGCCGGCGACGATGGTCACCTTGGCGCCGTTGGACAGGGTGACGGTGAGGTCCTGGTCCAGCTTCTGGCTGACTTTGACGGTGAACGACGGCTGCTGGTCTTCGGTGACATTGCCATTGCTAACGATGGTCACGGACACCTTGTCGCCTTCGTTGCCTGCGCCTGGCGTACCGGTGCCCGGTTCGTCGGTGACATTGGTCCGCACTTCGGCCTGACCCATGGTCAGCTTCTCGAAGTTCTCGGCCCCCGTAACATTGACCAGCTTGTTGATGATCGATGCCTGGCCACCGACGTAGACATCGTCTGGAGCTGTGATGGTGAAGGTGCCGCTGGCGCTGCCGGCTGGAACGGTGACTTTGGTGCCGTCGGTCAGGGTGAAAGTCAGGCCGTTGTGGCCAGTGACCGACAGGCCTTGGGCGTTGGTCAGGGTCACGGTGTAGGTGACCTGGCCGCCTTCGCTGACGGTAGTTTTGTCCGCCGACAGGGTCGCGACGACTTCGCTGGTGGTGTCGGTGATCTGTACGGTGGCGTTGCCACCCAGTTCCAGATTCTCGAAGGTCTTGCCAGCGACGGTTGCGTCGCTGACACCCACGGTCAGGCTATCGGCATCTTTGAAGACGTCATCGC
>NZ_BQHO01000048.1 GCF_021601385.1 Pseudomonas parasichuanensis | reverse complement strand
CTCCCACTCGGCTTTAGAAGCCGAACAAATATCAAGGCTCGTCGGGCGCGACTTTCATCGAGGCGCGGGACTGACCTCCCACACGACGCCGTATAGATTGACGCAAACCACACTCACGCACATCTCGGTACAGTATTGCAGAAAAGGGGGTAACCATAGATGTGGGAGCTGGCTTGCCAGCGATGCGCCGCGCGGGCGGCGCTCGATCTCAAGAGCGCTGCAAACCTTCCGGCGAGCGCATCGCAGCCATCACGCTCCCTCCAGCTCCACCAACACCGTCCCTTCGCTGACCATATCCCCTTCCTGACAGAACAGCGCCTTCACCGTCCCGCCATGGGGCGCGCGGATGCTGTGTTCCATCTTCATGGCTTCAAGCACCACCAACGCGGTGCCGGCCTCCACCACCTGGCCCGGCTCGACCAGCACCCGCACGATGCTGCCGTTCATGGGGGCGCCCAGGCCGCCCTGATGACCATGGCTGGCTTCAGCGGCGGCGATCGGGTCGTGCACGCTCACCGCGTGCAGCTCGCCTTGCCACTGCAGGTACAGGGTGCCGCCCCGGCGCACGGCCAAATGGCGACGACGAATACCGTCCTGGTCGTGGCACAGCTGCTCGCCGACGAGCTGGTAGGTGGACGGAGCGCTGCGTTCCAGGGCGATCGCCTGCTCGTGGCCTTCGCACTGCAAATGCAGGGTGCTGCGGGCTGGCAACCCCAGGCGCAGGCCCTCGCGGGCAGCCCATGGCGAGGCTGGGTCATCCTGGCGCTGCACCGCCGGCGCGCTTTGCAGCCAGGCTTCGGCGGCCGCCTCCCAGAACGGTGCGGGCAAGGCGTCAACCGCTGGCAGCAGAATCTCCTGATGACGGGGAATGAACCCGGTGTCCAGCTGGGCGTCGGCAAACGCCGGGTGGGCAAGGATGCGGCGCAGGAAGGCGATGTTGGTCTTCAGCCCGCCGATGGCGAACTCATCGAGCATTGCCAGCAGCCGCAGGCGCGCCTGTTCGCGGTCCTGGCCCCAGGCGATCAGCTTGCCCAGCATCGGGTCGTAGAACGGCGATACCTCATCGCCCTCGCTGACCCCGCTGTCCACCCGCCGCCCTTCACCCGGCGCCGACTCACGGTACAGCGCCAGGGTGCCGGTGGCCGGCAGGAATTCGTTGGCCGGGTCCTCGGCGTACAGCCGCACTTCGATGGCATGGCCGATCAGCGGCACCTGTTCCTGGGTGATCGGCAGCGCTTCGCCACAGGCGACGCGGATCTGCCAGGCCACCAGGTCGAGGCCGGTGATGGCCTCGGTGACCGGGTGCTCTACCTGCAGGCGGGTGTTCATCTCCATGAAGAAGAATTCGCCACGGGCGTCGAGCAGAAATTCCACGGTGCCGGCGCCAACGTATCCGATGGCTTGGGCCGCGCGCACCGCCGCCTGGCCCATGGCCTGGCGCAGTTCCGGGGACAGGCCGGGGGCTGGCGCTTCTTCGACGACCTTCTGGTGGCGACGCTGGATCGAGCAGTCGCGCTCGTTCAGGTACAGGCAGTTGCCGTGCTGGTCGGCGAACACCTGGATCTCCACATGGCGCGGCTTGAGCACGTATTTCTCGACCAGCATGCGCGCATCGCCGAACGACGACTGTGCTTCACGCTGGGCCGAGGCCAGGGCGTCGGCCAGCTGGCTTTCCTCCTCGACCACTTTCATGCCCTTGCCGCCACCGCCAGCGCTGGCCTTGAGCAGCACCGGGTAGCCGATGCGCTCGGCGGCGGTGCGGAAGGTGTCGAGGTCCTGGGCTTCGCCGTGGTAGCCCGGTACCAGCGGCACCCCGGCGGCCTCCATCAGCGCCTTGGCCGCCGACTTGCTGCCCATGGCATCGATAGCGCTGGCCGGCGGGCCGAGGAAGATCAGCCCGGCCTGTTCGATGGCGCGGGCGAAACCGGCGTTCTCGGACAGAAAGCCATAGCCTGGGTGGATGGCCTGGGCGCCACTGGCCTTGGCTGCGGCGAGCAGCTTGTCGATCACCAGGTAGCTGTCGGCGGCCTTGCTGCCGCCCAGGTCGACGCGGATATCGGCCTCGCGGCTGTGGCGGGCGTCGCGGTCGGTGGCGCTGTGCACGGCCACGGTGGTCAGGCCCAGGGCCTTGGCGGTGCGCATCACCCGGCAGGCGATCTCGCCGCGGTTGGCGACCAGCAGGGTGGTCAGGGTGGGACGGCTCATGGGCGCGGTTCCTTCTTCTGTTCGGTTTGCCAGGCGGGGCGGCGTTTTTCCAGGAAGGCGCGCAGGCCCTCCTGGCCTTCGGCGCTGACGCGAATACGGGCGATGGTGTTCTCACAATAGCGGCGCAGGGCCGGGCTCAGCTCGCCGTCGTCCACTTCACGCAGCAGGTCCTTGGTGGCGCGCAGGGCCTGGGGGCTGTTGTGCAGCAGATTCTCCACCCAGGCTTCGACCTCGGCGTCCAGCTCGCTGGCCGGGTACACCTCGGCCAGCAGGCCCAGTTCACGAGCACGCACACCGCTGAAGCGTTCGGCGGTGAGGGCATAGCGGCGCGCGGCGCGCTCGCCAATGGCCTTGACCACGAACGGGCTGATTACCGCAGGCGCCAGGCCGATGCGCACTTCCGACAGGCACAGCTGCGCGTCCTCGGCGCCGATGGCCATGTCGCAGCAACTGATCAACCCCAGCGCGCCACCAAAGGCCGCGCCTTGCACCACGGCCAGGGTCGGGGCCTTGAGGCGGTGCAGGGCATACATCAGCTCGCCCAGCTCATGGGCGTCATCGAGGTTGGTGTTGAAGTCCAGCTGCGCCGACTGCTGCATCCATGCCAGGTCGGCGCCAGCGCTGAAGTGCCGGCCACGGCCGCGCAGCAGCACGAAGCGCAGGCTGCTGTCTTCGGCCAGCCGGTCGAGGGCGACGATCAGTTCGCGGATCATCTGCGCGTTGAAGGCGTTGTTCTTGTCTTCCCGGCTCAACCACAGGGTGGTGAAGCCGCGGGGGTCGTGTTCCAGCTCGAGAGTGGCGAAATCGGTCATGGGTCACATCCGGAAAATGCCGAAGCGGCTCTGTTCGATCGGGGCGTTCAGCGCGGCGGACAACGCCAGGCCGAGTACGTCGCGGGTCTGCGCCGGGTCGATGACGCCGTCGTCCCACAGCCGGGCGCTGGAATAGTACGGGTGGCCCTGGTGTTCGTACTGGTCGAGGATCGGCTGCTTGAGCTTTTTCTCGTCTTCGGGGCTGAACACTTCGCCGCTGCGCTCGCTCTGCTCGCGCTTGACCTGGGCCAGCACGCCGGCCGCCTGTTCGGCGCCCATCACGCCGATGCGCGCATTGGGCCACATCCACAAGAAGCGCGGGTCGTAGGCGCGGCCACACATGCCATAGTTGCCGGCACCGAAGCTGCCGCCGATGATCACCGTGAACTTCGGCACCTGGGCGCAGGCCACGGCGGTCACCAGCTTGGCGCCGTGCTTGGCGATGCCGCCTTCTTCATACTTTTTACCGACCATGAAGCCGGTGATGTTCTGCAGGAACAGCAACGGGATACCACGCTGGCAAGCCAGTTCGATGAAGTGCGCGCCTTTTTGCGCGGCCTCGGCGAACAGGATGCCGTTGTTGGCCAGGATCGCCACCGGGTAGCCGTGCAGATGGGCAAAGCCGCACACTAGGGTGGTGCCGAACAGCGCCTTGAACTCATCGAATACCGAACCGTCGACCAGGCGCGCAATCACTTCGCGCACATCGAACGGCTGCTTGGCGTCGGCCGGCACCACGCCATACAACTCCTCGGCGCCATACAGCGGCGCGATCGGCGCCTGGCATTGCAACTTGCCGAGCTTGTGCCAGTTGAGGTTGGCCACGCTACGGCGGGCGATGGCCAGGGCGTGTTCGTCATTGTCGGCGTAATGGTCGGCCACGCCGCTGGTGCGGCAGTGCACGTCGGCGCCGCCGAGGTCCTCGGCGCTGACCACTTCACCGGTCGCCGCCTTCACCAGCGGCGGGCCGGCGAGGAAGATGGTCGCCTGCTGGCGCACCATGATCGCTTCGTCGGCCATGGCCGGCACATAGGCGCCACCGGCGGTGCACGAGCCCATCACCACGGCGATCTGCGGGATACCCAGGGCACTCATGTTGGCCTGGTTGAAGAAGATCCGCCCGAAGTGCTCGCGGTCGGGGAACACTTCGTCCTGGCGCGGCAGGTTGGCGCCGCCGGAGTCCACCAGATAAATGCAGGGCAGGCGGTTCTGCAGGGCAATGGTCTGGGCGCGCAGGTGTTTTTTCACCGTCAGCGGGTAGTAGGAGCCGCCTTTGACCGTGGCGTCGTTGGCCACGATCATGCACTCCACGCCCTCGACGCGGCCGATACCGGCGATCACACCGGCGGCGGGCACGTCCTCGCCATACACCTCATGGGCGGCCAGTTGGCCGATTTCGAGGAACGGCGAGCCCGGGTCGAGCAGGCGGTCGATCCGCTCGCGGGGCAGCAGCTTGCCGCGCGAGGTGTGCCGTTGCTGGGCCTTCAGGCCGCCGCCCTGGCTGACCTGGGCGAGCAGGCCGCGCAGTTTCGTGACCTGCTCGAGCATGGCCGCGCTGTTGCCGGCGAACTCCGCCGAGCGCGGGTTGATCTGGGTGTGCAAGGTAGCCATGTGCGCCCGTTCCTTATGCTCAGCGGGTTTCGTTGAACAGTTCGCGGCCGATCAGCATCCGGCGGATTTCGCTGGTGCCGGCACCGATCTCGTACAGCTTGGCGTCGCGCAGCAGGCGGCCGGCCGGGAACTCATTGATGTAGCCGTTGCCACCGAGGATCTGGATCGCCTCCAGGGCCATCTGCGTGGCGCGCTCGGCGGTGTACAGGATCACCCCGGCGGCGTCCTTGCGGGTGGTCTCGGCGCGGTCGCAGGCCTGGGCCACGGCGTACAGGTAGGCGCGGCTGGCGTTGAGCTGGGTGTACATGTCGGCGATCTTGCCCTGGATCAGCTGGAACTCGCCGATGCTCTGGCCGAACTGCTTGCGGTCGTGGATGTAGGGGACGACCAGGTCCATGCAGCTCTGCATGATGCCGGTCGGGCCGCCCGAGAGCACCACGCGCTCGTAGTCCAGGCCGCTCATCAGCACCCGCACGCCGCCGTTGAGCTGGCCGAGGATGTTTTCTTCCGGCACTTCCACATCATCGAAGAACAGCTCGCAGGTGTTGGAGCCACGCATGCCCAGCTTGTCGAACTTGTTGCTGCGGCTGAAGCCTTTCCAGTCGCGCTCGACGATGAACGCGGTGATGCCGTGGGGGCCCTTGTCCAGGTCGGTCTTGGCGTAGATCACGTAGGTGTTGGCGTCGGGGCCGTTGGTGATCCAGGTCTTGCTGCCGTTGAGCACGTAGCGGTCGCCACGTTTTTCGGCGCGCAGCTTCATCGACACCACGTCGGAGCCGGCGTTGGGCTCGCTCATGGCCAGGGCGCCGATGTGCTCGCCGCTGATCAGCTTGGGCAGGTACTTGAGTTTCTGCTCGTGGGTGCCGTTGCGGTTGATCTGGTTGACGCACAGGTTGGAGTGGGCGCCATAGGACAGGGCCACCGAGGCCGACCCGCGGCTGATCTCTTCCATCGATACCACGTGGGCCAGGTAGCCCAGGCCGGCGCCGCCGTATTCCTCGGGGACAGTAATGCCCAGCAGGCCCATATCGCCGAACTTGCGCCACATGTCGGCGGGGAACAGGTTGTCGTGGTCGATCTGCGCGGCGCGCGGGGCCAGCTCGGCGGCGACGAAGGTGCGCACCTGGTCGCGGAGCATGTCGATGGTTTCGCCCAGGGCGAAGTTCAGGGTCGGGTAATGCATGGGGGGCACCTTGTTGTTCTTGAAATTGGATACACCGTAGCCCATGGGCCAGTCACCGTCCCTGTGGGAGCGGGCTTGCCCGCGAATGCGTCAGCAGGGTCACCGTCATTGCCTGGATGATCGCTTTCGCGGGCAAGCCCGCTCCCACAGGGTCCGATGTCGCCTGAAGGTTCGATGCTGTTTTCATCTTGACGTTAACGTAAACCTGCCTCCCGGCACTGTCAATCGAATCATCACCTTTACGTAAACGTAAATCTGCGCCAGAGTAATTGCCGCCTGCTTCAGTCATGCCCAGAACAACCACAAGAAGGGACCACCATGCCTCAACCAAGCTATACCCGCGGCCGCCAGGACCACCCTTTGCTGACCCTGACCATCGGCCAGGCCTTCGACGCCACCGTGGCCCGCCACGCCGAGCGCGAAGCGCTGGTGGTGCGGCACCAAGGCCTGCGCTACAGCTGGCGCGAACTGGCCGCAGAGGTCGAGTTGCATGCGAGGGCGCTGATGGCGCTGGGCGTGGCCGGCGGCGAGCGGGTCGGCATCTGGGCACCCAACTGCGCCCAGTGGTGCATCCTGCAACTGGCCACGGCCAAGGTCGGCGCGATCCTGGTCAACATCAACCCTGCCTACCGGGTGGGGGAGCTTGAGTATGTGCTGCGCCAGTCCGGCTGCCGCTGGCTGGTGTGTGCCGATGCCTTCAAGACCTCCGACTACCACGCCATGGTGCAGGAACTGGTGCCGGAACTGGCGCAGCATGGGATTGGCCAATTGGCCAGCGAACGCCTGCCCGACCTGCGCGGTGTGATCAGCCTGGCCGCCCAACCGCCGACAGGCTTCCTGCCCTGGGCCGCATTGGCCGGGCGGGCAGGGGGGATCGCCCGCGCCATCTTCGAGCAGCGCCAGAACAGCCTGCAGTTCGACCAGCCGGTGAACATCCAGTACACCTCTGGCACCACGGGTGCGCCCAAGGGCGCGACCCTGAGCCACTACAACATCCTCAACAACGGCTACATGGTCGGTGAAAGCCTTGGCCTCACCGAACACGACCGCATGGTGATCCCGGTGCCGCTGTACCACTGCTTCGGCATGGTCATGGCCAACCTGGGCTGCATCACCCACGGCAGCACCATGGTCTACCCCAACGACGCCTTCGACGCCGAGCTCACCCTGCGCGCGGTGAGTGAGGAGCGCGCCACCATCCTCTATGGCGTACCGACCATGTTCATCGCCATGCTCGACCACCCGTCGCGCCCGCAGCTGGACCTCTCGACCCTGCGCAGCGGCATCATGGCCGGCGCCACCTGCCCGATCGAGGTGATGCGCAAGGTCATCGAGCAGATGCACATGGCCGAGGTGCAGATCGCCTACGGCATGACCGAGACCAGCCCGGTTTCATTGCAGACCGGCCCGGACGATGAGCTGGAACTGCGCGTGACCACGGTCGGGCGCACTCAGCCTCACCTGGAAACCAAGCTGGTGGACGCCGACGGCTGCATCGTCCCGCGGGGCGAGATCGGCGAGCTGTGCACCCGGGGCTACAGCGTGATGCTCGGCTACTGGGACAACCTGCAGGCCACCCACGACGCCATCGACCCGGCCCGCTGGATGCGCACCGGTGACCTGGCGGTGATGGACGAGCAGGGTTACGTGCGCATCGTCGGGCGCAACAAGGACATGATCATTCGCGGCGGCGAGAACATCTATCCGCGTGAGCTGGAAGAATTCTTCCATACCCACCCGGCGGTGGCCGAGGCGCAGGTGGTGGGGATCCCGTGCAGCAAGTATGGCGAGGAGGTGGTGGCGTGGATTCGCCTGCACCCTGGGCACAATGCCACGGCAGATGAATTGCAGCAGTGGTGCAAGGCGCGCCTGGCGCACTTCAAGGCGCCGCGGCATTTCCGCTTTGTCGATGAGTTCCCGATGACGGTGACGGGGAAGGTGCAGAAGTTCAGGATGCGCGAGATCAGTGTCGAGGAGCTGGGTGGGTAGTGGGTTGCGTCGCCCGATACACCAGCTCAACCAGCTCAGCGAAGGTCACATAGGTTCGAATCTGGTGGTCAATGTAGACGTCGAACGCCTCTTCTATCAGCGCTTGAAGCTCGACCATATCGAGGCTGTCCGCCCCCAGTTCGTCCATGGAAACGTCAGGCCTGACCCTGTGTGAGGACTGCTCCAGGAAGTTGGCGATGATCCAGAGCAGGCGAGCGGAGATGTAGAGCCGGGAGTGCATACCGAAGTCAGCCGTGAGAGGGTGGCTCTTCTGTACGCGCTTCGCTGCTGGCTGCGCTACTGGTAGAAATGTCAGGTGCGCCATTCACGACTCTGTGCATTCACCCTGCAGGCGCCAGTCTCTGGTTCAACGAGGTCGCTGTGGGAGCGGCTTTAGCCGCGAACACCGGCAGAGCCGGTGCCATCCACCGCGTCGTCTGCTTCGCGGCTAAAGCCGCTCCCACAGGGGATCGCGGTGCGGGTGCTGGCAAAGTTCCCTGCACAGCAGCGCAGCCGGTAGGGCTGGGGGATTTCCTACAGATACGCCGGATGAAACGCCGGGTGCCGTCTATTCTTTGCCTTTCACCGGCGGCTCCTCGCTCGGCGGGTCACCCACCGTGGGCGGCACAGTCGGCTTGATCGGCAACTCGTCCGGCTCTTGCTCGGGCACCGGCGGCGGCAATGTCGGGTCATCGATGTTCGGGTCGGGTGTCTCCGGTGGAATGGGAATGTTCATGGGCCTGACCTCGCGTGGTGGATGAAGCGGTGTTGCAGGCTTGGACTCACGCCTTGCGCCATTCGCTCAGTTTTTTTTGAACCCCCGCGCCCGATCACCGCTCAGAACCCTTACCGCCCCCAAGCCCAACGGAGTGAGTGCGATGTCAGGTAACGAGCCCTTCGAAAGCGTGCCCATGGCCAACGATCACCCGGACCAGGCCATCAGCCTGTCCCAGGCCCTGCTGGCGCCGCGCATCGTGATCGAAGACGTAAGCCCGGTGCTCGACGGCGGCACCTTCGCCGCCAAGGCCGTGCGCGGGCACAAGGTCGAGGTGGCCGGCAAGGTCTACAGCGACGGCCACGACCGCCTGGCCGTGATGCTCTACTGGCGCCAGGCCCATAGCCGCCGCTGGCACGCCGTGGCCATGCACTCGCCGGGCAACGACCTGTGGCTGGCCGACTTCACCCCCACCGAGCTGGGCCTGCACCTGTTCAGTATCGAAACCTGGATCGACCCGTTCGCCACCTACTGCCACGACCTGGAGAAGAAGTACGCCGCCGGGGTGGATGTGAAGCTCGAACTGGAGGAGGGCAGGTTGCTGCTGGGCAAGGGCATCGAGCGCAGCGACGGCCCGTTGCGCGAGCAATTGCAGAAACTGCAAAAGCGCCTGCCGGACCTGCCGGTGGACGAGCAGGTGGCGCAGTTGCTGCACCCCGATGTCACCCGTTTGATGGGCGAGGCCGAGCACCGCAGCTACCTCACCCGTAGCGGCGAGTTCCCCCTGGACGTGGACCGCGAAGCCGCGCTGTTCGCCAGTTGGTACGAGCTGTTCCCGCGTTCGGTCACCGATGACCCCGAGCGCCACGGCACCTTCGACGACGTGCACCAGCGCCTGCCGATGATCCGCGACATGGGCTTCGACGTGCTGTACTTCCCGCCCATTCACCCCATCGGCCTGCAGCACCGCAAGGGCCGCAACAATGCCCTGCAGGCCGAGCCCGGCGACCCCGGCAGCCCCTACGCCATTGGCAGTGCTGAAGGCGGCCACGACGCCATCCACCCACAGCTGGGCAGCCGCGAGGACTTCCGCCGGCTGGTGGCGGCTGCCGCCGAACACGGCCTGGAGATCGCCCTGGACTTCGCCATCCAGTGCTCCCAGGACCACCCCTGGCTGAAGGAGCACCCCGGCTGGTTCAGCTGGCGCCCCGACGGCACCATCCGCTACGCCGAGAACCCGCCGAAGAAGTACCAGGACATCGTCAACGTCGACTTCTACGCCCCTGATGCTGTGCCCGGCCTGTGGCTGGCCCTGCGCGACGTGGTGGTCGGCTGGGTCGAGGAGGGGGTCAAGACCTTCCGCGTCGACAACCCCCACACCAAGCCGCTGCCATTCTGGCAATGGTTGATTGCCAATGTGCGCAGCCAGTACCCCGAGGTGATCTTCCTCGCCGAAGCCTTCACCCGCCCGGCGATGATGGCGCGCCTGGGCAAGGTGGGGTATGCGCAGAGCTACACCTACTTCACCTGGCGCAACAGCAAGCAGGAGCTGCGCGAGTACTTCGAAGAGCTCAACCAGCCGCCGTGGAACCAGTGCTACCGGCCCAACTTCTTCGTCAACACGCCAGACATCAATCCCTTCTTCCTGCACACCTCAGGCCGCGCAGGCTTTCTGATCCGCGCCGCGCTGGCGACCATGGGGTCGGGCTTGTGGGGCATGTATTCGGGCTTCGAACTGTGCGAAGGCACGCCGCTGCCCGGCAAGGAGGAATACCTGGACTCGGAGAAGTACGAGATCCGCCCGCGCGACTTCAACCAGCCCGGCAACATCGTCGCCGAAATCGCCCAGCTCAACCGCATCCGCCGGCAGAACCGCGCCCTGCAGACGCACCTGGGGGTGCTGTTCCTCAACTGCTGGAACGACCAGATCCTGTACTTCGCCAAGCGCACCGCCGAGCGCGACAACTACATCCTCGTCGCCATCAGCCTCGACCCGCACAACGCCCAGGAAGCCAGCTTCGAGCTGCCACTGTGGGAGCTGGGCCTGGGCGATAACGCCGACACCCAGGGCGAAGACCTGATGAGCGGCCACCGCTGGACCTGGCACGGTAAAACTCAGTGGATGCGCATCGAACCCTGGCACCAGCCGTTCGGTATCTGGCGCATAGAAAAATCCCGCTAGCAACGCAAGTCCCCGGTAGGAGCGGCCTTGTGCCGCGAAAGGCTGCAAAGCAGCCCCTGCAATATAGGCACCGCCGCTGAAAACCTGGGGCCGCTTCGCGCCCCTTTCGCGGCACAAGGCCGCTCCTACACACACTCACGGGGCGTGCCTAACCTGGAACAGAAAGGAGTCTTCAATGGCCAAGCGTTCCCGCCCGGCAGCCTTCATCGACGATCCCCTCTGGTACAAGGACGCGGTGATCTACCAGCTGCACGTGAAATCGTTCTTCGATGCGAACAACGACGGCATCGGCGATTTCCCAGGCTTGATCAGCAAGCTCGACTACATCGCCGAACTGGGCGTCAACACCCTTTGGTTGCTGCCGTTCTACCCTTCGCCACGGCGCGACGACGGCTACGACATCGGCGAGTACAAAGCCGTGCACCCGGACTACGGCAGCATGGCCGACGCCAAACGCTTTATTGCCGAAGCCCACAAGCGCGGCCTGCGGGTGATCACCGAACTGGTCATCAACCACACCTCCGACCAGCACCCCTGGTTCCAGCGCGCCCGGCACGCCAAGCGCGGCAGCAAGGCCCGGGACTTCTACGTGTGGTCGGACGACGACCAGAAGTACGACGGCACGCGGATCATCTTTCTCGACACCGAGAAGTCCAACTGGACCTGGGACCCGGTGGCCGGCCAGTACTTCTGGCACCGTTTCTATTCGCACCAGCCGGACCTGAACTTCGACAATCCGCAGGTGTTGAAAGCCGTGATCGACGTCATGCGCTTCTGGCTCGACATCGGCGTCGACGGCCTGCGCCTGGACGCCATCCCCTACCTGATCGAGCGCGACGGCACCAACAACGAGAACCTGCCGGAGACCCACACCGTACTCAAGGCGATCCGCGCCGAAATCGACGCCAACTACCCCGACCGCATGCTGCTGGCCGAGGCCAACCAGTGGCCCGAGGACACCCGCCCGTATTTCGGCGAAGGCGAGGGCGACGAGTGCCATATGGCCTTCCACTTCCCCTTGATGCCGCGCATGTACATGGCCCTGGCCATGGAAGACCGCTTCCCGATCACCGACATCCTGCGCCAGACCCCGGAAATCCCCGCCAACTGCCAATGGGCGATCTTCCTGCGCAACCACGATGAGTTGACCCTGGAAATGGTCACCGACCGCGAGCGCGACTACCTGTGGAACTACTACGCCGAAGACCGCCGCGCGCGCATCAACCTCGGCATCCGCCGGCGCCTGGCGCCACTGCTGCAGCGCGACCGGCGGCGTATCGAGCTGCTGACCAGCCTGCTGCTGTCGATGCCCGGCACCCCCACGCTGTACTACGGCGATGAACTGGGCATGGGCGACAACATCTACCTGGGCGACCGCGACGGTGTGCGCACCCCCATGCAGTGGTCGCCGGACCGCAACGGCGGTTTCTCCAAGGCCGACCCGCAGCGCCTGGTGCTGCCGCCGATCATGGACCCGCTGTACGGCTACCAGACCATCAACGTCGAAGCCCAGGCCCACGACCCGCACTCGCTGCTCAACTGGAACCGCCGCCTGCTGTCGGTGCGCAACCAGCAGAAGGCCTTCGGCCGCGGCACCTTGAAAATGCTCACCCCGAGCAACCGGCGCATCCTGGCCTATATTCGCGAGTACACCGATGCCGACGGCAACAGCGAAGTGGTGCTGTGCGTGGCCAACGTTTCACGCGCCGCCCAGGCTGCGGAGCTGGAGCTTTCGCAGTACGCCGAACGGGTGCCGGTGGAGATGCTTGGTGGCAGCGCGTTCCCGCCCATCGGCCAGTTGCCGTTCCTGCTCACCCTGGCGCCATACGGCTTCTACTGGTTCCTGCTGGCCGCCCACGACCGCATGCCCAGCTGGCATGTACAGCCCACTGAAGTCCTGCCCGAGCTGACCACACTGGTGCTGCGCAAACGCATGGAAGAGCTGCTCGAAGCGCCGTCCCGGGGCACCCTGGAAGGCACGATCCTGCCCCAGTACCTGCCCAAGCGCCGCTGGTTCGCCGGCAAGCAAGGGCCGATCGACCAGGTGCGCCTGCGCTATGGCGTGCGCTTCGCCACCGCCACGTTGCCGGCGCTGCTTGGTGAACTGGAGGTGCACAGTGACGGCGTGGTGACCCACTACCAACTGCCATTCGGGTTGCTGCCCGAAGAGCAGATCAACGCCGCGTTGCCCCAGCAACTGGCGCTGTCCCGGGTGCGCCGTGGGCGCCAGGTGGGGCTGATCACCGATGCCTTTGTCCTCGAACCCTTCATCCGTGCCGTGCTGCGTGGCTGCCAGGACGGCCTGCGCCTGCCCTGTGGCGACGGCCTGGGCGAGCTGCGTTTCCAGTGCACCGGGCAACTGGCGGCGCTGGCGATCGATGACGAAAGCGAAGTGCGTTACCTGGGTGCGGAGCAGTCCAACAGCTCGGTGGTGGTGGGCGGCAGCCTGGTGCTCAAGTTGATTCGCCGGGTCAGCCCAGGCATCCACCCGGAACTGGAGATGAGCGCCTACCTCACGGCTGCCGGTTTCGCCAATATCTCGCCGTTGCTGGCCTGGGTCAGCCGCGTCGACGACGGCGATCAATCAACCCTGCTGATGATCGCCCAGGGTTACCTGAGCAACCAGGGCGATGCCTGGGACTGGACCCAGAACACCCTGGAACGGGCGATCCGCGACGAAATGGAACCGACCTGCAGCGAACAGGAAGCGCACACCGACGCCTTGGCCGAACTCACCGGCTTCGCGGCCTTGTTTGGCCAGCGCCTGGGCGAGATGCACCTGCTGCTGGCGGCGCCCACCTCCGATGAGGCGTTCCAACCGCGTCCGAGCGATGCCCAGGACAGTGAGCGCTGGAGCTTGCAGATCAGCGCCGAGCTCGAGCATGCCCTGGACCTGCTGGCCGAGCACCGCGACAGCCTCGACCGTGACAGCCAGGCCCTGGTCGACGACCTGCAGCAACAGCGCCAAGGCTTGCGCCAGCACATCGACCACCTGGCCCGCCAGGCCCAGGGCGGGCTGTTGATGCGGGTGCACGGCGACCTGCACCTTGGGCAGGTGCTGGTGGTGCAGGGCGATGCCTACCTGATCGACTTCGAGGGCGAACCGGCCCGGGCGCTGGACGAGCGCCGGGCCAAACACAGCCCTTACAAGGATGTCAGCGGCGTGTTGCGATCCTTCGACTATGCTGCTGCCATGATCCTGCGCAGCGCCTCGGCGGTAGACCTCTCCGACGCGGCGCGCCAGGCCCGTCAGCGGGTTGCCCGGCAGTACCTGCACCAGTCGCGTCACGCCTTCGTCGAAGCCTATGGCCTGGCCACCGCCGCCATGCCCCATGCCTGGCAGCAGGCCGAGGGCGAGCGCGCCGCACTGGAACTCTTCTGCCTGGAAAAAGCCGCCTACGAAATCAGCTACGAGGCCGAGAACCGGCCGAGCTGGCTGGCCGTGCCTTTGCATGGGTTGCATGGGTTGATCAGTACTTGGGGGGAGGGGTAAACCTGGCTTTAGGATTCCACGCGGCCTCTGTGGGAGCGGGCTTGTCGGAGTGCCGCACCACCGCGAAGCAGGCGCCGCGCTGCATGGCACCGGCTGTGCCGGTGTTCGCGGGCAAGCCCGCTCCCACAAGGGTCGCCGACAGGTGGCCACGTAATGCTTGAATACATGGAAAGGGGCAGTGAGATGAATGCAACCACGCGTGACAACGGCAGCCTTCGGCAACGGGACCTGGACGCCCTTGCCAGCGCCACGCACGCCGACCCGTTCGCCGTGCTCGGCCCGCACCCCGATGGTGCGGGCGGTCAGTTTATCCGGGCCTTCCTGCCCAACGCCCTGAATGTGCGCGTGCTGGCGCGCGATGGCGGGCGCGTGCTCGCCGAAATGGAGCAACAGCGTCTGCCAGGGTTGTTCACCGCGCACCTGGGCGATGCCCAGCCGTATCTGCTGCAGATCGGCTGGGCCGGGGGCGAGCAGGTCACCGAAGACCCCTACAGCTTCGGCCCGCAACTGGGCGACATGGACATGTACCTGTTCTCCGAGGGCAACCACCGCGACCTGTCCAGCCGCTTCGGTGCGCAACCGACCCAGGCCGACGGCATCGACGGCGTGTGCTTCTCGGTGTGGGCGCCCAACGCCAGGCGGGTGTCGGTGGTGGGCGACTTCAACAACTGGGACGGCCGCCGCCACCCCATGCGCCTGCGCCACAGCGCCGGGGTGTGGGAGCTGTTCGTGCCGCGCCTGGGTGTCGGCGAAACCTACAAGTTCGAAGTGCTCGGCGCCGACGGCGTGCTGCCGCTCAAGGCCGACCCGCTGGCCCGCGCCACCGAGCAGCCACCGAGTACCGCCTCGAAGGTGGCCGGCGCCCTGGCCCACACCTGGCACGATGAGCAATGGATGGCCCAGCGCGCCCAGCGCCACGCCTACAACGCGCCGCTGTCGATCTACGAACTGCACGCCGGTTCCTGGCGCTGCGAACTGGACGATACCGGCGAGGTCGCGCGCTACTACAACTGGCGCGAACTGGCCGAACGCCTGGTGCCCTATGTGCAGGAACTGGGCTTCACCCATATCGAGCTGATGCCGATCATGGAGCACCCGTTCGGCGGCTCCTGGGGCTACCAGCCGCTGTCGCTGTTCGCCCCGACCTCGCGCTACGGCACGGCAGAAGACTTCGCCTTCTTCATCGACGCCTGCCACCAGGGCGGCATCGGCGTGATCCTCGACTGGGTACCGGCGCATTTCCCCACCGACGAACACGGCCTGGCGCGCTTCGACGGCACCGCCTTGTACGAGTACGACAACCCGCTGGAAGGCTTCCACCAGGACTGGAACACGCTGATCTACAACCTCGGGCGCAACGAAGTGCGCGGCTTCATGCTGGCCTCGGCGCTGCACTGGCTCAAGCATTTCCACATCGACGGCCTGCGCGTCGATGCCGTGGCATCGATGCTCTACCGCGACTACTCGCGCAAGGCCGGCGAGTGGGTGCCCAACCGCCATGGCGGGCGTGAGAACCTCGAGGCCATCGACTTCATCCGCCACCTCAACGGCGTCGCCGCCCATGAGGCCCCCGGCGCGCTGATCATCGCCGAGGAGTCCACCGCCTGGCCTGGGGTCAGCCAGCCGACGCAGCAAGGCGGGCTGGGCTTTGCCTACAAATGGAACATGGGCTGGATGCACGACACCCTGCACTACATGCAGAACGACCCGATCCACCGCACCTACCACCACAACGAGATGAGCTTCGGGCTGATCTATGCCTACTCCGAGCACTTCATCCTGCCCATCTCCCACGACGAGGTGGTGCACGGCAAGCACTCGCTGATCGACAAGATGCCGGGCGACCGTTGGCAGAAGTTCGCCAATCTGCGCGCCTACCTTGCGTTCATGTGGGCTCACCCGGGCAAGAAGCTGCTGTTCATGGGTTGCGAGTTCGGCCAGTGGCGCGAGTGGAACCACGACAGCGAACTGGACTGGTACTTGCTGCAATACCCCGAGCACCAGGGGGTGCAGCGCCTGGTCGGCGACCTCAACCGGCTCTACCGCGAGGAGCCTGCACTGCACGAGCAGGACTGCCAGCCCCAGGGTTTCCAGTGGCTGATCGGCGACGACGCGCACAACAGCGTGTACGCCTGGCTACGCTGGAGCAGCCAGGGCGAGCCGTTGCTGGTGGTGGCCAACTTCACCCCGGTGCCGCGCGAGGGGTACCGGATCGGCGTGCCGTTCGGTGAACGCTGGCAAGAGTTGCTCAACAGCGATGCCGGGCTGTATGCCGGCTCGAACGTGGGCAACCTGGGGGCGGTGGCCAGTGACGACATTGCCAGCCATGGGCAGCCCTTGTCGTTGGCATTGAACCTCCCGCCGTTGGGGGTGTTGGTGATGAAGCCAGCCTGATGGGGTGCTGATCAGTTAGTGCGCCATCGCATTGATTGGGGCCGCTCTGCGGCCGTTCGCGGCGGCTCGGCGCTCCGACAAGCCCGCTCCCACAGGTACGGCGCATATGTTGCGAAGTGCGCAATCCTGTGGGAGCGGGCTTGCCCGCGATAGGGCCGAACCTGCCTACCAACGCATCCGCACGCCGAGGCTGCCAATCAGCCCGTTCAAATCATTGTCATCCACATCGCTGCTGTAATCGGCACTGACGAACAGCGCCACATTCGGCGTGACCCGCGCCACCAGCCCCAAGCCCAAGTCCACCGAGGTCGAGCTGCGCGAGCTGGAGATCTTGTCGACCTGGTCCAGCTTCACCGAGTCGCTGTTGCTGAAGTCGTACCAGACGTTGGTGCGTACATAGGGTTCGATCGGCATGCCTTTCACGTCATAGCGCGCCGACAGCTTGGCACCGACCCGGCCGCTCCAGCTTGGTTGGCTGTCGAACGCCTGCAAGGTTTCCTCCTGCACCTGGCTGCCGGGGAAGAACTGCTGGTTGATCAACTGCGCCTGGGGCTCGATCACCCAGCCGCCCCCCAGGCCGATGGGGAAGCCACCCTCCACCGAGAAGGTCATCGCGTGGCCACTGTCGTCGACCCGTTGGCCGGCCTGTGAGCGGCCGTTGACATCGATGCGTGTGCCCATCGCCACGGCGTCCACGTGCCAACCCTGCTCATGGGTCATGCTCCAGTACACCCCCAGGCTCTCGCCGCTCAGGTTCACCGCATTGCGTTGCTTGTCACCGAGCAACGGGCGCATGCCGTTGAAGCTGCTCTGCAGGTTGTTGTGGCCAACGAAAATCCCGGCGCGGTGCACATTGCCTGCGCTGGTTTCGCGCACGAACAGGTCGGGGCCGATCATCAGCTGCTGGCTGGGCGCCTCAAGCTGCGCCGGCGCCTGTGCCGTTGGCCGTGGCGCCCCGGGAAAGAACTGCGCCCACTGGCTGGCGATCATGTCGCTGGCCAGCGGGCCGTGGCGCTCGCTCATCTGCGTGGAGAATGCCGACAGCATGCCCTGGTTGAGGCCATTGACGCTCAGCGGGTCGAGGGAGGGTTGGGGGACCTCGGGCTGTTCCAGGAACCGGGCGAAGGGTTCGCCCTCCTGCAGTTCGAAGGCGAAGGTTTCCACCGGGGTTGCCAGGAGCAGCGACGTGGAAACCGCACAGAAAAAAGCTTCGAAACGCAGAGGGTTCGAGGTGCTTTTCATGGCGGATCTCCTGTTGTTATGTGTTGGACAGCACGTTGAACAGCCGGGGGATCTGGCCTGATGTCACGGGCTGTACGGCAAAAACAGGGGCGACCCAAACCAGCGCGCCAGCCTGCTTGGGCGCGCACGAAGGCGCGAGCTAGAGGCCCGGCACGAATTTTTACGTCTGTTGGTTCTGTTCAGCTAAGGAGAGGACAGAGCTTGCGTCAAGAATATGTGAAGGCTTTGGTAAGACGTTGTTGAGTCATTCAAGCCATTGAATTTGCGCAACATTGACCAGGGCATATCGACAATGGCGATTTGTCGCTGGGCGGCTATGCCGAATCGTTGCTACAAGCGTACTTCCACGGCCAGCGGCAGATGATCGGACAGGTGTGTCCAGGGTTTGTGGCCGAGGATCCTCGGCCCATGGCTCTCGGCGTTGCGCAGGTAGATACGGTCCAGGCGCAGCAGTGGCAGGCGCGCGGGGTAGGTGCGGGCGAGCAGGCCATGGTGGCGTTCGAAGGCTTCGTGCAGGCCCTGTTGCTGGCCCAGGGTGCGGTTGCCGTGCAACTGCCAGTCGTTGAAATCACCGGCAATGATCACCGGGGCGTCGGCGGGCAGTGCATCGAGCAGCGTGCGCAACAGTTGCAGTTGTTTTTGCCGATGGCTTTCCAGCAGTGACAGGTGCACGCAGATGGCATGTACCGGGTGTTGCCCGGGCACATCGAGCACACAGTGCAGCAGGCCGCGCCGTTCTGGGCCGGTGATCGACACGTCGAGGTTGCGGTGTTCGATGATCGGGTACCTGGACAGCAGCGCGTTGCCATGGTGGCCGTCCGGGTATACCGCGTTGCGTCCGTAGGCGAAGTCGCTCCACATGCTGTCGGCGAGAAACTCGTACTGCGAGGTCTGCGGCCAGCCGGGGTAGCGCGCGGCATGGCGGTCGTGGCTGCCGAGCACCTCCTGAAGGAACACGATATCGGCCTGGGTACTGCGCACCGCCTCGCGCAGCTCCGGCAGGATGAAGCGCCGGTTGAAGGCGGTGAACCCCTTGTGGGTATTGACCGTCAGCACCTTGACCCGGTGCACGGGCGGTGCCTGGCTGACGCTGGCGAATCCTGGACTGCCGGCTTCGGGGTTCACAAGTACTCCTGTCTATGCTGGATCAGGGTTGCCTGCCCCGGCCCCATCGCCGGCAAGCCGGCTCCCACAAGTATGACGTTGTTCTTGAAGGTAACGCGGTCGGTGTGGGAGCCGGCTTGCCGGCGATGGGGCCAGCCCTGTTTATGACTCAACTGTAGCGAGGACGTTCACTCCTCCTCACGCTGCAACACCATCAACAGCAACGACCTTCCCTGCACCTCGAACACCGTGTCGAACTGAAGATGCTGCGGCTTGCGCAGCTCTGGCCGGTCGGTGTCGACCAGGCAGCTCCAATACTCGCCCTGGGGCACCGCCGGCAGTGTGAACGGCACCACGTCGTGGTAGGCGTTGACGATCAGCAGCAGGGTCGCCTCGGCACCGGGCCGGGCAATGCCGCTGACCTGGGCGCGGCCGTCCATCAGCATGCCCAGGCAACGCCCATGGGGGTCTTCCCACTGCTCCACGGTCATCTCGCTGCCGTCCGGGGCCAGCCAGGTGACATCCTTGACCCCGATCGCCTCGTTGTAGTCGCCCACCAGAAAACGCGAGCGGCGCAGGATCGGGTAGGCCAGGCGCAGCCGGGTCAGGCGCTTGACGAAGGCCAGCAAGGCCTTGCCGTCGTCGTCCAGGTCCCAGTTCACCCAGCCGATCTCGCTGTCCTGGCAGTAGGCGTTGTTGTTGCCGTGCTGGGTGCGGCTGAATTCGTCGCCGGCGACGATCATCGGCGTGCCCTGGGCCAGCAGCAGGGTGGCGAAGTAGTTGCGCATCTGGCGCATGCGCAGGGCGTTGATCGCCGGGTCGTCGGTCGGGCCTTCGGCGCCGCAGTTCCACGACAGGTTGTTGTTGGTGCCGTCCTGGTTGTTCTCGTCGTTGTCTTCGTTGTGCTTGTCGTTGTACGACACCAGGTCGCGCAGGGTGAAACCGTCGTGGGCGGTGACGAAGTTGACCGAGGCGTAGGGCCGCCGGCCACGGTTGTTGAACAGGTCGCCCGAGGCGGTGATGCGCGCGGCGAAGTCGGCGAGCATGCCTTCGTCGCCTTTCCAGAAACTGCGCACGGTGTCGCGGAAACGGTCGTTCCACTCCGCCCAGCCGGGGGCGAAGTTGCCCACCTGATAGCCGCCGGGGCCGCAATCCCAGGGTTCGGCAATCAGCTTGACCTGGCTGAGCATCGGGTCCTGGCGGCAGGCCACGAGGAAGCCGTGGCGCTCGCTGTAGCCGTCGTGGTAGCGGCCGAGGATGGTCGCCAGGTCAAAGCGAAAGCCATCCACATGCATCTCGCCAGCCCAGTAGCGCAGCGAGTCGGTGACCAGTTGCAGCACGCACGGGTGGCTCAGGTCGAGGGTGTTGCCGGTGCCGGAATCGTTGATGTAGAAGCGCTTGTCGTCGGGCATCAGGCGGTAGTACGAGGCGTTGTCGATGCCGCGCATCGACAGGGTCGGGCCGCGTTCGTTGCCCTCGGCGGTGTGGTTGTAGACCACGTCGAGGATCACCTCGAGCCCGGCGTCGTGCAGGTGCGCGACCATTTCCTTGAACTCGGCGATCTTGCCGCTGGCCAGGTAGCGCGGGTGCGGGGCGAAGAAGGCAATGCTGTTGTAGCCCCAGTAGTTGTTCAGGCCCTTGTCGAGCAGGTGCTGGTCGTTGACGAACGCGTGGATCGGCAACAGCTCGATGCTCGATACCCCAAGCGCCTTGATATGGCCGAGCAGTTCGTCGTTGGCCAGGCCCGCGAAGGTGCCGCGCAGCGCCTCGGGCACTGCCGGGTGGCGCATGCTGATGCCGCGGGCGTGGGCCTCGTAGACAATCGTGCGTTCCCAGGGGATCTGCACACGTTGGTCGCGGCCCCAGGTGAAGGCCGGGTCGATGACCTTGCATTTGGGCACGAAGGGCGCGCTGTCGCGCTCGTCGAACGACAGGTCATCGTCGGGGTGGCCGATGGTGTAGCCAAACAGCGCCTCGGACCACTTCAGCGTGCCTACCAATTGCTTGGCGTAAGGGTCGATCAAGAGCTTGTTGGGGTTGAAACGGTGGCCGTTCTGCGGCTCATACGGGCCATGCACGCGGTAGCCGTAGACCAGGCCGGGGTGCGCGTCAGGCAGGTAGCCGTGGTAGATCTCGTCGGTGTACTCGGGCAGCTCGATGCGCTCGAGCTCCTGTTCGCCGGTTGAATCGAACAGGCACAGTTCGACCTTGGTGGCGTTGGCCGAGAACAGGGCGAAGTTGACCCCCAGGCCGTCCCAGGTGGCGCCCAGCGGGAAGGGCATGCCTTCGCGGATGCGCGACGGGGCGACGGAGCGGGTTTTCTTCGGGGTGCGGGGGCTCATGGCGGTCCTCGTGGTGCGGGGGGAACGGGGGCCGCAGCGCGGCCCATCGCTGGCAAGCCAGCTCCCACAGGTACAGCGAAACCAGAACGCTGCGCCTGCCTTGTGGGAGCTGGCTTGCCAGCGATGAGGCCGGTGCAGGTATTACGACAGGCTCAATCCGCCGCCGGCTTTTTCACCGCTTTCGGCTTCTTCGCCGCTACTGGTTTTTCAGCGCTCGCCACTGCCTTCGGCTTGGCCGCCGCCTTCTTGCGCGGCGCGGCCTTGGGCGCTAGGGCTTCAGCCTCGGCCAGCTTGCGGGCCATCTCCCAGTGGCGGATCTCCTGGCCCGCCGGCTTACCCTCCGACTCCCAGATTTGATAGGCGAATTCGCGAACACGTTTTTCTTCGACACTCATCACGACGCTCCTGAATGCAGTTAGGCATGATCAATCAACACATTGACCGGAAACTCCGCCAGTACGGTGCTCAATTTCAGCTCCTTTGAAGGGCTGACAGCACCGCCACCGAAAAGTCCCGAGCAGTTGGCAGGCGACAAGGCAAACGGCAGGATCAGCCGCGTATCGTCCCAGTTCTGTGCCGGGATCAATGGGGTGGTGGCGTTACCCAGCAAGCTGCCGGCAAGCCGTGGTGCGACAACGATGGCGCGCTGCTCCTCGCCCACCCGGGCGAAGGCCAGCACCTTGTCGGCGTGGCGCCCCTGCACGCTGAGCGGCAGGTAGGCGCCACGCCGGAACAGTTCGGGGTGGCTCATGCGACAGTCCAGCAGCCGGGCGATCAGTGCCTGCTTGAGGCGCCCGTCCTGCCAGTGGCCGAGCAGTTCGGCCAGGGGCGTGCTGGCGTCCAGGCTGGCACGCCTTGCAGCGTAGTCCACCGGCCGGCGGTTGTCCGGGTCGACCAGGCTGAAGTCCCAGTATTCGTTGCCCTGGTACAGGTCGGGCACGCCCGGCGTGGTCATGCGCAGCAGGCATTGCACCAGGCTGTTCAGCGCGCCGGGGCAGGCGATCTGCCGCGCCGCTTCATGCAGCGACTGGCGCAGTTGCTGGTTCTGCGCGTCCAGCAGCAGGCCGTTCACATAGCCGGCGCAGGCCTGTTCATACGCCTCGTTCGGCGCCGCCCAGCTGCTGCGCAGCTTGGCCTCGCGCAGGGCCTTTTGTTGCCAGCTGCCAATGCGCTCGGCGTAGTGGCGCAGCGCGTTGTCGTCATGCAGGTCGAGCGCCAGTGGCCAGCTGCCGAGCAGGGTCTGCCACAGCATGAGCTCATCGCCCGGGCTGGGCGCGACGCCATCGTCCAACGCCTCGCGCAGCGGCGCCGCCAGTTCGCGCCAGTGTCCCACCCGGCTGGCCAGCCAGGGGCCTCGTTCGCTGAGCACCGCCAGGCGCGCCCGACAGTCTTCGCCACGCTTGTGATCGTGGGTGGCGGTGCTCAGCAGGTTGTCGGGGAAGTCGTGCAGGCGGCGCTGGGCCTGGGTGTGGAACCACCCAGGGTCGGCACTGAAATGCTCGGCCTCGAAGCCCACGTCGTTGCGCGACAACAGCCGGGCGCTGCGGTAGAACGCGGTGTCCTCCACGGCCTTGGCGGCGGTTGGCGCGGTCAGTTGCTGGAAGCGCACGCAGGCGTGACGCAGGTGTTTGCGTGGGCGGCCCGGGGGCAGGCGTCGCCAGGGCTGGCCGCCGAGCCACTGCGCCAGGTGGTCGAGCAGCGGCCAGTCGGCCTCGCTCAGTGACTGGCGGGCGTCAGCGAGTGCTTGCTGGAAGAACCCCTCGTCCTCGGCCGGGCGACCACAGGCGTTGATATAGGTGCGGTACACCGGGTAGTGCTCGGCCAGCGCCTGCAGCGCGCGGCGGATGGCACCGAGGGTGAGGTCACGGGTCATCAAATCGTCGCGGGCCACCTGCAGCAAGGCCAGGGCCACCGACTCGCAGTCGCCGGCCAGGCTGGCGTTGAGCACCAGGTGGCGAGCCAGGCGCACTTCCTCAGGGAACTCGGGTCGCTCGCTGACGCTGTTCCACAGCTCGGTCAGCGGCGCTTCGCCCGCCGGGTCGTGTTGCAGCAGCGAGACCTGGTTCATGAACTCGTAGCCGGTGGTGCCGTCGGTGAGCCAGTCGCGGTGCAGGTGCTCATCGGCGCCGAGGATCTTCTCGACGTAGATCGGGAAATGCTCCACGCCCGCCTGCAGCGGCCGGTGCGCCAGCAGCCCGTCGACCCGCCGGCGCAGGTTGCGGCAATAGCGGCGCGGGTCGGCCAGGCCGTCGATATGGTCGATGCGCAAACCGTCCACCAGCCCACGCTCGATCAGCTCGAACAGCTTGGCGTGGGTGGCCTCGAACACTACCGCGCGCTCTACTCGCAGGCCGCCCAGTTCATTGATGTCGAAAAAGCGCCGCCAGTTGATGTCGTCGGCGGCGGTGCGCCAGCTGGCCAGGCGATAGGTCTGGCGCTCCAGCAACAGGTGCAGGCGCTTGAAGCCGGCTTCGGTGCGGCTGTCGAAGGCGGCCAGGGCACCCTCCAGGCTGGCGCCTGCGGCTACCACCAGGGCCAGGTCGCGGTGCAGCGCCACGGCGTCAGCCAGCGGTTCGGCGGCCTCGTGCAGGGCGCTGAAGTGCTGGGCCAGGGCCTGCAGCCGTGGGTCTTCGGCATGGCCAAGGATGCGCCCGTAGTCCAACGGGCAGATCGGGAAACGATGGTCGTAGTGGGCAACCTCGAACCGGCCCTGCTCGGCGTCGAAGGTCAGGGGCATTTCACCGTTGAGCAGGGCCACGCCATAGTCGCTGCCAAGGAACGGCAACAGCAGTTGCCCGGCCAGCAGCGGGTCGCTGGAGTGCCATTGGATATCGAAGAACTCTGCATACGGACTGCGTCGGCCCCAGGCCAGCAGGCTCTGCCACCAAGGGTTGTCGGCGCCACCCACGGCCATGTGGTTGGACACGGTGTCGAGGATCAGGCCCATGCCGTGCTGGCGCAAGGCGGCCACCAGGCGCTCCAGCGCGGCCTCGCCGCCCAGCTCGGGGTTGACCCGGGTCGGGTCGACCACGTCGTAGCCGTGGCGCGAGCCGGCACGGGCAGTGAGGATCGGCGAGGCATACACATGGCTGATGCCCAGCTGGGCGAAGTAGGGCACCATCGGCGTCGCGTCATCCAGGGTGAAGTCGCTGTGCAGTTGCAGGCGCAGGGTGGCGGTCAGCGGCTTCATCGATCACGCTCCCAGGCTTGTTCGCGGGCCTGGGCCAGCAGCTCCAGGCGCCGCGCCGCATCCTCGTCGTCGAGCAGCTCGAGGGCCGTGGCCTTGAAGCGGCGCCGCCAGTTGGGGTGGCCAGCGGTGGTGCCGGGCAGGTTGGGTTGCTCGTCGCAGCCCAGCAGGTCCTCCAGCGGTACCAGCACCAAGGGTGCGCGGGTGTGGCCGACGTAACGGATCGCCGCGTCAACCAATGCAGTGTCGTCCGCCAGCGGGCCGTAGTTGTGCTCCAGGGTGCGGCGCAGGCCGTCGCGCTCCAGCGCCCGGGTGTCGCGCCAATGCCCTTCGGTGGTGGCGTCGATCAGTTGCAGGCGGTTGTGCCAGTCGATGTCGCGGGCCTGCAGCCAGCCGGCCAGTGGCGCCAGGTCATGGGTGCCGGTGGTGGCCAGGGCGCTGTCCGGCCAGTCGAGGATCGGCTTGAAGCGGCCGGGCGAGTCCTGCTCGAAGGGCAGCACGCGCATGCCCAGCACGGCCTTGGCCGCCAGGCGCTCGCGCAGGCCTTCGGGCACGGTGCCCAGGTCTTCGCCGAGGATGATCGCCTGGTGCCGCACCGACTCCAGGGCCAGCAGGCGCAGCAGGTCGTCGAGCGGGTAGTTGAGGTAGGCGCCTTCGCGGGCCGAGGCCCCACGGGGGATCAGCCACAGCCGGCGCAGGCCCATCACATGGTCGATGCGCAGGCCGCCGGCATGGGCCAGGTTGGCCCGCAGCATCTCGATGAAGGCACGGTAGCCGTTGCGCTTGAGGCCTTCGGGGGAGAATGCGCAGATGCCCCAGTCCTGCCCCGCGCGGTTGAGGATATCGGGCGGCGCGCCCACCTTGAGGTCGGCCAGCAGCTCGTCCTGGCGGCTCCAGGCCTGGCTGCCGGCGCCGTCGGCACCCACCGCCAGGTCGGCGATCAGGCCGATCGCCATGCCATTGCTGCGCGCCGCGTCCTGGGCGCGCTGCAGGCTGCGCTCGCTGAGCCACTGGCAAAAGGCGTGGAACTCGACACGGGCCGGGTAGGCGGCGGCGAAGGCTTCGACCTCCGGGTGATAGGGGTCGTGCCAGGCCTTGGGCCACTTGCGCCAGTCGGCGCCCAGGCCCTGGTCCACCGCTTCGCTTTGCAGCACTTCGAAGCGGCAATGGTGTTCGAGCCGTTCGCCGCCAGCCTCGCGAAAGCTGGCGAAGTCTGCGCGCAGTGGGTGGTCGCTCTGGCTGAAGCCCTGGTACAGCGCTTCGAGCAAGTGGTGTTGGGCCTTGGCGGCGCGCGGCCAGTCCACCAGAGGTTGCTGCTGCAGGTCCTCCAGCGTCTGCTCAAGCCCGCAGGCCTGGATGGCCATGCGTACGGTGCGTTCGCCCAGCAGGGCGGCGGGGCTGGCGTACAGGGCGTTGAGCAACAGCCGGCTGGACGGTGAATAGGGGCTGAAATGTTGCTGGTCGAAGGCCGACAGTGCGTGCATGGGGCTGATCGCCAGGGCATCGGCGCCGCGTTCGGCGGCACTGCGCGCCAGCTGTTCCAGCGCCAGGCAGTCGCCATAGCCGCCATCGTCGGGGCGACGCAGGCTGTACAGCTGCACCGCCAGGCCCCAGCAGCGCGGTGGCGGTTCGGCGATGGCCTCTTCCAGCGCGTGGCAGCGCGACGGCGCCACGGCCACGCTGAACGTGCGGCCGTCGATGGCCAGCTGGTGGTAGCCGATCGGCAACCCGCGGGGGAGGTTTGCCCGGGCATCCAGCACCAGCATGCGTTGGCTGGCGTCCTCCAGGGTGCAGTGCGCCTGGCTGCCGGCGCTGAACCAGCGTTGCAGGGCGAGGGGCTGGTCGACATCGACGGTCAGCAGCGGCGGCAGGTGTTCGCTGTCTTCGGCCTGCTCGACCGTGCGCAGGCTGCCGGCGATGGCCTTGTCGTCACCGGCAGGGTGGCCAAGGCCCTCCAGCACGCGGCGCAGCACCTCGTCGCTGACCTGTTGCGGGCGGTTGTTGGCGTCGATCCAGTCGCGGGCCAGGCCGACGCGGGCGGCCAGGCGGTGCAGGGGCTGTTCGCTCATGGCGTCTCCGGTTCGGGGGGCAGCAGGCTGACCACGCAACTGTGCGCGGCCAGTGTCGAGTCGGGGTGGGCGTTGTCGCTGCTGTCGTACAGGCGCAACGCCTGGGCCGGCAGTTGCGCGGGTTGCGGCTGGGCGTCGAGGTTCAGGTCGATACGCAGCTGCTGGCCGTTGCCCAGGCGCCAGCGGGCGGTGAGCGCCTTGTCGCCCAGCACCTCGGTGCCGAGCGCGCGGGTACCGGGCAGGTGTGCGACGACATGGCGTTTACGCAGGTCGAGCAACTGCTGATAGAGGCCGTGCCAGCCGGCCAGCACGTCCTTTGGTTGCGGCCGGGAGCTTTCGAAGGTGGTTTCGGCGTTGGGGTCGGGGATCTGTTCGCGTCTGGCGGGGTCGGCGAAGGCGTCGAAGTGGGCGAACTCGCCACGCCGGCCCTCGCGCACGGCATCGGCCAGTTCATCGTGAAAGTCGGTGAAGAACAGGAACGGCTTGCGGCTGCCGTCGTCGTCGCCCATGAACAGCAGCGGGATCATCGGCGCCAGCAGCAACAGCGCGGTGGCCGCACGCAAGGCCTGCGGCGGGCAGAGGCGGGTAAGGCGCTCGCCCAGGGCACGGTTGCCGACCTGGTCGTGGTTCTGCAGGAACAGCACGAATGCAGTGGGCGCCAGGTGGCCGCTGGGTTCGCCCCGTGGCGTGCCATGGCGGTTGGCCTGGCCCTGGAAAGCGAAGCCTTCGGCCAGGCAGCGCGCCAGTTGGTCGATCGGCCGCTGTTGGTAGTCGGCGTAATAGCCTTCGGTTTCGCCGGTCAGCAGCACGTGCAGGGCGTTGTGGCCGTCGTCGTTCCACTGGGCGTCGAAGCCCTGTTCCAACAGCGCGGCCTGGTTGTGTTCGTTTTCCAGCACCAGCCAGATCTGCCGGCCTGGCGCTACCGCCGCGCGCACCCGCTGCGCCAGTTCGACGAGGAAGTCCGGCTGGTCGATGGCGTGCACCGCATCCAGGCGCAGGCCGTCGCAGCGGTAGTCGCACAGCCACATCAGTGCGTTCTGGATGAAGTACTCGCGCACTTCGGGCCGGCGGAAGTCGATGGCGGCGCCCCAGGGCGTGTGCCGGTCCTGGCGGAAGAACGGGCTGGCGTACTGGTGCAGGTAGTTGCCGTCCGGGCCGAAGTGGTTGTAGACCACGTCCACCAGCACCATCAGGCCATGGCCGTGGGCCTGGTCGATCAGCGCGCACAGCGCTTGCGGCGTGCCGTAGCTGTGCTGCGGGGCGAACGGCAATACCCCGTCGTAGCCCCAGTTGCGCTCGCCGGGGAACTGCCCCAACGGCATCAGCTCGATGGCGCTGATGCCCACTTCAGCCAGGCGTGGCAGCACCTTGGCTACCCCGTCGTAGCCACCGAGCAGGCCCACGTGCAACTCCTGGATCACCGCTTCGTGCCACGGGCGGCCCAGCCAGGTGTGTTGCCAGGGGTAGGCGGCAAGGTCCACCAGCTGACTCGGCCCCTGCACACCCGCGGGCTGATAGCGCGAAGCCGGGTCGGCCACCGTGAGTTGCCGGTCGATACGCAACTGATACCGCTCACCTGCCTGGCACGGGGCAACGCCGACATACCAACCGTCATCAACAGCCAGCAGCTCAACGGGGGGCTGCCGCTCGACTTCCACGCTCACGCTGCGCGCATCCGGCGCCCAGAGGGCAAAGCGCGCCGACGTGGCGTCCAGTACCTGTGCGCCATGCCTGTGCATCGTCTGCTCCCCGCTCAGTAGTGGGCGATCTGGGTCTGCCGGACCAGGTCCTCGTACAGCCGCGCGTAGGGTTCCACCGCCTGGCACCAGTTGAACGGCTGGGTCATCGACAGGCAGCGCATGGCGTTGAGCAGGTGTTTCTTGCCGTACACATAGAAGGCCCGGCCCAGCGCTTCGCGGTAGCTGTCCAGGGTCGAGTCGTCGAACAGGAAACCCGTAACGCCGTTCTCGATGGTGTCGGCCAGCCCGCCGGTATTGCGCGCCACCGGCAGCGAGCCGAAGCGTTGCGCGTACATCTGGCTCAGGCCGCAGGGCTCGTAGCGCGATGGCATCAGCAGGAAGTCGGAGCCTGCGAACATGCGCCGGGCGTCGGTTTCGTTGAAGCCGATGCGCACGCCGATGCGGCCCGGGTGACGCAGGGCCAGCTCGCGCATGGCCTGTTCTTCCTCGGGTTCGCCACGGCCGATGATGGCGATCTGGCCGCCTTGCTCGACGATGTAGTCGGCCACGCCCAGGGTCAGGTCCAGGCCTTTCTGGTAGACCAGCCGCGAGACCACGGCGAACAGCGGCCCCTTGGACGCGTCCAGGCCGAACAGTTCGCGCACCTGCTGGGTGTTGCGCGCCTTGCCGTCCCAGTCGTTGAGGCTGAAGTTGTGCACCAGGTGCCCGTCGGTGGCCGAATCCCAGCTTTCGTCGATGCCGTTGGGGATGCCGCCGAGCAAGCCCTGCTGGGCCTTGCTGGCGAGGAAGCCGTCCAGCCCGCAGCCGAACTCGGGGGTGGTGATCTCCCGGGCGTAGGTGGCGCTCACCGTGGTGATGTGGCTGGAGTAGGCCAGGCCCGCCTTGAGGAACGACAGCTTGCCGTAGAACTCCATGCCTTCCTGCTGCATGGCGTGGTCGGGGATCGCCAGCTCCGGGCTGCAGCCGCGGCTGTACACGCCCTGGTAGGCCAGGTTGTGGATGGTGAACAGGGTCGGGGTGCTCAGCCCGCGCCAGTGCATGTAGGCCGGGGCCAGGCCGGCCGGCCAGTCGTGGGCGTGCACCAGGTCGGGGCGCCAGTGGGCCATGCCTTCACCGGCGGCAATTTCCGCAGCGGCCAGGCCCAGGCGGGCGAAGCGGATGTGGTTGTCGGGCCAGTCGCGGCCGTTGTTGGCGCCGTACGGGGTGCCTTCGCGCTGGTACAACTCGGGGCAGATCAGCACATAGATCACCAGGCCGTCGGCGAGGTCCATACGGCCGATCTTGCAGGGTGGCAGTGCCGCATGGCCGCCCAGTTCACCGACGATATGGATCGGGTTGTCGCTCTCCATTACTTGGGGGTAACCGGGGATCAGCACCCGTACATCGTGCAGGTGCGCCAAGGCCCGGGGCAGGGCGGCGGAGACGTCGCCCAGGCCGCCGGTCTTGACCAGGTCGGCGATTTCCGAGGTGACGAACAGGACCTTGCGCTTGTTGGGGTTGTGCTGGCGCTGGGCGCCGGGTGCCTTGACTGTCGGGGCGAGGCTGGGTGGCAGCGGCTCGCGGTTATCCGATTTGAATGCATCTACGTGAGGTTCGACAGCGGCACTGATCATACTTCTCTCCGTCCCTTGTTTTTGCGGGTGCGGGCACCCGTTGCGTTATTTCGTGCTGGTTCTCTCTGATCGGTGTTGCATCTTCGTAGTGCGGTCCTTGCCCGATATCAGTGCGCGCAGGCACGGCACGCTCGGCAATCCGGCCGAAAAGCGTGTGGACGGGTG
>NZ_BQHO01000047.1 GCF_021601385.1 Pseudomonas parasichuanensis | reverse complement strand
ATCATTTCCATACTGATCACCCTGTGTTCTCCTGCTCAAAAATTGAGCAGAAGCAGTTGAACACCTGGGTCAGTTTTCAGTCGGCAGAACAGCCTCTACTGGGTCAGTTTTCGGTCAGCGGCAACAAAGCCATCTCGTCAACAAGAAGACAAGAGAACGCTGTTACCGACACGATAGCGAGGAACGCTTCACTCTCGCTGAAGTCCAACTTGTGATCATGAGTAGATGGGTTTCTCCACTCCTGCCTGTAGTTCGTAAATTGATCCAGTACTCTCTTCCTGAAGACGTTGGACTTACTAAAGAACTGCTCAATATCAAATATTCGCGCCTTGTCAAGGCTTTTCTTGGCTAGAACACCGTAAGCTTCTTTTAGGCCGCCTTCGAATGCTTGATTTGTTCTATACACTGCATCAGTGAATGCCGAATCATCGGCGTACTTTTGCCCCCTCTTCAAATGTTTATAAGCAACTTCAACGTGCGCGAGCATCGCCATCAGTCCAAGAGTATGATCACCAGCACCCGCTTGATCAATCTTTCTTCGAAGGGTCGCAATAATATCCATTAATTTAAAACGCTCTAACAATCGGTGAGCGAAAAAAAGGCGCAATCTTATCAGCCATTTGTGTCGCATAGTTTTACTTTTCGGAACTTCTTGAACCAATTGCATCAAGAGGTAGAAACGCCACATGAGCACCAAAAAGCGATGTGACCTTGCCCGAGACTACAAAATCACCGGTAGCGTGTCTATGAGTGAAAATAGCTTAACGCGCCCGCTTGTGAGGTCTACCTGGCCCAATCCTACCATCTGCGAGAGGCAGCTTTGGGTCGAAATCGGTCAGTGACGGGTGACCGCCTTCTAACCATGGCAAGCGTTCACATCAGCTAGCATCCAACCTGGGCGAACCCTCACCCTCCTGACCAGTAGATTTGCATCAGCTACGCTGTTCCAGCGGGCAGGTAACTCAGAGCAAGCTAGAGAATGACAATTGGAAATCAAGATGATCTTGCCTATTCCATTCTGCTGACCCCCTTCCTTTACGCACGCATGGGCACCGATCCTCTTTAGACAGGTAGCGGTGGCAAATCGACTAGGTGGTTGGGCTATTGGTATGCAATAAAAAAGCAGCTCCGGAGAGCTGCTTTTCTGTCTTACTCCCCCTTTTTATGCTTGTGGGGTTTCAAGTCCGGGTGCTCCTTTTGCTTCTCAGGCGTAACTCGCTGCCTTTTGTCCGGCGTGCCATCTTCGTTGGTACGTTTAGGGCCTGGCTTGATGCTCATGCAAAATTTCCTTTTCCGCTCGCGTTGTTGAGTACTGCTATGTAGTTAGTACAACTTCTTACACCTGTCAAAACAAACCGGCGAGGATGCGCTGGCAGCCCGACGTGTCCCACCCCTTTCAGCATTAGAGGCCTGAGTAAGTGCTACCGGCCAAAGGCTTGCACGGGGCCGTAAAATCCAGGGCTGAGCGATACGAGGATGTCTGGACGCTCATCATCCCGAGTACAGTGTGGAAAAGGTTGTCATGACTCAGTGGCGAGCTTGCCTGAGCTTTCAAGCAGCCCACATTGAGGCGTTCGCTCTTCGCGAGAGAGTCAGACATCCAGAGCACCAATGGCACCTTGGTTTGCTCATCTGGAGCCATCGCATAGGGCAGCCCATGCAGGTAAAGGCCGCCCTCCCCCAGCGACTCCCCGTGGTCCGAAACGTACATCAGCGCAGTGTCAAATTTGCTGTTCGCGGCCAGGATATCAATCAGCCCTGCAGTGACGTAGTCGGTATAGAGGATCGAGTTGTCGTAGGCATTGATCACCTCCTGTTGCTTACATTTGTCCAGTTCATTGGTCTCACAAACCGGCTCGAATTTCTTGAACTGCGGAGGGTAGCGCTTGTAGTAGGCCGGTCCGTGACTGCCTTTGTAGTGGAGCACCAGGACTGCATCGCCTTCCTGACGCTTGATGAAGTCCTCCATCTCCGAGAGCAGCACCCCATCCTTACACTCGTCGCTGGTGCACAACTGAGCATCTGTGCGTAGGGTAGTCTTGCGATTAGGCACCCGGTCACAGACCCCTTTGCAGCCCGAGTTGTTATCAGTCCACATGACGCTGATGCCTGCGCGCTGAAGCACATCGAGTAGCCCTTCTCGGCTTTTGGCCAAGCCGTCCTTGTACTCGTCTTTGCCGACGTCCAAGAACATGCACGGCAGCGAAACTGCGGTGGCTGTGCCACAAGAGCTCACATTCGAGAAGCTGATGACATTGCGCTTTTCCAGCTCAGGATTCGTATCACGGGAATAGCCGTTGAGGGAGAAGTTGGCGGAACGCGCGGTCTCCCCAATTGCCAGTACCAGCAGCTTGGGTTTGCGAGCCACTCCGAGCTGTGGCACCACAGCATCGGTACCGATAGCGGTTAGCGTTTTCGGTGTGGCCAACTGGCGCTTCAGGTAACCATGTCCGGCCGCAAACAGGTTGGTCGGAATCAGGATGAGCCGGATCTCCCGATTGTTGCGCAGCAAAGAGGCATACGACTGGTACTGGCTCAGCACGATGCCCGCAAGGGTGACCAGGGCGAGCGACAGGACGATGAGCCTGCTAGCCACCGCCTTGGTCCAGGGCTTGCGACGGAGGGGCACCTGACTGATTACGTAGATGGGCAATACCCCTACCATTGCCACCCAGAGGCTAAGCTTCCAATTCAGCAGCTCGGAAACCTCACTGACGTCGGTTTCCACAACGTTGGTGAACATCGTGTAATCAATGACAATGCCGTAAGTGCTCATGAAGTAGCTGGCGAAAGCCGCACTGATCAGGACCAGGCACAGCAGAGGTTTGGCAAGCCGTCCCCATGACAGCAAGCTGAGTACGGTAAACACCCAAACGAACACTACAACTGGCAAGCTGGCCGCGAGCAGCCAGTTAACTTCATCGGTGTTGAATACCAAACGCCAGAGCACACGCCAAAGCTCAGCATTCGCCAACAGCAACAGCCAGAGCGTTACTAGCCCGACAAGTAAATTGGTACTAATGCCTTCCTGTCGAGCATTGCGAATAGCAAAGAACCATTTACTTAACAGGATACGAACAATGGATTTGGAAGGTGTCATCATAAAGCTCTGAAGGGCTGTACATCCACGGCGCTGGCTTTGGAGTACTAGGAAGCTGCCAGGCAAGCCCTCGACAGATACTGAGCGCATGCGGGCATGGGAGCTCCAGAGACCTTGAACCCCGTGACTTCAGGACGCTTAGGATGTGTGGGGCATAGGAATCAAATGAAAAATAAGCTCTCGCTAGGCGCATTATTTCCGGCTCACGATAACGACATGATGACCTCGTGATTACAATGCTGTCAGAATCTCGGCAATGACTATTTTCATTGCAACCGCTCAGGCTATGATAAAAGCTCAGAAAGGTCCGACCACTGACTCATCAGCACCACCCAATGAATTAAATCAAATTTCACAAACAATCTGGTTTCGTTTTGACGTACGCTAATTTTGAACTTTCACTTCAACGTAAAAGTCATTCTCACGAGCAGACACTTCTTTCATCTTTTGCTCGTGTTTATGTCACCTATCGATGAGGGACGAGCCCCATGCGCTTTTTCAAAAATTTCCTGGGCGGGCACCACGGCCGTGGAAACCACGGCGGTGGCAAGCACCACGGTGGTGAGCATGGAAGTGATCGGCATGATCGGCATAGCCACCATGAGCAGCAGCATAACTGCGACGGAAATGGCCGGAGGACTGACAATGGGCGCGTAATAGCCCAATCCCCACTTAAAGATCTGCAGGCGTGCAGGCACTGCCAGACCGCAAACGCCCCATCTGCACGCTTTTGTCTAAACTGCGGAACACCACTAGCGAGTGATTGCACAGCCTGCGGCTCTTCTCTGACTGCAGGAGCAAAATTCTGCAGCCAGTGCGGCCAGGCCACGACTTAGCGCTCGGCCACACTGAAAAGCCAACGCGACCACTACCCTGCGCAAGGAGAAATACGTGGGATCGAATCATGATCATGGCAGTGCCGCAGTACGTGGGGGACATCAGAAAAAACTAGTCATGGCATTGGCCCTGACCGGCAGCTTCATGATCGCTGAAGTGATCGGCGCATGGATTACGGGCAGCCTTGCGCTGCTGTCGGATGCCTCCCACATGTTCACCGACACCGCCGCCTTGGCAATTTCGTTGATTGCGCTCCAGATCGCCAAGCGGCCGGCGGATCAAAAAAGAACCTTTGGCTATGCGCGACTGGAGATCTTGGCCTCAACGTTCAACGCCGTGCTGCTCTTCCTAGTGGCGATGTACATCTTGTACGAGGCCTACCAGCGCTTCTTTATGCCGGCGGAGATCGCCACTGGAGCGATGATGTGGATCGCGATTGCCGGCCTTATCATCAACCTGATTTCGATGCGACTGCTAGCATCTGCCAGCAGCGAGAGCCTCAACATCAAAGGCGCCTACCTCGAAGTCTGGAGCGACATGCTCGGCTCGTTGGGCGTGATCATTGCCGCCCTCATCATCCGTTTTACCGGTTGGACCTGGGTCGACACGGTTGTCGCTGTCGCGATCGGGCTTTGGGTGCTGCCGAGGACCTGGCAACTGCTTCGCGAGAGCTTGGGGATACTTATGGAGGGTGTACCCCGGGGACTCAACATTGCGGCAATCGAGTCCACAATCTTCAAGGTCGACGGCGTCACGGACGTCCATGACTTGCATGTTTGGGCCGTCAGTAGCGGCAGCAACGTGATGACGTCGCACGTCGTGATTCGGGACTCAGCAGATGGGGACGCTGTGCTTGCAGCTGTCGTGGATGCAGTCAGCGATGCGTTTGAAATCCATCACTGCACCATTCAGATCGAGCGCACAGCATTTCACCAGAACACCCCTTCGCCGTCGCACTGATCGGTCGGTAATCACCTAGTCCTACACCACCTACCGCGCCGAGGGGGGTGGTGTAGAAGAAAGGCAGGGAAGGTTAGGCTTCACCGGCAGAAGTACTTCGCAAGCTCCTGATGAGCGATCTCGCCAGATTCACTCCACTACCTCCAGAAGGTTCAGCGATGACTTGGATCATCACGAAGTACCTGGTCACCGCCGGAATAGTGATTCTCGTGTCTGAGCTGGCAAAGCGCAGCGACAAGCTGGGCGGCCTGGTTGCCGCCCTGCCCTTGGTCACCGTCTTGACGCTGATCTGGCTTTACCTGGAGAGCCAGTGCATGGAGAAGATCTCCAACCATGCCTGGTACACGCTCTGGTATGTGATTCCGACGCTGCCGATGTTTATCGCATTTCCCGTATTGCTGCCCAAGTTGGGCTTCTGGCCGACACTCCTCACCAGCATTGTCATCACCATGGCAAGTTTTGGTGGTTTTTCCTTACTACTACGTCGATTTGGCATCGAGCTGTTATGAGCCAGCCATTGGGAGGCAATCTATTGCCGCTCACCGGCTGTTGATGCACTCGCCTTTCACAAGGTAGCGAACCATGTGCAGTTCACCGTTCGAGTCCTCGTAGCTCATCATACTGCTCAGGTTACCGCAGTACCGCACGCTGGGCGAAACGTAGACCAACTTACCGATATCGAGACTCATACCGTAGGTGTAGTCCTCAAGCTCAGGCATTGGCTTTTTAACACTCTGCGCATAGTCAGCTGTAGCATCCCTAGCAGCACGCTCGGTTCGCTGATTGATCTCCATACCGCTTTGCGCATTGGCTGTTAGTGATGAAAAAATCATGAACACGGCGATAGCGTATCTAGTTGTTTTCATGAAAATACCATTAATAAAAAAGCGCCCGTGACAGGGCGCTAAAATTCACCTTACCAAGGGAGCATCTGGTTCCAAGGTGAATGCATCGGCGTGAGCAGGCTCTCGTTACTCCCACCATGCTGCTTTGGATTACCACGACTCCAAAGCAGCGCTGCCTGTGTGCTGCCCTTAAACTAGCAAAGGCGGCTAACGACAAGATGATGGTGAAATTACAATTTGGACATGTAATAGATTGTAATGTAATTATCCTTGCCCAACTAATATGAACAGCCAAGCATTTTTGCCGGTTTAGGCTAGGGCGAACGATCGGTGGTTTTATACCCCTCAAAGCTTGGTCTTGAAGGATTGATCGGCGCAAACTCAGAGCAGCTTGGCAGAAGTACTGCCCCTTCAGGCCGAATCAGCTTGTCAGACATGAGAGCTGAAAACAGCTACAAGCCAGAGAATCCGCTAAGCTCAGAAGGGTAAGCCGTCTTGACTGTCAGCATTCTTGCGGCCACATTACAAATTTGTAAGATTTCCCCGTAGCCAGCTTCTTCGCGTTAAGATTTAAGCGTCCTCAGGTGACCTCGGCGTATGGATAGAGGTAGCGAATACCACATGCCATACACTCAGCCGAACTTTCAAACAGCCTGCAACCATAGTCTTAGCGGATTAGGCAAATCCCTTCCTCACACCTTGAGATAAGTTATGCGCGTTCTAGTTGTGGAAGACGAAATTAAAACTGCCGAATATCTTCAGCAGGGCCTATCCGAAAGCGGGTATGTCGTAGATATCGTGCACAATGGTGTTGACGCCCTGCATCTGTTCAATACTAACGTCTATTCGTTGGTACTGCTGGACGTTAACCTCCCAGGTATCGACGGATGGGACCTTTTGGAAACCATCAGGAAAACCAGCCGGGTCCGCATCATCATGCTGACTGCCCGCGGGCGCATCAATGACAAACTCAAGGGGTTAGACGGCGGCGCCGACGACTACCTCGTCAAGCCTTTTGAATTCCCAGAGCTGCTTGCTCGCATCCGTTCGCTGCAGCGGCGTGGTGATGAAATAGTCGAGAAAAGCTCGCTGAAAATTGCCGACTTGGAACTCGATTCCGTGCGCCATCGAGTTTTCCGCGCTGGCACACGCATCGATCTCACCACCAAGGAATTTGCGCTCCTGCACCTACTCATGAGTAGGACGGGCGAAGCGCTGACTCGTTCCCAGATCATCTCGTTGGTCTGGGACATGAATTTTGACTGTGACACCAACGTCATCGATGTCGCTATCCGGCGTCTTCGCTCGAAAATCGATGACCCGTTTGAGACCAAGCTCATTCACACGCTTCGTGGCGTTGGGTACGTTTTTGAGGAACGCGCATGAGGCCATTCAGCCTGGCTGCAAAGCTGGGATTAAAAGTGGGGTTGATGAGCGCAGCGTTGCTGCTTCTGTTCGCCACCTTCGGTTATCTGATGGTGGGTCAGGCGCTTGAACGAAATGCCCGCAGTGACCTGGAAGTGAAAATGGCTGGCATGGCTCACAACCTGTCCACCATTTCTGAAATCTCAGGTGTCAACGCAGACGCGCATCAGCTTGTGGACCTGGTCATGGGCCACAATAACCTGTACGTCAGCATCTTCGCTTCGGGACAAAGTCAAACGCCACTGCTTTCGATAGGCTCGAAGCAAGTCAATTTGGAAGTGCACAAGTTCCAACCCGCCGCACAGCCAAAGGAGCATGAGTGGCGCGATACTCAAGACCGTCCCTTGCTCAGTGCTTCTCGCATCATGAAGTTGGGCGACGGTACCGAAGTCAGCGTATATATGACGATGGACCAGTCGTCCAATGAAGCCCTGCTCGATGCACTGCTCACCTGGGCCCTGATGATTTCCCCGTTCATCATCGCGCTGATTCTCGCAATCGGCTGGTGGACCGTCCGTAGAGGTCTTCTGCCTCTAACCAAATTCCTGAAGGTCGCCTCGAAGATCTCCACCGAGAGCCTCGACCATCGCCTGCCCACTGATGGGATGCCGGCAGAACTTAAAGAGCTCGCCGATGGTATCAACATCATGTTGGCTCGCTTGGATGAGGGCGTTCAGCAGCTCTCGCAGTTTTCAGACGATCTTGCTCACGAACTGCGAGCGCCGCTTTCCAACCTGATGGGTAAAACCCAGGTTGCGCTGACCAGAGAACGCTCGCTTCCCGAGTACAGGGACGTGCTGGAGTCGTGCTCAGAAGAGCTGGACCGCATGAGCCGCATGGTTTCCGACATGCTATTCCTGGCCCAGGTTAGCCATCCGGCGTCCATGGTTGAATTCGAACCCGTGTCCTTGGTCGATGAGGTTCAAAGAGTGTGCGATCTCTTCAGCATTTCGGCAGAGGAAGGCGAGATCCAGCTGCAGATTTCAGGCTGTGATGATGTGGTGCGCGGTAACCGCCTGATGATTCAACGAGCCGTGTCGAACCTGGTGTCGAATGCCATCCGCTACTGCCCTCGCGGTCGCACGGTCTACGTGAAGGTGCAACGCGGCACGAGTGGAACAACCTTGAGTGTCGGCAACCCGGGCCGCGGCATCGCCAAGGAACACCATGCGCATTTGTTTGAGCGGTTCTACCGTGTGGATAAGAGTCGAGCACGTAGCGAAGGGGGTACCGGTCTTGGCCTGGCCATCGTCCAGTCGATCATGAGCCTGCATCAAGGCTCGGCGAGCGTAGAGGTGACCGAGGAAAACTTCACCTGGTTCCACCTGCACTTCCCAGAAGCTCAGCTAGAGCAGCCGGCAATCACCGCTGCCTGATCCCAGCTGACTTGAAAAGGCCCGTCGATCGACGGGCCTGTCTGTTTTACTGCAATCCCTCAGTGTCTGAGGACTACAGGATCCATGGGTGACCGCAGCATTACCGATTGGATGATCTTTTGCTCTTCTGCATTGGCGTTCCGCCACAGGTGGGAGAAATACTGGGCGTTCAATTTTTCCTGAGCGCTCACGCTGCCAGCGGCATCAATGAGGCGCATGGTTGAGTAGACACAAATCAGTGCCAGGATGAAGAAGGCTGTCGCCACGACCATCACATAGCGCTTGGCCAGCACAGGCGCACGCTTCAGCTCCAAGATTGACGCATTCGCCGACTTTGTCGCGGCGCCAAGCTCCGTTATCAACGGTTGTATGGCAGTGTCGACGCCACGACACGCAGCGGAATACGCTTCTGCCGCAGCGCGCAAGGCGACTGCTTCGGCATTCGACCACGCTTTCTCGGCCTTTCGCACCTCCTCCTGAATCTGCCGGCCGGCAGCATCAACTTGCTCCACCAGATCGTTAGACTTTTCCAGCACGGCGCAGCAGGACCGCGTCTGGGAAGCCAGCTCATCGAGCTGGGCATTGAGTTTTTCTGTGCTTCGACGGAAGTCACCGATGGCAACTGCCCAGGGCTCTATGTCATTCATAGCTATCTCCTAGAGCGGCCTACAACACCGCGCTGAATTTTCGCGCTAGATATCAAAATTGTAATTAAAGAGGAACCACTCAGTCGCCCTCGACAATGCCGAGATAGACATGATCCTTTCAGATTTGAAAATTTTAAGCATCCTGTTGATCGTAAAAATTACGGAATTGTAATTATTGACTCACCTTGCCGTTAGCTTCGCGTTCCTAAACTACAAACCAACAAAGGCCGTCAGTCAGGCAGGCCTAGTAAGAACCGAGGCATACAATGAAACTTTTCAAATCTATCGCTATTGGCAGCCTGCTGCTTGGTCTCATGGGTACTGCTTACGCTGAAGGTGGCTACGAGCGAGCGAAGCAGTTCCAGGAAAACTTCCGAAATGAACAGGCTCGCCTATGGAGCGATGACTCTTCGGACCAGAACAAACAGCAAGTCGCTCAAGAGCAAAAGAAAGAAAACAAAGATGGTAAGGATCAAGCCGATAATTAATCGGTGGTTAAAAAGGAATTCAAATGACGAAAGCAATCGACAAAAAAGCCAGGGTAAAACCTGGCTTTTTTGTGTCTGGGATTTAGCCTTCGTTTGTACGAGGCGTTTCCGCATCTCGCTCTCCAGCCAGACCTTCTGCACCTTGCTTGGCGCCTTTCCAACGGCACAGCAGCAGCTGGCTTGCGTTCGCTTCGGTGATCTTGACGCAGCCCAGATCGGCAGGCAGTTCAGCCCTGCTGTCACGCAGCCGCCTGGACAGGTAGAACGAGCCATCACGAGGCCACTTCGCGGGGTTCTGAATGTTTTCGGACTTCCCACTACTGTAGAACTCCGACGAATACGAGCGGCGGCCAGGGTAGATCAGAGGAGCCGATTGAGCTGACGGCACATCCAGCCAGGCCTGAACTACATCGCGCTGGTTCTGCGGCCTCTGCTCCAGCACGCCGGCATAGATGATGCCGGCGCCGATGACTGGCAGCACCCAAGCGCTGGTAACGGCAGCCCGGGTGGTCTTTGGACCAGCCTCACTGATCCGCCCAGACAGAAGCAACGCCCAGGCTGGCAAAGCCGGGAGCAGGTAAGTCCACAGGATGTTGCCAGCGAACGTGAAAAACACCGGTGTTGCCATAGCCCAAAGCCAGATGTAGGCCTCAAACCGCTGCATGGATTCACGCCTGCGAATCAGCATCGGGAGGAAAAAGGCCCACGGCAGTAGCGCCAATCCTAATTGGAGCCAGATAGTCCCGTATGGTTTGGCATGAGCGCTGCCGTAGAGGTCACCTGCCCAGTTACTGACGACGTATCGACTCCAGTGCTCACCAACGAAGAAGTATTCCATGAATCCAGGCGTTTTCATCTCAGCCGCGACATACCACGGCACTGATATCCCGAGCATGAGGATCAGGCCGCCCATCCAGGGAAGCCGCAGCACCCGCCCCCACTCCTTGTAGATGACGATCCAGATGAATGCCGGCGTGCCCATCAGCACCAACGTCAGCGGCCCCTTGGCAAGCAGGCCCAAGCCGAGGCCCGCGAACATCAGGTAAGCATTCGATCTGTCGCCACATTTCATCCAACGCCAGAACCCATAGCTGGCCAGCAAAATAGAGAAGGACAGAACAGGGTCAGTCAGCACAACGCCGCTGGAGACCAGGCCAAGCGTTGTGCTGGAAAAGATGATAGCGGCCCAGATGCCCGCGTTACGCGAGATCTGCTGGGTGCCGAGCTTGATGATGATGAAACAGCTGGCCAGGTGCAGCAGCCAGGCTGGGAATCGGGCCGCGAACTCGTTCACGCCGAAGACTGTCATGCTTGCGGCCTGGGTCCAGAACGACAGCGGTGGTTTACCCCAGAACGGCACCCCGTAGTCGAACATGGGCGTGATCCAGTCGTTCAGCTCGACCATCTTGCGTGCCATCTCGGCGTAGCGAGCCTCTGACGTGTCCATCAGTGGGTAGATACCCAACCCCAACAGACGCAAAAGCAAAATCGAACCCAGAATCCACCACAGCGTCCGCTCGTTTTTCAGACTCAGCATTGCTTACCCTCGATCGAAGAAACCGAAGGGTGGAGGGACACGGTATCCGCCTTGCTGCTTTTCAGGAAATAGAGAGGCCGGCGCTTCACTTCCGCGAGTGTCACACCCAGGTACTCCCCCACAATGGCGACACCAACGCACATGAAGGACGCCATGCCGACGAGTAAATGGTGGACGTCGAAGCTGCCCGCCAGGAGTGATGCAAGGATGTAGCAGAAGCTGGAAACGAAGAGACCGAAGCTGACGAGGCTGAAAATGCGCAGCGGTTTGCGGGAGAAACTGACAATGCTTTCGATGGCCAAATTGAACAGACCGGCTGCATTCCACTTGGTGCTTCCGGCATGACGAACCGTGCGGTTGTAGGGCAGCTCGACAGTGCGAAAGCCAACCCAACCGATCATGCCCTTGAGGATTCTGGAGCGCTCATCCAATGCCCGCAAAGCCGCCAATGGAGCCGGTCCAATCAGCCGGAAGTCACTGACATCAGCGGGAAGATCCACCTTCTCCACAAGACGCTGCATGACCCAGTAGTAGGCCCGGGCACTCATGCGTTTGAACCAAGAATCACCAATTCTCAGGTTGCGTTGCATGTTCACCACGTCGTAGCCGCGTTGCCAGAAGTCCACCATGGCTGGGATGAGCTCGGGTGGGTCCTGCAGGTCGACGTCAATGAAAATCAATGCACTGCCGCGGGCGTGATCGATCCCTGCGCTCAGTGCAGCCTCTTTGCCGAAATTGCGGCTCAGGAACAGGCAGCGGACGGCCGCGCCATCCTGGTACTCACGCAGCAGGTTCGCGGTCCGATCATTGCTGCCATCATCGATGTAGAGAATCTCGCAAGAGACGGGTAAACACCTTACGACACTGGTAATGCGCTGATGGAACTCGGGAATGGTCTCCTCTTCTTGAAAGCAGGGAACCACGATGGTTAACAACGGATCAGGGCGCTCGGGAAAGCGATGCAATGTCTGCATGATTGAAAGTCCAGAAACGGTGTGCAATGAACCCAAATCCAGTGAGCGTTACAGTCACTAGGACTTGGGAGATAAGCGGTGACAGATTCGACTTGATGAGGAACCACATCCCCACACCATTGCCGAAGTTTGTTGCCAGCCCGACCAGTGCAAACCTAACAGGCTGAAATTTACGAGGACCATCCGCCACAAAGCAGAGCGCCCTATTACCAACAAAACTTGCAATAGCGCCTACCATGCCGCCACAAACACTGGCCAGCAATGGAGTAGCAAACGCTGTCGTGACCAGCGCCAGGAACACCGCATAGTGAACTCCCGTAGCAATGAATCCGACCCCAAGATAACGAATCAGCAAGACAACAAGAGAACGGCTTATATTTTTCATGCCCGAAGACTATGGAGGCAAAGGTGAAAAAAAAGTGAATTAATTCCAAGCGCATAGCCAATCAAATTTACATATAATCGGCAGTGAGGCTGGCGCACCAGGCTAGCACGCCACAATATCAAAAACATTGCCTGAACATTACGCTTTCGAAAAACAGCACCTCCCATAACGTATGCATGACCTACACATTACAATATTGACACAATAAGGAAATACCGGACGGCATTGAGATAAATTCCCCGGATCAAGGGGGATCAAATGGTTACACAAAATGAAACACATACAGGCGGCGCTGCTCCTTACAGTCCTGACATATTGGATGATTTGCCAATTGATGATCAGTTAGCGTTAGAGTTTTTCGCAACAGCACGATGTGCGAGTTTCAAACAGGCGGCCCGGGGGCTTAATGTTCCGGTGGTAGGACTACGAAAGCGCCTGGAGAAGCTGGAGGAGCATGTGGGTGCTCCCGTGTTTGTGTACAAGCACAACAAGCTTGCCCTGACCCGCACAGGCGAAAGAGTCAGCCAATACCTATGCCAGCTCTTCGGCCCGGACGGACTTGGCAAGGACGGCGAGAAGGAAATTCCCAGGCTTACCCTGGCGATCACCGAGCCAGTGCTAAGCGACATCGTCAACCGTGATCTGGTTGCCTATGTACGGGACCATGCCGAAATGCAGCTGGAAATCCACTCTGAGTGCACCCCCCAAATGCTCTCTGAGGGGGAAGTCGATGTCGGCATCTTTTTCATGAGCCCCGATGACGAAGACGTCTTGGGTCGCCATCCTGACTACAGGTTTGAACAGCTTGGCCGGATTGGGCATGCATTGTTCATTTCCAGCCGCTACTCAAGAAGCGTCACGCTTCCCGTGCATAGCCTGGATCTGCACAACTTCATGCTTGTTGTTCCTTGGGATGATGAGATTCTGGCCGGCTCACAAAAGTGGGCATCGATCGTGGCTGACCACCAGGGTGGTACCACTCGGGTTAAGAGCTATAACTTATCCCGCGGTCTTGTCGTTGGCGGTGCGTGCATCGGTGTACTGCCAGATTACAGTCGAAAAATGGAGAAGAACATCTTACCCGTACCGGGCTTCCTGGATGATCTGGAAGAAAAAGATGTCTATCTTGTTATCAAATCGAATTTTGTACGCCATCCGCAGGTTTTGGAAATTCGAAGGCTGATCAAAAAAAGCTTCCTCGACAAGAAGGATTGGCTTGTTCGCTGACAGATTTGTTAGATTATAAACCTCCCTCGTTAACACTACAGAAACATAACTGTCATTTTTGCTTGCAAACTAGTCAGAGCACTTAGAACACAGGCATCTTGTTACAGCGGGTGACGATTGTGACCTGCCCCAATCTGCAAGATCTATATAGGCCGGCGCAGGGCGAAATAATCCGTCGGCTGCTAAGTACTTAACACACGAGAGGCAAGCAATGATCCGTTCTTCGAACATGCGGGAAAAGCTGTTGGCCGCTGCAATAGTAGGCGCATTTTCCTCGCAAGCATTCTCCGGCACAGTGACTACTGACGGAGCTGACCTCGTTCTCAAAACCAAGGGCGGTCTTGAACTTTCCACCACTGACAAGGAATTCAGTTTCAAACTGGGTGGCCGGGTTCAAGCCGACTATGGTCGATTCGATGGTGTCTACACCAAGAACGGCGACACCGCCGACGCGGCCTACTTCCGCCGCGCCTATATCGAATTTGGTGGCACCCTGTACCGCGACTGGAAATACCAGATCAACTACGATCTGTCCCGCAACACCGGCAACGATTCCGATGGCTACTTTGATGAAGCCAGCCTGACCTACACCGGCTTCGCCCCGGTCCAGCTGCGCTTCGGCCGGTTCTACACCGATTTCGGTCTTGAGAAAGCGACCAGCTCGAAGTGGACAACCGGCATGGAGCGAAACCTCACCTACGACTTGGCTGAATGGATCAACGACAACGCCGGTATGGGTGTACAGGCCACCAGCACCATCGCTGACATGGCCTACCTGTCAGGTAGCGTTTTCAGCGAGACCAACAACAACTCCGATGGCGACAGCACCAAGCGCTACAACGTGCGTGGTGTGTTCGCACCGCTGCACTCTGATGGCAACGTCCTGCATGTCGGTGCCCAGTACGCCTATCGCGACCTCAAGGACAGCGCCGTCGATACCCGCGTACGTTCGCGCCTGGGTGTTCGCGGCGTAGATACCAACGGCGGCGGTGATGCTGGCACCAACGGCAACCGTATGCTGTTCGGTGGCGCTGCAGCGCAAGAAGGCCTGTGGGACAACGATTCGGTCTGGGGCCTAGAGGGTGCCTGGGCCACTGGCCCATTCTCGGTTCAAGCTGAATACCTGCGCCGGAAACTGAAAGCCGACCAAGCCAACAATGACATGAAGGCTTCTGGTTACTACGCCCAGATGGCGTATACCCTGACCGGCGAGCCACGCATCTACAAGCTTGACGGTGCCAAGTTCGACACCATCAAGCCACAAGACAAAGAGCTGGGTGCCTGGGAAGTCTTCTACCGATTTGACGACATCAAGGTCGAGGACGGCAACCTGGTGGCCACTGCGGATCAGTCCGATGAGCGCAAAGCCAAAAGCCACACGGTCGGCGTGAACTGGTACGTCAATGAGGCGGTGAAAGTCAGTGCCAACTACATCAATGTGCGCACCGACAATAACGAGAACACCGTTGGCGACGACAGCGGCAACGCCTTCGTGACTCGCCTCCAATACGTGTTCTGATCCCCTCAACAGGTCGCGCAAAAAAGCCGGGAGCAATGAGTGCGCTCCCGGCTTTTTTTTGCCCGCGTGAACCAAAGATCAAACTTATTTGCGGTAGGCCAACAAGCGCAAGGCATTAAACACAACCAGAAGCGTAGAGCCCTCATGGATAGCAACGGCAGCGCCAATGCTCAAGCCCATGATGGTAGAGGGCACCAGAATGGCCACAATCCCGAGACTGACGAACAAGTTCTGGCGGATGATCGAGCGGGTATGACGGCTTAGGCCGACCGCGAAGGGAAGCTGTCGGATGTCGTCTGCCATAAGTGCGATGTCAGCCGTTTCCAAGGCGACATCAGAGCCGGCAGCCCCCATAGCGATGCCGACACTCGAATGGGCCATGGCAGGCGCATCATTCACGCCGTCCCCAACCATGGCAACTTTAGAGCTGAGGCGCAGGTTCTTGATCGCCTGAACCTTCTCGTCCGGCATCAGATCTCCCCACGCCTCGTCCAGGCCAACTTGCCTGGCTACGGCTTCAGCAACGCGGTTATGGTCCCCCGAAATCATGATCATGCGACCAATGCCCATCTCCCTGAGTTTCTGGAGTGCCTCCTTGGCGCCCTCTCGTGGGGTATCCAACAAACCGATAACCCCCAGATCTTTGTCAGCACGGCGCACCACCATGGTGGTGCGTCCCGACTGTCGCAGACGTTCCGCCGCCTCCAGGGCAGCCTTACTGAGCGTGGGAATGCCGTCGGTACCGAACATCTCGACTTTACCAATCCAGACGAACTGGCCATCCACCTCCGCGCGCACGCCGCGGCCAACCAGGTTCGTCAGGTTGATTACCTGAGATTTGTCCCTGGTGCCAATCATCTCCTCGCCGTCGCGCACGATAGCCGCAGCGAGTGGGTGGTCGCTCATCGACTCCACGGCGATGGCGACGGCCAACAGATCTTGAACCTGAGTACCGGCTAGCGGTATCACATCGGTGATGCGGGGGCGTCCTTCGGTCAGGGTACCGGTTTTGTCAAAAGCCATGGCATTCAAGGAGCCGAGTTCTTCGAGCGGCGCACCGCCCTTGATCAGTACTCCGCCTCTAGCAGCCCTGGCGATGCCGGAAAGAATGGCGCTGGGTGTTGCGATCGCAAGCGCACATGGGCTTGCGGCGACCAGGACGGCCATCGCTCGGTAGAACGAATCACGAAATGGCTCATCGATGAATATGCCGGCACACATCAGCGCTGCTACCAGGAGCAGGACCAACGGAACGAACACTCGTTGGAAGCGGTCGGTGAAGCGCTGTGTCGGCGACTTCCTAACCTCGGCTTCACTGACCATTTTGATGACCCGCGCCAGGGTGCTTTCCGTGGAGCGACGTGTTACCTCGACCTCGATCAGGGTTTCGCCATTGATGGTACCGGCGAAGACTTTCGAAGCAGCATCCACGGCATCTGGCTTGCTACGAGCGAGCGCAGCATCGGTGACAGGCCGCTTGTCCACGGGGACGCTCTCACCCGTCACTGGCGCCTGATTGATACTTGAGAACCCGGCGACCACAAAGCCATCGGCCGGCAGACGATCATACGGGCGCACGATGACAACGTCGCCTGGAACGAGGAGCTCCACAGGCAGTTCATTCGTGCCGTCTGTGCTTCGCACCATTGCAGTGGTGGGTGCGAGCTTAGAAAGCGCCTCGATGGCTTTCTTAGCCCTGCCCATCGCATAGCTTTCCAGGGAGTGCCCCAAGCTGAAAAGGAACAGGAGCAGCGCCCCCTCTGCCCAGGCGCCAATGCTCGCAGCCCCTGCGGCGGCGAGCAGCATCAGCGTGTCGATCTCGAATCGCTTCTGGCGGATGTTGCTGATCGCTTCCTTGGTGGTAAACCATCCACCGAAAACGTAGGCAGACACGTACAGAACTAGCGACATCCTGTCGATCAGCCCGAGCTGTTCTGCGAGAGCACCGGCACCGAGAAGGGCACCACAGATCAGCGCGAAAACCAGTTCGGTGTTCATGCCAAAGATGCCGTCATGCTCATGGCTATGGCCATCATGCCCTGCTTGGTCGTCTGGGCGTTCAAGCAAACTTTTCATAACTCGTCCCTTCTGGGGTCAAGGCTAAAAACTGCCCTCTGCAGTTGAAAGCCATCGTGTTTGAGCACCTAAGATCTATTTCACGGCTTGCCCACGGCCAGCCATTAAGGCTTAGGCCTTTAACGGGCCTCATCGGTCGCCATAAAAAATGCCAGGCACTGCCTGGCATTTGTGAATTCTCTAATTGTTCTATTCACAGCGGTCACTACTTGTTGTTGATGCATTGCGAGTACATGGAGTAGCGAACCGTCTTGAGCGTACCCTGGGAGTCTTCAAAGGTCATCAACCGCGGGTAGACCTGGCAAGTCCTGGGGTCTTGGGACTGACGCACGAATTTGGCAACATCAATCTTCATGCCGTACTTGTAGTCTTGAATCTCCGGCATAGGCTTGCCATTTTTCTCTGCATAGTTTGCCACAGCAGTCTGATGCTCACTGATGTATTGCAGCTGTTTGCTTTCGGAGAAAGTATTAGCCTGCGAAGCCATCGAGAACATAACAAGTGCAGCAGCAACCATTAGCTTTTTCATATAAACCTCTCAGTTTCAAGTCTTCTCGGGCGTAACTTTAGCAACGCACAGGCATCACCGGCATGACGAGAAACTTACAATTTTGAAAGGTAAGTGCATCTGCTTCATATAAAAACAAAAAAAGCCCACAACACGCGTTGTGGGCTTTTCTGTAATCGCCTATTAGCTCACCACTTCGGACTCGTCACCGTCTTCATCCTTGCGGTGTGCCCAGTGATACAGAGCAGGCAGTACCAGCAAGGTCAGCGCAGTGGAGGACAGGATTCCGCCAATCACCACCGTTGCCAGCGGGCGTTGAACCTCTGCACCGGTACCGGTAGCCAAGGCCATCGGGATGAAGCCCAGGGAAGCCACCAGAGCTGTCATCAGCACAGGTCGCAGGCGGGTCAATGCGCCTTCGTCAACGGCCTGCCTGAGCGTTCTCCCCTCCTCTCGCAAGCCGCGGATGAAGGCGATCATCACAAGCCCGTTCAATACCGCAACGCCCGACAGCGCAATGAAGCCCACCCCTGCCGAGATCGACAATGGGATATCCCGCAGCCATAGCGCCACGACGCCCCCGGTGAGTGCGAATGGAATACCGGTGAAGACCAGCATGCCGTCCTTCAGGTTGTTGAACATCAGGAACAGCAAGGTCATGACCAGGAACAAGGCAACCGGTACAACGATCTGCAGGCGCTTGGCTGCCGATTGCAGCTGCTCGAACTGGCCGCCCCAACTGGTCCAGTAACCCGCAGGGACTTCCACCCTCGTTGCCAGCGTGGTTGCCGCCTCATCAACGAACGACCCAAGGTCGCGCCCCCGAACGTTGGCGCTAACGATGATCAAACGCTTGCCGTTCTCGCGGCTGATCTGATTCGGGCCCAACTGCAAGTCAAGGTTAGCGACCTGTGACAGCGGAATGAAGCCTATCTGGTTGGTGCCCTGAGCCGCATTGGCAGGAACAGGGATCAACAGGCTAGACATACCCGCTACGTCGGTACGTACGGCCTCAGGCAGGCGAACCACCATGTCGAATCGACGATCACCCTCGTACAACGTTCCGGCTGTGCGGCCACCTACAGCAATCGCGATCGAATTCTGCACATCCGCAATGTTCAGGCCATAACGTGCTGCTTTTTCCCGGTCGATATTGATGGTCAGCACCGGCAGGCCGGTGGTCTGCTCAACCTTGACCTCCGAAGAACCCGGTACCGCTTTGAGTGCTGCGGCGATCTTGTTGGCCGTGGTGTTGAGCACGTCCATATCGTCACCATAAACCTTGACCGCAACGTCACTGCGTACCCCGGAGATCAGTTCGTTGAAACGCAGCTGGATCGGCTGGGACAGCTCATAGTTGCTGCCCGGCACGCTGGCGGCGGCCTTCTGCACATCGGCAATCAGCGCGTCTCGCGACTTGCTGGGATCGGCCCATTGCTCCTTTGGCTTGAGCATGACGTAGGCGTCGGAAATATTAGGCGGCATCGGGTCAGAAGCGATTTCAGCAGTACCGGTACGGGCGAACATCCGCTCGACTTCCGGTACCTGTTCGATGACCGCTTTTTCCAAGCGCTGCTGCATGTCCACCGACTGACTCAGGCTGGTACCCGGCACACGCAGGGCTTGAAGAGCGAAGTCACCTTCGCTCAAGCTCGGGATGAACTCACTACCCATGCGACTGGCAAGCACGCCGCTGAGCACGACCAGGGCAACTGCGGCCGAGAAAGCAATGTTCCGGTGCCCAAGCACCCATTGCAGTACCGGCTCATAACGCAGCCGCGCGGTGCGCATGACCACGCCCTCCTCCTCCTTGACTTTGCCAGTGACGAACATGGCGATCGCCGCAGGCACGAAGGTAACGGAGAGGATCATTGCGCCCAATAGCGCCATCACGACAGTGAAGGCCATGGGGTGGAACATTTTGCCCTCAACGCCAGTGAGGGCGAAGATCGGCAGGTACACCACCATGATGATCAGCTGCCCGAAGATCAGCGGCCGACGCGCTTCTCGAGCAGCGGCAAAGACTTCATGGAAGCGTTCGGTTTTGGTAAGCATGCGACCATGTTTGTGCTGCGCATGGGCCAATCGACGGATCGCGTTCTCCACGATAACCACGGCACCGTCGACGATGATGCCGAAGTCGAGTGCCCCTAGACTCATTAGGTTGGCACTGACCTTGTTGTTGAACATGCCTGTGAAGGTGAACAGCATGGACAGTGGAATGACCATCGCGGTGATCAGCGCAGCACGGATGTTGCCGAGGAACAGGAAGAGAATGGCGATAACCAGGATCGCGCCTTCCACCAGGTTCTTCTTCACAGTCGCAATGGCTTTTTCAACCAGGTTGGTACGGTCGTAAACGGTGACGGCAACCACGCCCTTTGGCAGGGTCCGGTTGATGTCCGCCAGCTTCGCAGCGACAGCTTGGGACACAGTACGGCTGTTTTCACCGATCAACATGAACACGGTACCGAGCACGACCTCACGCCCATTCTCGGTAGCAGCACCCGTACGGAGCTCTTTACCGATACTGACGTCAGCGACATTGCTGATGCGAATCGGTGCACCATCCACGCTGGTGATTACGATGTTGGCGATGTCTTCGATGTTGCCCACCTGGCCTGGTGCACGGATGAGCAACTGCTCGCCATTACGCTCGATGTAACCGGCACCGACGTTGGCGTTGTTGCTTTCCAACGCTGCGACCAGATCATTCAGTGTCAGCTTGTAGGTAGCCAGACGCTTCGGATCCGGCGCAACCAGAAACTGCTTGGCAAAACCACCGATGGTGTTGATCTCTGCCACGCCAGGAACGTTGCGCAGCTGGGGCTTGATGATCCAGTCTTGGATTACCCGCAGGTCGGTGGGAGTGTATGGCGTACCGTCTTCTTTGACCGCGCCATCTTCGGCCTCTACGGTCCACAGGAAAATTTCCCCGAGGCCGGTGGAGACCGGTCCCATGACGGCTTCTACGCCCTCTGGCAGCTGCTCCTTCGCAACCTGCAGCCGCTCGTTGATCAGCTGGCGGGCAAAGAAAATGTCGGTGCCATCCTTGAAGATCACGGTGACCTGAGACAGGCCAGAGCGAGACAGGGAACGGGTCTGCTGAAGGCCCGGGAGACCGGCCATGGCCGTTTCTACTGGAAACGTGATCCGCTGCTCAGTTTCCAATGGCGAATAGCCAGGCGCTGCAGCGTTGATCTGCACCTGGACGTTGGTGATGTCGGGTACCGCATCGATGGGCAGCTTTTGATAGCTGTAGATACCGATGCCGGCCATGATCAAGACAGCGATCATTACAACGATGCGCTGCTCAATGGCGAATCTGATGATACGTTCAAACATGAGAAATCATCCTGTCAGTTCGCATCAGTGACTGTGCTCGGCAGATGCTTTGCCGAGCTCAGACTTGAGTGTGAAGCTGCCATTGGTAGCCACTTGGGCGCCCGCTTCGACACCGTCGGTGATTTCCACGTACCCATTGTCACGTCGGCCCAGTTTCACTGGACGGGTGTCGAAGCCTTCTGCGGTGCGGACGAATACCGATGGTTTGTCCTCAACGGTCTGCACGGCATGTTCAGGGACGGCCACCGCTACGCGATCAGTCTGGGAAGTCACTGCGATATTGACGAAAAGGCCGGGGCGCCAGGCCCCGTTAGGGTTGGTCAGGGTGACACGGACGGTTGCTGCACGGTTTTGCTCACCCAACAGGCTGCCGACATAGCCCACCTTGCCCTCGACCTCGACGTTCATGTCTGGCGAAGAAACCTTAACGGCACGCCCGGTCGTGACCTTGCCCAAGTCTGTAGGCGGAACGGCGAAAGTGGCCCAGACCTGAGTGAGGTCTGACAGGATGAAGGCGTTAGTCGCCTCGCTGACGACTTCACCGACGGTCAAGTGCTTCTCCACCACTACGGCGTCGAAGGGAGCCCGGAGCTCATAACGGTTACCGCCAACGGAGTTAACCGAGGCGCCGATTGCGCCCACCTTCTGCTTGGCATTGGCCAGAGAGATCTCCGCTTCCTGCAGCGCCTGGCGAGCTTGAAGGTAGTCCTGCTCAGCGGAAATCTTGTCCTGCCACAGCTGCTTCTCTCGATCGAAAGTCACTCGAGCCAGTTCTACGCGACGCTGTGCAGCCTGTTGTTCGCTGCGCAAGTCAGAGATCTGTTGGCTGGCAATTACAGCAAGGACCTGGCCCTTCTTTACGGTCTCGCCCAGATTGGCCTGAACAGCTTCAACAACGCCAGGGACACGAGGAACAACGTGCGCAGTACGATCTTCGTCGAAACGAATCTCGCCCGGGAAGCTCACGACCGTGCCCAAGTCTCGGGGCGCGGCAGATTCCAGAGAAACGCCGGCAGCTTTGATTTGCTCTGCGCTGAGGGTCAGCTTGCCTTCTTCTTCCCCGCCCTCTTCGCTGTGGCCTTCCTCGCCATGGCCCGCTTCGCTGTGACCTTCCTCGCCATGCCCCTCTTCATCATGTCCCGCATCACCCTGCTCTTTGTTGGCTGATCCGGCCTTCTTTTCATGGCCATGACCATCGTCAGTACCGTGTTCTGTGCTAGTTGCGGCTTGCTGTTCGGAACTGTTGTTCCAGGCGAGGCTGCCAAATCCAAGGGCTGCCACAGCGGCTACCGCGAGGGCGATCTTGCGTTTGTTATCCATTGCTACTCCTGCTGATCGTAGACACTGGCGTGTTTAACGCCGAGTGCCGAAGAAAATGTACGGCCCGTTCAACGGGCGCCGGCAGTCGAACCGACTTCGCCATAAACCCTTTCTACTTGCGCACGCGCATTGGTCGCCGCGGCTAGCGACTCGAGATACTGGCCGCGGGCAACGATCAACGTGCGCTGCGCGTCCAGCACTTCGATAAAGCCGAATTTCCCCATTTCGAATCCGCGGGTTGCGGTGTCCACAGCCTGCTGGGCTGAGGGCAGAATGGTCTTGTCGTAGGATTCGACTTCTTGCATGGCGGTAGACCACTGGTTCAACGCGGTTTGGGTTTCGGCACGCAGTCTCAGCTCGACAGCGTTACGCAGGTCGCGGGCCTGATCGGCGCGTCGAGAAGCGGAAAGAATGTTGCCTTGGTTACGATCAAACAGCGGCAGAGGCATGGACAGTCCAACGACATTCACTCGCTCGCGAACCGAGCGGTCGTACTGGCTACCCACGCTTACGGTGAGGTTTGGAATGCGCTGAGCTTTCTCTGCGCCAAGCGAGGCGTCGCTCTTATCAATTTGCACCACTGCCTGGCGCATTTCCGGAGTCTGATCGAGCTGTGCCAGCAACTCTTCAGTCCGCGGCGGCAAGCCTGGAGACAGGGTCGGTGATTCAAGGCGATCAAATACGGTCACTGAACTCCCCGTAACTTGGGCGAGTTGCTGGTAGGCCGTCGTTTTTTCCGTTTCGGCACGACGGACCTGCAGCCTGGCTTCAGCCAGTTGCACCTGGGCGCGGGTTGCCTCCACGGGCGAAGATTTACCTGCACGAACACGACCATCAACAATGCGAAGGCCGCGCTCTGTAAGGTCAAGGGATTGTTTGGCCAGGTCGAGTCCGGTTTGGGCTCGTAATGCCGCATAGAACGCCTGCACAACGTCTGCACGCAGACCATTCACGCGACGGTCTAACTCAAGCTGCGCAACGCTCTGGCCGTATGTAGCGACCTCTACGCGAGCTCCCCGCTTACCACCTAGCTCCAAAGTCTGACTTAGAGTTACGGTCGTTGTGCTGGTACTACGTCGTGTGTCCTCCATCTCATAGGAGATTTCGGGGTTAGGAATCAGCCCGGCTTGCTTGCGCGCACCGTCCGCGATGCCGATTTCCTGTCGTGCAGCCGCGAGGTCTGGGTTGGCATCCATTGCCGTCGACAGCGCTTGGGGCAAGCTGATGCTTTGGGCAAGTGCTGCGGGTGCCAACACCCCGGACATCACCGCACAGAGAGCGGCGATCTTCCAAGGTGAGACGTAGGTCTTGGATAAGACATTGCGGTTATACCGGGGCACTTTCTTGGTCCTCGTGCACAAACTTCGTTAAAGCTTGGCCAGAACGCCGAAACAGCTGCCAAGCCCCACTGGATTAGGTGATGGCACTCTAAAGAGCGCTAGCTATCAGAGGGGTGGCTAGAAAATTACAATTTCGTAATAAATGCTCGTAATGCCCGAAAACACTGAAAAAACAGCCGATCCATAGGATTTTGTTGCTAACGAGAGAGATCGCTAGCACGCGGTGTGGAACACCCAAATAACGAGCAGATGACGAAATTGTAATTGTCCTATCACCCTCCCGTTATCTTCAGCCTGCAAATATGAGCTCGGCGCTACGCTAGGCGCGCCGCCGGGCCACAATTTATAACGACGCCCGCGCCGGTAAACATAATAAAAACTGCCGTAAATCAAAGGAGCATCGGATGAAAACAAAAGTACCACTGTATTTGGCGGCAGTTTCGGCGCTATCTGGAAGCTTTGCAGTTACTGCTCAAGCTGAAGATAAGCAGGAAGGTTTCATCGAAGGCAGCAGCCTTACAGTGCTCAACCGCAACTTCTACTTCAATCGTGATAATCGCGACAGTTCGGCCCCCACTTACAACAGTGGCAAGGGCAACACCAATGGCTACTCCGAAGCCTGGGCGCACGCGATCATCACCAAATTTAACTCTGGCTTTACCCAGGGTACCGTCGGCTTTGGTGTTGATGCCTTTGCCATGATCGGCCTTAAGCTCGACACCGGTGACGGGCGCAATGGCGGTCGTAGCTCCTTCGACGTGCTGCCTGTTGATAACAAGGGCGAAGCTCGCGATGAATACACCAAGGTAGGCGGCGCGGCCAAAGTCCGGTTGTTCGATACGGTAGTGAAAGTAGGTGATGTCTTCCCGTCGACTCCGGTTGTTGCATCAGGCGACTCGCGCCTATTGCCTGAAAGCTTCCGCGGTGTGACCGTTGAGAACACCAGCATCCAGGGCCTCACCCTACAGGGTGGTCGACTGCATGCGATGAGCCAGCCAGTTTCCAGTAACTTGAATGATAACTTCGTCACCTTCTATGGCGGCCCAGTTAATTCGCCTTGGATTGGGTACGGTGGTGGCGACTATCAGGTCAACGACAATGTCACCGTGAGCGTATACGCCAGCCAGCTGAAGGATGTCTGGAATCAGTACTATGCCGGTACTAGCGTCGTCTACCCGCTGAGCGACGACCTTGCACTGCTGGGCGGCTTCAATTACTACAAAGCCGTAGATGAGGGTAAACGACGCCTGGGTGAGTTCGACAACAACATCTGGAGTGCCAAAGTCGGCGTCCGTTACGGCGCTCACACCCTCGCCCTCTCGCACCAGCGCAACAACGGCGACGACGATTTCGACTACTTGCGTCAGTCAGACTCGATCTTCGTCGATAACTCCATCCAGTACAGCGACTTCAACTCACCGAAAGAGCGCTCCTGGATGCTGCGTTATGACCTGAACTTCACCAGCTACGGCATTCCTGGTCTGACGTTCATGACCCGCTACGCCAGGGGCTCGGGCGCCGACTATTCGAACGCCAACCAGTTCTACATGCGCACTGATGCCAACGGTGATCCGCTTACCAATCAGAAACGTTGGGAGCGTGACATCGAGGTCAAATATGTCGTGCAAACCGGTCCGGCAAAAGACCTCTCCTTCCGTTTGCGCCAAGCCACCACGCGTGCCACTGCATTCGAATCGGATCTGGATGAAACTCGCGTGATCATTGAATACCCGCTGTCGATTCTGTAATTCTCTGAGCGGACCAGTTTATTTTTAAGTTGGTCCCTCCAGAAAAAACGTGCATTACGCATTCACCTTGAGTGGCTTAAGTGCTCCTTTGGTAAAAGGTGGATATTTGGCGCCCTTCGGGCGCCTTTTTTTTGCCTAAAACCCGATCAATCGTTCGAGTGCGCGATGCAACTCATGGCTGCACCAATGCCCAGGCTCCTCAGTGTGCGTGACTTCACCGTCATCTGAACGGAACGAAGCCAACACAAAAAAGAAAAAAACCCAATACCTCATAAGGTCAAATTACCTAGTTGAGTGAGGACCCGAAATCGTCAAACCCAGACCGCGACAAGATATACCGGCAGGCTATCAATCATATTACCTGGAAATTACAAATCCGTAATTTAGACCCTGCCCCCTCAATTTTGATTTACCATTCCTCTCAATAATGCCGGCGCGCGCGCGCGGTTAATTGCTCTGTGATATCGAGACAAAATCCCATGCGAATTCTGGTTATTGAGGATGAGGTAAAAACTGCGGAATATGTGCGTCAGGGCCTTACCGAATGTGGTTATGTAGTAGATTGCGTCCATACCGGATCCGATGGACTATTCTTGGCTAAGCAACACGAATACGAGCTGATCATTCTTGATATCAATTTGCCAGAGATGGACGGGTGGCAGGTTCTTGAACTGCTACGGCGTAAGAATTGCCCGTCGCGCATCATGATGCTCACGGCGAGAAGCCGTTTGGTGGATAAGGTACGCGGGTTGGAAAACGGCGCAGATGACTACCTGATAAAGCCATTTGAGTTCCCTGAACTGTTGGCGCGGGTTCGCGCCTTGATGCGTAGGTCTGATCACCCCGCATCCGTGGAGATCATTCGCGTAGCTGACCTGGAGCTCGACCAGAGCCGCCATAGAGCCTTCAGGGACGGGCAAAGAATTGATCTGACGACAAAAGAGTTTGCCCTGCTACACTACCTGATGCGTAATACCGGCGTGGTGCTGAGCCGCACTCAGATCATCTCGCAGGTTTGGGACATGAACTTCGACTGCGACACCAATGTTGTTGAGGTCTCCATTCGTAGGCTCAGGGCAAAAATAGATGACCCCTTTGAAAGCAAGCTCATTCATACTTTGCGCGGCGTTGGTTACGTTTTGGAAAAGCGCTAGCACCTTGTTTTTATAGATGAATATTGCTTTTGGCGAAATTTAGTTTTCATGTTGTATTGAGCAGTCGAGTGCTGAGAGCCAGCGCGATCTATCCAGACTGCCTAGCTATTAAGGCGTGATGTTCAAGTATGGCAACCTCAATGCAGGTCGGCACGGTAAACAGTTGAAAACTTTATGCTTCTCTCCATCCCAATGCACGGGACCATTCGAACATGAACCAGCTCTCCCGCGAGCTCTTCCAATATTTGTTTAAGTACCGCCGCTGGTAATATCGCTCGAATAAAGCCCTTATTAATAGACACCCAGCTCCGCTCTTTGCAGATACGACTCAAGGGCTAGGAAGCCATCCGCGAATGCGAAGCTGGCACGCACCAGTAGGTAGACCTGCAATGAGCTTGGCGGCAACGGCAGATTGCCGATCAAAAACGCCTTCGGCTTACAGCCCTAGCGCTCCGCCGAACTTGGCTGCGTGCCTGGAGTAAACAAACCGGTCTGTTCCACGTCACTGGCCTTGCTTATGCAGTGCGTCTTCCCCTCAATATTCTAAGCTTCACTCGCCCCGTTTGTTTGGCAGTTTGCACTATGTTCGACGCCCCTGAGTAACGACGTACCGACAACTCAGCGCCGCAACGGGCCAAAGGGGACCTCCGCGTCGACGTAGCGCATCGCTGACTGCACGTCGCGCCATCCCACGTAATCCATCAAGGCTTTCGCACTCCACTGGTTGGCACTGGCCCAAGTGGCGAAGCCCCTTCTCAGCGAATGACCGCTGTAGCCATCGGGCTCCAACCCGCTCCGCTGCAAAATTCGCCGGAGAATCCGAGGGACACTGTAGCTGTGCAACCCCTCACCTAACCGTCCCCAACGATCCACGTTGCGCAGTAAAGGCCCGTCGAGCAAACCGCTACAGTCCAGCCAGTCCTCGTACGCTTGCACCGGACAGAGATGAGTGAGAGCTGGGACGCTGAGCTGCCGCCCCAGGTTGGCGCGATCAGTCTTACTGCTGGGTAGAAACAGTGTCAGTCCCTTGGCCGGATCGAGTCGGGTGAACTCGATGCGCAGTCGGCACAGTTCGTCGCTGCGCAACGCCCGCCAGAACCCCAGCAACAGCAGCAGCCGATCACGGCAGGCACGCAACCGCCCGACGGGCTGATCACCCTGCTCCTCTCGTTTGAGGACTTCAATGCAGGCTTCCAACTCCTTTAGTTGCAACGGCTCGGCCTGTACAGCTGGCCGCGAGTGCAACGCTTGAATCCCTCGCAGCACTTCACGCACCGCAAGGGCCTTGGTCGGGTCGACAAACCCATGCTGCAGGTGCCACTGGGCCAGGGCCGCCAGATGAGTCCGCAGCGTGCCGGGGGACAAGCGCTCGGCATGCTCGGCGAGGTAGCGTCCGACACTGGCCTGGCTGGCCGGCAGCAGCCCACCCCACTCGGCTTCGAAATGCTCGATGACCCGCGCATAGCGCCGCGCGGTGCTCTCACGCCGGGCCGCCTGGCGATAGTGCTCGGGATCGTTCATGACTGATGCTCCGTACCGCCAATCACTCGCCGCAAACCGATATATCGGTCTAGGGTTTGAGAATCTGGGCTTCTCACACGTCAGCTGGTCTGATTTTTCGGCGCCCGACCGGCGGCTGTACACCTGTACTTCCATACTGTTTGAACAGTACGAAAAAGTCGGAGCTCGACCATGGCCCGCGCTGGAATCAACAAAGCCTTGGTGCAACGTGCGCGGGATGCCCTCCTCGCCCGCGGCCTGGCACCGAGCATCGAGGCGGTGCGCGCCGAGCTCGGGCATACCGGTTCCAAGACCACTATCAGCCGCTACCTGCGCGAGCTGGCCGAAGGTGAGCCGCAACCGCCGCGGATCAAGCTGTCGGACGAACTCCAGGCGCTCTTGGAAAGTCTAGCTCTCCGTTTGGCCAGCGAGGCACAGGATGCCGTGGCCGCAGACCGGGCGCGCCTGGAGCGACAGCAGGCGGCCTACCAGCAGCAGCGCGCGGTGGACGCCGCCCGCTGGGAAGAACTGCAGAAGACGCACTTAGCGCTGGGCGAGGAGTACCGCCAGCTGTCACTGCGAGAGGTGTCGCTCAACGAACGACTGCACGGCATCGAGGGCGAACGGCAACGGCTCCAGGAAGCGTGCCGGCAACAGTCGCAACTCCTCGAAGAGCGCCTGGGACAGATCCAGTCTCTGGAGAGCAAGCATCAGCAGGTACGCGATGCCTTGGCCCACTATCGTCAGCAACATCTGGCGCAACGCCAAGAAGAGCTGCAGCGGCATGATCAACAGCTCATCCAGGTACAGGCAGAAACCCGTGAGTTGCGTGAGCAGCTGGCAGCCCGGCACGAAGAACTGACTCAGCTCTACCGTGAACTGGAACGCTCCAACAGCAGCATGAGTCATCAGCAGCAACAGTTGCGGCAACTTGAACGGGAGCTTGTCGGTGTCCAGCATCAGCTCACCAGCCGTGAGACCGCCTTGGCCACCGCACGCCAGGCGGTGGACGAGATGTCCAACGAACTGGCGGCGATGCGTGAAAAGGCCAAGCACTACCTGATGGCACACCGACAGGACCAGCGACTGGTACGAGCCCAGGCCAAGCAACTCGGCTATCTGCAGGGTCTGATACCAGCCACGAACGCCAATCACTCCCCATCCTGAAAAGCGTCCGACAAATGCCTCGCGGGTCTTCACTTGCCGCAGAATGCCCCAGCAGGTTTAGCCTGGACTGTTGCTGTGCTGATCACCCGACGCCGCGTTGACGATGATTTTTGCGGAAACCTTCCGCCCCACTCTCCACCGTGAACGGGCAACTTGAGCGAAAGGAATAAGCCGCCTCCTGCAGAGCGGAGACAGGCTCACCGCACTGGACGTGAATGACCTGGCCCTCTGGGTACCTCCCTTTGCAAACCTAGCGAATGGCAGGTAAGAGAAGCATGTGCCCGATCCTCATCAAGGTAGCGAGTCCAACGCTGCGAGCTGGGTTGTGCGGACAACTATCCCCCCGCGCAACTCTAGCCCAGGTCCTCACGCGCAGTGCCAGAACAAGGCGGCCGGGAACGAGCATGCTGGTGTGGGTCATCAGATTCGCACTTCGCTGGACGCCTGCCAGAAGATTGCTCTGTGGAGAATCTCCAGGCCTGCTGGGTGCGACAGAAAAGGAGATTAGCGAGAGTGTCTTTTGGCCGCCCTTGATCGCTATTGAAGGTCAGTGATCAGTGAGAGTGCAAGACATGCCCACTCGCCAGCTAGGTCGTGAGGCTCACCTGCAGCTGCTGCTGTAGGCCTACCGCTTGCTGAACACTTCTAGCAAGCCGGCGTGGAGCGCTTAGCCGTGATGAAGAAGAGGCTGCTGCACAGATCTGTTCGAACTGCTCCCTATTGTGAGCACAGTCCAAATATGCCATCCACATCAAGCAGTGTTCGCCCCACTCGGAAACCCAACCTTGATCGATGAGTATCGAGGCCAAGCGCTGATAAAAGCTCAAATGCCTATTGAAGTCAGCTTCGCTGGCTGGCCATGAGCAAGGTTGGCACAGGGGACAACTCTGCCATAGCTCATCCAACAGCTGATAAAGCATATTGGCCACACTGCTGAACGGCGACCGCAGGCAGGATTGCACGAAATAAGAACTGAATTGTTTTTGTAGCTTTAATCGTAAAAAAATAAAACGATGCGAGCGACTGCGTGTTGCCGCTGACCGAAAACTGACCCAGTAGAGGCTGTTCTGCCGACTGAAAACTGACCCAGGTGTTCAACTGCTTCTGCTCAATTTTTGAGCAGGAGAACACAGGGTGATCAGTATGGAAATGATG
>NZ_BQHO01000046.1 GCF_021601385.1 Pseudomonas parasichuanensis | reverse complement strand
CGAAGGAGTGGGGGCAACAGCAGCTGCGCTGGTAGACTTATCCACAGTTGCTGGTAACAAAATCAGCAATCCGCCCTGGGTCAAATTTCAATCGGCAGGGTGGGTCAATTTTCCATCAGCGCCAACAGTTGAGCAAACATTGCCAGAAATAAGGTGTAAAAAAGGCACCCAAAGGTGCCTTTTCGGAAGGTTCGAGGAGTAGTCGCAGCGATCCTTTAACTCCCAGCCTTGCGACCTTGGGTTCAGAATCCGACCGGCTATGCCCGTCGTCACTACTTCAGAGAAACCAGCATTCTCTGCTGCCGAAATTGCGGGGGGGCCTTGCTGGTACCCAGTCCCAACGGATGCGCAGTTGCAGTCCTCGACTACAAGCCTATACAGCGTGACACACCTGTCAATTAGATTCTGAGGCGTAATTCCAAGTCGGGACAACGGCGTGCATCACTGCACCCCGCCAACCCGGATTGGTCACGAACAGGGTTACCCGCGACAGCTTTATTTCCCTTGCGACAGGTTTAATTCCCTAAATCTAAAAGGAATACCTTCGCTACAGCCTTACTCGACCGTCACCGATTTGGCCAGGTTACGCGGCTGGTCGACGTCGGTGCCCTTGAGCACGGCAACGTAATACGACAGCAGTTGCAACGGGATGGTGTAGAGGATCGGCGCCAGGGCGTCGGAAATGTGCGGCACCTTGATCACGTGGGTGCCCTCGCCGTTGCTCATGCCGGCGTTTTCGTCAGCGAACACCACCAGCTCGCCACCACGGGCGCGCACTTCCTGCAGGTTGGACTTGAGCTTTTCCAGCAGCTCGTTGTTCGGCGCCACGGTGACCACCGGCATGTCGTTGTCGACCAACGCCAACGGGCCATGCTTGAGCTCACCGGCCGGGTAGGCTTCGGCGTGGATATAGGAGATTTCCTTGAGCTTGAGCGCGCCTTCCATGGCCACCGGGTACTGTGCGCCACGGCCAAGGAACAGGGTGTGGTGCTTGTCGGCGAACAGCTCGGCGATCTTCTCCACCACACCGTCCATCGCCAGGGCTTCGCTCAGGCGGGCCGGCAGGCGGCGCAGCTCTTCCACCAGTTCCGCTTCTACACCAGCCTCCAACGTGCCACGCACCTGGCCCAAAGCCAGGGTGAGCAACATCAGCGACACCAGCTGGGTGGTGAAGGCCTTGGTGGAGGCGACGCCAATCTCTGGGCCGGCCAGGGTCAGCAGGGTCAGGTCGGATTCACGCACCAACGAGCTGATGCCCTTGTTGCAGATCGCCAGGCTACCGAGGAAGCCCAGCTCCTTGGCATTGCGCAGGGCGGCCAGGGTATCGGCGGTTTCGCCGGATTGCGAGATGGAGACGAACAGGGTGTCCTGCTGCACCACCACCTTGCGGTAGCGGAACTCGCTGGCCACTTCCACCTGGCAGGGAATGCCGGCCAGCTCTTCAAGCCAGTAACGGGCGACCATACCGGCGTGGTAGCTGGTGCCACAGGCAACGATCTGCACGTTACGCACCTTGGCGAACAACTCGGCGGCCTGCGGGCCGAAGGCCTGGACCATCACGTGGTCCTTGGCCAGACGGCCTTCGAGGGTACGCTGCACCACGGTCGGTTGCTCGTGGATTTCCTTGAGCATGAAGTGGCGATAGTTGCCCTTCTCTGCCGCCTCGGCGCCTTCGTGGTACTGCACCGTCTCGCGCTGAACCGGCTGGCCGGCCTGGTCCCAGATCTGTACCTGGTCACGGCGGATTTCGGCGATATCACCTTCCTCCAGGTACATGAAGCGGTCCGTGACCTGGCGCAGGGCCAACTGGTCGGAGGCCAGGAAGTTCTCGCCATGGCCCAGGCCGATCACCAGCGGGCTGCCACTACGGGCAGCGACCAGGCGATCTGGCTGGCTGGCGCTGATCACGGCCAGGCCATAGGCGCCGTGCAGGCGCTTGACTGCGGCCTTGAGGGCGTCGGTCAGGTCCGGGATGGTCTTGAGCAGGTGGTGGATGAGGTGAACGATCACCTCGGTGTCGGTTTGCGAGGTGAACACGTAACCCAGCTGCTTGAGCTCTTCGCGCAGGGCTTCGTGGTTTTCGATGATGCCGTTGTGCACCACGGCCACGTCATGGCCAGAGAAGTGCGGGTGGGCGTTGCCCTCGGTTGGAGCGCCGTGGGTGGCCCAACGGGTGTGGGCGATGCCCAGCTGGCCGGCCAGCGGGTCGGTAGCAACGGCGGCCTGCAGCTCGCTGACCTTGCCGATACGGCGGCGGCGCTCAAGGCCACCCTGCTGGCTGTAGACGGCCAGGCCGGCACTGTCATAACCGCGGTATTCCAGGCGCTTGAGGCCTTCGATGAGGATGGCTGTGATGTTGCGCTCGGCAACGGCACCAACGATTCCACACATGAGTTGTTGCTCCTAGCTGATAGCGGCGCAGATCAGATTGATGCCGCGGGCTTGAATGCGGTCGCGTGCCTCGGCGGGCAGGCGATCATCGGTAATAAGGGTGCTGACGCTGCTCCAGGGCAGCTCCAGGTTGGGGATCTTGCGGCCGACCTTGTCCGACTCGACCATCACGATCACCTCGCGGGCCACCTCGGCCATGACCCGGCTCAGACCCAGCAATTCGTTGAAGGTGGTGGTACCACGTTCCAGGTCGATGCCGTCGGCGCCGATGAACAGCTGGTCGAAATCGTATGAGCGTAGAACCTGCTCGGCCACCTGGCCCTGGAACGACTCCGAATGCGGGTCCCAGGTGCCGCCGGTCATCAGTAGCACCGGCTCGTGTTCCTGCTCGCTGATGGCACGGGCCACGTTGAGCGAGTTGGTCATCACCACCAGGCCCGGCTGGCGCCCAAGCTGGGGGATCATCGCTGCGGTGGTGCTGCCGCTGTCGATGATGATGCGCGCATGTTCACGGATGCGTTCGACGGCTGCACGGGCAATGGCCTGCTTGTACTGCGACACCGGCTGCACCGTATCCACCAGCAGCTCCTGGGGCATGGTCACGGCTCCACCGTAACGGCGCAAGAGCAGGCCGTTGGCTTCCAGGGCGGCGAGGTCCTTGCGGATGGTCACTTCCGAGGTTTCGAAACGTTTGGCCAGGGCATCGACGCTCACCTCGCCCTGCTCGGAGAGCAAAGCCAGGATGTTGTGGCGGCGCTGGGGAGTGTTTCGTTTCGACATGGCAGTTTTAAGTTTCGATTCGAAAGTTAAGTGGCGCAATCAAAACCTAAGAGAGCCGTTTAGTCAAGTGGTTACCCTGTAGGAGCGGCTTCAGCCGCGAACACTGGCAAAGCCGGTGCCATCCACGACGGCGCCTGTTTCGCGGCTAAAGCCGCTCCCACATGCACAGCCACAAAAAAGCCGGCTTATTCACATAAGCCGGCCTGTGCAAAAAGCGCTGTGGATAACTCAGCTCTTCTTGAGCTTCTCCGGCCGCTTCCAGCCTTCGATATTGCGCTGGCGCGCACGGGCCACGCCCAGCTGGCCGGCTTCGACCGTCTGGGTGATGGTCGAGCCCGCGGCAGTGGTGGCACCGGCCTGGATTTCCACAGGCGCCACCAGCGAGTTGTTGGAGCCGATGAACACGTCCTCGCCCATCACAGTGCGGAACTTGTTGGCGCCGTCGTAATTGCAGGTGATGGTGCCTGCACCGATATTGGTACGCGCGCCAATCTCGGCATCGCCCAAATAGGTCAGGTGGCCTGCCTTGGCCCCTTCGCCCAGGTGCGCGTTCTTCAACTCGACGAAGTTACCCACATGGGCCTTGGCCTCCAGCACGCTGCCTGGGCGCAGGCGGGCGAACGGGCCGGCATCGCTGCCCTCGCCCATCACCGCACCGTCGAGATGGCTGTTGGCCTTGATCACCACACCCTTGCGCAGGGTGCTGTCCTTGATCACGCAGTTGGGGCCGATCTGCACGTTGTCCTCGATGACCACCTTGCCTTCGAGGATGACGTTGACGTCGATCAGCACATCGCGCCCGACAGTGACCTCGCCACGCACATCGAAACGCGCCGGGTCGCGCAGGGTGACGCCCTGAGCCATCAGGCGGTGGCCAGCGCGCAGTTGATAGTGACGCTCCAGCTCCGACAGTTGGCGGCGGTCGTTGGCGCCCTGCACTTCCATCGGGTCGTGGGGCTGCTCGGTGGCGACCACCAGGCCATCGGCCACGGCCATGGCGATCACGTCGGTGAGGTAGTACTCGCCCTGGGCGTTGTTGTTGGACAGGCGGCCCATCCAGTCGGCCAGGCGCGCCGCCGGCATGGCGAGGATACCGGTGTTGCCCTCCTTGATTGCCTTCTGCGCTTCGCTGGCATCCTTGTGCTCGACGATGGCGGTGACATGGCCTTGCGCGTCACGCACGATGCGGCCATAGCCAGTCGGGTCGGCGAGGTTGACCGTCAGCAGGCCCAGTTGGCTGGCGCTGACCTTGGCCAGCAGGCGCTCCAGGGTTTCCACCTCGATCAGCGGCACGTCGCCATACAGCACCAGCACGGTATCGGCGGTGATTGCCGGCAGGGCCTGGGCCACGGCGTGGCCTGTGCCCAGCTGCTTGTCCTGCATGACGAAGTTCAGGTCGTCCGCGGCCAGGCGTTCACGCACCAGCTCCGCGCCATGGCCAATGACCACGTGAATACCCGTGGGCTGCAGCTGGCGGGCGCTGTGGATAACATGGCCAAGCATGGAGTTGCCGGCAACCGGGTGCAGCACCTTGGGCAGCGCCGAGCGCATACGGGTGCCTTGGCCTGCGGCGAGAATGACGATATCGAGGGACATTGACTGGCTACCAATCCTGGGCGGTCAGGGGGAATGACCGGGGACTAAATTCTTGAAAAAGAAAAAGGGTAGCCGAGGCTACCCTTTAACTCAATCGCAATGCAGGTGACCGGCACAAGCCAGATTACTTGCCTTTGCGCATTTGCTGGACAGTACGCAGCTGAGCTGCAGCCTCGGCCAGACGTGCGGCAGCAGCGCCGTAGTCGAAGTCCGAGCCTTTAGTGTTCAGCGCGTTCTCAGCAGCCTTGAGGGCTTCCTGAGCCTGAGCTTCGTCCAGGTCGGCAGCACGCTGCACGGTGTCGGCAAGAACCTTGACCATGTTCGGCTGCACTTCGAGGAAGCCACCGGAGATGTAGAACACCTCGTGAGTGCCACCCTGCTTGGTCAGCGTGATCGGACCAGGCTTGAGATTGGTGATCAGCGGCGCGTGGCCCGGAGCGATACCAAGATCACCCAGGTTACCGTGCGCAACTACCATCTCGACCAGGCCGGAGAAGATCTCTCCTTCCGCGCTGACGATGTCGCAATGGACTGTCATAGCCATCTGCTTGCCTCAACCTGATTAGCGCCCCTTGCGGGGCGCCGGGATTACAGTTTCTTGGCTTTCTCGATCGCTTCGTCGATGCTGCCGACCATGTAGAACGCTTGTTCTGGCAGGTGGTCGTAGTCACCTTTGAGGATGCCGCTGAAGCCAGCGATGGTGTCCTTGAGCGAAACGTACTTGCCTGGCGAGCCGGTGAAGACTTCGGCCACGAAGAACGGCTGCGACAGGAAGCGCTGGATCTTACGAGCGCGGGCTACCAGTTGCTTGTCGGTCTCGGACAGTTCGTCCATACCCAGGATGGCGATGATGTCCTTCAGCTCTTTGTAGCGCTGCAGAACATACTGAACGCCACGAGCGGTGTCGTAGTGCTCGTTGCCGATCACGTTCGGGTCCAGCTGGCGCGAAGTCGAGTCCAGTGGGTCGACCGCTGGGTAGATACCCAGGGAGGCGATGTCACGGGACAGAACGACGGTGGCGTCCAAGTGGGCGAAGGTGGTCGCTGGCGACGGGTCGGTCAGGTCGTCCGCAGGTACGTATACGGCCTGGACGGAGGTGATCGAACCTTCTTTGGTCGAAGTGATGCGCTCTTGCAGCACGCCCATCTCTTCGGCCAGGGTCGGCTGGTAACCTACTGCCGAAGGCATACGGCCCAGCAGTGCGGATACTTCGGTACCGGCCAGGGTGTAACGATAGATGTTGTCGACGAACAGCAGAACGTCGTTACCTTCGTCACGGAACTTCTCAGCCATGGTCAGGCCGGTCAGCGCTACGCGCAGACGGTTTCCTGGTGGCTCGTTCATCTGACCGTAGACCAGCGCTACCTTGTCGAGAACGTTGGAGTCCTTCATCTCGTGGTAGAAGTCGTTACCCTCACGAGTACGCTCACCCACACCAGCGAACACGGAATAACCGCTGTGTTCCATGGCGATGTTACGGATCAGTTCCATCATGTTTACGGTCTTGCCGACACCGGCACCACCGAACAGACCAACCTTACCACCCTTGGCGAACGGGCAAACCAGGTCGATAACCTTGATGCCGGTTTCCAGCAGGTCGTTACCGCCTGCCTGGTCAGCGAACGAAGGCGCTGGCTGGTGGATACCGCGACGCTCTTCTTCGCCGATCGGGCCGGCTTCGTCGATCGGGTTGCCCAGAACGTCCATGATACGGCCCAGAGTGGCCTTACCAACTGGAACGGAAATGGCAGCGCCGGTGTCAACGACATCCAGACCGCGCTTCAGGCCTTCGGTCGAGCCCATCGCAATGGTACGAACCACGCCGTCGCCCAGCTGCTGCTGAACTTCCAGGGTGGTTTCCGCGCCTTGTACTTTCAGCGCGTTGTAAACACTCGGCACGACGTCACGTGGGAATTCCACGTCGATGACGGCGCCGATGATTTGAACGATACGTCCGCTACTCATAGCTGGATCCTCTGAATTTTTGAACCGTTAAACCGCGGCAGCGCCGCCGACGATTTCCGAGATCTCCTGGGTGATCGCAGCCTGACGCGCCTTGTTGTAGATCAACTGCAGCTCTTTGATCAAATCACCGGCGTTGTCTGTGGCGTTCTTCATGGCGATCATCCGGGCCGCTTGTTCAGCAGCGTTGTTCTCGACCACCGCCTGGTACACCTGCGACTCCACGTAACGCACCATCAAGCCGTCCAGCAGCTCTTTTGCGTCGGGTTCGTACAGGTAATCCCAGTGGTGCTTGAGATCCTGATCCGGGGTTGCCACCAACGGTACCAATTGCTCGACCGTTGGTTTTTGGGTCATGGTATTGATGAACTTGTTCGAAACCACCGAAAGGCGATCGATACGGCCGTCCAGGTAGGCGTCCAGCATCACTTTGACGGAGCCGATCAGATCGTTGATCGATGGCTCTTCGCCCAGGTGGCTGATCGCGGCTACAACGTTGCCGCCAAAGATGCGGAAGAAAGTCGCACCCTTGCTGCCGATCACGCACAGGTCGATTTCCACGCCCTGTTCGCGGTTTGCGCTCATGTCCTTGACCAGGGCCTTGAACAGGTTGGTGTTCAAGCCACCGCACAGACCACGGTCACTGCTCACCACGATATAACCGGCGCGCTTTACAGGGCGCTCGATCATGAACGGGTGGCGGTATTCCGGGTTGGCGTTGGCCAGATGACCGATCACCTGGCGGATACGCTCCGCGTAAGGACGGCTAGCAGCCATGCGCATTTGTGCCTTGCGCATCTTGCTGACCGCCACTTTCTCCATGGCGCTGGTAATTTTTTGCGTGCTTTTGATGCTCGCAATCTTACTGCGAATCTCTTTTGCGCCTGCCATGTATCACCTATCAGGTTAGCAAGCGGGGGCCGGAGCCCCCGCTGCGGCTTACCAGGTCTGGGTGGCCTTGAACTTCTCGATACCGGCTTTCATGCCAGCGTCGATTTCGTCGTTGAAGTCACCCTTCACGTTGATCTTGGCCATCAGTTCGGCGTGATCACGGTTGAAGAAGGCGATCAGCGCTTGCTCGAAGCTGCCGACCTTGGAGACTTCTACGTCAGTCAGGAAACCACGCTCAGCGGCGTACAGCGACAGGGCCATGTCGGCGATCGACATTGGCGCGTACTGCTTCTGCTTCATCAGCTCGGTTACGCGCTGACCATGCTCCAGCTGCTTGCGGGTCGCTTCGTCCAGATCGGAAGCGAACTGGGCGAATGCAGCCAGTTCACGGTACTGAGCCAGAGCGGTACGGATACCACCGGACAGCTTCTTGATGATCTTGGTCTGAGCGGCACCACCTACGCGCGATACCGAAACACCGGCGTTCACTGCAGGGCGGATGCCCGAGTTGAACATGGCCGATTCCAGGAAGATCTGACCGTCGGTGATCGAGATCACGTTGGTCGGAACGAACGCGGAAACGTCGCCAGCCTGGGTTTCGATGATCGGCAGAGCGGTCAGGGAACCGGTTTTGCCGGTGACTGCGCCGTTGGTGAACTTCTCGACGTACTCTTCCGAAACGCGCGATGCACGCTCCAGCAGACGGGAGTGGAGATAGAACACGTCGCCTGGGTACGCTTCACGTCCTGGTGGACGGCGCAGCAGCAGGGAGATCTGACGGTAGGCAACGGCCTGCTTGGACAGGTCATCGTAGACGATCAGGGCGTCTTCACCGCGGTCACGGAAGAACTCGCCCATGGTGCAGCCGGCGTATGGCGCCAGGAACTGCAATGCGGCGGATTCCGAAGCACTGGCAACGACCACGATGGTGTTGGCCAGGGCGCCGGCTTCTTCCAGCTTGCGAACGATGTTGGCAACGGTGGAACGCTTTTGGCCGACTGCAACATAAACGCAGAAAATACCGGAGTCTTTCTGGTTGATGATGGCGTCGATGGCCATGGCGGTCTTGCCGATCTGACGGTCACCGATGATCAGCTCGCGCTGGCCACGGCCGACAGGGATCATGGCGTCGACGGACTTGTAGCCAGTCTGTACAGGCTGGTCTACCGACTTACGCCAGATCACGCCTGGGGCCACTTTCTCGACGGCGTCGGTCTGGGTGTTGCCCAGAGGACCTTTACCGTCGATCGGGTTGCCCAGTGCGTCAACGACGCGACCCAGCAGTTCCTTACCAACCGGAACTTCCAGGATGCGGCCGGTGCACTTGGCGCTCATGCCTTCGGCGAGGGTGTCATAGGCACCCAGGATCACTGCACCTACGGAGTCTTGCTCCAGGTTCAGGGCCATGCCGAACACGCTGCCAGGGAACTCGATCATTTCGCCGTACATGACGTCGGCCAGACCGTGGATCCGCACGATACCGTCGGATACCGAAACAACGGTACCTTCGTTACGGGCTTGGGAGCCGACATCGAGTTTCTCGATGCGACCCTTGATGATTTCACTAATTTCGGAAGGATTGAGTTGCTGCATTGCTCTGCTGCCCCTTCAAACTCAAGATTTCAATGCTTCGGCCAGTTTCGCGATTTTGCCGCGAACCGAGCCATCGATTACCAGGTCGCCGGCGCGGATAACGACGCCGCCGATCAGGCTGGCATCCTCCGTCGCGTGCAGGCGCACTTCCCGGCTGAGCCGTGCACTGAGAACCTTGGCGAGTTTGTCTTGCTGTTCTTGGTTCAACGCAAAAGCACTGGTGACTTCCACGTCCACGGATTTCTCTTGCTCGGCCTTGTACAGGTCGAACAGGGCGGCAATCTCCGGCAACAGCAGGAGACGGTCGTTTTCCGCGGCAACATGAATGAAATTCTGTGCCTGTGCATCGAACTTGTCACCGCACACTTCGATGAATGCGGCGGCCTTGTTTGCGCTAGTCAGTTGCGGGGCCTTGAGCAGGCGCTGCATGGTGTCGTCTTGCGACACCGCAGCAGCCAGGCCGAGCATGGCTGACCAATTGGCCAGTTGCTGATGGGCCTGGGCGTGCTCGAAGGCAGCCTTAGCGTAAGGTCGGGCCAACGTGGTCAGTTCTGCCATGATCGCCCTCGCTTAAATTTCAGCGGCCAGTTTGTTAACCAGCTCCGCATGCGCGTTTTGATCGATTGTGGCGCCAAGGATCTTTTCAGCACCGCCAACGGCCAGGGCACCCACTTGGGCACGCAGGGCGTCTTTGACGCTGTTCAGTTCCTGTTCGATCTCGGCCAGAGCCTGAGCCTTCACACGGTCAGCTTCGACGCGAGCCTGTTCACGGGCTTCGTCTACAAGCTGAGCAGCGCGTTTCTTGCTTTGCTCAATGATTTCAGCTGCCTGTGCCTTCGCTTCACGCAGTTGCTGACCCGCTTTCTCTTGGGCCAGCTCCAGGTCGCGAGCTGCGCGGTTGGCAGCGTCCAAGCCGTCGGCAATCTTCTTTTGGCGCTCTTGCAGGGCAGTGATGACCGGAGGCCATACGTACTTCATGCAGAAGAGTACAAAAATCAGGAAAGCAACGGATTGGCCAATCAGGGTTGCATTAATGTTCACGCCAACACCTCGCTCGGTCTTTGTTCATCACAGCAATCAACTCGTAAAAACGAGTGATTAGCCGGCGATCTGACCAACGAAGGGGTTTGCGAAGGTGAAGAACAGAGCGATACCAACACCGATCATGGTTACGGCGTCGAGCAGACCGGCAACGATGAACATTTTGACCTGCAGCATTGGAACCATTTCTGGCTGGCGAGCAGCGCCTTCCAGGAACTTGCCGCCCAGCAGGCCGAAACCAATGGCGGTACCCAGAGCACCCAGGCCGATCAGCAGAGCAACAGCGATAGCGGTCAGACCAACTACAGTTTCCATCTTTCCTCCCGACTTTTACGTCGTATTGGTTAGGTTTTTAGTTTGAAGCGGTAAAACAAATCGTTTGGTACAGCATGCCCTTGCGGACTTTTTAAGCCCTCCCCCAAACGGGCGGGGAAGGCTATCAGACACGCCAGGCGGTCTTAATGGTTATCTTCGTGCGCCATCGACAGGTAGACGATGGTCAGCATCATGAAGATGAATGCTTGCAGGGTGATGATCAGGATGTGGAACACCGCCCACGCCCATTGCAGCACCACACCCAGGCCGCTCAGCCAGAGCAGGCCGGAACCGAACATCACGGCGATCAGGATGAACACCAGTTCGCCGGCGTACATGTTGCCGAACAGACGCAGTGCCAGCGAGATCGGCTTGGCGATCAGGGTGACGAATTCGAGCAGGAAGTTCACCGGGATCAGCAGGATCTGCACGAAGATGTTCTTGCTACCGAACGGGTGCAGGGTGAGCTCGCCGATGAAACCGCCCAGGCCCTTGACCTTGATGCTGTAGAAGATGATCAGGGCGAACACGCTGAAGGCCATGGCCAGCGTGGCGTTCGGGTCGGTGGTCGACACGGCGCGGAACGGAATGTGCGGGTCACCGGAGATCAGGATCGCCAGCTGAGGAATCCAGTCGACCGGTACCAGGTCGACGGCGTTCATCAGGAATACCCAGACGAAGATGGTCAGCGCCAGCGGGGCGATCACCGGGCTGCGGCCGTGGAAGGAGTCCTTCACGCTGCCGTGGACGAAATCGACCATCACTTCGACAAAGTTTTGCAGACCGCCAGGCTGGCCGGAGGTCGCCTTCTTCGCCGCCATGCGGAAGATGAACAGGAAGATCAGGCCCAGCGCAACCGACCAGCCAAGGGTGTCCACGTGGAACGCCCAGAAGCCCATTGCCTTGGCTTCTGCAGCCGAATGGGCAAAGCCCCAGCTGCCGTCTGGTAGTTGACCGTAGGTCAGGTTCTGCAAGTGGTGCTGGATATAGCCCGAAGCGGTTTCTGCTGCCATGGTTGCCTCAAACGCCCTAAGGTCTCGAAAGTCTTTTATTCATCAGCAGGGGCGCGAACCAGCTGACCATAAGGGTCAGCACGAAGACGCCGAATACTGCCAGCGGCGCCAATGGCTTCACTCCTGCAAAGGTCAGTGCGAACAGCACTGCCGTCAAAATCATCTTGCCTGCCTCGCCAGCGTAAAACGACTTGACGATGGCCTGCGCCGCTCGGGCTCCGCTGAAGCGAAAAGCCTTCCAGGCGAAATACATATTGGGCAGCCAGGCAATCAGCCCTCCGCAGAGGCCTGAATATCCACTGACTACCCCTTTCCACTGCCACAACACCAATGTTGCCAACAGAAGCACTACAAATTGAGCCAGCAGTACCGGAAAAACCGCCCAGCGATGGAAAGGCAGGCGGTTTGGCGTGCGGATTTCCATCACAACTGCTCCTCGGAAGTCGACTACCTGGTCAGCAATGACTTGGCATAATTTGTGCCGACAAAATGCGCGCAGAGTATAGGGGCGGATTAACCCCTATTCAACTATTGGGTAGTGATTTCCGACTGCACGCTACAACGGGAATTGTTTCAGCGGATGTGTGCTAGCACACCTTGCAACTCGTCAAGCGAGTTGTAACGGATGACCAACTGGCCCTTGCCCTTGTTGCCATGGCGGATTTGTACCGCCGAGCCCAGGCGCTCTGCCAGACGCTGTTCGAGGCGGGCGATATCCGGATCAGGTTTGCTCGGCTCGACCGGATCAGATTTGCCGTTGAGCCACTGGCGCACCAATGCCTCGGTTTGGCGCACGGTGAGGCCACGTGCGACAACATGACGCGCCCCTTCTTCCTGACGATCTTCTTCAAGACCGAGCAAGGCACGGGCGTGGCCCATCTCCAGGTCGCCGTGGGCGAGCATGGTCTTGATCGCCTCGGGCAGCGAGATCAGGCGCAGCAGGTTGGCGACGGTCACCCGCGACTTGCCGACGGCATCGGCCACTTGCTGCTGGGTCAGCTCGAACTCGTGCTGCAGGCGCTGCAGGGCAATCGCTTCTTCCAGCGGGTTGAGGTCCTCACGCTGGATATTCTCGATCAGCGCCATGGCGATGGCAGCCTCGTCGGGCACCTCGCGGACCATGGCCGGAATGCTGTCCAGGCCGGCCTGCTGGGTGGCGCGCCAGCGGCGCTCACCGGCGATGATCTCGTAACGGTTGTCGCCGATAGGGCGGACCACGATCGGTTGCATGACGCCGTGGTTGCGGATCGAGTGCGCCAGTTCTTCCAGCGCCTCGGGGTCCATGTCACGGCGAGGCTGGTACTTGCCGCGCTGGATCAGCTCCACCGGCAGCTGTTGCAGTTCTTTCTGGTCGATCTTGACAGCCTGCTCTTCGAGCGCGCTGACGGAAGGACCACTGAGCAGTGCATCCAACCCACGTCCGAGACCGCGTTTCTTGATGGCCATGCGGATTCCTTAAGTTGTTTGTGCAGTGCGTGATGGACGGCGCTGACGGCGAACCAGTTCCCCGGCAAGCGCAAGATAGGCGAGCGCGCCACGGGATTGCTTGTCATAGGCCAGCGCCGGCATGCCGAAACTCGGCGCCTCGGCCAGGCGGATGTTGCGCGGGATCACCGTGTCGTACAGCTGGTCGCCGAAGTGTTCCTTGAGCTGCGCCGACACATCGTTGTTGAGGCTCAGGCGCGGGTCGTACATGGTCCGCAACAGGCCTTCGATCTTCAATGCCGGGTTCAACCGTGCGGCGATGCGCTTGATGTTATCCACAAGGTCGCTGAGCCCTTCCAGTGCGTAGTACTCGCACTGCATGGGGATGATCACGCCATCGGAGGCGACCAGGGCGTTGAGGGTGAGCATCGACAGCGACGGCGGGCAGTCGATGAGGATGTAGTCGTAGCTCTCGCGGATCGGCGCCAGGGCGTTGCGCAGGCGGCTTTCCTTCATCTGCATCTCGAGCAGCACCACCTCGGCGGCGGTAAGGTCGCGGTTGGCCGGCAGCAGCTGGTAACCACCGTGCTCGGAGTAGTGCATGGCCTGGGTCAGGTCGCACTCCCCGATCAGCAGGTCGTACACCGAATGTTCGAGCTCGTGCTTATCCACACCGCTGCCCATGGTGGCGTTGCCCTGTGGATCGAGGTCGATCAGCAGCACGCGGCGCTTGGTCGCGGCCAGCGATGCGGCGAGATTGATACAGGTGGTGGTCTTGCCCACACCACCTTTCTGGTTCGCGATTGCGAATACCTTAGCCATTGTTGCGTGTGTTCCCAGTCATGCCTTGCGGCGCAGTATCAGCAGATGGCGCTGGCCCTGGCAACCTGGAACGGTCAGGGCCTGCTCGCTTTCCACTGTGAAGTCTGCGGGCAATGCTACCAGTTCATCGGCAGGATGCAGCCCTTTCATTGCAAGCCATTGCGTGCGGGCGTCACCCAGGTGGCGGGTCCAGTTGGTGAAATTTTCCATGCTGCTGAAAGCGCGCGAGATGATCCCGCAGAACGGCTGCTCGGGCTGGACCTCTTCGACCCGGCTGTGGATAACAGTGAGGTTGTCCAGTTTCAGCTCCATTTTCACCTGGGTCAGGAAACGGGTCTTCTTGCCGTTGCTGTCGAGCACCGTCACCTGCTTGTGCGGGTGCAGGATAGCCAAGGGGATACCGGGCATGCCGCCGCCGCTGCCGACATCCAGCCAGCGCTGGGTGTCCTTGTGGATAAACGGCATGACGCTGAGGCTGTCGAGCAGGTGGCGCGACACCATCTCGTCCGGATCGCGCACGGCGGTCAGGTTGTAGGCCTTGTTCCATTTGATCAACAGGGCCAGGTAGCCCAGCAGCAGTTCGTGCTGCTGCGCGCTCAGCTCGACACCGAGCTGGCGCGCACCTGTGGACAACTCTTCGGCGTGTTGCGGGGTGACCAGGGAACTCAAGCGCTTTGCTCCAATTCGCGGCCTGCGCCGCGTTTTTTCAAGTGAATCAGCAACAGGGAAATCGCCGCGGGCGTGACACCCGGGATACGCGAAGCCTGGCCAAGCGTCTCTGGACGGGTTTCGCCAAGCTTGCCCTGGATCTCCTTGGACAGGCCGGAAATCGAGGTGTAGTCGATATCCACAGGCAGGCGGGTGTCTTCGCTGGCGCGCAGGCGGGCGATCTCGTCCTGTTGGCGGTCGATGTAGCCTGCGTACTTGGTCTTGATCTCGACCTGCTCGGCAACCTGTGGATCGATCACTTCGCCGCCGGTCGCTTCGATCAGGCCAGCGTAGTCGACTTCCGGACGGGCCAGCAGGTTGAGCAGGCTGTATTCGTGGTTCAGTGGGGTAGAGAACTTATCCACAATGGCCTGCCCTTGTGGCGTGCCCGGGCGTACCCAAGTGCTCTTCAGGCGCTGCTCTTCGCGCTCGATACCTTCGCGCTTGGCGCTGAAGGCGGCCCAGCGCTCGTCGTCGATCAAACCCAGCTCGCGGCCTTTCTCGGTCAGGCGCAGGTCGGCGTTGTCTTCGCGCAGGATCAGCCGGTATTCGGCGCGCGAGGTGAACATGCGGTAGGGCTCTTGCGTACCCAGGGTGATCAGGTCGTCGACCAGTACGCCGATGTAGGCCTCGTCACGGCGCGGGCACCAGCTTTCTCGGCCCTGCGCGCGCAGCGCGGCGTTGGTCCCGGCCAGCAGGCCCTGGGCGCCGGCTTCTTCGTAACCGGTGGTGCCGTTGATCTGCCCCGCGAAGAACAGGCCGCCGATGACCTTGGTCTCGAGGCTGTACTTGAGGTCGCGCGGGTCGAAGTAGTCGTACTCGATGGCGTAGCCCGGGCGAACGATGTGGGCGTTTTCCATGCCGCGGATCGAGCGGACCAGCTCCAGCTGTACGTCGAATGGCAGCGAAGTCGAGATGCCGTTGGGGTACAGCTCATGGGTGGTCAGGCCTTCCGGCTCGATGAACACCTGGTGGCTTTCCTTGTCGGCGAAGCGGTGGATCTTGTCTTCGATCGACGGGCAATAGCGCGGGCCGATGCCTTCGATCACACCCGAGTACATCGGCGAACGGTCGAGGTTCGAGGCAATGATCTCGTGGGTGCGCGCGTTGGTGTGGGTAATCCAGCAGCTCACCTGGCGTGGGTGCATCTGCGCGTTGCCCATGAACGACATTACCGGGATCGGCGTGTCGCCAGGTTGCTCGGTCATCACCGAGAAATCCACGGAACGGCCATCGATGCGCGGCGGTGTGCCGGTTTTCAGCCGGCCGACGCGCAGCGGCAGTTCACGCATGCGGTGGGCCAGGGCAATCGAAGGCGGGTCGCCGGCGCGACCGCCGGAATGGTTCTGCAGGCCGATGTGGATAAGTCCGCCGAGGAAGGTGCCGGTGGTCAGTACCACGCTCTCGGCGAAGAAACGCAGGCCCATTTGCGTGACCACGCCCTTCACCTGGTCCTGTTCGACGATCAGGTCGTCGCAGGACTGCTGGAATATCCACAGGTTCGGCTGGTTTTCCAGGATTTCGCGCACCACCGCCTTGTAGATGGCGCGGTCGGCCTGTGCCCGTGTGGCGCGGACGGCCGGGCCCTTGCGGTTGTTCAGGATACGGAACTGGATGCCGCTCTTGTCGGTGGCCAGCGCCATGGCGCCGCCGAGCGCGTCGATCTCTTTGACCAGGTGGCTTTTACCGATGCCACCGATGGCCGGGTTGCAGCTCATGTGACCGAGGGTTTCCACGTTATGGGTCAACAGCAGGGTTTTCACACCCATGCGTGCAGACGCAAGCGCAGCCTCGGTACCGGCATGGCCGCCGCCGATGACGATCACTTCAAAACGGGAAGGGAAATCCACCACGCACCTCGTGCCTGTTTTTACGAATAGAGAAGGTAAGCGGACAAGTATAGGGACTTCCCCCCCTTCAAAGAAACCGTCTGAGCAAATTTTGACCAGGCTGTGGATGAGTGGCAGGCAATAGAAATCAAAGAAGAAAAATTTATAAAAGCTTTGTTTTTATGTTTATGTTTAGGGCCCTACCTGCCTGTTGATAACTGCCTTTAGCCCGCTAACTACGTGATGTACAGCGATTCATAACCCTGGGCCTAAGTAGCCCTGTGGGGTCTGGACAAGGTTGTTTAACCTGTGGATGAAAGTGGCTGTTACCCACAGGCCGCATTTTCCTCAACAAAAAAGCGCGGTTATCAACGGAGCTGAAGGCGAGTTTTCCACAGAGTACAGGCGAGCGTCGCCCTGCCTGTTGATGAAAATTTCAGGCGACGAACGGTCGTATAGCGAGGGATCAGGAGGGGGAATTACCACAGGGTCCCCCGCAACAAGCGCCAGGCAGCGCTTGCAGGGGGAGCCGGGAAGGGATTACTTGCCGATGCAGAAGCTGGAGAAGATTCGCCCCAGCAGATCGTCCGAGCTGAAGGCCCCGGTGATTTCACCCAGGGCTTGCTGAGCCTGACGCAGGTCTTCGGCCAGCAACTCACCCGCGCCGGCAAGGGTCAGCTGTGCACGACCGTGCTCAAGATGGCTACCGGCCTGGCGCAGTGCTTCCAGGTGGCGACGGCGCGCACTGAAGCTGCTTTCCGCGGTCTGTTCGTAGCCCATGCAGGCCTTGAGATGATCACGCAGCAAGTCCAGGCCCATGTCGGTGTCATTGGCGCTCAGGGTGATGGTTGCATGCCCGTCGTCACTCAGCTCAAGGCCAACCTGCTCGCCACTGAGGTCAGCCTTGTTGCGGATCAGCGTGACCTTGGCCGGGTCCGGTCGCTGGTCGAGGAATTCTGGCCACAGGGCAAAAGGATCGCTGGCTTCAGGGGCCGTGGAGTCGACCACCAAAAGCACCCGATCCGCCTCGTTGATGGCCTTCAGCGCCCGCTCCACACCGATCTTTTCCACATGGTCATCGGTATCGCGCAGGCCGGCAGTGTCGACCACGTGCAGCGGCATGCCGTCGATGTGGATATGTTCACGCAGGATGTCCCGGGTAGTACCGGCGATATCGGTGACGATCGCCGCTTCACGGCCCGCCAGCTGGTTGAGCAGGCTGGACTTGCCGGCGTTCGGCCGGCCAGCGATGACCACGGTCATGCCATCGCGCAGCAAGGCGCCCTGCCCGGCTTCGCGCTGCACTGTGGACAACTCGGTGCGCACATCATCGAGCATGCGCAACACATGGCCGTCGGCGAGGAAGTCGATTTCCTCTTCCGGGAAGTCGATGGCGGCTTCAACGTAGATGCGCAAGGCAATCAGCGCCTCGGTCAGCCCATGCACACGCTTGGAGAACGCCCCCTGCAGCGAGCGCAAGGCATTGCGCGCGGCCTGGGTAGAGCTCGCCTCGATCAGGTCGGCAATGGCCTCGGCCTGGGCCAGGTCGAGCTTGTCATTGAGGAACGCACGCTCGCTGAACTCGCCCGGGCGGGCCAGACGGCAGCCCAACTGGAGACAGCGCTGCAGCAGCATGTCCATCACCACGGGGCCACCGTGGCCCTGCAGTTCCAACACATCTTCACCGGTGAACGAATTCGGCCCGGGGAAGAACAGCGCGATGCCTTCGTCCAGCACCAGGCCATCGGCATCGCGGAACGGGCCGTAGTGGGCGTGGCGCGGGGTCAGGCTGCGGCCGGTGATGGTGTGTCCGGCCTGGCTGGCCAGTGGGCCGGACAAACGGACGATACCGACACCGCCGCGGCCCTGGGCGGTGGCGATGGCGGCAATGGTTTCACGCACAGTGTTCATGCTCGAAGCCTCTACAACGAATTCGAAAGACAGATAGCAAAAACGCCCCACGAGGGGGCGTTTTTATTCACAGGCTAGCGTAGCGGCCTGTCAAGCGGCTGCGTTTTTGGTCGCGGCCTCGATACGGCGAGTGATGTACCACTGCTGGCTGATCGACAGGCAGTTGTTCACAACCCAGTACAGCACCAGGCCGGCCGGGAACCACAGGAAGAAGAAGGTGAAGATGATCGGCATCATTTTCATCACCTTGGCCTGCATCGGATCCGGCGGCGTCGGGTTCAGGCGCTGCTGGATGAACATGGTCGCGCCCATGATGATCGGCAGGATGAAGAACGGATCCTTGATCGACAGGTCGGTGATCCACAGCAGCCACGGCGCCTGGCGCATCTCGACACTTTCCAGCAGTACCCAGTACAGGGCCAGGAACACCGGCATCTGCACCAGGATCGGCAGGCAGCCGCCCAGCGGGTTGATCTTCTCTTTCTTGTACAGCTCCATCATCGCCTGGGACATCTTCTGGCGATCGTCACCGAAGCGTTCCTTCAGTGCGGCAAGCTTCGGCGCCACGGCACGCATGCGCGCCATCGAGCGATAGCTGGCAGCCGACAGCGGGAAGAACAGGCCTTTGATGAGCATGGTCAGGACGATGATCGACCAGCCCCAGTTACCCAGCAGGCTGTGGATATGTTGCAGCAGCCAGAAGATCGGCTGGGCGATGAACCACAGGAAGCCGTAGTCGACGGTCAGTTCCAGGCCTGGGGACAACTCTTTGAGCTTGGACTGGATCTTCGGGCCGGCGTACAGCATGGCGCTGGTTTCGACCTTGCCGCCAGCAGGAACGCTGAGTGCCGGGCCGGTGTAACCGATGATGTAGTTGCCCTGGCTGTCCTTGCGGGTCTGGACGGCGTTGTTGTCGCCCTTGCTCGGGATCCAGGCGGTCACGAAGTAGTGCTGCAGCCAGGCTACCCAGCCGCCGGTCACATTTTCTTTCAAACTGCCCTTGTCGATGTCTTTCATCGACACTTTCTTGTAGGGCTCGGCAGCTGTCCACAGGGCGGCGCCCAGGTAGGTAGCGGTACCGGTGGCAGTGCTCGACGACGGGTCGCCGCTGGCGTCGCGCTTGAGCTGGGCGAACAGGTTGCCGTTCCACGCCTGGCCGCTCTGGTTGTCGATCAGGTAGCTGACGGTCAGGTCGTACTCACCGCGCTTGAGGCTGAAGCGCTTGATGTAGTTGACGCCGTTTTCGCTGAACTTCAGGTCGACCACCAGTTGATCCTGGCCGTCGGCCAGCTGGAAGCTCTTCTGCTCTGCGGCATACAGCGGGCGACCCGTGGCACGGGCATCCGGGCCGTTGGCGCCGGTCAGGCCGCTTTGCGCCAGGTAGACACGCTCGCCACCGTTGTCGAACAGCTGGAACGGAATGTCCGGATGGTCCTGACGACGTGGGTATTTCGGCAGGGTCAGCTGGACGATGTCACCACCGACCGGGTCGATAGCCAGGTCCAGGACGTCGGTCTTGACGCGGATCAGGTCCTTGCTGACTGCAACCGGAGCAAGTTCCGCAGGGCTGGATTCAGCATTGGCGCTCGGCACATCGGCGCTGGCGCCGGCGGTTCCGGCCGGGACGGTATCCGGCAGGGCCGGGGCAGCAGTGCTGGCAGCAGTATTCTGAGTCGGCAGGGCAGCCTGGCCGTAGTCCTGGTTCCATTTGAGGACCATGACGTAGGACACGATTGCCAGGGCGACGATCAGGATCGTGCGTTTAATATCCATGATTACTCGGCTATCGAAGAAGTTCGGGAGGAAGGAGCTGGTGGAACGGGATCGAAACCGCCGTCGTTCCACGGATTACAACGCCCCAGGCGACGAACGGCCAGCCACCCACCACGCAAGAGGCCATGGTTTTCGATGGCTTCGTATGCGTAACAGGAACAGCTGGGATAGAAACGACAGTGACTGGCCATCAGGGGACTGATGGCGTAACGGTAGAACTGGATCGGAACGAGGGCCAGTTTACGCATTGTGACTGTCTACCCCTGCGGGATTGGCGTTGACCGCTGGAGAGGGCCGACTGCGAGCCAGTCGCTTCCAGAGCTTGCCAAAGTGTTGGTGCAATTCTGGGTTTTCCACTTCGCCCAACCCCTTGCGCGCGACGATCACGATATCCAAACCCGCCAACAGCTGCTGGTTCAGGCGGAACGAATCGCGCATCAGGCGTTTCAGGCGATTGCGTTGAACGGCGAGCTTGACGCTCTTTTTGCCGATCACCAGGCCGAGGCGTGGGTGATCGAGGCCGTTCTCGCGGGCAAGGATGAGCAGGTTTTTCCCTGGAACCTTGCCGGTTGGGGAGTCGAAGACCGCTTTGAAGTGCCGGGGTGTAAGCAGTCGCTTTTCCCGACTGAAGTCCTGACTCACCACCTGTGCCGAAAAATCAAATGGCCAGACGCTTACGGCCTTTGGCACGACGACGCGACAGAACGGCGCGGCCGTTCTTGGTGGCCATACGGGCACGGAAACCGTGGGTGCGTGCGCGCTTGATGGTGCTTGGTTGGAAAGTACGTTTCATGGCGTGTTACCTGGGTTGGTCGACAACGGGCCGGAAGGGCCCCCTTTTTAAGAGATCGGCGATTCTAGAGAAAGCAAGCCCATAGGTCAATTTCCAACCAGCCATTCCTTATGAAGGGTGCCCAGTGGTCAGCGGTCTGGCCGGGCCACGGGAAGGGCTACCTACCAACGCTCAGAATGAAAAAAATAAGAAAGGCATATAAAAAGCTTTTCTGAAGAACTTATAGATCTTAAGTGGATAACCTTCTGTGGATAACACGATGCAGCCCACTATTTTCAAGCTGTACAGAGATTTGAAACCTTGTCTGTAACAGGTGCCTTCTCTGTGCCGGGCCTGCGTAAAACCTGTGCAGCAAAACGCTATTTATCCACAGGTGAATTATCCACAGGCCAGGACTCAGGGTTGTGCATAGCCCTCATGTAGCGTTATCCACAGGGCTTACTCACACCGCAAGATGCTGTTTTGGTCGGATTTTGGCTTATTCACCGGGCCTGCATAGGGCCTGATATGTGGATAACTGACCGCCCGCCCGGTACAATGGCGGTTTGTTTTGCCTCATCCGGCTTTCAACTCAGGGGATATCCGTGTCAGTGGAACTTTGGCAGCAGTGCGTGGAGCTTCTGCGCGATGAACTGCCTGCCCAGCAATTCAACACCTGGATCCGTCCGCTACAGGTCGAAGCCGAAGGCGACGAGTTGCGCGTCTACGCGCCCAACCGCTTCGTGCTCGATTGGGTCAATGAAAAGTACCTGGGTCGTCTGCTCGAGCTGTTGGGCGAACACGGCAACGGCATCGCGCCAGCGCTTTCCTTATTAATAGGTAGCCGTCGCAGTTCTGCTGCGCGCACTGCTCCGAATGCGCCGGTCAGCGCTGCCGTCGCCGCTACCCTGGCCCAGCAGGCTCAGGCCCAGCCAGTTGCACAGATCGTGCTGCCGAGCGAACCGGTCATGGAGCCGGTGCTCGAGCCAGTTACCAGCGGCATCGAAGAATCGGCTTCGCGCAGCAGTTTTGACAGCATGGCTGAGCCCAGTTCGGCGCCCGCAGCAACCGGCCGCACCGAGCAACGCACAGTGCAGGTCGAAGGCGCGCTCAAGCACACCAGCTACCTGAACCGCACCTTCACCTTCGAAACTTTCGTGGAAGGTAAGTCGAACCAGTTGGCCCGTGCGGCTGCCTGGCAGGTCGCGGACAACCCCAAGCACGGCTACAACCCACTGTTCCTGTATGGTGGTGTCGGCCTGGGTAAGACGCACTTGATGCACGCTGTGGGTAACCACCTGCTCAAGAAGAACCCGAATGCCAAGGTTGTCTACCTGCATTCCGAACGCTTCGTCGCCGACATGGTCAAGGCCCTGCAGCTGAACGCGATCAACGAATTCAAACGCTTCTACCGCTCGGTCGACGCGCTGCTGATCGACGACATCCAGTTCTTCGCCCGCAAGGAGCGTTCGCAGGAAGAGTTTTTCCACACCTTCAACGCCCTGCTCGAGGGCGGCCAGCAGGTGATCCTCACCAGCGACCGCTACCCGAAGGAAATCGAAGGCCTGGAAGAGCGCCTCAAGTCGCGCTTCGGTTGGGGCCTGACGGTGGCTGTGGAGCCGCCGGAGTTGGAAACCCGCGTGGCGATCCTGATGAAGAAGGCCGACCAGGCCAAGGTCGAGCTGCCGCACGATGCCGCGTTCTTCATCGCCCAGCGCATCCGTTCCAACGTACGTGAACTTGAAGGTGCCTTGAAGCGGGTGATCGCTCACTCGCACTTCATGGGCCGCGACATCACCATCGAGCTCATTCGCGAATCGCTCAAGGATCTGCTGGCGCTGCAGGACAAGCTGGTGAGTGTGGATAACATCCAGCGCACCGTGGCCGAGTACTACAAGATCAAAATCTCTGATCTGCTGTCCAAGCGCCGTTCGCGCTCTGTAGCGCGCCCGCGCCAGGTGGCCATGGCCCTGTCGAAGGAGCTGACCAACCACAGCTTGCCGGAAATCGGCGACATGTTTGGCGGCCGCGACCATACCACCGTGCTGCACGCCTGCCGCAAGATCAACGAATTGAAGGAATCCGACGCGGACATCCGCGAGGACTACAAGAACCTGCTGCGCACACTGACGACCTGATGGTCGTCTGCGTAGCTAATTGAAGGCAAGGGACTAGACCATGCATTTCACCATTCAACGCGAAGCCCTGTTGAAACCCCTGCAACTGGTCGCCGGCGTCGTCGAGCGCCGCCAGACCTTGCCGGTCCTGTCCAACGTCCTGCTGGTCGTACAAGGCCAGCAGCTGTCGTTGACCGGTACCGACCTGGAAGTCGAACTGGTTGGCCGCGTTCAGCTGGAAGAGCCTGCCGAGCCGGGCGAGATCACTGTCCCGGCGCGCAAGCTGATGGACATCTGCAAGAGCCTGCCCAGCGACGTGCTGATCGACATCAAGGTCGACGAGCAGAAGCTGCTGGTCAAGGCCGGCCGCAGCCGCTTCACCCTGTCCACGCTGCCCGCCAATGACTTCCCGACCGTGGAAGAAGGCCCGGGCTCGCTGACCTGCAACCTGGAACAGAGCAAGCTGCGCCGCCTCATCGAGCGCACCAGCTTCGCCATGGCCCAGCAGGATGTGCGCTACTACCTCAACGGCATGCTGCTGGAAGTGTCCACCGACACCCTGCGCGCGGTAGCCACCGATGGTCACCGCCTGGCCCTGTGCGCCATGCAAGCGCCGATCGGCCAGGCCGACCGCCACCAGGTCATCGTGCCGCGCAAAGGTATCCTTGAGCTGGCCCGCCTGCTCACCGACCCGGAAGGCATGGTCAGCATCGTCCTTGGCCAGCACCACATTCGCGCGACCACCGGTGAGTTCACCTTCACCTCCAAACTGGTCGACGGCAAGTTCCCGGACTACGAGCGCGTGTTGCCGAAAGGCGGCGACAAACTGGTGGTCGGCGATCGTCAGGCCCTGCGTGAGGCGTTCAGCCGTACCGCGATCCTGTCGAACGAGAAGTACCGTGGTATTCGCCTGCAATTGGCGGCTGGCCAATTGAAGATCCAGGCCAACAACCCGGAGCAGGAAGAAGCGGAAGAAGAGATCAGCGTCGACTACAACGGCAGCTCTCTGGAGATCGGTTTCAACGTCAGCTACCTGCTGGACGTGCTGGGTGTCATGACTACAGAACAGGTCCGCCTGATTCTGTCGGACTCCAACAGCAGTGCCCTGGTGCAGGAAGCCGGCAATGATGACTCGTCCTACGTTGTCATGCCGATGCGTCTGTAATTTGTAGCAGGCGAAATGTCCCTTCTACGTCTTTCGGTCACCGCGGTGCGCAATCTGCACCCGGTGACCCTCTCACCCTCCCCCCGCATCAACATCCTGTACGGCGCCAATGGCAGCGGCAAAACCAGCGTGCTCGAAGCCGTGCACTTGCTTGGGCTCGCGCGCTCGTTCCGTAGTACGCGGTTGAACCCGGTCATTCAATACGAACAGCCCACCTGTACGGTGTTTGGCCAGGTAGAACTGGCGGAAGGCGGCACAAGCAACCTGGGGGTTTCCCGCGAACGTCAGGGTGATTTCACTATCCGTATTGATGGGCAGAACGCACGCAGTGCTGCGCAGCTCGCCGAAATGCTGCCCCTGCAGCTGATCAACCCCGACAGTTTCAGGCTGCTCGAAGGCGCTCCCAAGGTACGCCGGCAGTTCCTCGACTGGGGCGTGTTCCACGTGGAACCACGCTTCATGGCCACCTGGCAACGCCTGCAGAAGGCCTTGCGGCAGCGGAACTCATGGCTGCGGCATGGTACACTTGACGCCGTTTCGCAAGCCGCCTGGGATCGGGAGTTGTGTCTCGCCAGTGCGGAGATAGATGAATACCGTCGCAATTACATCAAGGCCTTGAAGCCCGTCTTCGAGCGAACCCTGAGCGAACTGGTCGAGCTGGAAGGGCTGACCCTGAGCTACTACCGAGGCTGGGACAAGGACCGGGAACTCAGCGAAGTCCTCGCTACCTCTCTCCTTCGTGATCAGCAGATGGGCCATACCCAGGCCGGGCCACAGCGTGCTGATCTGCGCCTTCGATTAGGTGCAAACAACGCGGCCGACATTCTTTCGCGAGGGCAGCAGAAGCTGGTTGTCTGCGCCCTGCGAATTGCCCAGGGCCATCTGGTAAGCCAGGTTCGTCGCGGTCAGTGTATTTATCTGGTGGATGACTTGCCGTCCGAGCTGGACGAACAGCACCGCCGCGCCCTGTGCCGCTTGCTTGAAGAATTGAACTGCCAGGTATTCATCACCTGTGTAGACCACGAATTTCTGAGGGAAGGCTGGCAAACGGAAACGCCAGTCGCTTTGTTCCACGTGGAACAGGGCCGTATCACCCAGACCCACGACCATCGGGAGTGAAGGCATGAGCGAAAATCAAACGTACGACTCCTCCAGCATTAAAGTGCTGAAAGGGCTGGATGCCGTACGCAAGCGTCCCGGCATGTACATTGGCGACACCGATGACGGCAGCGGCCTCCACCACATGGTGTTCGAGGTGGTCGACAACTCCATCGACGAGGCCCTGGCCGGGCACTGCGATGACATCACCGTCATCATTCACACCGACGAATCCATCAGCGTCCGTGACAACGGCCGCGGTATTCCGGTCGACGTGCATAAAGAAGAAGGCGTATCGGCAGCCGAAGTCATCATGACCGTGCTGCACGCCGGCGGTAAGTTCGACGACAACTCCTACAAGGTATCCGGCGGTCTGCACGGCGTAGGTGTTTCCGTGGTGAACGCATTGTCGGAGAAGCTGGTACTCACCGTTCGCCGTAGCGGCAAGATCTGGGAGCAGACCTACGTTCATGGTGTACCACAGGCGCCGATGGCCATCGTCGGTGAAAGCGAAACCACCGGTACCCATATCCACTTCAAGCCTTCGGCTGAAACCTTCAAGAACATCCACTTCAGCTGGGACATCCTCGCCAAGCGTATCCGCGAACTGTCCTTCCTGAACTCCGGCGTTGGCATCCTGCTCAAGGATGAACGCAGCGGCAAGGAAGAGTTCTTCAAATACGAAGGTGGCCTGCGCGCGTTCGTTGAATACCTGAACACCAACAAGACTCCGGTCAACTCCCAGGTCTTCCACTTCAACGTCCAGCGTGACGATGGTGTCGGTGTCGAAGTCGCCTTGCAGTGGAACGACAGCTTCAACGAAAACCTGCTGTGCTTCACCAACAACATCCCGCAGCGCGACGGTGGTACCCACCTGGTCGGCTTCCGTTCCTCGCTCACCCGTAGCCTCAACAGCTACATCGAGCAGGAAGGCCTGGCCAAGAAAAACAAGGTCGCCACCACCGGTGACGACGCCCGTGAAGGCCTGACCGCGATCATTTCGGTCAAGGTCCCGGACCCAAAGTTCAGCTCGCAGACCAAGGACAAGTTGGTTTCCTCGGAGGTGAAAACCGCCGTGGAGCAGGAGATGAACAAGTACTTCGCCGACTTCCTGTTGGAAAACCCCAACGAGGCCAAGGCCGTTGTCGGCAAGATGATTGACGCTGCCCGTGCCCGTGAAGCCGCACGCAAGGCCCGTGAGATGACCCGCCGCAAAGGCGCGCTGGACATCGCCGGCCTGCCAGGCAAACTGGCCGACTGCCAGGAGAAGGACCCTGCCCTTTCCGAACTGTACCTGGTGGAGGGTGACTCCGCAGGTGGTTCGGCCAAGCAAGGTCGCAACCGTCGTACCCAGGCGATCCTGCCGCTGAAGGGTAAAATCCTCAACGTCGAGAAAGCGCGTTTCGACAAGATGATCTCGTCCCAGGAAGTGGGCACGCTGATCACTGCCCTGGGCTGTGGCATCGGCCGCGAAGAGTACAACATCGACAAGCTGCGTTATCACAACATCATCATCATGACCGATGCTGACGTCGACGGTTCGCACATCCGTACCCTGCTGCTGACCTTCTTCTTCCGTCAGTTGCCGGAGCTGGTCGAGCGTGGCTACATCTATATCGCCCAGCCACCGCTGTACAAGGTCAAGAAAGGCAAGCAGGAGCAGTACATCAAGGACGACGAGGCCATGGAAGAGTACATGACCCAATCGGCCCTGGAAGACGCCAGCCTGCACCTGGACGAATCGGCGCCTGCCGTATCGGGTGTACAGCTCGAAGGGCTGGTGAACGAATTCCGCGCAGTGATGAAGACCCTCAAGCGTCTGTCGCGCCTGTACCCGGAAGAGCTGACCGAGCACTTCATTTACCTGCCTAAAGTCAGCCTCGAGCAACTGGCGGACAAGGCGGTTATGGATGATTGGTTGAAAGCATTCCAGCAACGCCTGGACAACAGCCAGCGTTCCGGCTTGGCCTACAAGGCTGACTTGCACGAAGACAAGGAACGTAACATCTGGCTGCCAGTGGTTGAAACCACCTCCCACGGCTTGGCCAGCTACGTCACCTTCAACCGTGATTTCTTCGGCAGCAATGACTACCGCAGCGTCGTCGCCCTCGGCGAAAACCTCGGTACCCTGCTGGGTGAAGGTGCTTACGTTCAGCGTGGCGAGCGTCGTAAGGCGGTCACCGAGTTCAAGGAAGCGCTCGACTGGCTGATGAATGAAAGCACCAAGCGTCACACCATCCAGCGATACAAAGGGCTGGGCGAGATGAACCCTGACCAGCTGTGGGAAACCACCATGGACCCAACCGTGCGCCGTATGCTCAAGGTGACCATTGAAGATGCGATCGCCGCTGACCAGTTGTTCAACACCCTGATGGGGGATGCGGTCGAGCCGCGCCGTGAGTTCATTGAAAGCAACGCGCTGTCGGTGTCCAACCTGGACTTCTGATCCAGTGTCGGTAGGCACATTTGATGTCATGTGCTCACTTCGACAAATCAGGGACTTAGCGACAGAAGTGGGCACTGTAAATGTCGTGCCTTGGCAGAGAAAACCCCGGAATTCCGGGGTTTTTCTTTTGTAAACATAGGCTTATCGAACTAGCTAGTGATTCCAGCGCTCGTCAGCAAGAACGCTACTGTTGAGCTGGTCTTTCAGCAGCTTCCATTGAGGTAGATGTTGATCTAGAAGGCTGATAAAGCGGTCATTGTGGTGCCGCTCATGTAAGTGAGCCAACTCATGTACCAGGATGTACTCCAGACACTGCACAGGCTTCTTGGCCAGCTCCAGGTTGAGCCAGATACGGCGGGCTTCAATGTTGCAGGTGCCCCACTTCGTCTTCATTCGCTTGATGCCCCAAGCGCGCGCTTCAACTCCTAACTTCGGCTGCCATTTCTCCAGCATCTCCGGCATCAGACGTTTCAATTCGGCACGGTAGAAGTCCTGAAGCATCTGCTCACGGCGTTCGATAGTGGTATCTGTGCGCACGAACATAACCGCATAATCGTGCGGGATCTTGTGGTCCGCTGGCATCCGTTGGTTGCCGCTACCCGGAATGCCTTTCAGAAAACCCGGCAAAACGAGCGCGGCCTTTCGGTGCCACACGGAAAAGGAATCGAGATTGCAGTCTCTACGGGGCAACGAGCGCGGGCTCTGCGCTTGGCTAATGCACTGATTCGTGCTTTGGAGGTACGTGGTTATCGGTTGGTGGAGGGCAATCGGCACGTGGAAGTTGAGATGTTCGGCGTGCGACTGACCTTGAGCATCGTAGAACCCACCGTACGCTCAGACTATGTACCTACGGAGGATGAGAAAGCTGCGAAGGCACATGGACGTTGGAGTTACTGGCCGCGTTACACCTTCACTCCCTCGGGGCGCCTTGAGGTAAAAAGTGATAGCGGGTATGGCGGCTGTATTCGGGACAGCACTAGGCAACATGTCGAAGACCAGCTCAACAAGCTTGTCATGCTGATGGCCAAGCGAGCGTTGGTTCTCCTCCAGTACCGTGAGGAGCGGGCCGAGGCCGAGGCACTACGTGAAACTCAGCGTCTTCATGCATTGGCGCAAAAAGAACTCCAGGACGCAGAACAACATAAGCTAACTGCACTCAGGGCGGCCGCGCAGCGCTGGCAAGAGGCGCAACTGATTCGTGCCTATGTAGATGCTGTCGAGCAGGCCAGCTACTCGTGTGGTGACGGTCCCAGCGATACTCAGCTGGATTATCTCCGCTGGGCAAGGGCTAAGGCCGACTGGCTGGACCCCTTGGTCGTAGCACCTGATGTCCTTTTGGATCAGGTGATTCAGATTCCCTACTGAAAGAGGTCACACGTGGTGGAGCTTAAAAGTTACTGCCCACCTGCCCCGGCAGCGCCAATCTATTGGAGCGACATTGGGATACCCGCCCACGGTGCGGAACTGTACCAGTGTGTGCAGCAGGGTCTTGAGTATGCAGTTCTTTCCAGAATGGCGAGCATCTCTGGGTTTTCTGTGCAGACACTGGCGGCCATCACCGGGCTATCGGCCTACGCGCTTCACCGAGCACGTCAGTGTGGTCGGTGGTCGTCTATGCAAAGCGACCGGCTCATCCGAACCGCACGAGTACTCCATGCTGCGCAGGCTCTGTTTGGCGGGGACTGGGGGCTTGCTCGCCACTGGCTCATCACACCTCAATGGGCGCTCAAGGACCGGCGGCCGCTCGATTGCTTACTCACCGAGGTTGAATCGCGCGTAGTGCTGGATCTAATCGGTCAGATAGGCCATGGTATTGCCATCTAACACGCAAGCCCTTCGGATGCTCTTCTTGAAAGACCGCCAATGAGGGACAGTGGCTTGGTTAGGGCGATAGCGTGTCGTCCCGAGGAACCAGGCTTAGCCAAGGAAATCAGGTGGTTTTTTGCTTCGATGATTGCTGAAATCGTACGCTTTCTCAGGTTGAATCCGGGAGCGAAAGGAAGGGAAATTGCACGGCAGCTGGGTGTGGAGAAAGGGGTCGTTAACTCCCTTCTCTACAAAAACCCTGAAACCTTTATCCATGATGATGAGCAACGCTGGTCGTTGACTGCCGGGACCAAGCTGACGGTTGTGCTCGAAGAAGAGGCCTGGGTTGGAGCCACATCGTTTGAAGATGTGCTCGAAGCCACCGGTTCGCCTCTAGATGAAAACTGTTCTGAGGTTGAGTTTGTCGTCCCTAAAGGCTGCAAAATCATGGTCGACGCCGCAGCTAGGCTTCTAGCGCTGTGCAATCAGCTCGTGATGGTTGGTAAGGTCACCTCGATTGACTTCAGCGCGTGCAGAGCGACCCTGACCTATTTCAATCGATTGGGCTTTTTTGACCACTTGGCTGGAAAAGTGGACGTGATTCCGCAGCGTCCTGCTCATTCCGGAGCTGTAGCCTACCGTGGTAACAACCAAGGGGTGGTCGAGCTTGCATCCATTGACCACCAAATCCCTGACGAATCGATCCCCAAACGCTTGAAAAACAGCCTAGTGAATTGTGCTGGAGAGCGCTATTCACAATCCGCATTTACGTTCATCTCGGAGCTATTCGGAAACGTGAGGGATCATGCGAAGTCTGAAATTCCGGGCTTTGCAGCGCTCCAGTACTACCCGAAGGGTAAGAAAATCCAGACAGTGATTTCTGACAGCGGGATTGGCATTGTAGGCAGCCTACAACCCGTGCTGGAGCATAAATACCATGAACTTTTTCGGCAGCTCGACTTCTCAAAGCCTGAGGCTGGGCCAGAGTTGGTATTGCATGTTTTCAAGCAGGGGCGCATCTCCAGCTCTGAGGATGACGGCCGTGGTCTCGGCTTGAAACGCAGTGGCGATGTGGCGGCTGGCTTCAATGCAACCGTCACCGTAAGGCAGAAAAATTTCGAGCTGACAATGGTTTATAGCGATGGTCAGTTCAACAGGAGCGTCTCGCGCGTGAATATGCCGACCATTTTGGGAACGCATATCTGCTTCGACTTCTTCATTGACAGCTAAGGCTCTCTCGTTAAACTGAGCAAATGAATCAGAAATCTATCTCTGTCAACCTAATCGACTTCACTGAAGACGACCATCCCTTCGGCAACGTTCAGGGTAAGGCCGCTTTTGCGAAGCTTCTCGAATTTGTTCACTCGCACCCAGAGATCTCCACATTTGGGATCTCCCTTTCTGGCATTGAGGCGACTGATGCATCCTTTCCGAGGGAAAGCGTCGTTGCCGTGGCTAAGCTTTTCAAGGGCGAGCGTGGCTTCTACCTCAAGGACGTGAAGAGCCGAGATCTGCTCGACAACTGGAACTATGCGGCCCAGGCAAAAGAGATTCCCCTGACTGTCTGGGCGGATGATCGCTATGACGTTATTGGCCCAGAAATTAGCCCTTCCAATCGAGAGCTGTTGGAGTGTGTGCTGTCACAGCGCTCAGTTACGGCAGCGCGCGTAGCGGAAATGCTGGAGATCTCGGTTCCCAATGCCAGCACCAAGCTGAAAAAGCTCAAGGACCAGGGGTACATCCTTAGGGCTGAAGAGGCGGCCGAATCGGGTGGCATCGAGTACGTTTACCTCGCCATCGGTAATTCTGATTAAACGGCTTTACAAATCCAGAATCGTGGCGTAATGTTTGCTCCGACTCCAAGGGATTTCTACACACCCTGGTTAAACTGGATCAATAAAGCAGAATGGTGACCGATATGGCTACTAACCCTCCAAGTGGTGATGGGCATCGCAATGGTGCGGTGCGCCGACGCTCTCAAACTCAAACCCCGTCTGGCCACTGGGTCAAGCGTGACACCGAGACGGGTCAGTTCATGGACGTAAAAACCTCGGATAAGACGCCTTTCAAAGGCGTTCGGAAAGAGAAATAGGAGAGCCTTAACATGAGCGCCAAATACGAAATTTTCATGGGAACGGACCGTCAGTACTACTTCCGTCTAAAGGCCCCGAACGGCGAGAAGATCTTAGCCAGCGAAGGCTATACCACCAAGGCGAACTGCCAGAATGGTATCCAATCCGTGCGGGTCAACTCGCCTTATGACAGCAACTACAAAAAGCTGACGTCGGTGAACAGCCAATACTATTTCACCCTTCATGCCAGCAATGGGCAGGTGATCGGAAAGAGTGAAACCTATACCACTGCTCAGTCCCGCGATGGCGGTATTACGGCAGTGAAGGCGTATGGCCCCACTGCTCCGGTGGTCGACCTCACCTGATCCCTAATGCTCGCACAAAGCCCTCGCGCTGCGGGGGCTGATTTCTGTAGTAGTGGGAAGGCGCGTGCGCAAGCACATGCAAATAGGACCTACTTTACAAAGCCGTGAGCCCAAACGGGCTCTTCAAGTGTCAAGCTAGGGGCATCACGATGGACGTAGCAAAGTGTACTCAAGATGGCTTCGAGTATTCTGCGGTGAAATTTGCAAAGCTCCCAGTATCCGAAATAGCCATCAAGCGTCGTCATCTCATCTGCATCAAATGCGGTACCCGGGCCATTTTCGTGAAAGAGGCACGGAGCGGACAAGGTCCACATTTTCGTGCACGTCCCCACCTGGATTGTGCGCTCGCCGCGCCTGAGTCGGAACAAGGTGAAGGGGGCGGCGATGATAAGGACATGCTACGCAACCCAGGTGATCACATTCTCCTAGACCTCCGGTATGGGGCAGCTGAGCAACTGAGCGGGGACCTCGGGGGCACAGGAGAAGGGTGGAGCCGAGGTCCCCGTTCAGTTGCTCAGCTGCCCCATACCGGAGGTCTAGGAGAATGTGATCACCTGGGTTGCGTAGC
>NZ_BQHO01000045.1 GCF_021601385.1 Pseudomonas parasichuanensis | reverse complement strand
CGTCCAGCACCATCTCGGCAGCTTGGACTTTGTATTCTCTTGAGTAAGATTTACGCACTGATTTTGCCTCCAATTGGGCGCCATCATAGCGCCCGAAGAAGGTGTCCAAAATCATTAGGCCAGTTCACCTGGGCTTGTGTCTCTCACTTTTTGGCAAAGGTCTGGGTCGAGAAGTGGACCAGGCGCATGTGTTGTTGCCCCATCACAAACGACAATTAGCTTTACTGGATAGCCATTCAGATTATCCAGTGCGTCCTTGACGTAGGAGGGGACGGGTAGTGTCCCTTCAACCTCCAGGCAAACGGTGGTGTTTGCAGTAAATCTGTCCGAAGCTTCAATTGCTTGCGCTAGGAGTTTGGCTGGATCATCGGAGTCCGGAGTGCGTGGGCAGATCAGGGTAGAAAGCACATGTGAAGGGTCAACGATATCTATCCCTTTGGTGCGGATACCTGCTTTTTGAGCCTCGTTGTGCGCCTGGACATCCCTCGATTCGTAAGCCATAGACCTTTCTCCTATTTAGTTAGTCTCATAACCCTATCGGCACCAAATCCTGGAACTAGACCTATCAGGAGTGGTTTTTGTGGTGCTCAGGCGTCTCACAATATTCGTTTGATTCTCACTGATTTCGTTTTGTCCCAGCCGCCACCGACCAGTGCCGGGCCCGAGGCGGAGTGATGGGGGTGGCGAAACGGCCGCTGCGGCCAGCTGTCCAGCGGTGCGTGGCCGCTGACCGAGCGGATTGCCGCCACCTCCAGCGCCTCGCGCTCGTCCAGCGGAGGCAGCAGGCCGGGCAGGCGGCTGGCGAGCAGGGTCTTGCCAGTGCCAGGCGGCCCGGTGAACAGCAAGTTGTGCCCACCGGCTGCCGCCACCAGAAGGGCACGTTTGGCGGCGGTCTGGCCCTGTACTTCGCCGAGGTCGGGGTAGGGGCGCTGCTCCAGCAGCAAGCCATTGGCCGCATAGGGTGGCAGTGGCAGTTGCCCGCTCAGGTGCGCCACCAGCTCCTGCAGATGCCCCACCGCGTACACCACCAACCCGCTGGCCAGGCTCGCCTCCTCGGCGTTCTCGCGTGGCACCACCAGCGCCCGCCCGGCGTCGCGTGCCGCCAGGGCGGCGGGCAGCACCCCCTGCACCGGCCGCAGTACCCCGGACAGGGCCAGCTCACCCAGGCATTCGATGTCTTCGAGCGCGGCCACCGGTACTTGGCCATTGGCGGCGAGGATCCCCAGGGCGATGGCCAGGTCGTAGCGCCCACCGTCCTTGGGCAGGTCGGCCGGGGCTAGATTCTGGGTGATGCGCCGCGCCGGGTACTCCAGCCCGGCGTTGACGATGGCGCTGCGTACCCGGTCCTTGCTTTCCTTGACCGTGGCCTCGGGCAAACCAACCAGGGTGAGCGACGGCAGGCCGTTGGCCAGGTGGGTTTCGACACTGACGGCGGGTGCCAGCACCCCCACCTGGGCGCGGCTGTGGACGAGGGCAAGGGACATGGGCACTCCGTGTTCGCGAAATTGAGGCCGCATCCTGCGGCCCGGCAAAGCTTAGTGGTGTCCCTGGCGAGCCCGTTGGAAAGAGTGCGTCGAGGTTTTTCCGTGTCCTCACCTAGCGCCGCGGCAGATGCCCACACACCACCGCGACCCCCTCACCCCGTGCCCGAGCCAGCAGTTCCTCGGTATCGTCCCCGCCCGGCAACGCCAGCACCAGGTCTGGCCGGCTGTCGCGCAACATGAATACATTGCGCAGGCGCTCAGCCAGTTTGCCGTGCAACTGCCAGTTGGGCGGGTAGCGGACGATGTCCGCACCGTGCTCCCGCGCCCAGGCTTCGATATCACCACCCAGGTACTGGCTGCCACCGTGTATGAGCACCTGGATCGGTTGCTGGCGCTGCAGTTCGTCCAGCGCCCGACGGCAGCGCTGGTGGTCGGCGTAGTTGCGCCCTGCACAGATCAGCACACGCATGCGCCCCCCCTCAGAACCACTGGCCGAAGCGGCGGATGTACAGGGTCTTCATGCCTTGCGCCACCAGGCAGTAACCCAGCAGGGTGGCGGCCAGCCAAGGGAAGTATTCCCACGGCAGCGGCACCAGCCCGACCATCGCCCCCAGTGGCGAGAACGGGATGTAGATACCCAGGCACATCACCAGGCCGGTGGCGAGGATCACCGGCAGCGCCGCAGTGCTCTGCAGGAACGGCACCTTGCGGGTACGCAGCATGTGCACCACCAGCGTCTGCGACAGCAGCCCTTCGATGAACCAGCCGGACTGGAACAGCGCCTGCATCTCTACGCTGTTGGCGGCGAACACGTACCACATCAGGGCGAAGGTGGTGATGTCGAAGATCGACGAGGTGGGCCCTATCCACAGCATGAAGCGGCCGATGTTGCGGGCATCCCATTTGCGTGGTTCGCGCAGGAACTCCTTGTCCATGCGGTCCCAGGGCAGCGACAGCTGAGAGAAGTCGTACATCAGGTTCTGCAGCAGCAGGTGGATCGCCAGCATCGGCATGAACGGGATGAAGGCGCTGGCCACCAGCACCGAGAACACGTTGCCGAAGTTGGAGCTGGCGGTCATGCACAGGTACTTCATGATGTTGCCGAAGGTTTCGCGGCCTTTGAGCACACCTTCTTCAAGCACCATCAGGCTCTTTTCCAGCAGGATGATGTCGGCCGACTCCTTGGCGATGTCGGTGCCGCTGTCCACCGAAATACCCACGTCGGCGTCACGCAGGGCCGGGGCATCGTTGATGCCGTCACCGAGGAAACCGACGGTGTGGCCATTAGCCTGCAACGCCTTGAGTACCCGCGACTTCTGCAGCGGGGTGAGCTTGGCGAACACCGTGCGCTCTTCGACCAGCGCCTTGAGCTGAGCGTCGTCCAGCCGCTCGATGTCCTGGCCGAGCAGTGGCTGGCCGGGCTCCAGGCCCACTTCGCGGCACACTTTGCAGGTGACCACCGGGTTGTCGCCCGTGAGTACTTTCACCTTCACGCCCATGTCACGCAGGGCGGCAATGGCCGGGCCAGCCGTTTCCTTGGGCGGGTCGAGGAAGGTCAGGAAGCCGCGGATCACCAAGGCCTGTTCGTCAGCGGTGTGGTACTGCGCCTTGCGCTCTGCGGCAGGTATTTCGCGGGTGCCGATCAGCAACACGCGAAAGCCGTCCTGGTTGAACGCGCTGGCGGTGGCCAGCAGTTGCTGGCGCTGGGCGTCGTCGAGGACGGTGCGTTGGCCGTTTACTTCTACATGGGTGGCGATGGCGAGCATTTCCTCGACCGCACCCTTGCTGACCAGCAGGTGTTCGCCGAGCGCATCCTTGACGATCACCGACAGGCGCCGGCGAATGAAGTCGAACGGCAGTTCATCGACCTTGGCGTAGGCGTAGGGTGGTTGGAAGCTGCTGTTCTCGCCTGCGAAGCGCAGCACGGCCTGGTCCATCAGGTTCTTCACGCCGCTCTGGTGGTGGCTGTTGAGCCAGGCCAGTTCGAGCAATTGCGGGTCGGTGCGGCCGCTGAGGTCGACATGGTGTTCGAGGATGATGCGGTCCTGGGTCAGGGTGCCGGTCTTGTCGGTGCACAGCACGTCCATCGAGCCGAAGTTCTGGATGGCGTTCAGGCGTTTGACCACCACTTTGCGCCTGGCCATGGCCACGGCGCCTTTGGCCAGGTTGGCGCTGACGATCATCGGCAGCATTTCCGGGGTGAGGCCCACGGCCACGGCCAGGGCGAACAGGAAGGCATCGCTCCAGTCACCTTTGACTACGCCATTGAGCACGAATACCACCGGCACCATCACCAGCATGAAGCGGATCAGCAGGCTGCTGACGCTGTTCACGCCGCGATCGAAGGCGGTCTGGCTGCGCGAGCCGGCAATCGCCCTGGCCAGCGAGCCGAAGTAGGTGCGCTTGCCGGTGGCCACTACCACAGCGCGGGCGCGGCCGCTGACCACGTTGGTGCCCATGAAACCGATGTTGGGCAGGTCGAGCAGGCTGCCTTCGTCAGTGGCGCTGTCGGCGGCGGATTTTTGCGCAACATGGCCGAGGGTGTCGTACTTTTCCACCGGCAACGCTTCGCCGGTGAGCACGGCCTGGCTGATGAACAGGTCGCGCGACTCGATCAGACGTATGTCGGCAGGGATCATGTCGCCAGCGGCCAGTTGCACGATGTCGCCCGCCACCAGCTCGTTCATGGGCACTTCGCGCAGTTGCGCGGGGGTGTCGTGGCGCTCGCGCCGCAGTACCGTGGCGGTGGTGCGGACCATCGCCTTGAGTGCTTCGGCTGCCTTGCTCGAACGGTATTCCTGCCAGAAGCGCAGCAGGCCGCTGACGCTGACCATGGTCAGGATGATGATCACCTTGGTCAGGTCGAGGTCGTCGAGGTCACCGGCGCGCAGCGGCAGCCAGTAATCGGTGACGAAGCTGATGGCAGCAAGGGTGAGCAGTACATAGATGAAGGGGTTGTGCAGCGCCTTGAGCAGTTGCACCAGGGCCGGTTGCGGCTTGTCGTGGGCCACCTCGTTGGCGCCGTCGCGCTGCAGGCGTTTGGCGGCCTCGTGCTCGGTCAGGCCGAGCTCGCTGGCGTCGAGGTTGGCGAGGGTGACGGCCAGGCCGTTGCGCGCTTCACGGGCGGCGCGCATGGACAGGCGAGCGTCCTCAGTCGTGGTGGTGTTGCGGTCTTGTACGGTCATCGGGCTGTGCTCCTGCCGCAGGAGGCGGCACGAAACACAGTCGACTCACGATTGGGTGGGTGAGTACGCGTGTTTCGGGCCGCGATCATTCGATCGGTAAATAACGTTGTTTTTCCGGCGGTTAAAGGTTCGCTGGCGTATGCCGGGATTAATATCGGCAGCGAACTTTCTACTGGCTGAGTCCATGGTGTCGTTATTCCTTTGGAAACTTGCAGGCAATAAGAATCCCGCGAACTTAAACGATGAAAAGTTCGTGTCTTATTGGCGGTTAATCAATAGGTAAACGGTGACGCGCCTGTCAGCCGAAACACAAAAAGGCGCGCCATCGACTCGGCGGTTCCTGGCTGTCGTCGGCCTGCCAGCGCAGGCGTAGGCAGCCGTTGCCAGGTTGCGATAGCCAGGTGGCACGCAGGCGAGAGCCACGCGCGACGGGGGCGGGGAAGGGCGGTGGGGCCTTACGGGCACAGGCGTGCATTGCCCCGAGACGGGCATGCAGGCATGTACGGATAACGGTGATGAGGTTCATGAGCTTGCCTCCGCCCGGGCTGGCACCCGGGGCGGCAAGCTACGGCGGAGCATCAGGCTCTGGCGCGGCTTGCCCAGCCAGGGAGGCGGGCCCGGAGTTCCGGTTCAAGTGCCTGACAGCCAAGGGCGGCCAGGCAGCGACTAGATACTGTGTCCATTGAATTCTTCGTGAGTTGAAATAAAGGCCCGGTTTTCAGGGCGGGTGAACTTTATGCAAAGCATAGCGGGCAAGTCAACCCGCAAGGTGAAACTGAATTAAGTTTCATCTGGTTTAATCAGCGCAATTATATGTAGGAAATTTCAACTGCAGGAGCGGCAGGGCCGCTCCGGGGACGGGGCGATTATTCCGCTGGCGCTGGCGCTGGCGCTGGCGCGATCCGCGCTTCCAGCTCGGCGAACTGTTTTTCCAGCGCTTCAAGGCGGGCGCGGGTGCGGGCCAATACGACCATCTGGCTGTCGAATTCCTCGCGGCTTACCAGGTCGAGCTTGCTGAAGGCACCTTGCATCAGCACCTTGAACTGGCTCTCCAGTTCGGCGCGCGGCTGTGCGGTATCACCGCTGAACAGGCGCGAGGCCTGGTCGCTCAGGGCATCAAGAAGGGCTTTGGGCGCGAGCATGTCTGGCTATCCGCTGATCTGTGAAAGGGCAGCAGTGTAGCACGCTCCTTTTGACGGCTTGCCCTGCACACTTTTTGCGCAGGGCGGCCAAAGGTCGCGCACCGAAGTTGTGCAGCTTTTCCCTGCTGGCGACTGGCCAATCCCGACTGTTTCACGCAACTACCTGTTTTTTGGTGTTTTCCCGGAGCTGGCAAGGTTTCTGCAAAGACCTGGGTGAGCCATGCACTGATGCAGTCCGTTGTGACCAGGCAGTGCGTAGCCCAGTGGTAAGGCCCTTGGTCACCGCCACAAGGTGTCGCGGCGGGGAGGATGGAGCCGACGACGCGTTACAAAGCCAGGCGCTGCGCTTAGACTTGAGACGGGTTTGTTTTCCTGGGGCAAGTCCATCAAATCGGGAGAGAGTTTCATGAAGCTAGTCACTGCCATCATCAAGCCGTTCAAGCTGGACGACGTGCGCGAGTCGCTGTCGGAAATCGGCGTGCAGGGCATCACCGTGACCGAAGTCAAAGGCTTCGGCCGGCAGAAGGGTCACACCGAGCTGTATCGCGGCGCCGAATACGTGGTCGATTTCCTGCCCAAGGTGAAGATCGATGTCGCCATCGACGACAAGGACCTTGATCGGGTGATCGAGGCCATCACCAAGGCGGCCAACACCGGCAAGATCGGTGACGGCAAGATTTTCGTGGTCAATCTGGAGCAAGCGATCCGCATCCGTACCGGCGAAACCGATACCGACGCGATCTAAACGCTACAAAAAAGCCTCACCAAACCCAACGCCCCAGGAGAAAACAACATGACTCTGCGTAAGATCGCAGGGCTAGGAGCCCTATTGTCCCTCGTAATGCCAGGGCTGGCCCTGGCCGAGGAAACTGCCGCCCCGGTGCTCAACTCCGGCGACACCGCCTGGATGCTCACCTCGACGGCGCTGGTCCTGTTCATGACCATCCCGGGCCTGGCCCTGTTCTACGGCGGCATGGTGCGTTCCAAGAACGTGCTGTCGGTGATGATGCAGTGCTTTGCCATTACCGGGCTGATCAGCATCCTGTGGGTGATCTACGGCTACAGCCTGGCATTCGATACCGCAGGTATGGAAAAGGGCGTGCTCAACCTGAATTCCTTCATCGGTGGCTTCTCCAAGGCCTTCCTCAACGGCGTCACGCCGTCGGGCCTGACCTCTGCCACCGCGCTGTTCCCTGAAGCGGTGTTCATCACCTTCCAGATGACCTTCGCCATCATTACCCCGGCGCTCATCGTCGGTGCCTTTGCCGAGCGCATGAAGTTCTCGGCCATGCTGATTTTCATGGGCGTGTGGTTCACCCTGGTCTATGCGCCGATCGCGCACATGGTCTGGAGCGGTGACGGTGCGCTGATGTGGGATTGGGGCGTGCTGGACTTCGCCGGCGGCACCGTGGTGCACATCAACGCCGGTATCGCAGGCCTGGTCTGCTGCCTGGTGCTGGGCAAGCGCAAAGGCTACCCGACCACGCCGATGGCGCCGCACAACCTCGGCTACACCCTGATGGGCGCGGCCATGCTGTGGATCGGCTGGTTCGGCTTCAACGCAGGCTCCGCCGCGGCAGCCAACGGCACTGCCGGCATGGCCATGCTGGTGACCCAGATCGCCACTGCCGCCGCGGCAATGGGTTGGATGTTCGCCGAGTGGATCTTCCACGGTAAGCCAAGCGCATTGGGCATTGCCTCTGGCGTGGTCGCCGGCCTGGTTGCCATCACCCCGGCCGCTGGTACCGTCGGCCCGATGGGCGCGCTGGTGATTGGCCTGGTCTCGGGCGTGGTCTGCTACTTCTGCGCCACCAGCCTCAAGCGCAAGCTCGGCTACGACGACTCGCTCGACGCCTTCGGCGTGCATGGCATCGGCGGCATCATCGGTGCGCTGCTCACCGGCGTGTTCGCGGCACCGGCCCTGGGCGGTTTCGGCGCGGTCACCGACATCGCGGCGCAGTTCTGGGTCCAGGCCAAAGGCGTGTTGTTCACCGTGGTCTACACCGCCATCGTCACCTACGTGATCCTCAAGGTGCTGGACCTGGTGATGGGCCTGCGGGTCAATGAAGAAGAAGAGTCGGTCGGCCTCGATCTGGCTCAGCACAACGAGCGCGGCTACAACCTGTAACCGCAACGCTGGAAAACTTGCCCGGTACGCCGGGCATTTTTTTGCCTGCAATTTGCCGTTTTACCGGGTGCAAACGGTTTCGTTGTCCTGTTCGCGACCTTGGTCGAAAACTTACAAGTCATTGGGCGTTTATGGAGCTTTGCTTTTTCTGCGAGCGCGCTAGAATGCGCGCCGAAGGGTGTGGGACGAGTAACCCGCACACTTCGCCACCCTTTGCTAGGCTTGCAGTAGCCTGTGGCCAGCCAGGGTCAAAACAGTTTTGTCAGGCCTTGCCAGGAGCAGGGCCTGCTGGGTGCCGGGCCTCCCATCAGGAGGTGGACACCCGAGGCAGTGGCCAATCCACGGCCAGTTGAATTTTCACCGGTGACTGCCGTCTACGGCTGCACCGGTCTATAACTAACCTGCTTTTCGCAAGTCATGAGGTAGAACATGAGCGACGACGATCTGGAAAATGATGACCTCGAAGTAGGCGACGAAGACGAGGGTGATGAAGGCCTCGAAGCGGCCGCCGACGATGGTGCCGAAGACGCTGGCGATGACGACAGCAGCCCCGCGCCGACCGCCAAGGGCAAGTCCAAGGCTGCCGTCTCGGTAGACGAGATGCCGAGCATGGAAGCCAAGCAGAAGGAGCGTGATGCCCTGGCCAAGGCGATGGAAGAGTTTCTTTCGCGCGGTGGCAAGGTGCAGGAAGTCGAGGCCAACGTGGTCGCCGACCCGCCCAAGAAGCCGGACAACAAGTACGGCAGCCGCCCTATCTGAGTGGCGCAATGCAAAGAAGCCCGCCGTCGCTGCGGGCTTTTTTGTGGGTGTGAATTTTCATACAGGTAAAGAGGACGAGTCTGCTAGAGAGCCTGAGGTGATCCGGGTAAGCATCACCCCTTAAGCAAAGGGAGATGCCGGTTTTGGACAAACTGATTCGTCGCAGTGAACTCAGCAAGGAAGATATCGAGAGGGTGGAAGACCCATTCTTTGCTGTATCGAAAGTGAAGCATGCGCTCCTGTACAACGGGTACCTTTGGGGGAAAACGGAATTTCTGGAAGCTGGAGGTATCCGTTTTGGACAACGCTACTCCGAAAAGGACCTTGAAAAGGTCCTGGACAAAATCAAGGATGGCAGTTGGCTGTTTCTGACCAGTGAGCCTTTTCGCCCGATGCGCATCGATGGCTTCTTGGGTACAACCCAGTGCTTTCCAGTATCAGAGGCAGCACCCAGTCGATCAAAGATTGAGAAGGGTCCAGGGAAATGGCGGACAATCGACATCGACTATGATGGGCTGAAGAATACGTTTGCCATGCTGCAGAACCGTCTCGGCTCACTTGGTGATGAAGGGAGGGTGTTTGGTTCCGAAGGCAAGGACTTCGATAACACTACCCGTGTCGTGACTCAGCAGTGGGTACCACTGGACAGTCATGATGATCATCTGGCATCCAGGTCGGTGGTCCATCCTTACGGGAAGCTGCGTGCCGTAACTCAACGGTATCTGGAAGGTGACGATAAATGGCAGATCAGTGGCAAGTCATGGTACTGGCAACCAGTGCTACCGCATGAGACCTACGAGCACCCAGAAAGGCATGATGCCCGATAACCGCAGAATTCAGCGCTGGGTGCTTCAGGTCTGGGGCGCTCTGGATGCGTTCTACATTCTCTACTATCTCATCGGTAGTACCCGTCTTGGACGTGTTCCGTTCATCACTGATGCCAAGATAATGGTTGGTTTGTTGACCGAGCAGGGTTTAGTAGCAAGCTTGATCGCAGTCATGAGTATGGTGCTTCAGATATCGATCGTATTTAGTGCATTTCTGCTGCTGCTTGGACTCAGGCTTGGGGTTTCCCTAGGGATTGCGCAGATACCATTTCGGTTGCTTTCGATGACGCCGTCACTTTCGGTTCTGTCAATCTGGGCGAGCTTGATGCCTGGCTACAACATCTGGCTGATGCTTGGATTGATTGTTATCTCTGAGGTCATCAAGGGTGGCACCTTATGGTGGGCTATGCGTCCTCAAGGTGCGCACAGGCGGGCCTAAGCATCGAGTCCCCACCGTCGCTGCGGGTTTTTTTGTGCCTTTCGGTTTTGTGCCGCCCCACAATGTCAGCGCCAGCGCGCCAGCACCTCGGGCAACTGCGACAAACGCTGAATCTCGGCATCCGGCGCCTGCTCGCCCGCCCAGGCCTTGTGCTGCGGGTTGAACCACACCGCGCGCAGCCCGGCACGTTGGGCCCCGGCAATATCGTCGCCCGGGTGATCGCCGATGTGCACTGCCGCCCCTGCGTCCACTCCACCGAGCTTCAGCGCCTCCATGAACGGCGCCGGGTCCGGCTTGCCAATGCCCAGGTCTTCGGCACACAGGGCAAAGCGGAAGTAGTCCGCCAGGCCCAGGCGGCGCACGTCGGCGTTGCCATTGGTGACCACCCCGAGCGTGTACTGGTGGCGCAGGATTTCCAGCACCGGCTGCACCTCGGGGAACACCTCGACCTGGTGCCGTGCATGCAGGAACACCTCGAAGCCTTCGTTGGCAAGCTCCTGGGCGTGCTTCTCGCTGTAGCCGACTTCTTCCAGGGCGTGGAACAGCACCCGCCTGCGCAGGGCGCTGATGCGGTGCTTGAGGCCGGGCTCGGCCTGCACCAGGCGCTCACGGATGGCGAACAGGTGCTCGACCGGCACCGCGCCCAGCACCGGCGCGTTGGCTTCGAGCCAGTCGCGCAATACGACTTCTGCACTGGCGATCACCGGCGCGGTGTCCCACAAGGTGTCATCCAGATCGAAAGTGATCAGCTTGATGCTCATGAGTCTGTGCCCTTGCTGCGTTTGGCCCGGGGGTGGGCGCTGTCGTACACCGCGGCCAGGTGCTGGAAGTCCAGGTGGGTGTAGATCTGCGTGGTGCCGATGTCGGCGTGGCCGAGCATCTCCTGCACCGCGCGCAGGTCCTGGGACGATTCCAGCAGGTGGCTGGCGAAGGAATGGCGAAGCATGTGCGGGTGCAGGTGCTGGCCAAGCTCGCGCTCGCCGGCGGTCTTGACCCGCAGCTGAATGGCCCGTGGGCTGAGGCGCTTGCCCTGGCGGGTAATGAACACCGCGCCGTCCTGTGGCCCGCCGATACCGCGCAGGCGCAGCCATGCCTGCAGCGCCTCGCGCGCCTTGCGCCCAACCGGCAGCACGCGGCTCTTGCTGCCCTTGCCCTGCACCTGTACCAGCCCGGCGGTGAGGTCGAGATAGTCCAGGTCGAGGCCGGCCAGTTCCGACAGGCGCAGGCCGGAGGAGTAGAACAGTTCGAGAATGGCCTGATCGCGCCGGGCGATGAAGTCGTCATCCACGCCGCCATCGAGCAACTGCAGGGCGCGGTCGGTGTCGAGTACCTTGGGCAGGCGCCGCTCGCCCTTGGGGGGCGACAGGCCACTGGCCGGGTCGTGTTGACACAGGCCTTCGCGGATCAGGTAGCGATACAGCCCACGCACCGCCGAAAGCAGGCGTGCCAGGCTGCGCGAGGACTGCCCGTGATGGTGCTGGCGCGCCACCAGCTGGCGCAGCTGCTGGACCTGCAGCGCCGCCCAGCCGCCAATACCCTGGCTGGAGCAGTAGGCAATGACCTTTTCCAGGTCACGGCGGTAGGCCAGCAGGGTGTGTTCGGACACCTGGCGCTCGTTGCGCAGGTGCGCGCAATAAGCCTCCAGCTGGCGCTCCATCAGCGCACCGAGCGTAGCGTCTGGGTGAAGCGTGGCACCACGCGGCCCAGCACTTCGGCGATGTAGCTGAGGAACAGGGTGCCGACGCTGCTCTTGTAGTGCTGCGGGTCGCGGCTGCCGATCGCCAGCACGCCATGCAGGCCCTGGTACTCCAGGGTGGCCACGGCGCTGGAGCCGACTTCCTTGTGCTGTTCATGGCCGAACAGGAAGGCCAGCTCGTGTTCGCGCAGGCTGCCGCTGATGGTCTTGCCGCCACCGATCAGGCCGCCGATGGCCTGCTGGGCCTCGCTGCCGGACACCCAGCGGCCGACCGGCGCGGCATTCTCGCCGAACAGGATCAGGCTGACGAAGGGCACCTTGAATTCCTGGCGCAGGCTGTCTTCGACCGCCATCACCACTTCTTCCAGGCTGCCGGCATCCAGCAGGTCGAGGATCAGCCGGCGGGTCTTGTCGAACAGCCGGTCGTTGTCGCGGGCCACGTCCATCAGCTGCGACAGGCGATGGCGCATCTCGATGTTGCGGTCACGCAGCAGCTTGAGCTGGCGCTCCACCAGCGACACGCTGTCGCCGCGCTGGTGGGGGATGCGCTGCTCGATCAGCAGCTCGTCATGCTCGGCGAAGAACGTGGGGTGGGCGCGCAGGTAGGCGACCACCGCGTCGGCGTCGAGTTCGGGTACAACCTGAGGCTGATCGGTCATGGCGGTTACTCGCTTAAAGACGAACCTGTCCTTCGAATACACGTACAGCCGGGCCGGTCATCAGTACCGGTTGGCCGGGGCCAGCCCACTCGATGCTCAGGCGCCCGCCTGGCAGGTCGATGGTCACCGGCGAGTCCATCCAGCCCTGGGCGATGGCCGCGACGGCGGCGGCGCAGGCACCGGTACCGCAAGCCTGGGTCTCGCCCGCGCCACGCTCCCACACCCGCAGGTTGGCGCGGTGGCGGTCGACGACCTGGATGAAGCCGGCATTGACCCGCTGCGGGAAGCGCGGATGGTGCTCGATCTTCGGCCCCAGCTCATGCACCGGCGCGCTGCGCACGTCATCGACACGCAGCACCGAATGCGGGTTGCCCATCGACACGGCAGCGATCTGGTGCACCTGGCCGTCGACTTCCAGCGGGTAGCTCGAAGCCTGCTCATCGGCGATGAACGGGATCTCGGCCGGGACGAAACGCGGCGGGCCCATGTCGACACAGATCTGGCCGTCGTTGCGCACGTCCAGCTCGATGATGCCGCTCTTGGTTTCGACGCGGATGCGTTTTTTCGCGGTCAGGCGCTTGTCCAGCACGAAGCGGGCGAAGCAGCGCGCGCCGTTGCCGCACTGCTCGACCTCGGAGCCATCGGCGTTGAAGATCCGGTAGCGGAAGTCCACGTCCGGATTGTTCGGCGCCTCGACGATCAGCAGTTGGTCGAAGCCGATGCCGGTGTTGCGGTCACCCCATTGCTTGGCGTGCTTGGGCTGGATATGCGCGTGCTGGCTGACCAGGTCGAGGACCATGAAGTCGTTGCCCAGCCCGTGCATTTTAGTAAAGCGCAGCAGCATGGGTTCACTCCGGCAGCAGGCTTTCGCCGGCGAACAGTTCAGCAATGGTTTCGCGGCGACGCACTTCGAAGGCCTGGTCGCCATCGACCAGTACTTCGGCGCAGCGGCCACGGGTGTTGTAGTTCGAGCTCATGACAAAACCATAGGCGCCGGCGGACTGCACGGCCAGCAGGTCGCCTTCGGCCAGGTTCAGCACACGGTCCTTGCCCAGGAAATCGCCGGTCTCGCAGATCGGCCCGACCAGGTCGTAGGCCCGGCCTTCACCTTCACGGGGCATGACTGCACTGACGCCCATCCAGGCCTGGTACAGGGCCGGGCGGATCAGGTCGTTCATCGCCGCGTCGATGATGGCGAAGTCCTTGTGCTCGGTGTGCTTGAGGTATTCCACGCGGGTCAGCAGCACGCCGGCATTGGCCACGATGTAGCGGCCCGGCTCGAACACCAGGGCCAGGTCACGGTCGCCGACGCGCTCGCGGATGGCCTTGATGTAGTCGGCCACCAACGGCGGCTGCTCATCGCGGTAACGCACACCGACACCGCCGCCCAGGTCCAGGTGGCGCAGGTGGATGCCGCATTCGGCCAGGCGGTCGACCAGCACCAGCAGGCGGTCCAGGGCATCGAGGAATGGCTCGACGGTGGTCAGTTGCGAACCGATGTGGCAGTCGACGCCGACCACTTCCAGGTTTGGCAGCTGCGCAGCGCGCACGTAGATGGCTTCGGCATCGGCGATGGCGATACCGAACTTGTTCTCTTTGAGGCCGGTGGAAATGTACGGATGGGTGCCGGCATCGACGTCCGGGTTCACCCGCAGCGACACCGGGGCCACCTTGCCCAGCTCGGCGGCCACCACTTGCAGGCGCTCGAGTTCGTCGGTGGATTCGACGTTGAAGCAATGCACGCCGACTTCCAGCGCGCGGCGCATGTCTTCGCGGGTCTTGCCGACGCCGGAGAACACCACGCGATCGGCACGCCCGCCGGCTGCCAGTACGCGCTCCAGCTCACCGCCGGAGACGATGTCGAAACCCGAGCCCATACGGGCCAGCAGGTTCAGCACGGCCAGGTTGGAGTTGGCCTTGACCGCGAAGCAGACCAGGTGCTCGACCCCCTGCAGGGCATCGGTATAGCTACGGTACTGGGCCTCGATGTGGGCGCGCGAATACACGTAGGTGGGGGTGCCGAAGCGTTCGGCGATGGCCGACAGGCCCACCCCTTCCGCGAACAGCTCGCCGCCGCGGTAGTTGAATGCATCCATGGGATTTCCTTACTGCGCGGAAGACGGCTCTGGCTGCGGCTCCAGCTCTTCTTGCGGCTGGACCGGTTGGGCCGGCTGGGCGTGCTTGTGCTGCTGGTGCGACTTGCTCGGGCCTTTGCCGTTCTTGCCATCTTCCGGCAGGTACAGAGGGCCCTTCTGACCGCAGGCCGAAACGAGGAGGGCAACCGCGACCAGCGCCGCGAGGGAGGAAATCAGGCGCTTCATTGGTGAAATCCTTTGAAATAAGCAGTATTGCGCCCGAGTATACCGAGCGACCACCCGATTGCCTATGCAAGGGCCGGCCCGCCGGGCGGCGTTATCCTTGAGCTGTCAACGTCGGCGCCTTCACGGGTAAACCCACGCCCACAGGCGCGTTGTGGGAAAGGGTTTGACCGTGAACGGGCTGGCCCAGGTATCCGCTAGTCTTTGCATTCAGCTGCTGGCGCCCGTATCTTCCCCGCCTTGCTTGCAACGCAGCCATTTTTCGAGGTCCATGCACATGAGTTTGAGCGAAGCGCGTTTCCACGACCTGGTCGACGCGACCCAACAGGCCCTGGAAGACCTGTTCGACGAGAGCGACCTGGACCTGGACATGGAAAACTCCGCCGGTGTCCTGACCATCAAGTTCGACAACGGCAGCCAGCTGATCTTCAGCCGCCAGGAGCCACTGCGCCAGTTGTGGCTGGCGGACAAGTCCGGCGGTTTCCACTTCGACTACGACGAAGAAAGCGGCAAGTGGACGTGCGAGAAAACCGAGGAGCTGCTCGGCGAGATGCTTGAGCGCATCGTCTGGGAGCGTGCCGGCGAGAAGCTGGACTTCGACGAAATCTGAGATGAGCGACCAGCCCCGGGCCCCCAAGCCGCTGTACAGCAATGTCAGCCCAGCCGTGCCGTCACCCTGCATCAGCGTGTGCCGCCTCGATGAACACAAGGTTTGCACCGGCTGCCATCGCCATGTCGAGCATATCCGCGAGTGGCGTGCGGCCGATGACGACCGGCGCCGGCAGATCTGCCGCGAGGCCCTGGCCCTGAAAGCGCGGGCCCAGGCATAACCCCATTGATACTGCGGGCTTGAGTATTTGCCCTGCTGTGGTAGTGTCGGGTCTTGCGTCGGTGACGCCACAGCATTCACAAACCCCGCCCTTGGGCGGGGTTTTGCTTTATCTGCCTCAAGCAAATTGCCTGTTCAAAGGAGTCTGACTGGATCATGAGCACCAAGCCTTCCCTCACCCTCACCCGATTGGACGTACAGCGTCTCGAGCGCCTGATCGACAGCCTCGATGAAAGCACCCCGGGTGTGCTCGCCCTGCAGGACGAGCTGGACCGCGCCGAACAGGTGGTCGGTCACGAAGAGGTGCCGGCTGGCGTGGTGACCATGAACTCGCGCGTGCACTGCCGTGAGATCGCCAGCGGCAAGGACTACCACCTGACCCTGGTGTATCCGAAGGATGCCGGCCCGGAGGGCAATGTCTCCATCCTGGCGCCGATCGGTTGTGCGTTGCTGGGGCTGTCGGTGGGTGACCAGATCGACTGGCCGGCCCCCGGCGGCAAGACCCTCAAGCTCGAACTGCTGGCCGTGGAGTACCAGCCGGAAGCAGCGGGCGATTTCGACCTCTGACGTGGCCCTTGAGCCTCAGGGCTCCAACGCAGCCTGCAGCTGTTCCAGGCCATCGTTCAAGGCTTGTTCAAGCTCGCGTTTGTAGCGCAGGCACAGGCTCGTCGAGCCTGGGTCGTCGCCCAGCAGTTCGGACAGGTCCAGGTCGGTGATGTAGCAGCGGTAGCTGCCGGCGCTGTGGCGCTGGCGCAGGATCTGCCGGGCGACCACGGCATACAGCTGGTCGCCGTGTTCCAGCTCGGAAAACTCCTGCTGATCGCAATAGAGCGTGACGTGCACGGCGCCGCCTGCACCGCCCTGCACAATCGCCTGGACCTCATAGTAAGGCTGGCTGCGGCCATCCAGCGGCGCCTGGCGTGGCTCCAGGCTGCGAGCCTTGCCCAAGCCTGAGGGCAGCAACTGGCAATAGGTGATCTGCAGCGACGCTTGCTGCAGGCTCTCCAGTGGCAGTTGGGCATCGCGGCGGACAATCATCGATTGCAGAAAACGATGCAGTGGCAGCAACAAGTGATGCTCGTCCTGCAGCGCCAGGCGTTGTTGCCACAAGACGTTGTGCTCATCCAGCACATACAGGTCGGCCCAGCCGTCGAGCAGGCGGTAGAACACCTGGATACAACCTGGCAGGCCTCGCTCGAGGACCAGCGGCAGGTCGTGGTCCTGCAGGGCATTGGCGTCCAGATGCAGTGGGCTGTAGGCGCTGCGTACTTCACCCAGTGCCGCCAGCACGGCCTCGTGGTCGTCGAGGGTGGCCAGGGTGACCTGCCCCGGCAGCAGCTCCAGCACATGGGTGTGCTGGGCCACCTGCAGCAGGTAGCGGTGGTTGAGGCCTTGGTCGAGCAACCGTTGCGCGGTCTCGAAGATCTCCTCTACCCGCTGGCTGATGGCCTGGGCGCGGTTGTGGCAATGGCAGCGCACCCGCACCCGCGGGCGGTGGCTGCGCCGGCCAAGGCTGTTGAGGTGGTCACGCAGGCAGCGCATCAGGGCATGCTCGCCGTCATAGCGCTGCACCAGCACCTCGTTCCAGCTGTTGAGGGTGATCTGGTCGAGGGTCAGCACCAGGTTTTCGCGCACGCCGGCGTAGCTGAGCGAGTCGGTACGCTCGGTGGTCATCAGGATGTTCAGGTCGCGGTGGTGGCGCAGCGGGTCGACGCCAACGTTGACCAGCAGAAGGATTTCGTCGGCCACGCTCGGTTGCAGCAGGCGGGCTTCACTGACCGTCTCCAGCGGCAGCGCGATGCTGTGCTGCAGGCTGCCGATCAGGTTGAACAGCTCGAAGTCATTGAGATCGCTGGCACCCGGGTGCAGGGCAATCCGCGTGCTGCTGTCGATCACCCCGTTGCGGTGGGCCCAGGTGAGCAGTTCGAGCAGTTCGCGGCAGCGCTTGATCGGGCTGAAGTGCTCCCATTCGTGCACCCCCAGGTTGCCGTTGTACAGCCCCCAGTGATGCGTGCCGGGCTCCTTGCGGTTGGCCGATTGCACCAGGGTCAGGGTGTCTTCGGCCAGGTCAGGGGCGATGCCCGGGTTGATTACTTCGATTTTCCCGGCGCGGCGTTCGAAGGCGGCGTACAGGCGCCGGCCGAGCACGTTGAGCTCACGCGGGTCGGCGCGGCTGTCGGCCTGCTGGGTGCGGGCAAACTCGCTGAGGAAGCGGTAGCTGTGGTTCAGCTCGGCCACCAGTTCACGGCGCTCGACGGCCACCTGGCGCACCTTCCATTGGCTGCGGCTGTCGAGCAGGGCCAACTGGCGCTCGTCCCAGCGCCATTCCTCGGCCAGCTTCGCCAGCAGGCGGCGTTGCCAGCCACCGCTGCGCGAGGCGAGGTTGCTGAGCTTCTTGTTCACTTTCAGGTAAAGGCTGCGCCGCACCAGCTCCAGGCGGGCAGTTTCGCCGCGTTGCAGCAGGTACGCTTCGATCCGCCGGTAGACCATCACGTAGGGGTCGAGCGCGTCCAGCTCAAGCCGGTTGGCGAACACCGCCTGCTTGAAGTCCAGGCTCAGGCAGCGCACCTGTGGGTGTTCGCTGGCGTAGACCTCGGTTAGCAGCAGCTTGAGCAGCGACTTGTAGGGCGAGTCGATGCCCTTGAACAGCTGCCACAGCCCGGCGCCCACGTATTCCTCCTGGGGAATGTGCGCCAGGTGGCCCAGGTCGATATCGTCACGGGCCCGAATGAAGCGCTTGGACAGCAAGGTCTGGGTGTAGTCGCGGTAGTTGTGCTCCTGATAGACCGGCACCAGCCACCACAGCGGGGTGCGCCCGGCCAGCCAGATGGCGGTGCGGTAGAACTCGTCGAGCAGCAGGTAGTGCTGGGTGGTGCCGCAGTCGTCCGAGCTGAGCTGGCTGTCGCGCGCGCCCTGGACGAAGCCCTGCGCATCGATCAGGAAGCAGTGCGCTTCGGCCCCCTGGCTGGCCGCCCAGGCCTCGAGCAACTGGCATTTGCGCCGCAATTCGCCCAAGGCCTGTTCGCTCAGGTCCGCGGCGTGGCACACCCACACATCCATGTCGCTTTGCTCGGCCTGGGCCAGGGTGCCCAGGCTGCCCATCAGGAACAGCCCATGGATTGGTTGCGGTGGGTTGCCGTGGCGCGCCTTGTAGGTGAACGAGCGGGTCAGGCGCTGGGCTTCGGCCAGTAAGTCGGCGTCTGGCTCGAAGCCCGAGACACCGGCGGGTGTGGTACCCGAGACATAGCCTGGCAGCAGTGGGTGGTTGACGTGGAAGCACAGCGGCAACAGCGTGAGGACTTGTTGCTGGCGCGTCGACAGCCCCTCCATTGCGCGCCCCAGGCGCCCCTGGCTGACCTTCAGAAAACGCGCACGCAGCCGCGACAGCTCCTTGCGGTCGATGCCTTGGGCGATGTCGGGGCGAATTTCGTGAGGGTGGTTCATTGCGCACTCAGGCGGGCCACGGAGCAGTGGCGAGTTTAGCCTGAGTAGTGCGGTCGGATAAGGGGTTGGTGGCTTTTTGGCGCCAGATTACCAGCGCTGGCGTGAATTGATCGCGGGGCACGCCACAGTGACGCGCCCCGCGATGCAGAATCAGGCCGGTTGCGTCGATTTCGATTGGAGGATCGTCAGCAGTAGCTGCACGCTTTCGGCAGCATCGTTGCCGAGGCTGGTGAGGTAGCCGCCATCGGGCTGGTCGGTAAGTTCTTTTTCATGCAGGCGCTTGGCAGCGGCGATCAGCGCGGGGGACGCGGTGCTGCCAACCTTGATGCCTTCCTGATGGTTGCCCAGGTTGAACAGGGCGAGCACTTCCAGTTCGGCGATCAGTTCGGGGGTGAAGGACATAGGGCGACTCCTGACTTCCAGACAAGGATGAAGTCAGGAGTGTAGTCAGGGTTACTCGATGTCGCCTTGATCCGCCTCAGGTGGCAGCTCCGGCAGGGCGCGCAGGGCGGTTTCGTACCACTCGGTGTCGAACGCACGGTCCGCGTCGAGCATGGCGTCGATCTCGATGGCCAGCACGTGGGCCATCAGGTTGAGGATGTCTTCACGCTCGTAGCCGACCAGGGTCAACTTGTTGAAGGTGGCCTTGGCCGCGGGCGGTTCGCCGCTTTCGATCTGGTTTTCGATGGCCTGGGTCAGTGTGGCCTCGGCGAAGTCTTCTTCATCATTGCTGTCGATGTCTTGGGGTTCGCTCATGGCGGTGCTCCTGTGGTGAGGTGCACAGTGTGCCATGCCCGCTTCGGCAATGCCCGACCATCGACCGCGCCCATGACGCTGGCCATGGATGGGGAAGGGCGCTATAACAGCCCGGCCATCCCCACACGGCCTGGAGGCTGTCTCAATGCTCAAGCTTCATGGATTCGCGGTCAGCAACTACTACAACATGGTCAAGCTGGCGCTGCTGGAGAAAGGGGTGCCGTTCGAAGAAGTGTTGTTCTTCGGCGGCCAGGCACCCCAGGCCCTGGCGGTGAGCCCGCGCGGCAAGGTGCCGGTGCTGGAGACCGAGCACGGTTTCCTCAGCGAGACCGGTGTGATCCTCGACTACATCGAGCAGACCCAGCCCGGCAAGGCGCTGTTGCCTGCCGATGCCTTCGGCCAGGCCAAGGTGCGTGAGCTGCTCAGGGAGATTGAACTGTATATCGAGCTGCCGGCGCGTACCTGCTATGCCGAGGCATTCTTCGGCGCGGCGGTGGAGCCGCTGATCAAGGAGCGGGCGCGGGCCGACCTGCTGGCAGGCTTCGCTACCCTCAAGCGCAATGGCAAGTTCGCGCCTTATGTGGCGGGTGAGCAGATGACCATCGCCGACCTGATGTTCGTTTTCTCGGTGGACCTGGCCTGCCTGGTGGGCAAGAAGGTGCTGAACATCGACTTCCTGGAAGACTTCCCGCAGGCGAAGGCATTGCTGCGGTTGCTGGGTGATAACCCGCACATGGCGCGGATCGTGGCGGACAAGGACGCGGCGATGCCTGCTTTCATTGAAATGGTGAAAAGCGGCAAGCGCTGATAAAGCCCGGGGCTGCTTAGCCCTTTCGCGGCACAAGGCCGCTCCTACAGGGGAACGCGATATCCTGTAGGAGCGGCCTTGTGTCGCGAAAGGGCCGCAAAGCGGCCCCAATAACTTTTTAACGCGAAGCCAGCAGCGCCTTGCCGCGCACCACGGCCGCACGCACCTGCGCCGGCGCGGTACCGCCGATGTGGTTACGGGCATTGACCGAGCCTTCCAGGGTCAGCACGGCAAACACGTCCTGTTCGATCTGGTCGCTGAACTGGCGCAGCTCGTCCAGGCTCATCTCGGCCAGGTCCTTGCCGGTGTCCACGCCATACTTCACCGCATGGCCAACGATCTCGTGGCAATCACGGAACGGCAGGCCACGGCGCACCAGGTAGTCGGCCAGGTCAGTGGCGGTGGAGAAACCGCGCAGGGCCGCTTCACGCATGATCGCGTGCTTGGGCTTGATCGCCGGGATCATGTCGGCAAAGGCACGCAGCGAGTCGCGCAGGGTGTCGGCGGCGTCGAACAGCGGCTCTTTATCTTCCTGGTTGTCCTTGTTGTAGGCCAGCGGCTGGCCTTTCATCAGGGTCAACAGGCCGGTCAAGGCGCCAAACACACGGCCGCTCTTGCCACGCACCAGCTCCGGTACGTCCGGGTTCTTCTTCTGCGGCATGATCGAGCTGCCGGTGCAGAAGCGATCGGGCAGGTCGATGAACTGGAACTGGGCGCTGGTCCACAGCACCAGCTCTTCGGAGAAGCGCGACAGGTGCATCATGGCGATGCTGGCGGCAGCGCAGAATTCGATGGCGAAGTCACGGTCCGACACGCCGTCCAGCGAGTTGCCGGCCACGGCTTCGAAGCCCAGCAGCTTGCAGGTCAGCTCGCGGTCGATCGGGTAGGTGGTGCCGGCCAGCGCGGCGCTGCCCAGTGGCATGCGGTTGGCGCGCTTGCGGCAGTCGACCAGGCGCTCGTAGTCACGGCTGAGCATTTCGAACCAGGCCAGCAGATGGTGGCCGAAGGTCACCGGCTGGGCGGTCTGCAGGTGGGTGAAACCGGGCATGATGGTCTCGGCTTCACGCTCGGCCTGCTCCAGCAGGCCCTGCTGCAGGCGGGTGATCTCGGCCAGGATCAGGTCGATCTCGTCGCGCAGCCACAGGCGGATGTCGGTGGCCACCTGGTCGTTGCGGCTACGGCCGGTATGCAGCTTCTTGCCGGTGATGCCGATGCGGTCGGTCAGGCGCGCTTCGATGTTCATGTGCACGTCTTCCAGGTCAACGCGCCAGTCGAACTTGCCAGCCTCGATCTCGCCCTGGATGGTCTTCAGGCCATCGATGATGGTGTCGCGCTCGGCATCGCTGAGCACGCCGACCTGCGCCAGCATGGTGGCGTGGGCGATCGAACCCATGATGTCGTGGCGGTACAGGCGCTTGTCGAAATCGACCGAGGCGGTGAAACGGGCGACGAAGGCGTCGACGGGCTCACTGAAGCGGCCGCCCCAGGACTGATTGGTCTTGTCGGTGCTCATGGATTCACTCGTTGAAGGCGTGAACGGAAAAAGTGCCGCGATCATAGCAGGGTTGCGCCCGCCGCCGCAGGGGCGCTGGTCGACAGAATCGTCTGTTAACAAGGGTGTGCAGCAGATTCAACGATTGAACGGCAGTGTTCCACGGAGCGTCTACAGTTGGACAAAGGGCTGGCGGTGAATCTGCCAGGCCAGTGAATCTTTGGCCTTCGCACCGGTCTGTAGCGTGACCGCTTATCAGTCACCCCACACCTGTCTACGCTATACCCGTGCGAGACTCACTCAGGAATCCAGCGCAATTATGAATGTCCTGATCGTTGATGACGAACCCCAAGCCCGCGAACGCCTGAGCCGGTTGCTCGGTGAGCTGGAGGGCTACACCGTGATGGAGCCCAGCGCCACCAACGGCGAGGAGGCCCTGGCATTGATCGAAAGCCTCAAGCCCGACGTGGTGCTGCTTGATATCGGCATGCCGGGCATTGATGGCCTGCAGGTCGCCGCGCGGCTGTGCGAGCGCGAAGCGCCGCCTGCCGTGGTGTTCTGCACCGGCGATGATGAATACGGCAGCCAGGCTTTCAAAGACAGCACCCTCAGCCATGTCGACAAGCCGATCCAGCCCCAGTCCCTGCGCGACGCGCTGCGCCGCGCTGAAAAACCCAATCGCACCCAGCTGGCAGCGTTGACCCGGCCTGCCGGTGAAACCGGCGGCCCACGCAGCCACATCAGTGCCCGCACGCGCAAAGGCATCGAGCTGATCCCCCTGCCGCAGGTCATCTATTTCATCGCTGATCACAAGTACGTCACCCTGCGCCACGAGGCCGGTGAAGTCCTGCTCGATGAACCGCTCAAGGCGCTGGAGGACGAGTTTGGCGAGCGTTTCGTGCGTATCCACCGCAACGCCCTGGTTGCCCGTGAACGCATCGAGCGCCTGCAACGCACCCCGTTGGGGCATTTCCAGCTCTATCTCAAAGGCCTGGACGGTGATGCGCTGACCGTCAGCCGGCGCCACGTGGCGGGTGTGCGCAAGATGATGCAATCGCTGCACTAACGCGGTCGGCGATTAACCCAGCCTGTAGGAGCGGCCTTGTGCCGCGAAAGGGCCGCGCAACGGCCCCAGATCATCACTGTGGTGCGCAAATCGATGGGGCTGCTATGCAGCCCTTTCGCGACACAAGGCCGCCCCTACAGTGATCGCCGCTACGGGGGTGAACTGCGAAACAACCCGCACGGATTGATGATCTGAATCTGCGGGCACAGCAAGAGGAGCTGTTATCATCGGCGGCATTTCTCTGGCTCGGGGCGTTCCATGTCCACTCGCGAAATCCGTATTGCCACCCGTAAAAGCGCCTTGGCCCTGTGGCAGGCCGAATACGTAAAAGCGCGCCTGGAACAGGCGCATCCTGGCCTTCTGGTCACCCTGGTGCCGATGGTCAGCCGCGGCGACAAGCTGCTCGACGCGCCGCTGGCGAAGATCGGCGGCAAGGGCCTGTTCGTCAAGGAGCTGGAAACCGCCCTGCTCGACAACGAAGCCGACATCGCCGTGCATTCGATGAAGGACGTGCCCATGGACTTCCCCGAGGGCCTGGGCCTGTTCTGCATCTGCGAGCGTGAAGACCCGCGCGACGCCTTCGTTTCCAACACCTTCCAAAGCCTCGACGCGCTGCCGGCCGGCAGCATCGTCGGCACCTCCAGCCTGCGCCGCCAGGCCCAGTTGCTGGCGCGTCGCCCCGACCTCGAAATCCGCTTCCTGCGCGGCAACGTCAACACCCGCCTGGCCAAGCTCGACGCTGGCGAGTACGACGCCATCATCCTCGCCGCCGCCGGACTGATCCGCCTGGGCTTCGAGGACCGCATCACCGACACCATCAGCGTCGACGACAGCCTGCCGGCGGGTGGCCAAGGCGCCGTGGGCATTGAGTGCCGCAGCGCCGACAGCGAGATCCATGCACTGCTGGCGCCGCTGCACCATGTCGATACCGCCGACCGGGTGGTTGCCGAGCGTGCCCTGAACAAGCGCCTGAACGGTGGTTGCCAGGTGCCCATCGCCTGCTACGCGGTGCTCGAAGGCGAGCAACTGTGGCTGCGCGGCCTGGTCGGCCAGCCTTCCGGCGGCACCCTGCTGGTGGCCGATGCCCGCGCCCCGCGCGCCAACGCCGAGGCGTTGGGCGTGCAGGTGGCCGAGGACCTGCTCGGCCAGGGCGCCGAGGCGATCCTCAAGGAAGTCTACGGCGAGGCCGGCCACCCGTGAGCCCCTGGCGCCTGCTGCTGACCCGCCCTGAAGAGGACTGTGCGGCACTGGCGCAGTCACTGGCCGAGGCGGGCATCGCCAGTGCCAGCCTGCCGTTGCTGGCGATCGAAGCGATCGAGCCGGACACAGCGCAGCTTGAGCGCCTGCGCCGCATCGACCAGGCGCAGGCGATCATCGTGGTGAGCAAGCCGGCTGCGCGCTTGCTGCTCGAACAGCTCGACCAGGCCGGCATCGCGCCACCGCTTGCAGGCTGGTTCACGGTGGGCGAGGCAACGGCGCGGATCCTCCAAGGCCGCGGGCTGCAGGTAACCTTCCCGGCAGCAGGTGATGACAGCGAGGCGTTGCTCGGCCTGCGGGCCCTGCGCGAGGCCATCGCGCGGCCGGTGCCCCGCGTCCTGATCGTCCGTGGCGTGGGAGGTCGCGAACTGCTGGCCGAGCGTCTTGCAGAGCAAGGTGCTAGTGTCGATTATCTGGAACTGTATCGTCGCTGCCTGCCGCACTATCCGGCGGGCACGCTGGCGCGCCGCGTCGATGGGGAACGCCTCAATGGCCTGGTGGTCAGCAGTGGGCAGGGTCTTGAACACTTGCACCAGATAGCGGGAACGGATTGGTCACGGCTTTCACGCCTGCCCCTGTTCGTGCCCAGCCCGCGGGTCGCCGAACAGGCCCGCGCGCTGGGCGCCCGACAGATTGTGGATTGCCGTGGCGCCAGTGCCGCGGCCTTGCTGGCAGCCGTGCAGCGAACTGCTGTACCTGCCCCTTAAGGCGCTAAGCTTGAGCGACGCGCCGCCATGCAAAGGATGGATACGTGAGCGAAACGGTCTTGCCCCACACTGAACAGAAATCGGTGCCCGAAGCGCCAGAAACCACTACCCCACCCGTTCGACGCTCTGGCAGCGGCGTGGCGGTGCTGGCACTGCTGCTGGGCGCCGCCGGGGTCGCGATCGGCGGCTGGGGTGCCTGGCAGGTGCGCCAGTTGCAAGGCAGCGAACAGGGCCAGGGCGAGCACCTGCAAGCGCTTAACCAGCGTGCCGACGCGTTGCAGCAGCGCGAGCAGCAGCTCACCGCACAACTGGCCAGCCTGCCCGCCGCCAGTGAACTGGAAGACCGCCGGCGGCTGGTGGCGCAACTGCAGGGCGACCAGCAGCGGCTGAGCCAGCGCCTGGAAACCGCCCTTGGCGAAAGCCGCAAGGAATGGCGCCTGGCCGAGGCCGAGCACCTGCTGCGCCTGGCCACGCTGCGTCTTTCGGCACTGCAGGATATTGCCAGCGCCAAGGCGCTGGTCGAGGGCGCCGACGAAATCCTGCGCGAGCAGAGCGACCCGGGCGCCTTCGCCGCCCGTGAGCAACTGGCGCGCAGCCTGGCCACGCTCAACAGCACCCAACAGCCGGACCGCACCGGGCTGTTCCTCAAGCTGGCCGCCCAGCGTGAGCAGGTGCAGCAGCTCAGTGCCCAGTCGCCGGAATTCGAGAGCAACGCCGATGCCATGGGCGCACTCACCGCCGACGGTGACGGTGCCAGCCGCTGGTCGCAGTGGTGGGCGGAGCTCTCCAAGTACTTCCAGATCGAGTTCAACGCCGACGACAACGTGCGCCCGCTGCTCTCCGGGCAGTCGCTCAACCAGCTGCGCCTGGCGCTCAGCCTGACCATCGAGCAGGCCCAATGGGCCGCGCTCAACGGCGAGGCCAAGGTCTACAACCAGGCGCTGGACGATGCGCGCAGCGTGCTGCTGGCCAACTTCAACCCCGACAACCCGCAAAGCAAAGCCATGCTCGACAGCCTCAACCAGCTGGCCGAGCAGCCGGTGTCGGTGGTGACGCCTGACCTCAGCGAAAGCCTGGCTGCCGTGCAGGCCTACATCCAGCGTCGCCACCTGCCGGCCGAAGCTGAAGGGGCCAAGCCATGAAGCGCGTCTACCTGCTGGCGGTGCTGGCGATCGTTATCGCCGCGGCGCTGGGCATCGCCATCGCCAAGCACAGCGGCTACGTGCTGATCGCCTACGGCGGCTTCCGCTATCAATCGGGGCTGTGGGCGGCATTGGGGGCGCTGATTGGCATCGTCGTGTTGCTGCTGGTGCTGCGCTACCTGGTTGGGCTGGTACTGACCTCCAGTGGCGTGGTCAACCCCTGGTCGCGGCGCAACCGTGGCCGCCGTACCCGGATTGCCATCGAGCAAGGCCAGCTGGACCTGGCCGAAGGCCGCTGGAGCAGCGCCCAGCGCCATCTGCAGCGCGCCGCCGAATCCGAGCGGCAACCCTTGCTTTACTACCTTGGCGCCGCCCGTGCCGCCAATGAGCAGGGCCGTGTCGAAGACCGCGATAACCTGCTCGAACGGGCACTGGAGCGCCAGCCCCAGGCCGAACTGGCCATTGCTCTCACCCATGCCCAGTTGCAGATGGACCGTGGCGAAAACGACGGTGCGCTCGAAGCACTGCAGGCCATGCAAGAGCGCCACCCAAACAATGCCCAGGTACTGCGCCTGCTGCAGCGCCTGCATTTGGAACGCGATGACTGGCCGGCGCTGATCCGCCTGCTGCCCGACCTGCGCAAGCACAAGGTGCTGCCGGCCAACGAGCTGGCCGAGCTTGAGCAGCGCGCCTGGGGGCAGAACCTTGGTTTGGCGGTGACCCGCGGTACCGACCCACAGACCGCGCGCCAGGCGCTGGAGCTTGCCTGGCAGCAACTCACCGCGGCACAGCGCCAGGAGCCGCGGCTGGTATTGGCCTACGCCGAGCAATTGCGCCAGCTGGGTGCCCAGGGCGAAGCCGAGCAGGTATTGCACGGCACGCTCAAGCGTAGCTACGAAAGCCACTTGGCACGCCTGTATGGCCTGGTTCGAGGTAATGACCCGGTGCGTCAGCTGCAGGCCGCCGAGGGCTGGCTGAAAGACCACGCGCAGGACCCGAGCCTGCTGCTGACCCTCGGCCGCCTGAGCTTGCAGAACCGCCTGTGGGGCAAGGCCCGTGACTATCTGGAGAGCAGCCTGAAGTTGGAGCGCAATCCGGAAACCTGTGCCGAGCTGGCGCGGCTGCTGGCCGGGTTGGGCGAGACCGAGCGCAGCAACCAGCTGTTCCAGGAGGGGCTGGGGCTGCTCGACGAGCGCCTGCTGGCTTTACCCTTGCCTGAGGGTGTTCAGGCCTGACCGCTTGCTGAGCCCGTGCGCGAGTGCGGGCTCAGCAGGTGTTTCACACCTTGATGGGGCTGGGTGATTCTTCTTCGCCTCCCGCCAGATTATTCCTACATTTCGCGGCATTGATTCGTTGCGAATCAGCGACTTGTCGCCACTGTAGCGCCTTGATACAAAGCGCCCCTTTCCTCTACCGTTTTACGTCACTTTTTCCTTTCGCGGACATCCCTTGCCCATGTCGCTGGCCTGCTTGCGCAGCTTGTTCTTTCCTGCCTTCCTGGCCTCGTTCGCCGTGCTGGTGGCGTCGTTTCGCCTGGAGTCCGTCGTTGGCCTGGTGCCTTGCGCGCTGTGCTTCAGCCAGCGCCTGATGCTCGGGTTGTACGCGCTGACCAGCCTGGTGGCTGTCATTCATTTGCCGGGGGTACGCGGCCTGCGTGGTTATGCGTGGCTGACACTGTTGTGCGCCGTGGCCGGCGCGCTGCTGGCCGGGCGGCATGTCTGGTTGCAAGGCGCGCCGCTGCCAGTGGTGGACTGCCAACTGCCGGTGACGCAACTGATGCAGCAGCCCATTGGCGAGATCGCCAGGTTGCTGTTGCTCGGTAGTACCGATTGCGTGTCCATCAGCTGGAGCTTCCTCGACCTGACCTTGCCGGAGTGGAGCCTGCTGGCATTCCTGTTGCTCGGCGCAGTGCCGCTGTCGTGGTTGCTGGCGTACCGCTTGCGCCAAGGTGCGACGGGTTGATCCAAGGCAATGCGCAAGGTATTGCTCGACCAACGGCGTGTGGGAAAGGGATTAAACACTTGTATGAACTTTGTGTGCTGCGTACCTTGAAGGGCAAGTCGCACGGGAATAATCTCCCAGCACGGATACCGAAATCACAACTGCCCGATGCCGTCCTGCTGATGTCACCTTTGTGCCACGCACTTGTGTCGCGAGGTGCAGCGGCATCTACCCAGAAGGGAAGAGATCGCCATGCTCGATAGTTGCCAGAACGCCCAGGAACGCTGGGGCGGTGTTCACAAGCTGATCGATCGTTGGCTGGAGGAGCGCCAGGAATTGGTGCAAGCCTTCCGCGCATTGCGCGATGCCAAGCCGGCCTTTGCCGACAAGGACCAGAACCGGGATTTCTGCGGGGTGCTGGTCGATTACGTGTCAGCCTGGCACTTCGAAGTCAGCGAGCAATTGGTCAGTGAAGCCAAGGCCTTTGGTGACACCCGCGGCTTGGAACTCGCCACGCAGATCAACCCGCGCATCGATGAAAGTACCCAGATTGCCCTGGCTTTCAATGACCATTGCGACAAGGGGGAATGCACGGACCCCGAGCGTTTCGCCGAGAAGCTCGGCAAGCTGGGCAGCCTGTTGAAAGAGCGCTTCGAACTTGAAGACTGCCTGATCGAAGTGCTGCACAACTCACACAAGGCCGAGGACGCGGTGCAAGCCTGACTCAGTCGGCCACCGCTAGTAGTTCGATCTCGAACACCAGGGGGGTGTAGGGCGCAATCAGGTCGCCCGCACCTTCGGCGCCATAGGCTTGCGCCGAAGGGATCACCAGCCGCCATTTCGACCCCGCCTTCATTCTTGGCAGCGCCACCTGCCAGCCCTCGATGACCGAGCCCAACTTGAACCACTGCGGTTGCTCGCTCCGGTCGAACACGGTGCCATCCGGCAGCTTGCCCACATACCGCACCTGCACGCTGCCGCTGGCCTTGGGCTGCGCGCCGTTGCCGCTGGCCAGCTCGCTGTAGAGGATGCCTTCGGGCAATTCGTGTACACCGGCACGCGAACGTTCCGTGGCCATGAAGCGTTTTTCCGCTGCCAGCAGCGTGTCCACCCGGGCCTGCTCGGCAGCGGCGCTGGCCTGTTCATCGTGCTGTTGCAGCAGGGCCTGCATACGTGATTTGGCCACCCGGGGCGGCTCGCCCTTGTAGGCCTGGCGCAAACCTTCGACCAGCGCATCGAGTTGCAGGCCCGGAACCTCCTGGCGCAGCCGTTCGCCCAGGCTGGCGCCGATGCTGTAGGCCAGGTCGTTGTCGTTGTTGCTTTCGGGGGCGGCCAGTGCAAGCGGGGCCACCAGGCACAGGCCGAGAATCAGATAACGTGGCATGGTCGAGTCCTGCTGCAAGGAGGGCGAAGTATGCCAGCCTTGTTGGCGGAATATGTGTAAATGTCCGCAATACAATAATGACCAACTACACTTGTTTTTTGCTGCAAGACAACAACTTTGCCCAGGCATGCAACGCGGCGCTACTGATACTGTCAACATGCCCTAGCGGCGGTAGCAGCAGAAGCATAGTATGAGCCGCACTCTCGTCAGCCAGGAGGTAAATCATGTCGGCTAAAAAGAAGCCAGTCAGTACGCCATTGCACCTGCTTCAGCAACTTTCGGGCAGCCTGCTCGAACATCTGGAAGATGCCTGCTCTCAAGCGCTGGCGGATGCCGAGAAACTGTTGGCCAAGTTGGAAAAACAACGTGGCAAGGCACAGGAAAAACTGCACGGCGCCCGCCTGAAGTTGCAGGACGCTGCCAAAGCCGGCAAAGCCAAGGCACAAGGCAAGGCACAGAAAGCCGCCGGTGAACTTGAAGGCTTGCTTGAGTCGCTCAAGGATCGTCAGACCCAGACCCGTACCTATATTCAGCAACTCAAGCGTGATGCCCAGGAAAGCCTGAAACTGGCCCAGGGTGTCGGCAAGGTGCGCGAAGCGGCGGGCAAGGCGCTCGACCTGCGCGCCACAGCACCAAAAGCTGCTGCTGCCAAAGCCCCGGCCAGAACTGCCGCTGCCAAGCCGGCCGCCAAACCTGCTGCTGCCAAAGCCCCGGCCAGAACTGCCGCTGCCAAGCCGGCCGCCAAACCTGCTGCTGCCAAGGCCCCGGCCAGAACTGCCGCTGCCAAGCCGGCCGCTAAGCCTGCCGCTGCCAAGGCCCCGGCCAAAGCTGCCGCCGCCAAGCTAGCCGCCAAACCTACTGCTGCCAAGGCCCCGGCCAAAGCTGCCGCCGCCAAGCCAGCCGCCAAACCTGCTGCTGCCAAGGCCCCGGCCAAAGTCGCCACCGCCAAGCCGGCCGCTAAACCTGCTGCAGCCAAAGCCCCGGCTAAAGTTGCCGCTGCCAAGCCGGCTGCCAAACCCGCTGCTGCCAAGGCCCCGGTCAAAGCTGCCGCCGCCAAGCCGGTCGCGAAACCTGCTGCTGCCAAGCCTGCCGTGGCCAAGGCGCCCGCTAAACCTGCCGCCAAGCCCGCTGCCGCCAAAGCCCCGGCCAAACCCGCTGCTGCCAAACCTGTCGCCAGCAAGCCAGCAGCACCTGCCGGCACCGCAGCGCCTGCCGCAGCAGCCAGCCCGGCTACACCAGCAGCTCCTGCCAGCACCCCGGCTCAGGCGCCGTCCACGGCCTCCTGAAGCTCCCGGGCCGCGACGCGCAGCTGCTGCAGCGCGTCGTGGTCGCGGGCTTGGGCCGGTGCAAGCCGGGCCAGCCATTCTTCGCTGTCGCCTGCTACGGCAGGCCACGCCTGCGCCACCTGCGCCAGACGCTCCAGCAGCGTGCGCTCTGCCTGTAATTCCAGCGCCTTCACTTGCTCGCGCAGCACGCTTAGCTGCGGGTCGGCCAGCGCGTGCTCGCGCCATTGCCGGCGCAGCGCCCGCAGCGGCGTGACCACCTCCCGCTGCCAGGGGCCGGCCACGGCCTGCAACGCCTGGATGCGTGTTTCGTCAACGGCCACTGCCCGCGCCTGCAGCCAGGTGCCGCAAAGCAGCAGGCAGACATCGCCGCCCAGGTCCTGCAGGGCCAGGCAGGCTGCTTCGACGCCCGGCCGCGCATACAGGGCCAGGGCATGATTCCACAGGTCGGTGTGCATGGTTTCACTCGCGCCAGTGATCGGGGAAGCTGGTAGACTCCGCGACCATCATGATCAGACTATCCAACCTCACTTTACAGCGTGGTCCGCAGCGCCTGCTAGAAGGCGCCGAGATGACCCTGCACACCGGTCACAAGGCCGGCCTGATCGGCGCCAACGGTGCCGGTAAATCCAGCCTGTTCGCCTTGCTGCGCGGCGAGCTGTCGCCCGATGGCGGCGACTGCCTGCTGCCGGGCGACTGGCGCATCGCTCACATGCGCCAGGAGGTCGATACCCTCGACCGCATCGCCGTGGACTATGTGCTCGATGGCGACGTGCGCCTGCGCAAGGTCCAGGCCGAGCTGGCGGCTGCCGAACAGGCGCACGACGGTACCGCGCTGGCACGCCTGCACAGTGAGCTGGACAGCGCCGACGGCTACACGGCCGACGCCCGCGCGCGCAAGCTGCTGGCCGGCCTTGGTTTCACCAACGAGCAGATGGACCGCCGTGTCGGTGACTTCTCCGGTGGCTGGCGGATGCGCCTGAACCTGGCCCAGGCCTTGATGTGCCCGTCCGACCTGCTGCTGCTCGACGAGCCGACCAACCACCTCGACCTCGACGCCATCCTGTGGCTGGAAGACTGGCTCAAGGGCTACCCGGGCACGCTGCTGCTGATCTCCCACGACCGCGACTTCCTCGACGCCGTGGTCGACCATGTGCTGCACGTCGAGCAGCGCAAGCTCAATCTCTACAAGGGCGGCTACAGCGCCTTCGAGCGCACCCGCGCCGAACGCCTGGCGCAACAGCAGCAGGCCTACGAGAAGCAGCAGGCGCAGCGCGCGCACATGGAAAAGTACATCGCCCGCTTCAAGGCCCAGGCCACCAAGGCCCGCCAGGCGCAAAGCCGGATCAAGGCCCTGGAGCGCATGGAAGAGCTGACCGCGGCGCACGTCGATTCGCCGTTCGACTTCGTCTTCCGCGAGTCGGAGAAAATCTCCAGCCCGTTGCTCGACCTGTCCGAAGCCCGCCTGGGCTATGGCGACAAGGCCATCCTCGAGAAGGTCAAGTTGCAGCTGGTGCCCGGTGCGCGCATCGGCCTGCTCGGCCCCAACGGCGCGGGCAAGTCGACCCTGATCAAGAACCTGGCCGGTGAGCTGCAGCCGTTGGCCGGGCGCCTGGTGCGCGGTGAGAACCTCGCCGTCGGCTACTTCGCCCAGCACCAGCTCGACTCGCTGGACGACAAGGCCAGCCCGCTGCTGCACCTGCAACGCATCGCCCCCACCGAGCGTGAGCAGACCCTGCGCGACTTCCTCGGTGGTTTCGACTTCCACGGCAACCGCGTCGACGAGCCGGTGGTCAACTTCTCCGGTGGCGAAAAGGCCCGCCTGGCCCTGGCGCTGATTGCCTGGGAACGGCCCAACCTGCTGCTGCTCGACGAACCCACCAACCACCTCGACCTCGAGATGCGCCTGGCCCTGACCATGGCTTTGCAGGAGTTCGAAGGTGCCGTGGTAGTGGTTTCCCACGACCGTCACCTGCTCAAGAGCACCACCGACGACTTCCTGCTGGTGGCAGACGGCAAGGTCGACACCTTCGACGGCGACCTCGACGACTACAGCCGTTGGCTGGTCGAGTACCGTCAGCGCAACGCCCCCGTCAGCACGGCGCCGGTCAACCCGGACAAGACTGACAAGAAGGCGCAACGCCAGGCCGCCGCCGCCTTGCGTCAGCAGTTGGCACCGCATAAAAAAGCCGCCGACAAGCTCGAAACCGAGCTCAACCAGGTGCATGCACAGCTGGCAGAAATCGAGGCCGCCCTGGGCGACAGCGGGCTGTACGAGGCCGCACGCAAGGATGAACTGCGCGACCTGCTGGCCCGCCAGACCAAGCTCAAGCAACGCGAAGGCGAGCTGGAAGAGGCCTGGATGGAAGCGCTGGAAACCCTGGAAAGCATGCAGTCCGAGCTCGAGGCGCTGTCCTGATGGAGGAGCTGCGCTCCTTGCTGCCGGGGCAATGGATGGACACCTTCTGGCTGGGGTTGCAGATCCTGCTGATCCTGATCGCTGCGTTCGTCCTGCAGCGCATGGTCGCCCGCGGGCTGAAGAGCCTGGGCGAGCGCTACCCGTTGCCGCACGAGCTGATGGTGCCGGTGCGCGGCGCCCTGCGCTGGCTGATCATGGGCAGCGGCCTGCTGTTCGTACTGGAGCGCATGGGTGTATCCGCCACGGTGCTGTGGACGGCCTTGTCGGGCTTTGTCGCGGTGGCGGCGGTGGCCTTCTTCGCCATCTGGAGCGTGCTGTCCAACCTGCTGTGCGCGGTGCTGATCTTCACCGTCGGGCCGTTTCGCATCGGCGATGTGGTCGAGCTGGTCGACACCACCGACAAGCCAGGGGTGAAGGGCCGGGTGATCGCCATCAACCTGCTCTACACCACGCTGATGGAAACCCCCGAAGCGGGCGGTGCGCTGGTGCAGGTGCCCAACAGTCAGTTCTTCCAGAAAGCCGTGCGGCGTTGGCGTGGGGTCGAGGCCACCACGGTGGTCAAGCCTGACGCGGTCGAAACCGACTGATTATCGGCCTTGCGCAGCCTTTCAGGGCCCCATCGCCGGCAAGCTGAACTGGCCTAATGATTTTGGACACCTTCTTCGGGCGCTATGATGGCGCCCAATTGGAGGCAAAATCAGTGCGTAAATCTTACTCAAGAGAATACAAAGTCCAAGCTGCCGAGATGGTGCTGGAC
>NZ_BQHO01000044.1 GCF_021601385.1 Pseudomonas parasichuanensis | reverse complement strand
GACAGGTCCGGCTGCATGCCGATGGCCTGCATGACTTTCTGCGACGGCAGGTTGCCCTCGGTAGTGAACGACACCACCTCCTCCAGGCGCAATTGGGCGAAAGCACAGCGCAGGCAGGTCCAGGCCGCCTCGCTGGCGAAACCCAGGCCCCAGTGACGCCGGGCCAGGCGCCAGCCGATCTCCACCGCCGGGCCGAACGGGGCCTCGAAATTGACGTTGAGCAGCCCGGTCATGCCGATGAAGGCGCCGCTGTCCTTGCGCTCCAGTGCCCACAGGCCAAAGCCGAATTCGTTGAAATGGCCGCGCACCCGGCCGATCAGCGCGGCGGCTTCCACGCGGGTCATCGGCGCCGGGAAATAGCGCATCACCTGGGGGTCGGCACACAGTGCGGCGAACTCGCGCAGGTCGTCGTCCTGCCATTGGCGCAACACCAGGCGGGCGCTTTCCAGTTCAAGGATGGGGGGCATCGGGGGGCTCCAGGATCGCGGTCTGGCAGTGTACAGCGTAGGCCGCTGAATGAAGTTTCATCCAGGCCGCTGGCAGCGGATGTTTTTTTCACATCCCGTTCACCGGGCTCCGACAGGGCGCTTAGCACAATGCCTGCCATTACAGCGGCCACACGTCGACGCCGCACTGCCATCGGAGTGACGCATGCTTTCCAGCACGACCTTGCACGACCCTGCCCTTGCGGCTCGCCTCAAGCGCCGACGCTCGCGCAAGCTGATCAGTGCCGCCATCGGCCTGTTGATGGCCGTGGCCGGCGTAGGTACCTGGCTGGCAACGAGGACGCACATCGTGGACCTTGGTAACGAGCAACAGCTGAGCGAAAGCGGCCTGTTGCAGCAATGGAAAGACGGCGCGGTATTGGTGATGATCCGCCATGCCGAACGCTGCGACAGTGCCCCCGGGCCGTGCCTGGACGACCCCACCGGCATTACCGTCTCCGGCAGCGAAGCGGCTGGCCGGGTGGGCCAGGGCTTGCAGCGGCTCGGCCTGGCCGGGGCCGATGTGCTCAGCAGCCCGAAGCTGCGCACCCGGCAAACCGCGCACTTCCTGCTGGGGCAGGATGCTGCCACCCAGGACTGGCTGGAAACCTGTGACAAGCAATTCGCCGACGAAGCCCTGGCACGCAAGCGCAGCGGTCACAACCTGGTGCTGGTCACCCACAACGGCTGCATCGACCACTTCGCCCGCCAGCAACACGTCGCGGGCGGTGAACGTGAAAGCGGGTATGCCAGTGCGCTGTTCGTGTCGGTGAATGGCGAGGGCAAGGCGAGGATTCTCGGGCGCATGAACGAGCCGGATTGGCAGCGGGTGTTGGCGTCTGCCGGCAAGTAACGCACCGTCCTCCTTGGCTTAGCCGCTCCTACACAGGGCAGCGGATCAGCAAGGCCTGCGCAAAACTGGCAAGATCGGCACAGGCCCACCTCATGAAACCGCCATGCCCCTGCCGCTGATCTACCACGACGACTACAGCCCCGAATTCCCGCCGGACCATCGCTTCCCGATGGACAAGTTCCGCCTGCTGCGCGATCACCTGGTCGCCAGCGGGCTGACCACCGACGAGGCGCTGCTGCGCCCCGAGATCTGCCCCAACGACATCCTCGCCCTGGCCCACGACCGCGACTACATCGAGCGCTACATGAACGGCGAGCTGTCCCGCGAGGACCAGCGCCGCCTGGGCCTGCCCTGGAGCGAAGCCCTGGCGCGGCGCACGGTGCGCGCGGTGGGTGGCTCACTGCTCACCGCCGAACTGGCCCTGCAGCACGGCATCGCCTGCCACCTGGCCGGCGGCACCCACCATGCCCACTACGACCACCCGGCCGGGTTCTGCATCTTCAACGACCTGGCGGTGATCAGCCGCTACCTGCTCGAAGCCGGCCGCGTGCACCGGGTGCTGATCTTCGACTGCGACGTGCACCAGGGCGACGGCACTGCACGCATCCTGCACGACACCCCCGAAGCAATCACCGTGTCGCTGCACTGCGAGCAGAACTTCCCCGCGCGCAAGGCCAGGAGCGACTGGGACATTCCCCTGCCCCGCGGCATGGACGACAACGCCTACCTGAAGGTGGTCGAGGACGCGCTCAACTATTTGCTGCCGCTGTACCAGCCCGACCTGGTGCTGTACGACGCCGGGGTCGATGTGCACAAGGACGATGCCCTGGGTTACCTGCAACTGACCGACCAAGGCCTGGCCGCCCGCGACGAGCATGTGCTGCGCCAGTGCCTGGGCCGTGATATCCCGGTGGTCGGGGTGATCGGCGGTGGCTACAGCAAGGACCGCGAAGCCCTGGCACGGCGCCACGGCATCCTCCACCACAGCGCGGCACGGGTCATGGGTTGTTCACAATGACTGTGGAGCCGACTGTGGATAACCTGCGAGAAAGCGCCTACAGCCCTTTGCATTCGTGGCCTGCAAGGAATTGATCGTTTTCTGATCAGCCCTGCTCGGGGCAGTCATGGGTTGTTCACAATGACTGTGGAACCGGCTGTGGATAACCTGCGGGAAAGCTCCTCAAGCCCTTTGCCTGCCTGGCCTGCAAAGTACTGATCATTTTTTGAGCAGTACTTGCCGATGCCTGGCTGGGGTAGAATGCGCGCTCTTTTCCACAGCCTGCTGCCGACCATGAACGATCCTCGCCCTGCCTCCCCTCCCCTTGTCGCCGTGATCGGTGGCGGCCCCGCCGGCCTGATGGCCGCCGAGGCCCTGGCCCGGCGCGGGGTGGCGGTGCAGGTGTTCGACGCCATGCCTTCGGTGGGCCGCAAGTTCCTGCTGGCCGGGGTTGGCGGCATGAACATCACCCATTCCGAGCCCTACCCCGCCTTCGTCGGGCGCTACGCCGAGCGCCAGGGCGAAGTCGACGGCCTGCTGCGCGGCTTCGACGCCGAGGCCCTGCGCCAGTGGATTCACCGGTTGGGTATCGAAACCTTCATCGGCACCTCGGGCCGGGTGTTCCCCCGCGACATGAAGGCCGCGCCACTGCTGCGCGCCTGGCTCAAGCGCCTGCGCGAGGCCGGGGTAGTTATCCACACCCGCCACCGCTGGCTGGGCTGGACGGCCGAGGGCGCCTTGCGGATCGCTTATCCACAGGGTGAATTGCAGCTCAAGGCCGACGCCGTGGTGCTGGCCCTCGGCGGCGGCAGCTGGGCACGCCTGGGCTCGGACGGCGCCTGGGTGCCACTGCTGGGCGAGCGTGCTGTGGATATCTCGCCGCTGCAGGCGAGCAACTGTGGCTTCGAGGTGGCGGGCTGGAGCGAGCTGTTGCAAAGCAAGTTCGCCGGCGCGCCATTGAAGAACATTGCCCTGAGCGTACCCGGCGCGGCGCCGCGCAAGGGTGAGTTCATCCTCACCGCCCAGGGTGTGGAAGGCAGCCTGGTGTATGCCTGGTCGGCCGCGGTACGCGAAGCGATCAACCGCGACGGACGTGGCACCTTGCTGCTCGACCTGCTGCCGGACCGGCCTGTGGACAAGATCGCCCAGGCCCTGGCCAAGCCCCGTGGCTCGCGCTCGATGGCCAAGCACCTGCACGGCCAGTTGGGGCTCGATGGGGTCAAGGCGGCGCTACTGCGCGAGCTGACCGACCAGGCGACCTTTGCCGACCCCGAGCGCCTGGCGGCGGCGATCAAGGCGCTGCCGATCACGCTGGTGCGCACGCGGCCGCTGGATGAGGCAATCAGCAGTGCTGGTGGGGTGCGCTTCGAGGCGATGGATGAGGGGTTGATGCTGCGCCAGTTGCCAGGCGTGTTCTGCGCCGGCGAGATGCTGGACTGGGAGGCGCCGACCGGGGGGTATCTGCTGACGGCGTGTTTTGCCAGCGGCTTGCGGGCGGGCAATGCGGCGGCGGATTGGTTGGCGCGATAGGGCTGGTGAATGCCGGGGCTGCTACGCAGCCCTTTCGCCGGCAAGCCGGCTCCCACAGGTATTACGCAGCTTTTTGTGGGAGCCGGCTTGCCGGCGATGGGCCGCACAGCGGCCCCAGTCATATCAAGGCTTACGCTTGCGCGCCCCACCGTTGAAGCTCGGCACCTTGCGCACGGCCTTGACCGCCGGCGCCGCCGCCCCGCCCTCATCACTGTCCATCCAACGCCCCAGCCCGCGCTTGGCGCTGTTCTCTTTCGGTTTTTTCGGCTTCTTCGGTTTCTTCACCACCTGGCCACTGGCATCGATCATCGGCACCCGGTGATCAGGGATGAAATCCGGCTCTTCATGGCGTGGCAGCTGCTGGCGAATCAAGGTCTCGATCGACGCGAGCATCTGCACTTCGTCCGCGCACACCAGCGAGATCGCCTCACCCTTGTTGCCGGCACGGCCCGTGCGCCCGATGCGGTGCACGTAGTCTTCGGCCACGATCGGCAGGTCGAGGTTGACCACCAGCGGCAGGTCGTCGATGTCCAGGCCGCGCGCGGCAACGTCGGTGGCCACCAGCACCTGGACCTCACGGGCCTTGAAGCTGTCGAGTGCGCGCTGGCGGGTGGCCTGGGGGCGATCACCGTGGATGCCATCGGCGTTGACGCCTTCGGCGAGCAGGCGCTCGACCAGCTGGTCCACGCCGTTGCGGGTCTTGGCGAACACCAGCACCTGGCTCCAGCGCTGCTTGCGCAGCAGGTGGCAGAACAGGTCGGCCTTGCGCTTCTTGTCCACCGGCACCAGCCACTGCTTGACGGTGGTGGCGGCGGCATTGCGCGGGCTGACCTCGATGCTCAGCGGGTCGTTCAGCGCCAGGCCCGCGAGCAGGCGGATCTGCTCGGAGAAGGTGGCCGAGAACAGCAGGGTCTGGCGCTTGCGCGGCAGCGCGGCGTACACCGCCCGCAGTTCTTCGGCAAAGCCCAGGTCGAGCATGCGGTCGGCTTCGTCGAGCACCAGGGTCTGTACCTGGCCGAACTTGATGGCGTTCTGGCGGAACAGGTCGAGCAGCCGGCCGGGGGTGGCCACCAGCAGGTCGACGCCACGGCGCAGGCGCATCATTTGCGGGTTGATGCTGACCCCGCCGTACACCGCGTAGGTGGACAGCGGCAGGTTCTCGGCGTATTCACGCACGTTGGCGTGGACCTGCTCGGCCAGTTCGCGGGTGGGTACCAGCACCAGCGCGCGGATCGAGTTGCTGGCGACCTTCTCGCCTTCCAGGGCCAGGCGCTGCAGCACCGGCAGGGCAAAGCCCGCGGTCTTGCCGGTGCCGGTCTGGGCGGCGGCCATCAGGTCGCGGCCGGCGAGCACGGCGGGGATGGCCTTGGCCTGGACCGGGGTGGGAGTGCTGTAGTCCAGCGTCTGCAAGGTGCGCAGCAGCGGTTCGATCAGGCCGAGTTGGGCGAAATTCATGGCAATACCGTCAGGGGGTTCAGCGAAGGCGGCAAGTTTACCCCAGCACAGGCAACAAATGGCCCGCTGCCACAGGCATTACTTGCACGCCTGCTGTTTCAACGGCGCTGGCTGTTCGGGCGCCTTGCGCCACTGCGGCAGGCCGATCAGCACCACCGCGCCGATGATCACCGCCATCGCCAGGCACTCCTCGGCGCCGATCTGCTCGCCGGCAAAGACGATCCCCAGCAGCACCGCCACCGCCGGGTTGACGTAGGCGTAGCTGGTGGCCGCCGCCGGGCGCACGTGCTTGAGCAGGTACATGTAGGCGCTGAAGGCGAGGATCGAGCCGAACAGCACCAGGTAGGCCAGCGCGCCCCAACCGGCGGCCGTGGGCATCTGGGTCAGGCGCTCGCCGCTCAGGCCGCTGCCGATCAGCAGCGCAGCGCCGCCCACCAGCATTTCCGCGGCGCTGGCCATGGCGCCCTGGGGCAGCGGCAGCTGCTTGCTCCACACCGAGCCAAAGGCCCAGGCCGCTGCGGCAAACAGGATCAGCGCGGCGCCCATGGGGCTGGCCTGCAGGTTCGAGCCCATGTTGAGCATGCCGATGCCCACCAGGCCGAGGGCGATGCCCGCCCATTCCAGGCGCGAATTGCGGTGGCCGAACAACAGGCCGAACACCAGGGTGAACAGCGGCACGGTCGCCACCGCCAGGGCGGCCACGCCCGAGGCCACCCCGGCGTGCTCGGCCAGGGTCACGCCGCCGTTGCCGCAACTGAGCAGCAGGAAACCGATTGCCCCGGCCGCACGCCATTGCGGCCAGGTGGGTGCCGGCGCCCCGCGCCAGCGCAGGAAGCCATACAGCAGGCTGCCGGCGATCACGAAGCGCACACCCGCCATCATCAGCGGTGGCCAGGACTCAACACCGATGCGGATGAACAGGTAGGTCGAGCCCCAGACCAGGTACAGGGCAAGAAAGGCGCCGACAAGCAGCAAGGGGAAGCGACGGGAGGCAGTCATGACAAGGGGCTCGAAATCCGTTTACGGGTGGCTTAGTTTAGAAAGGGCCAACGGCAAACTTAAGTTACAAAACACGTTTAAATCACCGAAACACTTTGCAAAGCATGGTTATGCACAGCCTTGACCATCGATTGCAAAGCCATCAGGAATCGCCATGGACAAATACGACCGCATGCTCCTCGCCGCCCTGCTGGAAGACGGCCGGGCCACCTACGCGCAGCTGGCGCGCCAGGTCAACCTGTCGGCCCCGGCGGTGGCCGAGCGGGTCGCCAAGCTCGAGGCCAGCGGGGTGATCAGTGGCTACACGGCCAAGGTCGACCTGGAGAAGATCGGCCTGCCGATCCAGTGCGTGATGGAGCTGCGCCTGGCCAGCCATGGCAACCAGCAGGCCTATGAAACCCTGGCGCGCATCCCCGAGCTGACCGAGTGTCACCGGGTGACCGGGGACCCTTGCGTGATCATGCAGGCGGCGGTGGCGTCGATGACGGAGCTGGAGGCGCTGATCAACCGGGTATCGCAGCTGGGTTTCAGCAAGACCTCGATCATTTTGTCCAGCGCGGTGGAGCGGCGGGTGCCGCTGGGGCATCTGGAGGGCAGTGGCAGGAAGGCGTGAAGCGTCAGCTCAGTGACGCAGCAGCAGCTTGCCCTCGATCGGTACGTAGCGGCTGGCCGCGCGGATCACCGACAACGCCGTCAGCCCTGGCACGCCATAGACGACGGTTTCGACGCCGTGGCGCTGCATCGCCCGTTCCAGCAACAAGTCGAAATCGCCGTCACCGGAGGCCAGTACCACCTGATCGACCCGCGCCGCCGCCTCGATCACATCGAGGGTGATACCCACGTCCCAGTCGCCCTTGGCCGAGCCATCGGCGCGCTGGATGTAAGGTTTGAGGCGCACCTCGAAACCGAGGTTGCGCAGGATCTGCTGGAACTGTTGCTGCTTGCTGTCGCCGCGGTCGATGGCGTAGGCCACCGCCTCGACGATCTGCCCTTCGCGGCTGACATCGGCCCACAGCGCGGAATAATTGAAATGGCAGCCGTGGCCCTGGCGAACCGTGTAGTAGAGGTTCTGCACGTCGGCGAACAGGGCGATTTTCTTCACGCGTGGTGACCTCGTTGAATCCGTGAAGGGGGCTGCTGCGCAGCCCTTTCGCGGCACAAGGCCGCTCCTACAGGGGGTCGCGTAAACCTGTAGGAGCGGCCTTGTGTCGCGAAAGGGGCGCAACGCGCCCCCCAAAGTGCCAACGAGTATGCCAGAGCCCTCAGACGTAGTCGTCGTCCGAGAAGAAACCGCCATCATCACTGCCGTAGTCGGTATCGGCAAAACCACCCTGGTCGCTGCCCCAACCACCGTTGTCGGCCACCTGCTGCTGGCCGCCCTGGTCGTTCCAGCCGCCGGTGTCGCTGGCCGGCGCCGGTTCTTCCTTGATCACCTCGACCACCTCTTCAGGCTGCGAATGATGATTGAACAGGCTGCTGATGCCTTGGGCCAACAGCACGCCGCCGGCCACACCGGCGGCGGTCTGCATCGCCCCGCCGAGGAAGCTGCTGGCGCCACTGCGTGCCGGCGCAGGCGCCGCGCCGAAACCCTGCTGGGGTTGAGGGGGGGCGTAGGCCTGCGGGGCAGGCTCGCGCCAGCCGCCGGCAGAAGACGGCGGCGGTGCAACCGAACGCTGTGGTTCCGGCGCAGGGCTGCGGGCACCGGCCCCAAAGATGCTGGACAGGAAACCACCGCCACCATTACCCGCGCTGGAACGGGTCGCCTCAACCTGGGCACGGGCCTGCTTGAGTTCGGCTTCGAGCTGCTTGTTCTGCTCGTCCAGGCGCTTGATCGCAGCCTCCTGTACCAGGATCGCCTGGGCCATGTAGTACGGCGCCGCCGGCTGCTGGCGCAGGTGCTGCTCGATGCACGCCTGGGCCTGGGCGTCGCGCGGCTGGGCGGGGTCCTCGGCTTGCTTGAGGCGGCCGAACAGGCCGTCGATCAGGGTTTGTTCTTCAGTGTTCATCAAGCGACCTCATGGGCTGAACGGGACATCGGACAGGCTCAAAGATGGGGGGCAGGCCCGGCTGATTCAATCGCCCAGGCCATGAAACTTTTTTCAGCAAGCGGGCGGTCTGGGCTAAAGTTACGCCCTGCTTTTTCTGCCATGCGATGTTGACCGATGAATCCGCTGAGCGTTCTGCGCGACTCCCTGTACTTCTTCCGCCGCCACCTGGCGAGCATCCTCCAGCTGTGCCTGCCGCTGGTGATGCTCGAGGCCCTGTGCACCCAACTGCTCTACCGCCAGCTGGGCGAGCAGGCTTCGCCGGCCTACGGCATGTTGGTCAGCCTGCTGTTCTACCCGCTGTACAGCGCGGCGCTGATCCTCTACCTCGACACCCGCAGCAACGGCAACCAGATCGCCAAGCGCAACCTGTTCGCCCGCGCCGTGCAGCTGTGGCCGGCGCTGGCGCTGCTGATCCTGATCAGCTCGCTGCTGATCATGGCGGGCCTGGCGCTGTTCATCTTCCCGGGCGTGTGGGTCATGGTGAACCTGGTGTTCGCCGAATACCTGCTGGTGCTGCGCGGGCTGCCGGTGGTCGAGTCGATGCGCACCAGCGCACGCATGACCACCGGGCACTTCATGCGCATCATGGTGTGCATGCTGTCGGTGCTGGCGCCGCTGTGGCTGATCGATGGCCTGCTGCTGACGGTATTCCCCGAGCCGCAGCCAGGCGTGCAACTGGCCCTGGACAGCCTCAGTGGCTTCTTGCAGTTGTTCAGCACTGTGGTGCTGTATCGCCTGTTCATGCTGCTCGAGGGAGAGGCCGCCCAGTAAGGAAAGCGCTCCTGATGCCGGTGCGAGCACCCGGCGCGCAGACTGGCCCGGCGCTGTGACTACACAGTTGCCAGGCCACTTTCGCAGAGGAACCCTCCATGAGCATGCCCCCGCACAGCCCAGACTGGGCCCACCAGTCCGCCTTCACTGCCAACCTTTACTTGCTCCAGGGCGGCGCCAAGGTACCCGTCACCCACATCAAGAAACGCTACGGCCCGTCTTTATCCGGCGGCTTCGAACAGAGCACTGGCGACAATGGCTGGCTCATGGCGCAAGGCAACGGTAAGGCCATGGCATTGCATTTTCGCTATCACTCCGGCACGCCGAACAGGCTGCATTTCATGCTGGCACTGGACACTGACCGCGCACGCCAGCTCGGCAAAAGCCGCAATGATTACCTGGGCTTGTACGAACACGCGACGGTCACTGATTACTGGAAGCTGGAACCGCTGGCCTGGACTGATACAACGGTACGCTGCCGCATTCGTGATCATCTGGGTAATGCGGTAGGCGTGGAGGCCGGTCCTCCCTACTATCTCAAGGTAGGTGAGGGCAGCCCTCGCGAATTCGTCATTTCGCGCATTGGATAGCGAACCGGCAAGCACAATCGCCACCAACTACGCCCTGGTCAGGTCCCTTGGGAACAAGGAACCAGGGCACCATCAGGAAACCGCTCAGGCTGCCCCCCCTTTTCACCTCCTGCCTAATGTGCGTCACGCCGGCCCTAACTTCGACCGGCGCAACGCACATTCAGGAGAACACAGCATGAGCAGGTCCCGAACCGCAAACGCCTGGGCCGATGGCCATTCTTTCATCGGCCAGATCTACCTGCGGCAAGGCCAGCGTTGGTCGCCCATCCACTTGCAAGCCACACGCCACGATTTAAGTTTTGGGGTGGATGTTCGCAGTGATACTGGCTGGCTACAGACAGGGGGTAACGACCCAGCCGAAGCCTTCCTGTTCCGCTTTCATTCCCGGGGGCCCGAGCGCCTGCACTTCACCATTTCGCTGGCCAGAGACAGCGCACGGCAGCTCGATGTCGACAGCAATGGTCGCCTCGGCCTCTATCCAGGCACAGGCACGGCAAACTACTGGAAGTTGCAACCGCTCGAATGGCAGCAGGATCGAGTACGTTGCCTGCTACGCGACCACCAGGGCCATCAGGTCAAGGCACTGCCGGGTAACGGCGACGAAGTGAGCGGTCTCACGGTTGAAGCCGGTACCCCGCGGGAGTACCTCATCGTGCGTGCTCACTAGTGTCCTGTCTCGGCAATACGTTCTCTTTTGGCGAGTGGCTTGGGTGTGCGGCCAAGGCGCCGCGACGAGCCATAGCAGGGTTCGCTGCGTGCGCTCACCGGCGCCCAGGATTTGGCAATACAGGCATTCCCTGGACTGAGAACTAAAATTCGAAACTTTCCGCGAGACTTCATAGTTTGCATGCATACAACCCCAGAGCAGCCAGCCCTAAGTTTTTCCCGTCGATGCCATTGGCAGAGCCGCTGATTGCGCTGAGTAAAATCGGCCAGACAGCTGACAGTTGGAACCCTTTCATGCTGTCGCTCTCAACGATTTCCAGCCACTGTAAAGGCGTGCCCCGACGGAACAAAACTACCCATTAGGACGCGAGCGACATGACTAATAACGAAATAATCCAAGCTGTTCTAGATTCTCCTCCCACCGGCTACTTCCAGGCTCGAATCTATCTGTTCGATGATGAAGTCAGAACACCACTCCGTTACAGCCTCCCCAATGAACATCGGGCCTGGGGGGTGTTCGCGCAAGGCGGATGGTTGCAGGCAGGGGGTGAGGGTGACTCGCCGATCTCAGGAATAGAGTTCCGTGGGAGTGCACAGGGCCGCCTCTGGGTAAAAATGCATACTAACAACCACAGGAACGAGCTACGGGTGCTGGACAGAAGCGCAAACGGCTACCTTGGCTTGTATGAGACAAGCGCAAATACCCGCTTGTGGAAACTTCAACCACTAGAATGGACAGGCACGGAGATGCTGTGTTACCTGCGTGATCATTTGGGTAATCGCGTGGGTGTGGACACTGAGTACACCACGGTGAATAACTGCACGTTTCACTACCTTAAAGTCGGTGCCTCAACGCCCAGCACGTTCCTGGTAAAGAAAGTCGATCTTCCAGGCAAACGGGAAGGCACCGCCTGGCTACCCTGAGTGCCAACTGAACGCCCTAGGCAGAACAACTTACAGGTTTGCCCGTGCACATTCGCCGATAGACATCTTCCCGCTAAAAGGAAGCAACTGGCATGTCTGACAATACAGTCGTCAATACCGTACTCAATGCACCTGCACTCGAATCATTCCAGGCACGGATTTATCTGTACCACGAAAACAACAAGATCCCTCTACGATTCAGCCTGCCCAGCGAAGACAGAATCCTGGGCCTGTTTGCCGAAGGCAACTGGCTTCAAGCAGGCGACCTGGCGGATTCGCCTGTTTTTGAAATGGAGTTCCTGTCGAAAACTGCCGACCGCCTGCTTTTCAACATTCGCGCCAGGGCCCATGACCGCCTGTTCAAGCGCATGGGGGTAAGCACCAACGGATACCTTGGGCTGTACGACTATCACACCCGCACCGCGCCCTGGAAACTCGAACTGCTGGATTGGACGGGCAGCGAAATGATCTGCTACCTGCGCGATAGCGAGGGCAATCGCGTGGGTGTCACGAGTGAGTCCACCGAGGTGAAAGGCCACAAGCTGCTCTACCTGAACAGCCAGAAGCCCTTGCCCTGCAAATTCTTGGTCAGGAAAGTAGTGGTGCAAGGGCAGCTTGAAGGTACTCAGTGGGTGAGTTGAAGAACACCGTCAAGCTTCGCGATGACCTGCCTGAAGCAAGGTGGCAGCGGTGACCGGCCATGAGCCGATCATGTCCCTCTTGGCTTGGCCCGAGCGGTAGCCTCGGCCACCAGCGGGTCGTCCGGCCAGTAGTGTTTGGGGTAGCGCCCTTTCAGGTCCTTCTTCACCTCGGCATAGGTGGTGCGCCAGAAGTTGGCCAGGTCCTGAGTCACCTGCACCGGCCGGCGTGCCGGTGACAGCAGGTGCAGCTTGACCTGAAGGCGCCCACCGGCGATGCGCGGGGTGTCGGCCAGGCCGAACAACTCCTGCAAGCGCACGGCAAGAATCGGCGGCTGCTCGCTGTAGTCCAGCCGGATGTTCGAACCCGAAGGCACGTTCAGGTGCGCCGGGGCCAGTTCGTCCAGGCGCTGGGGCAACGGCCAGGGCAGCAGGTTGCGCAGCATCGACGGCAGGTCCAGCGCGGCGAAATGGCTCAGCCGCGAGACCTTGCCCAGGTAGGGTTGCAACCAGTCTTCCAGGCTGGCCAGCAGCGCTTCGTCGCCCAGGTCGGGCCACTCGCTCTGGCCGTCTTTTTCCAGGTCCAGCTGGCGCAGCAGCGCAACCCGGGCTTGCCACTGGCGCAGTTCGGGGGTCCAGGTCAGCAGGTTCAGGCCTTTGCGCCGCACCAGGCCGAGCAGGGCCCTGGCGCGGGCATCATCGTCCAGTCCCGGTAGTGGCTCGCGGCTGAGGACCAGCTCGCCGACCTTGCGCTGGCGTTCGGCGCGCAGCACCTGCTCGCGCTCATCCCAGTCGAGCAGGTCGAGCTGCTCGACCTGCTCGGCGAGGACATCATCGAACAGTGCCCGCTCGAATTCGGCGGCCAGGTAGATGCGTTCCTCGCGCTGGCCCTGGCGGCTGCCCAGGTCGGCGATCACCAGCCACGGGCATTTCATCAACGCATCGGCTTCGCCGAACAGCGCCGCACGGCCGTTGGCCAGGCGGTATTCGGCGCCGCCTTCGCGACGCTGCTGGGCGACGCGGTCGGGGTAGGCCAGCGCCAGCAAGGCGCCGAGCCAGCGCGGGTGCTCGGGGTCTGCGACAGGGCTGCGGGGTTTGCCACGCAATTGCCCACGGTACTGCCGGGCCAGTTGCCGGGCACGTTGCACCCCGCCCTGGCCGCCACGCGAGGCTTTGCTTTCGCCACTGAGCACGCTCAACCGCGAGTGCAGGTCGGCACCGCCACCGCGCAGGATGTCACGCTCGCCCAGCAAGGCCCCGACGTCGCAGGCCATGTCGGCCAGCCCGAGGTCCTGGCCACGCAGCAGCAGGTGGGCGATGCGTGGGTGGGCCGGCAGCTCGGCCATGGCCTGGCCGTGGACGCTCAACTGTTCGCGGTGGCCGGGCTTGAAGGCGCCGAGCCGCGCCAGCAGGTCCTGGGCCTGGGCGAAGGCGGCAGTAGGCGGCTGGTCGAGCCAGCTCAGCTGTTCGGGCGGTACGCCCCAGCGCGCCAGTTGCAGGGCCAGCCCGGCCAGGTCGGCCTGGAGGATCTCGGCGCTGCCATGAGCCGCCAGTTGGTCATGCTGCGCCTCGGACCACAGGCGATAACACACACCCGGCTCCAGGCGCCCGGCACGGCCGGCACGCTGGGTGGCACTGGCGCGGGAGATGCGCTGGGTGTCGAGGCGGGTCATGCCGCTGCCGGGGTCGAAACGCGGCACCCGAGCAAGGCCTGCGTCGATCACCACACGCACGCCGTCGATGGTCAGGCTGGTCTCGGCGATGTTGGTGGCCAGCACCACCTTGCGCTGGCCCTTGGGCGCCGGCTCGATGGCGGCGCGCTGGGCATTGAGGTCGAGCTCGCCGTGCAACGGGCAGAGCAGGATGCCGGGGCGCTCGCCCAAGGCCTCCTGCAAGGCCTGATGGACCCGGCGGATCTCAGCCTGCCCGGGGAGGAACACCAGCAGGCTGCCGCTCTCATCGGCCAGCGCCTGCAGCACGCAATCGACCACCCGTGGCTCGACGAACTCGCCAGGCTGGAAGGGCCGGCCCCAGCGGATGTCCACCGGGTGCATGCGTCCCTGGCTGCTGACCACCGGGGCGTCGTCGAGCAGCCGCGACAGGCGCTCGCCCTCCAGGGTGGCCGACATCAGCAGGATCTTCAGCGGCAGCTCGTCACGCAGCAGCACCCGGCCATTGAGGCTCAGCGCCAGGGCCAGGTCGGCGTCGAGGCTGCGCTCGTGGAATTCGTCGAAGATAAGCAGCCCCACGCCGTCCAGCGCCGGGTCGCTCTGCAGGCGGCGGGTGAGGATGCCTTCGGTGACCACTTCGATGCGGGTGTTGGGGCCGACCTTGCTGTCCAGGCGAATGCGATAGCCCACCGTTTCCCCGACCTTCTCGCCCAGCTCGCTGGCCAGCCGCTCGGCGGCGGCGCGGGCGGCCAGGCGGCGGGGTTCGAGCATGAGGATGGTCTGCCCGGCCAGCCAGGGCTCGTCGAGCAGGGCCAACGGCACGCGGGTGGTCTTGCCGGCGCCGGGTGGTGCCTCGAGCACGGCTTCGTCGCGTTCGCCCAGGGCCAGGCGCAGGTCGGGCAGTACGGCATCGATCGGTAATGAAATCATGGTGGTCCTCGAACAATCGCCCGAGTATAACGGCGAACCTGGCCTGCCCTATCATGGTCTTAAGCTTCAGGCGCAGGCCTATGGCTTGCCCCCTTGTCGTGGTTACCTTTACCGGAGATTCACATGCGCATCCCTTCCCGCGTCATCGGTGGCGCACTTATCGCCACCCTGCTGACCCAACTGACCGCCTGCGGCACGGTTTTCTTCCCTGACCGCCGCGGCCAGATCGAAGGCAAGATCGACCCGATGATCGCCGCACTGGATGCCGTCGGCCTGCTGTTCTACATCATCCCCGGCCTGATCGCCTTCGGCGTCGACTTCGCCACGGGCGCCATCTACTACCCCGGCGGCTACTCCGCGCAGGTCGACCCGGCCAAACTCAAGCCCGCCATCAATGCCGACGGCCAGGTCGACAGGATCAAGCTGCAGGCTATCCTCGAAAGCGAACTGGGCCAGCGCCTGCCGCTGAACGACCCGCGGCTGATCCAGCAGCGCGGCAGCGTCGAGCAACTGGCGGCCCTCGGCCTGGTACCGGCAGCCTGAAACCCGCAAGGACAACCCCCGACGCATGACCGTAACCAGCGAACACCAACGCCTGCTGCGCCTGGCCACCCGCGCGTCATTGGCGGTAGCCAGCATCCTGGTGCTGAGCAAGGCCGTGGCCTGGTGGCTGAGCGGCTCGGTGAGCCTGCTGGCCGGGCTCACCGACTCGGCGCTGGATGCCGTCGCCTCCTTCCTCAACCTGCTCGCGGTGCACTACGCGTTGCGCCCGGCCGACGACGATCACCGTTTTGGCCACGGCAAGGCCGAGGCCCTGGCCGGCATGGCGCAGGCGTTGTTCATCGGGGTCAGTGCGGTATTGATCGGGGTGCAGGCCGTGCAGCGCTTGCAATCGCCGCAGCCGCTGGGTGACACCGGCGCCGGTATCGCAGTGATGCTGTTGTCGCTGGTACTGACCGTGGCGCTGCTGGCGTTGCAGCGCAGGGTGGTTCGTATCACCGGCTCGACGGCGGTGCGCGCCGACTCACTGCACTACCGCTCCGACCTGCTGCTCAATGGCAGCATCCTGCTGGCCCTGCTGCTGGCGCGCCTGGGCTGGCCACAGCTGGATGCGCTGTTTGGCCTGGGCATCGCCCTGTACATCCTGTGGAGCGCGGTGCAGATCGCCCGCGAGAGCACGGCGATCCTGATGGACCAGGAACTGCCGACAGACATCGGCGAACGCATGCTCGAAGCGGTGCTGGCGATCCCCGGGGTCAAGGGCGTGCATGACCTGCGCACGCGGGTGTCGGGGAGCCACTGGTTCGTGCAGCTGCACCTTGAATTACCGGGTGAACTGCCGCTGCATCAGGCCCATGGGTTGTGCGTACAGGCGTCGCAGGCGATTCGCGAACGCTACCCTCGGGCCGATGTAATGGTGCATGCGGACCCGGTGTAATGGTCGTGGGCCTGCACGACCCTGTAGGAGCGGCCTTGTGCCGCGAAAGGGCTGCAAAGCAGCCCCGGCGATCATTGCATAGACGCTGAAATCGAGGGCCGCTGCGCGCCCCTTTCCGGCCGGTCCGGCGCCCCGGCAAGGCCGCTCCTACAGGGACCACACAGTGCGGCTCAGTTGATGCTGTAACCCCGCCCGCTCAAGCAAGCGCCCAGCGCCCGTCGATAGTTGTCTGCCACGTTCGGCGGCGGCGCATAGCTGGCGGTTGCCGGGTCGAAGCCGCTCTGGCTCACCGCCCACCGATGGCATTGATAGCGGTCCTGCTCCTGCTGCTCCGGCCCCTGGCCATACAAGGGGTAGGCGATGACATCGTAGCCACCTGCCGGTTGCGGCGCTGGCGCCACCGTGGGTGGGTTGACCACCACGTATTCGGCGCTGCTGGCCTGGTACTGGTAATAGGTGTCGGCCACCAGGAAGAACAGCGCTCCGCCCAGCCACACCTCGCGCGCATAGGGCGGCAGGTAGTTGACCCGTACCCCGTAAGGCGGCCTGACCACGACGTAGCCACCGCCGTGGGGGCGATACCAGTAGCCACCGGAGTAATAGTAATCCTGGCCACGGTAAGGCACTTGCCAGGAGCGGTCCGGGAAGCGATCGACAGTATGCCCGGGGTGATACTGCGGCCCAGGCCCCCAACCATCACCATGGCCGTCCGGCCGCCCCGACCAGTCGCCGCCAGGGCGCTGCCCGGGGCCACCAGCCTGCCAGTGACGATTGTCGTCATGCCGGCGCGGGATGTCCTGGTAGTACCCTTGGCGCGGCGGCTGGGTCTGGCGCACTTCGTCACGCGAGTTGAGCGGCGAGCCGCGCCCGCCATTGGGGTCCTGCGAGCCGTCTCCCGGCCCTTGGGCCAAGGCGCCCAGGCTGATACCCAGTAAACCGACACCTGCCAACTGCCAGATGCGTGACCTCATGTTGTTCCTCTCACTCAATGACCCCAGCCTGTACTGCAGGCAGTCTACCGCGCCGCACAAGGCCGGCTGATGAAATAGCGGACAGCGAGCACGTCACGCCCGGGCCAGCAGACCGCGCAACAGCAACTCCAGCGCCGTCAGTGCCTGGGCCAGCCGAGCGTCGCCCTCCTCGCCCTGAGCGACCCAGAACGCCGCCTCGGTCAGGCTGCCGTGGACCATCGCCGCCAACGCCCAAGGGTCGGCCTCAGCCACCACCTGCTGCTGGATCAACCCGGCGAGTAACTGCTGCAGCGAAGCGACACAGTGTTGTTGCGCCTCGGGCGAGGCCCCGCCCAGCACCGCCCGGGCGTCGCGCAGGACGATACGCTGGATGTGCGGCTCGCGGGCCATGCGCAGGTAGGCCTGGCAGCGCTGGCGCAAGCCCTCCCACGGGTCGCTGGCTGCGTCTGAAATGGCCTGCAGACGGGCGTCCATCTCGGCGTCGATCTGCGCCACCACCGCCGCCAGAAGGCCCTGCTTGTCACCGAAGTGGTGATAGAGCGCGCCACGGGTCAGGCCGGCACGGGCCGTCAGGTCGTCCATCGAGGCGTGCACATAACCCAGCTCACTGATCACCTGGCGGGCCGTGGCCAGCAACGCGGCGCGGGTTTCTTCCATTTCGGCGCGGGTACGGCGAACCATCACTCCCCCTTACATACACTGCGTATGAATATTTACATTCACATCGTATGATTATTTAATCATACGTGCTGTATGTATTTATTCTGCCGTTCTGCCCCAGGCAAGGGCGCGGCTCAAGGAGGAACCAGGATGCCTAATCCCTACACCCAACTATTTGCCTTACCCGGCACGCGAAGCTTTGCCCTGGCGGGGTTGCTGGCGCGCTTGCCGCTGCCGATGACCGGGATCGGCATGATCACCCTGCTGTCCCACACACGCGGCAGCTATGCACTGGCCGGGGCGGTCTCGGCCACCTTCGTGCTGACTTACGCGTTGCTCTCGCCGCAGGTGTCACGCCTGGTCGACCGCCTGGGGCAACGCCGTGTACTGCCGTTGGCCAGCCTGCTCAGCGTGGCCGGCCTGCTGTTGCTGGCCGCCGCGGCGTGGTTGCGCAGTGCCGATTGGCTGCTGTTCGCAGCGGCGCTGCTCAGTGGCTGCATGCCCAGCATGTCGGCCATGGCCCGGGCTCGCTGGGCCCACCTGTACCGCGGCCAGCCGCTGTTGCAGAGCGCCTACTCGCTGGAGACGGTGTTCGACGAGGCCAGTTTCATCGCCGGCCCGCCCCTGGCGATCGGGCTCGGGGTGGCCCTGTGGCCGGCAGCCGGCCTGCTCGGCGCCGCCACGCTGCTGGCACTTGGCACGCTGGCGTTGGTGCTGCAGACGGCCAGCGAGCCGCCGGTGGCCGCTGCCGATCAGGTGCGCTCGCGCAACCGGCCGCTGTGGCGCCAGCCGAGCCTGCGCCGGCTGACCTTGCTGATGGTGGCGATGGGCGTGATCGTCGGCACGGTGGACATCGTCAGCGTGGCGTTCGCCAGTGAACGCGGGCAACCGTTCGCCGCCAGCCTGGTGCTGTCGGCCTACGCCATCGGCTCCTGCGCGGCCGGCCTGCTGTTCGGCGCCGTGCGCTGGCCGTTGCCACTGCCGCACCAGCTGCTGGTGGGCGCGCTGGCGACGGCGCTGGCCACCCTGCCCTTGCTGATGGTCGACTCCCTCGCTGGGCTGGCCGGGGCGGTGTTGCTGGCCGGGGTGTTCTTCGCCCCGACCATGATCATCGCCATGACCCTGGTGGAGCGCTGTGTCGCCGAACAGCAGTTGACCGAAGGCCTGACCTGGTTGCTGGCCGGGCTGAACGTCGGCGTGGCACTCGGCGCCGCAGCGGCGGGCCAACTAGTGGATGCGGCAACACCCAGCCAGGGCTTCTTCATCGCCTTGGCCGGCGGGTTGCTGGTACTGCTGAGCTCCATGGCCGCAAGCAGGCAGCCACGGGCGGCGCTGGCGCAAGTGCAGGCGCAATAAAAAAGGGAGGCCTTGCGGCCTCCCTTCGGGAATTGTCGTCCGTGCTCGGCACTTGTGGCACCGGCTCACCTCGCGCCGCCTTCTGGGCAGTGCGTAGCCCGGGGGCCGTGCCGATCCGGTTGGAGGGCTGGCCGCGAGGCCCCGTCTGGGGCGCCTCGCCGTGGACTGATGTCCGGGCAGTGATTCTGGTGATAAAGATAGGCGAGCCGAGGGGGCAGAGGATTGCGAAGATTGCTCTGATAAATACCGCTTGCGCAATTTTTCACTCAGGATCGATAATTCGCAGCAATCCGAACAGAAAAGGCCCTATTCATGAGCAAGCTCGACCGCTATGACCTGAGCATCCTTGCCGAATTGCAGCGTGACGCGCGCATCTCCAACCAGGAACTGGCCGAGCGCATCGGCCTGTCGCCCTCGCCTTGCTCACGGCGGGTCAAGCAGCTCGAAGACGACGGCTACATCTCGCGCCAGGTGGCGCTGCTGGACCGCAAGAAGCTCGGCCTGAGCCTGACCGCCTATGTGCTGATCGGCATGGACCGCCACACCCCCGAGCGCTTCGAAACCTTCGAGGCGGCGATCCGCAACCTGCCGCAGGTGCTGGAGTGCAGCCTGGTCACCGGGATGGACGCCGACTATCAGCTCAAGGTGGTGGTACCCGACATGGACCACTACCAGAAGCTGCTGCTCGGCAGCCTCACCCGCATCGAAGGCGTGACCAGCGTGCGTTCGAGCTTCGTGCTCAACCAGGTGCTGGCCAGCACTGAGCTGCCATTGACCCACCTGCGTTGAAACCTTGCGCGCCCGGCGTATGATCGGGCGCTTATCCTGCCTGGAGTTGACCGATGGATCCCGCCGTATTCGAAGAGTGGATGATGATCGTCCTGGTGACCGTGCTGATCGCCTTCATGGGCTTCATCGTCTGGGACCTGGCGAAAAAGTCCAAGGCCGGCCGCTTTGGCACGCTGATCCTGTTCTTCGTGCTGGGCCTGGGCGTGCTGGCGTTCATCATCAAGAGCGTGGTGGTGGGGTTTCTGGAAGGGGTTTAAGCACACCGCCACACGCTTGGGAGACGAAGATCATGTGGGAGCGGGCTTGCCCGCGAAGCAGGCACCACCGATCGGTGGCACGGGCTTCGCCCGTGTTCGCGGGCAAGCCCGCTCCTACAGGTGCAGCTGATAGCCTCAGAGCTTGGGTTGCACTTCCCGCCACGTCCCCTGCTCCAGCCCCTCGATCGTCCAGTCGCCAATCCTCACCCGCACCAGGCGCAACGTCGGCAAACCCACCGCCGCCGTCATGCGCCGCACCTGGCGGTTGCGCCCTTCACGAATCACCAGCTCCAGCCAGGCCGTCGGCACACTCTTGCGAAAACGCACCGGTGGGTTGCGTGGCCACAGCGCGGGCTCTTCGAGCAAGCGGGCCTCGGCCGGCAAGGTCGGGCCGTCGTTGAGCTCGACGCCGTCGCGCAGGCGCTGCAACTGCTCCGCGCTGGGCTCGCCCTCCACCTGCACCCAGTAGGTCTTGGCCAGCTTGTGCTTGGGGTCGGCGATACGTGCCTGTAGGCGCCCGTCGTTGGTCAGCAGCAGCAGGCCTTCGCTGTCGCGGTCCAGGCGCCCGGCCGGGTAGATGCCGGGGATGTCGATGAAGTCCTTGAGCGTGGCGCGCCCTTCACCGTCGCTGAACTGGGTGAGCACGTCGAACGGCTTGTTGAACAGGATCAGGCGTGGCTCGGCCGGCGGCGCCTTGGCCTGGCGACGTGGGCCGGAAGGCCGCGCCGCCGGGCGGCGCGGGGTATTGCGGGGTGGCAGGGGCATGGATCCTCAGCGGAACGGCGGCTCATCGAAGCTGCGCAGTTTACGCGAGTGCAGCGAGTTGAGCTCGGTACGCAGCAGGTCGAGGGCAGCGATACCGATCTTCAGGTGCTGACTGACCGCACGGTTGTAGAAGGCGTTGGCCGACCCGGGCAGCTTGATCTCGCTGTGCAGCGGTTTGTCGGATACGCACAGCAAGGTGCCGTACGGCACCCGCAGCCGGTAGCCCTGGGCTGCGATAGTGCCGCTTTCCATGTCCACCGCCACGGCGCGCGACAGGTTGATCAGCGGACGCTCCTGGGCCCAGCGCAGCTCCCAGTTGCGGTCGTCATAGGTGAGCACGGTGCCGGTGCGCAGGCGCTTCTTGAGCTCCTCGCCACGCTCGCCGGTCACCTGCGCCGCCGCTTCCTGCAGCGCCAGCTGCACTTCGGCCAGGGCCGGGATCGGGATGTTCGGCGGCACCACGCGGTCGAGGATGCCGTCACGGCGCATGTAGGCGTGGGCCAGCACGTAGTCGCCGATGGTCTGCGACTGACGCAGGCCGCCACAGTGGCCGATCATCAGCCAGCAATGCGGGCGCAGCACGGCCAGGTGGTCGGTGATGTTCTTGGCGTTGGACGGGCCGACACCGATATTGACCAGGGTGACGCCATCGCCATCGGCGGCGATCAGGTGGTAGGCCGGCATCTGGTAGCGGTGCCAGACCACGCTGGCCACCAGGGCCTGGGCTTCGCCGTTGTCCATGCCTTTTTCGATGATCACGTTGCCCGGCAGGACCATGCGCACGAAGCGTGGGTCCTGGCGCAACTGCTCGAGGCCATGGCTGATGAACTGGTCGACGTAGCGGTGGTAGTTGGTCAGCAGGATCCACGGCTGCATGTGCCGCCAGTCGCTGCCGGTGTAGTGCACCAGGCGGCGCAGCGAGAAGTCGACACGGGCGGCGTCGAACAGCGCCAGTGGCAGCGTCTCGGCGCTTTCCCAGTCGTACAGGCCGTCGGCGATGTTGTCGGTGGCCGCCGACAGGTCGGTGCTGGGGAACACCCGTGCCAGCTGCGCGGCGGTGATGCCGCTGCCGGCCAGTTCATCGCCCTGGTCGACCACATAGGGGTACGGGATGTTCTGTTCGCTGACACCGACTTCCACGGTCACGGTGTAGTCGTGCATCAATGGCCGCAATTGCTCCAGCAGGTAACCACGGAACGCGGCGGGCTGGGTGACGGTGACACTGTAGGTGCCGGCCACCTGGACCTTGGCATAGGCGCGGGTGGTGGCGGCGACTTCACCCTGGCTGAAGTAAGTCAGGCGCAAGGCCGGGTAGCGGAACAGCGCACGCTCGTCCTGGCCCGGCTCGGTGCGGTCCTTGAGGTAGCGCTTGAGGGCCTGGCTCAGGGCGCCAGTGGCTTGTTCGTGGAGGGCCGCCAGACGGTCGACGGCCTGTTCGGGGGTATCAACGACTTCAAACGCTTGGCTCACGCTGGGCTTCCTGTCTTCTGACATGCATGTTCAGCATCTTGCCTGCGTTCAGTGGCAAATACATCCCCGCGTGTCGCTGCTGCGCAATCCCTTGCAGGAGCAGCCTTGTGCCGCGAAAGGGCTGCAAAGCAGCCCCAGCATTCTTTCACCGGGCAGATATCCTGGGGCCGCGTTGCGGCCCTTTCGCGGCACAAGGCCGCTCCTACACGGCCCAGACCGGCGTCGCCCGCGCCACCAGCGCCTGCGCATCCACCCCGCGCGGCAATGCGCCATACACCCGCCCACCGCCACCCAGGCGGCTGGCGATGAAGGCATCGCTGACCGTCGCGTTCCCCGCTTCGAGCAGCAGCCTGGCCTGCAACGCCACGGCAATGTCTTCGGTCAGTTGGCGCGCCCGGTACTGAATGTCACCGGTATCGGCAAATGCCCCTTTGAGGTTGCCGATGAACGCCGCCAGGCGCGGATCGCCATGCCCATCGCCCAGCTCGATGAACAGCGCATCCAGCACACCCGGCTCCTTCGACAGCGCCCGCAGCACGTCCAGGCACTGTACGTTGCCGGACCCCTCCCAGGTCGAGTTGACCGGCGCCTCGCGGTACAACCGCGGCAGGATGCTGTCCTCGACATAACCGGCGCCGCCCAGGCACTCGGCGGCCTCGTTGATCATCCCCGGCGCACGCTTGCAGATCCAGTACTTGCCCACTGCCGTCACCAGGCGGGCGAAATGCGCCTGCTGCGGGTCGTCGAGCTGCTCCAGGGCCTGGCCCATGCGCAGGCTCAGGGCCAGCGCCGCTTCGCTCTCCAGGGCCAGGTCGGCGAGCACGTTCTGCATCAGCGGCTGCTCGCTCAGCACCCGCCCGCCGACCTTGCGGTGGGCGCAGTGGTGGGCGGCCTGGGTCAGCGCCTGGCGCATCAGCGCGCTGGAACCAACCATGCAATCGAAGCGGGTCATGGCCACCATCTCGATGATGGTCGGCACACCCCGGCCCTCCTCGCCGATCATCCAGGCCAGGGCGCCACGGAACTCCACTTCGCTGGAGGCATTGGAGCAGTTGCCGAGCTTGTTCTTCAGGCGCTGGATATAGAACTGGTTGCGCTGGTCGTCCGGGCGGTGGCGCGGCAGCAGGAAGCAGCTCAGGCCCTTGTCGGTCTGGGCCAGGGTAAGAAAGGCGTCGCACATGGGCGCCGAGCAGAACCACTTGTGCCCCACCAGCTCATAGGCCTGGCCCGGGCCAGGCTGGCCAACAGGGTAGGCGCGGGTCGTGTTGGCTCGCACATCGGTGCCGCCCTGCTTCTCGGTCATGGCCATGCCGATGGTCACCCCGGCCTTGTGCCGGTCGCCAACATTGCGCGGGTCGTACTCGCGGGCGAGGATCTTCGGCAGCCAGTAGCTGGCCAGCTCTGGTTGCAGGCGCAGCGCCGGCACGGCGGCGAAGGTCATGGTCAGCGGGCAGCCGGTGCCGGCTTCGGCCTGGCTGTGCAGGTAGGTCATGGAGGCCCGCGCCACATGGGCGCCCGCGCGCGGCTCAGCCCAGGGCAGCGAGGGCAGGCCGTGCTCGACCGCGGTGCGCATCAGCTCGTGGTAGGCGGGATGGAACTCCACCAGGTCCACCCGGTGGCCGTACCGATCATGGCTGCTGAACTCGGGTTTGTGCGCGTTGGCAAGAAATCCGGCGGCCATCAGCGGGCCACCGGCCAGCGCCCCGTAGGCGTCGATCCGCGACTCGGCCCAGCCGGCACCGAAGCGCCGCGACCACTCCTGCAGGGGCTGGTCGAGGCGGTACAGATTGGCGCCGTCGAGGGGCGGCGGCTGGTTGGTGACTTCGTGGGTTTCGGCGAACTGGTGCAGGTTCATCGGGGGGCCTCCTGGATCCGCTCATGCCTGAAAAACCCAGTGAAGCACCGCAGCCCGCACAGTCAAAGTGACAAAACTGCCGATGAGCAGATCAATGGTCACCCCACATCAATAGCGCCTGCGCCCTGTCGTCGCCCGGCTGGAGGTCACCTGCACCTGCGCCACGGCCAGGGTCAGGCTCAGCTCGAAGCGGCTGCCCAGCCCCAGGGTAGACTCGTGCGCCAGCTGCGCGCCCACCAACTCGCCCAGCTGGCGGCAGATCGACAGGCCGATGCCCAGGCCACCGTAGCGGCGGGTCATCGAGCCATCGACCTGGAAGAAGCGCTGGTACAGCACAGCCTGGTCGAGGTCTTCGAAACCGATGCCGCTGTCGCTGACGGTCAGGCTCAGCGCCAGCCGGTCGGGCCCGATTCGCCGGCCACGCACCTGCACGGTCACGCCGCCCTGATGGGTGAACTTGAGGCCGTTGTCCACCAGGCAGGCCAGGCAGCGGGCGAGCTTCTGCGCATCGCCCACCAGGCTGTCGGGCACGTCGGCGGGGATATCCAGGGTCAGGTACAGCCCCTTGGCCAATGCCTGCCCGGCGTAACCGGCACGCAGCTCCTGCAGCAGGCGGCGCAGGCTGAACGGCACACCGTGGTTGCGCAGGCGGCCGGCCTGCAGCTCGGTAAGGATGAGGATGTCGTCGACCATGGCCATCATGTCCTGGGCGGAGCCGGCGGCCGTGCGGTGGTACTGGGCCTGCTCGGCGCTCATGGGCAAGGTGTGCAGCAGTTCCAACGAGCCGATCACACCGTTCATCGGGGTACGCAGCTCGTGGGTAACGGTGGCGAGGAACTCGTCCTTCAAGCGATTGCTGTGGGCCAGTTGCTGGTTCAGTTGCTCAAGGGTGCGCCCGGTCTCGCGCAGGGCCTGGGCCTGTTGCTCGCGCAGGCTGTTGATGCGGTCGGCCAGGGCCAGTGACAGCAACGCCACTTCCAGCGCCGAACCCAGCTGGCTGGCGTACATGGTGAGGAACACGTTGGGCAGGTAGCCCAGCACCATCAGGGTGTTGACCAGCCCGCCCAGCAGGAAGGCGGTCCAGGCGATGATGAACCAGCGCGCCACCCTCAGCCCCTGCCACCAGGCATACAGGCCCGCGCTGAAAATACTCACGGTGAACAACAGCGCCAGCACCGTGGCCATGCGCAGCGCGATGCCGTAGCGCAGGGTCACCGCCAGCACCATGACCAGCGCACCACCCGCCATCAGCGCCATCAACAGGCGGTCGAAACCTCGGCTGAGCCGGCCCAGTTGCAGGAAATGGCGGGCGAACTGGCAGCCGAACAGGCCGGCGGCGCCAATGAACAAGGGCGTCGCGGCATTCGCCCACCACGGGCTGTCGGGCCAGAAGTAGGCGATACCGGCGCCGTTGACCGACACCTGGTACAAGCCGAACGAGGCGATGTAGAGGATGTAGTAGAGGTAACTGACATCGCGCACGCTGAGGTAGATGAACAGGTTGTAGACCAGCATCACCAGCAGCACGCCATAGATCATGCCCAGCACATACAGGCGGGTGGGCTGGTCTTCGAGGTAGGCCTGGGTCGACCACAGCGTCAGCGGCGCCTGGATCGAACCCTGGCTGTGCAGGCGCAGGTAGGCGGTGGTCGCCTGCCCGGGTTTCAGCGGCAGCTCGAACAGGTAGTTGTTCTGGCGAATCTGCCGGCTGGCATAGGGCAGCGCGTCGCCGGTACGCTGGGCCAGGCGAAATACCCCTTGGGCGTCCGGCAGGTAGAGTTCGAGGTGGTCCAGCGGCGGGTAGGCCAGCTCCAGCAACCATTGGCGCGGCGCGGCGGAAGGGGGGGCGGCGTAGTTCAGGTCGATCCGCAACCAGAACACCGAGGTCGAGTAGCCGGCATTGAGCACCTCCTGCGGGTGCGCCTGGAAACGGCTGGCAAACGCCGGCGCGCTGACCTGGCCGATACTGGCGCTGCCGTCGTGGTCCTCGTAGACCTGCATGAACCTGCCCAGTGGCAGCCGCCCGGTGCTGGCGTCGAATTCGACCGCCCCGGCAAACAGGGGCAAGCAGCCCAGAAGCACAATCAGCAAATAGCGCATACAGCCCCAGCATGGCCTGTCCGTTCCCGTCGCGTTGCCTCCCTTCCCTTTGAGACGACGTGATCCGGCAGTGTCCGTTGATCGAATTATCCGAGCACTCTAGCATAGCTTTCCAGCAAGGCCAGAGGCCACCGCGAATTTGCACGAAACAGCTCTAGCACGCGCATTACAGATTAAACAGCCTGAGCAATTTGACCGTTCGATCAGCAAATCTTGCGCAGCGATCGATCCGCACAAAAAGGTTTGGTGATAAGCTCGCCGACCATGAATACCTACAGCTCCCGCCCCGTTGTCCTCTGTCTCTCCGGCCACGACCCAAGTGGTGGCGCCGGGCTGCAGGCAGATATCGAAGCCCTGATCGCCCAAGGCTGTCACGCAGCGCCAACCGTGACCGCCCTGACCGTGCAGGATACCGTCAACGTTTCCGACTTCCGCGTGCTCGACCGCGAGTGGGTTTTGGCCCAGGCCAACGCCGTGCTGGCCGATTCCACCGTGGCCTCGGTCAAGCTGGGTATGCTCGGCTCGATCGAAATGGTCGACACCGTGGCCGAACTGCTCAAGGCCCACCCGCACTTGCCGTTGGTCTGCGACCCGGTGCTGCGCGCCGGCGGCGGTGGCCGCCTGGGCAAGGACGAGGTTGGCTATGCGCTGCGCGAACGCCTGCTGCCACTGGCCACCATCGCCACCCCTAACCTGCCCGAGGCCCGCATCCTCGCCGAGCTGCCGGACGGCACTGCCGACGAGTGCGCCGCCAAGCTGCTGCCCTTCGTCGAGCACCTGCTGATCACCGGCGGCCACGGCGACGAAGACGAAATCCACAACCGCCTGTACAGCCGCGATGGCCAGCAGCACACCTGGACCTGCCAGCGCCTGCCCGGCAGCTACCACGGCTCGGGTTGCACCCTGGCCAGCGCCCTGGCCGGCCGCCTGGCCCTCGGCGAACAACTGCAAAGCGCCGTGCGCAGCGCCCTGGACTACACCTGGCGCACCCTGCGCGACGCCGAGCAACTGGGCAAGGGCCAGTACGTGCCGCGCCGCCTGCCCCTGGATTTCTGCTCCTGACACGAGGCCACCCGATGAAGCTTTGCGGTCTGTATGCGATCACCGACAGCCAGCTGCTCGCCGGCCGTTTCCTAAGCCACGTCGAAGCGGCACTCGAAGGCGGCGTCTGCCTGTTGCAGTACCGCGACAAGAGCGACGATGCCGCCCGCCGCTTGCGTGAGGCCGAAGCGCTGATGAAGCTGTGCGAGCGCTACGGCACCCAGCTGATCATCAACGACGACGCCGAGCTGGCCGCGCGCCTGGGCGTCGGCGTGCACCTGGGCCAGACCGACGGCCCGCTCACGCCAGCCCGCGCCCTGCTCGGCCGCCAGGCGATCATCGGCTCCACCTGCCATGCCAGCCTCGAGCTTGCCCAGCAGGCCGCCAAAGAAGGTGCCGACTACGTCGCCTTCGGCCGCTTCTTCAATTCCGTCACCAAGCCGGGCGCACCGGCCGCCAGCGTCGAACTGCTGGAGCAGGCCCGCGCCCAGGTCAAGCTGCCGATCGCCGTGATCGGCGGCATCACCCTCGACAACGCCGCCCCGCTGGTCGCCCACGGCGCCGACTTGCTGGCGGTGATCCACGGCCTGTTCGGTGCCGACAGCGCGCAGGAAGTCACCCGCCGCGCCCGCGCCTTCAACGCCCTGTTCGCCTCCTGATTTCGAGAGAAGATCCCATGTCCCGTTCCGAAGCCCTGTTCGCCCAAGCCCAGAAGCACATCCCCGGCGGCGTCAACTCGCCGGTGCGCGCCTTCAAGAGCGTCGGCGGCACCCCGCTGTTCTTCAAGCACGCCGAAGGCGCCTACGTCATCGATGAAGACGACAAGCGCTACGTCGACTACGTCGGTTCCTGGGGCCCGATGATCCTCGGCCACGCCCACCCGGACGTGCTGGACTCGGTCCGTAAACAGTTGGAACACGGCCTGTCCTACGGCGCCCCGACCGCCATGGAAACCGAGATGGCCGACCTGGTCTGCTCGATCGTGCCGTCGATGGAAATGGTGCGCATGGTCAGCTCCGGCACCGAAGCCACCATGAGCGCCATTCGCCTGGCCCGTGGCTACACCGGCCGTGACGCCATCATCAAGTTCGAAGGCTGCTACCACGGCCACTCCGACAGCCTGCTGGTCAAGGCCGGCTCGGGCCTGCTGACCCAGGGCGTGCCGAGCTCGGCCGGTGTACCGGCGGACTTCGCCAAGCACACCCTGACCCTGCCGTTCAACGACATCGCCGCAGTCGAGAAAACCCTCGCCGACGTCGGCCAGACCGTAGCCTGCATCATCGTCGAGCCGGTGGCCGGCAACATGAACTGCGTACCGCCGGCGCCGGGCTTCCTCGAAGGCCTGCGCGCGCTGTGCGACAAGCACGGCGTGGTGCTGATCTTCGACGAAGTGATGACCGGTTTCCGCGTGTCCCTCGGCGGTGCCCAGGGCTACTACGGCATCACCCCCGACCTGTCGACCTTCGGCAAGATCGTCGGCGGCGGCATGCCGGTCGGCTGCTTCGGCGGCAAGCGCGAAATCATGGGTTGCATCGCCCCGCTCGGCCCGGTCTACCAGGCCGGGACCCTGTCGGGTAACCCGCTGGCCATGGCGGCGGGCCTCACCACCCTCAAGCTGATCAGCCGCCCGGGCTTCCACGACGAGCTCACCGCCTTCACCAGCCGCATGCTCGATGGCCTGCAGCAGCGCGCCGATGCCGCAGGCATCCCGTTCGTCACCACCCAGGCGGGCGCCATGTTCGGCCTGTACTTCAGCGGCGCCGATGACATCGTCACCTTCGACGACGTAATGGCCAGCGATGCGGACCGCTTCAAGCGCTTCTTCCACCTGATGCTCGAAGGCGGCGTGTACCTGGCGCCGAGCGCGTTCGAGGCGGGCTTCACCTCCATCGCCCACGGCGACAAGGAGCTGCAGATCACCCTGGACGCGGCTGAGCGGGCGTTTGCCAAGCTGAAGTAACAACTGAGCCTGTGCCGGCCTCTTCGCCGCTGCGATTTGCCCGCGAAGAGGCCGGCACAGGAGTGATTGTGATCTGCGTCACAGCGCAACACCGCACTTACCCGAAGGCGTACCATTGCAGAAATCTGAGTAAAACTTTGTAAGGTTGGCGCTGCTTATCCCATAATGTGCCACCAGAGACCTTGGCCGTAGCTTTGCAGAGGTAAGTCGATCCCCATGAACCGCACCGGCCGCGCCCTGACCATGGGCTGCCTGTTGCTTCTTCAGCCCCTGCTGGCCCTGGCAGAGGGTGGTAACTCGTTGCTGATTCCAGCGACGGGCCGCTGCACGCTGAATGCCGCGCCGGAGGATCAAGAGAGCGCCCTGAAGGCCTGCGAGCAAACGGCGGACGCCGGGGATGCCGAAGCACAGTACGAGCTGGGCGAGTTCTACTACAGCGGTACCCCCCGCCACCTCGACAAAGCGCTCAAGTGGTTCGAGAAGGCTTCGTTGCAGGGCCACGCCCAGTCGCAGTATCGCCTCGGTTCGATGTTCTTCCACGGCGAAGGGGTCAAGGCCAACAATGTGCAGGCCTACATCCTGCTGAAGATGGCGGCGGTCAACGGTGCCGAAGACGCACTGGACATGGCCGACGAAGTCACCGAGCAGATGCCCCGCGACGAGCTCGAGCATGCCACCCAGGTGCTCGGCCAAATCTTCCGCAAATACCTGCTGGAACTGCAGAACGCCGAAGGGCGCACCCCTTTCTCGCCACTCCCCTGAACCGCCCTCGCTCCCCAGCAAAAGCCCCCGGCATAATCGAACGGTAAACATGCACTGCGACACTGCGTCGGGCGATCACCACGGTCGCAGCGACCCTTGATCGTTTCAGTGCTTTCGCCACTGCCACTCAAGGGTTATTCTTGAGCTCACATTCATTGCCGTCGAGCGGCTAAAAACCACCTTGAACGCACCCATACAACCCCATCGCTTCATCCTCGAACCTTTCGAGGCCCATCGTTTCGCCAACCTGTGCGGCCAGTTCGACGAGCACTTGCGCCTGATCGAGCAACGCCTGGCCATCGAGATCCGCAACCGCGGCAATCAGTTCGAGCTGATCGGCGAACCCAAGACCACCTCCGCCGCCGAACAACTGCTGCGCCGCCTCTATCGCGAGGCCAAGGCCAGCGAGCTGTCGCCGGAAACGGTCCACCTCTATCTCCAGGAATCCGCGGTCGAGAGCATCGGCAACCCTGCGGTGAACGAAGTCAGCGTCTCGCTGCGCACGCGCAAGGGCAAGATCACGCCGCGCGGCGTCAACCAGCAACGCTACGTCAAAGAGATCCTGGCCAACGACATCAACTTCGGCATCGGCCCGGCCGGTACCGGCAAGACCTACCTGGCCGTGGCCTGCGCCGTGGATGCGCTGGAGCGCGAGCAAGTGCGCCGCATCCTGCTGGTGCGCCCGGCGGTCGAGGCTGGCGAGAAGCTCGGCTTCCTGCCCGGCGACCTGGCCCAGAAGATCGACCCGTACCTGCGCCCGCTGTACGACGCGCTGTACGAGATGCTCGGCTTCGAACATGTGGCCAAGCTCATCGAGCGCCAGGTGATCGAGATCGCCCCGCTGGCCTACATGCGTGGCCGCACGCTCAACAACAGCTTCATCATCCTCGACGAAAGCCAGAACACCACCCTCGAGCAGATGAAGATGTTCCTCACCCGCATCGGCTTCGGCTCGACCGCGGTGATCACCGGCGACATCACCCAGGTCGACCTGCCACGCGGCACCAAGTCGGGCCTGGCCCACGTGATCGAGGTGCTCAAGGACGTACCGGGCATCAGCTTCACCCATTTCCAGCCCAAGGACGTGGTGCGCCACCCTTTGGTGCAACGCATTGTCGAAGCCTATGACCGCTTCGAAGCCCGACAGGCCCAGCCCGAGGTGCGCGGCAAAGATGCTTGAACTCGATCTGCAACGGGCCACGGATGCTGCCAGCCCGGATGACGCCGCCTTCCGCCGCTGGTGCGAGCTTGCCCTGCGCCAGCGCAGCGCCGACTCCGAGATGACCATCCGCCTGGTCGACGAAGCCGAAGGCCGCGAGCTGAACCATACCTACCGGCACAAGGACTACGCGACCAACGTGCTGTCCTTCCCCGCCGACGTGCCCGACGACCTGCTGGACATCCCGCTGCTCGGCGACCTGGTGATCTGCGTCGCCGTGGTCGAGCGCGAGGCTAAAGAACAAGGCAAATCGCTAGAAGCGCACTGGGCCCACCTGGTCATCCATGGCTGCCTGCACCTGCTCGGCTACGATCACATCGACGACGACGAAGCCGAAGAGATGGAAGCGCTGGAACGGGAATTGCTGGCGGAACTGGGTCACCCGGACCCATACGCCGACGACGAAACCGACTCAATCACACACTGACACTGCAAGGAACACGAGTAACCGCCATGAGCGAAGACCGATCGAGCAACGGGCAAAAGTCCTGGCTGGGCAAACTGACCCAGGCTTTTGCCCATGAGCCGAAAAACCGTCAGCAGCTGCTGGAGCTGCTGCGCGAAGCCCATCAGAACAAGCTGCTCGACAGCGAAGCGCTGACCATCGTCGAAGGCGCCATCCAGGTCGCCGACCTGCAGGTGCGCGACATCATGGTGCCGCGCTCGCAGATGATCAGCATCAAGGCCAGCCAGTCACCACGCGAATTCCTGCCGGCGATCATCGACGCCGCGCACTCGCGCTACCCGGTGATCGGCGAAAGCCACGACGATGTGCTCGGCATCCTGCTCGCCAAGGACCTGCTGCCGCTGATCCTCAAAGAGAATGGCGACAGCTTCAATATCAAGGACCTGCTGCGCCCGGCCACCTTCGTGCCGGAATCCAAGCGCCTGAACGTGCTGCTGCGCGAGTTCCGCGCCAACCACAACCACATGGCCATCGTCATCGACGAATACGGCGGCGTGGCGGGCCTGGTCACCATCGAAGACGTGCTTGAACAGATCGTCGGCGACATCGAAGACGAGCACGACGTCGAGGAAGACAGCTACATCAAGCCGCTGCCCAGCGGCGACTTCCTGGTCAAGGCACTCACCCCGATCGAGAACTTCAACGCGTTCTTCGACAGTGAATTCTCCGACGACGAGTTCGACACCGTCGGCGGCCTGGTCATGAGTGCATTCGGCCACCTGCCCAAACGCAACGAGACCACCGAGATCGGCGGCTACCGCTTCCGCATTCTCAACGCCGACAGCCGGCGGATACACCTGCTACGCCTGACACCGATCAACCGTTAAGGACGAACATGCGCTGGATCACCCGCCCCGGCTGGCCCGGTAACCTGCTGGCCATGGTGGCCGGCGCTTCCACCCTACTGGCCCTGGCGCCGTTCGACATCTGGCCGCTGGCACTGCTGTCCATCGCCCTGTTCTATGCTGGCCTGCGCACGCTCAGCCCGCGCCAGGCCCTGGCCCGTGGCTGGTGCTTCGGCTTCGGCCTGTATGGCGCCGGCACCTGGTGGATCTACGTCAGCATGAACACCTACGGCGGCGCCTCGCCGCTGTTGGCGATCCTGCTGCTGCTGGCGTTCTTCGCCTGCCTGGCGTTCTTCTTTGCCTTGCCGGCCTGGCTCTGGGCGCGCTGGCTGCGCCGCGACGAGGCCCCCCTGGCCGACGCGCTGAGCTTCGCTGCCCTGTGGCTGCTGCAGGAGGCCTTCCGCGGCTGGTTCCTGACCGGTTTCCCGTGGCTCTACGCCGGCTACAGCCAGCTCGACGGCCCGTTGGCCGGGCTGGCGCCGCTCGGCGGTGTGTGGCTGGTGTCGTTCAGCCTTGCCCTGACCGCGGCGCTGCTGTGCAACCTCTATCGCCTGCGCTCGCGCCCATCGTTCCTGGCCATCGGCGTGGTCTTGCTGGTGGCACCCTGGGTCGTCGGCCTGGCACTCAAGGGTCACGCCTGGACCAAGCCGGCCGGTGATCCGCTCAAGGTCGCCGCATTGCAGGGCAACGTCGAACAAGACCTGAAGTGGGACCCGGCCCACGTCAACGCCCAGCTGGCGCTGTACCGTGACATGAGTTTCAGCTCGAAGCCGGTGGACTTGCTGATTTGGCCGGAAACCGCGGTACCGGTGCTCAAGGACCAGGCCCAGGGCTACATCGACATGATGGGGGCCTTTGCCGCCGAGCGGCATTCGGCGCTGATCACCGGGGTGCCGGTACGGCAGATGGTCCACCACCAGCGGCGCTACTTCAATGGCATCACCGTGGCCGGTGAAGGCGACGGCTTGTACCTCAAGCAGAAGCTGGTGCCGTTCGGCGAGTACGTGCCGCTGCAGGACATGCTGCGCGGGGCGATCGAGTTCTTCAACCTGCCGATGTCGGACTTCGCCCGTGGCCCCGCGGACCAGCCGCTGCTGCAGGCCAAGGGCTACCAGATTGCGCCGTACATCTGCTACGAAGTGGTCTACCCCGAGTTCGCCGCCAGCCTGGCCGCACGCAGCGACCTGCTGCTGACCATCAGCAACGACACCTGGTTCGGTACCTCGATCGGCCCGCTGCAGCACCTGCAGATGGCGCAGATGCGGGCGCTGGAGGCCGGCCGCTGGATGATCCGCGCCACCAACAACGGCGTGACCGCGCTGATCGACCCGTTCGGCAAGATCACCACGCAGGTCCCGCAGTTCCAGCGCGCGGTGCTGTATGGCGAGGTGGTGCCGATGCAACAGCTGACGCCTTACCTGCAATGGCGTTCTTGGCCGTTGGCGATTGTTTGTGCATTGCTGCTGGGTTGGGCGCTGCTGGCCGGGCGGATCGCCAAGACCGTTTGATCTTGCCTGCACCGACCTCATCGCCGGCAAGCCGGCTCCCACAGGGATTACATGGCCTTCAGGGCTAATGCCATACCTGTGGGAGCTGGCTTGCCAGCGATGAGGCCGCGTCAGGCGGTGCAAGTATCAGTAGAACACCCGATACCCCACTAACCCCACCGCCTCGTTCAGCAACTGCCCGCTTTGCCAGATCGCCCGGCTTTCCGGCAGCAACCCGGCAAACGGCCGGGCATGATCACGCCCGAGGAACCCCACCGGCGCCGGCACAACCTCGAACCCGGCACGCTCGAAGCTCCAGCGCGAACGCTGCATGTGCCAAGCCTGGGTCACCACCACCACACGGCGGATCCCCAGCGGCTGCAGCACCTGCGCGCTGAGCGCGGCATTTTCCCAGGTGGTACGGCTGGCCTCCTCCTTCCAGTTGACCGACACGCCGAAATCAACCTGCAGGCGCTCAGCCATCAACTGCGCCTCACTCGGCGGCGTACCGTAATGCAGGCCGCCGCTGGTCAGCACCGGCAACCCGGACGCCTTGGCCAGCTGCGCGGCATAGCGCATGCGCTCCAGGGCCAGATAGGAAGGTTGATCGCTGCCGCCCCACGCCGGGTCGCCACGGTCACGCCCGGCGCCGAGCACCACGATGGCATCGGCACGGGCTGCCAGGTTCGCCCAGCCCTGCGGCGCCAACGCAGGTTCGGTTTCCAGCTGCCGGGCCGCCTGCTCGACGACCAACGGCAGGCTCATCAGCCACAACCCGCCCAGGCCCAGGGCAAAACACACCGCCGCCAAGCGCGGCCGACGCCGACGCCACCACCAGGCCGCCAGCAGCAACAGCAGCAGTACACCCGGCGGCATCAGCCATTGTTTGATGAAAAAGCGGATCGGCATCACACACCTCCATGGAAGGCGTGCAGCCTAAGAGGATCGGCGTCGGGCCTCAAGGGGAGGTCGACGCCGATCGCAGTGTGGGTATTGAAGAACCGGCGCGTGAACACGTGCGCCTGCAAACCTGAACGGCTATCGGGATGGCTGCGTCCTGGATCTTGCTGGAGCAGTGGCGCGCTTTCTGTCCTTGAGCCAGATGATCCTGGCCGAGGACGGTTCCGGTTGCGGGTAGGCACCGGCGCTGGCATGGCGGCCTGCCGGGAGTGACTCCAGGTAGGCCTTGATCACCTCGAACTCGGCGTGGCTCAGGCCACGCAACTCCAGTTCGGCAGGCATCTCGTCGCGCAATCGTACTGAGGTTCTGGCCACTTCCAGTGCCAGGCCCAGGCGGTCGATCAGGCGTTCGTAAAGCTCCGGTTTGCTTGCGGGTAGTTGCGACTCTCCCATCCGTTCACCTCATTGAAGGTAAGAATATCTCCCCCCACAAATGAGCTTAGCGTTGTCATGAAAAGCAGCTGCCCGCCGCGACCAACGGCCCGCGCGGCGGGGGATGCAATCAGGGTTTCCCACGATGCGCGACGCTCATGTATGCTACGGCGTTCACTCTATCGACACCGGAGTGCCGGTCGCAGCGAGGTTGCGCTGCCTGGAAACAGGGTCCTTTCTCTCTCAGTTAAAAAGTAGCCATGCACGAACAATACACGCCCCGTGATATCGAAGCCGCCGCCCAGAAGTTCTGGGACGAGCAACAGTCGTTCGCTGTTACCGAACAGCCAGGCAAAGAGACCTACTACTGCCTGTCGATGTTCCCGTACCCGAGCGGCAAGCTACACATGGGCCACGTGCGCAACTACACCATCGGCGACGTGATTGCCCGCTACCAGCGCATGCTGGGCAAGAACGTCCTGCAGCCGATGGGCTGGGACGCCTTCGGCATGCCGGCGGAAAACGCGGCGATGAAAAACAATGTCGCGCCGGCCAAGTGGACCTACGAAAACATCGATTACATGAAGACCCAGCTCAAGAGCCTGGGCCTTGGTATCGACTGGGCCCGTGAAGTCACCACCTGCAAGCCGGACTACTATCGCTGGGAGCAGTGGCTGTTCACCCGCCTGTTCGAGAAAGGCATCATCTACCGCAAGAACGGCACCGTGAACTGGGACCCGGCCGACCAGACGGTCCTGGCCAACGAGCAGGTCATCGACGGCCGTGGCTGGCGTTCGGGCGCGCTGATCGAGAAGCGCGAAATCCCGATGTACTACTTCCGCATCACCGACTACGCCGACGAGCTGCTGGAAAGCCTCGACGAGCTGCCGGGCTGGCCTGAACAGGTCAAGACCATGCAGCGCAACTGGATCGGCAAGTCGCGCGGCATGGAAGTGCAGTTCCCGTACGACCAGGCCAGCATCGGCCATGAAGGCACGCTGAAAGTCTTCACCACCCGCCCCGACACCCTGATGGGCGCCACTTACGTCGCCGTCGCCGCCGAGCACCCACTGGCCACCCAGGCCGCCCAGGGCAATGCCGCGCTGCAAGCGTTCATCGAAGAATGCAAGAGCGGCAGCGTCGCCGAGGCCGATATGGCTACCCAGGAGAAGAAGGGCATGCCCACTTCCCTGCTGGTCGAGCACCCGCTGACCGGCGAGAAACTGCCGGTGTGGGTCGCCAACTACGTGCTGATGCACTACGGCGACGGCGCCGTGATGGCCGTGCCGGCCCACGACGAGCGCGACTTCGAGTTCGCCCACAAGTACAACCTGCCGGTGAAGGCCGTGGTGCGCACCAGCGCCGGTGACGAGGTTTCCAGCGAATGGCAGGCCGCCTATGGCGAGCATGGCCAGCTGATCAACTCCGGCGAATTCGACGGCCTGGACTTCGCCGGCGCCTTCGACGCCATCGAAGCCGCCCTGATCCGCAAGGACCTCGGCAAGTCGCGCACCCAGTTCCGCCTGCGCGACTGGGGTATCAGCCGCCAGCGCTACTGGGGCTGCCCGATCCCGATCATCCACTGCCCTTCGTGCGGCGACGTACCGGTGCCGGAAGACCAACTGCCGGTCACCCTGCCGGAAAACGTGGTGCCGGACGGCGCCGGTTCGCCACTGGCGCGCATGCCCGAGTTCTATGACTGCACCTGCCCGAAATGCGGCACCGCGGCCAAGCGCGAAACCGACACCATGGACACCTTCGTCGAGTCGTCCTGGTACTTCGCCCGCTACGCCTCGCCGAACTACGACCAGGGCCTGGTAGACCCAAAAGCAGCCAACCACTGGCTGCCGGTCGACCAGTACATCGGCGGTATCGAGCACGCCATCCTGCACCTGCTGTACGCACGCTTCTTCCACAAGCTGATGCGTGACGAAGGCCTGGTCACCTCCAACGAGCCGTTCAAGAACCTGCTCACCCAGGGCATGGTCGTCGCCGAAACCTACTACCGCGTCGCCAGCAACGGCGGCAAGGACTGGTTCAACCCGGCCGATGTCGAGATCGAGCGTGACGCCAAAGCCAAGATCATTGGCGCGCGCCTGAAGACCGACGGCCTGCCGGTGGAAATCGGCGGCACCGAGAAGATGTCGAAGTCGAAGAACAACGGCGTCGACCCACAGTCGATGATCGACGTCTACGGCGCCGACACCTGCCGCCTGTTCATGATGTTTGCCTCGCCGCCCGACATGAGCCTGGAATGGTCCGACTCCGGCGTCGAGGGTGCGAGCCGCTTCCTGCGCCGCGTCTGGCGCCTGGCCCAGGCCCACGTTGCCCAGGGTCTGCCAGGCAAGCTGGATGTCGCCGCGCTCGACGACGCACAAAAGGTCATCCGCCGTGCCATCCACGCGGCGATCAAGCAGGCCAGCACCGATGTCGGCCAGTTCCACAAGTTCAACACCGCCATCGCCCAGGTGATGACTGTAATGAACGTGCTGGAAAAGGCCCCGCAAGCCACCGCTCAGGACCGTGCCCTGCTGCAGGAAGGCCTGGAGGCCGTGACCCTGCTGCTGTCGCCGATCACCCCGCACATCTCCCACGAGCTGTGGAAGCACCTGGGCCACGACCAGGCCGTGATCGACGCCGGCTGGCCAGCCGTGGACGAAAGCGCGCTGGTGCAGGACACCGTCACCCTGGTGGTCCAGGTCAACGGCAAGCTGCGCGGCCAGGTGGACATGCCCGCCGCCTCCAGCCGCGAAGAAATCGAAGCGGCCGCCCGCAACAACGAGAATGTCCTGCGCTTCACCGATGGCCTGACCATCCGCAAGGTCATCGTCGTACCGGGCAAGCTGGTCAACATCGTCGCCAATTGATGGCAGCGCCCGCCCGCGAATGCCGCGGGCGGGCGTATTCGGCCCACGAGGGAGCTACAACATGATCAAACGCAATCTGCTGGTAATGGGCCTGGCCGTACTGCTCAGCGCCTGTGGTTTCCAGCTGCGCGGCACCGGCACCACCGAACTGACCATCAAGGAACTGGACGTCAGCGCCCGTAACTCGTACGGCGATACCGTCAAGCAACTGCGCAACACCCTGCAGAACAGCGGCGTGAAGGTTTACAACGGTGCACCTTACAAGCTGGTGCTCACCAACGAGCAGGAAACCCAGCGTGCCGCCACCTACACCGGCGGCACACGTTCAGCCGAATACGAGCTGACCACGGTGCTGAACTACACCATCGAAGGCCTCAACGACGCCGTGCTGCTGGAAGACAAGCTGCAGGTGCAGAAATACTATGTGCACGATGGCAATAACGTCACCGGCTCTGGCCAGGAAGCGAACCAGATCCGTCAGGAAATGCGCCGCGACCTGGTCCAGGCCATGGTGGTTCGCCTGCAGCAGCTGACCCCGCAACGCCTGGACGACCTGCAACACAAGGCCGACGAGCGCGCCCGGGCCGAAGCCCAGGCATTGCAGGAAGCACAACGCATCCGCGACGAGACGCCCCAGCAGTCCCCGCTGGAAGTCCCGTCCAACTGAGCCTGAACGGGGTGCCCCGGCACCCCGCCTTTCGCCATGAAACTCTCCCCCGCCCAACTCGCCAAACACCTGCAGGGCCAACTGGCGCCTGTGTACATCGTCAGCGGCGACGACCCGCTGCTGTGCCAGGAAGCGGCCGACGCCATTCGTGGCGCCGCACGCCAGCAAGGCTACGACGAGCGCCAAGTGTTCAGTGCCGATGCCAACTTCGATTGGGGCAACCTGCTGCTGGCCGGTGCCAGCCTCTCGCTGTTCGCCCAGCGTCGCCTGCTGGAGTTGCGCCTGCCTTCGGGCAAGCCTGGCGACAAGGGTGCAGCCGCGCTCATCGAATACTGCGCCAACCCTGCCGAAGACACCTTGCTGTTGATCAGCCTGCCCAAACTTGACGGCAGCGCGCAAAAAACCAAGTGGGGCAAGGCACTGGTCGAGGGCGGCCACTGCCAGTTCATCCAGATCTGGCCCGTGGACGCCCAGCAACTGCCGCAGTGGATCAACCAGCGCCTGTCGCAGGCCGGCCTCACAGCCCAGCGCGATGCGGTCGACATGATCGCAGCCAGGGTCGAAGGCAACCTGCTGGCCGCCGCCCAGGAGATCGAGAAGCTCAAGCTGTTGGCCGATGGCAACCCGATCACCGTGGAGACCGTGCAGGCGGCGGTGGCCGACAGCGCCCGCTTCGATGTCTTCGGCCTGGTCGATGCCATCCTCAATGGCGAGGCGGCCCATGCCCTGCGCATGCTCGAGGGGCTGCGCGGCGAAGGTGTCGAGCCGCCAGTGATCCTCTGGGCGCTGGCCCGCGAACTGCGCCTGCTGGCGGGGCTCGCACAGCAGTTCAGCCAGGGCGTGCCGCTGGACAAGGCCTTCAGCCAGGCCCGGCCACCGGTGTGGGACAAACGCCGACCGCTGGTGAGCAAGGCCCTGCAACGCCTCTCGGCACAACGCTGGGCAATGCTGCTGCAGGATGCCCAGCACATCGATGCACAGATCAAAGGGCAAGCCCAGGGCTCACCCTGGACCAGCCTGGCGCGCTTGTCGTTGCTGATGGCCGGGCAACGACTGGCCCTTCCCGCCGAATGACCGCGATGCGGCCTTCGAACCATAAACACAATCAATTGGCCCCCACCCTCGCACAGGCCTAGAGTGCGCCCCGAAACCCACCCCAATCGGGAACCCGCCATGAGCAAAAAGCCGAAAAAACACGGCCCCAACAAGGCCAAGTCGATCGTCGCCCAACCGCTGTTCCGCTGCCGCCAGGAACGACCGGACAAAGGCAAAGGCAGCTACCGCCGCGAAGCCTTCCAATCGAGAGATTGGGAGGCTTCCTGCTTTATGGCGGCATGAAAGCCATCAAAGGCATGAAATGCGCAGGCATGGTATGGTCGGCACCTGACCTGCAATTCTGGATTCGTGCATGCCCTCTCGTCTCACTCTACGCTGGCAACCTCGCCAGCTGATCGCGGCCACCAGCTTCATCCTGCTCGTTGCCTGCGCCGAGAAA
>NZ_BQHO01000043.1 GCF_021601385.1 Pseudomonas parasichuanensis | reverse complement strand
TCTGATGCGCTACAACCTCAAGCGGCTCCATAGCTACAACGGCTATGAAACGCCGGTAGCCATGGAGGCAAAGCTCAAAGCGGCGGCATAAACCTTAATCGGTGTCCAAAATTACTTGACCAGATCAGTTCACCCGCGAATGCGTCGGCGGCCTCACCACCGTATTCGCGGGTAAACCCGCTCCCACAGGGTCTTTTGATTGCGCTATGGGTAGCACAGCAAAAAAGGGCACCCGAAGGTGCCCTTTCGTTCATCCCGCCAGCACTCAGTTCAGCGCAGGCTTGTCGCCATTGATCGGGATGCGCTTGGCCTTGGCTTCTTCCGGCACCACGCGCAGCAGCTCGATGCTGAGCAAGCCGTTGGCCAGGCCGGCGCCCTTGACCTCGATGTGGTCGGCCAGGCGGAACGACAGCTTGAAGGCGCGCTGGGCGATGCCCTGATGCAGGAAGGTGACGCCTTCGTTGCCGTTATCGCGTTTGCCACCGGACACGGTCAGGACGCCTTTTTCGACCTGCAGGTCGAGGTCCTGTTCCTGGAAACCGGCGGCGGCAACCACGATGCGATAGTGGTCTTCACCATGCTTTTCCACGTTGTAGGGCGGGTAGCTGCTACCGGCCTCATTGCGTGCTGCAGCTTCGAACAGGTCGTTGAAACGGTCGAAACCGACAGAGTTGCGGAAAAGAGGTGCGAGAGAGAAAGCGGTGGTCATGGTCATAAACTCCTGAGATTCAGCAAGTAAGTCACTACGCGACCCGACTTCGGCATCGCGTACTCAAGAGATAGGGTCGGGCAAAACGCTTTCAAGGGGCCGACAAAAAATTTGCTTGCCATTCATCGCCGGCAAGCCGGCCCCCACAGGCCTTTGGCGTGACGCGGCCCCTGTGGGAGCCGGCTTGCCGGCGATAGGGCCCGATCAGGCGACGCATTCTTCGAACACTTGCGACTCCACGCCCAGCAACCTGCTGATCCGCTGGCAATCATCTTCCCGGCGCAGTTCGGCGAACAACGTCACCGCCTCGGGATAACCCCGGGTCAGCATCGCCAGCCACTGCTTCATGCGCCCCGGCGCATAACGCGGCGACAGCTTGGCCTGGGCCTGACGCCAGAACTCGCGCAACAACGGCAGCAGCTCGTCCCAGCTCATCGGCTGGTAATCACGGCCATCGCGAGCAGCTGCGATCTGCAAGGCCAGGTCCGGGCGCGACACCAGGCCGCGACCGAGCATGATGTCCTCGGCGCCACTCACCTCGCGGCAGCGGCGCCAGTCGTCGACGGTCCAGATCTCACCATTGGCGAACACCGGTACCTTGACCACGTCCTGCACCCGCGCCACCCACTCCCAGTGGGCCGGCGGCTTGTAGCCCTCGACCTTGGTCCGTGCATGCACCACCAGGTGCGCCGAGCCGCCTTCGGCCAATGCCGTGGCGCACTCCAGCGCGCCATCCGGGCTGTCGAAGCCCAGGCGCATCTTCGAGGTCACCGGAATATGCGCCGGTACGGCGCGGCGCACCTCACGCACGATGGCATGCAGCAACTCCGGCTCCTTGAGCAGCACCGCCCCGCCACGCGACTTGTTGACGGTCTTGGCCGGGCAGCCGAAGTTCAGGTCGATCACCGGCGCCCCCAGTTCACAAGCCAGCGCCGCGTTCTCGGCCAGGCACACCGGGTCCGAACCGAGCAGCTGCACACGCATCGGCACGCCGGCCGCGGTGCGCGCTCCCTGGCGCAGCTCTGGGGCCAGTTTGTCGAACGAGGATTCCGGCAACAGGCGGTCGCAGACGCGGATGAACTCGGTGACGCACCAATCGATGCCACCCACCCGGGTCAGGACGTCGCGCAGGATGTTGTCGACCAGCCCCTCCATCGGGGCCAGGGCAATTTGCATGTGAGGGTCTCGGGGCGCAAAAGGCGGCAGTCTAGCAAAAAACCGCCGCGTTTCAGTTGCCGATCAGCGCCGCGCCATAGCCGTCGAGGAACTCCGCCGGCATGCGCCGGGGTTTGCCGCTGGACAGCTCGATGCAGGCGAAGGTGGTGTGTGCACGCAACAGGGTGACGCCGTCGCTCGGGCGCTTGAGCTGGAAACGCCGGGTCATGCGCAGGCGCTGGTCCCAGTCGACGATCCAGGTGGCCAGTTGCAGCTCGTCATCCTCGTAGGCGGCAGCGAGGTAGTCGATCTCGTGGCGCACCACGGCCATGGCCCGGTCCAGGCGACGGTACTCGGCCAGGTCCAGCCCCAGGCGCTGGGAGTGGCGCCAGGCGCAGCGCTCGAGCCAGGTGACGTAGACCGCATTGTTGGCGTGGCCGAGGCCGTCGATGTCTTCATGGCCGACGCGAAGGTCGATGGTGAATGGTGCCGCCAGATCCCAGCTCATGCCCGCTCCTGGTTGTTCGTGAACGGGCAGAGTGTAACGGATGCTCAGGCGCTTTGTCGGGCCCGCTCATTGGTGCGGGCCAGCAGTTCGAGCACCGCCTCGCCCAGCCGCGGGTCGGCCAGCACGCGCACATGGCCGCCCTCTTCGAGCAAAAGCAGGCGGCTGTCGAACCAGGCCTTGTGAATGACCTGCGATTCACCAGCCGGCACCAACAGGTCATCACTGGCATGCACCACCAGGCCCGGCAGTTCCAGTTGATAACCGGTGACATCCAGCCGTGCAATCTGCACGCCGATATCACGCTCGACCTGGCGAATGAAGGCCGCCCTGGCCCGCGCCGGCAAGCCCAGATGCCGGGCGAAACCGCGCATCACCCCCAATAACTGTGCGGGTGCAGCAATGCTCACAGCCGCTTCGGCACGCAACCCCCACTGCAGCGCCAGCATCACGCTGGCGCCACCCATGGAGTGGCCAATCACCGCGCGCAGCGGCGGCAACTCGGCAGCGGCTTCCAGCAATGCGCGGGCGAACAGCACCACATGGGCCTGATGCCCTGGCGAGCGCCCATGGCCCGGCCCCTCCAGCGACACCACGGTGTGACCGGCAGCGACCAGGGTTTCGATCAGTGCGGCGAACTGGGTTGGCCGCCCTTCCCAACCGTGCATCAGCAACACGGTCGGCCCTTGCCCCCAACGCAGCGCCGACAACCCGAAGCGCAGGGTGATGCGCTCGGCGCGAGCCAGCAGCGGCAACTCCCACTCCTTGGGTGGCAGGGTGCGTGGGCTCATGAAGGCGCGGCGCATCTTGCCGGCAACGTGTTCGGGGGCCAGGTGGCCGAGGGTGCCGTTGACGCCACGAATCCAGCTCAGGGTACTCATCGCCATGCTCCAGGAATGAATGTGCTCAGATCACCGCCGATTTGGCGGCACGCAGGACGCGATCGGACAGCTCGCCAGTGCCCAAGGCCCTCGCCACAGCCAGGCCACCCACCATCAGGGCGAAGTCGGCCAGGGCCTTGTCCATGTCCTCGGGGCGGTCAACCATCTGCGCGGTCATCAGCTCGATGTGCTCGACCAGTACTTCACGAAAAGCCTCAGGCAGGCGCTGCATTTCGCTGAGTGCATTGGGCAGCGGGCAAGCCGCCACTTCGGCGTCACGGTGCTTGCGCGAAAGATAGAAAGCGGCGACCAGTGCACGACGGCCAGCGCCGTCCAGGCTCGGATCGACCCCGGCGAGCAATGCCCGGCGCTCGGCCAGCAACTGGCTGAAGGCTTCCAGCATGAGTTCGTCCTTGCTGTCGAAATGGGCGTAGAAGCCGCCCACCGTCAACCCGGCAGCACCCATGACCTGGCTCACGCTGGGCTCGGCCGGCCCGTGCTGGATCAACGCGCCACGCGCCGCTTCGAGGATGCGTTCGCGCGTCTTGCTCTTCTTGTCGCTCATGGCTCACCTCAAAATATTATGATCGACATATTATGCTTATCATATTTTTAGGCAAGCAGAATCTGCGGCGAGTGATGAGCCGGCGGAAAATTCTCAGGGAGCAGAAAAAACAAAAGGCCCATTCAATAATCGAATGAGCCTTATAAGTCCCGCAAAACGCGGGTAAAAAATGGCGTCCCCTAGGGGACTCGAACCCCTGTTACCGCCGTGAAAGGGCGGTGTCCTAGGCCACTAGACGAAGGGGACGTAACCTTCGTGCCGGTCCGTTTTCACGAACCGCGGCGAATTGGTGGAGCTAAGCGGGATCGAACCGCTGACCTCCTGCATGCCATGCAGGCGCTCTCCCAGCTGAGCTATAGCCCCGAGTAAAACAAAAGGCTCATCCATCTGATGATGAGCCTTTCAACTCCCGCAAAACGCGGGTAAAAGTGGCGTCCCCTAGGGGACTCGAACCCCTGTTACCGCCGTGAAAGGGCGGTGTCCTAGGCCACTAGACGAAGGGGACGGAACCTTCGTGCCGATCCGTTTTCACGAACCGCGGCAAAATTGGTGGAGCTAAGCGGGATCGAACCGCTGACCTCCTGCATGCCATGCAGGCGCTCTCCCAGCTGAGCTATAGCCCCGGATTTCTAGCCTCTCGGCCCAGCGACATGGTTACACATCGCTTGTGCAAAACTGGCGTCCCCTAGGGGACTCGAACCCCTGTTACCGCCGTGAAAGGGCGGTGTCCTAGGCCACTAGACGAAGGGGACGAACCTTCTTACCTTCAAGACCCGGTTGCTGGACCCGGTCTTGCTTACCGGCAATGCCGTTAAGCGGAATTTGGTGGAGCTAAGCGGGATCGAACCGCTGACCTCCTGCATGCCATGCAGGCGCTCTCCCAGCTGAGCTATAGCCCCACAATGTCGCTTTGAACCGAAGCGCTGGCTGGGTGCCTGGCGTCTCGTTTTCGTTCATCGCTGTGGACGGGGCGCATATTAAGTTCCGATTGCAGGGCTGTCAAACGAATTTTTGAAATTAATCAAAAATTTTTTCACAGATAACAATCACTTACCGCCCTGCCCTGCTGATTCTTGGTGTTGCGGCCTTGTAGGAGCGGCCTTGTGTCGCGAAAGGGCCGCAAAGCGGCCCCAGCGATTTTGCGTCGAGGCGCAAATTGTGGGACCGCGTTGCGGTCCTTTCGCGGCACGAGGCCGCTCCTACAGGGGGCAGGAAAAGCTATCAGGCGATGTTCGCCAGCAGCTTCTCCCACTCCTTGTTTTCCTTCTTCGACACACCACCCAGCAGGTCGATGGCCTGGCGCAGACGGTAACGGGTCAGGTCAGGGCCGAGGATCTCCATGGCATCGAGCACCGACACCGAGCTGGCCTGGCCAGTGATGGCGGCGAACATCAGTGGCATGGCATCGCGCAACTTAAGCTCCAGCGACTCGACCACGGCCTGGATGCAGCCGGTGATGCGGTCCTTCTCCCACTGGCGCAGGCTTTCCAGCTTCCACAGGATCAGCTGCATCACCTGGCGCACCTGGTCGGCCGACAGTTTCTTGCTCTCGAACAGCTTGGCGTCGAGCTTCAGCGCGCCTTCGAAGAAGAACCCACCCAACGGAGCAACCTGGCTGAAGGTTTCCACCCGGCCCTGCACGTGCGGGGCAATCTTCATCATGTAGTCGCTGTTGAAGGCCCACTTCTGCACGCGCGCGGCAAACTCCTCCACCGGCAGTTCACGCAGCCACTGGCCGTTGAGCCAGGACAGCTTCTCGATGTCGAAGATCGGGCCGCCCAGGGAGATGCGCGACAGGTCGAAGTGCTCGACCATCTCGGCCAGCGAGAACTTCTCGCGCTCGTCCGGCATCGACCAGCCCATGCGGCCCAGGTAGTTGAGCATCGCCTCGGGCATGAAGCCCATGCGCTCGTAGAAGGTGACCGAGGTCGGGTTCTTGCGCTTGGACAGCTTGGACTTGTCCGGGTTGCGCAACAGCGGCATGTAGCACAGCTTGGGCTGCTCCCAGCCGAAGTACTCGTACAGCTTGATCAGCTTGGGCGCCGAGGGCAGCCACTCTTCGCCGCGCAGCACATGGGTGATGCCCATCAGGTGGTCGTCGACCACGTTGGCCAGGAAGTACGTCGGCAGGCCGTCGTTCTTCATCAGCACCTGCATGTCCATGCGGTCCCACGGGATCTCGACATCGCCACGCAGCATGTCCGGCACCACGCAGATGCCTTCGCTCGGTACCTTCATGCGGATCACGTGCGGCTCGCCGGCCGCCAGGCGGCGCTGCACTTCTTCATCGCTCAGCAGCAGGGCGCGGCCGTCGTAGCGCGGGGTCTCGCCGCGGGCCATCTGCTCGGCGCGCATCTGCTCCAGCTCTTCGGCGGTGCAGAAGCAGTAGAAGGCGTGGCCTGCGTCGACCAGCTCCTTGGCATATTTGGCGTAGATCTCGCCACGCTCGCTCTGCCGGTACGGGCCGTGCGGGCCACCGACGTCCGGGCCTTCATTCCATTCGATGCCGAGCCAGCGCAGGGCGTCGAAGATCTGCTGTTCCGACTCGCGGGTGGAGCGCAGTTGGTCGGTGTCTTCGATACGCAGGATGAACTCACCGCCGTGCTGCTTGGCAAAGCAGTAGTTGAACAGGGCGATGTAGGCAGTGCCAACATGGGGGTCGCCAGTGGGCGATGGCGCGATACGCGTGCGAACGGTGGTCATGGAGAGTCTCGAACGAAGATTCAAACAAAGGCGGGATGTTAGCAGGGAGCGGGCACTGGGCTCCAGCAATGGCGCTATCGTCACTTGTGACGGTACCGGTTGCAGCTGTTAAATTTGCTTACACTTCTGGAACCATAGTCCTCATGCCCGCCCAACTCAAACGCCGCTTGCTGATCTTCATCACCCTGGTCGCGCTGATCGCCCTCGCCTTCCTCGCCCACTGGTATTTCAAGGGGCGCTTCTTCGAGAGCACCGACAACGCCTATGTACAGGGCGAGATCACCCGCGTTTCCAGCCAGCTCGGCGCGCGCGTCGACGAAGTGCAGGTGGAAGACAACCAGCACGTCAACAAGGGCGACCTGCTGGTGCGCCTGGAAGTCGCCGACTTCGAACTGGCCGTGGCTCGCGCCCGCGCCACACTGGCCACCCGCGAAGCTGAGCTGGTACAGGCGCAAAGCCGGCTGGCCCAGCAAGGCAGCCTGATTGCCGCAGGCCAGGCCCAGGTGGCCGCCAACCAGGCCACCCTCGACCGCTCGCAGCTCGACCTCAACCGCGCCCAGGCCCTGCGCAAGCCCGGCTTCGTCTCCGAAGAGCGGGTCACCACCCTCTCGGCGGAAAGCCATGTGGCCCGCTCCCAGGTGGACAAGGCCCAGGCCGACCTCAAGGGCCAGCGCCAGCAGGTCGATGCCCTGAGCGCCGAACTCAAGCGCCTCGACGCGCAGATCGCCAATGCTCGCGCCGACCTGGCCCAGGCCGAGATCAACCTGACCCGCTGCGAAATCCACGCGCCGATCAGCGGCACCATTGGCCAGCGCAGCGCGCGCAATGGCCAGGTGGTGCAGGCCGGCGCCTACCTGCTGTCGATCGTCCCCGACCAGGACATCTGGGTGCAGGCCAACTTCAAGGAAACCCAGATTGGCAAGATGCACCCCGGGCAGCGCGCCGAACTGCTGTTCGACAGCTACCCCGACACCCCGATCGAAGGCCGCGTCGACAGCCTGTTCGCCGCCTCCGGCGCACAGTTCAGCCTGCTGCCGCCCGACAACGCCACCGGCAACTTCACCAAGGTGGTGCAGCGCATCCCGGTCAAGCTGACCTTCGCCGCCGACAACCCGCTGCATGGCCGCATTCGTCCGGGCATGTCGGTGACGGCCACCGTCGACCTGCGCAGCGAAGACGACAGCCACGATGGCCGGTGACCAACTGCTGCGGCCCAGCGCAGAGCCCACCCGGCGCGACTGGATCGCGGTGATGAGCGTGATGCTCGGCGCGTTCATGGCGGTGCTGGACATCCAGATCACCAACTCTTCACTCAAGGACATCCAGGGCGCGCTTTCGGCCACGCTCGAGGAAGGTTCGTGGATTTCCACCTCCTACCTGGTGGCCGAGATCATCATGATCCCGCTGACCGCCTGGCTGGTGCAGTTGCTGTCGGCCCGGCGCCTGGCGGTGTGGGTGTCGCTGGGTTTCCTGGCCTCGTCACTGCTGTGCTCGATGGCCTGGAACCTTGAGAGCATGATCGTGTTCCGCGCCCTGCAAGGCTTCACCGGCGGCGCGCTGATCCCACTGGCGTTCACCCTGACCTTGATCAAGCTGCCCGAACACCACCGCGCCAAGGGCATGGCCATGTTCGCCATGACCGCCACCTTCGCCCCATCGATCGGCCCGACCCTGGGCGGCTGGCTGACCGAGAACTGGGGTTGGGAATACATCTTCTACATCAACATCCCGCCAGGGCTGCTGATGATTGCCGGGCTCATGTACGGGCTGGAAAAGAAAGAGGCCCACTGGGAGCTGCTGAAAAGCACCGACTACGCCGGCATCGTCACCCTTGGCCTGGGCCTGGGTTGCCTGCAGGTGTTCCTTGAAGAAGGCCATCGCAAGGACTGGCTGGAGTCCAGCCTGATCGTCGGCCTGGGCAGTGTCGCCCTGGTCAGCCTGATCCTGTTCGTGATCCTGCAACTGTCCCGCCCGCACCCGCTGATCAACCTGCGCATCCTCGGCAACCGCAACTTCGGTTTATCCAGCATCGCCAGCCTGGGCATGGGCGTGGGGCTGTACGGCTCGATCTACCTGCTGCCGTTGTACCTGGCGCAGATCCAGGGCTACAACGCCCTGCAGATCGGCGAAGTGATCATGTGGATGGGGGTGCCGCAGCTGTTCCTGATTCCACTGGTGCCGCTGTTGATGAAGGTGATCTCGCCGAAGGTGCTGTGTGCCCTGGGCTTTTGCCTGTTCGGCGTGGCCAGTTTCAGTTCCGGGGTGCTCAACCCGGATTTCGCCGGGCCGCAGTTCAACCAGATCCAGGTGATCCGCGCCCTTGGCCAGCCGATGATCATGGTGACCATTTCGTTGATCGCCACGGCCTATATCCAGCCGCAGGATGCGGGCTCGGCGTCGAGCCTGTTCAACATCCTGCGCAACCTCGGTGGGGCGATTGGCATCGCCTTGCTGGCGACGCTGCTGGATGCGCGGGCCAAGGTGTACTTCGACTATTTGCGTGAAGCACTGGTGCCGAGCAACCCGCAAGTGGCCAAGCGTCTGGCGCAACTGACGGAGCGGCTAGGTAATGAAACGGCGGCGCTGGGCAAGCTGAGTGAGATCACCCACCAGCAGGCGATGATCATGGCCTACAACGATGCGTTCCACTTTGTCGGGATCGGTTTGGCGGTGAGCATGCTGGCGGTGTTGTTGACGCGCAAGTTGCCCCAGGGGTTGAAGGCTGGAGAGGCGCATTGAGCCAGGCGCACCCCTTGTAGGAGCGGCCTTGTGCCGCGAAAGGGCCGCAAAGCGGCCCCAGGATTTATGAATGTCACAAGATTGTCGGGGCTGCTACGCAGCCCTTTCGCGGCACAAGGCCGCTCCTACAGGGGTAGCGCCCGCAAGGTTTACCCTCAGCTGGCGATCAGGCGCTCGCGTAATTTGCCGATCTCGTCGCGCAACTGCGCCGCAGCCTCGAACTCCAGGTCGCGGGCGAACTGGAACATCTCCTCCTCCAGCTGCTTGATGCGCTTGGTGATCTCGGCCGGGGTCTGCAACTCGACTTCGTAACGCCCGGCCTCCTCTGCCGCCTTGGCCATGCCCTTGCGCTTCTTGCTGCGCGCACCGGGCACGGTGGCCCCTTCCATGATGTCGGTGATGTCCTTGACCACACCCTTGGGCACGATGCCGTTGGCTTCGTTGAACGCCACCTGCTTGGCCCGGCGTCGCTCGGTCTCGTCGATGGCGCGCTGCATGGAGCCGGTGATGTTGTCGGCGTAAAGGATTGCCTTGCCGTTGAGGTTGCGCGCCGCCCGGCCAATGGTCTGGATCAGCGAGCGCTCGGACCGCAGGAAGCCTTCCTTGTCGGCGTCGAGGATGGCCACCAGCGACACTTCCGGCATGTCCAGGCCTTCACGCAGCAGGTTGATGCCCACCAATACGTCGAAAGTGCCCAGGCGCAGGTCGCGGATGATCTCCACCCGCTCGACGGTATCGATGTCCGAGTGCAGGTAGCGCACTCGCACATCGTGATCGGCCAGGTAGTCGGTGAGGTCTTCGGCCATGCGCTTGGTCAGGGTGGTGGCCAGCACCCGCTCGCCCAGGGCGACGCGCTTGCCGATCTCGGACAGCAAGTCGTCGACCTGGGTGAGCGCCGGGCGCACTTCGACCTGCGGGTCGACCAGGCCGGTGGGGCGCACCACCTGCTCGACCACACGCCCGGCATGTTCCGCTTCGTAAGGGCCGGGTGTTGCGGAAACGAAGATGGTCTGCGGGCTGACCGCTTCCCACTCGTCAAAGCGCATGGGCCGGTTGTCCAGTGCCGATGGCATGCGGAAACCGTACTCCACCAGCGTTTCCTTGCGCGAACGGTCACCTTTGTACATGGCGCCGACCTGGGGTACGGAAACGTGGGACTCGTCGATCACCAGCAGCGCATCGGCCGGCAGGTAGTCATACAGCGTGGGTGGCGGCGCACCGGCCGGGCGCCCGGAAAGGTAGCGCGAGTAGTTTTCGATGCCGTTGCAGTAGCCCAGTTCGAGGATCATCTCCAGGTCGAAACGGGTACGCTGCTCCAGGCGCTGGGCCTCGACCAGCTTGTTGTGCTTGTGCAGGTACTCCAGCCGCTCCTTGAGCTCTTCCTTGATACCGTCCACCGCTTCGAGCAGCGTTTCGCGAGGCGTCACGTAGTGCGACTTGGGGTAGAAGGTGAAGCGCGGCAGCTTGCGGATCACCTCGCCGGTCAGCGGGTCGAAGGCGGCGATGTTCTCTACTTCGTCATCGAACAGTTCGATGCGGATGGCCTCCAGGTCCGATTCGGCCGGGAACACGTCGATCACATCACCGCGCACGCGAAAGGTGGCGCGGGCGAAGTCCATTTCGTTGCGGGTGTACTGCAGCTCGGTCAGTCGGCGCAACAGCGCACGCTGGTCGAGCTGGTCGCCACGGTCGACGTGCAGGACCATCTTCAGGTACGCCTCGGGGCTGCCCAGGCCGTAGATGCACGACACGGTGGTGACGATGATCGCGTCGCGCCGCTCCAGCAGCGCCTTGGTCGCCGACAGGCGCATCTGCTCGATGTGGTCGTTGATCGAGGCATCCTTCTCGATGAAGGTGTCCGACGACGGCACGTAGGCTTCGGGCTGGTAGTAGTCGTAGTAGGAGACGAAGTACTCGACGGCGTTGTTCGGGAAGAATGCCTTGAACTCGCCGTAAAGCTGCGCCGCCAGGGTCTTGTTCGGCGCCAGCACCAGGGTCGGGCGCTGCACCTGCTGGATCACGTTGGCGATGCTGAAGGTCTTGCCCGAGCCAGTCACCCCAAGCAGCGTCTGGTGCGAAAGCCCGGCCTCGATGCCCTCGACCATCTGGCGGATGGCTTCGGGCTGGTCGCCGGCCGGCTGAAATCGGGTGACGAGCTGGAATTCGGACATGACGGACCTCATGGATGTCGCGGCAACTGTAAATTTAGCCAGTAGTCTATACGCAAATGCGCCCGCCGGGCGTGGCTTTCAAGCCCAGCCAAGCAGCGCTCATGGCAATGGACTAGGCAATTCGACCAATGGTCGAAAAATATTTGCGCAAACAGCCGCAAAAGCTGCGCCAGACTGTCGCAGTGACCGGGCGGTATCACTATACTGACTCCCCGTTTGTGCACCGCTTCAGTGCATTCGGCTGGAGCGTGGCAACCCCTATCACTCTCCTATCAGAGCCAAGGTAACAATGAGCCTGTTTTCCGCTGTCGAGCTGGCACCCCGCGACCCTATCCTGGGCCTCAACGAAGCATTCAACGCCGACCCACGTACCGACAAGGTCAACCTGGGCGTAGGCGTCTACTGCAATGAGGAAGGCCGCATTCCGCTGCTGCGCGCAGTGATCGAAGCCGAAACCACCCGTGCCGCCCAGCACGCCTCCCGCGGCTACCTGCCGATCGACGGCATCGCCCAATACGACCAGGCCGTGCAGAAACTGATCTTCGGTGCAGACTCGCCGCTGCTGGCCGCTGGCCGCGTGGTTACCGTGCAGGCCGTTGGCGGTACCGGCGCTCTGAAGATCGGTGCCGACTTCCTCAAGCGCCTGGCACCGGGCGCCGTGGTCGCCATCAGCGACCCGAGCTGGGAAAACCACCGCGCGCTGTTCGAAACCGCGGGCTTCCCGGTACAGAACTACCGTTACTACGACGCCGCCAGCCACGACGTCAACCGTGCCGGCATGCTCGAAGACCTGAACAGCCTGCCGTCGGGCTCGATCGTCGTGCTGCACGCCTGCTGCCACAACCCGACCGGCGTCGACCTGTCGCTGGACGACTGGAAGAACGTGCTGGAAGTGGTCAAGGCCAAGGGCCACGTGCCGTTCCTCGACATGGCCTACCAGGGCTTCGGTGACGGCATCGCCGAAGACGCCTTCGCCGTGCGCCTGTTCGCCGAGTCGGGCCTGGAGTTCTTCGTCTCCAGCTCGTTCTCCAAGTCGTTCTCGCTGTACGGCGAGCGTGTCGGTGCACTGTCGATCGTCACCGCCTCGAAAGACGAGAGCACCCGCGTGCTGTCGCAGGTCAAGCGCGTGATCCGCACCACCTACTCCAACCCACCGACCCACGGCGCGACCATCGTCGCTACCGTGCTGAACAGCCCTGAGCTGTGCCAGATGTGGGAAACCGAACTGGCCGAGATGCGAACCCGCATCCATGGCATGCGCAAGCAGATGGTCGACTTGCTGAAAGAGTACGGCGCCAAGCGCGACTTCAGCTTCGTAGGCCGCCAGGCCGGCATGTTCTCCTACTCCGGCCTGACCGTAGAGCAAGTGGCGCGCCTGAAGAACGAGTTCGGTATCTACGCGCTGGACACCGGCCGCATCGCTGTCGCCGCCCTGAACCAGAGCAACATCCACGTGGTCACCAAGGCCATCGTAGAAGTTCTGTAACTCCTTGATTGCCAAGGGGAAGCTTGACTTCCCCCTGGCAATCGGTAAGATACGCCGAGATTCCGCGATAGCTCAGTCGGTAGAGCAAATGACTGTTAATCATTGGGTCCCTGGTTCGAGTCCAGGTCGCGGAGCCAAACACTGAAAAACCTCCAGTTGCGCAAGCACTGGAGGTTTTTTATTGCCTGCGCTTCAGGGTTTGGTCAGCGTTTCGGTCACCGGCTTGCCCTCATCCACCAGGCTCCACACCAGCAGTTTGGCCGGCGCGGTCTTGCTGGCGTTGCTCGAGACGCTGTGCACGGTGCCGGGCGCTTCGTACCAGAACTCACCGGCCTTGTAGGTTTTCTGCGGCTCGTCGTTGAGCCTCGAGACAACCGCACCTTCCAGTACATAAGCCATGACCGCGCCTGGGTGCCGATGGGCAGGCGAGGCCTCGCCCGGTGCGTAGCTGACGGTGAGCATCACCGCTTTCTTGCTCGGGGCATTGCTGGGCAGCTGCTCCTGGAGGATTTTCACCTGGTCGGGATGCTGCGCGTCGCCATGCGCCCAGGCAGGCACATTGGCGCCCAACAAGCCGAGGGCAACAAACAGGCTAAGGGAAAGACGGGGAATGCTCATGAACGGGGATCTCCTGATTGGCTGTGGCCCTCAGGTTATGCCCCGCCTGAAGCAGGGAAAACGGCCAATCCGCGGAAAAAACAGGAGGCCGATCTTCAGTCAGGCATCCCGCCCGATGGGGTAGAACTGGCCGTGACTCCACACGCCGAGCCATTCCTCGCCGTCGACCTGCCGTGGCACTGCCAGCTCCACCAACTGGTAGAACACGTTGCGATGAATCAGCGCTTCGAGGTTGCCACGCATGAGCACATAGGGCGCGGGCTCCTGGGTGATCGGGTCGATCACCACCCGCAGCGGGTTGGCCGGGCCGGCTTCGACTTGGTCATCAACGTTGCTGGTAAAGCGCAGCACCTGCTGCTCTCCACTCCCCTGCACATCCAGCAGCACCGCAACGAAGGGCGCATCATCAACGCGAATACCGACTTTTTCCACCGGCGTGACCAGGAAGTAGTCGTCGCCATCGCGGCGGATGATGGTGGAAAACAGCCGGACCATCGGTTTGCGCCCGATCGGCGTGCCCAGGTAGTACCAGGTGCCGTCACGGGCGATGCGCATGTCGATGTCACCGCAGAAATCCGGGTTCCACAGATGCACCGGGGGCAGCCCCTTGTGCGCTGGGATCTGGCTCAGGAGATCGTTGGCCTTGCCGGAGTCGGTCATATCACGCTCGCTTACTTGCTCATGCCCAGGAGGCTACGAGCGTACTCGCGCATGGGCGCGGCGAGCAAATCCTGCGGGGTATTGTCGTGGAACGTCAACAAACCGCCACGGCTCTTGATGCGGGCTGTATCGATCAGGTAGCGGGTGCTGGTCTCGATCAGCATCATCTGTACTACACCAGTGTCCCAGCCCAGGCGGTCGACGGCCTGTTCGTCATACCATTCATCGCCATTGCCGATACGGTCATCGGTGCGGGCGAAGCGGGTGTACAGCACGTAATCGGCGCCGACCGAACGGGCTTCGGCGATCGCGTCCTCAAGGCCCAGCGGGCCCTGGGCGCGGCGCACCAGCGGAAAGTACTCGATGAAGCTCTTGAAGGCCTCCTCGGCCACGGCGTTCTGGCGCGGCTGCGGCCCCTTGCCCGGCGGCATGAACGCGCCCTGGCCAATGAAGATGAACGAATCGGGCTGCAGGCGGATGGACAGGGTGCGGGTGGTGTTGCTGTGGTCCAGCAGGCCCGCGTCGCTCATCTGGTAACGGACCCCTTCCCCCATGTCGCTGACTTTCATGCAGCCGCCCAACGCCATCAGCGCCAGCAGCAAGACCAGGCTACGCATCTTTCCTCCAAAGGCCGGTGACGAAAAACCGGCGAATAGCCGCCAGATGCAGCTTTTGCGCCAGAGTCAGCCGCCGATCACCTTCATCACCATCACATCGCCGGAGAACGCCTGGTCCTGCTTGTCCGCCAGCGCCTTCACCAGCAAGCGCTGCAACGCTGGCAAGGCCTGGTGGCGCGGCTTGTCCAGCAGATCGCCGACAAAGTGACGGTTGCTTGAGGACAAGCACCCATGCAACCAGCCGGTGGACGACAAGCGCAGCCGCGAGCAGGCGCGGCAAAACGGCACGCTCTCGTTGGCGATCACCCCGAAGTGCCCTTTGCCGGGTATGCGATAACGCAACGCGGTCGCATCCACCGGGCGCTGCGCCTGCTCGAACTCATGGGTTTCGCCGATCACTGCGAGCAGTTGCTCAAGCCCCACGAACTGCTGCAGGAAGGCATTGCTGTCGCGGGCCAGGTGGCCCATGCGCATCAGTTCGATGAAGCGCAGCTCGTAGCCCCGCGCCAGGCAGTAATCGAGCAGTGGCAGTACCTGATCGAGGTTCTGCCCACGCATGGGCACCATGTTGACCTTGATCGCCATCCCTGCGGCGCTGGCCTGGGCCATGCCATCGAGCACGCTGGCCAGGTCGCCGCCACGGGCAATCCGACGGAACGCCAGGGAGTCCAGGGTATCGAGCGAGACATTGAGCCTGCGGATGCCGGCAGCGCGCAGCAGCGGCAGCTTGCGGGCGAGCAGCTGGCCATTGGTGGTGAGGCTGATGTCCTCCAACCCGAGCCCTGCCACCGCCGCCAGGAAACCCTCGAGCCGGGGGCTGACCAGCGGTTCGCCGCCGGTAATGCGCAAGCGCTCGACACCAGCGGCCTCGACCAGATACGCCACGCCGCGCCCCAGCGCCTCGGCACCCAGCTCGTCCTGCGCCGCCACCAGGCGCTTGCCATCGGGCACGCAGTAGGTACAGGCGTAGTTGCAGGCAGCAGTCAGGCTGACGCGCAGGTTGCGAAAGCGCCTGCCTTGACGATCGACGATCATGGGTGACTCCGGCATGGAAGAAACGGACCGGCGAAACCTGACTCATAAATCAGGTTTTTGCAAGTCTTCCTGTCGAAGGCAGAATCGCGCGATGCTCGCCAAACGTCGGCAAGCACCGCTCGGGCCGCTTCAGTTCGCGGTTTCGGGGTCCCGCTTGCGCTTGTTGCCCATGCGCACACCGATGTCCATGAGGAACTGGAAGAAGCCTTCCTGATCTTCCAGCACGTTGCTCCAGAACGGCGAGTGGTACAGCGCCACCGCACCGTGGACCAACGCCCAGGCCGCGCAATAGTGGAAGTACGGCGGCACGTCTTCGAGCTTGCCTTCACTGATGCGGCCCTTGATCAGCTGCGTCAGGCGGTCGAAGTTGGAGGCGCGGATGCTGTGCAGCTGCTCGACCATTTCCGGCACCTGGTTGCCCTTGACCACCTTTTCTTCCAGGCGGTCGAACAGCCGGTAGCGCTGCGGGTCGCGCATGCGGAACTCGAAGTAGGCGCGCGAGAGCGCCTCTTTGTCACGGTCGACGTCAGCGGAATGCAGCAGCTCGTTCAGGTCACGCTCGTAGTCGAGCATCAGGCGCAGATAGATCTCCGCCTTGGACTTGAAGTGCTTGTAGATCGTGCCTTTGCCGATGCCCACGGCGTCGGCGATCATCTCGACGGTGACGCTGTCTTCACCCTGTTCGAGAAACAGCTTGAGCGCCGTGTCGAGGATTTCCTGCTCGCGGCGGCGAAATTCACGGACCTTACGAGGTTCTTTGTGCATAGGTAGGACTAGGATGACAATCGAAGCCGATTATTATGCCTAACTGGCGGTAAATTGCACGGATCTTCCAAGCATGTCTGTGTTTCTTGATGAGTTCGAGCAGGCTCCGGGCCTGTGTTACCTGAACCACGCGGCGATCGCTCCGTGGCCGCGTCGGGCCACTGAGGCCGTGGCACGCTTCGCCCGTGACAACCTGCAGCGAGGCGCCAGCGACTACCCGGCCTGGCTGGCCACCGAACGGCGCCTGCGCGAGCGCCTGGCGCGCCTGCTCAACGCGCCGAGCACAGGCGACATCGCTTTGCTGGGCAACACCTCGCAAGCCTTGTCATTGGTGGCCTTCGGCCTCGACTGGCAACCCGGCGACCAGGTGATCATCAGCGACGAGGAGTTCCCCTCCAACCGCGTGGTCTGGCAGGCACTGGCAGATCAAGGCGTCGATGTGATCGAGACCAGCCTGGCCGGGGATGACCCAGAGGCTGCACTGCTCCAGGCCTGTGGCCCGCGCGCCCGGCTGCTGGCGGTCAGTGCCGTGCAGTTCGCCAGTGGCCTGCGCCTGGACCTTGCCCGGCTGGGCCAGGGCTGTCGCCAACGGGGCGTGCTGTTCTGCGTCGATGCCATCCAGCAGATTGGCGCCCTGCCCTTCGACGTACAGCACTGTCAGTGCGATTTCGCCATGGCCGACGGCCACAAGTGGATGCTCGGCCCCGAGGGCCTGGGGGTGTTCTACTGCCGCAGCACCCTGCGCAGACAGCTGAAACTGCACGCCTTCGGCTGGCACATGCTCGAACAGCTGGGCGATTTCGAGCGCCGTACCTGGCAACCGGCACGCAGCGCGCGGCGCTTCGAGCCGGGCAGCCCGAACATGCTCGGCGCCTGCGCGCTGGAAGCCAGCCTGTCATTGCTGGAGGAAGTCGGCATGCAAGTGGTTGCAGAGCAACTCGGGCGTCGCGTCGAACAGCTGCACCAGGGGCTGGCGGCGATCCCGGGCGTGCAACTGCACAGCCCGGCAGACCCAAGACGCCGTGCAGGCATCGTCAATTTCACCGTAGCCGACCGAGCCAATGCCGACATTTATCGAGTGCTAAGCAGCCATCAAGTGGTCTGCGCCCTGCGTGGACCCGGCGTGCGTTTTTCCCCACACTTCTATACCGATGAGCGCCTGATCGACGAAGCACTGCGGCTGGTCAGGCACATCGCCATGCACTGATCGCCCAAGGGACCGCCGACGTATTCCAAATCTGTTTAAAAAACGATCAGCAAGCGCTGGCAGGGCGCCAATCCTGGCCAATACTTGAATTGTTGGCGCGGCGCATCCCCCCCAAGTGGCGCGCCGATAAAGGTGCCCAGGGACCGCGTACCTTTGTTTTACTCCTAATGGTCTTAACCCGGATTCCCCCCCCAGAACCCGGGTTTTTTTTGCCCGGGTGCCAGCGACGCATTGCGGATCAGGCCACCCGTGCCAGCGGGAACAAGCGCTTGAAGTTGGCGGTGGTCTGCTCGGCCAGCTGCTCATAGCTGGCCCCGCGCAGCGAGGCGACATATTCGGCCACTTCCCGCACGTACTGCGGCAGGTTCGGCTTGCCGCGGTGCGGGATCGGCGCCAGGTACGGCGAATCGGTCTCCACCAGCAGGCGATCGACCGGCACCTGCCGGGCCACCTCGCGCAGGGCATCGGCATTGCGGAAGGTGACGATGCCAGACAGCGAGATGTAATAACCCAGGTCCAGCGCAGCCTTGGCCATCGGCCAATCCTCGGTGAAGCAGTGCAGCACCCCGGCCTGGGGCAGGCTGGCTTCGCGCAGCAGCGCCAGGGTGTCCTCGCGGGCCGCGCGGGTATGCACGATCACCGGCTTGCCGGTCTGCCGCGAAGCCTCCAGGTGCAGGCGGAAGGAAGCCTGCTGCAGTTCGGCAGCTTCGGGCTCGTAGTGATAGTCCAGGCCCGTCTCGCCGATGGCCACCACATGCGGATGGGCCAGCTCGCGCAGCAGCCACTCCAGGGCCGGCGTTTCACCCGGTGCCAGGTCCAGCGGATGCACCCCCACCGAGCAATCGACATCGGCGTACTGCTCGCTGAGCGCCTTGACCGCGCCGGCGTTTTCGGCACTGACGCCGATGCACAGGAAATGCCCGACACCGCGCTCACGGGCGGCCTGCAGGGCAGCATCGAGGGAACCCTGGTGGGCGCTGAGGTCAAGACGGTCGAGGTGGCAATGAGAATCTACGAGCATGGGAACACACACATGATTGGAACGGTAGGGATCAACGCATGCCTGGCAGCTGCACCCAATGGGCGAGCAAGGCTTCGAGCAGCAGCACACGGTTGAGGTTGGCCTTGCCCAGCACTTTCTGGCGCTGCTCGAGGATCCACGCCTGGACCTCCAGCACCTTGGCCTGGCGGCTCTTCTGCGCCAGGTACTGCAGCACCTTGCGCATGTCGGCCAAGCCCAGCCCGTCTTCGTCCTGGGTCAGCTGATAGCGCAGGATCAGGTGCGACCAGTCGCAGAACCAGTCGAACAACAGCAACAACGGCACGTTGTTCCAGGCTTCGGCCAGCTGGCTGGGCGACTGCTGTTGCTTGAGCAGCTTCTTCACGCCCTCGGTGACCAGCGCGCGCTGTTCGCGCACACCTTTTGCCTGCAGGCTCACGGCCATCAACGGCGAGCCGGCGGCCAGGGTCAGCAGTTCCTCACGCTCTTCTTCAGCACTCTCGGCAAGGGCATCGGCCAGCCAGGCACGGCTTTGGGCCAGGCTCGGCTGCGGGCAGGCGACCTGCTGGCAACGGCTCTTGATGGTGGCCAGCAAACGGCTGGGCTGGTGGCTGACCAACAGCAGCACGGTATCGCCGGAAGGCTCTTCAAGGCTCTTGAGCAAGGCGTTGGACGCATTGATGTTCATCGCCTCCACCGGCTCGATCAACACCACCTTGCGCCCGCCTTGCTGGGCCGTCTGCACGATGAACGACACCAGCTCGCGAACCTGGTCTACCTTGATCGGCTTGTCGGCCTCTTCCGGCTCCAGCACGAAATTGTCCGGGTGGCTGCCGGCCTTGAGCAGCAGACACGCCTTGCACAGCCCGCAGGCATCCAGCCCCTGAGGCGCCTGGCACAGCAGCCGCGCCATCAGCCGTTCGGCCAGGGCCCGCTTGCCGATGCCCTGGGGGCCATGCAGCAGGTAGGCGTGGGCATGCTGGCTGCGCCCGGCCAGTTGCTGCCAGAGCGCCTGTTGCCAGGGGTAGGCTTCAGCCACGGCAACGCTCCAGGAGGCCCGGTAGCAGCGCATCGATCGCACGCTGCACCGCCTCCAGCGGCTGGGCGGCATCCAGCAGGCTGTAGCGCTGCGGCTGCTGGGCGGCGCGTTGCAGGTAGGCCTGGCGCACCGCTTCGAAGAAGGCCTGGCCTTCCTGCTCGAAGCGGTCCAGCCGGCCACGGGCAGCAGCACGGGCCAGGCCGACCTCAACGGGCAGGTCGAAGACCAAGGTCAGGTCCGGGCGCAGCTCGCCCTGGACGAAGGATTCAAGAATGGCGATGCGCTCCACCGACAAGCCACGGCCGCCACCCTGGTAGGCGTAGGTGGCATCGGTGAAGCGATCGCAGAGCACCACAGCCCCTCGTAGCAGGGCCGGGCGGATGACTTGCGCCAGGTGCTGGGCACGGGCAGCAAACATCAGCAGCAACTCGGTATCGACCGCCATGGGCTCATCGCTGGGTGCCAGCAGCAGCTCGCGGATGCGCTCGGCCAGTGGCGTGCCACCGGGCTCACGGGTCATCACCACATCGACACCCTGCTCACGCAGGCGCGCCGCCAGGTAGTCGCGGTTGGTGCTCTTGCCCGCGCCTTCGGGGCCTTCCAGGGTGATAAACAAACCGCTCACGGGCGTTCCTTACTGTTTTTCGGGTGCCGGCGCCTCGGCCGGCACGGATTCATCGGTAGGCGCGGCAGCGTCGCTTTCAGGCGGGGCTGCCTCGTCGGGCGCTGCCTGCTCGTCTGCTCCCGGCTGTGCCTGAGGCGCGGGGCTGGAACGATAGTCCGCCCGCCGCTTGAGCTGGAACTCGCGCACAGCACTGTTGTGGTCATCCAGGTCATCGGAGAACACATGGCTGCCATCACCACGGGCAACGAAATACAGGCTGCTGCCGTCGCTTGGGTTGAGCGCGGCATGGATCGCCTCGCGGCCGACCATGGCGATCGGCGTCGGCGGCAGGCCGCTGATGGTGTAGGTGTTGTAGGGCGTCGGCTCGCGCAGGTCAGCCCGGGTGATCTTGCCGTTATAGCGCTCGCCCATGCCGTAGATCACGGTCGGGTCGGTCTGCAACATCATCCCCAGGCGCAGGCGGCGCACGAACACACCAGCGATCTGGTTGCGCTCCTGAGGGATGCCGGTTTCCTTCTCCACCAGCGAGGCCATGATCAGCGCCTGGTAAGGGTCGCGATACGGCAGGTCGGTCGTGCGCTCGGCCCACTCCTTGGCCAGCACTTCGTCCAGGCGCATGTAGGCCTGCTGCAACAGCTCGACATCACTCATGCCACGCACGAAGCGGTAGGTATCAGGGAAGAAGCGGCCTTCGGGGAAGACCCCGGTGTGGCCAAGCTTGTCCATCACCTCGCTGTCGGAGAGGCCGTCGAGCGTGTGCTTGAGCTTTTCATGCCTGGCCACCGCGGCTCGCACCTGGCGGAAGGTCCAGCCCTCGACCAGGGTGAGGTTGTACTGCACCACATCGCCACGCTGCCAGGCATCGAACAACTGCCCCACGGTCATGTCGGGGGTCAGGCGATACTCACCGGTATGCAGCGGGGTGCCGGCCATGTTGAAGCGCCAGTAGAGACGCAGCCACAGCGCATCATCGAGCAGCCCTTCGCCTTCCATGCGGTAGAACATACGGTTGGGCGTGGTGCCGCCAGGCACGTCGAGCAGGCGCTCCTGCGCCACTTGCAGGGGCTGCTCCAGGACCGAGTTGACCTTCCAGGCAGCCCAACCCAATGCCAGGCCGGCGAGGATCAAACCCATTTCCAGCAGCAGCAGGAATTTGCGTCTCACGAATCAGGTATCCAGTAACGTACGGGCAACGGCCTGCAGTTTACGGGTGAGCGGGCCTGCCGGCCAGTTCAGTGCAGCGAATTCACGCACGGGCCAGATGCCATAGACACTGTTGCAGACGAACACCTCGTCGGCCTGCTGCAGGTCCTCCAGCGTCAGGTCACGCACCTCGACGGCAACACTCAACAACGACGCCTGTTCGAGCAATGCGCCACGCATCACGCCAGCCACGCCACAACGGCTCAGGTCGGCGGTCAGCAGCACCTCGCCATGCACCAGGAACAGGTTGCTGTACACCCCTTCGATCACTCGCCCTTGGCTGTCACGCATCAAGCCTTCGGCATACGCGCTGTCCTGCCATTCGGCCCGTGCCAGCACCTGCTCAAGGCGGTTGAGGTGTTTGAGTCCGGCCAGCAACGGTTGTTCCGCCAACCTTGTCTGGCAGGGAAACAGCCGTACACCCTGCTCGGCGTGTTGTGCGGGATAGACGGGCAAGGGGCTGCCCTGAAGAATACGTCGAGCCTGGGCGCCGGGCGCCGAGGTATAACCGCGTTGGCTGTCGCCACGGGTGAGGATCAGCTTGGCGACCCCCTCCCCCAGCAACCGGGCGAATTGCAACAGTTCATTGCGAACCAGCATCAGGTCAACCTCGATCGCCAGGCGCTGGCAACCCAGTGCCAGGCGATCGAGATGCTGGGTTAGCAGGCTGGGCTTGCCGCCATGCACGGCAATGGTCTCGAACAGACCATCACCGTAGGCCAGGCCGCGATTCTGCAGATTGACCGCAGTCGCTTCCTGGCCATCGATCCAGCAGTGCATCAGTCGGCGAACCGGCGGAACACCAGCGAACCGTTGGTCCCGCCGAAGCCGAACGAGTTGGACAGCACCACGTCGATCGGCATGCTGCGCGCCTGGTGCGGTACGAAGTCCAGGTCGCAACCTTCGTCCGGCTCGTCCAGGTTGATGGTCGGCGGCGCCATCTGGCTGTTGATGGCCAGCACGCTGAAGATCGCTTCCACCGCACCCGCGGCACCCAGCAGGTGGCCGGTCATCGACTTGGTCGAGCTGACTGCCAGCTTGTAGGCATGCTCGCCGAACACGCGCTTGATCGCCGCTACCTCGGCGATATCGCCAGCAGGGGTCGAAGTACCGTGGGCATTGATGTAGCTGACCGCTTGCGGCTCGATGCCGGCGTCGCGCAGGGCGTTGGCCATGCAGCGCGCAGCACCTTCACCCGAGTCGGGCGGCGAGGTCATGTGGTAGGCGTCACCGCTCATGCCGAAACCGACCAGCTCGGCATAGATGGTCGCGCCGCGTGCCTTGGCGTGCTCCAGCTCTTCGAGCACCAGGGCACCGGCACCGTCGGACAGTACGAAACCGTCACGGCCCTTGTCCCACGGACGGCTGGCGCGGGCCGGCTCATCGTTGCGGGTCGACAGTGCGCGCGAGGCGCCGAAGCCACCCATGCCCAGGCCACAGGCGGCCATTTCGGCACCGCCGGCAATCATCACGTCCGCTTCGCCGTAGGCGATATTGCGCGCGGCCATGCCGATGCAATGGGTGCCCGTGGTGCAGGCGGTGGCGATCGCGTAGTTCGGCCCCTGCAGTCCCAGGTGGATCGACAGGAAGCCCGAGATCATGTTGATGATCGAGCCTGGCACGAAGAACGGCGAAATGCGGCGCGGGCCCTGCTCGTGCAGGGTGCGGCTGGTTTCTTCGATGTTGGTCAGGCCGCCGATCCCCGAGCCCATGGCCACGCCAATGCGCTCACGGTTGGCGTCGGTGACTTCCAGGCCAGCATTGCGCACCGCCTGGAAACCGGCTGCCAGGCCGTACTGAATGAACAGGTCGAGCTTGCGAGCTTCCTTGGCCGACAGGTACTGCTCGACCTCGAAGCCCTTCACCGAGCCGCCAAAACGGGTGGAGTAGGCAGACAGGTCCGTGTGTTCGATCGGACCAATGCCACTGCGGCCAGCCAGAATGCCCTGCCAGGTGCTCGGTACATCAGTACCCAGTGGCGACAGCATACCCATACCAGTGACCACGACGCGTCTACGCGACACAGTACTCTCCTTTTCCAATAACAGAGTTTCTTGCCATTGCATTCAAGGCAATGGAATGAAATGGCAACAAGCTCTAAAGGCTCGCAACACGACGCGGGTGCCTCGCAAAGAAAAAACCGCACGCCAGCGAAGGCAGTGCGGTTTTCCCCGACAAGAAGCGTCGACTACAGCGTCTTAGCCCTGGTGGCTGTTGACGTAGTCGATGGCAGCTTGAACGGTAGTGATCTTCTCGGCTTCTTCGTCAGGGATTTCGGTCTCGAATTCCTCTTCCAGAGCCATCACCAGCTCAACGGTGTCAAGCGAGTCGGCACCCAGGTCTTCAACGAAGGAAGATTCGTTTTTGACTTCTTCTTCCTTGACGCCCAGTTGCTCGGCGACGATTTTCTTGACGCGTTCTTCGATGGTGCTCATACCTAGTTTTCACTCCTAATGGACATATGTCAGGCAGCTGGCCGGTGACCAAGTTTATAGAAAGACGCCTGCTTTTCAAGCGGAACACGCCTTCAGCTAAGTCACCCAACCCCCTGCCCGGAATCTGGTTGCAGCTTTATAACGGATTTTAAGCTCGGAGTATGACTCTTTTTTGAAGCAATCCGTCACATCGCATTGCGGTTTTTACATGTACATCCCGCCGTTCACCGGCACGGTGGCGCCAGTGACATAGGCTGCACCTTCGGAGGCCAGGAACGAAACCACTTTCGCGATTTCTTCGGCCTGGCCCAGGCGGCCCAGCGGAATTTCTTTCTGCAGGGCTTCGCGCTGCGCTTCCGGCAGTTCACGGGTCATGTCGGTGTCGATGAAGCCCGGGGTGACCGAGTTGACGGTGATACCACGCGAGCCCACTTCACGGGCCAGGGCGCGGCTGAAGCCTTCCAGGCCAGCCTTGGCGGCCGCGTAGTTGGCTTGACCTGCGTTACCCATGGCACCGACCACCGAGCCGATGCTGATGATACGGCCCCAGCGAGCCTTGGTCATGCCACGCAGCACGCCCTTGGACAGACGGTAGAGGCTGTTGAGGTTGGTGTCGATCACGTCGAACCACTCGTCGTCCTTCATGCGCAGCATGAGGTTGTCGCGGGTGATGCCGGCGTTGTTGACCAGGATGGCCGGGGCGCCGAACTGCTCGCCGATTGCGCTCAGTACCGCATTCACGGAGTCTGCGCTGGTCACGTTCAATTCCATGCCAGTACCGGCGACGCCATGCTCCTTGAGCGTGGCGGCGATACGCTCGGCACCGGAGGCCGACGTGGCGGTGCCGATGACGATGGCGCCTTGGCGACCGAGTTCGAGGGCAATGGCCTGGCCGATGCCACGGCTGGCGCCGGTAACCAGTGCAACTTTACCTTGCAGGCTCATGCAAGCGTCTCCAGATTCAGGCCAGCGCCGCGCGGGTGGCGGCGACGGCGTCAGGGGTGTTGAGGTTGTAGGTGGTCACGCCGTCGGCGCAACGCTTGTTCAGGCCCGCCAGCACCTTGCCCGGGCCGCACTCGACCAGGTTCACCGCGCCACGCTCGGCCAGGGCCTGCACGCATTCGACCCAACGCACAGGCTGGTACAGCTGCGCCAGCAGGTCCTGCTTGAGCGCATCGAGGTCGGCGGCGATGGCGGCGGTGACGTTCTGCACCACCGGAATCTGCGGGGCCTTCCACTCGATGGCGTTGACGAACTCGGCGAAGCGCTCGGCAGCGGGCTTCATCAGCGCACAGTGCGACGGCACGCTGACCGCCAGCGGCAGGGCACGCTTGGCGCCGGCCTCTTTGCACAGCGCCATGGCGCGATCCACAGCTGCCTTGTTGCCGGCGATCACGACCTGGCCCGGCGAATTGAAGTTCACCGCGCTGACCACTTCATCTTCAGCAGCCTTGGCGCAGATCTCGACCACCACAGCGTCGTCCAGGCCCAGGATGGCAGCCATGGCGCCATGACCGGCCGGCACGGCTTCCTGCATCAGCTGGCCGCGGCGCTCGACCAGGCGAACGGCGTCCTTGAGCGACAGGCTGCCGGCAGCGACCAGGGCACTGTATTCACCCAGGCTGTGGCCCGAAACGAAGGCCGGCTGCGCGCCGCCCTCGTCCAGCCACAGGCGCCACAGGGCGATGGAGGCGGTCAGGATGGCCGGCTGAGTCTTGTCGGTTTGGTTGAGTTGTTCTTCCGGACCTTCCTGGACCAACTTCCACAGGTCGTAGCCCAGAGCCTCGGAAGCTTCCTTGAAGGTTTCGACGATTACCGGCTTTTCAGCGCCGAGCTCGGCGAGCATGCCCAGCGATTGGGAACCTTGACCGGGAAAGACGAATGCGAGGGATGCAGACATTGAACAAGCCCTTATGATCTTGTCGTCGGATAGGGTGCGCCGGGCCACAGGCCGAGCGCGAAATCTGAAAACTTGGATGGAGCGGCGGACCAAGCGGTCACATTTAAGCACTTCATGGGCGATATGCCCAAAGTCTTTGTTTTTCCCGCACAGCCACTACGGCAACAAATCCTCGAGCCGGCCATGCAGGCGCTGCGGCAAGTTCTCCTGGATCTCGATCAGCGCACGCTGGATGGCGCTCTGGAAACCCTGCACGCCTGCCGAGCCGTGACTCTTGATGACGATACCCTGCAGCCCGAGGAAGCTTGCACCATTGTGCCGCGCCGGCGCCAGGTCGGCCTGCAGGCGCTTGAGCAATGGCATGGCCATGGCGCCGGCAGCGCGCGCCAGCACTCCGCCACGGAACAGCGCCTCGATACGCGCACCGATCATGGTCGCCAGGCCTTCGCTGGACTTGAGCAGGATATTGCCGACAAAACCGTCGCACACCACCACATCCGCCTCGCCGCGGTACAGGCCGTCACCCTCGACAAAACCGATGTAGTTCAGGCCACGTGCGTTCTGCAGCAAACTGGCGGCCAGCTTGACCTGCTGATTGCCCTTGATGTCTTCGGTGCCGATGTTGAGCAGCGCCACCCGCGGGCGATGAACCCCCAGCGCCTGGGCAGCCACCGACCCCATCACCGCGAACTGGTAGAGGTTTTCGGCACTGCAGTCGACATTGGCGCCCAGGTCGAGCAACTGGCAGTAGCCCGCCTGGGTCGGGATCGCCGCCACCATCGCCGGGCGATCGATGCCGGGCAAGGTCTTAAGCACAAAACGCGACAACGCCATGAGCGCGCCGGTATTACCGGCACTGACGCAGGCCTGGGCCTTGCCGTCACGCACCAGTTCGAGGGCGATGCGCATCGACGAGTCGGGCTTGCCGCGCAACGCCTGCGACGGCCGCTCGTCCATGCCCACCACTTCACTGGCCGCAACAATTTGCAGGCGCGCGCGATCCGCAGCCGATTGGCCGCTGACAAGCTCTTCAAGAAGGGAGGGTTGACCGACGAGGGTCAGGTGCAGCGAGGGAGTAGCCGAAAGGCAGGCTAGGCTAGCCTGGACAATGCTGCGGGGACCGAAGTCCCCGCCCATTGCGTCGATCGCGATGATCTGAGCGGACAAGGATTACTCGTCAGCGCCCTTGTCGATCACTTTGCGACCACGGTATACGCCTTCTGGCGAAACGTGGTGACGCAGGTGTACTTCACCGGTGCTCTTCTCTACCGACAGGGCGTTTTCCGACAGGGCGTCGTGCGAACGGCGCATGTCACGGGCAGAGCGGGATTTTTTGTTCTGCTGAACAGCCATAATTGATTAACTCCTAAACGTTTGGGTCACGCTTTAACTGCGCCAATACACTGAACGGGTTGGACCGCGATACCTCGTCCTTGCTCGGCTCGGGCTCATCTGCGCCCGCCGGCTGCTGGCATTCTTCCGGATGATGAGCAGGCACGATCGGCAGGGCGAGCAGAAGCTCTTCCTCGATCAGGGCCTGCAGATCCAAAGGATCTTCGCCCAGTTCCAGCACGTCATAGCCTTTCGGCAACGACTGGGTATTCGCACCCTCCTTCACCACGGCGTAAGTAGATTCGCTGTGGATTGGAAGGGTGACCAGCTCAAGACAACGCTGGCAAACCATTTTGACTTCGACGTCCAGCTCGCTGTGGATAACCACAACTTTCTGTTCGTCTCGTTCAAAATCGAACTTCGCCTGCACCGTACCGACAGTGTCGGAAAGCGGGTCGCAGAGTCTTTCCAAATCAGCGAGTTGCAGCGAACCACTCAGGGTTACGCCTCGATCGGCTAATTTGCGCGGGTCAACGTGAGGTGGAATCGGGTCATTCAACATAGGCGCAGCATTCTAGGGATGCACCCCCTCCCTGTCAAAGGAAATTCGGCACATCTCGCATGTTAGAATCCAGGGGCAATTGACCAGGAGTCTATCATGCTTCCTCTGTTACTGGCTTCCAGCTCCCCCCTACCGGCGCGAACTGCTCACTCGCCTGCGCCTGCCCTTCAGCTGGGCAAGCCCCGACCTAGACGAGCAACGGCTGCCCGACGAGCCCGCCGTCGAGCTGGTTCGCCGCCTGGCCCGGCAAAAAGCCGAAGCGCTCGCAGGGCGCCACCCGGCGCATCTGATCATCGGCTCCGACCAGGTGGCCGTGCTCGGCGAGCAGATCCTCGGCAAACCCCACACCTTCGAACGCGCCTGCGAGCAACTGCTGGAGGCGAGCGGCCAGCAGGTCACTTTCCTCACCGGCCTGGCACTGCTCAACAGCGCCACCGGCCAGTGCCAGGTCGATTGCGTGCCATTCACGGTAACCCTGCGCGAACTGGATCGTGAGCGCGTGGAGCGCTACGTGAAGGCCGAGCAGCCACTGGATTGCGCAGGGAGCTTCAAGGCGGAGGGATTGGGCGTGAGCCTGTTCCAGAGCACCCACGGCTGCGACGCCACCAGCCTGATCGGGCTGCCGCTGATTCGGCTGGTGGACATGCTGCACAAGGAAGGCGTGCAGGTGCCCTGAAAACGCATCGCGGGGCAAGTCGCATCGGCACACCGATGCGACTTGCCCCGCGATAAATGCCACGCTGGCGTCAGATCAACGCAGGGAAGGCCCCTGGAAGCCCATGTACATCGCCAGCCGCTCGGCCACACTGGCACCGATGCGCTTGGAAAAACGATCGAACGGCGACTCCTGTACCGTGAAGTCCACCAGCTCCTTCTCACCGATGACCTCCCGAGCCACATAGCTGGCACTGCCCAACCCATCCACCAACCCCAGCTCCTTGGCCTGCTCGCCGGACCAGATCAAGCCACTGAACAGCTCAGGATGATCCTTGTCCTTCAGGCGCTCGCCCCGCCCCTGCTTGACCATGGCAATGAACTGGCGATGCGTGGTATCCAGCACCCCCTGCCAGAACGCAGTCTCTTCCGGCTTCTGCGGCGAGAACGGATCGAGAAAGGCCTTGTGCTCACCCGCCGTGTAGGTACGGCGCTCGACGCCCAGCTTGTCCATGGTGCCGACGAAGCCATAACCCGCAGCCGTCACACCAATCGAGCCAACCAGGCTGGCCTTGTCGGCATAGATTTCATCGGCGGCGCTGGCAATGTAGTAGGCGCCGGAGGCGCCCAGGTCGGTAATGACCGCATACAGCTTGATGGCCGGGTATTCGGCGCGCAGGCGGCGAATTTCGTCATAGATGTAACCCGACTGCACCGGGCTGCCGCCCGGGCTGTTGATACGCAGGATCACACCCTTGGTTTTCGAATCCTTGAACGCCTCGCGCAACCCCTTGACGATGTTGTCGGCGCCAGCAGGCTCCTGATCGGCGATCACCCCGCGCACCTCGACCAGCGCCGTGTGGCTGGCACTGCGCGTAGCGGCCTTGTCCACATCCAGCAGCGGCGTGAACAGCACCAGCATGCCGAACAGGTAGATAAAGGTCAGCAACTTGAAAAAGATGCCCCAACGCCGCGCCCGGCGCTGCTCCTGGACGCCCGCCAGCAACGTCTTCTCCAGCAGCTTCCAGCTCTTGCGCTCTTCGTTGTCTTCAGACTCGGGGGCTTTCCACTCGTCAGCCATGCTCACCTACCCTGGAAATTGAGTTGCGCGCCACTGGCCAGCCATTCGCGCAATTGAGAGAAATGCTCGATACACACTTGCGGCCCGAACTCGGCCAGGGCCTGCAGCGACATCGCACCATAGCCGACCGCCACCGAGTGCATGCCCGCATTGCTGGCCATCTGCAGGTCGAAGGCCGAATCGCCGATCATCAACGCCCGCCCGGGTTCGACCTGGCAATGGGCGAGGATTTCCTCGAGCATCAACGGGTGCGGCTTGCCACGGGTCTCGTCGGCGCCGCGAGTGATGTCGAAATAATCTTCCCAGCCGTTGGCCTTGAGCACCCGATCCAGCCCGCGACGCGCCTTGCCGGTGGCTACCGCCAAGCGGTAGCCCTCGACGCGGAAGGCCTCGAGGGACTCAACCACACCTTCGAAAAGCGGCGAAGGCTGCTGATCCAGCGCCATGTAGACATCGGCGTAATGCTGACGAAAAGCCTGCACCTGCACGGTATCAAGGTGCGGGTACAACGTGGCGATCGCCTCGTCCAACGCCAGGCCAATAATGCCCTTGATCGCCTCCTCGCTGCAGGGTGCCTCACCGGCGCGTCCGGCCGCCACGTTCATGGCCTCGACGATACGGCCGATGGAATCGGCCAAGGTGCCGTCCCAGTCGAAGATCAGCAGCTCATAACGCTTGTTCATAGGTCAGGTCGCGCTCAGGCGCTCCACGGTCTTGGCCCACACTTCATCCACCGGCGCCTCGAGCTTGAGCTCACCGCCATCAGGCAGCGGCACGGTGAGCTGATAGGCATGCAGGAACAGGCGCTTGCCGCCCAGCTCGCGAATCTCGCGGCTGAAATCTTCATCGCCGTATTTGCTGTCGCCGGCGATCATGTGCCCGGCATGCAGGGTGTGCACACGGATCTGGTGGGTACGCCCGGTAATCGGCCGCGCCTCGACGATGGTGGCGAATTCGCCGAAACGACGCAGCACGCGGAACATCGTCAGCGCCTCCTTGCCTTCGTCGCTCACCTCGACCATGCGCTCGCCCGAGCGCAGGTTGCTCTTCTGCAGCGGTGCATTGACCTGCTTCTTCGAGGTCGGCCAATGGCCGCGCACCAGCGCCATGTAGCGCTTGTCCACGCCATCACCGCGCAAGGCGGCATGCAGGTGGCGCAGCATGCTGCGTTTCTTGGCGATCATCAGCAGGCCCGAGGTGTCGCGGTCCAGGCGATGCACCAGCTCCAGCTCCTTGGCATCAGGGCGCAACTGGCGCAGCGCCTCGATCACCCCGAAACTCAAGCCACTGCCGCCATGCACGGCAATGCCGGACGGCTTGTTCATCACGATCAGCGCCTTGTCTTCATAGACGATGGCGGCTTCCAGGCGCTGCAGCAGCCCCTGGGCCACGGGCGCCGGCTCGTCGCGCTCAGGCAGGCGCACCGGCGGCACGCGAACGATATCGCCAGCCTGCAGCTTGTATTCAGGTTTGATCCGCCCTTTGTTGACCCGCACCTCACCCTTGCGCAGGATGCGGTAGACCAAGGTCTTGGGCACGCCCTTGAGGGCCGTGATGAGGAAATTGTCGATGCGTTGGCCGGCAAGCTCCGGCGCGACTTCGATCAGCTGTACGCCGGAAGTCGGAGGGGTATTGGTCGTCATGGCGGGATCATAACAATTTTTTATGGAATTGAAGCACTTAATCATAACTGCTATAGTCGCGAACGCCGCCAAAAGCGGCAGGCCAGTGATACCAGGCTCTACACCGGTTCCTGACCTTCGCAATTCTCCAGGACGCGAGGCCGTCCTACGGGGTTTTCGCCAGTTTAAACAAATGCCTGGAATCGCCACCAGCGCTGTGTAGAGAAGACCGAAGAAAAACGACAAGCGCGGTGTTCCACCTGCTTACCGAACCTTTTTCGCCGCACCTCTGCCCGCCAGTCGCTTCCACGTAACGCCCGGCGAATGCTTCGGAAATACCTGCCTTGGACATAAATGGCGCCAGCGCGGTATCCGCGCTGGCGAAAAATGCAACCCGTTGCGGATTCAGCGCGCGGCAGCACCCGAATTATCAGGGATACGTGCAGGGTGGAGATGCACAGCCCTCGGACCGTGTAGCACCGCGTCCGGCCACCGCCCCACTGAACGGGCGATGAGCGGATAAGGTCCTGAACAGACGCTCTAGCAGCGTCCACGGCTGACGGTTGATTCCTCCTCCTGTCTGAGTGCACGAGGCCTGTCTGGCTGATTCGGCTATCGATGAACGTCGATACGAACACCTAAGGGGCTCGTTGACACCACAGCGAACAGGACGCGTCGTCGCGACAACGGCAGGCTGGGCAACCGGCTGGTGCCGAACGTTGCTCGACACGGGGGTGGTTCGCCACCCTTTGCGCACCTTGGCACCGACCCAGATACGTCGTGTGTGCCGAACGCCGTTTCCGGCAGCCCGGAAACCGACGGTACAACATGAAAAGAATGCTGATTAACGCAACTCAACCCGAAGAGTTGCGTGTAGCCCTGGTAGACGGCCAACGCCTCTACGACCTGGACATCGAGTCCGGCGCGCGTGAGCAGAAAAAGGCCAACATCTACAAAGGCAAGATCACCCGTATCGAGCCAAGCCTTGAAGCCGCCTTCGTCGACTTCGGCTCCGAACGTCACGGCTTCCTGCCACTCAAGGAAATCTCCCGCGAATACTTCAAGAAGACCCCCGAAGGCCGGGTCAACATCAAGGAAGTACTGAGCGAAGGCCAGGAAGTCATCGTCCAGGTCGAGAAGGAAGAGCGCGGCAACAAAGGCGCCGCCCTGACCACCTTCATCAGCCTGGCTGGCCGCTACCTGGTGCTGATGCCCAACAACCCCCGTGCCGGCGGCATCTCCCGCCGCATCGAAGGCGAAGAGCGCAACGAACTGCGTGAAGCCCTGAACGGCCTGACCGTTCCCGGCGACATGGGCCTGATCGTGCGCACCGCAGGCCTTGGCCGCAGCAGCGAAGAAATGCAGTGGGACCTCGACTACCTGCTGCAGCTGTGGACCGCCATCAAGGAAGCCTCGCTGGACCGCAGCGCGCCGTTCCTGATCTACCAGGAAAGCAACGTCATCATCCGTGCGATCCGCGACTACCTGCGCCAGGACATCGGCGAAGTGCTGATCGACAGCATCGACGCCCAGGAAGAAGCCCTGACCTTCATCCGCCAGGTGATGCCGCAGTACGCCAGCAAGGTCAAGCTGTACGAAGACAGCGTGCCGCTGTTCAACCGCTTCCAGATCGAAAGCCAGATCGAGACCGCCTTCCAGCGCGTCGTCGACCTGCCGTCCGGCGGCTCGATCGTCATCGACCCGACCGAGGCCCTGGTGTCCATCGACATCAACTCGGCGCGCGCCACCAAAGGCAGCGACATCGAAGAAACCGCCCTGCAGACCAACCTGGAAGCGGCCGAAGAAATCGCCCGCCAACTGCGCCTGCGTGACATCGGCGGCCTGATCGTCATCGATTTCATCGACATGACCCCAGCCAAAAACCAGCGCGCCGTCGAAGAGCGCGTGCGTGAATGCCTGGAAGCCGACCGCGCCCGCGTGCAGGTTGGCCGCATCTCGCGTTTCGGCCTGCTGGAAATGTCCCGTCAGCGCCTGCGCCCATCGCTGGGTGAAAGCAGCGGCATCGTCTGCCCGCGCTGCTCGGGCACCGGCATCATCCGTGACGTCGAATCGCTGTCGCTGGCCATCCTGCGCCTGATCGAAGAAGAAGCCCTGAAAGACCGCACCGCCGAGGTCCGCGCCCAGGTGCCAATCCCGGTCGCCGCCTTCCTGCTCAACGAGAAACGCAACTCGATCACCAAGATCGAACTGCGCACTCGCGCACGCATCATCATCCTGCCGAACGATCACCTGGAAACGCCGCACTTCGAAGTCCAGCGCCTGCGCGACGACAACCCGGAAGTGCTGAACAACCAGTCCAGCTACGAGATCGCCGCTTCCGAAACCGAAGAAGCGCCGCAGCCGACCGCCACCCGCACCCTGGTTCGCCAGGAGGCCGCGGTCAAGACCGCTCCGGCCCGTGCCAACGCCCCCGTGCCAAGCACCGAAGAAGCGCAGCCTGCCGCAGCCCCGGCCGCCGCAGCCGCCCCTAGCGTGCCAGAGCCAAGCCTGTTCAAAGGCCTGGTGAAATCGCTGGTCAGCCTGTTCGCCGGCAAGGAAGAACCTGTCGCCGCCCCGGTTGCCACCACCGAGAAGCCTGCCACCGAGCGCACCCCACGCAACGAGGAGCGCCGCAACGGTCGCCAGCAGAGCCGCAATCGCAATGGCCGCCGCGACGAAGAGCGCAAGCCGCGTGAAGAACGCGCCGAGCGTGCCCCGCGCGAAGAGCGCCAGCCACGTGAAGAGCGTGCCCCCCGCGAGGAACGCGCCCCGCGTGAAGAGCGTGCGCCGCGTGAAGAACGCGCACCACGCCAGCCACGTGAAGACCGCCGCGGCAACCGTGAAGAGCGCGTACGCGAACTGCGCGAGCCGCTGGACGCACCGGTAGCCCGCGAAGAGCGCCAGCCGCGCGAAGAACGTGCACCGCGTGAAGAACGCGTAGCCCGTGAAGAGCGTGCGCCACGCGAAGAACGCGCCCCACGCGAAGAACGCGCCCCACGTGAAGAGCGTGCACCGCGCGAAGAACGTGCCCCACGCGAAGAGCGTGCACCGCGTGAAGAACGTGCCCCACGCGAAGAGCGTGCACCACGTGAAGAACGTGCCCCTCGCCCGCCGCGTGAAGAGCGCCAGCCGCGCCCTGACGAGCAGGTTGCCGAACAAGCCGCCGAGCTCAACGAGGAGCAACTGCCGAACGAAGAACTGCTGCAAGACGAGCAGGAAGGCGCCGATGGCGAGCGTCCGCGCCGTCGCTCCCGCGGCCAGCGCCGTCGCAGCAACCGTCGTGAACGCCAGCGCAATGCCGATGGCGAGCTGATCGAAGGCGGCGACGACGAAGCCGGCGAAGAGCAGCAGCCACAACAGCACCAGGCCACAGCGCTGGGTGCCGAACTGGCTGCCGGCATCGCTGTCACCGCCGCCGTTGCCACCAGCAACATCAGCGCCGACGCCGAAGCCCAGGCCAACCAGCAGGCCGAACGCGCCAGCGCCGTTGTCGCCGAAGCCCAGGTTGAAAGCAGCGAAGTGGTCCAGGTTGCCGAGCAAGCCGAAGCCATCGCGATCGCTCCGGTGGTCGAGCAGCCGGTCAGCGAACCAGTAGTTGCCGCCGAGCCGAGCTTCGAGCCCGCTGTTGAAGTGGCACCACAGCCCGTGATCGAAGAATCGGTTGCCGAGCAGGTGGCTGTCGTGGTCGAAGCTGCACCGGTCGTGGAAGCGCCAGCAGTGGCAGCCGCCGAGGCCAAACCAGCGCCGGTCGCCGAAGTGGCTGAAGTTCAGGCTCCGGTTGCCTTCGAAGCGGCTCCGGCCGTCGAGGCCGAGGTTGTTGAAGTACAAGCTGAAGTAGTCGAAGCGCCAGCTGCCGAACCTGCTCCAGTGGTTGCCGAACCAGCACCTGCCGAAGCAGTAGTCGAGCCGGCCCCGGTCATGCTGTCGAACGGCCGCGCGCCGAACGACCCGCGTGAAGTGCGCCGCCGCAAGCGTGAAGCCGAAGCAGCCGCTGCTGCCCTGGCTGCCGCCCAGGCCGCCCCAGCCCTGGAAACCACCGAAGACGAGCACAAGCCTCATCACGGTTGATTCCGGTCGCTGAATGAAAAAGCCCCGCCAGTGCGAACTGGCGGGGCTTTTTCTTTGCATCCTGTATCGCCTGATCTGGCCTCATCGCCGGCAAGCCGGCTCCCACAGGGGGCGCGCGTCTCTCACATGATTGCGCATCGCTTGCGGCCAGCGCGGTCAGGGTGGGAGCTGGCTTGCCAGCGATCAGGCCAGCAGATACCTGCACAATCAGTACAGGTTCGGCTCCATCTCCAGTTCCACCCCGAACCGCTCGAGGATATCCGCCTGGATCTTCTGCGCCAGCGCATGCAACTGCGCCCCGCTCGCCTGGCCATAGTTCACCAGCACCAGCGACTGCAAGCGATGCACACCGGCATCGCCATCACGATGGCCCTTCCACCCGGCCTGCTCGATCAACCAACCCGCCGCCAGCTTCACCCGGCCATCGGCCTGCGGATAAGCCACCACAGTCGGGTAGCCTGTACGAATCTGCTCAGCCAGGGCCGCCGACACCACCGGGTTCTTGAAGAAGCTCCCGGCATTGCCCAGCTCGGCCGGGTCTGGCAGTTTCTCCTGGCGAATGCTGCAGATCGCATCGCTGATGGCCTGCGCAGTCGGCTGCCCGACGCCCTGCTCCGTCAAACGCTGACGCACCGGGCCGTAATCCAGGTGGGCCCGCAACGTCCGGTCAAGGGTAAAACGTACGCGCAGGATCAACCAACGCCCGGGGTTGCGCTTGAACAGGCTGTCACGGTAGCCGAAGGCACACTCTTGCAGGGTGAATTCACGCAGCTCGCCAGTCTCCCGGTCGAGCGCGGTCAGGCCGGCGAAGACATCCTTGATCTCGACCCCATAGGCACCGACGTTCTGCATCGGCGCGGCCCCCACGGTGCCCGGGATCAGGCTGAGGTTCTCCAGCCCGCTCAGGCCCTGGGCCAGGGTCCACTGCACGAAGGGATGCCAGGGCTCACCGGCCTCGGCCTCCACCACCACCCGCTCGCCGTCATCGCTGAGCAGGCGCCGGCCACGGCTGGCCATGTGCAGCACCAGGGCGTCGATGTCGCGGGTCAGCAGCAGGTTGCTGCCACCGCCGATCACCAGCACCGGCACCTGCCGCTCGGCGGCCTGAGCCAGGGCCTGACGGGCTTCGTCATCGTCATGGGCCTGGGTGAAATAGCGCGCACGCACATCGATGCCGAAGGTGTTGTAGGGCTTGAGCGATACCTGTTGCTGCCACGCCACCGTCATAACCGCCCCTTGATTTCCACCACCAGCTCACGGCAGGCCGCCTCGATCAAGTCCAGGACCTGCTCGAAACCTTCGGCGCCGCCGTAGTAAGGATCGGGCACCTCATCCAGCGCCGCGCCGTAGCGGCGCAGGAACAGGTCGAGCTCGCCCTTGGCGTTGTGCGGGCGCAGTGCCTTGAGGTTGGCCAGGTTGCTGTTGTCCATGGCCAGGACCAGGTCGTATTCACCGAAGTGCGCCGCCTTGACCTGCTGCGCACGCTGGCGCGACAGGTCGTAGCCACGCGCCAGCGCGGCCTTGCAGGTACGGCTGTCGGGGGCCTTGCCCACATGCCAGTCACCGGTGCCGGCAGACGCGACCTGCACCTGGTCAGCCAGGCCTGCGGCCTCCAGCTGATGGCGCAACACGCCTTCGGCAGTGGGCGAACGGCAGATATTGCCCAGGCAGACGAACAGAACGCGCATCAGGCCTCCAGCAAGCGCCGCACGCGCTCCAGGTCTTCAGGGGTGTCGACGCCCACGGCCGGCGCTTCGATGGCGTCGGCGACGTGGATACGCACGCCATGCCACAGCGCACGCAGCTGCTCCAGCGCCTCGGTCTGCTCAAGCCAGCACGGGCCCCAGCCGACGAAGTCCTGCAGGAAGCCCACGCGGTAGGCGTACATGCCGATATGACGGCGGTACGGCACACCCTCGGGCAGCACGTCACGCGCCTTGGCAAAGGCGTCACGCGCCCAAGGCAAAGGTGCACGGCTGAAGGTCAGGGCCAGGCCGTTCTTGTCGCGGGTGACCTTGACCGCGTTGGGGTTGAACACGGCTTCCGGCTCGTGGATCGGCTCGGCCAGCGTCGCGATGCCAGCCTCGGGGTGCGCGGCGAGGTTGGCCGCCACCTGGTCGATGATCACCGGCGGGATCAGCGGCTCGTCGCCTTGCACGTTGACCACGATGGCATCGGCCGCCAGCCCGAGCTGGGCGGCGACTTCGGCCAGGCGATCGGTGCCCGACTCATGGTCGGCGCGGGTCAGCAGCACCTCGGCGCCAAACGCCTGGCAAGCCTCGACGATGCTGGCATCGTCGGTGGCGATGACCACACGCTTGGCGCCGCTCTTGCGCGCCTGCTCCCACACGTGCTGGACCATAGGCTTGCCGGCGATCGCCAGCAGCGGCTTGCCCGGCAGGCGCGTGGAGCGCAGCCGGGCGGGGATCACCACGGTGAAATCCAGGCTCATTTGTCCAGGCGCTCTTCATCGGTCAGGGTGCGCGCTTCGCTTTCCAGCATCACCGGGATGCCGTCGCGGATCGGGTAGGCCAGGCCCGCGCCCTTGCTGATCAGCTCGGTCTTGTCGGCGCTGAGCTTGAGCGGGCCCTTGGTGATCGGGCAGGCCAGGATATCGAGCAGTTTGGTGTCCATGGGGTTTCCTTGAGGCCAGTGGCCGGAAAATGAAAAAGGCTCAGGGGCGGCCGGGCAGCAGGCGGTCCAGCTGCGCGTCGAACCAGGCGGCGAAGGCCGGCGAAGGCCGCGCATCGACCGCCAGGTACCACCAGTCGTCGGCAGCGAAGGGCCGGCACTTCACCGCATCCTTCTCGGTCATTACCAGCGGCAGCGGCGGGCTGAACGACAACAGCTCACGGCTGTACGGCGCATGGTCGGCGAACGGGTGCGGCAGCGGCTGCCAGTTTAGCCCCTGCAGGGTATTGAAGAAACGTTGCGGGTTGCCGATGCCGGCCACGGCGTGCAGCGGCTGGCCAGCGGGAAACAGGTCAAGGTCGCGGCGCTCGCCGCTGCGCAGGTTGATCAGTGCGGTGGGCTGCAGGCAGAACCCGAAACCCTCGTCGCGGTCAGCAGCGGCGCCGTTGAACAACACGGCGTCGGCGTCGTGCAGGCGCTCGGCCGGCTCGCGCAGCGGCCCGGCGGGCAGGCAGCGGCGGTTGCCCAGGCCACGGGCGGCGTCGATCAGCACCAGCTCCAGGTCGCGGGCCAGGCGATAGTGCTGCATGCCGTCATCGCAGAGGATCAGGTCGGGCGCATCGCTGGCCAGCAGCGCCTGCACGGCGCGGGAGCGGTCGGGGTCGATCATCAGCGGCACGCCGGTGCGCTGGACGATCAATAACGGCTCGTCGCCGGCCTGTTCGGCGCGCTGGTCGGCGGCGACGCGCCAGGGGTACTCGGGCGGCTTGGCGCCATAACCACGGCTGACCACGCCGACCTTCAGCCCACGCTGGCGGCAGTGCTCGATCAGCCAGAGGATCATCGGCGTTTTGCCCGTGCCGCCCACGGTGATGTTGCCCACCACGATGACCGGCACCGGGGCCCGGTAGCTGGCGCTTTCGCCACTGATAAAACGCGCGCGTTTGCGCATCACCACCCGGCGGTACAGGGCTTCCAGCGGGCGCAGCAGGGCCAGGGCCGGGTGGCCGTCGTACCAGGCAGCGAGCAGGCGGTCGGCGAAGGCCATCAGGGCTTGCCCTGCGCAGCCTCGACGGTGGTCATGCGCAACTTGCTGAAGCCGAGCTTGCCGGCCGCGTCCATTGCGGTGATCACAGCCTGGTGCGGGGTCTTGCCGTCGGCGCTGATCGCCAGCGGCAGGGTGATGTCACCGCCGGATTCCTTCTCGATTGCCTCGGTCAGGGTGTCCAGGTCGCTTTTGGGCAGCAGGTGGTTGTTCACCGAATACACACCCTCGGCGCTGATGGAGATCTCCACCAGCTTGCCCTGGTCGGCCGGCGCCTGCTCGGCACTGGCGGCCTCGGGCAGCTCGACGCGCAGTTGCGTCTCGCGGGTGAAGGTGGTGGTGACCACGAAGAACAGCAGCAGCACGAACACCACGTCGATCAACGACGCCAGGTTGATGTCGACGTTCTCGCGCTGACGGTTGCGCCGGAACTTCACGCCTTGCCTCCGGCCACTTCCACTTCACGGTCGCCCTGCAGCACTTCCACCAGTTTGATCGCTTCCTGCTCCATGCCCACCACCAGCTCGTCGATGCGGCGCAGCAGGAAGCGGTGGAAGAACACCGCCGGAATACCGACCATCAGGCCGGCGGCCGTGGTCACCAGGGCCTTGGAGATACCGCCGGCCAGCACTGCGGCGTTGGCGGTCATCTGCGACCCCATGAAGGCGCTGAAAATGTCGATCATGCCCAGCACCGTGCCCAGCAGGCCGAGCAACGGGGCCATGGCGGCGATGGTGCCCAGGGTGCTGATGTAGCGCTCCAGCTCGTGGATGACCCGCGAGGCGGCCTCTTCGATGCACTCTTTCATGATTTCGCGGCCATGGCGCGAGTTGGCCAGGCCCGCGGCGAGGATCTCGCCCAACGGCGAATCGGCGCGCAGGGCCTTGAGCTTGTCACTGGTGAGTTGCTTGTCCTTGATCCACATCCACACCTGGCCCAGCAGGTGCGGCGGGGTGACACGGCTGGCGCGCAGGGTCCACAGGCGCTCGACGACGATTGCCATGGCAACGACGGAACTCAGGATGATCGGCAGCATCATCCAGCCACCGGACTTGACCAATTCCCACACAGTAAGCATCCCCTCGGAAAAAGGCCGCCACTCTACCATACGCACGCAGGGGGCTCATCTGCCGGAGGTCAGGGAAATCGAAGGGTTCGCCTTGGGCTTTGTGGTGGGGCACAGATCGAGCGCCGCCCGCGCGGCGCATCGCTGGCAAGCCAGCTCCCACATCTGTTTCTGGCCAATTATTCCTGTGAAGGTACCGTTGCCCGCCTTGGTGCATGTCTCAAGTCAGGCGCAGTGTCATCAGTGCCCACCTCGAAATCGAGTCGGACCAACAAGGCGAACAGCGATGAAGCCACAGGAGTGACTGGCCCGAAACAAATGTGGGAGCTGGCTTGCCAGCGATGCGCCGCGCGGGCGGCGCTCGATCTTCGCCTCACCACAACCCCCAAGGCATGCACTCCCAACACC
>NZ_BQHO01000042.1 GCF_021601385.1 Pseudomonas parasichuanensis | reverse complement strand
ACGACGCCGTATAGATTGACGCAAACCAAACTCACGCACATCTCGGTACAGTATTGCAGAAAAGGGGGTAACCATAGATGTGGGAGCTGGCTTGCCAGCGATGCGCCGCGCGGGCGGCGCTCGATCTTGAGAGCGCTGCAAAAACACCACCGAACACTTGGTGGCCTCCACCCAATCCCCCATAAAAAAGCCCGGGTCAGGTTCAACCCTGGCCCGGGCAAGCGCGTGCTGCTGCGGAGAAACCTGACCGGTTACTTGAAATCCGCCTGCATCTGGGTGGCGATGCTCACCCCATTGGACGACCTGACGCACACGTCCAGGTAATCGGTGAAGCGCGGCGGCACCGCGATGCCTTCTTCCAGCAAGCGGCTGTTATCGAACAGGTAGTTCAGGTCGGCGAACCCGCTGTAAAGGCGCAATGCGCGCAGCACCAGGCGCGGGTTGGCCGGGCCGATGCGCGTGGCAAAACTGCCGGCCAGGGACTTGAGGTCATCCACATCGACCTTGCGATAGCGCTCGCCAACCGGCTCGGCACCGTTGGCCTGGGCAAACGCCTGGTCGATTTCGGCGAAGGTGCAGGCCGAGCTGTGGCCGGCGGAGATGTGGTAGAGGTCGTGGTTGAGCTGGGGCTTGCGTGCAAGGCCGATCAGCGCCTCGGCGCAGTAGTCGACCGGGACCACGTCGATCTGTTCATCGAGCCCGCAGGTGAAACTCTCCAGCGCAAAACCCATGCGGAATACCCAGAAGATGCTGCCCGATGCCTGGCAGCCCAGGCTGCTGTGGCCGACCACGATCGACGGGCGTGCCACCACCAGCGGCAGGCCTGGCAGTTCTTCGCGCATGCGCCGCTCGATCTCGGCCTTGGAGGCGGTGTAGTCCACCAGTTGCTGTTCGGCCTCGGGGAACTCCCACGACTCGCTGATCGGCGACTCGCGCTGCGGACCGCAGCTCATCGCCGTGCCCACGTGCAGGAAGCGTTTCAGACGCGCGGAACGGCTGAGCACGTCGGCGAAGGCGAAGGTGCCCTCGACGTTGACCGGCCAGATGGTCGGGTTTTTCGAGAACGAGGCCACGGCGGCGCAGTTGATCACCCGGTCGAACTGCAGCAGGCGCGGGGTTTCCCCGGCCAGCCAGGCGGTGTCGAGCAGGTCGCCGCAGATGATTTGCGATTCGTTCAGCGCCAGGCAGTCGGCCTGGCTGACGCCATGCTGGCGCAGATTGGCGCGCAGGCGCTCCAGGCCAAGCCCGGGCGTGTCACCCCGTACCAGGAAGGCGAGGGTGGCGCCCTGGCCGGCGGCAATCAGTTGGGCGGCGACCGAACCACCGAGGAAACCCGTGGCGCCGGTCAACAGGATGTGCTCGCGCGAATCGGCGGCGGTGAAAACTTCACCGTGGTTAATTGCGTTCATGGTTTACCTCGGGGGATAGGGTGACGCGCATTTGAAGTGATGCAATGTCAACGTAATGTGAATACGGCGTAGGCAATAAGTTGGTGCGCGGGTTTGGCGAGCTGTTTAACCAACTTTAAAAGCAACCTTGAATAATTATCGGGGGAAGGCGCGCACTGCCGAAAGGCTTGCAGATCGAGGTCTGCAGTGTGCTGCGTGCCATTGTCCATGCACCGGTTTGACTTTTCAATCACACAGGCGGGCGAGGCGTGCGGGTTTGTGTGAAACAATTTTAATAAGTGTAAAAGTCAGTAAGTCTTGATGAATTAACATGTAATTTTGTTTATGTGTTGAGTGCTTCAGGTTTTGTTCAGGTAGTTAACTTATCTATGTGCTAGTGCCACCACTTTGGGAGGTGGCAACTGTGCGCGCTCGACGACCGATCAGGTGTGCGGCGTACAAATGTGCCCTTTGCGATATAGCGCCACATCGTTTACCTGCCAGCCATCGGCCGCGATTTAAGGTAGGCTGCCGCGTTCCAGCGCCGCGTCACGAAAAGGACCTCACCATTTCCGCTCCTACCCTCAGCCGCCGCAGCCTGCTGTGCCTGTTGGCCACCGCGCCCATCCTCGCCAGCCTGCCGGGCTGCACGCGTTCCACCGGCCTGCAGGGCAGCTTCCTGCAGCTGTGGAAAAGCCACGCCGACCTCAACCCACAGCAATGGCGCGAGCGCCTGGCAGCCATGGCCGACATGGGCTGTCGCACAGTGACGTTGCAGTGGGTCGGGCTGATCGGTGGGCAATCGCCCTGGATGATGCCCGAGGCCATGTTGCGTAACGTATTCGACATCGCCCATGAGCAGGGCATGCAGGTGCAAGTCGGGCTGCCGTTCGACAACGCCTGGTGGCAGGCGCTGTCGGCGGATGAGCAGGGGCAGGCGCAGTTCTTCGCCAAGGCCCTGGGCGAGGCGCAGGGCTATCTGGCCACCTCGCCCTGGCCGCAGCACAGCGCCTTTGCCGGCTGGTACATCCCCTACGAGCTGGAGCAGTACCACTGGGCCAGTGCCGACAGCCAGCAACGCCTGGCCGCCTGGCTGGCTGCGATGTCTGCCAGCACCCGACAGCACAGCGACCGTATCCCGTCGATTTCCACCTACCACAGCGTGCTGCCCACCGAGGGTTCGCTGCTGCAACTGTGGCGCACGCTGCTCGACACCACCGCGCTGCGCCCGGTGGTGCAGGATGGCGTCGGCGTGGCCGGCTGGACCAACCTGCAGGCCATCGAGCCACTGCTGCTGGAACTGCGCCGGCGCAAGGTGCCATTCGATGTGGTGGTGGAGTTGTTCGAGCAGTTGCCGTCGGAAAAAAACGACGGCACCGACTTCAAGGCGCGCTCGGCGGATTACGCCCGGGTACAGCGCCAGCTGGAATGGGCGCGCACCACAGGCGCCGAGCAGGTCGTGGCATTCGCCCTCGACCCCTGGGCGTTGGGCGATGACCCGCGCGCCCGCAGGCTGCGTGAAGATTGGTTGCGCAGCTGAATCAGAGGCTGCGCCCGATGATCTCGCGCATGATCTCGCTGGTGCCACCGAAGATGCGCAGCGCCCGGGCATCGGCCCAGGCACGGCCAATGCCGTACTCGCTGCTGTAGCCATAACCGCCGTGCAGCTGCAGCAGCTGGTCGAGGATCTGCCCCTGGATTTCGCTGGCATTGAGCTTGGCCATGGCCGCCACCACCGGGTCCAGACTGCCTTCGATCAGCTGCCGTGCGCAGTCGTCGAGGAACACCCGCAGCATGGTCAGCCGTGAACGGGCATCGGCGAGGATGAAGCGGTTGTGCTGGTGGTCGCTGACCCGCTTGCCGAAGACCTTGCGTTCGCGGGTATAGGCCAGGGTCTGCTCGAGCATGCCCTCGGCATGGGCAGCGGCGCGCAGGGCGATGGCCAGGCGCTCGCGGGCCAGCTCGCGGCCCAGGTACTCGAAGCCTGCGTTTTCCTCACCCAGCAGGCAGTCGGCAGGCACCCGCAGCTCGTCGAAGAACAGTTCGCAGGTGTCCTGGGCATGCTGGCCGATCTTGGCCATCGCCGGGCCCTTGCCCAGGCCGGCCAGGCCCGCCTCGACACAGAACAGCGACAGGCCGCGAGCGCCCAGGTCGGGCTCGGTGCTGGCCACCACGATGATCAGGCCGGCATTGACGCCGTTGGTGATGAAGGTCTTCTGGCCATTGAGCACATAGTGCTCGCCGTCACGCCGGGCGCGGCAGCGCACGGCCTTGAGGTCGCTGCCGGCGCCGGGTTCGGTCATGGCGATGGCGCCAATCAACTCGCCGGCGGCCATGGCCGGCAACCAGCGGTCTTTCTGTGCCGGGGTGCCGAGGCTGTACAGGTAGGGCGCGACCATGTCGGAATGGATCGAAAAGCCGATGCCCAGGCAGTTGGCCCGGGCCAGCTCTTCGATCACCACCACGGCATGGCCGAAGTCGCCATCGGCGCCATAGGGGGCGGGCAGCGCCGGGCACAGCAGGCCTTGGGCACCGGCGTCGCGCCAGAGCGTGGTGGGCGTTATGCCGTCGCGCTCCCAATCGGCGTAGTGGGGCAGGATGCGTTCCTCGACAAACCGCCGGACCTGGTCGCGAAACAGCAGGTGATCGTCACGAAAGAGTGGGCGCATGGCGGTTTACCGGGTGTAGGGCGCGGTGCTGCTGAGCTCGCCGCGCAGCACCGGTTGTTCGGCACTGCCGGTGAGGAACAGCGCATAGTGGTCGCCCGGCTGCAGCTGCGGCAAGGGCAGTGGCTTGGCCTGGGTCGCACCGCAGCCGGCGGTCAGGGTGGCGCTCACCGGGTTGATCGCCCGGGCCTGGCTGCTCTGTGTCGGTACGTCGACGAACAAGGTCGGCCCGCTCTCCACCTGCAACTGGCCGGCAGGGCAGTCGCTGGCCAGGTTGTAGAAGCGCAGCTCGGCTTTCAGGGCATCGTCGCTGGCGGCGCTGTCATCCAGCACCACCAGCTTGCCATCGTGCAGCACCAGGCTCTGGTAGCTGTCGGCAGCCACGCTGAGGGTGCCGGCGTTCTTGCCGGCAATCAGCACGCTGAACGGCTCGCCGCCCTTGACCACGTTGTAGCTGCTGGCCAGCTGGCCGGCTGGCAGTTGCTGCGCCGGGCTATGCCCGACTTGCACCTGCACGCCGCCAGCCGCTGGCTGCAGCACGCGAACGAACGCCGAGCCCGCCGGTGGCCGCGGCGCATACAACTGCGCCAGCTTGCCCTCGGCCTGGGCGACGGTGGGCAGTGCGCTGCTCAGCAGCAGGGCGCCTGTGAGCAGGGCGAGGGCTTTCATACAGTCTCCTTGGGGCGTTTTACCCGGGCTTGCTGGTACAGCTCGGCCAGGCGCTTGCGGTCGACCTTGTCGGACAAGGTGCCGGGGAAGCGGCCGCAGGCCAGCAGTTCGGACGGGATCATATAGGACGGCAGGCTACCTGCCAGCCGCTGTTTCCAGTCGGCCAGCGCCTCGGGCAACGGGCCCAGGGTAGCCGCCGGCAGGTGGCCGGGGGTTTCGATGAAACCGACCATGCGCACCAGCGCGCCGTCGGGGCGGCGCAGGGCAACGGTGGCGGCGCTGTCGACCCCAGGCAGGCTGGCCAGCCCGGCGTCCACTTCGCCCAGCTCGATCCGGTAGCCATTGAGTTTGATCTGGTCGTCGCGTCGACCATGGAAGAACACCCGGCCTTGTGCGTCGATTTCGGCCAGGTCGCCGCTGCGGTAGGCGCGCTTGCCGTTGTGCTGGAACAGCACGGCTTCGCTCAGGTCCGGGCGATTGAGGTAGCCACGCATCACGTGGTCGCCGGCAATGCACAGCTCGCCGTCGTCGAGGAACAGCTCGGCATAGGGCTTGGCCCGGCCGATGGACAGCGGCTGGGCAGCGTTCTCCAGCGGCGGCAGGATTTCAATCCAGGTGGTCGAGCAGGTGGCTTCGGTCGGCCCGTAGGAGTTGATGATCCGCGCTTCGGGGAAGCGCTCCCACAGCTGGTTGGCCAGGGTCGGCGTCAGCGACTCGGCACCGAACACGAATACCCGCAAGGCGGGCAGGTGCCGGGCGTCGAAGGCGTCGTTGAGCAACTGCTGACGGACGAAGGACGGCGTCGAGGCCCATACCTGCACCTGGCTGTCGGCCAGGTAGTCGACAAACCCCTCGGGGTCGCCGATAACCTCGCGCGGGCACAGTACGCACTGGCCACCCAGGGCCAACGCCCCGCACAGGTCGAACAGCGAGAAATCGAAGCTGAACAGCATCTGGTTCATGAACCGCGGCCGTTCGCCCAAGGCCAGGCAATCGCGGATCCAGCCGGCGAACAGCGCCAGGCTGTCGCGGGCGATCTGCACGCCCTTGGGGTCACCGGTGCTGCCGGAGGTGAACATGACGTAGGCCAGGCCCGCCTCGGCCAGCGGCGCGGCGCAGGCCATGCCCGCGCGGAACTGGTCCTGTTCCGCGTCATAGCAATACCCGGCGCCCACCAGCTCGATGATGCGCTGCAGGCGCTGTGGCGGGTTGATGCTGTCCAGCGGCACATAGGTCACGCCCAGGCGCAGGCAGCCAAGCATGGCGACGACGAATTCGATCTGCTTGTGGCCGCTGAGCACCAGCGCGGTGCCGGGCTCGATGCCCTGCGCGTGGGCACGCAGCGCCCAGGCCTCGACGGCCACCTGCAGGCCGGCCCAGTCCAGTACCCGATGGGCGTCGCGCAGGGCAGGGGCGCCGGCGCCCTGGTGGCAGTCGGCGAACTCACAGCGGTCGAAATCGAAGTGCATCCGGCACTCTCCCGGGTGGCGGCCTGTGCAGGCTCAGCGGTTGTTCTGGATGAAGGCGGCGAGGGCGTCGAGCGACTCCAGGTGCTCGTCGATCTCGGTGGCTGGCACTTTGCAGCCGAAGGCGTTCTTCACCGCCATGACGATGTCCACCGCGGTCATCGAGTCGACCAGGCCGGATTCGATCAGCAGGTCGTCGTGGGCCACCGGGGTGCCGATCACGTTTTCGATGATTTCGGCCAGTTGTTGCTTGAGGGCTTGTTCGCTCATGTCAATCACTCCACGGAGTCAGAATTGGAAGTACAGGAAGCGTGCTTCCTTGTGCAGGTTCATCAGGCACAGCGCCAGCAGCACCGCCATGATCAGCAGCCATTTGAGGGTCGGTGCCCAGCGCAGCGCGGCCGGGCCGTCGAGCTGCGCGCGGGCCAGGGACGGCGAGAAGCCGCCCATGATCTGTTGCGAATTGGGCAGGAACCAGGCCACGGCCAGCACGGCCAGTACGTGCAGTGCCTCCAGGTGGCGGCCGATCAGCAGGCGCCAGGCGTCGCCCCAGGCGATACCGGCCGGGTACAGGACCTCGGGCAGGCTGCCCGGGCCACGCAGGCCGAACATGCCCTCGATCAGCAGCACGGCATCAGAGGTGGACGCGGCGCGGAAGAAGGCCTGGGCAACGATCACTGCGGCAAAGGTCAGCAGCACGTAGCCCGCCACTTTCAGCGGGTGCTGCTTGCCCTTGCGGATGCGCCCGACCACGAAGATGCGCCAGGCATGGTTGATCGACAGGTAGGCGGCATGCAGCAGGCCGAAGATCAAAAACTGCACGCCGGCGCCGTGCCAGATACCGGCCAGGCCCATGGTGAAGGTGGTCGGCAAGATGATTGCCGCGGCGAAGCCGCCCGGCGTCGCCGCGCCCTGGGTGCCGACCGGCAGCCCGCGCTTGCCGCGCCACTCCGACACCGCCATGGCCACCGGGTAATACAGGTAGGCGGTCAGGTAGCGGGTCAGGGTCATGTGCCAGCGGGCCCAGAAATCGATGATGTTGCTGGCCTTGTACGGCGAGTTGAAGTTCAGCGGGAAGCGAATGCCGAACATCTTGGCCAGGCCCAGGGCCATGTCCGAATAGCCGGAGAAGTCGAAGTACAGCTGCAACGCGTAGGCGATGCCGGTGCCCCATGCGGCCCAGAAGCCGAGGCTGCCGGGGTCGGCGAAGCCGGCGTCGGCATAGGGGGCGATGGGGTCGGCCAGCAGCACCTTCTTGGCCAGGCCGATGACGAACAGCATGCCGCCCACGCTGAGGTTTTCGGCGCGGAACCGGTAGTTATCCGGCTGGGCGAACTGCGGCATCATTTCCTTGTGGTGCAGGATCGGCCCGGCGATCAGGTGCGGGAAGAAGGTCACGAACAGCACGTAGCTGAGCAGGCTGCGTTCCTTGACGATGCCGGCGCGGCAGTCGAGCAGGTAGCCGATCTGGGTGAAGGTGAAGAACGAAATCCCCAGGGGCAGGATGATGTCGTCCAGGCGGGTGCCGGCCAGGCCCCAGTCCTGGGCGAAGTTCACCAGGGTGACGAAGTACTTGTAGTGGAACAGCAGCGCAATGTCGGCGCCGACCCCGGCCGCGGCAATCAGCAGTTGCAGGCGTGAGCGCCCGGCCGTGCCGAGGATGGCCAGGCTGACCAGGTAGTTGAAGGCGATCGAGCCGATCAGCAGCAGCACGAACTGCGGGTTCCACCAGCCATAGAACACGATCGAGGTCACGCACAGCCACAGCGCGGCGCCGCGCAGGCTGCGGGCGGCGATCAGGTAGTGCGCGGCCAGGGTCAGCGGCAGGAACAGCAGCAGGAACAGGTAGGAGTTAAAGAGCATGGTCGGCCTGCGGTTCAGGTAGCGTTGCCAGCACGGCGCGCTCGTCGGCGGTCAATGGCAGCGACAGGGCGCTTTCGGAGAATTCCCAGATCACCAGCTTGAGGCTGGCCGGCCAGCGCTCACGCTTGCCCAATGTGGCCAGCAGCGCACCGCTGAACTGGCCGCCGTCCAGGCTCTGGTTCCACACCTGCTGGCCCAGGTTGCGGCCCAGGCGTTCGGCAAAGGCGCTGCGCCGGCCATTGGAGCTGCCCGCCAGCAGTACCTGCACCGGCGGGGTGTCGTCGAGCAGGCCGCCACCACGCTGCACCTGGATCTGCTGCGGGTGTTCGTCTTCCATGGTCGGGCGCCAGGCGCTGGCGGCGTGCTCCAGGCCCGCCAGCACGATCAGGTCGCCCATGCGCGGTTGCGCAGCGCCCACCTGGGAGCTGGTGAACACCTGGTCGCGCTTGCCATCGAGCAGGGGCAGGGCGCTGGCGGCCACGGCATCGGCGGCGCGCTGGGCGCCGTCGGCATTGAGGTGCACATCGGTGCGGAAAAACTGCGGTGGGGTTTGCGGGGCGTGGGCCAAGGCCGCCCCGAGGTCGGCATAGGGCACGCCCTGGCTGGCCAGGCTGGCTTGCCACTGGCCCAGGCGCGCCTGCAGTTGCGGCGACTGCTGCAGGCCGCAGAGGGCCTGGCTTTCGATACGGGATTTGTCCGGCACCGCCACCAGCAGCACCTGCAAGCCCTGGCTGCGCAGCTGCCCGACCCAGTGCTGCATCAGCCGCAGGCGCGCTTCATAGGCGCCGCTGACGCCGGCCTGGGCGCGCAGGCCGTCGCGGTAGAACAGCCAGCCCGGGCAACCCTGTACCACCTGGTCACCCAGGTCGCCGAGCAGGCGATAGCGCACCGCCGCGCTCAGGGTGTCGGCGTCTTTCTGCAGTTCGGGTTGCAACGCATCACCCAGGGCCTTGCCGGCCTCGCCGTCGAACCAGGCCGCCGGCTGCAGCTGCGCGGCATCGAGCTTGCTGTTGAACAGCAGCCACAGGCCACAGGCCTGGGCCAGCAGCAACAGGCCGATCACCGCGGCGGTGTAGCCACGGTGCGACGGGGTGACGGGGGTCGCCTGTTCAGCCATGGCTCACTTTCCGGCAGCGGCGCGCAGGCGCTGGCGCCAGCTGTCGGCGCTCATGATCGAGGCGTTGTCCCACAGGCCGCTGGCCTGGGGGCCCTGGGCGTAGGTCGGCTCGAACATCTGCCACACCAGCACTTGCGGCGGGTTGCGCTTGAAGTCGGCCGACTCCAGGTACTCCAGCAGCATGATCCACTGGCCGACGTTGCCGGGCTTCCAGTTCACCGAGACCGGGCGGTCGATGCTGTTGGAGAGTTTTTGCGGAAAGCCGAAGTACGGCTGCACCATGCTGTGGCCGGTCACGTGCAGCGGTGCCGGGGCGTCGTCGAGCAGGCCGTTGGCCGCGGCCTGGCGGCGCACGGTGAAGGTTTCGCGGCCGGTCTGCTTGCGCTGCTCGGGGGTGAGGAAGCGTTCGGCCAGGTCGCCGTAGCGGCGCTCCTTGAACTCGCTGCCCAGCTGCATGCCGCTGCCGGCGGTGCCCTTGAGGGCCGGTACATCGCGGCGGGCCTGCTCGGCGGTGGCCAGGGCGGTGGCGTCGGCGGCGGCTTGGGTCCAGTGCTGGTCGGTGCGGTAGAACACATCCTTGCCACTGTTCTTGAGCTGGCGCAGCACGGCCTCGTCGTCGATGGCGCTGATGCCGGCCTTGCGCAGGCTGGCCAGGATGGCCTGGTAGCGCTGCTGCACGGCAGGGCTCAGGGCTTTGCCGGCAGGCAGCTTGTCCTGGTAGAAGCGGGTCTTGTCGGGCAGCACCAGCACCTGCAACTGCACGCCGCGCGCGGCCAGGGCCTGCTGGGCGTCCTTGATCAGCGCGGTGGAGGCTTCGATGCCGCGGCTGTCGACCTCGGTAAGGCTGCCCCAGCCGGGGAACAGCCAGCCGTCGTTGCCACGCAGCACGATCGACGAGTCATCGGCCTGGGCGGCGGGCACGGCAAGGCCGATGCTGGCGGCCAGCAGGCTGGCGGCGAGGCCTTTGAAAGAGCGGGTAAGCACAGAAGACGGCAGCATGGCGGGGGTCCTCAATACGACAGGGTCAGGTTCATGAACAGGCCCTCGGCCCGGTCGGAGGCACCGCCGCCGATGGCGAAGCGGTATTGGGCCGTCCAGTCCAGGTAGGAGCGGGGCGTATGGTAATGGTCTTCACGGAAGTAGTAGCGCAGGGCAATGCCGGGGCCTGCGGCCATGGACCAGGAGCCCTGGTCGCGGGTCAGGGAGTATTTGCCGTCGGCATCCTCCAGCAGGCCACTCTTGCCCTTGAGATGGGTCACCTGGTCTTTTTGCCAGATCCAGTCGGCAGCCCCGACCACATGCGGGAACAGGACCAGATTCGGGGAGATTTCAGTGAGCCGGTAGCTGCGCCCCAGACGGACTTCGTTGCTGAGGAACAGCTGCCTGCGCAGCAGGCGGCCATCGGCTGTGCCCAGCTCCCGGGTACGAGAGCCCTCGCTGTCCACGTCGTACAGCGTGTATTTGGCGGCGTTGTCTTCCAGCGAGTAACCCAATTGCGAATAGGCATCCACGGTCCACCAACTTTGCTCCATGCGCAGTTCGGTGCCGCGGTAGAAGCCGTAGGTTGCGTAGGCTAGCCAGCCGCCAGCGCTGTCCTTGAGCTTGTAAGTCATCAAGGCGCCGTTAATGCGATCCGCTGGGTCCTGGATGCCTGAGTTGGCGTCCTGCACAGTTTCCTGGAATTCACAGCGCACGCTGTTCTTGCCAGGGCTCGCGGTCCCTTCGCGCGTTGCCGAGCCCACCAGGAAGCGCCGCTCGAGACCGAACGTGAAACCCGTATCGGACAGTGAATAACGCACACCCAAGGAAGCAATGGTACTGGGGAAGCCGCTGACCGATTTCGAGTCGGAGGAGCCGTTGTCGTTCAGTGCCTGGCGGCTGCAAGGATCGATCGCGCCTGCCGACTTGAAGCGGCCACCTTCATCCCACAGCGTATTGCTCATCCGCCCATACACCTCCAGCACGCCGTTCTGGTCATTGAACTGGCTGGGCCGCCAGTACAGCTCGGCGGTGCTGAAGATCGAGTCGCCTGCCGAGCTTTGCCCGGCGTTGGCGATGGTGGTGCTCGGGCGCGCACCGCGGTAGCTGGCGGTCACGGTGGCCCCCCATTCGCGGTCATAGGCGGTGATGGCGCTGCGTGTGTTGTGGCGCTGCTGTGCATCCAACTGCAGGGTGCCGGCATCGTCCATGTCGATGGCGTGCTTGAGCTGGCGCACGGCGGCCGGCTTTTCACCCATGGCCGACAGCGCATAGGCCTCGTCGAGCACCACGGTGTTCGGTGCCTTGCCGGTGTCGCGGGCGGCGCGGAAGTCCTCACGGGCGCGCGCGGGCTGGGCCGTGCGCATGCGCAGGTAACCGCGCTGCATCAGCAGCTCGGCATCGCTGGGGGCACGGGCGATGGCGTCGCTCAGGCGCTGTTCGGCCTCGGCGGCCTGCTGCGGGTTGCCGGCGGCAAGGGCGGTGGTGAGCAGGCGCTGGAACTCAAGGTTGTCCGGGTCCTGTTCGACGGCCTTGCGCGCCTGCTGGATCGCTGCCTGGTAGTCCTGGCGGGCGTAGGCGGCGTAGGCCTCGCTGGCCGGGCCGGCCGCGCCGCCGGCATCGGCGGGCAGCAGTTCGCATTGGGTGCCGTAGGGGGTGTCCTGGCACGACTGGCGTGGCGCCGGGTAGTTGCTCAGGTTCAGCGTGGTGGCCGGGGCGCGGCCATCGGCCAGGGCCTGCTGGCGTTTGCCCACGGCTTCGTCACTGGCGTCCATGGGCGCCAGCAGCGCCGTGGCGCGGGCCTTGTCACCGCCGGCCAGGGCCGCGTCGATGGCGATCAGGCGTACGTTGCGCAGCTGTTCCTCGTCGAGCCAGTCCTGGGCCAGGGCGCTGTCGAAGTCGCTGTCGGCCGCCTGGGCATTGCCCTGGTACTGGCGCAGGTAGCCGCGCATTACCCGCATCACGGTGCTTTCGTCATCGGCTTCGAGCGCGTCGTTGGCGGCCTGCTCGGCGGCGGCGGGCTGGTTGTCCAGCAGCAGCACGGTCACCAGCAGCAGGCGGTGGCTGGCAATGTCCGGTGCCAGGCGCACAGCTTCGCGGGCCAGCGGCACGGCATCGCCGGGGCGGTTGGCGATCAGCGCCTGGTAGGCCTGCTCGGCCGGGCGCACGGCCATGCGCCGGTTGAGGGTTTGGCGGCGGGCTTCAAGGTCGCTGCTGTTGGGGGCGCCCAGGCTGATCGCGGTGCCGGCGGCGGTGGCGGCCTCGGCCCAGCGTTGTTGCGCCTCCAGGCTGTCGAGCCAGAGCAGGGCCCAGGCGCCTTGGCTGGGGTCGGTACGGAACGCCCGCTCGCCATCGCGTTCGGCGGCGGCCATGTCGCCGGCGTTGTAGGCCGCGTAGGCCTTGGTCGCCAACGGGAAGCCGCGCTGATAGGCCGCCGAAGGTGCCGGGCCGCTGGCGGCCGGGGCACTGTGCTGCAGGTTGGTCACCGCCGCCTGCAGGCCGGGGTCGCGCACGCCACGCTTGAGCGCGCTTTGCGCGGCCTGGCGGGCTTCGTTGCGCCGGCCAAGCTTCTGCAAGGTATAGACCTTGAGCAGGTTCAGCCGGGCCACGTCCGGGCGCAGCTTGAGGGCGGCGTCCACCTGTTGCAGGGCATCGCGGTAGCGCCCCGACTGGTAGCTGCGAAACGCCTGGTCAGCCTGTTCCCAGGCCACGCCTTCAAGCGCTGCCTCGGCGGCCAGGGCGGTGGGCAGGTGGGCGCAGGCAAGCCAGGCACCGAACAACAGGAGGGCGGGGCGGGCAGCGATCATGTCAGTGCGGCAACCTGGGCTTCTTTCGCCGCGGGCGCGACTGGGGTGTGAGGGGCTGGCGCTGCGGGCTCGGCGTTTTCCTGCTGGAACAGGATGGCTTCGTTGAGCGTGTCCGCATCCAGGTAGCCGTGCTCGAGCAGGATCTGCCCCAGCGGCTTGTGTTCTTCGGCCTGGGCCTTGAGGGCCTGGGCCAGGATGTCGTCGTCGATGGCGCGCCACGACAACAGCAGCTCCCCCAGGCGCAGGCGCTGCTGGTGCAACTGGTCGGCGGACGGGAAGTCATGCATGGTCTTGTCCCAGACCAGCTTCTTGCCCAGGAACAGGTAGCCCAGGTACAGGCGCCAGGCGCGTGCCGCGGCCATGGCATTGATGAAGTTGCCGATGATCATCCGCGGCCCCGACAGCAGGGCGTGTTCCCAGCCATACAGGCGGCCGACGAAGTACGCGCGCTGCAGGATGCGCAGGCTCAGGGCCAGGGTGTTGGCCCACATCAGGTCGAGCAGCAGGCTGTTGGGCGAGAACACCGACGGGAAGAACACCTTCCAGTGGCCGGTGGCGCTGATGCCCAGGAAAACCAGGTGCTGGGCCAGCAGCAGGTAGGCCAGGATGGCAATGAACGAGGTGATCAGCCCCTTGCGGTCGCGGAACAGCAGGTACTTGGTGGCCAGCGAGCCTGCCCAGCCCACCTGGCTCCAGCCCTGCAGGCCGATGCCCAGGGTCCAGCGGGCCTTCTGCCGGTAGGCGGTGCGGAAGGTGTCGGGGAAGTATTCGCGCACGCCCAGGGGCATGTGGATGGCCACCATCTTTTCCTTGCCGTTGCCGAACCAGGTGGTGCGCTTGGCCACGTAGTCCACCGGGAACTTGCCGAAGATCTGCTTCATGCCGCGCCGCGCCAGGCGTGCGCCGATGTCGTAGTCCTCGGTGAGGGTGTCGGTGTTGAACGGCTGGTTGTTGGTCTCGGCCGACAGTTCAAGCAGCGCCTTGCGCGAGAAGCAGGTGCCGACGCCGGCCGACGGCACCATGCGCGACATGCTTTCGCGCACTACCAGGTCCTTGGTGTGCCATTCGGCGAACTCGTCCATGTAGGTGCCGGCCACCAGCTCGTACCAGTCACGCTCCAGGGAGGTGACCGGCAGCTGGATGAAGTCGATGCGTGGCAGCAGGTAGTTGAAGTAGTGCAGCTCCAGGCGGTGCAGCACGTCTTCACTGTCGTGCAGGATCATCCCGGCGAAGGGCTCGGGCATGCGCGCATCCTGGGCGAAGATCGCCTGGATGATCCAGTTCAGGCAGTCGGCCTTGCAGGTCGGGCCGTCATGGGGCACTTCGACCCGGATCAACTGCTTGTAGCGCCGGCGCATGCGCTCCACCTCGTCGATGGTGCGCTGGTCGTTGCAGTAGGTGCCGACGAAGATGTAGTAGTTCTTGTAGTCCAGCGAGCCGACCATGTTCTCCAGCATCGGCGCGATCACGTCGTACTCCAGCCACGCCGGGATCATGATCGCCAGCGGCTGCTCGGGCTTGGCGCGCAGCTGCTCCACCGTCAGCGCCTGGTAGCGCTTGCGGCGGATCAGCAGCTTGCGGTAGGTCTGGCGCACCCAGTACCAGCTGTCGATGAACAGGTCATCGAGGCTGGACAGCAGGATCAGCACCCCGACCACGGCGGTGACGATTTCCAGGATGCGGTAATAGTCCGCCAGCAGGTACGGCCAATAGAGTGAGGACATGTGCGCTTACCCGGCCTACTTGCCCTTGTGCTTCAGGCGCAGGCGGCGGGCGACCACACCCAGCAGTACCAGCAGCAGGACGATGCCGGACAGGGTGGGCAGCGCCCACACCAGTTGCTTGCGCCACTGATGGAACGGCGTGCCGTTGAGATTGAGCTCGGGGTCGGTGGTGTCGACCCAGGTCAGCGGGCCTTGTTCGCCGACCACCACGGCATTGCCTTGGGTCAGCAGGAACGGCACCTGCGGCACCATGGAGGGGTTGCCCAGGCTGTTCCAGAGCACGCCGTGCTGGCTGTGGGAATCGACCACTGACAGCGTGCCCAGGCCTTGTGGCCCCTGCAGGTCGAGGGCCAGCTGCTGGTTGCCCTGGGCCTGCAGGCGCTGCAGTTCGGCCACGCCCAGCACTGGCTTGGCACCTGGCAGCTGAACATCCACGGCCAGGAATGGCCGCGTCGGCGTGACTTCTGCCTGGCCATCGGCCAATACCAGCTCGGCGGTGACCGGCGACAGCGCGGCGGCGCTGGCCAGGCGGATCAGTTTGCCCAGGTTGGCCACTGGCGTTTGCAGGGCGGCCTGGTCGACGATCACCTGGGGCTTGCCAGCCAGCAGCGGCAGCAGGCCGATGAAAGTGCCGTCGGGTTCGGCGTCAGCCGAGGTCAGGTAGCTGCTGGGCAGCACGTTGACCGGATAGGCCTGGGGAATCTCGGCGCAGTTGGGCGAGCTTGGCTGACGCTGGAAGCGCACCTGCACGGTGTTGGTGACACCCAGGGCGTAACCCGGGATGCGTGCCTTCAAACGCTGGGGGCTGCCATCGGCATCCAGTTGCGCGGCATTGAGCAGCACATTGTTCCAGATCACCGAGGCGACCGGCGCCGTTGCGGAGGCGCCGGGGGCGGCGGCCAGATCGAGGTGCAGTTCACCCGGCATGCGGCCGTTGACCGACACGGCGCTGAGCGGGAAGGTGGCGGTCCACTCGCCGCGGCTGACCACATCGAAGGTGCCGAAGTTGCCGCCCAGGCTGCTCAGGCGCAGGTGGCCATGGTCGTTGCGCAGCGCTTCGCCCACGTCCTTCACCTGGGCCTCGCGCGACACCAGCACATTGCGCCAGTGCGCGTCGAACACGCCAGCCGCCTTGGCGCCGGCGTCGGCGGCGACGGCCACCAGCGCCTGGCGGCCCAGGCTGAGCAGTTGCAGCTGTTGGCTGGGCAGGGCGGCTGCGGCCAGGCTGGCCTTCTGCGTGCGCCATTGCGCCAGGGCGGCGAGGGCGGCCTGGTCGTCCTGCAGCTGTTGCGCCAACGCGTCCAGGGCGCCGTTGAGCTGGGCCACCAGCGCGTTGTCGGCGATGGCCAGATCGGCGCGGATCGCCGGGGCATCGAGCAGCAGCAGCGCACCCAGTTCGGCCGGGCTGGCCAGGGTGTGACGGGCCTTGCCGGCCAGTGCGGCGAATGCCGGAACCTTGGCCAGCGCCTGCGGTACCTCGATGCCCGCCAGCGACAGGCTGTCGCCCACCTGCGGCAAGGCGCGCACCTGGGCACGGCGGGCACTGCGCTCCAGGGCCACGCCCAGGCGCCAGGCACTGTCGAAGCTGTTGCGTTCGAGCGTACCGGCGGCTACCAGGATGACCGGCTCACCCGGCAGGCTGCTCCAGGCTTCAGCCAGGCTGCCCAAGGCGGACATCGAGTAGCGGTAGTTCAGGCGCGTCTGTGGCGACAAGGTCAACACGTTGGCGGTGGCCCGCGGCGGGGCGCAGAATTCCTCCGAAACCGGCGAGCTCCAGTCCAGGGTGAAGTTGACGAAGCCGCTGGCGTGCCTGCCGCTGTCCACCGCCAGGGTGCGGCTCAGGTCGCCTTCGCCGCGGCTGACGCGCTCGGCCACGCGGGGCTGGCCATCGACGGCCAGGCGCAAGGTGGCGGGCTGCGCCTCACCCTTGATGAACTGGCCCTTGAGTTCGATCTGCGCATCGCTGATCGCCACGCCCCTGGGCACCGGCAGGAAGAATGCCTGGCGGTTGTCGGCCTGGTCGAGCACCACCGGGTTGGTGATGCCCAGGTCCTTGAGCGAAACGCTGCGCGCTACCCAGTCCTGTGCCATCAGCGCTTGCAAGGCATCGCTGGCGGGGGTGGCGTGGGCGAGGAGCGGGGAGGTAAGGGCAGTGCTCAGAACGGCGAACTGCAAGCGGCGAGTCGTGGGGGTCAACGATCTGGTCCTTGAAGGTTCAGGGGCGTTGGCAGCCCTCGTGAGGCGCGCAAACGCGTGCGCCGACTGGCGTCTGTAAACGCCTGTCTTCGCGTGGGTATCGGGTAATCATTGCCGATAGGGCAAGTAAACGCTGTCAAGCGTTCATTCGAGCGCGATGCCAATTCGTCAAGACATCGGCTGCGCAGTCTCTAGTATCAAAGTGCCTATGTCAATATTTTGATGGTTTTTTGTAGGAAAAATCCGATATATGACGTACGTAAAATGATGATGTCGTTTTATTGACGCTCAAGGCGCGCTCAGTGCGCCTGGAAGGCCGTGAAAGGCCGCCCGAGCAGGGCATTGACGATGCGCTCACTGGCCTGGCCGTCGCCATAGGGGTTGACGCTGCGCGCCACCTGGGCATAAAGCGCGGGGTCATCGAGCATGGCCTGCACGCTCTGAACAATCCGCCCGCTCGCGGTGCCCACCAGCTTGACCGTGCCGGCGGCCACGGCTTCCGGGCGCTCGGTGGTGTTGCGCATGACCAGCACCGGTTTACCCAGGTGCGGGGCTTCTTCCTGCACGCCGCCGGAGTCGGTCAGCACCAGGTGGGCGCGGCGCATGAACCAGACGAATTCCAGGTAATCCAGTGGGTCGATCAGATGCACGTTGGGGTTGTCGCCCAGCACCGCCATCACCACGTCTCGCACCTGGGGGTTGAGGTGCACCGGGTAGACGACCTGCACATCGTCACGCTTGGCCAGCTCGCCCAGGGCCTGGCAGATCTGCCGGAAACCCTCGCCGAAGTTCTCCCGGCGGTGGCCGGTGACCAGCACCAGCCGGCGGCTGGGGTCGAGCCACGGGTAGCGCCTGGCGAAGCTTTCGCCAATCTCGGGTTCGCGGTCGAGTTTTTGCAGGATCAGGTCCAGCGCATCGATCACGGTGTTGCCGGTGATGTGGACCTGCCCCTGCAGGTTCTCCTGCAGCAGGTTGTTGCGTGAAGTCAGCGTGGGCGCGAACAGCCAGCGCGCCATCACATCCACCACACGGCGGTTCATTTCCTCGGGGAAGGGCTGGGCCAGGTCACCGGTGCGCAGGCCAGCCTCGACATGGCCGATGGCGATACCGCGGTGGAAGGCCGCCATGCTGCAGGCGGCCGCCGTGGTGGTGTCGCCATGCACCAGCACGCAGTCGGGCTTGAGTTCATCGAGCAGGGCGTCGATACGCGTCATCAGGCGGGCAAACAGGCCATTGAGGGTTTGCCCCGGGACCATCACATCCAGGTCATGGTCGACCGGCACGGCAAACAGTTGCAAGACCTGGTCAAGCATCTGCCGGTGCTGCCCGGTACTGCAGACGATGCTTTCGATGCCCTCGGTACGGGCCATGACCTTGACCAGTGGCGCCATTTTGATGGCCTCCGGGCGGGTGCCGAACACGGTCAGGACTTTCATCAGGCACGACTCCACTAGCAAACAACGGGCTGAATGGCGCGGATGATACCGGATTGCTATGTCAGTGCATTGATCTGACGCCAGTGTTCGCGATTTATCGTGCGATCTGTCGCCGTTTGCGACTTGCCCGTGCCGTACTAGTCTGCTGTTACCTGTGGCTGGCGTTGACCGGCCACTGACCAGGAGGTAGCCCATGTTGCCTTTGCCTAACGAGCTCAAGCTGTCCCGGGCCTTGCTGGACGTGCTGATACGCGCAGGCCTGGTGGCCGCGCTGGTGGTCACCTGCTTTGCGGTGTTCCGCCCGTTTCTGAGCCTGATGCTCTGGGCGGTGATCCTGGCCATCACCTTCTACCCGCTGCACGGCCGGTTATGCGCCAGGCTGGGCTTGAAGAGCGGGCATGCGGCGAGCCTGATCATCCTGGTCACGCTGCTGATCCTGATGGTGCCGATCTACCTGCTGGGCGATTCCATCGCCGCCTCGGTGCATGCGGCCATGGAGCTGTTCAAGAGCGGGGCCTGGCATGTGCCGCAGGCCAACCCGGCAGTGGCCACCTGGCCGCTGGTGGGGCCGCCGTTGTACGGTTTCTGGCAGCAGGCGGCCACCGATGCCACCAGCCTGATCCAGAGCGTCACCCCGCACCTCAAGGGCATCGGCATGGTGGTGCTGGGCAAGCTGGCCGGGGTCGGCACCGGCTTCTTGCTGTTCATCGGCGCGCTGATCCTGTCGGGCGTGGTCATGGCCTACGGGGAAAACGGTGAGCGCAGCGCGGTACAGATCGGCACGCGCATCTCCGGCGCCGAACGCGGCCCGTTGATCGCCGAACTGTGCACCGCGACCATTCGCGCGGTGGCGCAAGGCGTAGTCGGCATCGCCTTCATCCAGATGCTGCTGGTAGGGCTGGGCTTCGTCCTGATGGGCATCCCCGGTGCTGGCCTGCTGGCGATCCTGGTGTTGCTGCTGGGCATCATGCAACTGCCGGTGTTGCTGATCACCCTGCCGGTGGTGGCCTTTGTGTTCTTCACCGAAGGTGCCAGTGTGGGCGCCGTGGTGTTTGCCGTGTACAGCGTGCTGGCCGGTATGGTCGACAACGTGCTCAAACCCCTGCTGCTGGGGCGCGGGGTGAATGTGCCGATGCCCGTGGTGCTGATCGGTGCGCTGGGGGGCATGGTTGCAGAAGGCATCATCGGGCTGTTCATCGGCCCGGTGATCCTGGCCATCGGCTACATGCTGTTCTGGCAGTGGGTGGAGCAAGGCCCAGCAACAGGTGATGAATGATCAGGCGAGGGCAGGGCCTCATCGCAGGCCTGTGCTGTTTGACGGTGATGCTGATCAGCCTGGGTAGCCAGGCCATCGAGCAAGCCAGCGTGACGGTGGCCGAACCTGCCGAGCTCAAGGTCGCCAACCGCAGCATCATGGTGTTCCACGCCACCTTGCTCGGCGAAGCGCCTGCTGCGCGGGCCCGGCGCGCCGAGGCGGTGATCAACGAACGGCTGGATGAGGGCCTGGCCAGCACGGTCAGCCTGGACACCGTCCAGGACAGTTTCCTGGTGCTGCTGGGTGACCGCCGGGCCTTCATCGTCTCGCCCAAGGACCTGGTCGGCACCGACCTCGACACCCGGCAGGGCGCCGAGGCCGCCGCGCAACGCCTGCGCCAGGTGGTCGATGAGGCGCAGCAGGCCCGCAGCCCGCGTTTTCTGCTGACCGCCGCCGGGCTGAGCGCCGCCGCCACGCTGGTGTACATCCTGTTGGTCAAGCTCTGCGTCTGGCTGCACCACAAGGCCTTGTCGTGGCTGCCCAAGCGCGTGCGCAAACACGCCAGTGCCTTGCGCATCGGCCACACGCAACTGGTCGACTCCAGCAACCTGTACCCGCTGTTGCGCCGGCTGCTGGCCCTGGTGCGCTGGACCCTGGTGCTGCTGTTGACCTACGAATGGCTGAGTTTCGTGCTGCAGCGCTTCCCCTATACCCGGCCCTGGGGCGAAAGCCTGAACCTGTACCTGCTAGGGCTGCTGCGCCATGTGCTGACGGGCATCGTCGATGCCATCCCGGGGCTGCTGATCGCCTTGCTGATTTTCTTCATCGCCCGTGGCATCAGCGCCTTCAGCAAGCGCCTGCTCGAACGCCTGGCGCGGCCGGGCTCGATCAACTGGCTGACCCAGGAAACCCTGCAACCCACCACCCGGCTGACCGCGCTGGCGATCTGGCTGTTCGCCCTGGCCATGGCCTATCCGTACCTGCCGGGCGCCGACACCGAAGCATTCAAGGGGTTGTCGGTGCTGATCGGCCTGATGATCTCGCTGGGCGCCACCAGTGTGGTCGGCCAGGCCGCCGCCGGGCTGATCCTCACCTATACCCGCACCCTGCGGCCCGGTGAGTACGTGCGTATTGGCGAGCATGAGGGCACCGTCAGCGAGCTGGGCATGTTCACCACCACCATCCGCACCGGGCTGGGCGAGGTGCTGACGCTGCCCAACTCGATGATCACCGGGGCGGTGACCAAGAACTACTCGCGGGTGGTGCAGGGCCAGGGCTATGTGGTCGACACCACGGTCACCATCGGCTACGACACGCCCTGGCGCCAGGTCGAGGCCATGTTGCTGGAAGCCGCGCGGCGCACCGAGGGGGTGCTCGACACACCCCGCCCGCAAGTGTTCCAGACCGCTTTGTCAGACTTCTACCCCGAGTACCGCCTGGTGGCCCAGGCCGTGCCCAGCGAGCCCCGACCACGGGCCGAGTTGCTGACCCTGCTGCACGCCAATATCCAGGATGTGTTCAACGAGTTCGGCGTGCAGATCATGTCGCCGCACTACCTGGGCGACCCTGCGCAGGACAAGGTGGTGCCCAAGGCGCAGTGGTACAGCGCGCCGGCGACCAGGCCCGACGAGGCGGATGACTGAAGGAAGCGGTTTGCGAAGGGCGGCTGGACCTGATGATGGAGCTGGGCGATGGGATGGCTGGCAGAAAGACTGAGAGGGGGCGTGCTACTGTTGGCCTTGCTTGTCACCGGCAGCGCCGCAGCTGGCCAGTTGCCGGCGGCCGCCAAGGACCGCGAAGGCTACGCAACGCCCGAGAGTTGCCAGGGCTGCCATGCCGAGCAGGCCGGCCAGTGGCAACATTCGGACCATGCCTGGGCGCTGCGTGAGGCCAAGGCGGGCAATGTACTGGGCAACTTCGATGACGTGCGCTTCGACCAGGACGGGGTCAAGGCGCGGTTCTACCGCAAGGGCGATGGCTATTACGTCAACATCGAGGGCGAGGACGGCAAGCCCGCGGACCTGCGCATCCTCTACACCTTCGGCCACCAGCCACTGCAGCAATACCTGGTGGCGCTGTCCCGGGGGCGCCTGCAGGCCCTGACCCTTGCCTGGGACAGCCGGCCCCCGGCCCAGGGCGGGCAACGCTGGTTCTCCCTTTACCCCGGCCAGCGCTTCACACCTGACGACCCGCTGCATTGGACCGGCCGTTACCAGAACTGGAACGCCATGTGCGCCGACTGCCATTCCACCCGGCTGCTCAAGCACTACGACGACCAACAGGACAGCTTCGCCAGCACCTGGCAGGAGCCGACCGTGGGCTGCCAGGGCTGCCATGGCCCCGGCCAGGCGCATGTTGACTGGGCCAGGGCAGAAACCGCGGGTAGTCAGCCGGGTAAAGGGTTGGTCGTCGACTTCAAGGCGCTCGGCAGCAAGGGCCAGGTCGAGCAGTGCGCCTTTTGCCACAGCCGCCGGCAAACCCTGGGCAACGGCCAGACGCCTGGTCATCCGCAGCTTGACCAGAGCCTGCCGGTCACCCTGCGCAGCGGCCTGTACCACGGTGACGGGCAGATCGATGGCGAAGTGTACGAGTTCGGCTCGTTCACCCAGAGCCGGATGTACGCCGCCGGCGTTGGCTGCACCGATTGCCACAATCCCCACACCACAAAGGTGCGCATCGAAGGCAACGGCCTGTGCCTGCAATGCCACAACACCCAACCCAACACTGCACGCTTCGCCGGCTTGCAGGCCAAGGACTACGACAGCCCGGCGCACCACCATCACGCCGCAGGCTCGCCTGGCGCGCAGTGCGTGAGCTGTCATATGCCGAGCAAGACCTACATGGTGGTCGACCCGCGCCGTGACCACAGCCTGCGCATCCCGCGCCCGGACCTCGCCGCCCAGACCGCCAGCCCGGACGCCTGTACTGCCTGCCACACCGACCGCGCGCCGGCCTGGGCCGCCAGCGCCATCGGCCAGTGGTACGCCACACCGAAACGACCGGCCCATTACGGGCAGGCGCTGCAAGGCGTGCGCGAAGACCCGGGCACCGCCATGAGCCGCCTGGGCTACCTGCTGGCCGACAAGGTCAACCCGGCCATCGTGCGTGCTACCGCCGCCGACCAGCTGGCAGACCTGGGCCCAGGTACTGTCAGCAACCTGCGCTGGGCCCTGCAGGACGCCGACCCGTTGATCCGCGCCTATGCCGTGGCAGGGTTCACCAGCCTGCCCGCCGAGGAGCGGCTCAAGCCCTTGCTGCCGCTGCTCGCCGACCCGAGCCTGGCGGTGCGTGATGAAACCGTGCGGGCCATGGCCGATATGGCGCCGTCGCAACTGCCCGAAGCCGATCAGGCCACCTTCAAGGCGCTACTGGCCGACTACGAACAGCGCCTGCGCGGCAACGCCGACCTGCCGGGCGGGCGCTTGAACCTGGCGGTGCTGCTGTCCCGCCAGGGGCGTGACGAGGAGGCCATGGCGCAGTACCGACAGGCGTTGCGCATGGACCCGTATTTCGTCCCGGCGCGGGTCAACCTGGTGACCCTGGCCAGCGCCGCCAACCGCCCCGCAGAAGCCGAAACGCTGCTGCGCGAGGGGGCGGCACTGGACAAGATGCCGCCGACCGACCGCGGCAACCTGGCGTACATGCTGGCCCTGCTGCTGGTCGAGCACGGCCGCAACGAGGAGGGCCTGGACTGGATGGCCCAAGCCGCCACGGCGCTGCCGGGCAATGCGCGCATCCGCTACAACCAGGGCCTGCTGCTGTCGCGCCTGAACCGCCGCGACGAGGCGCTACGGGCACTGCGCGAGGGCCTTGAGCAGTCGCCGGACGACGCCGACCTGCTGTACTCGTTGATCTACCTGCATGCCCTGGCAGGCGAGCGCGACCAGGCCTTCGGCTATGTGCAGCGCATGCGCCAGACGGCGCCGGAGGATCCGCGCCTGCAGGCCATCGAGCCCTACTGGCGGCAAGCGCAGTAAATGTGTCGCAATCTTGCGTCAGCGGGCATGGCAACTACAGTTGCTTGACCGCAAACGAGCACAGGGAGCGGGCATGTGGACACTCATGAGCAGGTAAAAGCGCTGCAAGCGTCGGTCGCCGAGCAGGTGCTCGGCCAGGCCGACACCATCCACCAGGTGATCCTGGCGCTGCTCGCCAACGGCCATGTGCTGCTGGAAAGCTTGCCGGGGTTGGCCAAGACCCGCACGGTCAAGGCCCTGGCCAGCCACCTGGACGCGCAGATGCGGCGCATCCAGTTCACCCCCGACCTGCTGCCCTCGGACATCACCGGTGGCGAGATCCTGCAGCAGACTGCCGAAGGCAACCGCATAAGCTTCCAGCCCGGGCCGCTGTTCGGCAACGTGATCCTCGCCGACGAAATCAACCGCGCGCCGGCCAAGGTGCAGGCGGCGTTGCTCGAAGCCATGGAAGAGCGGCAGATCACCGTGGCCGGCCAGTGCTACCCGATGCCCGGCCTGTTCATGGTGCTGGCGACCCAGAACCCCATCGAGCAGGAGGGCACCTACCCGTTGCCCGAGGCGCAGATGGACCGCTTCCTGATGAAGCTGCAACTCGATTACCCCGCGCCCGCCGACGAGGCCCAGGTGTTGCGCCTGGTGCGCGCCGAGGACCAGGCCAGCGCCGGGGACCCCGTGCGCCTGGCCCAGGACGTGATTTTTGCGGCGCGCCGGGAAGTGGCCAAGGTGCACGTGGCGCCCGCGATCGACAACTACCTGGTGGCCCTGGTCAACGCCACGCGCCACCCGGCTGAACTCGACGCCGAGCTGGGGCGCTGGATCAGCATCGGCGCCAGCCCGCGCGGTAGCATCAGCCTGGACCGGGTGGCGCGTGCGCATGCCTGGCTCAGCGGGCAGGATTTTGTTTCGCCGGACGATGTGCGCGCCGCCGTGCACCCGGTGTTGCGCCATCGCCTGCAACTGTCCTACGACGCCATCACCGATGGGGTAGGGGCCGACCAGGTGATCGACCGGCTGTTGGACAAGGTCGCCATACCGGCCTGAGGGTGCCGCCATGCCCACCGCCGACGGCTTCGTCTACGCCTCGTTGGCCGAGTTGATGGCCCTGGAGCCGCGTGCCCGGGGCCTGAGCTTCGTCGCCCGGCAGCCGCTGTCGAGCATCTTGTCCGGCAACCACGCCTCACGCCTGCGGGGCCGCGGGCTGAGCTTCGACGAACTGCGCCACTACGCGCCCGGTGACGATCTGCGCCACCTCGACTGGCGCGCCTCGCTACGTTTCGGTAAGCCCTTCGTGCGTACCTTCAATGAGGAACGGGACCGGCCGACCCTATTGCTGGTAGACCAGCGCATGAGCATGTTTTTCGGTTCGCAACGCTACTTCAAGTCGGCGACCGCCGCGCAGCTGGCGGCAGTGTGCGCCTGGATGGCGTTGCAGGCCGGTGACCGCGTGGGGGCCATGGTGCTCGGCGAGGCCGGCGTCGAGCACCTGCGCCCGCTACGCAGTCGCGCCCGGGTGCAAGCGGTGTGCGCTGCGGTGGTACGGGCCAATCACGGTTTGTCGGCCCATGGCCAGGCCGTGGCCGACGACAGGCGCCTGGACGCGTTGCTGCGCACGTGCATCGGCGCCGCCGGGCACGATCACCTGGTGTGCGTGATCAGCGACTTCGCCGGGGTCGGCGAACAGACCCTGGCGCTGCTGCGCCAGTTGCGCCAGCACAACGATGTAATTGCACTGCAGGTGTATGACCCCATCGCCCTGCAATTGCCGGACAAGGGCCGGCTCACCGTGACCCAGGGCGCCGTGCAGGTGGAAATGGACATAGGGCGCAGCCAGGTCCGCCGGCCACTGGGCGAGTACCTCGCCGGGCGCCTGCGCGAAGTCTCCGAGCTGCTGCGGCGCAGCCAGGTGCCGTTGCTGATGATCAGTACCGGCGAAGACAGCCTGGAGCAACTGCGCAAGGAACTCGGGCGGCTGGCGGAGCAGGCGCGATGAGGGCGCCTGCGATCGACCAGCTACAGGAACTGGCGCCCGGCGCGCCACCGTTCAGCTACCTGCCGCACACCTGGGCCTGGGCGGTGTTGCTGGCGCTGCTGCTGGTGGGCCTGCTCATCTGGGCGGCGCTGCGTTGGCGGCGTTGGCAGCGCGATCGCTACCGACGCGAGGCCTTGCTGCGCCTGGACCAGCTGGTCGCGGCTAAGGCCGACGAACGCCTGGCGGCCTTGCGCGAACTGCCCGAACTGCTCAAGCGGGTGGCCCTGTCGATGCCCGGTGCACCTGCCGTCGCCGGGCTCGGCGGCCAGGCCTGGCAGGCGTTTCTGAGCGCCCACGCCCGGCAGCCGTTGCCGGCCAGCTTTGCCACGCAGCTACAGCAGCTGGCCTATGCCCCGGACGCACAGCTTGCCGCGCTGGACGAAGCCTGCGTGCAACGGCTGTTTGCGGCCAGCCGCCAGTGGATCGAGGCGCACCATGTGGCGCTTTGACTACCCCTGGGTGTTCCTGCTGCTGCCGCTGGTGTGGCTTGCCTACCGCTGGCTCAGGCCTTACCACGAAGCCCGCAGCGCGTTGCGGGTGCCGTTCTTCGCAGCCATGCGCCAGGCGCTCGGCCAACGACCCGGCAGTGGCAGCACCAACGCCGGTGGCTGGCAGGTGCTGCTCAATGGGCTGGCATGGGTGTTGCTGCTGGTCGCTTGTGCGCGCCCGGTACTGGTTGAACAGCCCATCCGCCAGGTGCAACCCAGCCGTGACCTGATGTTGGCCATCGACATTTCCCAATCCATGCAGGCCACCGACTACAGCAGCGCCGACGGCCAGCGCAGTGACCGTTTGACCGCTGTGAAGGTGGTGGTGCGCGATTTCATCGCCCAGCGCGAGGGCGACCGCATTGGCCTGATCCTGTTCGGCAGCGGCGCTTACCCCCAGGCGCCGCTGACCCTCGACCATACCAGCCTGCAGCTGTTGCTGGACGAGGCCGGGGTGGGCATGGCCGGACCCAACACGGCCCTGGGCGACGCCATCGGCCTGACCATCAAGTTGCTGGCAGCGGCCAAGGAGCAGGAAAAGGTGCTGATCCTGCTAACCGACGGCAACGACACCGGCAGTGCCATCACCCCTGAGCATGCCGCGCGGCTGGCCCGTGAGCACGGCATCGTGGTGCATGCCATCGGCATCGGCGACCCGGCGGCCACCGGCGAGGACAAGGTCGACCTGCACACCTTGCAGGTGATTGCGCAGACCACCGGCGGGCGGTTCTTCCGCGCCGATGACCGCGCGTCGCTGCAACAGGTGTATGCCACGCTCGACCAGATCACCCCGCATAACGTCACCACCCTCAGCCACCAACCGCGGCGCGACCTGTTCGTCTGGCCGCTGGGCGCAGCGTTGGTGGTGCTGCTGCTCGGCCAGGGCCTGGCGCTGCTGGGCGCCCGAGTGGCTGTGGCCAAAGAGCCCTGAGCATGGACATCGACCTCAGTGCCTTGCACTTCTTGCGCCCCTGGTGGCTGTTGCTGGTACTGCCAGGTCTCGGCCTGCCGCTGCTATGGCAGCGCCGGCGTGACCTCAAGCGGCAACTGCGCGGCATCATCGCCCCGCACCTGGTCGAGCACCTGCTGATCCGACCGCGCGACGACCGCCGCCTGCGCCCGGTGCACCTGCTGGCAGCGTTGCTGGTGGTCGGCGCGCTGGCAGCGGCCGGGCCGACCTGGCAGCAGGACATTCCGGCGTTTCTCGACAACCGCGCGCCGCTGATCCTGGCCGTGGACCTGTCGTCCTCGATGGACGCCGACGATGTCCCCCCCAGCCGCCTGGGCGCAGCGCGGCACACCCTGCATGACCTGGTGCAACGCCGGGCCGGGGCCCGTACCGCGCTGATCGCCTATGCCGGCAGTGCCCACCTGGTGCTGCCGGCCACTGACGATCCGGCCTTGCTCGACACCTTCATCCAGGCCCTGGCCACCGACCTGATCGCCCAGCCCGGCAAGGACGTGCTGGGCGTGGTGGCCATCGCCAGACGGCTGCTCGACGCCGAGCACAGCCCCGGCACCCTGGTGCTGCTGACCGATGGCGCCGACCCCGCGCAGTTCGATGCCCTCGGCAAAGCCCTGGCCGATAGCGACCTGCAGGTGCTGGTGCTGGCGGTGGGCAGCCAGGACACCGGGGTGCTGCACGATGCCAAGGGCATGCCGCGCCTCGATGCCGGGGGCAATGCCGTGCAGGGCCGTTTCGACAAGCAGGGCCTGCAAGGCCTGGCCGACGCCGCCGATGCGCCGTTGGGCAGCCTGACCCTGAACGACGACGACCTGGACTGGATCGAACTGCACGCTCGCCAGCACTATCAGGCCGTGACGGGCGACAGCGCCACGCTGCACTGGAAGGATGCCGGCTACTGGCTGTGCTGGCCATTGCTGTTGCTGGCCCTGTGGGGCGTGCGCAGAGGGTGGCGGGTGAACTGGCTGGCCGGCCTTGCGCTGCTGGGTGTGTTGGGCGCCGCCCCCGGGCAGGTGAGGGCGGGCGAGTTGGCCGATGTTTTTTTCACCGCTGACCAGCAGGGCCGCTGGGCCTTCGAGCAGGGGCACTACGCCCAGGCCGCCGAGCATTTCCATGACCCTTACTGGAAGGGCGTAGCGGCCTATGAAGCGTCGGACTACAAGGCTGCACTGGCCAGCCTGGCACCACTGGACAGTGCGCCGGCGTACTTCTATCAAGGCAACAGCCATGTGCGGCTGTTCCAGTTTGCCCAGGCGATTGCCGCCTACCGGCAGGCGCTGCGGTTGCAACCGGCATTCCCCGAAGCGGTCGCCAACCTGGCGCTGGCCCAGGCCCTGCTCAAGGACTATCAGGACCAACAGCAGAACACCACCGGCGAGAAGCCCGACAAGGTGATCGAAGACCAGGCCCCGCTCCAGGGTGGCAAGACGCAACAGCAGCACACCGCCAAGGCCGCCTCCGACCAGTTGTGGCTGGACAACCTGGCCACCTCGCCGGGGCAGTTCCTCAAGCGCAAGTTCCAGATCCAGCAGGCGGCGCGCCGGCCGGGCGAGGAGGGCACGCCATGAAGCATTTTCTGATCTTGTGGTTGCTGTGCCTGCCGGTGCTGGCAGCCGACCCCGAGGTGCGCATTGCACAGCGCCTGGTGCCGGAGGGCGCGATCATGCCCGGCGGCACTGTCAGCCTGGAGATCGACCTGCTGGTCGATACCTGGTTCACCGATGCGCCGGTACTGCCGGCGCTCGACCTGCCGGGTGCTGTGGTCAGCCCACCCACTGGCGAGGCCCAGCACCTGAACCAGGACATCGACGGCAAGCGCTTTTTCGGCCTGCGCTACACGTACCGCATCACCCCACAGGCGGCCCGGCACTTCGACATTCCGGCCCTGGCGTTCCGGGTGCAGCCGGGGCCCGCCAGCGGGCCGGTCACGGTCAGCAGCCAGCCACTGGCGTTCGAGGCCAAGGGCGCCGGTGGCAGCCCTGACAGCGCCGAGCCGGTGGCCGCGCAGTTGACCTTCACCCAGCAGGTGGAGCGCTCGCATACGCCACTGCGGGCGGGCGACAGCGTGACCCGGCGCTTGCGCATCGTTGCCCCCGGGGCGCAGGCGATGCTGTTGCACGCCCCCGTGCTGACCGAGGTCGCCGGGCTCAAGCGCTACGTGCAGACGCCGGGGGTCAGACCGTTGAGCGATGGCCGCGGCGGCACCTTGGGTGGTGAGCGTGAGGATACGGTGACCTATGTGATTGGCGCTGCGGGGCGCTATCAATTGCCTGAGATCGCTTATCAGTGGCGTGATGCGACGAGCGGCGAGGTACAGCAGGCGAAGGTGCCGGCTGTAACGCTGGAGGCCACCGCGGGCGCGTATCAGGCGCCGTTTTCCATCAGCGAGGACCTGCGGGCCATGGGGCATCAGGCCCGGCTTCGTCTCGGTGGGCACGGGTTGCTGATGGTGGCAGCGGTGCTTGGCGCAGGTGCTCTGGGCTGGGGCCTGCGCGCCCGCTGGCAGGCGCTTTGGCAGCGCTTGCAGCGTTGGCAAGCCCGCCGCCATCAAGCCTGGCTCGACTCGCCGGCCTATGCCTGGCGCCAGGCCCGGGCACAATGTGCGGCGCAGCCACTGAAGCTGGATGCGCTGTACCTGTGGGTGCGCCGCACCAGTGGCCAGCCCGGATTGCTGTGTGGACGGGCGCAAATTCCCGACACAATAAAGAATCGTTTGCTAGCCTCTTTCAGGTCCCGTTTCGGGGTATCGGCGGCGCCTGAACAAGCGCCGATTGCCTTGCCGCGCACACCACCTGCGCAGCCTCCGAGCGAACCACAGCGCAGCGGTCTGAAGCCTCTCAACCGCTGAACCGGACTCACTGCGCCATCCGCCCTTGGCAAGGAGCTCCACATGCAGCCGCGCCCAGCCGCCCATGCCCTGCGCAGCGTGCTCTGCCTGTTGCTGTTGCTGCCATGCCTCGTGCTGGCCGCAGAGCCTTTGCCGTCCTGGCGCGACGGCCCCTCGCGCCAGGCCATCGTGGCGTTCGTCGAGGCCGTCACCGATCAAGGCGGCAAGGACTATGTGGCGCCCGCCGAGCGAATCGCCGTGTTCGACAACGACGGCACCCTGTGGAGCGAGCAACCGCTGTACTTCGAAGTGCTGTTCTCCATGGACGAGGTGCGGCGCCTGGCGCCTGAGCATCCGCAATGGAAAACCCAGCAGCCGTTCAAGGCGGTGCTGGACAACGACCACAAGGCGCTGGCGGAGCAGGGCATGGACGGGCTGCTCAAGATCGTCGCCGCCACCCATTCAGGCATCAGCACCGAGCAATTCCTGGCACGCAGCCGTAGCTGGCTGGCCAGCGCCAAACACCCCAAGACCGGCAGGCCCTACACCGAGATGGTGTTCCAGCCAATGTTGGAGTTGCTCGGCTACCTGCGTGACAACGGTTTTCGCACCTACATCGTCTCGGGCGGCGAGGTGGCGTTCATGCGCGCCTTTGCCGAAGAGGTCTACGGCATTCCCCCCGAGCAGGTGATCGGCACCACCCTGGCCGCCGAGTACCAGGACAAGGACGGCCAACTGAGCATCCAGCGCCTGCCCAAGCTGCTGCACAACGACGACGGCCCGGGCAAGCCGGTGAGCATCGAGGGTGTGATCGGCCGGCGGCCGGTGCTGGCCTTCGGCAACTCCGACGGCGACCTGCAGATGCTGCAGTGGACCCTGGCCGGGCCGGGCCGGCGATTTGCCGGGCTGGTGCATCACACCGATGCCAAACGCGAATGGGCGTATGACCGTCAGAGCAGTGTAGGGCGCCTGGACAAGGCGCTGGATATCGCCAACCGGCAGGGTTGGACCGTGGTGGACATGGCCCGCGACTGGCGCCGTGTCTATCCCTTCGACAAGGAGTAAATGCCACACCGGAACCGCAGGGCACTGGGTCCCAGCCAGCAGTCGGAATCCTTCGTGCACGCAGTCGCGGACTTGCGACAGCAACGTGAACGGAGAGCAACTTCATGAAGTCCAGAAGAACGTGGTTGTCGGCGGTCGCGCTCGCGACCTCGGCAACCTTGAGCGCCGGTATGGCCGGCGCGGCGGACAAACCGAACATCCTGGTGATCTTCGGCGACGACGTTGGTCAGACCAACATCAGCGTCTATGGCAAGGGCGTGGTCGGCTACCAGACACCGAACATCGACCGCATCGCCAAGGAAGGCATGATGTTCACCGACTATTACGCGGAAAACAGCTGCACGGCCGGACGTTCCTCGTTCATCACTGGGCAGACCGTGTTGCGCACCGGCTTGTCGAAAGTGGGCATGCCTGGCGTGCCGGTGGGCCTGCAGGCACGTGACGTGACCATTGCCCAGGCCCTGAAGGCCCATGGTTACGCCACCGGCCAGTTCGGCAAGAACCACCTGGGCGACCGTGATGAATACCTCCCCACCAACCATGGTTTCGACGAGTTTTTTGGCAACCTCTACCACCTCAATGCCGAGGAAGAGCCGGAGCGACCGCGCTGGCCGAAGGATGACACCGAGTTCACCAAGGCCACGTCACCTCGCGGGGTGATCAAGTCCAGCGCCGACGGCAAGATCGAGGACACCGGTGCGCTGACCAGGAAGCGCATGGAAACCATCGACGACGAAACCACCCAGGCTGCGATCAATTTCATCGAGAAACAGGCCAAGGCCGACAAGCCGTTCTTCGTCTGGATGAACACAACACGTATGCACGCCTTCACCCATGTGCGTGAATCGATGAGGGGCCAGGCCGGGATGATCGACAACGAATATGCCGACGGCATGCTTGAGCACGACGGCGATGTCGGCAAGTTGCTCAAGGCCCTCGACGACCTGAAGATCACCGACAACACCATCGTCGTCTACACCACCGACAACGGGCCGAACCAGTGGTCCTGGCCGGATGCGGCGACCACGCCGTTCCGCAACGAGAAAAACTCCAACTGGGAGGGTGCCTACCGCGTACCCGCCATGATCCGCTGGCCGGGCAAGATCAAGCCCGACACCGTGAGCATCCAGATGATCTCGGGGCTGGACTGGTTCCCCACGTTGTTGGCGGCTGCTGGCGACACGGATATCAAAGATCGCCTGCTCAAGGGCGCCGACGTCGGCGGCAAGAACTTCAAGGTGCACCTGGACGGCTACAACCAGCTTGACTACATCACTGGCAAGGCCGACAAGGGCCCGCGCGACGAGTTCTACTACTTCAACGACGATGCCGAGCTGGTGGGCATGCGCTTCAAGGACTTGAAGGTGGTGTACTGCGAACAGCGCGCGCCTGGTGGCTTGCAGGTCTGGAGCGAGCCGTTCGTCTGCTTGCGTGTGCCGAAACTGTTTGATCTGCGCCAGGACCCGTACGAGCGTGCCGACATTGTTTCCGACCAGTATTACGACTGGCTGACGAAAAACGACTACTTGGTGTTCCAGGCCACGCAGAAAGCCGCCAAGTTCCTGCAAACCTTCGTGGAGTATCCACCGAGCCAACGGCCTGCAAGCTTCAGCATCGACCAGGTACGCAAGGATGTGGACAAGAAGATCGAAGAGAAGATGAAAGGCAATTGACCCTCTGAAACGCGTCCGTCGGCAGGCGGACGTCGAGGTTCGGTTCAGCGCGAGGCGCGACCTCGCTAAGGCAGTGATGATGGTTTCACCCGCAAGGCCGAGCCTGCCCACCGCCGGCTGCGACACCGTTGCAACAGCGGGCTTGGCCCTGCGCTTGCCCGCTGCCTTGTTGCTGCTGTCCGGCGGCGCGGCGCTGGTTTACCAGGTGCTGTGGATCAAGCAGCTGTCGCTGGTGGTCGGTGTGGAGGTGCACGCCGTGACCACCGGTATCAGCGCCTTTTTCGCAGGCCTGGCCCTGGGCGGCTGGTTGTTCGGGCGTTGGGCCGACCAGCTGGCTCGGCCGGTACGCTTGTATGCGTTGCTGGAGGTGGCGGTCGCGGTGCTCGGGGTGGCCAGTACATTCGCCCTGGGGGCGTCGGCCGGGTGGTTCGCCCGGATGGAGGCCAGTATCGGCTGGCTGGCCTGGTGGCTGCCATTTGCCCTGGTGGGTTTACCGGCATTGTTGATGGGCGGCACGCTGCCGGTGCTGGTGCGCGCGCTGGCCCCCGCACCTGGGCAACAAGCCCAGGCCAGCGGGCGGCTGTACGCCGCCAATACCGTTGGGGCCATCGCCGGCACGCTGCTTGGCGCCTTTGTACTGCTGCCCCACCTGGGGGTGACTGGCAGCTCCCTGGCCGCCGCCTCGATGAACCTTTTGGCAGGGGTGGTTGCCTGGATCGTGCGGCGCAACGACCTGTTACCGCGCTGTGCGCAGGCAACTGAGCGGGCACCTAAGTCCACCCAGGCGCGCCTGGCAATTGCCTTGTACTGCCTCGCTGGCGGTGTGGCGTTGGGTTACGAGGTGGTGTGGAGCCAGTCGATCGTGCAGTTCATGAGTACCCGCGCCTATGCCTTTGCGCTGGTGCTGGCCACCTACCTGTGCGGCCTGGCGGCCGGCAGTGCGCTGTATGCCAGGCGGGCCGACCGTTTGCGCGACCCCTGGGGGCTGTTCGCGATGTTGATTGCCGGTGCCGGGCTGTTGGCACTGCTGCAACTCGCCGGGCTCGGGCGCTGGCTGGTGCTGGCCCAGACCCAGGCCGAGCTGCTGGTGCTGCAGGCCACCGGTAATGAGCTGGCCGGTATGTGCGCACGCTTTGCGGTGGCGGCCTTGAGCATGGTGTTCCTGCCCACTGTGCTGCTGGGCGCGGCGTTCCCGCTGGCGGTGCGTTTGGCGGTGGATGGCCGGCGGGTAGGCCGGGATGTCGGCACGGTGGTGGCGCTCAATACTTTGGGCGGCATTGTGGGCGTGGGGCTGACCGGCTTCGTGCTGATCCCGGCTGTGGGGCTGGTGCGCACCCTGGCCCTGCTGGCCGGCCTGGCGGCGTTGGTGGGGCTGATCGCGGTATGGCGCGGCAATGCCGTGGGGCGCCGAGCCAAGGCCATGGTACTGATGATGGCGCTGGCCAGCCTCGCGGTGGGCGTGCTGACGCCGGCGCAACGCCTGGCCGAACTGCTGCCTGGCGCACGTAACGGCCAGCTGAGTTTTTACCGGGAAGGCAAGGGCGGCACCGTCGCAGTGGTGAATCAGACCCGCCAGGGGCAGGGCTTCAGCCGCCTGTACATTCAAGGCGTGTCCAATACCGGCGATGCCATGCCTTCGCTGCGCTACATGCGTTTACAGGCGCTGCTGCCGTTGCTGATCCATGCCGGTGAACCGCGTTCGGCCCTGGTGATCGGCTTTGGTACCGGGATCACCGCCGGGGCGATGCTGCGCTACCCGGGCCTGCAGCGCCCGGTGGTGGCCGAACTGTTGCCCGAGGTGCTGGCCGCCGCGCCGCTGTTCAAGGGCAACTACGATGCCGTGCACGACCCACGCCTGGACATCCGCCTGCGCGATGGCCGCCGCGAGCTGTTGCGCAGCGACGAGCATTACGACCTGGTCACGCTGGAACCGCCACCGCCCTCGGCGGCCGGTGTGGTCAACCTGTATTCGCGCGATTTCTATCAGCTGGCCGCCAACCGCCTGCAACCGGGTGGCCTGGTGGCGCAGTGGCTGCCGTTGCCGACCCAGAACGACGAAGACACCCGCGCGCTGGTGCGCAGTTTCATCGACGTGTTCCCCCATGCATCGCTGTGGACCACGGAATTTCACGAGATGCTGTTGATCGGTTCCTTGCAACCCCTGCACCTTGACGTGCCACGGATCATCCAGCGGTTTTCCGAGCCCTCCGTGGCCTCGGCACTGGCCGAGGTCGGTGTCGACTCGCCCCAGGCGCTGTTGGCCACCTGGATCACCGACCGGGCAGGGTTGGCCCGTTATGCCGGCAACGCACCGGCGGTGACCGATGACCAGCCGCGCATCGAGTACGCACCGTGGGTCCGGCCACGGGAGATCACCCGCGTGCTACCGGCCTTGCTGGCGCTGCGCCAGGCACCGCCGCTGCAGGGTGCCGCCCCGGGCTTTGCCGGGGCGGTGAACGATCAGTGGCAGACCTTGCAGCGCTTCTACAGCCTGAGCCTGCACGCCTACAACGGTAACCGCCAGGCCTGGGCGCGCGAGGCTGGGGCGCTGGTGCGCAGTGACGGTGGCAACCCCTATTTTCGCTGGTTCCTTGGCAGCCCCTCGCCCTGATCAGAAGCGCCAGGTGGCGCCACCGCCGACGATGTGCAGGGCGGCGTTGCGGTAGCTGCCGGAGAGGCTGTCGCCCGAGCGGGCCTTGGTCTGCTCGACGTCCATGTCGCCCATCCAGATCAGGGTGTAGGCCAGGTGCAGGTCCAGGCCGTCGCGCAGCTGGTAGTTGACGCCCGTGGCCAGGCGCCAGGTGGCGCCCATGGGGTTGTCGACGGTACGGTCGCTGTCGTCCACCGCCGAACTGTCGTAGCCGACCCCGGCGCTCCAGCGCAGGCGCGGGGTGGCCTGGTACTGGGTGCCCAGCGAGAGGTGCCAGGTGTCCTTGTACTTGCGATCGACGCTACGGCTGACATTGCCGGCGGCATCGCTGTCCACCTCCACGCCGATATCGCCGAATTCGCTCCAGTCCTGCCAGCCGAGGCTGGCCAACAGTTTCCACTGCGGGTCCAGGTCATGGGCAATGCTCAGCAGCACGGTCTGCGGCACGTTCATGTCCAGTTCCAGTTCACTCACGTCCAGGCGGCGCAAGGCAATATTGAGCAAGGGGTTGCTGACGTCGGTCACGTGAGGATTGTCCTTGAACTCAAGCTTCACCTTGCTGGTGTAGGCCAGGCCCAGCTGGGTGGCGGGGGACAGGCGATAGTGCAGGCCCAGGTTCACGCCCACGCCGACGTCGGTGTCCTGGTATTCCAGCTGGCCGTCCGGGCGGTCGGCCAGTCCCAACAGGTTGTTGTCGATGGCCATCTCGGTGCGGTAGTAGCCGTAGAGGATGCGCGGGCCGATGCCCAGCGACAGGTCGTCGGTGAGCTTGTAGGCGAGGGTGGGCTGGAACGACACACCGATTACTGCCGCTTCCTGGGTGAAATAGCGGCCGGCCCAGTCATCGTCGTAGTCCAGCGCCAGGCCGAAGTTGCCGTACATGCCGAAGCCAAGGGTCGCGCGCTCGTCGAGCTGGTGACTGACGAACAGGCTGGCACCGGGCAGGTACTGCAGCGCGTTGCCGCCTTCGTTGCCGTCAAACGGGTTGGCGCTGTCACGCGAGAAGCGGACGCTGCCGAGGATGACCTGGGCGTTGGCGCTGACCTGGGTGCCCTTGAGCTGGGTGATGGCAGCGGGGTTGCTCATCAACACACTGGGGTCGCTGGCCAGCGCCGCGGCGCCGGCATTGGCCAGGCCGTTGCCTTCCTGGCCGGTTTCGTAGATGAGGATGCCACCGGCCAGGGCGGTGCCGGTGGTGGCGGTGGTGCAGCACAGGGTGAGCAGGGGCAGTAACCGACGTCGTCTCATGGTCGTGGTCCTGACGGGCTGGGGACGGAGTCGAGGGCACTGCCTGAGCAACCTGCCTGATGCTGTTGCGCCCGCCCTGACGTATCCAGCCTAGACGGCGTTGCTGCAATCCGCCGATGCCATGCGCTCGGCGGTTCGAGGATTACGCCATGAACCCAGGCTCTTGAGGCTCTTCTTGCTGGCTGTCTTGCTGGACATTGTGGTAGACGGCAGCAGCGCAGAGGGCCACCAGCCCCACGCTGGCAATCACGATATCGCCCAGCAGCGTGCCAGCGACCAGGATCAATAAACTGAGGCGGCAAAACATCACCATGACAGCCCTCCATGGCGGTTGGGTTCGAATAGGGCCACCAACATAGCGCGCAGGGCGCTTTGATGCAGCGGGCATATCTGCAAACAACGTCTGCAAAACAGCATTCACTGCCGGTATAGCTGTTATGCCCACAGGGTTTAGCAGCCTTTGGCCGTGCGCTTTGGTACCGGTGCGCTCTTCCTGCACGCCTGGCTACAGGTTCCCCTTCGCTGGCAAAGCCTGCGAAACAATCGATTTCTTGAAGGTCTACCCGCAGTTCGGTCGCTGCAGGCCCAGGGGTGTTCCGTGGCGCGGTGGCGTCGGAGCTGGTGGGGCAGGGGATCTTGGCCGGGCATATGCTGTGAGCGCGCAGGTACACTGGCGCAAATACCATCTAACTATCGTTATGTGACGCATGAACCGACCGCTATTCGTTTCTCTGGATGGGCCCAAGGGCACCGGCAAAACCACGCTGCTGGAGGCCGCTACCAAAGCACTGAGGGCCGAAGGCCACAAAGTGATCCGCCTTTGCGAGAAGAAAAGCGATCCCTTCCGCGGTGAAACGATGGCCTTGGTCAACAGGCTCGTCAGGCATCCCAGCCGGGAGCTGGAGTTGCAGGTTTGCGCGCGCCTGGCGGATAGCCGGGCCTGGATTTCGCAGCACGTGCTGCCCAAGCAACCGCAAGGCAGCATCATCCTGATTGATCGCTGGTACCCGTCCGATGCCGCGTTTCGCCGGTCTGTGCCGGTTGCCGAGATTTTGCGGTTGAACCTGGAGCGCAACGTAAGGGTGCCGGACCTGCATGTCGGGGTTGTCACCGATCCCGAGGTTTCCTGGGCGAGGGCGGCGGCCCGCACCCGCGGGCTGGGCAGTACAGTGATTCATAAGCTGGAAGAGCAAGTTGCCTGCACCCAGGCGTTCGAGCGGGCGGTCGTGGATCACGGCTGGGTGTTGTGTCGTAACGAAGGCGCGATCGAAGCGGCGACAACACAGGTAGTTGCCGAGATCCGTGGCCTACTAGAACGCCAGTAAATTACGTATCGTTACTTGCATAAGTATGTACTTGATATGAATGGCGACTGGCAATCTGCCCGGAGCGCTGATACCCACGACCATCGGCGCTAGATCCGTTTCAAGCTGACTGAAATGTAATCGCACGTTGCTTGCGCCTGTGACATCGTGCACCTGCATTGTGCTTTCACGGGCACGATATTCACTCCCTAAAAAAACTCGAACTGACAGCGCTTGCTGTGAGGAGCCTTGCATGCCTTTCTATAAAGCTACCGCTGTAACACTTGCGCTGACCGCCGGGTTGTTCCTGAGCGCCGTTGCCCAGGCACACCCGAAGCTCCTTTCATCCACGCCAGCGGAAGGTGCGGATGGCATGGCGCCTTCGTCCATCCAACTGCATTTTTCCGAGCAACTTACAGCCCAATTCTCGGGCGCAAAACTGATCATGACCGACATGCCAGGGATGCCAAATTCACCCATGGGTGTACAGGCAGCCGTCGCGGCGGGCGGTGATCCGAAGACTATGATCATCACGCCGGCAGCGCCCTTGACCACGGGCACTTACAAAGTCGAATGGCGCGCTGTTTCTTCGGACACCCACCCGATTACCGGCAGTTTTTCCTTCAAAGTGAAATGATCCATGGGCGACTCGCTGACTATCGCGGTTCGTTTCGCGCTTTATCTCGACTTGATGATGTTATTTGGCTTGGCGCTTTTTGGCTTGTATGGCCTCAGGGGGAAGGAGAGGGCGTCGGGCACGGTATTGCGCTTTGAATCGCTGCTGTACGCCACGTCGCTCTTGGGTATAGCGCTGTCCCTGGTCGCACTGGGTCTTCTTGCGAAATCCATGAGTGGTGTGTCGGGGTTCATGGAGCTGCATCACCACTTTTTCCAGATGATCCTGACGGGCACTCATGTCGGCCTGAGCTGGCTTGTACGCATTGCCGCACTGTTTATAGCGATTGTGGGCATCTCGCAGTACAGACGCTCTGCAACCGTCAGCCTGTGGGTCGTCACTGCGTCTGCAGCCATTGCGCTGGCAAGCCTGGCGTGGACCGGCCACGGGGCGATGGGTGAGGGGAGTCGTGGCTATTGGCAGCTCATCAGCGATGTTTTCCATCTGCTGGCAGCGGGTGCCTGGCTAGGGGCGCTGGCAGCGTTCGCTTTGTTGCTTCGCATCCAATCACTGAAAGGCGAACATGAGGCGCGCATTCTTGCCCGTGTATTGACTGGCTTTGAATCGGTCGGCGCCGTGATCGTGGTCGTCATTGGCCTCACTGGTGTAATCAATTACCTCTTTATCGTTGGCCCACGCATCGATGGCGTCGTGCTCAGTACCTATGGTGCGTTACTGTTTTTGAAGATCCTGTTGTTTGGCGTAATGATCGCGCTGGCGACCCTCAATCGTTTTCATTTGAGCCCGCTGCTGGAGCGTTCGGTTCGAAATGGCGAGTATTCGGTTGCAGTGAATGCCTTGCGTCGAAGCCTGGTATTCGAGCTTTCTATGGCCATCGTCATTATTGCCCTGGTTGCTTGGCTGGGCACTTTGAGCCCCGACGTGGAAATGAGCGCAGTATAGAAATGGCTGTATAACGCTATGCTGATCCTATGGCCTCGTTGAGGTGCTAATCATGCGCAGGATGATCTTACTCGTCGCAGCCAGTGTTATAGCGGGCTGCCAGACCCCGATGCCAGCCGCCAACCCAGAGATGGCCTGGGTTGATTTGTCGATACCGTTTCCCAACGACAGAGTGTTGCTGGCGGAGCGCCTGGACAAGCAACACCTCGAAGATGGGCGTTTTTTCCAGGTGACTCCCGGCAGGCACGAATTGGTCGTGAAATTCGACTATGAAACCAGCGGCGGTGGCGGCATGAGCATGATGGGCGGGCCTTCGGTACGCGAATGCTACCTGACCGTCGATTACGGCCAGTTCACAGCGGGGCAACGCTATGTGCTCGAGGCGCGTTCGATTGCCTTGAACCCGGAGGCGCGGCTGTATGACGGTGCAGGGAAAGTCGTTGCAGAGGTCAGTGAGTTCTATTGCCTGATGTGATCATCAGCGATGGGGTTTGGGCATTGCTGGTAGAACGTCGTTACAGCACACTCGACCTGATCGCCACTCAAAGGAAATTGATTCGGATGAAGGACCAATCCAGCCCTGTGCCACTTGTGATTCTTGACGTACAGGATGCCATTGACCGCCCGAACTGGGATGGCAAAAGCAACCCTGGGTATCTGGCAGTGATCCAGCGACTGCTCGCGCTCTGGCGGTCAAATGGCTGGCCTGTTGTGCACGTAAAGCACGATGAACGGACGCCCACATCCAGCTATTACGCTCATGGCCCTTGGAATGGCATCAAGCAAGAGGTTGCGCCGATCGAGGGCGAAGCGGTCATTATCAAACAGGAAAACTGCGCATTTATTGGGACTGAACTGGACGCCACGCTTGGCAAGATGCGGGCAAAACGTTTGGTGCTGACCGGAGTTGTCATTCATAACAGCATGGACGCCACAGTGCGTGCAGGAAAGGCGCTGGGGTACAGCATTATTCTTCCGTCAGATGCCACGACAGCCGTGCCCGTCGTTGGGCCGAATGGAAAGCGCTGGGACGCTAAAACTGTTCATGAACTGACCTTGGCGATACTCGGTGATGAATATGCCGATGTCATGTTGTCGGACGAAGTGGTCGCGCAGGTCACGCTGTGAAACCTGGTATCGGCTTGCACGAAAATCATGGAGCAGGGAGCTGACAACAGTTGGGCGTCAGCTTCAGAAATACACCATTTAACATAATATGCATTATGCGCAGATTCATATAAATCCATGGCCCCGGTTACCGCCACAACCGAAGCCACAGCACCACGATTTTTACTGTGCCAGCGCTTTGCTCACCGCATTCACGAACACTGCTTGTTCGTCATACAGCGAACTCGGCGTCTCAGCGTTCTCCCAGGTCGACCACTGCACCATCACCAGGTGTTCGGCAGGATTGATCGCGATCGACTGGCCGTAGATGCCCAGTGCCCAGAATGTCTTGTCGCTGTTGGCGGTCTGTTTGGGTTCTGCGTTGGCATCGGCTGCCGGCGCGTTGTACCACCATTGATAACCGTACTGACCGTTCGGGGCTGCTGCAGTGACCGAACCTTTGGCTTGGGTCCAATGTGTCGAGCGTGCAATCCAGTCATCCGGCAGCAGCTTCTCGCCATTGGCCAGTTGTCCTGTTGCCGCTGACCGAAAACTGACCCAGTAGAGGCTGTTCTGCCGACTGAAAACTGACCCAGGTGTTCAACTGCTTCTGCTCAATTTTTGAGCAGGAGAACACAGGGTGATCAGTATGGAAATGAT
>NZ_BQHO01000041.1 GCF_021601385.1 Pseudomonas parasichuanensis | reverse complement strand
ACCACGCCCGCCTTGAGCGCCAGTGAATCATTGATGCCATCGCCAACCACCAGCGGCCGAAAACCGGCCTGCAGCTCCTGATTGACGTGGTGCAGCTTGTCGTGCGGCAGTGCCTGGGCAACCACGCTGCCGATTCCGGTCTGTGCGGCGATGGTGTCGGCCACACGCTGGCGGTCGCCGGTCAGCAGCAACTGGCGCCCCAAGCCCAGCTCGCGCAGTTGCGTCATGGCCTCGGCGGCTTCGGCGCGCAGGGTGTCGGCCAGCAGCAGCCAGGCCACGAAGCGGCCATTCAGGGCCAGCCCGGCGATCGGCCCGTCATGGGTCGGCACCGGGGGCATGGCGATGCCCAGCTGCTGGAACAGCTCCGGGCGCCCCAGCGCGGCCTCGCCTTCGGCAGTGCGGGCCAGTACGCCGAAACCCTGGCGTTCGCGCAGATCACTCAGGGCCAGTAACCGATCATGGCTGACCAGCCGGGCCAAGGCGCGGCTTACCGGGTGGCTGCTGGCCGTGCCGAGGCTGGCTGCGAGGCGTTTGACCTGGTCGTCAGACCATTGCGAAGTACTGTTAAGCACCTGCTGCAGGTGCAGGCTGCCGTGGGTGAGCGTGCCGGTCTTGTCGATCACCAGCGAGGACAGGTCGGCAAGCTCTTCCAGAAACGCCGAGCCACGGATCAGGATGCCGTGCCGCGCGGCCACGGCAATCCCGGCCACGGCGGTGGCCGGGGCCGACAGCACCAGCGCACAGGGGCAGGCGGCCACCAGCACGGCGAGCATGGCCTGGGCATCGGCGGTGATGAACCAGGTGGCGGCGGCGATCAGCAACACCAGCAGCAGGTAACGCCCGGCATAGCGCTCCAGCAAGCGGGTGATCGGCGGCTTGGCCTGCTCGGCGCGCTGCATCAGGGCGATGACCTTGCCCAGCGTGGAATCGTCGCCCACGCGGGTGACTTCGATGCGCAACAGGCCATCGAGGTTGATCGCGCCGCCATGCACCAATGCGCCGGCCTGCACGTCCTGGGGCAGGCCTTCGCCGGTGATCGGCGCGGTATCCAGGCTGGCCTGGCCCTCCAGCACCCGGCCATCGGCCGGGACGCGGTCGCCGGCACGCACTTCGACCTGGTCGCCCGGTACCAGGCTGGCATTGTCCACCTCGCTGACCTGGCCATCCGCGCCGATCCGCCGCGCCTGGCTGCGGGTCAGGCGCCCCAGGGCCTCGATCGCCTCTTGCGAGCCGATCACGCTGCGCTCTTCGAGCACGTGGCCGAGGATCATGATGATCGGCAGCAATGCGGCGGTGGCCAGGTCGCCCGTGGCCCAGGCGCCGAGCATGGCCAGGCCGATCAGTTGGTCGGTGATGCCGTGCAGGCTCGGGTGGCGCAGGCTGAACCAGGCCGAGCGCAACACCGGCACCGCCACCAGCAGCGACGCGCAGCCCAGCAACAGTTGCGCCACGCCCTCCTGGGCCGGGGCCAGCCAGCGCCAGGCCAGGCCCAACCCGAGCAGGCCGAGGGCGAGCATGGCCAGGGTCAGTTGGCGGGCCGCCTGGCGGCGCTCGTCGCTGGACAGCAGCCCCGCGGTGATATGCACGTGGCCATGGTGGTGATGATGGCCGTGGTGGTGAGTGCTCATGGTTTGGGGCCTTCCAGGATCATGCGCCCGGCATCGCCAGGGTCGACGGTGGTTACGCTGCCTGCGTGGGACAGGATGGCGGGCATACGTTCGCGGTACAGGCGCAATAACAGGTCCGGGTCCTGCTGCCCGCCCAGGCCGACGATGGTCGCCGTGCTGGCCTGGGCCCTGGACACACGCTCACGCCCCTCGGCCTCGGCCACCTGCAAGGTGCGGTCGGCGGCCTGGGTGGCTTGCTGCAACTGCCGGGCGGCATCGTTGCGCGCGCTGGCGATCGCCTGTTCGGCCTGCTGGCTGGCGGTGAGCACGGCGTTGAAGGCATTGACTGCCGCCACCGGCAGCGAGGACTGCACATCCACCCGCACCACCTCGATGCCCAGCTCGCCGCCGGCCGCCTTGAGCGCCGCCAGGCGCTGGTTGATGCCCTGCTGCAGGTCGCCCCGCAGGCGCTCGCGGCGCTCGGCAAGGCCGCTGTCGGCGCCGACCAGTTCCGGGCGGGCGACCAGGATCGCGTCCATGTCGCGCGAGGCGCAAACCTGTACCGCGCTGCGCTCGACCAGGCGCTCCAGCGCCGGCAGCACATGCTCGCCCTGGCGGGTAAAGGCGTAGGGTTCATTGACCTTGTAGAACACCCGTACGTCCAGCTGCACCATGCCCGCGTCGCCGCTGAGCAGGTAGCCCGACCCCGCCGTCGCGTCGCCGGCCAGCTTGCCGTCCAGGTCGGCCTTGCGTGCCAGCTCCGAGCGCAGCAGCAGCTCGACCCGGCGCTCGCTCACCCGGTCGGCCGACGGCAGTATCAGCACCTGTTCGAACGGCCGCGGCCAGGCCAGCAGCAAGCCGGCGTTGTGGATCCGTGACTCGGCGCCCAGGCGCAGCACCACCGCACGGTTCTCCGGGCCGATTTCACGGACATTGCCAAACAGCCAGCCCAGCGCCGCCAGCAAGGTGACCGCATACAGCGCGATGAAACCAATGCCGCCGGCCTGCAGCCACGCGCTACCACGCGGGTTAGTCATGGGCACGCCCCGCCGGCAATGCCGGGCCGTCCACCAGCGCACGGAACGGTGCCGCGTCGGTGCGCAGCACCAGGCGAGTGCTGGGCGTGACCAGGGTGCCCAGGGTGTCGAGCGAGCGCAGCAAGCGGTACAGCTCGGGCGCACCGGCATAGGCCTTGCCGTAGATCTGCGCCGCGTCGACCTGGGCCTGGGCCTGGACCTGCGCGGCCTTGACGCTGGCGTCGGCTTCGAGGATGCGCGCGTCACGCTCGGCGGCGGAGCGAATCTCGGCGGCCTTGCGCTTGCCTTCGGCGGTGCGCTCGGTGGCGATGGTTTCGCGCTCGGCACGCATGCGGTCGACAGTGGCTTCGAGGGTTACCTTGGGCAGGGTCAGTCGCTCGATGCCCACCTGCACCACCTTGATGCCGTAGGTGTGCGCCAGTTGTTCGGCTATCTGCTGCTGCAAACGCTGCTCGAAGGCATCGATGCGCACACGGCTGGCATCCACGTTCACCAGGTCGGCCAGCTGGAAGCCGCTGGCGCTGGTTTCCAGGGCCGAGCCCACCAGGGTGCGGATCTGCCGCGCGGCTTCATCAGGCTGGTTCTGCACGGCACGCATGAAGCGCTGGATGCTCTGCGGATCGGCCGCCACCTGCCAGGCGATATAGGCCTGCACGATGATCCGCAGACCATCGCGGGTACCGACGTCCTGCAGGCCGCTGGAGGTGGTGCGCAGGCGCAGGTCGACCGGCACCGCCGCTTCGAACGGCACCGGCCAGCGCCAGGCGAGGCCCGGCGCCAGCAACACCCGCGACGGGTTGCCGAAGCGGGTGATGACGGTGGCCTCGCCGACCCGCACCTGCACTAGGCTGGCGGTCGCGGCGAGCAGCAGCACCAGCAGCGCGGCGATCAATATCCGGCGCCGGGCGGGGCCGGCCGGGGCCTGGTCAGCATGGGAATGGCCGTGATCATGGTCGCAGCCATGGTGGTCGTGGGCGGCATGGGTGCTCTGGCTCACTTGGCGTGCTCCTGGTTGCGGGTACTGGAGGTTGATAGCGCTGGGTCCACCGGCAATCCATAGCTGCGCAGGTCCAGGGTCGGCGCCTGGGCCGCGCCCAGGCGGTGGTCGATGATCAGGCTGTGGGCGCCGGCCAGCCCTTGGCTCAGCCGGTCCAGGTACTGTTCAAGCACGAAGGCCTGGCCAGCACCGGCCCAGGCCGCCCGTTCGGCATCGAACAGCAGCGCCGCCGCCTGGGCCTTGGCGCGGGTTTCATGGGCGCTGCCGCTGGCCGAGTCTGCGGCCACGGTGGCGGCTTGGCGGGCCAGGCTAGCCTGCTGTGCGGCCTGGCCACGGTCACGGGCGATCAGCGCATCGGCGTTGATCTGCGCGGCCTGCACACCGTGGTAGGCATTGGCCGCGCCGGCGGGCGGATGGATCGCCTCGATCGCGGTGGCGAGGATCTCCACCCCGCTGTCCAGTTGGTCGAGGTCGGCCTGCACCGCCCTGCCGATATCCTGGCCCAGGGCTTCGCGCGCTTCGCCCAGCACACCGTCGAGCGAGCGCCCGGCAAAGTCGTGTACCAGCACCCGGTTGGCGACGCTGCGCAGCAATTGTTCAATATCGCTACTGTGGTAGGTGGCGGCCAACGCCGCAGCGTCGCTCAGGCCGATGCGGTAGATGAAGCGCACGTCCATGTTGACGATCTGGAAGCTCTGCGCATCGCCATCGCTGCCCGCGATCACCTGGGCGTTCTCGCTGACGTGGGTGGCATCCCACAAGCGATTGGCAGCCACGGGCGCAGGCCCTTCGGCAGCGGCCAGGGGCTCGGCGGCAGCGGTGTCGCCGGTGCTGGCCAGCTCATGAATAGTGCCGTTGTCCACCCGCACCACCTTGCCCAACGGCCAGGGCAGCCCCAGGTGCAAACCGGGTTGATAGACCTGTACCGGCTTGCCGAAGCGCTCGTACACGCCGCGCCCGTCCATGGGCACCTCGACGATAGCGGTGAGCAGCCAGCCGACCAGGCCGACCAATGCCAATACCGGCAACAAGGCCCGACGCATGAAGCCGAAAGCCCAGATCTGTTGCAGGTCGATACCCAGGCGCTGGTGCAACTCGCCCCGCAAATACGCCAGTGGCCGCGGCGGCCATTGCAGCGCACCGGCGACCAGGCTGCGCGCCACCAGATGCGGTTCGCGGCGTGGGTGGCGCGGGCTGAACACCGACAACACGGCCCGCAGCATCAGCTCGACGGCCAACAGGCCAGGCAGCAACCCGATCAGCACCGCCAGGCGTGCCGGCCACAACCGTTCGCCGTCGGCGAACACCAGGCAAGGGATCGACAACACCAGCACGGCGATCAGCAGGCGTAACTGCGCCGCCAGCGCCGTGGCTTCGGGCCACGCGTTGGCGTCACTGCCGGCCAGGTGGCGCTCGACCACCACCAGCCCGAAGGCGATCAGCGCCCACCCCCCCACCGCCACCCAGCTTGCCTGGTGGGCCAGGGCGGCGGCCGGCAGATCGAGCCGCCAGTACCCTTGCACCAGCAGTAGCGCCAGCAGTGCCAGGCCGAACAGCCACAGCGCATCGCCGCCGATGCGCCGCAATTGCCTGCGGCACAGCTCACTCAGCCGTTCGAGCCAGCGCTCGTAAGGGCTGAGCAGCTCGGGGTCGCCCTGCTCCTGCAACGCCTTGCGCCAGGGCGCCAATTGCGCGGGGTGCTGGCCGATGGCCGTGGCGCGCCAGCTGGCAACCACCCAGGCCGACCGGCTGCTGGCGGCGACAAGCAGCCAGGCGGCGGCATTGATGCTCAGCAAGGGTGCCCAGTGCGAAGCGGGCGCGAACAGCCCGACAAAGAACGCCAACCCACTTTGCAACGCTGACGCGGCCAGCGCGCTGTAGACCAGCAATACCAGGCGGCGTGCCTGCGTGGGGGCTTGCTGGAAGCGTGCAATCCCCTGCAGGTCCAGGCCGTGGCTATCCAGGTTGACGCTCATGAAAACTCCAGAGACTGAGGGTGCATGGCCGCAGGATGGTCACCCACCCGGCATGCTGGCGCAGAAACACGGCGCGGCTAATATCGTTATGTTATAGCAACGCCAGTGAAAAAATTGTGAGGAAATATTTCATCGATTTCATCGACAAGATCGCCGCTCGCATTTTTTTCACATCCCCCTCACCGTCTCCCGACATTCGACTTTCTAAAGTGCCGCCACTCGTGATGCCTGTGGCCCTGCGCCGCTGCATCCCACATTGCTCACCCACGGAGTGACTGCATGCTGCAAGGCACCCTCGTCAAACCCACCTCCCTCAAGCCCTCCCGGCGCGTTCGGCTTTCCCCCACGGCTTTGATCGCCGGCCTGTGCGTGGCGTTGACCCTGGCCACCGCAGGGGCGTGGTATGCCGCACGCACCCAGGTACGCGACCTCGGCAGCGAGCGGCAGATGAACCGCAGCGGCACCTACGCCGCCTGGGCCAAGGGCTCGGCCATTGTCCTGGTGCGCCATGCCGAACGCTGCGACCGCTCCCATGCCGCCTGCCTGAGCGACCCTGCCGGTATTACCGAGGACGGCAGCCGTGCCGCCGTGGGCGTAGGCCTGGGGCTCGAGCGGCTGGGGCTGCAGGACAGCGATGTGCTGGCCAGCCCCGAGGTGCGTACCCGGCAGACGGCAGGTTTCATGTTCGGCAAGAACATCACCACCCAGGACTGGGTGGCACGCTGCGATGCGACCTTCGCCAGCGCGGTGTTCGACCACAAGCGGCCCGGCCATAACCTGGTGCTGGTGACCCACAGCGGCTGCATCGACCAGCTCGAGCGGCAACTGGGCGTAGCCGGCGGCGAACGCAGCAGCGGTTATGCAAGTGCCTTGTTCCTGTCGGTCGACAGTGCGGGCAAACCACAGATTCTTGGCCAGATGAACGCCACGCAGTGGCGCAACCTGGCCCCAGGCAAAGGGATGTGACCATGCCGTTTTCCACGCGCACACGCTTCTACCTCAACAACCTGGCCTTCCCGCTACTGCTGGCGGTGCTGGTGTTCGTGCTGTTCGACCTGACCGAGCTGGACCGCTGGATCAGCAACCTGCTGCTCGACGCGAACGGGCAGTTCGTCTTCGCGCACAATGCGCTGTTCGAAAAACTCACCCACAAGTGGCCGCGGATCCTGCCGGACTGGACCGGCGAACTGGCGGTGATCGGGGTAATGCTGTCGCTGTTGTGGCCACTGGCCTCACGCTCGGCCCGGGCCGCCCGCCTGCTGGATGCCGTGCGCATCGCCCCGGTGATGCGCTGGAGCACCCGCTACCGCCGCGACCTGTGGTTCGTGGTGGTGGCGTTCGGCCTGTGCACCATGGTCATCCACTACCTGAAGAGCCACACCGGGGTGTACTGCCCGGTGGAAACCACCCTGTATGGCGGCACCGAAGCGCGCTACGAATGGTTCGACCAGTTCAACGGCCTGGACCGCGCAGGCCCCGGCCGTTGCTGGCCCGGCGGCCACGCTTCCAGTGGTTTCACCCTGTTGGCGCTGTACTTCATCGCCCTGCGCCACCGCTGGCAGCATGCGCGCAAGCTACTGGTGGCGATCCTGCTGATCGGGATGTTCTACGGCACCACCCGCGTGTTGCAGGGCTGGCACTACATGTCGCACACCTTCTGGGCCGGGATTTTCGTCTGGCTGACCAGCTGGTTCACCGCCTTGCTGTTCTACGGCCGCCCGGCCCTGCAGGCAGCGCCGCAAGCCAGGCTCAGTAATCGCCCCGCTTGCGAAACGCCCAGCGCCCTGCAATCAACGTAAAGGTCACCACCAGCGCCACCAGCACCCAGAAGCCGTGGGGGTCGTCCGACAGCGGCACGCCCCCCACGTTCATGCCGAAAAAGCCGGCGATGATATTGATCGGCAGTGCCAGCACGGTGACCACGGTCAGGGTGAACAGGGTGCGGTTGTTCTCTTCGGTGAGCTTGGCGGCAATCTCTTCCTGCAACAGCTTGATCCGCTCGACCAGGCTGGTGAGGTCGCTGATGATCACCGAGAACTCTTCGGTGGACGCGCGCAACTGGCGGATATCCTCTTCATGCAACCACTCGGGCGGGCGGTTCAGCAGCCGCAGCAACGAGCCCGGCTCCAGTGCCAGCAGGCGCTGCAGGCGCACCAGTACACGGCGCAGGCTGCCCAGCTCGGCGCGGTTGTCGCTCAGGCGCAGCGACAGCAACTGGTCCTCGATGCGGTCGATCTTCAAGGTGGTTTCGCGCAGCACCCGGGTCAGCAGGTCGCCCTGGTCGCGCACCAGGTGCACCAGCAACTCCACCGTCGAACCGAACCCCTCGCCGCGCTTTACCGATGAGCGCAGCTCGTCCACCGAGTGCAGCGGCTGCAAGCGTGCGCTGACCAGCAAACGGCTGCGTGCGCAGGCCCACAGGGTGGAAACGTCGGACGACATCACGCCATAGCTGAACACCAGGTCGTTGACCACCGCCAGCAAGGCGCTGTCGGTGTGCTCGATGCGCGTGGAGCGCGAGCCTTCGCGCAGGGTTTCGAAAAAGGTGTCGGGCAGGTCCAGGTGGCTCTTCATCCAGCGCTCGCAGGCGGCGTGGGCGAGGTTCAGGTGCAGCCAGAGGAACTGCCCGTCGGGTGGCGCCTGCAAGTGCGCCAGGGCCTGTACCGAGTCGATCTCGCGGCCGGGATGGCCCGGGCGGAACAGGTACGCATACAGCAGGCCGTGCAGGTCGGTTTCAGGGTTTTGCGGATTGGCGGGGAGCATGCGGCGGAGCGACCTCGGCGAGTCCCGGTTCAGAGAAGGTCATATTAGGTAACGTCACATGACAGTTGCGTGACGTTTTCGCTGAAGGCCACGGCTGTTCTAGCCGGCACCCATGGAACTGGCACGCCCGTCACAATTGGCATGTGGTATGCCAAAATATCTGGTAATGGGAATTGTTACCAGATACTATCGCGACGCTTTCACACCCTCCCCCGTGCCCCTTTCCAGGACCTGAACCCATGCGTTACAGGATTGTGTCGCTGTGCCTGCTCCACGCCGCTCCGATGCTCAGCTGGGCCGCGCCAGCGCCGCTCGAAACCAGCACCGGCATTCAGCTTGAAGCCGTGAACATCAATGCCGATGCCGCCGACTACGAGCGCGCCGACGGCCCGGTCGAGGGTTACCGCGCCACCCGTTCGGCCAGCGCCACCCGCACCGACACCGCCCTGCACGAAACCCCGCAATCGGTCAGCGTGGTGCCCAAGGATGTTCTGGAAGACACCGGCGCCACCCGCTTGCAGGACGCCCTCGACTACGCCGGCGGCATTGGCCGGGCCAACAACTTCGGCGGCCAGGGCCTGACCACCTTTACCGTGCGCGGCTTCACCACGGGCGAGTTCTACCGCAACGGTTTCCCGATCAACCGCGGCTACCCCAACGCCCCGGACGCCAACACCGTCGAGCGCCTGGAAGTGCTGCGCGGGCCCGCCACCGCCCTGTATGGCCGTGGCGACCCCGGCGGCACCTTCAACGTAGTCAGCAAGCAGCCCTTGCCCGAATCCAAGGTCACCCTGGGCAGCCAGCTGGACGATCAGGGCATGCACCGTGCAACCCTCGACGCCACTGGCCCGCTGAGCCAGGACGGCAGCCTGGCTTACCGGCTGAACGTACTTGGCGAAGGTGGCGAGAGCTTCCGTGACGACGTCCAGAGCGAGCGTTACGACGTCGCCCCGGTACTCAGCTGGCAGGTCAACGACAGCACCAGGATCGTCTTCGAAGGCGACTTCATGCGTAACAACCACCCCCTCGACCGTGGCCTGACCCGCTACAGCACCCAGACCGGCAGCGCCTCGCGCGACACCTACATCTGGGAAAAAGGCAGCGACAACCTGCTGCACAACGACAACAACATGGCCCAGCTGCGTTTCGAGCACCTGCTCAACGACAACTGGACCCTGGCCGGCGGCATGCAATGGCTGGACGGCACCCTGCAGGGCAACGCCGTGGAAGCCAACGGCGCACCGGCCGACGGCCGCACCCTGCAGCGCAACTTCAACTACCGCAAGCTGGACTGGACCGACCGCGACTACCAGCTCAACCTCACCGGCCACTTCGACACCGGCGCGTTCAGCCATACCCTGCTGACCGGCATCGAGTACGAAGATTACGACTACCGCTCGATCATCCAGCGCTCGTCGGCCGCCGACGGCACCTACCCGATCGATATCTACAACCCGGTGCTGGGCCAGCCGCGCCCTGCCCTGACCCGCACCACCACCCACGACCAGGAGAACCTCAAGACCTGGGCCTGGTTCGTGCAGGACCAGGTGGCCCTCACCGAACGCCTGAAGGCGCTGGCGGGTATGCGCCTGGAGCGATTCGAGCACGACTACGACAACTACCTGCCGGGCGCCAAGGGCTGGCAGGCGGCCGACAACGCCGTCACCCCGCGTTTCGGCCTGCTCTACGACCTGACCGACACCGTGGCCGTCTATGCCAACACCGCCCGTTCGTTCAAGCCCAATACCGGTGCCAGCCGCCAGGGTGACGGTTTCGATCCGGAGAAAGGCAAGTCGTACGAACTGGGGGTGAAATGGGAAGCGCTGGAGCGCCAGCTGAGCGTCGACGCGGCGATCTACCACATCGTCAAGGAGAACGTGCTGACCCGCGACCCCGCCGACGCCAACTACAGCCTGGCCGCCGGCGAAGTGCGCAGCCGCGGCCTGGACATCAATGTGGCCGGCAACATCACCCCTGAGTGGCGGCTGATCGGCGGCTATGCCTACGTCGATGCCGAGGTGACCAAGGACAACCGCCTGCCCAGCGGCACACGCCTGGCCAACATCCCGCGCAACAGCTTCAGCCTGCTCAATACCTACGAGTTCCAGGATGGCCTGGCCAAAGGGCTGGGGCTTGGCGTGGGGCTCAAGTACGTGGATGACCGCAATGGCCAGACCGAGGCGGTGACCTACAGCATGGAGCAGTACACCGTGGTTGACCTGCTCAGCTACTACAAGGTCAACGAGCATGTGCGCCTGAACCTGGACGTGAAGAACCTGTTCAACAAGGGGTATGACGAAGGCGCGTTCAATACCTATGCGTACCCGGGAGCGCCGCGTACGGTGCAGGCTGGGGTTGCGTATACCTTTTAAAGGTCCTGCGGCTGGGCGTTCGCCTTGCATGGGGGCGCGCAGCCGTCCGCCGCAAGAGTTGCAGCGCCTATGAGATCGAGCGCCGCCCGCGCGGCGCTTCGCGGGCAAGCCCGCTCCCACAGTTTATTTCGGGCCAGTCTTTCCTGTGCCGGTACCGGGGCCTGCCTTGTTGGTATGGCGCGGTTTCAGCGTGGGCGTTGCCGCCGCCCCACATGACTCAAGACATGCACCAAGGCGGGCACCGGTACTTTCACAGGCATAATTGGCCCGAAACAAACTGTGGGAGCGGGCTTGCCCGCGAAGCGCCGCGCGGGCGGCGCTCGATCTTGAGAGCGCTGCAAGGCTCTCGCCAATCCCTTGCTCGCGCCCACGCGGTACCCGTCAAGAACCCCTCGAACCACTACCCCTGACAACCGGCGCTTGTAACTTCGTATTACAAACTACGCTCAACTACCAAAGCGGCAATCGCCGCGACACGGGCCATCGGCCTTCGAAGGATCGTGCTCCAGGACCCTGCCAGACGACTGGCGGACCGCCACCCCGGCGGCCGAGGTCCACCGACTGTGGCCTTCCCTGCAAGCGAACGCAGGCAACGCTGAGCGGAGATCACTATGCAGTTGAAAAAAATCGTGTGGATGCTGGCCATCGGCGGTGTGCTCTCGGCATCGTCCGCACTGCAACCGGACAACCTGGGCGCGTTTTCAAGCGCCATGGCGAAGGACGGCGGTGGTGGTGGCGGCGGCGGCCACGGTGGCGGTGGCAGTGGCAGTGGCGGCGGTGGGCATGGCGGCGGTGGCCACGGCAACGGCGGTGGCAGCAGTGGCTCAGGCCATGGCGGTTCGGCAGGCGGCCATGGCGCCGACGATGGTGGCAACCATGCGGCCGGTGGCCTGCACGGTGTCGGCCACGGTGCCGATGACGGGGCCAACCATGACGCCGGCGAAGCCCACGGCGTTGGCCACGGTGCCGATGACGGCGCCAATCACGATGTGGGTGACGACCGCGGCGGCACCTGACCCCTGACGCTCCCAGGCACAGGTGCTTGCACGGCACCTGTGCAGCTTCTCCCGCCACGCCTGGCATGCTAGCCTCCGCGCGCCCCTACCTGCGGGGCAGGAAAGCCGTCACGTCAAGGAGTCAGGCAATGGACCTGCAGTTTCTGGGCACCTCCTCTGGTGTGCCCACCAAGGCCCGCAACGTCAGCGCCACCGCCGTCATCGAATCCACAGGCCACAGCTGGTACCTGGTCGATTGCGGCGAAGGCACCCAGCACCAGCTGCTGCTCAGCCCGCTTTCCGTGCGGGACTTGCGCGGTATCTTCATCACCCACGTCCATGGCGACCATTGCTTCGGCCTGCCGGGGCTACTGGCCAGCGCCGGCATGTCCGGGCGCCAGGAGCCGTTGCCGCTGGTCCTGCCCGATGCCCTGCTTGGCTGGGTGCGCCAGAGCCTGGCGGTAAGCGAGACCTTCCTGCCGTTCGAACTGCAACTGCAGGCGCTGGAAACCTTCAAAGGCTTCAGCGCCGGCAATGTCGAGGTGAGCACGATCGAGCTGTCGCACCGCGTGCCCTCCTGGGGCTACGTGCTCGATGAGCGCGACCCCGCGCCGCGGCTGGATACCGCGCGCTTGAAGGCCGACGGTATCCCGGCCGGGCCGCTGTGGGGGCAACTGGCCCATGGCCTGGCCGTCACCCATGAAGGCCGATCGCTCGAACCCCGCGACTACCTGCAACCGACTCGCCCCCCGCAACGGATCATCGTCTGCGGTGACAACGACCGCCCCGAGCTGCTCGCCGAGTTGGCCCAGGGCGTCGATGTGCTGGTGCACGAAGCCACCTTTACCCAGCCGGTGGTCGAACGCAGCCAGACCACCTTCGGCCACAGCACCGCGGCGCAGGTGGCGCAATTCGCCGAAGCCGCAGGGGTGAAGAACCTGGTGCTGACCCACTTCAGTGCCCGCTACCAGCCCACGGCCAACGGCCGTGGCAACTCGATCGCAGAAGTGCGTGAGGAGGCCATGGCGCACTACAGCGGCCACCTGACCCTGGCGCAGGACCTGCAACGCTATCACCTGGGGCGTGACGGGCGGCTGGAAGCGCTGGACAGGGCCTGAGGCCCGCCCGGGCCCGGGTTTCAGAAGCGCTCGCCGACCATCTTGAACGGGTAAGGCTGCGACTTGTACTTGCCGATCTTGCCGCGCTTGGGCAGCTCGATCTTCTGCTTGTGGCTGAGGTCCTTGTACGGGACCTGCTGCAGCAGGTGGCTGATGATGTTCAGCCGCGCCTTGCGCTTGTCCTCGGAGCGGGCCATGAACCACGGCGCCCAGGACGAGTCGGAGGCGGCGAACATGTCGTCGCGGGCGCGGGTGTAGTCGTCCCAGCGGTTGTACGACTTGAGGTCCATGGGCGACAGCTTCCACAGCTTGCGGCCGTCGTCGATGCGGTCCTGCAGGCGGCGGGTCTGCTCTTCGGCGCTGACTTCCAGCCAGTACTTGAGCAGGATGATCCCCGACTCGACCATCATCCGCTCGAACATCGGTACCACGGTGAGGAACTTGTGCGCCTGCTCATCCGTGCAAAACCCCATCACCCGCTCGACGCCGGCGCGGTTGTACCAGCTGCGGTCGAAGATCACCACTTCACCGGCGGCCGGCAAATGGGTGAGGTAGCGCTGGGCGTAGATCTGGGTTTTTTCCCGCTCGGTCGGCGCCGGCAGTGCCACCACGCGAAATACCCGGGGGCTGACGCGCTCGGTGATGGCCTTGATGGTGCCGCCTTTGCCGGCACCATCTCGGCCTTCGAAGATGATGCACACCTTCAGGCCCTTCTCCACCACCCACTGCTGCAGCTTGACTAGCTCCACGTGCAGCTTCTTCAGTTCGTTTTCGTAGTCTTTGCGCCCGAGTTTCGCGGCGTCATTGCCCTTGTTTTTCTTGCCCGCAGCCTTGGCCATCGCCTGCTCCCCTGTGCCAACCCCTGGATGCCGCGGCGCTGCCGTGGCGGATCAGAGCAGTATGGATGAGCCTCGGCGATTTGCCGGGCGCTGTGCCGGCATGTCCACTGGCCACGATTGCAGCCGCTCTGGCGCGCGGGTTTTAATCCCGTCGTCGCTGGCCCGGGCCGGCGTTCTATCCGCACCATGGCAACTCAAGGAAGCCCCACGATGGACAGGAAGCTCGTACCACTGGCCCTGCTGGCAACCCTGCTCGGCTGCTCGGATGACCGGCAAGCCACCGAGGCCGGCCTGCGTCAGGCCGCGCAAACCTGGCTCGACAGCCAGTACCCGCATTGTTTCGTGATCAGCAGCTTCCCTGCCCGCACCCGCGATTTCGACGTCGACGGCAACAACAAGGCGTTGCATGCCCTGGCCCAGGTGGGCGTGGTCAGCGAGAAAGAGATTGCCCGCACTGAAGTCCCTGCCCGCCTGTGGCAGGCGGCGCGCACCGACATCTACTACGCGTATGAGCTGACCGATGAGGGCCGCAAGTACTACAAGGCCGACACAGGTAACAGCAAGGTCGGTGGGCTGTGCTTCGGCAAGGCGCGGGTCACCGCCATCGAGCAGTTCACAGCGCCGACCGAACAGGCTGGCAAAACGGTATCGAAGGTAACGTATCGCTACAGCGTCAGCGAGCTTCCCGCATGGGCTGGCGATGCAACGGTGCAGGCCAGCGTGAAAGGTTTGGGCCAGGCGTTCGACAGCAGCCGTCAACCGTTCCAGACGACCGCCAACATGGCGTTGACCGAGCAAGGTTGGGTGCAGCAACCGTTGGCCAATTAAGTGGCAAGGAACGCTGGGGCCGCTACGCGCCCCTATCGCGACACAAGGCCGCTCCTACAGGAAATCGCGCTTACTTGTAGGAGCGGCCTTGTGCCGCGAAAGGCCGCGCAGCGGCCCGGCGCACTCGAGACTCCGGTTAATCCTCAGAAAATCCGCATTCGCCATCCTTGCCCCGCCCCGGCCGCCTCGCGGCCGGTTTTCCGGTTCAACGATGGAGTCACCCCATGAAATCCCTGTCTTTCGCCCTCGCCCTGCTGGCCGCCACCTCGGTCACCTCAGCCTTCGCCGAAGGCGGCGCCGAGCGTCTGCAAGCGCGCAACGAGCAGCTGGCTCTGCAACGCCAGCAACAGGCCGAGGCCGTCGCCAAGCGCGATGCCCACGCCCAATCGCAGGCGCAAGCGCCGCGCCAGGGCGATGCACTCAACAGCAAGCCTTGCAGCTGATGCCCGCGAGGGCCGGAGATACTCCGGCCCTCACAACCACCACGCCAACACGGCCGGCAACCACACGAACGACAGCAGCGTCGAGCACATCACCAGGTTGGCCACCTGCTCGGGTTCGCGGTTGGCCCGCACCGCCAGCAGGTAGTTGAACACCGCCACCGGCATCGACGACTGCACCACCAGCACCGCCCGCTCCAGGCTCTGGAGCCCCAGCGCGGTACCCACCGCCCAGCCCACTGCCGCCCCCAGTACGATACGCAACCCGCCCAGCAACAGGCCGCTGCCGATGTGCTGCGGGCGAATGCTGGCCAGCGAAACACCAAGGGTCAGCAGCATCAGCGGGATGGTCATGCCGCCCAGCAGGTCGGCGGTGTTGGCCAGCCAGCGTGGCAGTTCGATATCGAGGAAGATCAGCGGCATGGCGCCGGCCAGGCTGATGACGATGGGGTTGCGCAGCAGCGCCTTGAACGAAGCGGCGCCCCCGGCAATGGCAATGCCCAGGGTGAACTGGAAGATCGACAAGGTGAGGAAGAACGCTACCGCCAGTGCCAGGCCGTGTTCGCCGAAGGCGTACAGGCTGATCGGCAGGCCCATGTTACCGGTGTTGGGGAACATGAAAGCAGGCATCAGCACGCGCCAGTGCCGGCCGCTGAGGCGGCATACCAGGTAGCCGGTCAGCGCCATGCCGAGCATGCACAGCACGCAAGCCAAGGCCATGCTGGTGAAGGCGCCGGGATCGAGCTGGGTGCGATTGAGCGTGGACAGCACCAGCGCCGGCGTGCCGACGGTCATGACCACCCGCGCAATGAATTCGGTCGGATAGTCCAGGCCACGGCGGGCCCAGATGTAGCCGATACCGGCGACGATGAACACGGGGGCCAGGACAGCGAACAACGAGGCCAGCATTGCGTAGGATCTCCCTGAAAAACCTGCCGCGCATTATGCGCACTTGTGCAGCTGCGCCCCAGGCCAATGCGCAGGCGCCAACAGTTAAAGTAAATTCTAGAAAGATATAACGCTTTAAAAACATGAATTTACTATCGATTGTTAATGTCAATTACTCGATATATTTTCTGGGGCAAACGCGTACTGAGCACATAGCCTTGGGCCTGCGGCCTCTCGTCGCAGCCAACGCCCTCTTGGCAAATCCGCCACAGCCCGTAAAATCCCGCCTCCTTTTCGCCCGGCACCCACCCGGTGGCCACCGCCCGCAAGGACCGCGTCCGCGCCTCTCGCCACATCGCGCATGTGCTACAGGCTCAACCGCCCCCGCCCGGCCTCCCCCTTGAGGTCCAGCGGTTGACTCTTGCCCAGGTCGCACCCGTGCACGCAGCGCAGAAAGGCACAGCTCGGCTTCTTCCAACCTTGAGGTACGTATGTCTCCGCGTTTGCTGGCGATGGCGCTGGCACCCCTGCTCGGCCTGTTCATCATTGCCCTGGGCAATGGCTTCATGTCTTCCCTGACCACCCTGCGCCTGGACGCCGCCGGCGAATCGGCGACCACCATCGGCGTGGTGTCCTCGGCCTACTTCATCGGCCTGACCCTCGGCGCAATCGTCAACGACCGGCTGATCCTGCGCATCGGCCATATCCGCGCCTACAGCAGCTTCGCCGCGCTGATCGGCGCAACCATCCTGCTGCAGGGCCTGTTCTACGACACCACCTGGTGGTCGATCCTGCGCCTGCTCAACGGCTGGGCCGCCGTCGGCGTGTTCCTGGTGATCGAAAGCTGGCTGCTGCTGGCCGGCGACGCCAAGATCCGTGGCCGCCTGCTGGCGCTGTACATGATCGCCTTCTACGGCGCCGGGGTGATCGCCCAGGCGGCCCTGGGCGAGATCACCAGCTGGGGCGACACCGCGCCGTTCATGCTGGCCGGCATGCTCGCCACCCTGTCGGTGCTGCCGATCGTGATCCTGCCGCGGGTATCGCCCCTGCTCGACCAGGTCGAGCCGCTCAAGCCGCGCCAGCTGCTGGGCGTGGCGCCTACCGGGCTGGTCGGCTGCTTTGGCTCGGGGGTGGCGATTGCCGGGATCTATGCCCTGCTGCCGTTGTACCTGCAACGGGTCGGGCTGGATGTGGGCGAGGTCGGCGAAATGATGGCCTGGGTGATTCTCGGCGCCATGCTGCTGCAGTACCCGGTGGGGCGCTGGTCCGACCGCAAGGACCGCCAGGATGTACTGATTGCCCTGGCGGCGATGTGTACCGTGCTGTCGCTGCTGATCGTGGTGCTGCCGGTGGACACCGTGCTGTTGCCGGCCCTGCTGTTCCTGCTCGGTGGCGGCGTGTTCGCGCTGTACCCGGTGGCAGTCAGCAGCGCCGCCGACCGCGCGCCGGCCGATGCCCTGGTGCCGATGATCCAGGGCCTGTTGCTGATCAACTCGCTGGGCTCGGCCATGGCGCCGTTGACGATCTCGCCGATGATGACCTCGTACGGCGAAGTCGGGCTGTTCTGGGCCTTCGCCGTGATCAACCTGGCGATGGTCGGTTTCTTCCTCTGGCGCCGTGGCAAGCGCCCGAAACCCGAGCACCCGGCCCCCTTTACCGCGGCCACAACCTTCTCGCCCACCGGCGCCGAGCTGCGAGTGACCGAGGACCTGATGCATGCCGCTCAGGAGCACCCGACCCTGGACGCGCTCAACAGCGCGGCGGCGCCTCATCAGGCGCGCAGCGAAAGCCACTGATGCAACCGGGGCCGCCTGCGGCCCCTTGGTTTACCGCCCGTCGCCCGAGGGGCACCCTGGCCGCGTTTTGGCAGCCGAATCCATGACAGTTCATCCGACAGGAGACTCACCATGGTTCGCGTACGCCCGCTCGCCCTGCTCCTCTGCCTTTCGCTGGGCATCGTTTCGGCCACCAGCTACGCTGCGTCCGATCCCTACGGTGGCCAGCCGCAGACCAACGAAAGCAGCAAAGGTGATCAACCCAGAGGCTCCACCGCCGGTGACGGCAGCAGCGTCAACAACCCCGGCGGCGGCAAGGACAACGACAGCAGCGACACCGGCACCAATTCTGATGCGGCTGACGGGGCTGCCGGTGGATCGAACAGTACCGGTGAGGCTACCGGAAGCGGTGCCGGGCACACCGGAGGCACTGCCGAGGATCAGGACAGCCGTTGACCGGCCTTGGCTACACTGCTGAACGACGCCCCTGCCCTGGAGACTCGGCATGAACCTCAGGCACTGGTTGCTGCTTGCCCTTCTGCCCATGGGGGCATTCGCCGCCTCGGTCAACCACAGCCCCGCCCTGGACATCAGCTCGGCGTCGTTCACCGACGGTGGCGTGATCGCGCTGCAGCAGGTGGGCGCGGCCACTGCCTGTGGCAGTGGCGAGGAAAAATCACCGCAAGTGAGCTGGACTAACCTGCCGCAAGGCACCCGCTCGCTGGTACTGGTGATGTTCGACCCCGACGGTGGCAAAGGCCTGGGGGTGGTGCACTGGCTGGCCTACAACATCGACCCGGCGGCCGGCGGGCTGGAGGAAGGTGCGGGTGGCCAGAGCAGCCCGGTGGCTGCGCTGGGCCTCAACTCCCATGGCGCGATGGCCTATCGCGGGCCTTGTCCGCCGGCCGGCGATAATCCTCACCACTATGTGCTCACCTTGATCGCCACCGATCTGGCCCCTGGCAGCCTGCCCGGGGAGATGGACCATCGAGGGTTGCTGGAGGCGCTGCGGGGCCATGCGCTGGGGGCGCAGAGCCTGGTGGGGCGTTATGGGCACTGATCCCCAACGCCCAATCAGTGGGCTCACATCTTCGTTGTAGGAGCGGCCTTGTGCCGCGAAAGGGCCGCAGAGCGGCCCCAAGGCTTTTGCGTTACCCGCTAATCTGCCGGGGCTGCTGCGCAGCCCATTCGCGGCACAAGGCCGCTGCTACAGAAAAGCTACGCAAGGGCTGCATCTAGCCGCCCTACCGCCAGTACTGCGCCTTATCCACCACCCGCTGGTGCTCGGCAAACAGCAACGGCAGCTGCTCCTTGAGATAGTCGATCCAGGTGCGCACCTTGGCATCCAGGTAATGCCGCGACGGGTAGATCGCATAGATCTCCCGCTGGCGCAGCCGGTATGGGGCCAGCAACCGGCACAGGCGCCCTTCCTGCATGGCCTGACTGGCCGAGTAGTACGGCAGCAGCCCCACCCCCATGCCCAGTTCGGTGGCCTTGACCATCGCGTCGGCAACATTGGTGAGGAAGGTATCCTGGGGCACGATGACGCAATTTTCCGGGGCCTTGCCGAAGGTCCAGTCCTCTTCGAACAGTGGATCGACCGTGCGCAGGCAAACATGCTCATGCAAGTCTTGCGGTTGTTTGGGAACGCCATGCCGAGCCAGGTAGTCGGGTGAGGCGCAAAGAATGCTGTGAATGCTGCCCAGCGGGATGGCGATCAGCTGCGAATCGGGCAAGCCCTGGCCAATGGCGATCACCACATCGTGCCCCTCGGCCAGCGGGTCGGGGTTGCGCTGCGACAGGGTCAATTCCATCACCACTTCCGGGCACGAGGCGTTGTAGCGCGCCACCAGCGGCATCATCAGCAGGCCCAGGCCATGGGTGCAGTGCAAGCGCAGCCGGCCGCGGGGCGTGAGGTGTGCGCCACGGGCCTCGTCCATGGCCTCTTCGGTGAGCAGCATGATCTGCCGCGAACGCTCAAGAAAGCGCTCACCTGCCTCGCTCATGCGCAGGCGCCGGGTGGTGCGGTGCAGCAGGCGGGTCTGCAGCTGGTTTTCCAGCTCCGCGACGATCCGCGACACCTGCGCCGCCGAGATGTCCAGGGCATTCGCGGCGGCGGCGAAACTGCCGCATTCCACTACCCGGGCAAAGGTGCGCATCGCATGCAGCATGTCCATGAGGTGGGCTCTCATTCATACATGAAAGGCAGGAATCTATCACGGGTTAGCCCATTTATTGTGAAACACCAATGAATGGATCATGGACACATCCCGAAAACGAGGAGCCTGTCATGAAACGTTCGATCGCTTTTCTCGCCCTGTCCGCCACCCTCGCCTCGTTCGGCGCCCTCGCCGACAGCGCCACCCAGCAGCCCGTGAGCAGCAGCTACGAATACGGCATGCCGCTGGACGTGGCCAAGGTCATCTCGATCACCCCGGCCAGCAACGTCGCCGATTGCCAGGTGGGCACCGCGCACATGGTCTACGTTGACCACCAGGGCCAGACCCGCCAGGTCGACTACCGCGAAATGGGTAACTGCTCGCAGCTGTAACGCCTGCGTAAACGGCCGGGAAAAATACCAGCCGTCTTGCCCAAAGTGCATTTGCCCACCTGCCGCGTCGCCCCATGATCATCCGGAACAACTACAAGAACGTTCCGGAAGCCGATCATGATCGAAACCGCTGCTGCCCTGCCCGCCCATTCACCGGCCGCCACCCACGCGCGCATCACCTGGCGGCTGATGCCGCTGCTGCTGGTGTGCTACCTGTTCGCCCACCTCGACCGCATCAACATCGGCTTCGCCAAGATGCAGATGAGCGCCGACCTGGGTTTTTCCGACACGGTGTACGGCCTGGGTGCCGGCCTGTTCTTCGTGGCCTACGCGCTGTTCGGCGTGCCCAGCAACCTGGCCCTGGACCGGGTCGGGCCGCGGCGCTGGATCGCCACGCTGATGGTGGTCTGGGGCCTGCTGTCCACCGGCATGCTGTGGGTGCAGGACGCGGCCGGCTTCTACACCTTGCGCTTTCTGCTCGGCGTCGCCGAAGCAGGCTTCTTCCCCGGCATCCTGGTGGTACTCAACCGCTGGTACCCGGCCAGGCGCCGGGCCCAGGTGACCGCGCTGTTCGCCATCGCCGTGCCCTTGGCCGGGGTGGTCGGCGGGCCGCTGTCCGGCGGCATCCTGCAAGCCTTCCATGACCACGGCGGCCTGCGCGGCTGGCAGTGGATGTTCCTGATCGAAGGTTTGCCTGTGGTGCTGCTGGGGCTGGTGGTGCTCAAGTGGCTGCCAGACAGCTTCGAGCAGGTCAGCTGGCTCAGCGCCGAACAGAAAAGCGCCCTGCGCGCGGAACTGGACGGCGAGGAACAGCGCAAACCGGTCAGTTCGCTGGCGGGCTTGCTGGGCAACGGCCAGGTATGGCTGCTGGTGGCAGTGTACTTTGCGGTGATGCTGGCGGTGAACACCCTGGCGTTCTGGATGCCCAGCCTGATCCATGGCGCCGGCATCGGCAGCGATGGCCAGGTCGGCCTGCTGAGCGCCGTGCCCTACCTGGCCGGCTGCCTGTTCATGCTCGGCTGCGGGCGCTCGTCGGACCGCCACCGCGAGCGTCGCTGGCACCTGTGTGTACCGCTGCTGATGGCCGCCGCCGGGATCGCCGTGGCCGGCCTGGCACCGGGCAATGCGCTGCTGGTGATGGGCGGCCTGGTGGTGGCCGGGATGGGCGCCAGTGCCGCACTGCCGATGTTCTGGCAACTGCCCCCGGCGTTCCTGGCGGGCAATACCCAGGCGGCGGGGATCGCCATGATCAGTTCGTTCGGCAGCATCGCCTCGTTCCTCGCGCCCTACCTGATCGGCTGGATGCGCGACACCACCAACAGCCCGGGCCTTGCGCTGCAGGTGCTGGCGGTGGCAATTGTGCTCGGGGGACTGCTGGTGCTCAAAGTGCCGGCCAGCGTGGCCAACCCGCGCTAGGCGGCGGCCAGCATCTCGCTGATCCAGCGGGCCTGACGGGCTATGTCCTGCACCTTGTCCTCGGGCACCGGCTGGCGGGCACGCTCGAAGTTATCGAGCGTCTGCTGCTTCTGGCGCAGCATGCGCTGCCACTTGAACAGGAATGCCGGGCTGCGCTGTTGCATCAGCAAAGGGCCGAAATACAGCTGCTCGGCGCTATAGACGACCGCCTCGCAGCGCTCGGCAACGATGATCTCGTAGTCGAAGCGGTTCTCCCGCAGCACTTCTTCGCAGCGGATGCGGTAGTCGTTGTCCATCAGCCACTGGCGCAGCGGCTGCTCGCCGCCGTTGGGCTGCAACACCAGCCGCTCCTTGCCGCTCAAGCGTTGCTTGCCGGCCTCGAGGATGTCACGAATAGTCTCGCCGCCCATGCCGCAGATGCTCACGGCAGTGATCCCGTCTGCCGGCTCGATGGCCGCCAGGCCACTGGCCAGGCGTACGGTGGCCTGGGCCTCCAGGCCGTTCTCGCGCACGGTGCGCTGCGCGGCCTGGAACGGCGTCAACGCCACTTCACCGGCCACCGCCGCGGCGATCGCGCCACGGCGCAACAGCGCCACCGGCAGGTAGCCGTGGTCCGAGCCGATGTCAGCCAGCCGTGCCCCGGCCGGGATATGCGCCGCCACCCGCTCAAGGCGGGTGGACAATGTGTGTTGGTTCAACGGTTGCCTCTTCGATCGCCACCAGGGCCCGGCGCCTGCGGCCGGGTCGGGGCGCGATTCTGCCGTGGGCCGCCGCGCTTATCAAATCCGCGCGACCACGGCCATGGCTCGACCCGCCCTTGACGCTCGCGTAGGCTTGCGGGCTTTCCTCCCGTGCAAGGCAGAACATTCCATGGCAAACGACGGCATCATCTTCACCCCGGACCCGGACGCCGATTCCATCTCGTCCGACGTGGCCGAGTACAACGGCGTGCTGGTCAGCACCCAGATCCCCACCCGCGCCGACGGCAGCCTTGAGCTGGGCGACATCACCACCCAGAGCGAATGCACCCTGCAGGCGCTGAAGGTAGCCCTGGAGCGCGCCGGCAGCTCGATGGACCGGGTGCTGCACCTGACCATCTACCTCACCGACATGGCCGACCGCCCGGCGTTCAACGCGGTGTACCAGCGCTTCTTCAGCAAGCCTTGGCCGGTGCGTGCCGCAGTTGGTGTGGCGTCCCTGGCCGTCGAAGGCATGAAAGTGGAAGTGACAGCGATGGCGGCCAAGGGCTAATCAGTTCCAAAAATTCGGCAACCCACAAGGATGCGAGATGTCATTATCAATAGAACAAGCCACGCGTGCTTTGACTAAAGCGCTGAAGAACAAAGAGCACAAGGTAATTGCCCTTTCCGGTCCTTGGGGCACAGGCAAAACACACTTGTGGGATACCATAAAACCGTCTTTGCGGCCCGGCATAATTGAGGTGACGGCATTCGGCGCAAAATCAATTCAGGATCTAAAAATGAGGCTCTTGCAGAGCTACCTCGACAGTGGCATGGATGGCGCAGGCACCACAGTTAATGAGGTGCTTTCCTTCGCTAAAGGAGCTCTTAAGAAATTCACAGGCATCGACGCCGGGGATGCTCACCTACTGGCCTTGCCAACGTTCACTCGCAATAAATTGATCCTAATTGACGACATCGAAAGGAAACATAAGTCCTTCGAGGCCGATGAGCTTCTCGGGTTTATCAATGAATTTTCGGAAAAATACAGCACGCGCTTTCTTCTGGTACTGAACACTCAGAAACTGGACGACAATGCTACATGGCAGACGCTTCGAGAGAAGGTGATAGATACTGAGTTTTCCTTATCCCCGACTTCGGACGAAGCGTTCGCCATTGCCTGCCCAGGTAACAATAAAAATTACCTGAAAACCGCCAAGAAAGCCGCCGCTCAGCTTGAAATCAGCAACATCAGGATCTTGAAAAAAATCATAACATCGCTCAATTCGCTATTTGCCGAGCAGGAGGAGCTTTCACCGAACTTGTGCGAGCAAATAATTCCCTACACTACACTCATGATTGCTGCCTATCACAGGGGAATTGAGTGCGGAATTACACTGGAATACATAGAGGATTTTCATTGGGGTAAGTCTGAGCCAAAAAATGATGAAGACGCAGCTTGGCGCAAAATTATCAGTAAAATTGGTTATTTCCGCGACCAGTTCCCGCCGATCATTGCGCACTACTTGAGAACAGGTGAAATTCAACACGATGCTATTTCTGAATTCCTTGCGCCTCGCCGGAAAAACTCCGAGAAGAACAGGAGAAGCGAACTGGTCAAGGAATTTCTTCAGGACTTCCAATGGTGCCAGAGCTTCTCAAGGGAAAAATTACTGGATTTCCACAAGCTCATAGAACCGCACTTTTATGAGATAGACAGCTACGACGCCACCTCAATCTGTACATTTTTCACTGAATATGGCGAATTTGAAAAGGGTGAAGCGCTCATCGACACCTGGGTCACCGCGGCCCGTAGCGACCCTACCGGCATAAATAGACTACCCTACGGAAGTCCGCCGACAATTCACGAAAAAATACATGCATTGAAAGGCGAATTGAAACCGCCCACCGGCGAACCCATGACGTTATTGGCAGCAATAGATAAAATCAAGAGCCAACCAGATGAAACGTCTGCACACGAGCAGGTTTTGCTTATTTCGACCGCCGAGCAATATATTGAGCTGATCCCCTCACTTAATCGAGAAAATCTGAAGGATTTCATCGACTTTCATCTACGTATCGCCAGCCAGTGTTCTACGCGTACGCTAACAATAGCCTTTGAAAATTTTTCTTCTGCCTACAAAGCATTTTCCAACTTGGAGCAGAACGCTCAACTTGTCAGGATCATTGAGCGCGAGGCATCGTCGAGAAATATTGATCTTGATGTATTCAGCTCATGCGCGGTTACCTGAGCTCCCCTCCAACGTTGCTCGAGGCTGCCGGTATCGATCAGAAGAGGTAAATTAGCATTCTCGCTTAGCTGAATGGCGGGCTTGAACGTTCGATCTTGTTCCTAGCCCTTTCAACGGAGGCTAGGGTTCGTACGAAACGATGCCGAGCGGCGATCATGCAAGGCGAAAACAGACGCGGAACTGTCGGAGTCGCGCTCGACTTCACTGGGCGCAGATGAGCATTGCGACTGGCCTGGCCTCCAGCCTCTTTCGAGGCTGCCTGATCGTCGCGCAGGCATTTAACTGTGGGCCTAAGTACCTCCATCGAGCAGATCATGGGTGCCCCGTCTGGCATTTCACCGCTACAATGCCCGCCTTACCGTGACAGCCCGAACCTATAACGACATGTCCCTTCCAAAGCACCACCTGGAACTGCTCAGCCCTGCCCGTGACGTGAGCATCGCCCGCGAGGCGATCCTGCACGGCGCTGACGCCATCTATATCGGCGGCCCGAGCTTCGGCGCGCGCCACAACGCCTGCAACGAAGTCAGGGAAATCGCCGAACTGGTGGAGTTCGCCCGGCGCTACCACGCGCGGGTGTTCACCACCATCAACACCATCCTCCACGACAACGAGCTGGAGCCGGCGCGCAAGCTGATCCACCAGCTGTACGACGCCGGCGTCGATGCGCTGATCGTGCAGGACCTGGGGGTGATGGAGCTGGATATCCCGCCGATCGAGCTGCACGCCAGCACCCAGACCGACATCCGCACCCTGGCCCGGGCCAAGTTCCTCGACCAGGCCGGTTTCTCGCAACTGGTACTGGCCCGTGAGCTGAACCTGCAGGAAATCCGCGCCATCGCCAGCGAGACCGACGCGGCCATCGAGTTCTTCATCCACGGTGCGCTGTGCGTGGCCTTCTCCGGCCAGTGCAACATCTCCCACGCCCAGACCGGGCGCAGCGCCAACCGTGGCGACTGCTCCCAGGCCTGCCGCCTGCCGTACACCCTCAAGGACGACCAGGGCCGTGTGGTCGCCTTCGAGAAGCACCTGCTGTCGATGAAGGACAACAACCAGACCGCCAACCTGGCCGACCTGGTCGATGCCGGCGTGCGTTCGTTCAAGATCGAGGGCCGCTACAAGGACGTGGGCTATGTGAAGAACATCACCGCCCACTACCGCAAAGAACTGGACGCCATCCTCGAAGGCCGCCCGCAGCTGGCCCGCGCCTCCAGCGGGCGTACCGAGCACTTCTTCGTGCCCGACCCGGACAAGACCTTCCACCGCGGCAGCACCGACTACTTCGTCAGCGACCGCAAGATCGACATCGGCGCCTTCGACTCGCCGACCTTCACCGGCCTGCCGGTGGGCGTGGTGGAGAAAGTCGGCAAGCGCGACCTGCAGGTTGTGACCGACGTGCCCCTGAGCAACGGCGACGGCCTCAACGTGCTGGTCAAACGTGAGGTGGTGGGTTTCCGCGCCAACATCGCCGAGCTCAAGAGCGAGTCCGAGGACGACGGCCAGAAGCGCTACCGCTACCGCGTAGAGCCCAACGAAATGCCCGAGGGCCTGTACAAGCTGCGCCCCAACCACCCGCTGTCGCGCAACCTCGACCACAACTGGCAGCAAGCCCTGCAGCGCACCTCGGCCGAGCGCCGGGTGGGTGTCGAGTGGCACGCGGTGCTGCGCGAGCAGCGCCTGTTGCTGACCCTCAGCAGCGAGGAAGGCGTGAGCGTGCAGGTGGCCCTGGATGGCCCCTTCGGCGCCGCCAACAAGCCGCAGCAGGCGCTGGACCAGTTGCACGACCTGCTCGGCCAGCTGGGCACCACCATGTACCACGCCAATGCCATCGAGCTGGACGCGCCGCAGGCGTACTTCATCCCCAACTCGCAGCTCAAGGCCCTGCGCCGCGAAGCCATCGAGGCGCTGACCGAGGCGCGGGTCAAGGCCCACCCCCGTGGCGCGCGCAAGGCCGAGACCACGCCGGCGCCGGTGTACCCCGAGTCGCACCTGTCGTTCTTGGCCAACGTCTACAACCAGAAGGCCCGCGACTTCTATCACCGCCATGGTGTGCAACTGATCGACGCCGCCTACGAGGCCCATGAAGAGCACGGCGAAGTGCCGGTGATGATCACCAAGCACTGCCTGCGCTTCTCCTTCAACCTGTGCCCCAAGCAGGCCAAGGGCGTCACCGGCGTGCGCACCAAGGTCGCGCCGATGCAGCTGATCCAGGGTGATGAAGTACTCACCCTCAAGTTCGACTGCAAGCCGTGCGAGATGCATGTGATCGGCAAGATGAAGAGCCATATCATCGACCTGCCCACCCCGGGCAGCGCCGTGGCCCAGGTGGTCGGGCATATCAGCCCGGAAGACCTGCTCAAGACCATCCCGCGCGCGCCGCATTGAGGGGGACCACCCTTTGCGCGTTTGCCCCTGGGGTAGGACGCAAGGGGTGCGGCGCCTGTGAGATCGAGCGCCGCCCGCGCGTGCAGGCCGGGACCGAAGAGGTCATCCTGGTCCGCCATGGCGACCAGGTGCGCGCCTACCAGGGCAACTGCCCCCACGAAGGCGCGCCGCTTGAGGAAGGCGTGGTGTGCGGCGGCTTGCTGGTCTGCCCCTGGCACAAGGCCGCGTTCGCCGTCGATGAAGGCGCGGTGTGCGAGCCACCTGCACTGGTGGGGTTGCGCCGCTATCCGGTAAAGATCAAGGACGGCCAGGTCTGGGTCGATGACCAACCCTTGCCCTTGGCGGCAACACCCCGCCACAGCGATGCGCGGGTGTTCGTGGTGGTCGGTGCTGGCGCTGCCGGGTCTGCTGCCGTGGCCACCCTGCTCGACCATGGTTTCGGCGGGCGCCTGGTGTGGGTCGATCAGGAACAACCCAACGCCTACGATCGCACTGCCCTTAGCAAATTCGTCATCGCCGGGCAGATGCCGCCGGACGAGGTGCCGGCGCTGCTGGAACCCGGCGTGCTGCGCCAGGGGCAACTGCAGCGTCTGCACGGCAAGGTCCGCAGCCTGAACGTCAATAACCGCGAAATCGTCCTCGCCGATGGGCAGCGCCTGAAGTACGACGCGGCCCTGCTGGCCACCGGCGGCAAGCCCAAGCGCCCCGACCTGCCCGGCGTGCAATTGCCCGGTATCTGCGTGCTGCGCTCGCGCGAGGATGCCGCGCGCCTGCTCGACTTGGCCGAACCCGGCCAGCCGGTGGTGATCGTCGGTGATGGCTTCATCGGCCTGGAAGCGGCGTCGGCACTGCGCAAGTACGGCCTGCAGGTGCATGTGGTGACCCGCCATCCAGTGCCGTTGGTGAAACAGCTGGGTGAACGCATCGGCCTCAGCCTGCGCGAACTGCACGAGCGCAAGGGGGTGCTGTTCCATGGCCCCACCGAAGTGGCCGCTTTCGAAGGCAGTGAGCGGGTCGAGGCAGTGATCCTCGCCAACGGCGAGCGCCTGGCCACACCGCTGGTGCTGCTGGGCACCGGCGTCACGCCGGCTACCGGGTGCCTCCAGGGGCTACAACTGGGCGAAGACCGCTCGGTGCAGGTCGACGCCCATCTGCAGGCCACCGAAGGCCTGTGGGCGGCCGGCGACATCGCCACCTTCCCCCTCGCCGGGCGCCCGGTGCGCATCGAGCACTGGCGCCTGGCCCAGCAACACGGGGTGATTGCCGCCGCCAACATGCTGGGCGAGCGGCGCCGCTACGATGATGTGCCGTTCTTCTGGACCTACCAGCATGGGCGCACCCTCGAAGTGCTCGGGCATGGGCTGCACTACAACCGCATCGAGTACGTGGGTGAGCCCGAGCACGGCGATTTCATCGCCCTGCAATGCATCGACGACCAGGTCGAGGCAGTGGTCGCCAAGGGCTATGCGCGGGCCATGGCGGTGCTGTCGCAACGCATGAAACGGCCGTTGTCGAGCCGCGAGGCGCGGGAGCTGATCGATGCCTGGCCAGACTGACTCAGTCCAGCGCGCCGTGCAGCACCTGGTAGATCAAGCCCGTGGCAGCAGCCACCAGGATCAGGTCGGCCCCCGCCTGGAGCCAGTCATAGCCATCGTAATGGGGCAGCTGGCCCAGCAGCCTGCCGTCGAGTTTCTTGGCAATGCCCGGGGGTAGCGGCTTGCCACGGGCGAGGTTCTTCTGGATGCCTGGCGGCAACGGCGCCGCGGGCGCCCAGTAGTCACGGTAGCGGTCAAGGGTGATCCGCACCCCGCCGATATCCACCTGAGGCCCGCCGTGATAGGCATTGCCGGCTTTGTCTGGCTTGCCCTTGCCTGCTTTATCGTGCTGCTGGCCATGGGCATTGCCTTTGCCCTGGCCATTGCCGGGGTCCGCCAGCAGCAGCGGCGAAGTGCCGAGCATGGCGAGACTGGTAGCGATGGCGATGATCCGCTGCGACTTCATGGGCCTGCTCCCTGGTAATCGATTGGCGCACCGTCAAGCATCGACCAACCCGCGCAGCAGGGCAAGGCTGGCACCTGCACCTTTCAAAGTGCCCGGGTTCTGTGTAAAACCACCTGACCCTCATCGCATGCAAAGGATTCCCGGCAATGATCTACCGCCCCCTTGGCCACAGCGGCCTGCAAGTCTCGGCCCTTACTCTCGGCAGCATGATGTTCGGTGAACAGACCAGTACCGAAGATGCCCTGCGCATCATCGACAAGGCCTGGGACCAGGGCATCAATTTCGTCGACACCGCCGATGTGTACAACGGCGGCCGTTCCGAGGAAATCGTCGGCGAAGCGGTGGCACGCAACCGCCAGGAGTGGATCGTCGCCTCCAAGGCCGGCTACGGCCCGGTGGATGGCCTGCCCAACCGCAGCGGGCTGTCGCGCAAACACCTGTTCAACGCCATCGAAGCCACGCTCACGCGCATGGGCACCGACTACCTGGACATCTACTACCTGCACCGCGAAGACCACAGCGTGCCGCTGGAAGAGACCGTGCGCGCCATCGGCGACCTGCTGGCGCAAGGCAAGATCCGCTACTGGGGCGTGTCCAACTTCCGCGGCTGGCGCATCGCCGAGATCTGCAACGTCGCCGACAAGCTCGGCGTGGCAAAGCCGGTGGTCAGCCAACCGTTGTACAACATCGTCAACCGCCAGGCCGAGCCCGAGCAGCTGACCGCAGCGGCCTACCATGGCCTGGGTGTGGTGCCGTTCAGCCCGTTGGCCCGTGGCGTGCTCAGCGGCAAGTATGCCCCCGGCTCCGTACCAGACGCCGGCAGCCGCGCCGGGCGCCAGGACAAGCGGATCATGGAAGTGGAATGGCGCCAGGAGTCGCTGGGCATCGCCCAGAAGATCCACGCCTATACCGAGGCCAAGGGCGTGGGCATCGTCGAGTTCGCGATTGCCTGGGTGCTGAACAACCGCCTGGTCAGCTCGGCTATCGTCGGGCCGCGCACCGAGGCGCAGTGGGACACCTACGCCGGTGCCCTGGAGGTGAAGGTCACCGCCGAAGACGAAGCCTTCATCGATTCGCTGGTGACCCCGGGCCATGCCTCCACGCCCGGCTTCAACGATGTGGCGCACTTCGTCAGCGGGCGCCTGCCGCGCGCCTGAGTGCGGCCAGGGTGGTGCGGCTCAGCGCCGCGCCACCTGCCACAGCCGTGCAACATCCCCTGCCCGTGCCTTGAGCAGGTTGCCCGCGTCGGCACAGGCCTGTTCCAGGCTCATCGGCCCGCTGGCCAGGGCAAACGCGGCGTCGATGCCGTGCGCATACAACTGCTCATAGCCCGCGCCCAAGGTGCCAGCCAGCACCACAACGGGCACGCCATGGCGTTTGGCGACCCGCGCCACACCCATGGGGGTCTTGCCACGCAGGGTCTGCGCATCGAAACGCCCCTCCCCGGTGATCACCAGGTCAGCGCCCTGCACCAATGCATCGAGTTGTGCCAGCTCCGCCACCACTTCGACACCTGGACGGAACTGCGCGCCCATGAAGGCCTTGGCCGCGAAGCCCATGCCACCGGCCGCGCCGCTGCCCGGCTGGTCACGTACATCCTTGCCCAGCAACTGCGCGCAATGGTCGGCGAAATGGCCCAGTGCCTGGTCCAGCGCCTGCACCTGCTCGGGGCTTGCGCCCTTCTGCGGGCCGAAGATCGCCGAAGCGCCATTGGCGCCGCACAACGGGTTGTCGACATCGGCGGCGACCTCCACCTGGACGTGCGCCAGGCGCGGGTCAAGGCCGCTGGCGTCGATGCGGGCCAGTTGTGCCAGGGCCAGGCCGCCTTCGGCCAGCGCGTGGCCTTGTGCATCCAGCAGGCGCAAGCCAAGGGCGCGCAGCATGCCGCTGCCGCCGTCGTTGGTGGCGCTGCCGCCGATGGCCAGGACAATGCGCCGGGCGCCGGCCGCCAAGGCGGCAGCCACCAACTCGCCAGTGCCCCAGGTGCTGCTGCGGCAGGCATCGCGCTCGGCGCTGGGGACCAGCTGGATACCACTGGCCTGGGCCATCTCGATCACCGCGGTGCGGCTTTCAGGCAGCCAGCCCCAGGCAGCTTCCACGCTCGCCCCCAATGGCCCGCGTACCTGCTGGCGGCGTTGTTCGCCCTGGCTGGCGGCGACGATGGCCTCCATGGTGCCTTCGCCACCATCCGCCATCGGGCACTCGACCAGGGTGGCCTGCGGCCACACTTGGGCCAGGCCACTGGCGATGGCGCGGGCGACACCGGCAGCGTCGAGGCTGTCCTTGAACGAATCGGGGGCGATGACGACTTTCATGGAGCTACTCCTGTGCTGATACCTCGCATGCTGACAGTTGTGTGATGGAGTGGCCTCTGTCGGATGCACAAAACTGGGGGTGGGTTGTTTGGGCGGATGCCTGCTACACCATTCAATTTGGCGGGGGCTGCTTCGCAGCCCTGTCGCGGCACAAGGCCGCTCCTACAGGTGAACGCGATTTCCTGGAGGAGCGGCCTTGTGCCGCGATAGGGCCGCACAGCGGCCCCAGCATTGGTCAGAACAACTGCCAGGTGTACATCAGGATCAGTCGGTTCTCGTCGATATCACTGCGATAGTTGGACCGCGCCATGGCATTGCGCACCCGGATCCCCAAGCCCTTGAGCACCCCGCTCTGCACCGCATAGCCCAAATCGATATCCCGCTCACGGTCACGCCCCTCGAAGCCCTTGCCGGTATCGACGTTGTCACCGGTGATGTAGCGCACCGTAGCCGTCAACCCCGGGATACCCATGGCAGCGAAGTTGTAGTCGTAGCGCAGCTGATACGAGCGTTCGTCGGTATAGGCGAACTCGTAGGTCGGCACTTCGTTGCCCAGCGGGCTGATATTGGCAAACACCCGTGGGAACGGGCTGTCGCCGTAGATGGCCTGGTAACCGGCGCCGAAGCTGTGCCCACCCCGCTTGGCGGTGAACATCGAAAAGAACGCCTGGTTGTCGATGTTCCCCAGCAGCGCATCGCCATCCTCGCGGGCCGTGAAGTAGCCCAGGTTGGCACTGAGCACCCAGTCCCCCAACGGCTTGCTGTGCTTGAAGCCCACGAAACTCTGTTGGTAGATGTCTTCCAGTTGCCCATGCCACAGGCTCAGGCTGCTCAGGTTGGCATTGAACGCGTAATCGCCGCCGACATAATTGAACGCATCGCTTTCGGCCTGGCGCATCGGCACATGGCCGAGCATGGCATTGAGCTTGCCGTCGCCGGCTTCGTTGCGCAGGTGGGTCGAGCGGAGGTGGCCAGCCTGCAGGGTCAGCCCGTCGAGCTCGCTGGAGCTCAGGCTCACGCCCTGGTAGGTCGGCGGCAGCAGGCGGATATCGCTGAAGGTCAGCACCGGCAGGTTGGGCTGCAGTTCGCCGACGCGCAGCTCGGTCTTCGACAGCCGTGCCTTGAAAGTCGGAGCCAGGCGGCTGTATTCGCTGGCGGCGCGACCATCGCCGTGCACCGGCAACAGGCCGGTGTTGACCCGGTCGGGGCTACTGTCCAGGCGAATGCCGAGCAGGCCCAGGGCATCCACGCCAAAGCCAACGGTGCCCGGCGTATAGCCGGACTTGAAATCGAGGATGAAGCCCTGGGCCCACTCTTCGGCCTTGGACTGCTGGTTGGCGCCGACGATGTCCGAAAAATCACGGCTGAAGTAATAGTTGCGGGCGCTGAGGCTGGCCTTGGCGTCCTCGAAAAAGCCGCCGTCGGCAGCCCACAGTGGTTGGCTGAGCAGGCTCAGGCCGATGGCGACGCAAGGGGTGTGGTTCATTCCGAAGCTCTCTGATCTTGTTGTTATGTGATAAAGCGCAGAACCAGAACGTGGTGGGTGGCTCAGGACTCCTGTTCAGAAGTGGCGGCGCGCAGCCTTGGCCGGCGCAGGTGGACCAGCGCATGAGCCAGCAGGCCGAACAGCAGCCCCCAGAACGCGGCCGACAGCCCAAGGAAAGTCACGCCCGAGGCGGTGACCAGGAAGGTGAACAGCCCGGCATCGCGCTCGCCGGGTTCGGCCAGGCTGCGCGCCAGGGCCTCGCTGATCGCGCCATACAGTGCAAGGCCTGCAAGGGCGGCGATCAACGCGGCGGGAAACGCGGCGAACAACGACATCAAGGTGGCCCCGGCAATGCCCAGCAGCAGGTACAGCGCACTGCCCGCAACGGCTGCCACGTAGCGTCTGCGCGGGTCTTCGTGAGCCTCACGGCCGGTGCACAGGCTGGCGGTGACCGCCGCCAGGTTCAGCCCGTGGCAGCCGAACGGCGCCAGCAGCAGGCCGCCCAGGGCACTGGCACTGATCAGTGGGCTGGCCTCTGTGCGGTAGCCGGCATTGCGCAGCACCGCCATGCCCGGCATGAACTGCCCGGTCAGCGCCACCAGTACCAGCGGCAGGGCCAGGCTGAAGGTCGCGGCCAGGCTGAACTGCGGCGTGGTCCATTGCGGCGTGGCCAGGGCCAGCACCAGTTCGCTGCCGCGAAATTCGCCACTGGCCACGGTCACCAGGGCGCCCACGGCCAGTACCGTCGCCACCGCATAGCGCGGCTGCACCCGGCGCATCAGCACGTAGGCGACGAACATCGCCAGCACCAGTACCGGTTGCACCGGCAAGGCACGGAAGACCTCGATGCCGAAGCTGAACAGGATCCCGGCCTGCATGCCGGCGGCAATGGAGCCGGGCAGCCGGGCGATCAGGCGGTCGAAGGCGCCGCTGATGCCGATCAGCAGCAGCACCGTATTGGCCACCAGGTAGGCGCCGATCGCCTGCTCCAGGCCAATGTGCGGCAAGGCGCTGACCAACAGTGCCGAGCCCGGGATCGACCAGGCGATCACCACCGGCACCCGATAACGCAGGCTCAGCAGGCCACCCAGCAAGGCGCTGCCCATGGACACCGCCCACACCCAGGAGGACAGCTGGCCATGGGACAGGCCGGCGGCTTCGGCGGCGTGGAAAATGATCACCAGCGGGCCGGCATAGGAAATCAGCGTGGCGATGCAGCCGGCCACGACGGCGGACAGGGAGCAATCCTTGAACAGGGTTTTCATGGGATTTCTCGCAGGGCGGGTTGGGCCGGGCTTTGTGTCCAGCTCTTGTTTTGATGTTGCCCTTTTCGCGGGTAAACCCGCTCCCACAGGTCCGCAGTCACTTTGTGGGAGCGGGTTTACCCGCGAAAAGGTCGCCGCGATGCCTCAGGCCTGTTGCAAAGCCCGCGGCCGCCCGCTGCGCTGTTCGGCGTCGCTGTCCTGCGCCTTCTGCAACTGGAAATCGAACTGCATCTCGGCATAGCGCCCCGCCACACCCCGCGCCCCGTCCTCGCGGAAAGTGATCTCGCCCACCAACCCATCGCGGGTGGCATAGGCGAAGTCGTCCCACAGGTACTTGTCGCCCGCCAGGTTGATCTGCGTGGTCAGGTGCCGATACCCCGGCGCCGAAATGAAGAAGTGGATGTGCGCCGGGCGCTGGCCGTGGCGGCCGAGCAGGTCCAGGCACTCCTGGGTCGGCCCCTGGGGGTCGCAGCCATAGCCGGACGGCACGATGGAGCGGGCGCGGTAGCGGCCTTCGGCGTCGGTGACGATGCGCCGGCGCAGGTTGTACTCGGACTGGCTCTGGTCGAAGAACGAATAGGTACCGCGGGTGTTGGCATGCCACAGGTCCACCGTGGCCCCGGCCAGCGGCTGGCCATCGGGGCCGCGCACCTGGCCTTCGAGGTACATCACCGTGGCCACGCCCTCCTCGCTGCCATCGTCCATGCGCACCACGGCCTGGGCCAGCGGTGCGCCGGCCACGTACAGCGGGCCTTCGATGGTTCGCGGGGTGCCGCCGGTCAAGCCCAGCTCGGCGTCCTTCGCGTCCTGCAGCAAGTCGAGGAAGTGCTCGATGCCCAGCCCCGCCACCAGCAGCCCGGCTTCACCGCGACCGCCCAGGCGGTTGAGGTAGTCCACGGCGAGCCAGAACTCGTCCTCGCTGACCTCCAGGTCCTCGATCAGCCGCGCGGTGTCCTGCAGCACGCGCTGCACGATGCGCTTGAGGCGCGAGCTGCCTTCGTCATTGCCAAAGCCTGCGGCTTGTTCGAAGAATTTCTGCACATCGGGGGTGTGGGCGATCTTCACGGTCATGATCTGGTACCTCGAATTGTTCTTGTGGGTTGTTAGCGGTCGTCGCTGTGGATCGACGAGGGGTGGCGGCACAGGCCGGCGACCTCGATGTCCATGTAGGGAAACAGCGGCAGCTGCATCAGGGTGTCGTGCAGCGCCTCGACGCTGGGCACGTCGAACACGCTGTAGTTGGCGTAGTGCCCGGCGATGCGCCACAGGTGGCGCCAGGTGCCGTCGCGCTGCAGGCGCTGGGCCAGCTCTTTCTCATCGGCCTTGAGTTGCGCGGCCTTGGCCGGGTCCATGTCGACCGGCAGTTTTACGGTCATCTTCACGTGGAACAGCATGGGGATCTCCTTGCGTCTAACCGGGTCGTAAATCGTTCACTGTGGGAGCGGCTTTAGCCGCGAACACCGGCTTCGCCGGTGCCATCCACCGTGTCGCCTGCTTCGCGGCTAAAGCCGCTCCCACGGGGCCTGGGTGTTCTTTCTAGCGGCGGGCGAAGCGCGCCAGCTGCGCCTCGTCCAGGGTCAAACCCAAGCCGGGGCTGGCCGGCACATGCAGCTGGAAGTCGCGGTACACCGGCGGCTGGTTGACAATTTCTTCGGTCAGCAACAGCGGCCCGAACAGCTCGGTGCCCCAGGTCAGCTGGCGAAGGGTCAGGAAGGCATGGGCCGAGGCCAGGGTGCCCACGCTGCCTTCGAGCATGGTCCCGCCGTACAGGGCGATCCCGGCCGCTTCGGCGATCTGCGCGGTGCGCAGCACGGCACGCGGGCCGCCGTTCTTGGCGATTTTCAGGGCGAAGATGCTCGCCGCACCGTCGGCGGCCAGGCTGAAGGCATCCTCGACGCTTTCGATGGACTCGTCGGCCATGATCGGCGCCGGGCTGCGCTGGTTAAGGCGAACCTGGCCACCGCGGTTGATGCGCGAGATCGGCTGCTCGATCAGGTCGATACCGTTGTCGCCCAGCACCTGGCAGGCGCGGATGGCCTGGGACTCGTCCCAGTACTGGTTGACGTCGACGCGCACGCTGGCGCGCTCGCCCAGCTCACGCTTGATCGCCACCACGTGCCTGAGGTCCTGCTCCACGGGGTTGGCGCCGATCTTCAGCTTGAACACCCGGTGTCGACGAATCTGGAGCATGTGCTCGGCCTCGGCGATATCGCGGGCGGTGTCGCCGCTGGCCAGGGTCCAGGCCACTTCCAGGCTGTCGCGCACGCGCCCGCCCAGCAGTTCGCTGACCGGCAGGCCCAGGCGCTTGCCCTGGGCATCGAGCAAGGCGCTCTCGATGCCGGACTTGGCGAAGGTGTTGCCCTTGGCCAGCTTGTCGAGCTTGAGCATGGCGGCGTTGATGTTGTCGGCGGCCATGCCGACCAGCGCCGGCGCCAGGTAGGCGTCGATATTGGCCTTGATGCCTTCGGGGCTTTCGTAGCCATAGGCCAGGCCACCGATGGTGGTGGCTTCACCGATGCCTTCCACACCGTCGCTGCAGCGCAGGCGCAGGATCACCAGGGTCTGCTGCTGCATGGTGTGCATGGCCAGCTTGTGCGGGCGGATGGTCGGCAGGTCGACGATGATCGCCTCCAGCCGGTCGATGGTCGGGCTTGTCATGCCAGGGCTCCAGTTCAGTCAGTAAAGGGTCAGGCCGTCGCCGCCAGGGCCTTGCGCCGGCCACTGGCCAGGTGCACGGCCATGGCCAGCGCGGCAATCGCGCCGGGGATGGCGAAGGCGATGAAATTGAGTTGCAGCGGCAGGTTGATGCCCATCAGCGCGCCACCGAGCAGCGGGCCGACGATGGCGCCGTTGCGGCCGATGCCGGAGGCCCAGCCCAGGCCGGTGGAACGCACCGACAGGCCGTACAGCTGGGCGGCGCCGGCGTACAGCAGGATCTGCGTGCCGATGGTGGTGGCGCCGGCGATGAAGATCAGCAGGTACAGCACCGGCATCGGGCTGTTGACCCCCAGCAGGCTGATCGACAGCGCGGCGGCGATGAAGAACGCCACCTTGACCTTGACCAGGTTGTAGCGGTCGCCCAGCCAGCCGCCGAGGATCGCCCCGGCCATGCCGCCGAAGTTCAGCACCAGCAGGAACGACAGGCTGGAACCGAGGCTGTAGCCGGCGTTGGCCATCAACTTGGGCAGCCAAGAGCTCAGTGCGTAGACCATCAGCAGGCAGCAGAAGAACGCCAGCCACAGGGCCAGGGTGCGCACCGCCAGGCCGTTGCGAAAGAGTTCCAGCACCGAGGCGCCCTGCCCCTTCCTGTCCACGGCCTGCAGCTGGTCATCGGCCTGCACGTCGCAGTGTGGGTCGAGGCGTTTGAGCAGTTTGCGCGCCTCCTCCATACGGCCCTGGCGCACCAAAAAACCGATGGACTCGGGCAGGTAGTAGAGGATCACCGGCAGCAACAGCAGCGGCACGGCGGCGGCGAAGAACATCGACTCCCAGCCGAAGCGCGGCAGCAGGAAGATACCAACCCCGGCCGAGAGCATGCCGCCCAGCGAGTAGCCGCTGAACATGATCGCCACCAGGGTGCTGCGCAGGCGCTTGGGCGCGTATTCGTTCATCAGCGCCACGGCGTTGGGCATCAGCCCGCCGCAGCCCAGTCCTGCGAAGAAACGGTACAGGCCAAATTCGCTGGGGCTGCTGGCGAAGCCGTTGAGGATGGTGGCCCCAGAGAACAGCGCGAAACAGATGGCGATGCCCTTCTTGCGCCCGATGCGGTCGGCCAGGCTGCCGAACGCCAACGCGCCGAACATCATGCCGAACAGCGCATAGCTGCCCAGGGCGCCGGCCTGCAGCGGGGTCAGGCCCCATTCTTTCATGATGGTCGGCAGGACCACGCCGTAGATGAACAGGTCGTAGCCGTCGAAGATCAGCAGCAGGCCGCACCAGGCCATGACCATCCAGTGGAAGGGGCTGAAGCGGGCATTGTCGATGATCGGGTGCACGTCGAGTGTTCGCATGGCATCTGTCTCTTTTGTTTTTGTTGTGTGAAGAGCAAACCTTGCCGGGGCGTCCGTCAGCCGAGGTCGCCACCGCCCACCGGCAGGGTCACGCCGGTGATGTACGAGGCCTCGTCTGAGGCCAGGAAGAGAATTGCGCCGACCTGTTCGTCGAGGCTGCCGTAGCGTTTCATCAGGCTGCTGGCGACGGTCTGGTCGACGATCTGCTGGTACCAGCCCTTCTCCTGCGCGCTCTGCTCGGCCTGGTTGCGCGGGATACGCCTTGGCGGCGCCTCGGTGCCGCCGGGGGCGGTGGCGTTGACGCGGATGCCGCGCTCGGCGGTTTCGAAGGCCAGGCAGGCGGTGAGCGCGTTGACGCCGCCCTTGGCCGCGCCGTAGGGCACGCGGTTGACGCCACGGGTGGCAATGGACGAGACGTTGACGATGGCGCCGCTGCCGCGTTCGAGCATGTACGGCAAGGCGGCGTGGCAGCACCACAGGGTGGGGAACAGCGAACGGCGCACTTCGGCCTCGATCTGCTGCACGTCGTAGTGTTCGAAGGGCTTGGCCCAGATGGTACCGCCAACGTTGTTGATGAGGATGTCGAGGCGGCCGAAGGTGTCCACGGCGCGGGCCATGACCTTGGCGCAGTCGTCGTGTTGCTCAAGGTCGGCGGTGAGGGTCAGCATGCCCTCGCCGGCCAGTTCATGGACCAGCTCGGAACGGTCCACCGCCACCACCTGCGCGCCTTCGGCCTTGAGCCGCCAGCACACGGCGCGGCCGATGCCTTGGGCGGCGCCGGTGACCAGGGCGACTTTGTTGTGGAATCTGTTGTTCATCATCTATCTCCGCTTCCCCGCTGGTCCCTGTGGGAGCGGGCTTGCCCGCGAAGGCGTCCGACCAGGCACAGTTGTTGAACCTGCTGGCCTCTTCGCGGGCAAGCCCGCTCCCACTGGGTTGGCGTTTTGCCAGGAATAAAAAGAGGCCACCCTCACCCGCACGATGCGGGCAGCCCCGTAAAAGCCTCAGGCCGCCGCTGCGAACTTCTCGTAGTAGAAGTTGGCCGGGGTGATGCCCTGTTCGCGGATGTACTGGCCGACCGCCTCGACCATCGGCGGCGGGCCGCACAGGTACACATCCACATCGCCTTCATTGAGGTGGCGCGGCTCGATGTGCTGGGTCACATAGCCCTTCTGCGGATACTCGCTGTCGGGGTTGGCCACGCAGGCGCTGTAGGTGAAGTTGGGGATGCGCGCGGCCAGGGCCTGCAGGCGGTCCAGCTCGACCAGGTCGAAGTCGTTGGTCACGCCGTAGATCAAGTGCAGCGGGTGCTCGCTGCCCTGCTCGGCGATCTTCTCCAGCATCGCGGTGAAGGGCGCCAGGCCGGTGCCGCCGGCCAGCAGCAACAACGGGCGCTGGATCGGCCGCAGGTAGAAGCTGCCCAGGGGGCCGGCCAGGCTCATGCTGTCGCCAGTCTTGGCCAACTGTGTGAGGAAACTGCTCATCAGCCCGCCCGGCACGTTGCGGATCAGGAAGCTGACTTCGCCGTCCTTGGGCAGCGAGCTGAATGAATAGGCGCGGCTCTGCTCGCTGCCCGGCACCTTGAGGTTGACGTACTGCCCCGGCAGGAACGCCAGGCGGTTCAGCGCCTCGCCCTTGATCGACAAGGCGATGGTGCTGGCCGAGAGCTGGCGCACATCGCTGATGGCCGCCTCGAAGCTGGCCTGTTCGGTCTTGCACAGCTGTGACGAGGCCGGGATGCGCACCACGCAGTCGCTTTCGGCGCGCATCTGGCAGGTGAGCACGTAGCCCTGGGCGATTTCCTCCTCGCTCAGGGCGTCCTCGATGAAGTTGTCGCCCAGGTCGTAACGGCCCGATTCGGCCTTGCATTTACAGGTGCCGCAGGCGCCGTCACGGCAATCCAGCGGGATGTTGATGCCTTGGCGGTAGGCGGCGTCGGCCACCGTTTCCTGGCCGTCGGCCTCGATGAAGCGGGTAACCCCGTCCTCGAAATTCAGTGCTATTTGAAAGCTCATGGTGCACCTCGCGGGCGAGCCTGGCCGCGGCGCGCCGAGGGGCACACCGACAGGCTCCGCCGGGTGGATCAGATGTGGTAGATGTCGATGACCTGACGCACGTAGTCGTTCTTCAGCACCACCTTCTTCGCCTTGATCAGCGGCTGCTCGCCACGCAGGTCGAGGGTGTAGAAGCTGGTGCCGAAGTAGCTGTCGGTGGTCTTGTAGCGAAAGCTCAGGGTGTGCCAGTTGAAGCGCACCAGGCAGCTGCCTTCGCCCTGCTCGACGATCTCGATGTTGCTGATGTTGTGCGAGGTGCGGGTGTCCGGCACGGTGGCACTGGAGCGCTCGGTCTTGATGCGGAATACCCGGTCCTCGAGGCCGCCACGGTTGCCGTACCAGATCAGCGAGATCTCGCTCTGCGGGTCTTCGGTCAGGGTGTCGTCATCGTCCCAGGACGGCATCCAGAAGGTCGCGTCGCTGGCATACAGCTCCAGCCACTGGTCCCATTGGGCATCGTCCAGGTAGCGCGCTTCGCGGTAGAGGAAGTCGCGCACGGTGTCATGCAGGCTCATTGCACGGCCTCCACGGGGATCAGTTGCTGTTCGTCTTTCAACGCCTGGATCATGGTGTCCTGCCAGTACTTGTGCTGTAGCACGAACAGGCCTTCGTCCTCGGTGCGCACGCCCGACAGCAGCGGTTCGAGCTCGATTTCCTTGGCCGCCTCGTCGGCACCTTCGACCCAGTGCTGCGCGCCGCGGGACATGTCGTTCCAGCCGGTGCCGCCGCCGTAGCCGGTCTGGCACGAGCGGAACTCTTCCAGGTCATCCGGGGTGGCCATGCCACTGACGTTGAAGAAGTCCTCGTACTGGCGGATGCGCTTGGCCCGGGCATCGGCGCTCTCGCCTTTGGGCGCGATGCAGTAGATAGTGATCTCGGTCTTGTTCACCGAAATCGGCCGGGCGATGCGGATCTGCGAGCTGAACTGGTCCATCAGGTACACGTTCGGGTACAGGCACAGGTTGCGCGAGTTCTCGATCATCCAGTCGGCGCGGGCCTGGCCGAAATCGGCGGCCAGCTGCTCACGGCGCTCGTAGGCCGGGCGGTCCTCGGGGTTGGCCCAGCGGGTCCAGAGCAGCAGGTGGCCGTGGTCGAAGCTGTAGAAACCACCGCCCTGCTTGGCCCAGGCGCCGGCGCTCATGGTCTTGATCTCGTCGCCCGCCTCGCGCTGCTTGCGCTGGTTCTGGGTGGCGGCGTAGTTCCAGTGCACGGAGCTGACGTGGTAGCCGTCGGCGCCGTTTTCGGCGGTGAGTTTCCAGTTGCCCTCGTAGATGTACGAGCTGGCGCCGCGCAGCACTTCCAGGCCCTCAGGGGACTGGTCGACGATCATGTCGATGATCTTCGCCGACTCACCCAGGTGCTCGACCAGAGGTTTGACGTTTGCGTTCAGGCTGCCGAACAGGAAGCCGCGGTACGACTCGAAGCGCGCCACCTTGGTCAGGTCGTGGGAGCCGTCGCAGTTGAAGCTGTCGGGGTAGCCGGCGTTGCTTGGGTCCTTGACCTTGAGCAGCTTGCCGCTGTTGTTGAAGGTCCAGCCGTGGAACGGGCAGGTGTAGCTGGACCGGTTGCCGCGCTTGTGCCGGCACAGCATGGCGCCGCGGTGGCTGCAGGCGTTGAGGAAGGCGTTGAGCACCCCGTCCTTGTTGCGCGCGATGAAGACCGGCTGGCGCCCCATGGTAAGGGTGAGGAAATCGTTGTTTTCGGGGATCTGGCTTTCGTGGGCCAGGTAGATCCAGTTGCCCTCGAAGATGTGTTTCATCTCCAGGTCGAACAGGCGCGGGTCGGTGAACATTTCACGCTTGCAACGATAGACGCCCTTCTCCCGGTCATCTTCGAGCATGGCATTGAGGTAGTCGAATCCCAGGGACATGGCCAGGGCCTCCATTGTTATTGTTCAGGCCGGGTCAGGTTATGCCCTGGGTGGGGGCGCAGATATCCAGATCGTGCAGAGTGGTATCCGTTTTGTGCAGGCAGAATTGAACAGCACCTGGCACGCTCAATCACACCGATAGCAATTACCCATTGAACACCCGCGCCAAGGTGCAGTAAGCTCGGGCACATTCACTGGAGAGCAACATGCCGAAACACACCTGCAACCACGCCAACCACACCGGTCGCCCTGCGCACCGCGTGCTGGCCGTTGCCGGTCGTAACGCCGTTGCGAGCTTTTATTTTGGTTATTGGTTTAGCTACTAGGCGCCGATAACCCACCCGGCGCCCACCTTCGAGGGGCCGCCGAACATGAGAATACTCAAACCCCCGGTCGGCTCCCCGACCGGGGGTTTTGTTTTTCCGGGCCAACCCATTCAACGCTTCATCTTGAGGACTGATTCATGAACTACACCACCTATTCCTACCCAAGCACCTTTGCATGGCGATTTAGCCAATCCCGTTCGGGCCAGCCTGCCGCCTCCGTTCGGTCGATTTCCGGTGGCGATGCCGCACAACTAATCAATTTGACGACCAGTCGAACACTACGATAGGGCCGACCGCGCGGGCCAGAACCCGCCGTCCGCCCAGGGAAAAAACGCCATGCACGCCTCGAACCTCGCCCTGCCCCTGACCCAACCGCAAGCGGCCAACACCACTGTCAGCCGACGCCTGCCCAGCCCGCACCTGCTCAAGCAGCAGATGCCGCTGTCTACCGAACTCGCCCAGCAAGTCCACAGCCACCGCCAGGCCATCCGCGCCATTATCGAAGGCCGTGACGAGCGCCTGCTGGTGATCGTCGGCCCGTGCTCGATCCACGACCCGCGCTCGGCGCTGGAATACGCCGACCGCTTGGCGGCGCTCAGCCGTGAAGTCGGCGACAAGCTGCTGCTGGTGATGCGCGCCTACGTTGAAAAACCACGCACCACGGTGGGCTGGAAAGGCCTGGCCTACGACCCGCACCTGGATGGCAGCGACGACATGCATTCGGGCATCGCCCTGTCCCGTGGCTTGATGCTGAGCATGCTCGAACGCGGCCTGCCGATCGCCACCGAGCTGCTGCAACCCATGGCCGCCGGCTACTTCGACGACCTGCTGGGCTGGGCGGCGATTGGCGCGCGCACCACCGAGTCGCAGATCCACCGTGAAATGGTCAGTGGCCTGGAGCTGCCGGTCGGCTTCAAGAATGGCACCGACGGCGGTATCGGCATTGCCTGCGACGCCATGCGCAGCGCCGCACACCCGCACCGCCACTTCGGCATGGACGCCCAGGGCCACCCGGCGATCATCGAGAGCCTCGGCAACCCGGACACCCACCTGGTGCTGCGCGGCGGCCACAAGGGCCCGAACTACGATGCCCACAGCGTTGCCCAGGCGCGCCAGGGCCTGGCCAAGGCGGGCCTGACACCACGGATCATGGTCGATTGCAGCCATGCCAACAGCGGCAAGGACCCGATGCGCCAGCCGGCGGTGTTCGAGGATGTGCTGCAGCAACGCCTGAACGGCGACCGCTCGCTGGTCGGGGTGATGATCGAGGGCCACCTGTTCGACGGTTGCCAGGCATTGGGCGCTGGCGCGCTGAAGTACGGTGTGTCGATCACCGACGGTTGCCTGGGCTGGAGCGCGACCGAGTCGATGCTGCGCGAAGCGGCCAAACGTTTGTAGGAAGCAGTCGGCAAGCCTTGCGAGACATGGCCTAGACAATTGCGCTAGGCTTGCCCTTTTTCACCCCTAGGAGCAGTACCCCATGGCCCGAGCCACCGCCCGCCACATCCTGGTTGCCACTGAAGACAAGTGCAACGAACTCAAAGCACAGATCGAAGCCGGCGCCGACTTCGCCGAAATCGCCAAGGCCAACTCCACCTGCCCATCCAGCCGCCAGGGCGGTGACCTGGGCTCGTTCGGCCCAGGCCAGATGGTCAAGGAATTCGACACCGTGGTGTTCAGCGCACCGGTCAACACCGTGCAAGGCCCGGTGAAGACCCAGTTTGGCTACCACCTGCTGGAAGTGACCAGCCGCCAGGACTGAGGCGTTCTTGATCGCCCGCCCCTGCGCTGAACCTGTGGGAGCGGGCTTGCCCGCGAATGCGTCCGCCCAGACAACCACGTTGCTCGAACGGACGCATTCGCGGGCAAGCCCGCTCCCACAAATGCTGTTTTGCTTCGCCCTGGCGTGCATGGCTTGCTTCGCCCAAGCCGCCCCCACCCACGCCCT
>NZ_BQHO01000040.1 GCF_021601385.1 Pseudomonas parasichuanensis | reverse complement strand
CGTCCAGCACCATCTCGGCAGCTTGGACTTTGTATTCTCTTGAGTAAGATTTACGCACTGATTTTGCCTCCAATTGGGCGCCATCATAGCGCCCGAAGAAGGTGTCCAAAATCATTAGGCCAGTTCAAGGCCGCTCCTACAGAAAGCTGCGCAAATCAGCGGCCCTCGCTGGATGATGCGACCTATGAGGGTGCGACAGCTCGCCGTTGCAGGCGAAATCAGCCTTTCAGGGCAGCCGCAAACTCCGCCAGCCACGGCTCGGCATCGGTCTCCGGGGTCACGGTCTCGCTGGCATCCAGGCGCAGCATCGGCAGCACCTCACGCACGCCCAGCTCGGCAAACAGCTCGCGCAGCTGCTCGCCACCGCCGCAATAGGTATCGCCGTAGCTGGAGTCGCCCAGGCCGATCACCGCCCCCGGCAAACCACGCCAGGCGGCGGGCAGCACATCACGAATCACGCTGTACAGCGGCATCAGGTTGTCGGGCAGTTCGCCCATGCCGGTGGTCGAAGTCACCGCCAGCAAGGCTTGCGGGGCAAAACCCTCGATATCCTGCAGGGTGGCACGGCCTGCATGCCAGGCTTCATGGCCGGCAGCGTTGAGCAGCGAGGCGGCGTGACGGGCGACTTCATCGGCGGTGCCATAGACCGAACCGGAAATAATGGCGACTTTCATCGGTTGAGGATTCCGAAACTGAGTGAAAGCGTAGGATACTAGCACCCGACAGTGGCAAAAGGCCGCCTACCCCTAAAGTCACAACACGCCGACCAGTGACCTGAACCAAACGCATTCGCCATTGTCCACCGCCTTGACCTAATCACCGTTATCAACGGTACTTCGAGTTCGACCATGCAAGCAGACGCCCTTCTCTCCCAGGACGAACTGGATTTCATCCAGAACATGCAGCATTCGCCGCAGTTGAACCTGGCCGACCCGATGTCGAGCCTGCTGGTCAATGGCGACCGTCGTCTGAAGGACCTGCTCACCCGCCTGGTGGCCAATGAACAGGTCACGCTGCAGGCCAGCTTCAACAACCAGCAACTGAGCTTCCCCCTGCAACTGGTGGAAGACGAGTTCCACGCCCTGCACCTGCAACTGGGCTCACCGGACATCTACGAAGACGGGCCCATGCTGCGCCCGTGGCGCCTGTCGCTGGAGCAACCGGTGGCATTGCTGGATGACCACCACCAGGCCAGCGACCTGTGGGTACGGGATATTTCCTTCAAGGGCGTGCTGGTGGAGGTGCATGGGCAGAGCAAGGCACCGACGCATTTCGAGCTGCACTTCGCCGCCGAAGATATTCCGCCGATCGGCCTGCACGGCGTGTTGCGCCGGCGCATCGGCCCCAGGCTGGCGGCCTATGACCTGTCGCACACCCCGGCCGAAGAGATCGAGCGCCTGCGCGAGTACATTCTTCAGGCCCACCGCCAGGCGCACCCTGAGCTGCACGCGCAAGCGAACTTCTGACACGTTTTCACACGCTCCCAACCTGCTGGGGGGCGCCTTGCGCCCCGATCGCGGCACAAGGCCGCTCCTACAGTCATCGATGATCGGGCATAATCCGCGCCCGATTCTTGCAAGCATGCCTGCGCCGCCCACCACCCCGGGCCGCATGCCAAGGGGCCGGCTACCCGCCAGCCCCGTCGCCAGGAGATACACGATGTCTACCCACCCCGTCACCCTGATGGTGTCGCGCCGCGCCGCCCATGGCCGCTACCAGGACCTGCTGGCCTGGCTGCACGAAGGCGAACAGCTGGCCACCGACTTCCCCGGCTACCTGGGCTCAGGCATCCTCGCCCCGCCTGCCGAAGGCGATGACTTCCAGATCATCTTCCGTTTCACCAATGAACAAACCCTGCACGCCTGGGAGCATTCGGCCTCGCGCCGCACCTGGTTGCAGCGTGGCGACGGCCTGTTCGAACGCCCCAAAGAGAGGCGCGTAAGCGGTATCGATGGCTGGTTTGGCACCAACACGGTGCAAAAACCGCCGCGCTGGAAACAGGCCACGGCCATCTGGCTGGCGTTCTTCCCGGTCTCGCTGCTGTTCAACCTGCTGTTCGGCCACTGGCTGGCACCGCTCGACTTGCTGGCGCGGGTATTGCTCAGCACCCTGGCCCTGACACCGGTCATGGTGTACCTGTTCATCCCGCTGTCGACCCGCCTGCTGGCCGGCTGGCTGAACGCCGCGCCGCGCTCGGCCGCAGCCCGCGGCGAAGGCCTGCGCAGCCGCTGAGGCACGGGCTCGCAAGGCGGTGCAGTTCGGGTATGCTGGGGCATCACGCACGGACAGACGAACAGACCGCCCGAACATGAACAGCCCTATCCTCATTACCGGTGCCAGCCAGCGTGTCGGGCTGGCCCTGGCGCTGGAGCTGGCCCAGGCCGGCCATACGGTGGTCAGCGCCAGCCGCAGCCTCAATGCGCACGCGGCGCACCCGAACATCCAGCAGTTCCAGGCCGACCTCACCCACGCCGACGACCGCCAGGCCCTGATCGAGCACTTGCACAGCCACTACGACGGCCTGCGCGCGATCATCCACAACGCCTCGCTGTGGCTCGACGACGGCCTGGACAACCTCGACACCATGTTCCGCCTGCATGTCGAGGCGCCCTACCACCTCAACCTCGCGCTGGGTGAGCTGCTGGGCAAGGTAGACAAGGCCGACATCATCCATATCTGCGACGAAACCTCTTCGCGCGGCAGCAAGAGCCATATCGGTTATGCCGCGACCAAGGCCGCGCTGCAGAACATGGTGCTGTCGTTCGCCGAAAAGTACGCGCCCAAGGTGCGCGTCAACGGTATCCTGCCGGGCCTGCTGATCCTCAAGGAAGGTGGCGACGAGCACTATCGCCAGCAGACGCTGAAAAAAGCCCTGCTGGAGTTCGAACCCGGCGCCCGCCCGCTGATCGACGCCGTGCTGTTCCTGCTCAATAGCCAGTACAGCACCGGCAGCCAGGTGGTCATCAACGGTGGCCGCCATCTGAAGAACCGCATGACCTGAGAGACCGCCATGACTCCCCAGCAACAGCTCGAACTCGAAGCCGCCGCGTTCCGGCGCCTGGTCGACCACCTGCAAAAGCGCACCGACGTGCAGAACATCGACCTGATGAACCTCTCCGGCTTCTGCCGCAACTGCCTGTCCAAGTGGTACAAGGCCGCCGCCGACGAGCGCCAGGTCGACCTGAGCATGGACGACGCCCGCGAAGCGGTGTACGGCATGCCTTATGCCGAGTGGAAAGCCCAATACCAGAAAGAAGCCAGCGCCGAGCAACAGGCGGCGTTCGAACAAGGAAAACCCCGTGACTGACCTGAACACCCTGCGCAGCAGCCTCGCCAGCGGCGAACATGTGTTTGCCGACACCCTGGCGTTCATTGCCGCCAACTACAGCTACCAGCCGCAAGCCTTCGACAACGGTGATGTGCAAAACGCCGCCGGGCAGAACGAAGGTTCGTGCAAGACCCTGGGCATGGCCCTGCTGGAGGGTTTGAGCGACCAGGAAGCGCTGCTGGCCTTTGGCGAGCACTACCGCAGCGTGGTGGCCACGCCCGAGGGCAGTGACCATGGCAATATCCGTGCGCTGATCAAGCATGGGCTGGCGGGGGTGAAGTTTGCCGCGCAGCCTTTGGCGCGCCTGGCTTGAGACTGCTGGGGCCGCTTTGCGGCCCTTTCGCCGGCAAGCCGGCTCCCACATGGACCACGCCATCCTCAAGGGCTGCGCTGTACCTGTGGGAGCTGGCTTGTCGCAGCGGCGAACCGCAGCGATAGGGCCGGTACAAGCTACCTCAACTGACGATCTGACCGGTTACATCAGGCGCCAACCGCCCCTCCTGCAACCACCCCAACGCAATCGGCCAAAGGCTCTGGCGAAAGCGATCATGGAAGAACGCAAAATGGCCGATACCCTCAACGCCGACATCCACAGGCGCCACCCGCAGGTGCTTGCGCCCGCGCTCATCCAGATACCCCAATAACCGCTCGGTGGCCGCCACCGTGCCAAAGGGATCGTCCGTCAGGCTGATCGCCAGGGTCGACGCATTGACCTGGGCAAAAGGCCGCGCCTGCAGCAACCGCCCACTGGGCCGGTGCTCGAAGCGTGGCGTCGGCGTGCTCCAGTCATGCACCACCCCCGCCGGCGTGTCTTCCAGCCACCCCAGGCGCTTGCCGGGGAAATAGCCAAACACCCGGGTCAGCAGCGGCATCAGCACATGCCATTTGCCATACAGCTGCCAGCGCTGGTCTGTCGCATAGTCACGCCAGTAGGCGAACTGCGCGCCCACCAGCACTGCGTGCTTCACCTGCCCCGCCGAGGGCGCCAGCCCCAGCGCCCAACCGCCGAAACTGTGCCCCACCACATGCAGCGGCTGGCCCGGATGCTCGGCCGCGGCCAGTTGCAGCATGGCCTCGAAATCCAACCGCCCCCAGTCACTCCACGAGGCCTGGAAACCGCGCAGCGAGGCCGGGCGCGACTCGCCGATGCCACGGTAGTCGTAGCTCAGCACATCGAAGCCTTGGGCGAACAGGTAGTCGGCAAAACGCGAGTAGTAGCGGCAACGCACCGAGGTGGCGGCGTTGATGATCACCAGCGGGCGCTGGCTATCGGAGGTGGCGTGGCGCCAGCGGAAACCGCCGAGGCTGTAGCCGTCGGGGGCGTTGTGGCGAAAGGCGGTGGCGGGTTGGGTCAGGCTGCTCATGGCGCGCCTCTGTGTTGTTGTGCGCCAACGCTAGCAAAAAATCTGTCGTCTGTACCGGCCTCATCGCCGGCACGCCGGCTCCCACAGGATCACCACTGTCTTGAACATTGTGGAAGTCCCGTGGGAGCTGGCTTGCCAGCGATGGGGCCGACGCGATTACAGCTCGACGCAGTCGAACTTCACATCGGTGGCCACGTCTTCGTCGTAGTTGACGTCAGCGCGCTCGAAGCCGAACAGGTTGAGGAACTGCTTCTTGTAACCGGCGTAGTCGGTCAGCTCGAACAGGTTCTCGGTGCTTACCTGTGGCCACATGGCGATGCAGGCGTTCTGCACGTCGTCGCGCAGCTCCCAGTCGTCCAGGCGCAGGCGTTTTTCTTCGTCCAGTGCTGCCGGGGCGCCATCGGCGCGGTACATGCGGTCGCGGAACATGCGATCCAGCTGGTCCTGGGTGCCTTCGTGCAAGCCCTTCTCCTGCATGATCTTGAAGACCATGGACAGGTACAGCGGCATCACCGGGATGGCCGCGCTGGCCTGAGTGACCACCGACTTGAGCACCGCCACGTTGGCGCCACCTTTGATTTCGCCGGCCAGTTTCTCGTTCAGACGCTGGGCGGTTTGGTCGAGATCCTGCTTGGCCTTGCCCAGGGCACCGTGCCAGTAGATCGGCCAGGTGATTTCGGTGCCGATGTAGCTGAAGGCCACGGTGCGCGCGCCTTCGGCCAGCACGTTTGCACCGGCCAGGGCGTCGATCCACAGCTGCCAGTCCTGGCCACCCATGACGGTGACAGTGTCGGCAATTTCCTGCTCGGTGGCCGGCTCGATGCTGGCCTCGATGATGGTGTCCTTGTTGGTGTCGATGGCGGTCGACTTGTACGTCTCGCCAATCGGCTTGAGCGCCGAACGGATCAGCTCGCCGGTCTGCGGCAGCTTGCGCACCGGCGAGGCCAGCGAGTAGATGACCAGGTCGACCTTGCCGCCCATTTCGTTCTTGATCAGCTCGATGACCTTGGCACGGGCTTCGTCGGAGAAGGCGTCACCGTTGATCGACTTGCTGTACAGGCCCTCGGCCTTGGCGAACTTGTCGAAGGCGGCGGCGTTGTACCAACCGGCGGTGCCGGCCTTGGTCTCGGTGCCCGGCTTTTCGAAGAACACGCCCAGGGTGTCGGCCTTGAAGCCGAATGCCGCGGTGATGCGGGCGGCCAGGCCGTAGCCGCTGGAGGCGCCGATCACCAGGACTTTCTTCGGACCATCCTCGCGCACGCCCAGCTTGCGGGTGGCTTCGATCTGGTCACGGACGTTGAGCTCGCAGCCCTTGGGGTGAGTCGTGGTGCAGATGAAACCGCGAACCTTGGGATGAATGATGGCCAATGTCTGTACCTCGTCAGGTTTAGGCTGGGGCAGCACCCGGATCCTGGGGCTGCCGTTTGATCTTGAGGGTGAGACTACCCTCGCACGTTATCCGACACATAATACGGGGTGATTCGCGCCACTGCATGATTGAACTCATTACGTAGGAGCGGCCTTGTGCCGCGAAAGGGGTGCAAAGCGCCCCCAGCATTTGTGGCGCACCTCAAGATCGCCGGGGCCGCCATGCGGCCCTTTCGCGGCACAAGGCCGCTCCTACAGGGACGGTGTCAGTTGCAGGGCTTGGCGTAACCACTCCAGAAAGCGCCGCGCCTGCGGGTCATCCTGGCTATCGCGATGCACCAGGCAACTCCACGCCGGCCCACGCACGCGCTGGGCAGACAACGCCTGCAACCGCCCCTGCGCCACCAGCCGCTGCGCCAGCAGCTGGCTGACCAGGGCTATCCCCAACCCCTCGCCCGCGGCATCCAGCAGCAACCCCGGGTCGGAGAAATTCAGCCCCTTGCCCTGCTGCCCCACATCCTCGCCGCCTTCGACCTGCCAGTGGCTCCAGTCCATCTCCCGCTCGCCATGCAAGGTGGTGCGCCCCTGCTCGGCCAGGTCCGGGTGGCAGGCCGGATACAGCCGGTCCTGGTGCAACACACTGAAGCTGCATTCAGTCTGGGCGCCGATGTCATCACGGATCGCCAGGTCGATGGTCTCGCTGGCCATGTCCGGCGCCTCGAAGCTGGTGAACAGCCACAGGTCCACCTCCGGGTAACGCTGGTGAAAGTCCGCCAGGCGCGGCAGCAACCAGTGCCGGGCGAACGCCGGGGTGGTGTTGACCACCAGCTGGTTGGGCTTGCGGTACTGGTCCAGCCGGCGGATGCCCACCGCCAGCTGCTGCAGCAAGGTCTGGGTGGTGCTGAGCAGGTCATGCCCGGCATCGGTCAGGCTGACGCTGCGCCCGGTGCGGTGGAACAGCGGCTGCTCCAGGTAGCCCTCCAGGCTGCGGATCTGCTGGCTGATCGCCGACTGGGTGAGGTTGAGGGCCTCGGCGGCCTTGTGAAAGCTGCCCAGGCGGGCGGCGGCTTCGAAACCGCGCAGGGCGTTGAGTGGGGGCCAATGCTTGAGCATGCTGATAAGCCTGACTGATCAGAAATACGCTAAATCTATCGTTTGTCGCCCCAACTGCCCAGCCATAACATGGGCAACAACACCCGCGACGGCGGGCTTCGTTGATAACAATCCCTAATAGATCGGAGTTCACTATGACCCTGTCCCACGACAGCGGCTGGCGCATGCCTGCCGAATGGGCCCGCCACGCCGCCACCTGGATGATCTGGCCGCACAACCAACCGCTGTGGGAATCGGGCTGGGGCGTGACCCTGGCCGACGTGCAGCGCGACTATGCCCGGGTGGCCACCGCCATCGCCCGCTTCGAGCCGGTGAAGATGGTGGTCGACCCGTCCGCCATGGCCACCGCCCGCGAGCTGTGCGGCCCTGGCATCGAGCTGATCGAGCTGGCCGTGGACGACAGCTGGTGCCGCGACAGCGGCCCGAGCTTCCTGGTCCACCCGCAGCAAGGCGTGGCCGGCCTGAGCTGGCGCTTCAACGCCTGGGGCAACAAGTCCGAGCACGGCAAGGACCGCAGCCTGGCCCGGCGCATCCTCGATCAGCTGGGCTTGGAAGGTTTCAGCACCCCGCTGTGCAACGAAGGCGGCGCCATCCACGTGGACGGCGAAGGCACGCTGATCACCACCGAATCGGTGCTGCTCAACCCCAACCGCAACCCCGGCATCAGCAAGGCCGAGTTCGAGGACTGCTTCGCCCGCCTGCTGGGCATCCGCAAGACCCTCTGGCTGCCGGGCGACCCGCAGTACGTGACCGGTGACATGACCGACGGCCATGTCGACGGCGTGTGCGCCTTCGCCCGCCCCGGCGTGCTGCTGGTCGATGCCACCCATGACAAGGGCTCGGTGTACGCCGAGGTGGCCCGCGAGAACCGCCGTGCGCTGGAGCTGGCCACCGACGCCCAGGGCCGTAAGTTCGAGCTGCTCGACCTGTATGAGGCCACGGCGGCCGTGGACACCGACGCCGAGGTGTTCTGCGCCTCCTACACCAACTTCTACCTGGCCAACGGCGCGGTGATCATGCCGGCCTACGGCATCGACGCCGACCAGGCCGCCGCCGAGCAGCTCGCCCATGCCTTCCCCGGCCGCGAAGTGGTGCCGGTGCGCATCGACCATATCGCCCATGGCGGCGGCGGCATCCACTGCATCACCCAGCAGCAGCCGGCCTGGCCACTGCAAGGGGAACGCCCATGAGCACCCTGCGCATCGCCACCACCCAGATGGCCTGCAGCTGGGACGTGCCCGGCAACCTCGACCGCGCCGAGCAACTGGTGCGCCAGGCCGCCGCGGACGGCGCCCAGGTGATCCTGCTGCAGGAGCTGTTCGCAACGCCCTACTTCTGCATCGAGCAATGCCACAGCCACCAGGCCCTGGCCGAGGACTACCACGACAGCCCGCTGCTGCGCCGCTTCGCCGCCCTGGCCAAGGAGCTGGGCGTGGTGCTGCCGCTGAGCTGGTACGAGCGCGCCGGCAATGCCTTCTTCAACACGCTGACCGTGGCCGACGCCGACGGCACCCTGCTGGGCGTGTACCGCAAGAGCCATATCCCCAACGCCATCGGCTACCAGGAGAAGGAATACTTCAGCCCCGGCGACACCGGTTTCAAAGTCTGGGACACCGCCTTCGGCCGCCTGGGAATCGGCATCTGCTGGGACCAGTGGTTCCCCGAGACTGCCCGCTGCCTGGCGCTGATGGGCGCCGAAGTGCTGCTGTTCCCCACCGCCATCGGCTCCGAACCCGGCGCCGCCGGGCTGGACTCGCGCGACCATTGGCAGATCGCCATGCGCGGCCACGCCGCCGCCAACCTGTTGCCGGTGGTGGCCGCCAACCGGGTTGGCATGGAAGTGGCCAACAGTGACAGCAGCCTGTCGATGCGCTTCTACGGCTCGTCGTTCATCTGCGACCACAAAGGCGCCCTGCTCGCCGAAGCCGACCGCGCCAGCAGTGGTGTGTGGCTGCACGACCTGGACCTGGCGCAGATGCGCGAGGACCGCCTGAGCTGGGGCGTGTACCGCGACCGCCGCCCCGACCTGTACGCGCCGTTGATGACCCTCGACGGCCGCACCCCGCACACCGAGAGGGCCTGACCATGCCACGCCGTCCATCACAACTGTTGGCCATCGCCGCGCTGCTGGCCTGCGCCGGTGCCGCCCAGGCCGAGCAGGATGCCTTGCGCCTGTACAACTGGGCCGACTATTTCGCCGAAGACACGCTCAAGCGCTTCACCGCCGAAACCGGTATCCCGGTGATCTACGACGTCATGGACGGCAGCGAGGTGCTGGAGGCCAAGCTGATGTCCGGGCGCAGCGGCTACGACCTGGTGTTCCCCGGCGACACCGTGGCCGAACGGCTGATGCGCGCCGGCAGCCTGCAGAAACTGGACCGCAGCCAGCTGACCGCGCTGGACGATATCGACCCCAGCCTGCGCAAGCTGCACGACCAGTACCCCAAGGCCAGCCAGGCCACCGTGCCCTACACCTGGGGCACCATCGGCCTGACCATGGACGCGAAGAAGATCCGCGAGCGCATGCCCGACGCCCCGCTGGACAGCCTCGACCTGCTGTTCAAGCCGGAGCTGGCGGCGAAGTTCGCCGACTGCGGCATCTCGATGATCGACTCGCCCGACGAGGTGCTGGCCGTGGTGCTGCACTACCTGGGCCGCGAACCGCGCAGTGCCAAACCCGATGACCTGGCCGCCGCCAACGCGCTGCTCAAGGGCATCCGCCCCTATGTGAAGAAGCTGCAGTCGCAGCCGGTAACCGAGCTTGTCAACCAGAACATCTGCCTGTCGCTGGGCTACAGCGGCGACGTGATCCAGGCCCAGCGCACCGCCGAAGCCGCCGGCAAGGCCATCGACTTCCAGTACCGCGTGCCCCGCGAAGGCACCACGGTGTGGATGGACACCATGGCCATCCCCGCCGATGCCAAGCACCCCGAGTACGCCTATCGTTTCATCAACTTCGTCATGCGCCCGGAGAACATGGCCGCGATCAGCAGCACCACCGGCTACCCCACCGCCAGCGCCAAGGCGCGGCCGCTGGTGGACGCGCGGCTGCGCGACAACCCCGATATCTACCTTGACCCGGCCGCCTACGCCCGGCTGATCCCCGGCAAGGACATCCCCCAGGCCGACATGCGTGCGCGCATGCGCGTCTGGACCCGTTTCAAGACTGCACAGGACTGACCCCATGCCCACTCGCCGCACCTTCCTTCAACAGCTGAGCGTGGTCGCCGGCGCAAGCGCCGCCGCCAGCTTCGGCCTGCCCCTGGGCAGCGCCCGCGCCGCCGAGGCCGGCCGTTGGTTCATGCCCGACGAGGGTGAAAAACAGCAGTGCGCCTACATCGCCTTCGGTGCCCAGGACGCCATCTGGGAAGACTTCACCGAAGACGTGCAGGCCGCGCTGGGCCGTATCGCCCGGGCCATCGCCGCCTACCAGCCGGTGACGGTGTTCTGCCGCGCCAGCGAGCGCGACATCGCCGAAGAAGAATGCGGCAGCCACAACATCACCTATGTCGAAACCGAGCTGGACGACATCTGGATGCGCGACATCGGCGCCAACCTGGTGCTGGACGACGATGGCGCGCTGGGCGCGGTGGATTTCAACTTCAACGGTTGGGGCGGCAAGCAGCAGCACCGTTACGACGCCAAGCTGGCGGCCCGCGTGGCCAAGCTGGCCGGCGCCCAATACCAGCGCAGCGAGCTGGTGGGCGAAGGTGGCGGTATCGAGGTGGACGGCCACGGCACCGGGATCATGACCGAGAGCAGCTGGATCAACCGCAACCGCAACCCCGACTGGAGCAAGGCCGAGGTCGAAGAGGAGCTGAAGGCACGCCTGGGGCTGCGCAAGATCATCTGGCTGCCGGGCATCAAGGGCAAGGACATCACCGATGCCCACGTGGACTTCTATGCGCGCTTCGCGGCGCCCGGCGTGGTGGTGGCGAACCTGGACAACGACCCGGACTCCTACGACTACGCAGTGACCCGCAAGCACCTGGAGATTCTCAAGAACGCCACCGATGCCGATGGGCGCAAGTTGCAGGTGCATACGATGTCGCCGCCGTTGAAACCGCGCAGCAACAAGTTCAGCAAGGGCAACCCGGACTTTGCCGCGGGGTACATCAACTACTTCGTGATCAATGGCGCGGTGATTGCGCCGCAGTTTGGTGATCGCAGTGCCGATGAAAAGGCCCGGGCGTTGCTGGTGCAGTTGTATCCGGGGCGCACGGTGGTACAGCTGGATATCGATGCGATTGCGGCGGGTGGGGGTGGCATTCACTGCGTGACCAACCAGTGCCCGGCGGTGTAGATGCAAGCGTAGGGGCGAATGCCTGTCAGTTAGCGCTACATCACCATTTCGGGGGCTGCTTTGCAGCCCTTCGCGGGCAAGCCCGCTCCCACAGGTACAGCGCTCAATTCAACCTTTGCGCAATCCTGTGGGAGCGGGCTTGCCCGCGAAAGGGCCGCAAAGCGGCCCCTGCTCATGGATCCTCAGGCGACCGCCGCCGCCCGGTCACCATCGACAACGGCAGGTTCTCGCGCAGCCGCACACTCTCCACCACCGCCGCCAGCAGGTGCACGCCCACCAGCGCCAGCACCACGTCGGCCAGCCAGCTGTGCAGCGTCTCCAGCCACTCGGCGCCCCACAGGGCATCCACCTCCAGCATCATCCAGCCGGTCACACCCAGGCTGGCAATACCGGTCATCATCAGCACCATCACCAGCGCGCCGATCGGCGTATGCCCCAGGCGGTGATAGTGCTCACCACGCCAAAGCGCCAGCGCATGCACCTTCAACCGCGCCCGGGTGGGCCAGAAATCCACCCAGCGCGCACTGCGCGGCCCGACAAAACCCCAGGCAACGCGCAGCACCAGGCAGGCGCCGGCGTAGTAGCCCAGCCACTGGTGCCAGTCGTCACCGGCCTCGTTGAAGAAGTAATCGGCAAAGAACACCAGCGCCAGGGACCAGTGGCACAACCTGAGCAACGGGTCCCACAGCCGCACGCTGGCGGTCACTTATGGATCTCGGTCTTGATCGCCTTGCCGGTGACCGGGTCGTGGTAGATCTCGACCTTGCGCCCGTCCTTGTCGAAGCCGTAGATCTCGTAGCAGTTGCCCTTGGTGACCTGGAACTTGTTGATCTTGTAGCCCTGCTCCTTGAGCTGGGCCTGGAACTTGTCGGCATCCTGCCAGGTGCTGCGGTCGGCCGTGGTGCATTCGGTCTTGGCGAAGGTGTTGGCGCTGGCAAGCAGCAGGGTGATGGCAATCACTGAGTAGCGCATGGCAGGAAGCTCCGATCTGCTGGTTGGAAAACGCTCCCCCCCGAAGCTGATGCCAAGCTTAGTTGCGCGCGGCGCAGGCGTGGCCCGCCGCCGCTTATTCATTTGAATTTCGGATCAATGGCAAAGAAAAACAAACTTCCCAAATCAGCGCCTGGCAGGGATGCTGTGGCGATCATGACCGTACCCCGGAGAACAACAATGAACGAAGTCGTCATCGTCGCCGCCACCCGCACTGCCATCGGCAGTTTCCAGGGGGCGCTGGCCACTGTGTCCGCCGTCGAGCTGGGCGCTGCGGTGATCCGCCAGCTGCTGGCCCAGACCCAGCTGGACCCGGCCCAGGTCGATGAAGTGATCCTCGGCCAGGTGCTCACCGCCGGCGCCGGGCAGAACCCCGCCCGCCAGGCCGCGGTCAAGGCCGGCCTGCCCTATGAAGTGCCGGCGCTGACCCTGAACAAAGTCTGCGGCTCGGGCCTCAAGGCCCTGCACCTGGCCGCCCAGGCGATCCGCTGCGGCGACGCTGAAGTAGTGATCGCCGGCGGCCAGGAGAACATGAGCCTGGCGCCCTACGTGCTGCCCTCGGCCCGTACCGGCCAGCGCATGGGCCACGGCCAGCTGGTCGACAGCATGATCACCGACGGCCTGTGGGATGCGTTCAACGACTACCACATGGGCATCACCGCCGAGAACCTGGTGGAAAAATACGGCATCACCCGCGAGCAGCAGGACGCCTTCGCCGCCGAGTCCCAGCGCAAGGCCGTGGCCGCCATCGAGGCCGGGCGCTTCAGCGCTGAGATCACCCCGATCCACATCCCGCAGAAAAAAGGCGAGCCGCTGGTGTTCGACACCGACGAGCAACCGCGCGCCGGCACCACCGCCGAATCCCTCGGCAAACTGCGCGCCGCCTTCAAGAAAGACGGCAGCGTCACTGCCGGCAACGCCTCCAGCCTCAACGACGGCGCCGCCGCGGTGCTGCTGATGAGCGCCGGCAAAGCCAAGGCCCTGGGCCTGCCGGTGCTGGCCAAGATCGCCGCCTACGCCAGTGCCGGCGTGGACCCGGCGATCATGGGCATCGGCCCGGTGTCGGCCACCCAGCGTTGCCTGGACAAGGCCGGCTGGCAGTTGGGCGAGCTGGACCTGATCGAGGCCAACGAAGCCTTTGCCGCCCAGGCGCTGGCGGTGGGCAAGCAGCTGGAATGGGATGCGGCCAAGGTCAATGTCAACGGCGGCGCGATTGCCCTGGGCCACCCGATTGGTGCGTCGGGTTGCCGGGTGCTGGTGACCTTGCTGCATGAAATGATCAAGCGCGATGCAAAGAAAGGCCTGGCCACCCTGTGCATCGGTGGCGGGCAAGGTGTGGCGCTGGCGATCGAGCGGTAAGCCCACCTATTGGCGCCTTGCACGCACACTGTAGGAGCGGCCTCGTGCCGCGAAAGGGCCGCAACGCGGCCCCAGGATTTGCGGGGCTGCTCCGCAGCCCTTTCGCGGCACAAGGCCGCTCCTACAGAAACGCAGCGCACGCCAAAGGGGCCGACTTGACGGCCCCCGTTCAGAACCGCTCGTCGCGCAGCGCCGGCAGGGTGATATCGCGCACATAGCTGGCGGCGGACAGGCTCAGCATCATCCGGCACACCTGCACCACATCGTGCAGCGGGATCAGCGAACCTTCACCACGCTGCTCGGCCTGGGCCAGCGGCACATCCAACCCGTCCTCGGTATTGAGGTAGCCCAGGTTCAGGCAACTCACCCCCAACCCCTGCTCGCGGAAACCTTCGCGCAAGGTTTCGGCGATGCCGCGCAAACCGAACTTGCTGGCACCGAAGGTTACCTCCGGCCGCCCGCTGCCCGGCAACGCCGAAGTCGAACCGGTGAGGATGATCCGCGGCCGTGCGCTTTGCAGCAGCACGGGCAGCAGGCGCTTGATCAGTAAAAGCGGCGCGGTGAGGTTGGTGGCGACCATGCGTTCGATCTGCCCATCGTCATCGTCGAGGAAGCTGTAGCCCTCCTCGAACGCCCGCTCTTCCCAAATCCCGACGTTGTAGACCAATACGTCCAACCCCTCGCCGGCCACCGCCTCATGGATCGCCGCCGCGGCCTGGCGGGGTTGGCCGAGGTCGGCCTCGATCCAGCGTACCGACCCCGGCAGCGCCGCAGGCCGTGTGCGCGACACGCCGATCAGCGTATCGCCCGCCTGGCCCAGGCCCTCGACCAGTGCCTTGCCCAATCCCTTGCTCGCACCTACCACTAGAATTCGCATCGAATCACTCCCTATGGTTTGCGCCAGATAGTACCCTGCCCGCCCCAGTAATTCAGTCGGACATGCCAGGACGCCCGTGGACAGAGAGCAACTCGAACGCAACCAGATCCCCGTTTACTTCATCGCCGTGGTAATCGCCGCCGCTGTTGGCCTGCTGGCGCCTGCAGCGGCCCGGCCACTGGAGCTGCTGGTGACCCCGGCCATCGCCGTGCTGATGTACGCGATGTTTTTGCAGATTCCCTTCCTCGATTTACGCGCCGGGCTGGGCAATCGGCGCTTCATGGGCGCGCTGCTGCTGGCCAACTTCGTGCTGGTGCCGCTGCTGGTGTGGGCCGGCACCCGAGGGCTGGTTGACCACCCCGCCGTGCTGGTCGGCGCCCTGCTGGTGCTGCTGACGCCGTGCATCGACTACGTGGTGGTGTTCACCCACCTGGGCAAGGGCGAGTCGCGCCTGACCCTGGCTGCCACGCCAGTGCTGTTGCTGGTGCAGCTGGCGCTGTTGCCGCTGTACCTGGCGCTGATGCTCGGTGGCGCCCAGCAGGTGGATATCTCGGTGGCACCGTTTGTGGAAGCCTTCGTGCTGCTGATCGTGCTGCCACTGTTGCTGGCCGTGGCTACCAGCAGCGGGGCCCAGCGCTCGCCGCTGATTGCCAGATGGAACGACGCCTGGGCCTGGCTGCCGGTGCCGGCCATGGCGCTGGTGCTGATTGCGGTGATCGGTTCGCAGATTGGCGTGGTGGTCAGCCGGCTGGATGAGTTGCTGCCGGTGCTGCCGGTGTATGTCGGCTTCGCCTTGCTGGCGCCGCTGCTTGGCTGGGTGGCGGCGCGGCTGCTGCGGTTATCCACAGGCGAGGCCCGGGCGGTGACCTTCAGCGCGGCGACGCGTAATTCGCTGGTGGTGTTGCCGTTGGCGTTGGCGCTGCCGGAGCCGATCCGCGCGCTGGCGGCGGCGGCGGTGATTTGCCAGACGCTGGTGGAGTTGGTGAGTGAGCTGGTTTATATCCGCGTGGTGCCGGCGTTGGTGCGGCGGTAGGCCTGTAACTTCGCTCAATTCGAGTTTGCCGGGGCTGCTTCGCAGCCCTTTCGCTGGCAAGCCAGCTCCCACAGTGATTGCCCAGCACGGTCCCTGTGGGAGCTGGCTTGCCAGCGAAAGGGGCGCGAAGCGGCCCCAAGGCCTTACATGTTTATCACATGAGCTGCAGCCGCCACTGACCGTAACGACTGAACCGCACACGGGCCAGGGGCGGTACATCAATGCGCTGAAACGACGCCAACGGCGCCCCCAGCGCATGCAACATCGCGGCGCGGATGACAAAGGGATGGGTGATGGCGACCCACTCACCCTCGGCCAGGGCACTGTCCATCCACCGGGCCACACGCTCGCACAGCGCGGCGATTGATTCACCACCGTGGGGTGCGGCCTGCGGGTCGGTGAGCCACAACTGCAGCGCCTGCTCGTCCAGATGCTTGAGCGGCATGCCTTTCCAACTGCCCAGGTCGCAGTCGCGCAAACCTTCATCGACCGTCGCATCCAGCCCCTCGGCGGTTTGCCGGGCGCGTAGCTCGGGTGCGGTCAGGTAGCGGGCAGTTGTGGATAACTCGGTCAGCGGCCCCGGCGCATCACGCAGCGGCTCGTCATCCACCGCGAAGCGCCCCACCCGCTGCGCATCGGTGCGGGCGTGGCAAACCAGGGTGAGGTGAGTGGGCTTCATGGCAGGCCGCTATGGTCGCAGTGGAAAGTGCGATGGTGCCTGAATGATCGCGGGGCTGCTACGCAGCGCACAGGCGCGAGGCTTCGGCCTGGGCAAGCGCCGTCGTCAGCGCTGCCACCTCCTGGCACTGCTGCATGGCGAAGGCCAGCGGGCTGTGCAGCAGCGAACACGATGGCGCGACCCACAGGCGGTCACCCAGGCGCTCATGGGCATGGTGCAGTACATCCAGCGCCTGCTCCAGGTCGCCGTGCCCAGCCTCGCGGCCGTTGACCACGCCCAGCGACAGCACCTTGTAGGCCGGCAGGCGGTCGAGCAGGGTCTGGAGCTGGTCCGGGGCGCACACCAGGTCGACGTGCAGGCCATCGACCGGCAGGTTGGCGGCCAGGCCGAGGTTGGCATCCAGGCCACCGAAGTAAGTGGCGATCAACTTTTTCAGCGGGGCGCGCTGGAGGATGTTGTAGGTGCGCTCGTAGGCGTTCTTCCAGTCCTGCGGCAGGTCCAGGGCGAGGATTGGCTCATCGATCTGCACCCATTCCACGCCCTGCGCCGCCAGGCGGTTCAAGATCTGGTCGTACAGCGCCAGCAAGCGGTCGAGCAGGTCCAGCTTGTCGAATTCGCCGCCCTTGGCCTTGCCCAGCCACAGGTAGGTCAGCGGGCCGATCACTACGGGCTTGACCGCGTGGCCCAGGGCCTTGGCTTCTTCGACTTCCTCGAACAACTGCTCCCAGCTCAGGGCGAACTGTTGGTCGGCGGTGAATTCGGGGGCCAGGTAGTGCTCGTTGGTGTCGAACCACTGGGTCTCGCCTTGGGCGATGGCGAACAGGGTTTTCAGCGTCGGTTTGGCACCGTCCTCGGCCTTGAAGCGCTCAGGGATCACGCCGAAGGTCAGCGAGTGGGTCAGCACCTGGTCCTGCCAGGCAAAGTCGCCGACCGGCAGCAGCTCGATGCCGGCGGCCTTTTGCGCCTGCCAGTTGGCTGCACGCAGGGCACGGCCCACGGCACGCAGGCCAGCCTCGTCCAGCTCGCCCTTGCAGAACGCCGCCTGGGCTTGCTTCAGCTCATCATCGCGGCCGTTGCAGGGAAAACCCAGGTTGTGTGCCAGTGCCATGTTCGTGCCCTTAGATGCTTGAAATTGAATGAGGGCATTTTGCTGGGGCTGTGGAGGTGAGACAAACTCATAAAATTTGAGATGAACTCAAGAATTTCTCATGATCCTATGCCACGCCCGCCTCACAGGCCCTATCGCCGGCAAGCCGGCTCCCACAGGGGCTGTGAGGTCCTTGTGGGAGCCGGCTTGCCGGCGATGAGGCCAGTGGGATCAACCCCGAATGTCTCAAACAACACATTCCCCCGCGCAACCAGACATGCCCCCGCGCGCCGATCTGCGTCACACTGCCACCCTGCCCAAACCCGGTAGCCCGCCCACCATGAGCCTGCTGAAAACGACCCTGGACGCCAACGCCTTCGCCTGCATCCTCGAGTTCGTGCCCAAGCCTTCCGCCGAGCGTTTCACCACGCTGGACACCCTCATGGCCCGCACCCAGCTGTGTGGCTGGCCGCTGACCGTGGCCATCGGCGACCGCGTGGGCAGCGCCCTGGACATGTCGCCGCTGGACGCCTTCGCCAGCCTGGCCGAGCCCGTCCCCGCCCTGCTGCACTTCTCTGGCAAGGACCGCGAACGCCGCGACCTGCTCGCCCAGCTGCAACGCATGGACGCCGCCGGCCTGGACCAGTTGCTGGTGCTCACTGGCGACCGTCTGCCCGGCCACACTCCGGGTGAACGCCCGGTGCGCTACCTCGAATCCGTCGCCGCATTGCAGATCGTGCGCCAGGCCCGCCCGCACTGGCTGCTGGCCGCCGCGCTCAATCCGTTCAAGTACCAGGAGGCCGAGGGCGGCGCGCAGTACTTCAAGGCCGAGAAGAAACTGGCCGCAGGGGCCGACCTGTTCATCCTGCAACTGGGTTTCGACATCGAGAAACATCAGGAAGCGTTCGACTGGATGCAGCGCCAGCACCAGCCGAAACCCCTGATGGCCTGCATCATGGCGCTGACCGAAGGCCGCGCCGGCATGCTCGAGCACGTCGCCGGGGTGACCGTCACACCGTCGACGCGCGCCCTACTGGCCGCCGAGACGGCAGTGTCCAAGCAGTACGCCAAGGACCGCGCCAACCAGCGCCTGGCCCTGCAAGTGATCGGCTTGAAGTTGATGGGCTATGCCGGTGTGCACTTGTCCGGCATTCATGATGTCGCCCAGTTCGAAGCGCTGGAGCAGGCCATCACTGAGCTGCAACCGCTGTTCACCACTTTCAAGGATTGGACGCCCGCCTGGCATGCGGCCTGGCAGGAGCCTGGCCTGCCAGCCGTCACCTTCCACCCGCCCGGGCATGCCTGGCGCCTCGGGCAACGACAGATCACCGCGTCGACAAAAGAGCAGGCCCGCTATCACCTGCTGGAAGCGATGCACCATCAACTGTTCAGCCGCACCACGCCGCTGAGCAAGGCCTTTGGCTGGGCTGTGATGCGACCGCTATGGCGCAACCCGGCGGCAGCAAAATGGCTGCACCAGCTGGAACGGCGCATCAAGCGGCCGATGGTGGGCTGCGATACCTGCGGCAGTTGCCGGCTGGAGGACACCCTGTACATCTGCCCCGAGACCTGCCCCAAAGGGCTGGCGAACGGGCCTTGCGGCGGAACCCGCCTGGACCGCTGCGAGTTTGGCGACCGGGAATGCGTGCACAGCGCCAAGTACCGGCTGGCGGTGAGTGTGGGGCGGGCCGAGGTGTTGACTGAGCGGTTGATCCCCTGTGTGCAGGTGGAGAACCGGCATCGCAGTTCGTGGCCGGTGTGGTTCGAGTCGGGGACACCACAACCCTGTGAGCCCGCGCCGAGGAACGAAGCGGATGAGGCCCAGCATGCCACGACACCTGAGCGCCTGGCTGCGCCCCGGCGGGTGAAGGTTACGCTGGAAGATCTATAGCGCGCGGTGCAAGCCGCATCGGCACGATCACTCGGCCGTGATAGCCTGTGGCTTTCTCGCCCGCGCGTGCCCCATGATCTGCCTTATCGACGATGGAATCGCCCCCGACACGCTCCCCCACAGCTTCCTGGCAGGCGGCATCAATTTCTCCGACGAAGGTGCCGAGCACCAGTTCCAGGCTGGCCCGCACAGCCACGGCACCGCCATGGCGCAAACCCTCTTCGAAACCTGCCCGCAGGGGCGCGTGTTCGTGGTCAGGCTGCTGGACCGGTACGGTCATCTGAACGATGTCGAACGCCTGGCCCAGGTGTTCGACTGGCTGGCTCGGCAACGGGCAGCACTGGGCATCACGCTGGTGTGCGCACCGCTGGCAGACAACGCCTTGCACATGAGCGACGATGCCTTTCGCCAAACGCCGTTGGCCGAGCATGTGGCGCAGCTACGCAGGGCCGGCGTGCCAACCCTGATGCCAGCAGGAAACCGCAACGCATCGGCCAGCGCTATCGAACGGCCAGGCATGGCCTGGCCCGCCATCCTCAGGGACGTGATCAGCGTCGGCGCGTTGTCTGGCAATCACGGCCACACCTTGCACGCCACCAGCAAACGCCTGGCAGCCAGCGCCGGTAGCCCATGCGCGACCACGCTGTTCGCCCACCCCGGCGAACCAGGGCAGACCAGCGGTGCCACCGCACGGGCTGCCGGCCTCATGGCCGCCATGCAATTGCGCTATCCCGGCATCGATGTACAAGCCTGCCTGGACCACCTGCGCCACCCCTGGACCGACCAGCACGGCCAGTGCTGGCCCGTGCTGAGCGATACCAAGACGCCCGGCTAGATCCTGGGCGCCTCTGTGCCATGACGGATCATGCCCACCACGAAGTCGAAGGCGAAGGCGCCTGCGGTGGCAGCCGCAACCACCTTGCCGCGCGTCAGCGGCTCGGGATAGATCGTGCAGAACTTATAGGCCGACAGGGCGCTGTTGCGTGCCACGAACTGCAGTGTCTCCAGATATTGCGGGTCATCGTCGTAGGCCAGCGCAAGCACCTTCAGGCCGGACTGCAGCATCATGAAGCACATCTCCACCCCGTTGGCGGTTTCCGCCGAGTCGACGTTGTCCAGGTGGTAGCTCGACAGGTTCTCCTCACGGCCCTGGTAGAGGCGCCAGCCCTTGTAGGCGATGCCGCTTACCCCGACCCAGAAAACGATGTGCCTGAGCTGGTCCGCCGCGGTAAAGGGCGCATCACCCTTGCGCCAGGGGGTCTTGAGCATGTGCATCCCCGCCTTGCCCGCCAGCAGCAGGCAATCGAGCGGCTTGGTCGCCTTCTGTGCCTTGGACCCGGTCATGGCCGAGGCCATGCCCATGGACAACACCACCATCCCGACATAGGTGTTTATCACGTCCTTGAGGTAATCGAACGCCGAGGCATTGGCGCTGGACTGTGCGGCCAATGCACCGCTGATCGCAGGCCGGCTGGCAAGCACCGGCGCCAGGGGGCGGTCACCCATGAACAGTTTGTAGGTGACCGTGCCGAGCACCGAGGGCACGAACAGGATGATGTCGATCAGCCGCACACCGGTATCCAGGGGCTTGCCGGTCAGCAAGGCGAAGGTCTTCTCGATGAACGGGAAGCTGATGGTGGCGAACAGGATCCGTCGCAACAAGTCGACAAAGCCGGCCACCGACTCGATCAGCTTTTCGACCAGCTCCTGGGTCGCGAGGGTGACTTTCCTGGCGACGTTGAGCACCAGCGCGTAAATGATACGTGTCAGCTTGTCGAGGTCGAAGTCCGCCAGGGTGAAGCCCTGCGGCCCGAGGATGTGCTGGAAGCTCTCCTTCAAGGTCGGCCCGGAAGTGGAGAACGCCGACATCTGCTCGTCGAACGCCGCGGACATCCCTTCGAAGGTCTGGGCGGCCGGCATTTCCACCTTCACCACCAACGCGACGATGCTGCCGAGCAGGTCCATCATCCCCCCGCCTGGGCCACTTTGAGACACGTTCTGTTGCTGGTGCCTGGATTCGCGCTGCGCCTGGGTCACGCTGCCGGAGCCTGGCGGTACCGGTTGCTTGTGCCAATCGGCGATGAGGTTGAGCTCTACACTTTTTCGATCGATGGCCTTGATCGCCTCTTCGAACGCGGGCCTGGTCAACTTGCGCAGATCATGCACACGCGTGGCCAAGGTTTTCAGTTCTTCGTCGATGAAATCGGCCATGGTTTCGCGCACGGCCGAAATGTCGCCCCAGTCGAACAGAAACTTGGCGTAGCTCCAGACCTTGTCGATGCCGGTGCGCACCTGGCGCCACAACCAGCTGAAGAACCCGCCGATCTTCTCCAGGGTATCGAGCACGAAGCGCTTCACCTTGCCGGCCACTTCGCAGACGAACTCGACCACGCCCCTGACCTTGCGGATCAAGAAGGCCACTGGCGAGTCCTCGTGAAGCCACACCCCCTCCAGCAGGTCGGAAAGCGACTGGCCCAGGCCAGGCAGGATCACCGCAGCGGCCGTCGATGCCCCCGCCAGGGCCGACGCCGCCGGGGCCTGCAACTGCCCTTGGCGGCTGGAAACCGCCAGGCAGAAGTCGTCCGCCATGTGCCGGGTGTCGAGGGACGAGTGAAAGCCCTGGTCGCCATCACGCAAGCGCACGCCAGTGGCCTGGTCGCCGCCGACCAGCTGCGCGGCCTGGCGCAACACCGCCAGCAACGTCTGCACCGTGTGTGCGCCTTCCTTGCCACGCAACGCCTGCGGCAGCAGCTTGCCCTGCCCGCCGGGCAGTTCGGCGCCCTGCAGTTCTTCGGTGCTGATGCCGGTGAAACGCTGGTACAACGAAGCGGCTGGATTGATTTCCAGCACCTGCTCCAAGCCATCCAGCGTCAGCGCGTATGACGCCGGGGTGAACGACAGGGCCCGGTTGAAGATGCGCAGGTTGCCGCTGAGGTCTGTCTGCACCTGCACCGGGTCCTGCGGACCGACGAACAGGCTGCGGCCATTGACCACCAGGGTGGACAGCACCGAGGTACGCAGCTGCAGTGTGGCCTCGCCACGGGGAATGCCCGCAGGGTCGAGCACGCTGATGCTGGTGGAGAAGCAGGTGATGCAGGCCGACGCTTGGGGGTCGGCCACATGGATCAAGGTTTCTTGCCAGTGCCCCTCGGCATCGCGCCATTGGTGGGCCGCCTGGCCGTTCTCGTAGACCAGCAGCACGCTGCCGGTCAGCTTGTCGTCGCCCACCACCGGCGCAAGGTCCACCACATGCCGGCGCAGCGCGACCGGCTCGCCCCAGGCGGCGGACAGGCCGGCGCGCTGGGCGACCAACAGTGTGCCGTCACTTTGCAGCGCCCATACGCTGGTGGCCCCGTCCGCGGCTTCGCAGACGCTGAGCTGGAGCACATCCTGCGCAAGGCTGGCCGGGATGACCGGCTCGAACTCGGCATCGTCCTGCTCGGGGAGGCTTTCGGCCGGCAGGCGCCAGACGCCCTTGCCCCCCACGTACAGGTCAGTGCCCATCCAGCGGGTCTGCCCCATGGCCATCACCCGCGCGCCCGACGGGCAGAGGAACGCAGACCCCGAGGTGATTTCGGGGCGGCCGTCCTTGAACTGCGGCAGCTTGCGCGCATTGAGCAACAGCTGGCGGTCGCTGATCCCCAACCCCAGGGTATGCAACGCGGGCCGGCCCTCGATCATGCCCACAGCGAAATCCAGGATTTCGCCGATATCACGCGCAACGCTGAACAATACGCAGTGTTCTTTCAAGGACGCGGGTGTGTTGCTGCGCACCAGGTAAACATCCTGCCCCGCAGAACCTGCGGCGCTGATGAGCACCGTCCACACGCCATCGTCCCCTTGCTGCACGCGCAAGGCGTCGATCGCCAGGCCATCACGGGTGCCATGGTCACGCCAGGGCAACTGCTGCCAATCGACGGCCTGCGCATCGAAACCGTAGGCCACCAGCAGCCGCGAAGCCCCGACGCCCTCATCGAGGGCCACGGCCAGGGTGGTCAGCTCCTTGCCATCGACCATGGCCCAACCGGCGGCGAAGGCGACTACCTTGTCGTGCAAGGACAGGCTCTGCCAACCCGCGGAGCTTGCATCGTCGCGGCGTACCAGCGACAGCTGCTGCCCCTTGCCCAAGGTGAGGACCATGGGCTGCACGGCCGCGCCACGGCGGTCTGGCAGCGCCACCATGCGCTGCTGGAAGCGGCCCTTGGTGGTCGGGTCGATCAGGTCGTCCCGGCCAAAGGTGCGGGCGGGCTCGATGTAGTCGATGATGTCGCTGCCTACGGTGAAGCTTGCTTGCACGGTGTTGTGGCCATCGAGCGCGTCGAGGTGCACCACTTGAGGTGTTCTTTGCATGGACAGTGCTCCTTGAGGGCGCTCAGACATCGCGATGGAAGACGTTGATGACCAGGTCCAGATGCTGGTTGAAGCGCGGCTTGCGGAAGAAGAAGGTCTCCTCGCCTGGCGGGACGAAGGCCAGGTTGCCCATCTGCACGTTGACGTCCCGGAACACCCCCTCGAGCATGCCGATGATCGCGTCGCGCGATGCGCTCAGCCAGTCGCCGGCGATCCCCACGTCCCAACTGTTGTTGATGCGCGTGAAGAACTGGGTGATGGCCCAGGTGTCGCCCTGGTCGTCGTTTTTGCCAGCGACCGGGGTGAAGGTGGGCGCGAACACCGGCACCAACGAGCATTTGGCAGTCTCGCCTTGGGTACTCAACGACATGCTGCCGCCGATGTCGGTATTGCGGGTGGCCGTGGCGCGGGAGTGCATGTCCCACGAGGTGGTGCGGTCGCGGTCCAGATGGCCGTAGAGTTGGCCGTCAAGCACGAACAGGTTGCCCTCGACGAGCTTGATCTCAAGCTTCAGGTGTTTGTCCAGGGCGAGCTTGAGGTCGCCGTCCTTCCACTGGTAATGCTTGCTGCCCTGCAGGAACAGCGAGTTGCCGTCACGCTCGAAACTCAGCACTTCGAGAAAGTCCAGCTCGGGGTGCTTGAGCCTGCCTGAGTTGGCTTGCACGCTGTTTTCCTGGGCCATGCGGTCCACTTCGCGCTTGAGTGCCTGCCTGAGACTGTTGAGCAGGTGCTGGATGAACAGGTCCTTGCGCAGCACCATCACGCCTGCGAACAAGCCATCGGAGCCGTTCGCGAACATGTGGCTGGGCCAGATCCCCTGAAGGCGGCACAGTTCATTCTGCTTGGCGACATCGTCGGGCAGCCTGTGCCCTCCTTCCGTGACGCACAGGTAGTCGATGGTGTGCGTAAGGTCGGGTTCGACACCCGCGACATGCTCCCTGACCAAACGGAACAGGTAGTCCTCCATGAACAGGCTGGGAGGCCGCTTGGCCACCCGCGGCACAACCGAAGCCATCAGCAGCAGGCCATTGGGGCCACTAATGCCGCTGTCGGCGATCCAGGTCTCGATACACCCCATCAGCTGGAAGCGGGCCTCGATCGACAGCGTGACACCCCCGGGTGCATGCAGCTGCGGGATCATCAGCGCTTCGGGCCGGGTCAGCGTGAGGAACAGGCATTGGATGGAAAACTGCCCCTCGGCCAGACTCAAGTGCTCCAACTGCCGGTTCACCTCCTCGGCGCACTTTGGATTGTGCTTGTACAACTGCTCTCGGCTGACCGTGCGCTTATTCACCATCGAGCGGATCGACAGGGAATACTCATGGATGGGCAGTTCGATGGCGTCGCTGCCACTCATGTAGGTCAGCTTACCGTCGAGCAGCTCGAAGGTCGTCAGCACCTCCTGGCTCGCCATGCGCTGCGCATCCAGTGACAACACTGGGCTGCCGAGCTTGGCCTGGAGGTGGGTGGTGGAGGGTTCCTGCCGAGAGTTGAGTGGCGTGGCCAGGATTCTGAACGGCGTGCGGGCCCTGCGGTTCCATACCCGCCAGGCCTCTTCGAACTGACAGCAGAGCCCGCGCTGGTTCAGTGACACAGCGATATCGAAATCTTTCAGAGGGGTCGTGTCCATGTAGCTTGCAGCCTCGATTGCTGAGTGAGCACAGCAAGGAACCCGGGCAAACCACCTGTCGCGCCCACGTCCATGCGTTCGCCGAAAATGGCCAGTAGCCATCACTCGGCAGCGTAACTCAACCGATTGGCTTTTTGTATGACGATCTGACAAGCCGTTTGAAGAGGTGCGCGAAGCCCGGTACGGCCTGGAGGCTGCGGGCATGGGCGCTGCAGGCGCGGGATTGCAAAGCTTGCTGGTCTATCGGCAGCAGCAACAAGCCCATGCAAGCTAATTTTTGATTTGTTACCTATGCAGGATTACAGTGTAAAAAACCACTTAACACGGCACTCATTCAAATGGCTATCCAGCCCTTGGACATCCAACGCTATCTTGAGACCATCCTGGGAGTGCCCACTGATCTGAAGCGGGTCAAGCTCAAGCTGCCCTACCACCTTCAGGACGCCTACACCTTCATCGTGCTCACGCTGCGGTTCGACCCTACGCCCCTGGAGATACTGCTGTTGGTACCTGGCGACCCCATCTACCCCGGTGCCGTCACCCTTACCAAACACATCGCCCAGGTACGCAAAGCTGCGCTCGCAACACCTGTCTATCTGTGTCAGGCCTTGTCTCCAGCGGACCGGCGCAGCCTTATCAATCACCAGCTCAACTTCATTCAGCCCGGTTACCAGCTGTTTGTCCCCGAACTGGCCATGGACCTGCGCGAACGCGTGCGCCAACGCCAGGCCCAATCCAAAATCACCGCCCTGCTCCCCGCCGCCCAGGCCATGCTGCTCGCTCGCCTTCATGAAGGCTGGAACAACGACACACCCTTCCCGGCCAGCACACTCATGGGCGACCTGAGCTACAGCCGAGTGACCCTCTCCAAGGTCGTGGAACAACTGCTCCTGACCGGGCTGCTTCACGCCACCGGGTTCAAGGGCGCGAACCAAACCTACAGGTTCAGCGGCAGCGCAACACAAGTGTTCAAGCAAGCACGCCCGTACCTGCGCTCGCCGGTGAAACGCAAAGTCGCAATTTCTACTGAGCTCGCGCCACAACACGGGACATTCCTCGCCGGTGAAACCGCCCTGGCCAGCCTCACGCTGCTGGCCGCTCCGGCGCAGCCCGTCTACGGCATGACCCGCGCCCATTTAGACGGGCTGCTTGCGCAGGGCTCGATACAGCTCAGCACGTCGGTGGATGACACCAAGGCGTGGGTGGAAATCTGGTCCTATGACACGCTGGATACATCCGGCAACCGTGCCGATGAAGCCTCCCTGCTCCTGAGCCTGGACAATTGCCAGGACGCGCGCATCCAGATTGCGCTCGATGAACTCAGGGAGCGGGTTGAATGGTTGGGGTCAGAGGATTAGCGCTTTTCGGGCAACACTTTTGCAGTTACCGCGATCAGTACGTGTTGATTGGTGGAGTGGCCTCGTCACTGACAATGGACGAGGCCGGCATTGCCTTCAGAAGCACCAAGGACCTGGATATCGTGCTGGTCATCGAAGCGCTGGACAGCCAGTTCGTCGCTGCGTTTTGGGCGTTCGTCCACAGTGGCGGCTACCAGATCAGGCAAGTTGGCAAGACGCATCCCGTGTTCTACCGATTCCAAAACCCCACTGACGGTAGCTACCCCGCACAGCTCGAACTGTTCTCCCGGGCACCTGATGGCTTTGAGCTCCCTGAACACGCCACCTTGACACCCATCCCCACCGACGAATCCGTTTCCAGCCTTTCGGCGATTCTGCTCGATGAAGACTATTACGCCTTCCTGCTTGAAGGTCGCCAGCACCTGATGTTGATCGGGTTGTTGACCGGAGACCGGGTGGAATTACCCGAGAGCATTGCCAGTGATATGGCCAAGTTTCTAACGCGCTTGGCCGAGGAAGACAGGGATACGAGAGCCATGGGTTCAGGTGCCTCACAGGGGGAAATCATTGAGCGCCTGAGGCTGGCTTTCGGTATTGAGGCACTGGAATCACTGCAACCAGAAAAGGAGCGCCGTGATGATTGAATCACTGAAGTCAGTGCCAGCCACAGTGATGAAGAGAACGCTCAAATCGCGGTTGGCTGAAGTGGAAAACAACGAGTGCAAAGGCTTCCTGATTCACAGGAGCCACAAGCCGGTAGCAGTGTTCTTGAGTGTCCAGACATTTGAAATGCTACGTGATCAAATCAATGATCTGCTCGCAGACCGCCTTGCGACAGAACGCCAACTCCGCAAAGGTGAAACAAAAACCGTGAGCCTGGAGGCTATGGAGGCGCGCTTCGACTGCCCATGAGTTTTGCTCACCATGGCTGTGGGAGCCGTGCTCAGAACATCGAACCTCCACCCGAGATCCGGCAAGCGCCTCACGATCACGCGGGAAGCTCAGCCACCAAGAACTCACGCCCCTGCCAACCTTCAACCTGCCTGGTAACAACCAACAACCGGTTGCCCGTACCAGAGATAGCCGCCACGCACCGCCCTTGCTCATCCCAGCAGGCGCTGCGCCCGGCCGCGGCCCAGCCGCCCGTCACACCGCCATGGTTGGCCATGAGCACCACCATGGCATGCCGCTGTGCATAACTTTGCAACAAGGCGCTATCCGCCGGATAACCCGTTTCGCCAATGAGCACGCCGGTCGCATACACCTGCGCGCCGCGCTGTGCCGCATGGGCGGCATGCTCGGGGTGGGTGAAATCGGCGCACACCGACAAGGCCACGGATACACCGGCGACCGACAGCAACTCGCCCCCGCTCCCCGCGCCGAAGAACAGGTCTTCGCCGGTATGCAGGTGTTGCTTGGTGTAAGCGCTGATCGAGCCATCCGGGTGGAGGGTGCACGCCGCGATGCGAGGCTTGTCCTGGCCCGGCACCTTGAGCGGCATGCCGACCACTGTGGTCATGCCCGCCTCTTGGGCGAACTGCCGCAGCGGCGCCAGCAGTGGCGTGTCCAGGTCCTGGGCCAGGGTACTGGCTGTCTTGAGTTCATATCCGGTGAGGGACAACTCGGGGAACAGCAGCAGCGTTACGCCGTGCTCATGGGCCTGGCGCATGAAATCCAGGTGCAAGGCCAGGTTGGCGGTGATATCGCCATCGCGAATGGCGCATTGGGCGGCGGCGAAAATGACTTGCGGCATGGGTGTCTCCTGACAAGGTAGGCAGACTCTGCGCAACCGTTATCCAGAAGACAACCCCCCGGCCTGGTTTGAAAGCCTGTATAAAGCGCCCGCCACCTGCGATCCCGACGTCTGCAAAAAGGAAACCCCGCCCATGCTTCGGCTCTCGATGCCAGCCCTGCTCCTGGCGCTTGCCGGCTGCGCCACCAAGCCGCCCGCCAACCCCGAAAACCTCTGCGAGATCTTCCGCGAGAAACCGAAATGGCACGAAGCGGCGCTGAAGATGCAGGCGCGCTGGGGTGCGCCGGTGCAGGTGCCGATGGCCATGATGTACCAGGAATCCTCGTTCAAGCACGACGCCCTGCCGCCGCGCTATTACTTCCTCGGCATCATCCCCTGGGGCCGGGTCAGCACCGCCTACGGCTACGCCCAGGCCAAGGACGAGACCTGGGCCGACTACAAGCGCGAAGCCGGCGGCTGGGGCGCCAGCCGCGACGACTTCGCCGATGCCCTGGACTTCATGGGCTGGTACATGCAGAAGAGCCAGCGGGTGAATGGCGTGTCCAAGTGGGACGCCTTTGGCCAGTACCTGAATTACCACGAAGGCTGGGGTGGCTACCGTAACCGCAGCTATGACGCCAAGCCGTGGTTGGTGAACGTCTCGCAGAAGGTTCAGGCGCGGGCGTCGGTGTTTGGGGCGCAGTATCGGAGTTGCGAGCAGGAGCTTTCGCGGGGTGGGTGGTTTTGATAGGCGCGGCCAAGAGGCGCTAAGCGAGAGGGCCGCAAAGCGGCCGCTGTGACGCGTAGCTTCAGACTTTCAGATCCCCCTACTCTCTCATCGCCTCCAGCTTGCCGACCTGCTCGCTGGCCAGCCGGCTGATGATCCGGATCGCTTGGTGAATCCCCGCTGTGCTGCGGAAGCTCAGTTGCGGGTTGTGTTCGCACTCCAGCATTTCGTCGTGCTGGACCAGTGCCTCGCCTAGCAGTTCGAGGGTCCAGGCGTAGCTTTGGATAGTGGATAGGCGTTCGTGGTCAGTCATGGGGCACCTCACGGGTGGCGAGGGACTGGCTGTCGATTGGGTAAAAGGTTGGGGATGGAGTGGCCGCGGGGGTTGGGCGGCGGAGAGCGGATGCGAGGATCCTGTACAGACGTGTGAAAGTCATGCATGAGACTCCAAGTTAAGTTGGAACCACCACGCACTGTCGCCAAACAATGGGTGGCAGCTGTACGCAGGTTGGCGAACCGGGAACTTGGAACCCGGCAGACCCGAAGGTCTCCCGCGCACAGCCACCATGGCACGAGGTTGCAGGCACAAAAAAAGCGCCTGCAATCGTGTGGGGCGCTGCTGCGCCAAGTTTACCCGGGTCGCCAAACCCGGTCGCGGAATTTGCCGCGACTGGAGGGGAATTTATTCTCTGGGGCTTTCTTGGGCAAGGTTCCTGGGGCTAAGAAATGGCTTTGAAATGTGTAGGAAATGACTCGAGCGAAGGCGTTGGGAGGCAGCAGTACGTGAGTTGGCCGACCGGGACGAAAGGAACCGGCACACCTGAGGTGTCCCACGGACTGCCGCCATGATTGAGGCCTGCTCAATTTGATCGGTGTTCTGAGTGATGAGGGTAGCAGCTGGACGCAGTTGGCGAACCGAGGAAAAGATAACCCGGCAGACCTGATGGTCTCCTGTGTGCAGCTGCAATATCTGGCTAGTGATCAGACCAGGTGAGATAGCTAGAGATATAATCTTTGCTGGTTCTCAACAGAGGGTCGTGGAAACGAAAAACCGGCCAGATGGCCGGTTTAGAGGGTTTCCAAAGCATTCAGCGGAATGCAGTGGAGCTGGATGTGGTGCCGGAGACAGGAATCGAACCTGCGACCTTCGCGTTACGAGTGCGCTGCTCTACCGACTGAGCTACACCGGCGTGTTGCGCAACGTACCACTGCCGTGTGCGTTACGCAAACCCCTGTTTCACCTCACTTTCACTGCGCCTTGCAGCCGTTCGGGGCGAGGTCTTCCTCGACCGTGGTGGTGCAGCTCCAGCCGGCCTGGGTGCGGGTGAGCGTGAGGGTTTTACCGAGCACGTTGGCGGGGGCTTCGGCCAGGGTGCAGGCGATGCTGCCGGTGCCGTCGGCAGCGGTGCCGGTGGCGACGATGGCGCAGTGGGCGGTGGTCGCCTGGCCGCCGAGGCTGGCGACGTCGGGGACATTCTTGCCGTCGTTCAGGCGCACGTCCATCGGGGTCTTGAGGGCGGTGATTTCCAGCAGGGCGGCCGCGGTTTTGGCGCGGGCCTGGTGGTTGGTGTACATCGGGATGGCGATGGTCGCCAGGATGCCGATGATCGCGACGACGATCATCAGTTCGATCAGGGTGATGCCGCGTTGCCCTTTCATAGGCGGTATTCCTTCGTCATGCGTGGAGGCGCGGGGCGCTGGGGCCCTGCCGGCAGGCGCGCAGTAGGCCTGAACCGACACCTTTTGTCACCCCTCGGTGGCGGGGTGGGCTTGGTGCTCAACTACTCTAGTGACCGTCATGGAATCGCGCCCGCTGTCGGGCCCGGCAAGCTGTTACGGGGCTTGTCGCTTCACTGCAAAGGACTTTGCATGCCACCGTCTACCCGCCTCTACGCCTGGGAGGGCATCGATGCCGCCGGGGTTCGTCAACAGGGCCAGCAAGCTGGGCGCAGCCCGGCGTTCGTGCGGGCGTGGCTAAAGCGCCAGGGCATTCGCGCAATACAGGTGCGGCCGGCGGGGGGCTGGCGGTGGCGCTGGCCACAGCGCCAGGGCAAGGCGGATGCGCCGGGGTTCAGCCGGCAGTTGGCGACCTTGCTGACGGCGGGGGTGCCGTTGTTGCAGGCGTTCGAGGTGATGGTGCGCAGCAACGCTGGCAGCGGGATGAGTGGGCTGCTGGTGCGGTTGAAACAGGATGTGGCGGCGGGCCTGGGGCTGGCGGATGCCTTGCAGCGCCACCCGGCGTGGTTCGATGCGCTCTACTGCAACCTGGTGCGGGTGGGTGAGCACGCCGGCACGCTGGACCGGCAACTGGAACAGATGGCGACGATGCTGGAGAAGCGCCAGGCGCTGCGGCAGAAGGTGCGCAAGGCGATGCTGTACCCGGCGCTGTTGCTGCTGACCGGGCTGGGGGTGGCGGCGTTGTTGCTGCTGGAGGTGGTGCCGCGGTTCCGGAGCCTGTTCGCCAGTTTCGACAAGGCACTGCCGGCGTTCACTCAGTGGGTGATCGACTTATCCACAGTGCTGGGCAATCACGCCGCTTGGTTGGTGGTGCTGATAACGGCATTAGGGCTGGGCACGCGTGAGCTGTATCGGCGGCACTTGCCTGCGCGCTTGTGGCTGTTGCGGCTGGCCTTGCGGGTGCCGGTGGTCGGGCCGCTGTTGGGCCAGGCGGCGTTGGCGCGGTTCGCCCGTTGCCTGGCGACCTCCTACGGGGCGGGGGTGGCGTTGCTGGATGCGTTGCAGACGGTGGCGCCGGTCAGTGGTGACAGCCTGCACGAGCGGGCGATCCTGGCCCTGCGCCAGGGTGTGGCGAACGGGCTGGGCTTGCACCAGGCGATGGAGGTGGACGCGCTGTTCCCGCCGTTGCTGCGCCAGCTGGTGGCGGTGGGCGAGGCCAGCGGCACGCTGGACCTGATGCTGGACAAAGCCGCGCTACATTATGAGGAGCAGGTGAGCCAGGGGCTGGAGCAGTTGACCACGCTGCTGGAGCCGGCCATCGTGCTGATTCTCGGGCTGCTGGTGGGGGGCCTGGTGGTGGCGATGTACCTACCCATTTTCCAGTTGGGCAGCCTGATCTGAACATGAATGCCTGGTCCTTAGTCGTCGAACATCCACCGTTTTTCTACAGCCTGGCCGTGGTGCTGGGGTTGTTGGTGGGCAGTTTTCTGAATGTGCTGGCCTACCGGCTGCCGATCATGCTCGATCGCCAGTGGCAGCGGGAGGCGCAGCAGGTGCTAGGGTTGCCGGGGGCCGCGCACGAGCGCTTCGACCTGTGCCTACCGGCCTCGCGCTGCCCCCATTGCCAGCACCAGATTCGTGCTTGGGAGAACATTCCGGTACTGAGTTACCTGGCGTTGCGCGGGCGCTGCTCGGCGTGCAAAGGGCGCATCAGCGCGCGCTACCCCTTGGTGGAGCTGGGGTGTGGGTTGCTGTCGCTGCTGGTGGCGTGGCACTTCGGGCCCGGCATCGAGGCGCTGCTGGTCATGGTGCTGACTTGGGGCTTGATCGCCCTGAGCCTCATCGATGCCGAGCACCAGTTGCTGCCGGATGTGCTGGTACTGCCGCTGTTATGGCTGGGGCTGGTGGTCAATGCCTTCGGGCTGCTGGTGCCGCTGGCCGATGCGGTATGGGGCGCGGTGGCGGGGTACTTGAGCCTGTGGTCGGTGTTCTGGGTGTTCAAGCTGTTGACCGGCAAGGACGGCATCGGCCAGGGCGACTTCAAGCTGCTGGCGATGCTCGGCGCCTGGGGCGGCTGGCAGATCCTGCCGATGACGCTGATGCTTGGGTCGTTGGCCGGGGCGCTGATCGGGCTGATGCTGGTGCGCCTGCGCCGGGCGCAAATGGGCGTTGCGCTGCCGTTCGGGCCTTATCTGGCCATTGCGGGCTGGATCGCAGTGCTCTGGGGTGATGAAATAGTCGCCTCATACCTGCAACTGCTTGGAACCTGATGAGCACAGCGCCCTTCACCCCCTGGATTCTCGGTTTGACCGGCGGTATCGGCAGCGGCAAGAGCGCCGCCGCCGAGCGCTTCGTCGAGCTGGGCGTGCACCTGGTCGATGCCGACCAGGCCGCGCGCTGGGTCGTCGAACCCGGCCGCCCTGCCCTGGCCCGTATCGTCGAGCGCTTCGGCCCTGGCGTGCTGCAGGCGGACGGCCAACTCGACCGCGCCGCCCTGCGCCAGCTGATCTTCGCCGACCCTGCGCAGCGGCAGTGGCTGGAGCAATTGCTGCACCCGCTGATCGGCCAGGAGATCTTCAGCTACCTGGCCAAGGCCGAGTCGCCCTATGCGGTGTATGTTTCGCCATTGCTGATCGAGTCGGGGCAGTTCAACAAGGTGCAGCGCATCCTGGTGGTCGATGCCCCTACCGAATTGCAGGTGCAGCGTACCCTGCAGCGCGACAACACCAGCCCCGAACAGGTGCAGGCGATTCTCAAGGCCCAGTTGGCCCGGGAAGAGCGCCTGCGCCATGCACATGATGTGGTGGTCAATGATCGTGACCTGCAAACGCTGCACGACGAGATCGACCGCCTGCACCACTTCTACCTGACTTTGCGAGGAGGCCAGCCATGAGCCAGCCGATGACCGTTGATTGCCCGACCTGTGGCGCGCCTGTGGAATGGGGGGAGCAGAGCCCGTTCCGGCCGTTTTGTTCTGATCGCTGCAAGTTGATCGACCTGGGGGCCTGGGCGGCTGAGGAGCACAAGATTGCGGGGGCGGAAGAGTCTGAGGACGAGCTGTATTCGGGGGATCTGGAGCCTAGGCACTGAGCCTGGATTTTTGATTGCCTGTGCCGGCCTCATCGCTGGCAAGCCAGCTCCCACAGGTACCGGGTCAGCCTTGGAACTGTGGGAGCCGGCTTGCCGGCGATGGGGCCGCTCCAGGGATCTGGAGCCTCGGCACTGAGCCTGGATTTTTGATTGCCTGTGCCGGCCTCATCGCTGGCAAGCCAGCTCCCACAGGTACCGGGTCAGCCTTGGAATTGTGGGAGCCGGCTTGCCGGCGATGGGGCCGACCCTGTTTTCACCGCTCATCATCCTTCCACGGCGCCTGCAGGTAGCGGGTGCGGTTGAACGTCTCCAGCCACTCCGGGCTGAACACCACCAGCGCACTGATCACCATGCCGTTGATGAACGCCTCGGGGAACATCATCAGCCACAGGTAGCCGACGAAGTCGCTCAGCCAATACGGCATGACGAAGCGTTCGTCCATCCACAGCAGCCCCAGCCCGGCCATCAGGCACACCAGCACGGTCAGGGCGGCGGGGAAGAAGCCACAGCAGAAGATATAGACGAACAGGTTGCGCGGCTGAGCGCGCTCGACCAGGATCGCGCACACCTCGGTGACCAGTACCGGCAGGCCGACGATCAACAGGCCGTTGACGCCGAGCGCAGCCAGGTCCTGGCGGCCAAGCAACAGCAAACCGAGTTGGGCGAGAAAACCGCCAAGCACAGCCAATGGCCAGTCCAGCAGCAGGGTCACCGCAGTCATGCCGATGAAGTGATAAGAGACGCCAGTGTCGAAATCGCGGCGCACCAGCCACAGCGCAAACAACCCGAACACGGTGCCGAACAGCAGGTGCTGGCGGCGGGTGTCGGTGAACAGCTCGACCCAGCGGGTGCGGCTGATGGCCCAGACCAGCAGGGGTACGTAACCGAGCCAGCCAAGGGTAAGGCTGGTGCTGGACAAGACCTGTGCGCTGATCACCTGAGCAATATCCCTGTCGGCCATGTGGACAAGCCTGAGTCTACACCCATTCTCCCATTCGCCCGGTTGCTATAGGCTGACACCACCATTTGATGCAGGAAGCGTCCGCGATGCCTGAAGGGCTCAATCTCCCGTTACTGCTGGGCGCGGCATTCAGCGCGGTCGCGGGCCTGCTGCACCTGGCGATCATCCTGGTCGGGCCGCGCTGGTACCGCTTGTTCGGCGCGGGCGAGCGCATGGCCAGGGCCGCCGAGCAGGGGCGCCGCTACCCGGCATTGGTCACCACGGCGATTGCAATGGTGTTGCTGGCCTGGTCGGCCTATGCGCTGTCTGCTGCCGGGCTGATCAAACCCCTGCCGTTCCTGCTGCCGGTGATCTGCCTGATCACCCTGGTGTACCTGGCCCGCGGCCTGCTGGGCCCGGTGCTGCTGGCCGGCACCGGGCGCACTCGGCGATTTATCGCGGTCAGTTCGGTGATCTGCCTGGGGGGCGGGCTGCTGCATTTGCTCGGGGTGGTTCAGCAATGGTTGATGCTGGGCTGATTCCCACGCACAAACAGCATCTTACCGTCATGGTTTAGCGACTAAGCTTGTCCCCATGGATGACTCCGACTACTTGCGCCTGCTTACCATCCAGGCCGAACAAGCCAATGCCTTTCTCTCCAATGCGCGCAAATGGGAGCGCGAGCGTTGGGTGTGCCAGCGCCTGCTGCAAGGGCTGAACATTCCCTACCGCAGCGAAGACTTCACCCCGGCCGGGCAGGAGCCGCCGGATGTGCTGTTCCGCGATGCGGCGTTCGAGGTGTTCTTCGTGCTCGACGAGGGCCGGCGGCTCAACGATGAATGGCGCGAGGAGCTGCAACGCCGGCGCAGCGCGTTTTCCCTGAGCCAGCTGGTGCGCCGCGAGGCACGGCCACGGCGCATCCCCGCCCAGGAGCTGCTGGCGCGCCTGGCGCCGACCTTGCGCAAAAAGGCGCACAACTACCGGGAGCGCGGGCTGGACCTGGGCGAGCTGGACATCATCGCCTTCGCCAGCCTCAAGCGCGAGGTGCTCGACCTCAACAGCCATTTCCCGCCGCCCACCGAATACCTGCGCCAGGGCTGGCGGTCGCTGTCGCTGGTGGGGCCGACCTTCGCCCGGGTGCTGTTCGCCCACCCCGATGCGCCGGACTTCTTGCGCGGCAACCTGGGGCGCAGCATCGTGTTCGATGTGGGCATCAGTCTTTGATCCAGTGCCGAGAGTCTTTGCGATAACGTACACTCGGCGCCAGGGATAGAACGGATTATCATTCGTTCCACGCGTTTGCGTGAACGCTGTGGCGTACACGCAGTCACAAACGTCTATCTACGAGGCCCACCATGACCAGCCGCCTGAATCCTGAAGATCAGCGTCGCGTCGATGAGTACTTGAGTGCCCCCCAGCATCGTGTCGAGCGCAGGCCCTTCCGGCCATTGCTGCTCCTGTTGCTGGTGGTGGCCGTGACCATCGGTCTGGGCCTGTTGAGCCGCCTGTTGAGTGGACTGGTGCTATGAGCTGCCTTGCGCTCGCCCTCCCCTCTGCTGTGTTGCGGCCGGGCCTTGTGCCCAGGAATTTCGTAAAACTTGTGAGATATCCCCATGACTCATCGCATCGTGATTGTCGGCGGCGGCGCCGGCGGCCTGGAACTGGCGACCCGCCTGGGTAAAAGCCTGGGCAAGCGCAAACAGGCCGAGATCACCCTGGTTGATGCCAACCTGACGCACATCTGGAAGCCACTGCTGCACGAAGTGGCGGCCGGTTCGCTGAACTCCTCGGAAGATGAACTGAACTACGTGGCCCAGGCCAAGTGGAACCACTTCAACTTCCAGATGGGCCGCATGAGTGGCCTGGACCGCGAAAGCAAAATGATCCAGCTGGCGGCGACCCTCGATGACGAGGGCCGTGAGCTGCTGCCTGCGCGCACCATCGGCTACGACAGCCTGGTGATCGCCGTGGGCAGCAACACCAACGACTTCGGTACCCTGGGCGCGGCGCAGCACTGCCTGTTCCTCGACAGCCGTAAGCAGGCCGAGCGCTTCCACCAGCAACTGCTCAACCACTACCTGCGCGCCCACGCGGGCGATGTGGCCAGCGAGAAGATCAGCGTGGCCATCGTCGGCGCCGGTGCCACCGGTGTCGAGCTGGCGGCCGAGCTGCACAACGCCGCCCATGAGCTGGCGGCCTATGGCCTGGACAAGATCCAGCCAAAGGACATGCACATCACCCTCATCGAGGCCGGCCCGCGCGTACTGCCAGCGCTGCCAGAGCGCATCAGCGTGCCCGTGCACAAGACCCTGGAAAAACTCGGGGTGACGGTAATGACCAACGCCTCGGTCAGTGAAGTGACCGAAGATGGCCTGAAAACGGCGTCCGGCGAAGTGATCCAGGCCAGCCTGAAGGTGTGGGCGGCGGGTATTCGTGCGCCGGGCTTCCTGAAGGACATCGACGGCCTGGAAACCAACCGTATCAACCAGCTGGTGGTGCGCCCGACCCTGCAAACCACCCGCGACGACAATATCTTCGCCTTTGGCGATTGCGCCGCCTGCCCGCAGCCTGGCAGCGACCGCAACGTGCCGCCACGGGCCCAGGCCGCGCACCAGCAGGCTTCGTTGCTGGCCAAGAGCCTGAAGGCGCGTCTGGAGAACAAGGCGCTGCCGACCTACGAGTACAAGGACTATGGCTCGCTGGTGTCGCTGTCGCGCTTCTCGGCGGTGGGCAACCTGATGGGTAACCTGATGGGCAGCGTGAAGCTGGAGGGCTGGCTGGCGCGGATGTTCTATGTGTCGCTATATCGCATGCACCAGATGGCGCTTTACGGGACCTTCCGGACCTTGATGCTGATACTGGGGAGCAAGATTGGGCGCGGGACTGAGCCGCGGCTGAAGCTGCACTGAGGATTCAAGATCCTGGGGCTGCCTTGCAGCCCTTTCGCCGGCAAGCCGGCTCCCACCCCGACCGCATGAGCCCAAACCAGCCGATATCCCTGTGGGAGCTGGCTTGCCAGCGATGAGGCCAGTACTAGCAACTCAAGACAGTTGCTCCCACATGGACCGCGCCATCCTAAAGGCGTGTGCTGGACCTGTGGGAGCTGGCTTGCCAGCGATGGCCTTGACGCGATCTATCTGACCACGCGATACGTGCTCTGCACGAACCCACTCTCGTAACTGGTCGTCTTCATGTGCTGCAACAGCACATCCTTCGCCAACTCGCCAAACAGCGGTATCCCCTGCCCCAGCAGCACGGGAATGCGGGTAATGGTCAGCTCGTTCACCAACCCCTCACGCAAGAACCCCTGAATCAGCTTGCCGCCATCCAGGTACAGGCTTTTCGCGCCCGTGGCCTGCAGGTGCTCAAGTAGCTCAGGGATCGGCCCGGGATGCAGCTCGACTTGCCCCGGTGCATTGGCGGGCAACGCTGCCAGGCTGGCGCTGACCACCACCACGCGGGTTTCCGGATAGGGCCACTGGCCAAAGGTCATGACCTTGTCGAAGGTGCCACGCCCCATCACCAGCGTATCGACGCCGGCCATGAACCCCGCATAGCCATGGTCATCGGCCGACTCGGTCGCCCCCATCAACCAATCAAGGCCGCCGTCTTCACGGGCGATGAAGCCATCCAGGCTGGTGGCGATGAATACGCTGGCTTTCAAAGGCATGCTGCGGCGCTCCTGCGGGCAAAGCACACAGGGTAGCAAGGGCGGGGCTATAAATCGCGGGCAAAAGAAAAAGGGCATCTCTTTCGAGATGCCCTCTTTACATGGTGGGTCGTGTAGGATTCGAACCTACGACCAATTGGTTAAAAGCCAACTGCTCTACCAACTGAGCTAACGACCCTGAAAATGGTCGGGGTGAGGGGATTCGAACTCCTGACATCCTGCTCCCAAAGCAGGCGCGCTACCGGACTGCGCTACACCCCGAGATTGGCTCCGCGACCTGGACTCGAACCAGGGACCCAATGATTAACAGTCATTTGCTCTACCGACTGAGCTATCGCGGAACTGAACTTCGGTACAACTTCGAAGCTTGTGTTAGCTTCGATCTCTTTAGCTATCCGCTTTCGCGTTGTCGCTGCTGAGGCCGGCTATTCTACATTCTTCGTTTTGCTTGTCAACCACTTTTTTTCATTCAACTTACTGATTTCTAAGTTGTTTTGCGGTCACCGGTGTTGCTGGTGATTCGCTTAGTGCCTGACAGCGGGGCGAATATTAGGGGCACTCCGAATTTTGTGCAAGCGTTTTTTTCAAAATTTTCAGCAAGTTATGTCGATGGCCTGAAAACCGGGGGTTTTGCGGTGCCTGCACCGGCCTCTTCGCGGGTAAACCCGCTGCTACAGGTAATGCGCATAACCTGTGGGAGCGGGTTTACCCGCGAAGAGGCCGAGGCTGATTCGCAAAAAATCTCATAAAAAAGCCCCGCTTTCGCGGGGCTCATGATTACAACCGTGATCAGGCAAAGACGATTTCGTCGCCTTCCACCTTGGCGGTGATCGCCGCACCAGGCAGGAACTGCCCACCGAGGATCAACTGCGCCAGCGGGTTTTCGATCCAGCGCTGGATCGCACGCTTGAGCGGCCGTGCGCCATACACCGGGTCGTAACCCACGGCGATCAGCTTGTCCAAGGCCTCCGGGCTCAGGCTCAGGCTCAGCTCGCGCTCCAGCAGGCGGCTGCGCAGGCGGCCCAGCTGGATCTCGGTGATACCGGCGATCTGCTCGCGGCCCAGGGGTTCGAACACCACCACTTCGTCGATCCGGTTGATGAACTCGGGCCGGAAGTGCGCGCCCACCGCATCCATTACCGCCGCACGCTGCGCTTCGCGATCACCCACCAGCTCCTGGATCTGCGCCGAGCCCAGGTTGGAGGTCATCACGATCACCGTATTGCGGAAGTCCACGGTACGGCCGTGGCTGTCGGTCAGGCGGCCGTCTTCGAGTACCTGCAGCAGCACGTTGAACACATCCGGGTGGGCTTTCTCCACCTCGTCCAGCAGCACCACCGAGTACGGCTTGCGGCGCACGGCCTCGGTCAGGTACCCACCCTCTTCATAGCCCACATACCCTGGTGGGGCACCGATCAGCCGCGCCACGGAATGTTTCTCCATGAACTCGGACATGTCGATGCGCACCATGGCCTCTTCGGTGTCGAACAGGAACTCGGCCAGGGCCTTGCACAGCTCGGTCTTGCCCACGCCGGTCGGGCCGAGGAACAGGAACGAGCCGCTGGGGCGGTTCGGGTCGGACAGCCCGGCGCGGGAACGGCGCACGGCGTTGGCCACGGCGGTGACCGCTTCGTGCTGGCCGATCACCCGCTGGTGCAGCAGCTCTTCCATCTTCAGCAGCTTCTCGCGCTCGCCTTCGAGCATCTTGGCCACCGGGATGCCGGTCCACTTGGAGACCACTTCGGCGATTTCTTCCTCGGTCACCTTGTTGCGCAGCAGCTGGTTGTCGCTCTTGCCGTGCTGGTCGACCATCTGCAGGCTGCGCTCCAGGTCGGGGATGACCCCGTACTGCAGCTCGGCCATGCGGCTGAGGTCGCCTTTGCGGCGGGCGGCTTCGAGCTCCTGGCGGGACTGCTCGATCTTTTGCTGGATCTGTGCCGAACCCTGCACCTCGGCCTTTTCGGAGGCCCAGATTTCTTCGAGGTCGGAGTACTCACGCTCCAGCCGCTCGATTTCTTCGGTCAGTTTTTCCAGGCGTTTCTTCGCCGCTTCGTCCTCTTCTTTCTTCAGCGCCTGGGATTCCACCTTCAGCTGGATCAGACGGCGGTCGAGGCGGTCGAGCACTTCGGGCTTGGAGTCGATCTCCATGCGGATGCGGCTGGCGGCTTCGTCGATCAGGTCGATGGCCTTGTCCGGCAGCTGACGGTCGGTGATGTAGCGGTGGCTGAGCTTGGCCGCGGCGATGATCGCGCCATCGGTGATCGCTACCTTGTGGTGCACTTCATAGCGCTCTTTAAGGCCGCGCAGGATGGCGATGGTGTCCTCCTCGCTCGGCTCTTCGACCAGCACCTTCTGGAAGCGGCGCTCGAGGGCGGCGTCCTTCTCGATGAACTGGCGGTACTCGTTGAGCGTGGTGGCACCTACGCAGTGCAGCTCGCCACGGGCCAGGGCCGGCTTGAGCATGTTGCCGGCGTCCATGGCGCCCTCGCCCTTGCCGGCGCCGACCATGGTGTGCAGTTCGTCGATGAACAGGATGATCTGGCCTTCCTGCTTGGACAGCTCGTTGAGCAGGCCTTTGAGGCGCTCTTCGAACTCGCCGCGGTACTTGGCACCGGCGATCAGCGCGCCCATGTCCAGCGCCAGCAGGCGCTTGCCTTTCAGGCCGTCGGGCACTTCACCGTTGATGATGCGCTGGGCCAGGCCTTCGGCGATGGCGGTCTTGCCCACGCCGGGCTCGCCGATCAGTACCGGGTTGTTCTTGGTACGGCGCTGCAGCACCTGCACGGTGCGGCGAATTTCATCGTCACGCCCGATCACCGGGTCGAGCTTGCCTTCTTCGGCGCGCTTGGTGAGGTCGACGGTGTACTTGTCCAGGGCCTGGCGCGACTCCTCGGCGTTGGCGTCATTCACCGCCGCGCCGCCGCGCAGGTTGTTGATGGCGTTTTCCAGGGCCTTCTTGGTCACGCCCTGGCCGAGCAGCAACTTGCCGACCTTGCTGTTCTCGTCCATGGCGGCGAGCACCACCAGTTCGCTGGAGATGAACTGGTCGCCCTTCTGCTGGGCCAGGCGATCAGCCTGGTTGAGCAGGCGCGCCAGGTCCTGGGACATGTTCACGTCGCCGGTGGGGTTCTGGATTTTCGGCAGCTGGTCGAGCTCCTTGGTCAACGCCTTTTTCAGGCTGTTGATGTCGAAGCCCACCTGCATCAGCAGCGGCTTGATCGAGCCGCCCTGCTGGTCGACAAGCGCCTGCAGCAGGTGCAGGGGCTCGATGGCCGGGTGGTCCATGCCCACGGCCAGGGATTGGGAATCGGATAACGCTAATTGCAGCTTGCTGGTCAGTCGGTCTATTCGCATGGGGATACCTTCCTATAAAGGGCAGGCGGAGCGATGGACAGCACCTGTATGAAGAACCTGCCTGAGATGACCACTAGATAAGGGTGATTCTGGAAGATTCAAGCGTAGCGGGATTGACGAAGGTCAGTAGAGGCGGTGGTGGGATTGAGATTGCCGGGGCTGCTGCGCAGCCCAATCGCCGGCAAGCCGGCTCCCACAGGGGCAGTACAGACTTTGGCATGTGGGAGCTGGCTTGCCAGCGATTGGGCCGCGAAGCGGCCCCAGGCTTAGCGAGGGCTGAGCCACACCAGCGAAGCAAAGCGCCCACCCTGCGGGGTGCGGCGGTAGGAGAAGAAGCGTTGATCGCTGACCGTGCAGAACCCACCGCCATACACGGCAGTTACGCCCCGTGCAGCTAGGCGGATCCGCGCCAGCTTATAGATGTCAGCCATCAATTTGCCCGGCCGTTCGCCGTCGACAAAGGCTGATGCAGCCTCGGGGTGCACAGCCGTGAACGCATCACGCACTTCCAAACCCACTTCAAATGCCTGCGGGCCAATGGCAGGCCCCAGCCACACCAGTACCTCTTCAGGCGGCACGGCCAAACGGTCCAGGGTCGCCTCCAGCACGCCACCGGCCAGCCCGCGCCAGCCGGCATGGGCGGCGGCCACTCGGGTGCCGGCACGGTCGCAGAACAGCGCGGGCAGGCAGTCGGCAGTCATCACGGTGCAGGCAATGCCGGGCTGGTCGGTCCAGCTGGCGTCGGCCTCGGCGACTACCGCCGGATTGGCGTCCGCCACCGCCAACCCATGCACTTGCTTGAGCCAGGCGGGCTGGATGGCGAATTCATCACTGAGGCGGCGACGGTTCTCGGCAACCGCCTGCGGGTCATCACCCACATGGTCGCCAAGATTGAAGGAGGCGTAGGGCGGCAGGCTGACGCCGCCCTCGCGGGTGGTGACACAGGCGCGTACCGAGGCCGGGGCCGGCCAGTCGGGGAAGATCAGCGACTGCGTCAGGCCACTCATCCGATGAAGCTCTCGCGGTCCTGCTCGAGCAACGACAGCAGCCACTTGAAGTCGTCCGGCAGCTCCGACTTCCATTCCATACGCTCACCGGTGGTCGGGTGATCCAGGGCCAGGAAACGTGCGTGCAGGGCCTGGCGCGGGAAGTTCTTCACCGCCTCGACCATGGTCACGCTGGCGGCCGGTGGAATGCGAAAACGCACGCCGTAGGTCTGGTCGCCGACCAATGGATAACCGACATGGGCCATGTGCACGCGGATCTGGTGGGTCCGGCCGGTTTCCAGCTTGACCCGCACATGGGTGTGCGAACGGAAGCGCTTGAGCACCCGGTAGTGGCTGACCGCCGGCTTGCCACCGTCGGTGACCGCCATGCGCTGGCGCAGGCCGCCGTGACGGCCGATCGGCGCATCGATCTTGCCGCCGGCAATCACCACGCCCACCACGATGCATTCATAGATGCGGCTGACGGAGCGGCTCTGCAGCTGCTCGACCAGCTTGGTCTGCGCCTGCAGGGTCTTGGCCACCACCATCAGGCCGGTGGTGTCCTTGTCCAGGCGATGCACGATGCCCGCGCGCGGCACATTGACGATGTCCGGCACATGGTGCAGCAGGGCGTTGAGCAAGGTGCCATCGGCATGGCCGGCCGCCGGGTGGACCACCAGCCCGGCGGGCTTGTTGATCACCAGGATCTGGTCGTCTTCATAGACGATGTCCAGCTCGATATCCTGGGCCACCCATTCACCCTGGGCTTCCTGTTCGGCCTGAAGGGCCAGGAGGTCGCCACTGTGAACGGTGTCGCGCGGCCGCAGTACCGCGTCATTGACGGTCAGGCGGCCGTCCTTGATCCACGAAGTCAGGCGCGAACGCGAGTACTCGGCGAACAGTTGGGCGGCGACCTGGTCGAGGCGTTGGCCGCCCAGTTCGGACGGGACCTCTGCGCTAAGTTGAATGATCTCGGACATGCTCAATTCGGCGGACGTACAGCCTTTGGTTTCGGCTGCGTGCTTGTGGTTAAATACGGCTTCTTTTGCCCCGGGGTTTGGCCGGGGGCGCTCATCATAACAGGACGGCACCGCCCAAGACAGCGGCCGTCAAAGGGACGCAAGCCGCCATGCAAGTGAAACACCTGCTGCTGATCGCCATCCTCGGGCTCACCGCTGCCTGTTCCTCGAACAAGGAAGTCATTGACGAGAACCTCAGCGAGGCCGAGCTGTACCAGCAGGCCCAGGCTGATCTGGACAACTCCAGCTACACCAGCGCCGTGAACAAGCTCAAGGCCCTGGAGTCGCGCTACCCGTTCGGCCGCTACGCCGACCAGGCCCAGCTCGAGCTGATCTACGCCAACTACAAGAACTCCGAGCCAGAGGCCGCCAAGTCCGCCGCCGAGCGCTTCATCCGCCTGCACCCGCAGCACCCGAACGTCGACTACGCCTACTACCTGAAAGGCCTGACCTCGTTCGACCAGGACCGCGGCCTGCTGGCGCGCTTCCTGCCGCTGGACATGACCAAGCGTGACCCGGGCGCCGCCCGCGACTCGTACAACGAGTTCGCCCAGCTGACCAGCCGCTTCCCCAACAGCCGTTACTCGCCAGACGCCAAGCAGCGCATGATCTACCTGCGCAACCTGCTGGCCAGCTACGAAATCCACGTGGCCAACTACTACCTGAGCCGCGAGGCCTACGTGGCTGCCGCCAACCGTGGCCGCTACGTGGTCGAGAACTTCCAGGAAACCCCATCGGTCGGCGACGGCCTGGCAGTGATGGTCGAGTCGTACCAGCACATGCACCTGGACGAACTGGCCGCCACCAGCCTGGAAACCCTCAAGCTCAACTACCCGAACCACCCGAGCCTGGTCGATGGCCAGTTCGTCGCCACCCAGGATGAAAACGGCAACCGCTCCTGGCTGTCGAAGGCCACCCTGGGCCTGATCGAGACCGAGACGCCGCTGCCACCAGGCGAGACCCGCGCCAACCAGGACGTGGTTCGCCAGTTCCAGGACGCCCGCTCCGAAATGCCGGCCGACCTGCTGCCTAAAGACGAAAACGGCGACCCGATCCTGCCGGAAGGCCCGAAAGAGGCCGAGAAAGACCGCTCGTGGTTCAGCTACATGACCTTCGGTCTGTTCGACTGATCCACCGCACGACGAAGAAGGGAGGCCCGAGGCCTCCCTTTTTTATTGGCCGCGCCCTAGACTGTCGGCTTCTTCTCTCGACAAGCTGGACACCATGGTTCGCCTACTTTTCTGGATCGCCCTGATCGCCGCCGCGTTCTGGCTGTGGCGCAAGTTCAAGACCAGCCAGCAATCCCCCGCCGAGCCGCGCCTCGACGACCCGCTGCGAATGGTGCGTTGCGCCCACTGCGGCGTGCACCTGCCCAATGACCGTGCCTTACAGCTGGGCAAGGACTGGTATTGCAGCCAGCAGCACCTGGAGCAGGGGCCTGGGCGCCAGGGCTGAACACAAAACCCTGTGGGAGCGGGTTTACCCGCGAATGCTTTAGTGAAGCCACCGACGCATCCGCGGGTGAACCCGCTCCCACAGGGCATGCGGTAGATTCACCCTCGCACTTATCCCTCCCCGACCCTTTCTCACTATTTACGACCC
>NZ_BQHO01000039.1 GCF_021601385.1 Pseudomonas parasichuanensis | reverse complement strand
CATCATTTCCATACTGATCACCCTGTGTTCTCCTGCTCAAAAATTGAGCAGAAGCAGTTGAACACCTGGGTCAGTTTTCAGTCGGCAGAACAGCCTCTACTGGGTCAGTTTTCGGTCAGCGGCAACAAGAAGATCGAACCAGGGCGATCCGAGGCGTACTTGATAGCCAAGGGTCGCTGCTGTCCATTGTGTGGCGCCCCAGACGCCGGCGATCACGATGCCGATTACCACAGCGATCTGGCCGAACAGAACGTTCGTCCCTTGCATGACCTGTCCTCCGATTTCTCCTGCGCTGGTGTCTCATTGAAAGCGTTGCACAGGGGGTGTCGCAGGCGTCAGGATCGGTTCTGGGCTAGTGCCGGTCAAAGACCGTTCGCAGCACAATGGTCGAGGGAAAAGAAAGAATGAGCGCGGTGGCGAGTCAAAGAAAAGCGCCGCAAGCGAAAGCGCACTGCGGCGCATACAGAGTTCCAAGCAAGTTACCCAAAAAAAGCCGTCAATGGGCCTTGCTTCCACTCATAGGCAATATTTAGATATCATGAAAAACGATGATATTTAAGATTGGAATAAAAATGAAAAATATCAAGAGTATGGATCTCAACTTGCTCAAGGCGCTGGACGCATTGTTAGACGAACGCAATGTGACACGGGCGGCGGCCCGTCTGGGACTAACCCAGCCGGCCTTGAGTGGCATGCTGACGCGGTTGCGCGAGAGCTTCGGTGACCCGCTTTTCGCGCGCTCGCAGCGGGGTATCGTTCCAACGCAGCGGGCGCTGGATCTAGGGATGCCTGTCAAGCAGGTGCTCGCCGAAATCGACGCGCTGCTCCAGCCACCTTCCTTCAATCCGGCCACCGCACAACTGACCTTCTCCATCGCCGCGACGGACTATGCGCTGCGTGCCGTTGCTGTCCCATTTCTATCGGCACTTAAACGGCACGCACCGCGTGTACGAGTCTCATTAGTGCCAGTCGAGAGCGGGCAGCTACAGAACCAGCTTGAGCGCGGTCAGATCGATTTAGCCCTCCTGACGCCAGAGATCACTCCGCCAAATCTGCATGCCCGAGAGCTGTTCAAGGAACACTATGTGTGTGTCCTGCGGGAAGACCATCCTGCGGCTATGGGGCGCAAGCTGACCGTTAAACAGTTCTGTGCTCTCGACCATGCGCTTGTTTCCTACGATGGTGGAGGTTTCCGCGGCGTCACCGACGATGCGCTAGAACAGTTGGGCAAACGACGCAGCGTCACACTGTCGGTCAAGAGCTTTCTGATCTTGCCAGACATCCTGCGTGCCAGTGACATGGTTGCGATCTTGCCGAGCCGCTTGGTCGCCGGTATGGACAAGCTGGCTATCTCCCTGCCGCCGGTGAAGATACCGGGGTTCACCAAGACGGCTGCTTGGCACGAACGCACCCATCACGATCCAGCACATCGCTGGATACGAGCACTGCTGTTCACTTCCTGTGCTAACAACAAGTAGGCAAGATCGCTCCTATCGTCATGCTCAGCACAACTCTACCTCGCACTACAAATAAGCAATCAGTCGGCTCAATTGGAGACGCGCCCTTTCGTAGCGCCGCTGCGAGATAGCCTAGTCGGTGGATGGCAGAACCTAGGCCTTGATATCATATTTTATGATATCAAAAATAGAAACTTAGGATTTCACTTATTGCAGATGGAGGCTCATGATTTGCTCCATGACCACTTGAATGACGCAGCCACCCCTGTTGCGTCATCGACATTTTGTGAAGGAGCTTCGATATGAGCAAGCAACAGAACGCCATCCTCTGGCCCGAAGGCTACACGCCGGGCTTTACTGAGAATTTCGCCTCCAATGAGATCATCGCCGCCGGCTTGAGCGCGGCCGACGTATGGCCTCTACTCGTCACACCATCGCTGTGGCCAAGCTACTACGCCAACTCGGCTAACGTGTGCTTTCATGACGGCAAAGGCCCGGTACTGGCCGACGGCGATCGGTTTTACTTCGAGACCTTCGGCTTCCCGGTAGAGGGGCAGTGCAACGAATACGTGCCACCTGCGGATGGGCAACCCGGCCGCGTGGCCTGGCACGGCTGGTCCGGCGAGGAAGGCACAGATACGCGCCTGGATGTGCATCACGCCTGGCTGGTTGAGAACCTGGACGGCAGGCGCGTGCGCATCCTCACGCAGGAAACTCAGAAGGGCAAACCGGCCGAGGAGCTGCACAACGCCAAACCCAACCCGATGATCAACGGCCATCAGGACTGGCTCGACAGCTTGGTCGAGGCAGCGCGCAAAGCCAAGCAGGCGTAGTGGTCTCCGGCCGCTTGATCCCAAGCGTCTGAACGGAGAAAACCATGATGAGAACTCCCCTCAGGATTCTGCTGGTCCTGACTTCGCAGGCAACGATGGGCGACGAACTGCTCAACCGCGAATGGTTCCGCAGTCGGACCGAAGCGAAGGTGCTGATCGAACGTTGGCGACAGTTCTACAACGAGCAGCGGCCGCATAGCGCGCATGCTTACAAACCGCCGGCGACGATCCGGCGCAACTGGATCCAATCCGATAGCATCCCCTCCGAACTCACTGCCTGACTGGCTACAAAGTTCGTACTCAGGTCACCTTGGCGCAGGCACTGAAGGTGGAGCCACCCGGAATGGGTGCTCCCACCGCCTTACGCGCACTGGCTCGAACTCTCCCGAGGCGCCGGCAAGCTCGTCACATAGCGACTAGAGAGAGGAGGTGACCGTACGAGTTCCCAGCGCCCGATCCACTCTGGGAGCTGGGTCGCCTAGCGACTACGCTACCAATGGAGCTAGCGATCAACTCGATAACTTGAGCGTGATAACGCCCAGGATGATCAACGCCACGCCAAGGTATCGCATCAGGGAGGTTGGGTCGCCATAGAAATGAATTCCGACTAAGAAAGTTCCCGCCGCTCCGATACCCGTCCACACCGCATAAGCAGTCCCAATCGGTATCTGACGCTGAGCAAGCCATAGGAAGGCGCCGCTAATTGTCATGAAAGAGACGGCTACTGCGACCCCACTCCAACGCGATGTTGGCTCTTGCGCCATTTTCAGCCCGACCGGCCATCCGATTTCAAACAATCCAGCCAAAACAAGATAGATCCAACCCATTGCGATTCTCCTTCAAATTTTTCATATCCGGCATACATACTCCGGCATGACCACCAGCTTAGAACTTCGGCGGCTCTTTAGGCGTGGTGTGGGGCACATCGCCATCTTCGTAAAAGCGCTTTCGCGTAGCCTCGGCAACCCGGTTACATAGTTGGTCGCCCAGCATTGGTCGATCCAACTTGCATTGCTTGCGCAACTCTTTCAGACGCTCAGGATTGAGCGCTAATTCATCGACTGTCGGAAGGTTGGCTTTATCTGGTTTCCCAGATGGGCTGCAGGCTGCCAATGTCGAGGAAAGCAATATGAGAGCAATCTTCTTCATGGTTAATTTTCTTTGGGAGATTGTGTGATGGTTTACCGCCGACCTTTGGCATCTGGAGATTTGATCGAATGAACGCGTTCCATGAAGCGAGTCAGCATTTCTGACGGCTCGCTGGCCGGCCGTAGTAGATAGGTCGTGAGCATTGGCGAACGTCCAGTCAGCGGCCGTGCGACCACCCCCTGTTCCCTGCTGGCTGTGATATGCGCGCCTCCTGTGAGGCCTAGTGCAAGTCCCGCCGAAACCAGGACCATCATTAGATCGCTGGAAGTCACGCGTTCGGCAATCAGTGGCTCTATGTCCACGCGACGTAGCACCCGTTCAACTTGCCGAGCATGGCCCTCACACGCCACCGCGTCGCAGAGCACCAGCGGATACCGCAACAGCTCTTCTAGGGGAATCTGTTTGTGGGATAGCAAGGGGTGCCGTGCGGGCACAGCTACCATCAGAGGGTCACTCCACACCGGCACGGCGATGATGCCTTCGCCGACTTCATCCGATTGAGCGAAGCCGAGATCGTACAGTTCGCCACACAATCCCTTGATTTGCTGTGCCAAAGGCACCTCGAAGAAGCGAACTTCCACTTCCGGCTCACCACCTTCGCCTTGCGTCACGCTATTTAGCTAGCCTTCGCAAGCTGCTCCAGCATGTTTCTGCGATCAAACAGGAGAGCCGGATAATGCTTTTGCCAGGACGCCCCATTGCATGGCTGTCTCGGCCCGCGTGCGGATCAGCGAAGCCTGCGCTGACAGCACCCCGGCCTCAGCCTCGGCCACCACCGTGGCGTCCACTTGTCCCGCCTCGAACAGACGTCGGCTGCGATCGAGCTGACGCTCCGCGACTGCGACACCCTCGGCCTGATGCTCCAGTGCTGCGTGCTGCGTATGCCAACCGAGATATGCGTTCTCTACGTCCTGCAAAGCACTCAACAAAGTGCGCTCGAACTCCGCACGGGCAGCTCGGCTGCGCGCCTCTCCGGTCTCGATGCCGGCACGGATCGCGCCACCATCGAAGATCGGCAACGACACCCCGGCCCCAAGTGAAAAAATGTTTCCAGTGATGCGGGTTCCCACACTCTCTACGCGCTGCCGTCCGCCGCTCAGGTCCAACACCAGCCTGGGGAAGCGTTCGCCTTCGGCTGCGTTCCAGCGCGCGGTTTCGGCGGCGAACTTCGCTTCGGCGGCGCGCACGTCGGGCCGCTCACTCAGCAGGTCCGCAGGTATGCGTGTCGGTGTCCAGTCCGGGACGGCGAGCGACGCAAGAGTTGGGGAAGCTGCAGGCGCTCCGGGCGTTTGTCCCACTAGTACATCGAGTGCATGCGTCGCCTCGCCGCGCGCACGCCGCAGTTGCTCTTGCTCCACGCGCAGTGCGACGACGCCGGCGCGGGTACGCTCGATGTCGAAGCCGGTAGCTTGTCCGGCCTCGAACTTCCGTTGCATCAGCAAGACGAGTCGTTCTGCGGATGCCAGCCGCGCCGCGGCTAGCGCTTCGAGCTCACTGGCTTGGCGCTGCTGCACAGCCGCCGACACTGTTTCAAACGCGACCTGCCACCGCGTGGCAACCCACGCTTGTTCGGCTGCCACCGCATCCAGGCGCGCACCTTCTGCTGCCTGCGAAAGCCGTCCCGACAGGTCTGCCTCCCACGATGCGGACAACGTGGCGCGGCCATCATTGCCGATTGCAACGTTCTCTGAATAGTCGCGTCCTCGAGTTGCCTGCGTGCCCGCGGACAACGAGGGGAGCAGGGAGGCCCGTGCTCGCCGCGTGGCGGCCGATGCCTCGTCCACGCGCGCTCGCGCAATCGTCAGTTCGGTATTGCGCTCCAGCGCCGCCCGGACCAAGGCATTGAGGTGCGGATCGCCGTAGGCCGTCCACCAATCGACGGGAAGAGTACGGCGGGACGATTTGTCCAAGATGCCTTCACCTCCCTCTTCATTTGAGAAATGGGCCGGTACATCCAGGCGAGGTGGATCGGCAGAGTGCGGGGCATGGCTGCAGGCCGCAAGAAGCAGTAGCGGAGAAATCATGGCAATGAGGCGATAGCGTTCAAGAATTTGAGACATGGCAGCTCCTTGCGTTCCGAAAAAGTCTTGACGGACTGTTGTATGGCTTCTACTATACCGTCTGGACTGTATATGACTCAAGCTTTTTTGGAGCACGACCATGCCGCCCCGCGCGAAAACAAAGTTGCCCCCCCCGTCCACTGCCCATAGCAGCGCCGATGCGCAGCCCGGCCTCCAGCAAGGAGCCCAGCGAACTCGCGACCGCATCCTGCAGGCCGCCCGCGAACTGGTGCTGGAGGAAGGTGCCAGTCGCTTGACACTGGACGCCGTCGTTGTGCGGGCCGGGTTGAGCAAAGGGGCGTTTCTCTATCACTTCAAGACCAAACGCGATTTGTTCGTGACACTGATCGACGAGATGATCCGGGCGTTCGACGCGGTACAAGCCAATCACGAGCGCAGGTTTGCCGGAGATCCGGACCCCTGGCTGTCGAGCCAGGTGGAAGCGATGCCCGACGACGAGATGCAGAAGATGGGCGCAGCGCTGCTCGCGGCAGCTGCGGAAGATCCAACACTTCTCGACCCACTGCGCGAGTGGTACCGCGTGCAGTACGAACGCGTGCGTCGATCCCCGCGTGGCACCGAGACCGCGGCACTCATCATGCTGGCATTGGATGGCGCCCTGTTCGCCGATCTTCTGGGTTTGCCAATACTCGCACCCGCAGAGCGGCGGCATTTCTTTCGGGCGCTCCAGGATCTCGCCTCGGGCCATCTCGAACTTGTCCCGGCAAAAGGACGCACATGAGTCGCGTCCGTAGCGGTGTCATGACCGCGTGCGCACCGCGCTCCTTGGCGGTTGCTTGCACACTATCCATTTCGACTCTGCTCTCAGGGTGCGGAAACTCGCAATCCACCGTATCCGAGCCTCCGCGCGCAGTGAAGCTCGCCGCCGCGCAGTCGGATCTCCCGCATAGCTCTCGCATCGAATTGACTGGCTCGGCGCGAGCAACCGAGCGCAGCATCCTAGGATTTGAAACAGGAGGACGGATCGCCAAGTTGAACGTCGACGTGGGTGAACGGTTCTCCCGCGGCCAAGTCCTGGCAGAACTTGATGCGCAACCTGACCGGCTTCGCGTGACACAAGCGCAAGCATCCCTGGCGGCCGCCGAAGCCGGCCTGATGGATCGACGTGTACAGACAGATCAACAGCGCCGGTTGCTCGAAAGCGAAGTCATCTCCCCTGCTGCGTTCGAGAGCGCGAAGGCGCAGCTAGCGGTCGCAGAGGGTCAAGCGCGCACTGCCAAGGCGGCGCTTGGCCTGGCCGAACGAGCACAACGTGGCACGATGATCGTCGCTCCTTTCGATGGTGTCGTGGCGGAAAAGCTGGCTTTGGCGTTCACCGACATTGCTGCTGGTGCGCCGGTATTTCAGGTCGACGGCGTGCGCAGTGGCACTGAGATCATCGCGAACGCGTCTACTACACAGGCACCTCACATAGATGTCGGCCAACGCGCAGAACTGAGCTGGAGCGGAGCCGAACAACCAATCCGAGCGGTGGTACGTCGTGTCGGTCTGCGCGCCGAAAATGGCTCGCTCCTACCCGTGGTGCTAGTGCCTGAAGATAACGCGCAAGCGCGCGCACTTCGGCCAGGTATTCCCGTACAGGTCGTGCTCGACGCACCTGCGGCAACCTCCAAGACCTCTCGGCCCGAGACTGTATCCATACCTTATGCCTCGCTGGTGCTCGGCACGAAGCCGGGCGAGGCTTCCGTCTTCGTCTACACCCCTGAAGATAAGAAGGTGCACCGTCGCGCGGTGCGCTTCACGCCGGTACAGGAAGGAGACAGCGCGCGCGTCCTCGCTGGACTCAAGCCCGGCGAGACGGTGGTTGCCGCCGGAGGAGGATGGCTCACCGATGGACAGCCAGTGACACCACTGGAAGCCACCACTCAATTGACCAAGCGCTAACGCGATCCACCAGGTTACTTCATCATGAAGATCACCGAGATGGCGCTGCGCGCCAGTCGACTTACCTACTTTGTAGCGCTCATCATTTTCGTCGCCGGCATCGCGACCTTCCTGAATTTTCCTTCTCAGGAGGAGCCGACTGTCACGGTCCGCGATGCGATGGTCACGGCGTTGAACCCGGGGCTGCCCGCCGAACGCGTTGAGCAACTCATTGCCCGGCCGATCGAGGAGCGCTTGCGCGAACTGGCAGAGGTCAAGCGCGTGACGAGCACCGTGCGCGCAGGCAGCGCCATGATCCAGGTCACGATCTGGGACCGCTACACCGACTTGGCACCGATCTGGCAGCGCGTCCGGGCCAAGGTCGCCGATTCGAAGGATGCCTTACCACAGAGCACGATGGGGCCTTTCGTCGACGAAGACTTCGGCCGCGTCGCGGTTGCCTCGATTGCGGTCACTGCACCAGGTTACTCCATGAGCGAGATGCGCGTCGCGCTCAAGCAGATGCGCGACCGCCTGTACACCGTGCCTGGTATTGAGCGCATCACTTTCTACGGCCTGCAGGAAGAGCGCGTCTATCTCGAATTCGATCGGCCTAGGCTCGCGCGATTGGAGCTGACACCACAGGGGGTGATCGACCAACTCGTCAAACAGAACGTCGTCGCTTCGGGTGGACAAATTGTTGTCGGCGGCATCAATGCAACCTTGGCGGTCAGTGGCGAAGTGCGTGACGCTCCCTCCCTGCGAGCAATGCCGATCGCGCTGCCACGACCGCAAAGTAGTACGGCGCCCGTGCCGACGATCGCATTGGGTGAACTGGCGCAGGTGAGTGTGCGGCCAGCCGATCCGCCGGAATCTGCTGCCATCTACAAAGGCCAGCCCGCTGTCGTCATGGCGGTTTCGATGGCCTCCGGTCAGAACGTGGAGCAGTTCGGAAAAGCGCTCAAAGCACGGGTTGCAGACCAGGAGAAGCTGCTGCCGGCGGGTTTCGATCTGTCATACGTCACTTTCCAGGCCGATGTCGTCAAGCACGAGATGGGCAAAATGAACCACGTCATGATGGAGACGATCATCGTCGTCCTCGGTGTCGTCGTGCTATTTCTCGGTTGGCGCACCGGGATCATCGTGGGCATGATCGTGCCGTTGACGATCCTCAGTGCACTCATCGTCATGCGCGCGATGAACATCGAGCTTCAGAACGTCTCGATGGGCGCCATCATCATTGCGCTCGGCTTGTTGGTGGACAACGGCATTGTGATTGCCGAAGACATCGAACGCCGCCTGGCCGGTGGCGAAGATCGTAAGCATGCCTGCCTCGAGGCGGGCCGCACGCTCGCCATTCCGCTGCTCACGTCCTCGCTCGTGATCGTGATCGTGTTCTCGCCGTTCTTTTTTGGCCAGAACGCCACGAGCGAGTATCTGCACAATCTCGTGGTCGTGCTGGCACTGACGTTGTTCGCTTCGTGGCTGCTGTGCCTGACTGTCACGCCCCTATTGTGCTACCACTTCGCCAAACCCCATCACAAGCAGGAGCAGGGCGACGCCTATGACACCCGCTTCTACCGTGGCTACCGGCGCGTACTGGAGTGGGTGCTCCACCATAAGGCGGTCTATGTAGCGTCGATGATCGCGGCGCTTGCCATTGCGCTGTATGGCTTCACCACCCTGCCGTACGATTTCATGCCCAAGTCCGACCGGCTTCAGTTCCAGATTCCGGTGCAGCTCGCCCCCGGTACCGACTCGCGCGAAACGCTCGCCCGCGTGAAGCAGATCAGTGGTTGGCTGGGCGACACGAACATCAATCCAGAAGTCTCCGATCACATCGGCTACGTCGCCGATGGTGGCCCGCGCTTCATCCTTAGCCTGAATCCACCACTGCCGGCATCGAACATCGCGTACTTCGTTGTCACATTGAAGCCGAAGAGCGACATCGACGCCGTCCTCGCCCGCACCCGCAGCTACTTTGCGCAAGCACATGGCGACGTGCGCGCCGAGCCCAAGCGTTTCTCGCTCGGTGCGACCGAGTCAGGGACTGCCATTTATCGCGTCAGCGGTCCGGATGAGGAGGTATTGTTGGGGGCCGCGTCCAAAATCGAAGCAGCGCTGCGCAAGCTGCCCGGCACCATCAACGTCAAGAACGATTGGGATACGCGCGTTGGCCGCATCGACGTACGGGTCGACCAGGACCGCGCGCGTCGGGCGGGCGTGACGACTGAAGACATCGCTGGCGGGCTGGATGTCCGCTACAGCGGCAGATCGATCTCGGTTATTCGCGACGGTGACACCTCCGTCCCGATCGTCCTGCGCAGTATCGTAAGCGAGCGTCGCAGCACGGCAGACGTAGGCGCGACGCTCATCTATCCCACCAACGGCGGTCCAGCGGTGACGCTGGCTCAGGTCGCAGACGTATCGCTCGCGAGCGAGCCCTCGGTCATCCAACGGCGCAATCTCATCCGCACGATCACCGTGCAAGGACAGAACACCTCTTACACCGCCCAGGAGATCATCAACCGCCTGGCGCCTAGCGTCGCTGCCCTGGACCTGCCCGCGGGCTACTCGGTTGAACTTGGCGGCGAGATCGAGGAAGCCGCCGAATCGAACGCCGCGCTGTCGACCTACATGCCCCTCGCATTTCTGGCGATGCTGATGCTGTTCGTATGGCAGTTCAATTCTTTCCGCAAGCTCGGTGTGATCCTCGCGACGATCCCTTTCACGCTTATCGGCGTGGTATTGGCTCTGAAGCTGACCGGCACACCTTTCAGCTTCATGGCGACCTTCGGCGTACTGGCCCTGTTCGGGATCATTGTCAACAACGCCGTGCTCTTGCTGGAACGCATCGACCAGGGGCTAGCGGAAGGCCTGCCACGCCATGAAGCCTTGGTTGGGGCCGCGATACAACGGCTTCGTCCAATCGTGATGACCAAGGTCACCTGCATTTCGGGACTGGTGCCACTCATGCTCTTCTCCGGACCATTATGGAAAGGGATGGCGATCGCGATGATCGGTGGGCTGGCACTCGGAACGCTGGTGACGTTGGGCTTGATTCCGCTGCTTTACGAAGTCCTGTTTGGAATCAAGCGAATTGGGCCGTGGAACCTGAGTGTCGCCACCGCGCATGGAGATCGCTCATGAGTCTCTTGCGAGCCGCCGCGTGCTGCGCATTCTCAGAATTCGTATGCACCCACGCTTCATGCGTATGTCTCGCTAGGCTTATGCGATTCAGCACCCATCCGCTGATCTGGAAATCCTGGTCGATTGTCATTGCCGCAGGGGTTCTAGGAGCGGGCTATCCACTGGGCCTGCGGGCCATCACGGCGGGCGGTCCGATGCGCTGGGTCGGCCTCTGTGTGGCAGTGACGTGCATGGCGGCCAGCGGCGCACTTTTGTGGTTCGCGCTCAAGCGGATTCCGATCAGCGCGGCCTCTGCAGCCTGGGCAGGAATCGGGCTACTTGGAAACTTGGGCGTCGGCGCCCTCCTACTAGGCGATGTCGCATCGGTAACGCGCTGGTCTGGCACCGCCCTCATCGCAGCAGGCATTGCCTGTCTTAGTTTCGTTTGATCAAGGAGACCCATTATGAAGAGCAAAACTGCATTGATCCGCGGCGGCATCTTTTTTTGCGTAGCAGGCGCGCTCTCTGGATGCGCGACCAACAGCATGACGCGCTCCGGATTTCTCGGCGACTACGAGAAGTTATCGCCGACACGATACGAGAACGTACTGATGTACCGCGCAGCGGGATTCGAGCCCAAGCGTTATGCCGCTGTCGTGGTGGAAGAAGCGCAGATCAAGACCGCCTCGGGTCGCATCGATGGGCTCGATGACGCGCAGCAGCGCGAAGTGCTAGACCATGTGACGAGCGAACTGAAACGCCAGGAAGGCAAAAGTCCCGCCCCCCCAGGTGGCGCGGGACAGGTTCGGGTGCGTGTAGCGGTCACCGAACTGCAGACACCGAATCGGGCAGTCAATGCAATGACGACCCTGCTGGTTGGACCCGTGACGACGGGTGGTGCCAGCCTAGAGTTCGAAGCAGTCGATTTAAGGACGGGACGCCGGGTTGCTGCCGCCAGTTGCTTCGAGCGCGGCAACGTCATTAAAGAGTTCGCCGGTTCGTACACATTGCTGGGTCATGCCAAAGCGGCGATCACGAACTGCATCGAGCGCATCGACAGCGCTTGGCGGGACACGCAGCCATGAGCAACGCTTCACAGGCTTGGCTCCGGCAGGATGCCATGGTCGGCGGTGATCACAAATGGCTGGCGGGTGGCGACTGGACGATAGAGCACTACGCCAGTCTGGCAAAATCCGTGTCCGCCGCCCGCATCAGTCATGCCGAGGGGTACGCCACTCCCTTACTCGACTGGACGCAAGTCCAGAGACTGGACACCGCCGGCGCGGCTCTGCTGGTGGAAATTCTCGGGCCAGACTCGATACTCGACCGGCCGGAGGCAGCTCCAAATCTGTCCTCGGATCGCCTCGCCCTAATGAGAGCGCTGGCCGCCGCTGCTACCGATCAGCAGAAGACGGAGAAAGCAGCGGTGAGCGGGAATCCTCTGCTCCGCGGTCTGGGACGCATAGGCCTGACCTTGGAACAGGGCTGTCGTGCGTGTCTTGGTCTGGCCGGGTTCGTGGGCCAGATCATCGAAACATGGAGCCGTACCGTTCGTCACCCGCGTCGCTGGCGCGCGACCTCGGTGATCGCTCAAATCCAGCGATCAGCGGTGGACGCCATTCCCATCGTGGCGCTACTGAGCTTCATGGTAGGAATGGTGGTGGCGTTCCTGGGAGCAACGGTGCTGGCCAACTTCGGTGCGAGCATCTTCTCGGTGCATCTGGTCGCCTTCTCGTTCATGCGCGAGTTCGGAGTGCTGCTCCCGGCCATATTGATTGCAGGCCGTACCGCAAGCGCGTACACCGCCCAAATCGGTTCGATGAAGGCAAATGAAGAGATCGATGCGCTTCGCTCCAACGCGCTCGACCCCATCGAGTTACTGGTGCTGCCACGCGTGCTGGCGCTTCTTGTGTCCTTGCCACTGCTCACCTTAGTAGGCATCTTGGCTGGCATTGCGGGCGGCGCCACCGTATGCGCACTGAGCTTGGAAATTCCTCCCGCACAGTTCCTTGCCATCGTGCAGGAAAAAATCGAGGTGCGCCATTTTCTTGTCGGAATGAGCAAGTCCCCGCTCTTCGCGGTGATGATCGCCGCTATCGGCTGCCATGAAGGGTTCAAGGTCGCCGGTAGCGCTGAGTCGGTAGGCGACCACACGACGTCTAGTGTCGTGCAATCAATCTTCATGGTGATCCTGATAGACGCCATCGCTGCACTGTTCTTCATGGAGATGGGCTGGTGAGCGCGGTGAAGCAAGACACCGACAACGGTGTGCGACACGCTATTGAAGTGCGCGGCCTGGACAACAGGTTTGGAACCCAGCAGGTCCATCAGGACCTAGACCTGGACGTGCGGCGCGGGGAAATCCTTGGCGTGGTGGGAGGGTCAGGCACCGGGAAATCCGTGCTCTTGCGTAGCGTCGTCGGGCTGCAGAAGCCGCATTCGGGCGTGGTCCGTATCGGGGGCGCGACCTACTGCGAGCCCAATGGCTTGCGCGCGCGCGTATGGAGCGAAGGTTCGGCATTCTGTTCCAGAAGGGCGCGTTGTATTCATCGCTGACCGTCTTGGAGAACGTCGCTCTTCCTTTGATCGAGCATGTCGGTCTGGCGCGGCCTCTTGCCGAGCGTTTGGCAAGAAGCAAGCTGGGCTTGGTGGGGTTGCCTGCCGGAGCGGGAGACAAGTATCCGGCCTCGTTGTCCGGAGGCATGGTGAAACGAGCAGCACTGGCGAGAGCCTTGGCGCTTGATGCGAACATCCTGTTTCTTGACGAACCCACCGCAGGACTGGATCCAATCGGGGCTGCATCTTTCGACCAATTGATTCTGACCCTGCGCAATGCACTGGGCCTCACGGTGTTTCTGGTAACCCACGACCTCGATACGCTGTACACCATATGCGACCGTGTCGCGGTCCTGGCGAACCAGAAGGTACTCATCAACGACGGCATCGAGGCAGTCGAGCGCTTCAAGCACCCGTGGATACAGGAATACTTTCACGGCCCCCGTGGCCGTGCGGCCGCACAGGCCACTGGTGCTTCCAGCCAAGAGACGCAGCCATGAAACCCCTCCGCATCTGCATCATTCTTCCGTCGCGCACGCATTGGGCTGGGCGCACGCAATATTTAAACTCTGAGAACGAGGTGGTCTGATCATGGAACCACGTGCCCATCATGTATTCATTGGTCTGTTCGTCGTGCTGCTCGGTGCGATTGGTATTGGCTTCGCGCTTTGGCTCAGCGACACACGTTCCGACCACGATTACCAGTATTACCGGATTATGTTCGATGAGCCAGTGACCGGGCTTACGCCCGGCAGCCAGGTTCAGTACAGCGGAATCACGATTGGCGAAGTCGTTGCACTTTCTCTTTCACCGCGAGACCCAAGGCGGGCGATAGCGCGCGTACGCATCAATGCCACCATCCCGGTCCGGCAGGATACCCGCGCTGAATTGGTCATCACGGGAATTACCGGCAACGCGGTGATCGAGTTGAGCGACGGTGGGCCAAACGTGCCATTGCTGGATCGGAGAGAGGACGAGGAACCGTTGATCCTCGCACCACGTTCGGCGATGGCATCCCTGGTCTCCGGTGAGGGGAACAGCATGACGACACTCAACGGCATCTTGCTGCGCACGCAGGAGTTACTGTCGAAGGAGAATTTGGCTCTTGTGCACCGCAGTCTGGTGAATCTTGAACAGACCACGGGCGCGGTCGCTGACCAGAGGGCCGAGATCGCGACGTTAATCAGCAATCTGACCGAAGCAAGCAGAGAATCGACAGCTGCCGTGCGCCAAGCAAATAGCACTCTTCGCGATGCCAACCTGCTACTAAATAACGATGGTAAGCAAATCATGGTGAACACGCGTGATGCAACGGCATCCCTCGAACGCGCCGCTTTCAGGGTTGAGACGCTACTGCAAAACAATCAGGAATCGCTGAACCAGGGCTTGGCCGCCACAGGTCCTGCCATGCACGAACTCCAGCAGGCGCTGGCCAATCTAAACACCGTGCTGCGCCGACTGGATCGCAATCCGGCGCAATACCTGCTCGGTGGAGAGAACATTGAGGAAACCAAGCCGTGAACACTTCCGCCAGGATGATTCCCGTCGCTGCCGTGACTATGACGCTAGTACTCGGCTTGTCCGCGTGCAGTGTGCTTCCCAAAGCAGCTCCAATGGTCACCTACAAATTGCCCGACTATCACATCGCCCAGGCGGAGAGTACGCCGCGCGCCGTTCCGGGACCCGGGGCGCTGCGCGTCTACGCCCCTGAGAGTAGTCGCGTCCTGGATTCGGAGCGGCTGTTCATTGCGCAGCCCGATGGTCGCTTGTCGGCTTGGCAAGGAGTGCGTTGGGCCGACCCCGCACCGGTGCTGCTGCGTGACCGAATCGTCGAAGCCTTCATGCGCGATGGGCGGTCGACTTCCGTGATTACCGATAGCACCCCAATGAGCGCCGATATGGAGTTGCGCAGTACGCTGCGGGCGTTCCAGCTCGAATACCGCGGCACTGAAGCGATCGCCGCGGTTCGGCTCGATGTGCAACTGGTCGATCCGGCCAAACGGACTGCTATTGCCAGTAGACGCTTCGAAGCAATCCAAGCCACAGGCAGCAAGCGAGAGGCCGATGTGGTGAGCGCGTTCGGTGTCGCCACGGATATATTGGCCGGGCAGATCGTTGAATGGGCAGTTCAGGTCGGGGCAGCGCGTTTGCGAGTTGCACCGGAATTGGCAAGCAACCATGCACCCACAGCGTCGTCGATAAGCACAGACTAGTCGTCTTAACGGAGCACAGAAGCTAGGGCCAAAACGCTGCTCGACACCTTAACTCGGTACGACAGCCTACGGCCCCGATCCAATCCCAGGACCTCTTTGCCGTCCAACCTCCCATGACACACCGCCGCCGCGTACAGTCGCGGCGATCTGCTGCCCCAGTCGTGGCTCGATTATCGGCCGCCAAGGCACCAGACTGAATCCCATGCCGTCATCGAGCAGCGCATAGCGACCGCTGGCGAGCATGACCGAGCGCCGGTAGATGCCGGCTACGCGCTGCCCGTCTGTGACGTGCCGATGCTCCAATCCGCTATCGGCGGCAATGTGCTGGGCGGCCTGCGCCAGCTCCCGATTGCGCAGCGTTTCCAGCAGATTCCGGGAGAGAATCAGCCGCTGCCCGCGCCGCTGGGCCAGCCCCTGTTCTTCGAGGAAGTCGGCGCGCTGCTGCAAGGCTTGCCTAGCATCGCCGCCAAAGCCCAGGTCGCCCAGTCCCTTGCCGCCGCCGATCAACTGCTGATCCAGCCAGGTCGCGCCGATGACGCGGGCCTGCCGTTCAATCGGCAGATGCGATTTCAGTTCGACCGCCACGCCGCCCAGCCGCTGCGCGTCGTACTGGCGGCCACGCTCGGCCAAGTCGTCCGGCACCTTCCATAACCCCTCGGCCACGCGCTCCACGATGCCGGCCCGCCGTAGGGCTTCCAGCCGGCGGATATGGGCCGCCACAGCCTCTTGCGGGTCGCGGCCGGGCTTGGCTCGGCCTTGCTCGATCGCCAGGTGGTGATCGGTGCGGTACAGGCCATTGCTCGCCAGCGTGGCGATGTTCTTGTCGGCCGCCCGCACCTCGGCGGAACCGCGTACCTCCACCACCGCGCCGATGGGATAGTTCGCCAGCTCGTCGCGGGCGTCCAACGCGACGTAGTGGGCTTTGCCGTCCAACCCGTCGATGACCAGATAGCCGCGGTCGTGCAGCTCGTCGGCCAGACCCTTAGCAGCCACGCGACCGACGATAGTGCGGCCGTCGTCGCCCGGCTCGAACACCGCCAGCTCGCGAGGCTTGCCGCTCATGGCCCGCTGCATCGTTCGGATGATGTCGCCACGCTCGCCCAGGGCACGCAAGGTCTTCTCCGCGTCCGCATGGACGGCCCAGGTGCCGGGCTGCACCTCGTCGGCCAGGCCCAGGCGCTGCAAGTGTTGCAGGCGGCCGATCAGCAGCAGGCGCTGGCGTTGCAGCCGGGGTTCGTTGAAGCGTTCGATCTGCACCCGGCCATCCTCGCCGGCCTCGCGCTGCAACGTGCGGTCGAGGCTCGTCCACCGCTCTTGCTCCACCTCGCGCTGCAAGGTCTGCTGGATCTCCAGTTCGGTGCGCGGCCCCAGCCATTCCGTCGCCAGCTCGGCGGCGCGATGGCGGAAGCCGTGGGCGATGTAGTCGCCCGCGATGATGAGGTCTTTGCCGGTATCGTCGCGTCCGCGCACGATCAGGTGCGTGTGCGGGTTGTCGGTGTTCCAGTGATCGACCGCCACCCAATCCAGCCGCGTCCCCAGGTCGGCCTCCATCCGGTTCATCAGGTGCCGGGTGTAGGTGCGCAGGTCGTCCAGCTCCGCACTGTCTTCAGGTGAGACGATGAAGCGGAAATGATGTCGGTCGTCCTGGCAGCGTTCCTTGAAGGCATCGAGGTCGGCTTCGTCGGTCTGCGGCCCGTAGGCACGGCCCGGCTCGCCGTTCCGGCCGGCACCGTCGCGCTCGATGTAGCGCAGGTGCTTGGCGAGCGACTGCGGACTGGCGTTGCGCTGGTTGACCAGCAGCGTCTTGATGGTCACGCGCCGTGACATAGGGGTCAGCTTTGCGCCTGCGAAGCGCGCCGCCGTATGGCCGCGTCCAAGCCGTGAGCCGGGCCGCTGGCCGGCGTGCTGGCCGCTCCCGCCAGCGGTAGGACGGCGCACCGCCGACTTGCCGCCGCTGGCCTTGCCAGCCTGCTTGAGCACCTTGGAAACGAAGCTCTGGCCCTGGCCTTTGCCTCGGTTCTTCGGCGCGCCAGGGCGCACCCAGAAATCATGGTCGCCGCGGTCGGTCATGGCTGTGCTCCCTGCAAGCTCCGGCGTGTCCGAGCGTGCGAAGCACGCGGACATGCCTGCATCGGCGCGTGCCTCGCGCCCCACGCGGCACGGCGGCGAAGCCGCGCCGTGCCGCGCCACCCCCACGTGCAGACTGGCTTTGCGGGCGGCAGAGTGCCGAACCCTTTTGTCTTGCCTTCCGCCTTTGCCCCTCGCTCCCGCTCCGGGCATCGGCGGCCCGGCGGCGCTGCTGCACGAGCAGCCAGCCCGCCGGCGAACACGCCAATGGCCGCAGGCCAGGCGCGTTCGAGGCAAGACGCCTGCACGTTGGGCGGCTGCGCCGAAGGCAGCGCGAAGTGCGGTGCGAATGCACCCGCACTGCACGCGCGACGACACGGCGACGAACAGTAGAACGACATGCCCGATGGCACGATGAGAGGCGCGGCAAAGTGCAGCGAATCGGCGGCCATCATGGACGTGTCTCCAGCCAGATCGGATGCGCAACGCCGATCACGGCGAACGCGCTGACCGGCCCGAAATAGCGGCTGTCGAACGACGCCGGGTTGGTCGCGCTCAACAGGAACAGTTCGCCCGGTTGGAGACGGCGGCAAAGCTGCAAGGATGGCAGCGGCCGGCCCAGCCGGTCGGCAGGCAGGGCGGCGGCCACCGGCACGCCGTCGATGCGAACCTGGCCGGCGACGATGCAAACGTGTTGTGGCGCGACTGCGCCCACACGTTTGAGCAGCGGAACGCGGGTCGGCAGGTAGCCGCGCTGCGCAGCCAGCATGGCGGCCCTGTCGGGCAGCGGCATCAGCACGATGCTGTCCACGGACAGCGGACGTGGCCGCGAGGCGGTGCGCGGGTCGAACGGTTCGATGCGATACCAACCGACCGCCACGCTGTCGGACGGGTTGTAGGCCATTCGCGGCAGGGGCTGCACGAACGCCGCCCAGGCCAGCGCAGCGAGGCCGACGGTGGCGAAGCCTGCCAGCACGAGGCGAGCGCGCAGGCGCGAGCGAGGATGCGGCACGGGGCCGGTCGTGGAAATCGTGGTCATGGCAATGCCCTCCCGGCCAGCCAGGCGGCGTGCCGTTCTGCGGTGTATGTGGGTAGCGCCGAGCGCGCTGCGAGCCGGTTCGCGAGCGTGCGCCAGTACGCGGGCGATGTGTCTGCGGCTGCGATGCCCAGCGCCTCGATGCCGTCGATGCGTTCCAGCACGGCGCGCACGTTGGCATCGCCTTCGGCGTGCAGCAGCAGACGCGCGCCCGGCTGCACGCCGGGGATGCGCTGCACGGCGTCCAGCGGCGTGGCGGTCTGCATCACCATGAGCTGCCAGCGGATCGTGCCGTAGTCGTTGGCCTGCCAACGGATGCGGCACAGAACCGCGTTCGGCAGGAACACGGCGCAGCGCCGCCAGCGGTCGAGCTGGAGCGTGCGCGCCGGTTCGCCGAAGCGCAGGTAGAGCTTGAAGCGCGGTTCGATGTAGGCCAGCGCCACGCGCGTCAGCGGCACGTTGCCGGCCTGGCCGGCGAGTGTCGAAGGCGCCGGCGGCGGCGCAGCCGTGGGCGCACTTGCTTTGGGGGTGTGGGCGGTCGAAGCGGATGCGTTCACGGCGTGCCCTCCGGGGGAAACTCCCGCTCCAGCAGGTCGCGCAGCAGTTCGGCTACGGTCACGCCTCGCGTGAAGGCCGACACCTTGATGCGCGCCCGCATGGCGGGCGTGATGTCGAGCGTCAGTCGAGCGGTGTAGAGGTCGCCTTTCTGCACGGCATCTGCGTCGCCCTGGCGAATCCACGCTTCGGCGTGCGGATTCGCTGGGGGACGCGCACCGATGCCGACGCGCTTGCTGCGTGGTGGTGGCTTCCCAGTCATGTCGGCCACCGCAGCAGTTCGTCGGTGAGCGCGGCGATCTCGCGGGCAGCGGCGCTGTCGGGCGCGGTTTCGCGGGCGAGCCGGCCAGCGGCTACGCTGTCGGCAAAGACGATGCGCTGGTGGATCTCCGAGCGCAGCGCGGGCAGCGGCTGTTCGGCCAGCGATTGCCGTGCCTCCCTGCCGATGATGGTGGTGCTGACGCGCCGGTTGATGACGAAGGCCGCGCGCAGCGCTGGCCGGAACACCTGTGCTTCGCGGATCAGTGCGACCATCTCGGCAGAAGCCCATACGTCGTAGGGGCTGGGCTGCACGGGGATCAGCACGCGCTCGGCCGCCAGCAGCGCGGAACGCGCGAGGGCGGCGATGCGCGGCGGGCCGTCGATGATGATGTGATCGGCCCGCCTGGCGAGTTCTGGCGCTTCCTGATGCAGCGTTTCGCGGGCAAGGCCCACGGCGCTGAACAGACGGGGCAGGCCCTGCTGGCTACGCCGCTGCGTCCAGTCGAGCGATGACCCCTGCGGGTCGGCATCCAGCAGGATGACATGCAGGCCGCGCATCGCCAGTTCGCCGGCGATGTGCGTGGCGAGCGTGGTCTTGCCGACGCCGCCTTTCTGGTTGAGAAACGCGAAGATCATGGCGCGGCCCTCCGAGCTGGAAAGCCGGCCTGGCCGTGCCGTTTCGTGGTTGTCCACCGAAACGGCGCGCTTCTACTAAAAGTTATGTATTTCTTGTTAGGTAAGTTAGAGGGAACGCAAACCCGCGCCGTTGTTGGCTTTCCGGCGTTTTCGTACTCCTGATAGCACGAGGGTCGTACTCCTGATAGCACGATACCCGGTACTCCTGATAGCACGAGGCCGTCCACAGGTTCTCCCGCAGTTATCCCCGTGCCGCGTGCGGCACGGGCCGGAAGGTCAGCAGCTCGGTGTTGTCGTCCGGCATCCGCTCGATGCCGAGGACGTAGCCGGGCAACGACTGCCGCGCCACCAGGGCGCGCACGTCGTAGGCGAAGTCCGAGAAGCGGGCCGCGCTGCCGGATTTGCGGTACAGGTGTCGGAAGTCGAATTGCCAGCCGTGCTCCTGCCGCCCGCCATGCTTGCGCACCAGGCGGTACAGCCAGCGTTCGATACCGCCCTTCAAGCGGAAATAGGCCGGGTCGATGGTCAGCACCAGGGCGGCGTCGAGCACGCCGGCATAGAACCAGTCCGGCAAGATCAGCTCGATGCCCAGCGGGGTGCCGCTGGCGTCGGCGAGTTCCTTCCACTCGTTGATCCACGAGAAGCGATGCAAGCGCCTTCCCGTGGTTTCGCGGATGGACGTGGCCACCGTGGTCGATTGCAGCCGGTCGAGGGCGGCCTTCAGGCGCTGGTAGTCGTTGAGGGACGTGCCGCGCCCGATGAAGCGCAAAATCTCGTAAGGCGTGGCGCGTATCCAGCGCGACGGGCGCAGGCCCGCGTCGCGCGCCTCCACGATCTGCGAGGCGGCCCATATCAGCACGTCGGCATCCCATATCGTTGCGATGCCGTGCTCCTGCGTGCCTTCCACGCGAATGGTGACGTTCCCGCTGCGGAAGTCGATCGGCGCCGTGCGCCGCGACTTGGCAAGCGAGAAGAACGGAAAGGCCATCAAGTCCTGGGAATCGCGTGGCGCCATGTCGCCCGGCAGCGCGCGGAACAGATCGAGCTGTTCGCGCTGCGGCAAGGCTTGCCCTGGCGGGCTGGACATGGCGAAGGCCACCCACGCGCCGACGATCAGCGGCCATCACGGTAGTCGCCCGCGTGGCGCTCGGCGTATTCGGGATCGGACGTGGCCTCGTAGCTGCGCTGGTCGGCCCAGGCATCGAGGTCGGACACCGCGTACATGACGCGGCGGCCGAACTTGCGGAACTTGGGGCCGCCGCCGATCACCCGCTGCTTCTCCAGCGTGCGCGGCGACAGCCGCAGGTAGTCGGCGGCTTCGTCGTTTGTCAGGTAGCGTTGAGGCTGCGAGGTCGCAGTGACGGCAGCGGCGGCAGGCCGCGAGGGAGCAGGTCGCATGGGATGTACCTCCATCAAGCCCGGCCACACCACGCGGCCGGATAGAGGCACTCTCAAGAAAGCAAGGCTTCTTGCTAAGGGACGATTCGCACGGGTCGAGAAACGTCCCCCCTAATGCGACGGGAACATTGGAAGCTGCGCTAGTCGGCGGTAGCCGCCGTGCATCAGCTCATCGCCGCGGCGTACCAGCCGCCGTACGCGGGCACGCAATGCACTGTCTTTGTGCCAGTCGGCCGCGACGGCATCCGCGCCGAACAGACCTTCGCCCACCTCGCGCAAGGAGGCTCCCGCGAGGGTCGCGTCGAGCGCTTGCAAGGTATGCAGTTCCAGCAGCGCGGCGGGCGTGGGGCGGGAGCGGGCTGTTGCCACAGGCGTGGCCACGGTTGCGGCAGATAGCGCATCCAGCTTCGCAGCGAGCGTGCGGTAGCGCGCACAGGGCGTGGCGCAGGCGCGTGTGGCGTAGAGATAGGCCGAACCATCTTCCAGGTCGGGTGCGAGTGCCAGCCGAACGCAGCAGCCTGGCCAATGCGATACGAGCACCAGGCGCTTGCCGTCGTGGGTCAGTTGCTTGCGCCCAGGAATGCGCCAGAACTCGAAGGTATGCGCATCGGGTGGTGGGTCGGCGTCGGGGTATAGCTGCACCACGGCATCGTGATCGGGGAACCAAGCAGGATGTGCGTCGCGCGCATCCAGGCCGGGATCTTCCAGCAGGCGCAGGCCCCAGGCCTGCGCCGCATCAGGCTTGCGACGCCGGCGTAGCCAGTCGCGCCGGTAGCTTGGATTCCTGCGCAAATACTCCCAAGCCAGCGCTGGGCCATCGAGGTGCAGCGTGTAGAGATACGCGGCCGTGGGATACCAGTGTTGGCTGCTGCGGTCAGTCATGGCGAAACCTCCCTGTTTCTGGGAACGTCGCCACAATTCCGCTGTGCGGGAGCTATCGAATCGCCATCAAGTGGTCATCAAACTCGGGTTACGCTTTAACTGCTGGTGTCAAGACAGATTCGCTCCAGTGCATTGCCGAAATCGTCTAAATGCGACGACTGCACCGCCCGGAAATGGGGTGCAGCATTGAACACCGTGCCGAATCTCGCGCCTGGCATCATGACTGTTTTGGTCAGGAGCGCACCACCCTGGTGCAAGCATGCGGATCAAGACTTGCCAGGTCTTGGCTAAGACCGAAATAGTCACAATGCGATACTTTTTGCCTGGTCGCGCTGGAATGCGTCAATCGGTGATCGAACCGTTTTCCTGAGCCAGTCGAACGTATTCCGACAGCGGCCGCGTCGGCTGGAAATACCGATCTCGTATCACGGGCTGCTTGAGCGGCCCGACGATGGACGCCAGATCGGACAGCTTCACCGTCGCCAGGGCAGGCATCCCGATCCCGAGGTCGATCAGGCCGTAGGCCGTATCGCCATCGGTCGGATCGAGCGCGGCCAATAGCCAGGTCGCATGTGCGTCCGGTGTGAACAGGCGCACCACGGGCAGCGGGTCACATTCCTGGCCTGCGGCGCGGGTGAGGCCGTGGGCCAGTAGGTGCACCCGGTCTTCCTCGGTGACAAGCGTGGTCAAGGCCGCGCCCCTTCCACGAACACACGCAATCGCCGAGGCGCATCTGTGCCTGCGGACGGATGCACGTATGCGCAAGCGCACGAAGCCGCAAAAGCGGAGAGGCACGAAGGCGTATTGGTGGAAGTCAGGAAAGACACGGATGCGGTTCCCTGGGTCTGAGGAAATCCGCAGATGCGGATCTCCGTAAAAGCACGGAAAAGGAAAACATCACCACCAAATGAACACTATAGATTGTAGTCCTATAGGGCGCAATGGGCTGTCATCTTGGTTTTTTGGGGAAACCATAGGTGGCAGCGAAGAACTCATTGGCAGCGGCGATTCGGACGGTAAGGAAGGCGCGTGGTTTGAGCCAGGAAGCGTTCTCCAACGTGTCCAGTCGCACCTACATGAGCACGCTGGAGCGCGACCTGAAAAGCCCAACCATCCAGAAGCTGGCCGATCTGTGCGAGGTCATGGAAGTGCATCCGCTCACGCTGCTCACATTGGCTTATGCCGGTGACAGCACCCGCGAAGCTGATGAATTGCTGGCACAGGTGCGCCAGGAACTCAGGGCGATATTGGAAGAGCCCGACACGCCTTAGCGCGTTGGCGTGTGGTACTGAATTGCAGCAAGCGGAGCGCGCAGCGCCGCAGGCGCGAAGGCGTGAGGGATTGAAGCCGGATGGCCGTGACGGCTTGCCGGCACGGGGCGAAGCCCGAAAGCCCGGCGGCGCTTACAGCGCCGACACGCCACACACCGCTCGTTGACACGGATTGCGAGCCACAAGGCACGCATGCAGGCCCGCCGTGACGGGCGTATCCAGCACGCGGCAGCAGCAGAAATCCTGCGCGTGCGGTGCTGCGATCAGCAGCATCGCGCCCCGCCGCAGTGGGCGGGACGCGGTAAGCGGCTGTCAGGCCGCCTTCGGCTTGTTGCGCGACCAGATCAGGTCGTGCGTGCCGTCCTCGTTCTCGATCAGGCGGGCATAGACCGTCGCCGGGAACGAAGGGTCGTCGATGGATACGGACAGGTATTCCCGCCCGGCCTCGCTGGTCTTCTTCCACGCTGCGCCGACTTCGTGGCCAGCCGCTTGCAGGTGGAAGTCGGGGGCGTTCTCGGTGTCGCCCTTGTCGTTGGGAACCAGCTTGACCTTGACGTTGAGCGTCAGGGTGCGAAGCGTGCCGGTGAAGCCGTCTTTCTCTGCGGTGAAGGTGCCGATGTTAGCCATGATGTTTCTCCTTTCGGGTTGAACAAGGTCGCGCCAGTGCGTCCTTGTTGTGATCCGGCCGGCGGGGGATGGGCTGGTCGCACCGCACAGCGGTCGCAACAACGTGGAGAACCTGGAAGCGAAAAGAATTTGTCCCGCGAGGAATGCGCGCAGCGCAGGGGAAATTGTTTTCGCTGCAAGGTTGCGGCCATCAAGCACAAGGCGCAGCCGCGCCACCGCCAGGATTCACAACAAGACAAGGACGCACAGGCCGCCCGCTCCCGAATGGAGACGTGGCCAACTCGGCATCCCCGCGTGACGGCTGCACCGGCTTGCGCCCTGACGCGGGCCAGGTCAATGCCCCGACGACAAGGCCAGAGCGCCCCTGCCGCAGCTCACGGCCACATACTGAGGCGTGGTGTGGAAGCTCCATAGAAGCGAGGCTGGGCGGCGTGTCGGTGAACCGTCTTTCGTGACGTACAGACAACGAACCGCCAGCGTCGGGGACGGCACGCTTTCGTGCAACCTGCCGCAGCAAGCCGGGGCGTAGCCACACCAGCCCCGCCCATTGCGGCGGGGCTCGGTCGAATCGTTGGCGGCGCGATGCGCCGCCACACTTGCTGGCTTCGTGGATTTCGCGCACGAGCGCCCTTGTGCGTGGCCCCATCGCCGCCTGTCCGAAGGCGGCGATGGGGCGTTTTGGCTTTGAGCAGTGAAACCGGGCGCGGCCACCGCCGCGCCCGGAGTTTTCGACCACCGGCCCCAAGGCGGCACGGCTTGGGGCCGGTGCGGCTCGTTATTCCTTGGTTTCGATGATCCACCACACGGCGCGCGGCAAGGCGCGGCCCGTGAGGGGATGCAGATCGGTCAGGTCGGCGCGGGCCGTCCAGCCACGCGGCGGACGGTAGCCGCGCACGTCGCCGTCGCCGTGCCAGCGGCGGGCGCGCACCGTGCCGGAGGCATAGGTCGCAGCTATGCGGGGGCGGTTTGCGGGTTGGTGGGTCATGGCAGGCATCCTCAACATGAAGCGCCCCGGCCGGAACCGGGGCGCTATCTACGGTGCGAAGTCACGCGGCCAAAGCCTCGGCCTGCGGCTGGTCATCCGCCACGGCGGCCACTTCTTCCTGTGCTTCGGCTTCGCCATCCGCCGGCGCGTCCTGCCCGGTCTGCTGCGGGCCTTCGGAGCGGAAGATGGCGGGCATCCAGCCGGTGCCAGCGGCCAGCCGTTCGGCTTCGCTGGCAATGTCGCCCTTCTTCAACTTCGCCAGTCGGGTGACGTGCGAGGGCGCGAACCCGCCAACGGCTTCCAGAATCGCGGCCTTCGGCACATGCCGGAAGTAACCCTCATTGGTGGGCTGCCACCACGCGGCCATATCCAGCCCCACGGCCTGCGCCAGTTCCGCGCCGGGCTGGTGCGGCGTGGCGCGAGGCGTCACCACGTCCACCGTGGAAGCTAAGCACACGGCCAACAGCCGCACCAGTTCATCCTGTGATTTCGCCAGCAGCGCGGCGAACAGTTCGGCGCTGTCCTCCGGCAAGGTTTCGCCTGCCACCTGTTGCAGTTCGCGCAGCGCCACGGCGGCGGGTGATTCCGGCCAGTCCGGGGCCATGCCTTCCAGCCGGTCTTGCACCGTGAGGCGCACACCCAGCGGCAGGTCGTGCCCGTAGTGCCTTTCCTGCAAGACGGTCTGCACCATGCCATGCACCACGGCGGCCAGCGCTGCTTGCGGATGCCGTGCAACTTCGATTTGCAGCGCAGCGGTACGGTGCGCGCTCAACCGCTGCGCCAGTCGGTCAGACATGGCGGCGGTCTTGGGCTGCTCGTCGTCCTCGCCTGCGTCCTCGTTCGCGGCTTCGCCTTCGCTGCCGAAACCCTGCCGCAGCCGCTCCAGCGTGCGCAGTGCCTTGGCCTCCGCTTCGCGCAGCAGCCCGCGATGAATCGCGGCCTGCCCGTCGCGGTCGATGGTGACAATGGCACCGGCTGCGGCCTTCACGTTGGCCGCATAGTCCAGCAAGCCATCTTCCAGCGCCTGCAACTGCTCGCCCAGGCGTTCGCCTTCTTCCTGCAAGGCATCGGCCTTTTCCTCGTCCTCGTCGTCCAGCGCGGCATCCACCGCCTCGGCCAGTTCGTGCAGCTTGGTTTGCAGCTTCTCGATGCGCTGCGCGGCGCGCTTGTTCGGACTGCGGCGTTCCCTTGGCGCACGCTGGAAGGCTTGCAGATCGGCATGGGTCATGCCCGGCGTGGCATCCACCCACGCCCAGCCCTCGGCCTGCACCTTGGCGGCGATACCTGCCAGCTTGTCCTGCGCCAGCCGTTCCAGCAGTGCGGCATCGGTCAGATACACGCCTTTGTCGCCCTCCGCGAACAGGTCGCGGCGGATGCCACCGCCTTCCTGCTCGTAGCCGTCCAGCCCGACAAAGCGCACCAGCGGATGCCGGTAGGCGTCGATTTCGCGTTCGGTCAGGCGGTCGCGCAGGTTGTGCGGGCCGCGCTGCCATGTGGGCGCATCGTAGAACGCGGCTTCCTGCGCAGCATGGTCGTCGGTGATGGCGAGGGCCATCAACTGGTCAAGGCTCACGGCCTCGGCCCGGTAGTCGGCCAGCAGGCGCGGCGACACGTTGGCGAGTTTCAGACGGCGCTGCACCACCAGCGGCGTGACGCTGAAATCCGCTGCAATGTCCTCGATGCTGCGGCCTTCGGCCACGAGCGCGGCGAACGCCTCGAACTGGTCGGCGGGGTGCATGGCTTCGCGCTGCACGTTCTCGGTGAGGCTGGCCGTGCGGGCGGTGCCATCGGCCACCAGCAGGCAAGGCACCTCCCATTCCTTGCTAATGCGGTGCTTTTTCGCCAGCAGCTTCAACGCTGCGAGGCGACGGTCACCGGCCACGACCTCGTAATGCTCGCCATCGGCGGCGGCAATCACGATGAGGTTTTGCAGCAGGCCGACACGCTGGATGCTGGCGGCGAGTTCGGGAATGGACATGCGCGGGGTCTTGCGCACGTTGCGGCCAGTGGGACGCGACACCAGCCGCGACAGCGGAACCAGAATCAGGTTCTTGGTCGGATCAGCGGCTTCCAGCGGGATAGCGGCGGCGGTGTTGATGGCGCGGGCTTCGGTTTGGGTAACGGCGTTCATGGTGATAACTCCTATCGGTTCAGGGATGCAGCAGCGAAGAAAGCGACAAGGGCTGCTGCCTGCCCCTGCCGCGTGGGGATTCAGGCTTTCAACTGGCGCATGCCATCGGCCAGCAGCCAGAGGGCGCGATTTAGTCGGATGTTTTGGTCGATGCCCTGCACCGGGCGGGTTTGCTGTCGGCGCCCGTTGGCGCTGCGGCCACGCAGCCCGCCTTGGGTCAGGTTTTCTTGGGTGCGGTTGAACACGCTCCACAGGTCGGGGCGGCGGTCGTCGAAGCGGCGCGGCATCAGGATTTGCGATTCCGTGATGGGCGCGGGCTTGTCGGGGTCGTCGTACTTGAGGGCGAGCGCGGCGCGGGCGAACACTTCGGATTCGCCATCGTCCAAGGTGATGCCGCGCATGGCATCGCGCGATTCCTTCACCCGATCGAAACCGCTCAAGACTTCGTAAGCCCCCTCAATGACCAGACCGGCCACGTCGCCTTTATGGGGCACTCGCACATCGGCCACGGTGTTGCCGCAGACAAGGCCATTGCTGCACACGAACCGGAACATTCCGGCCAGCATCTGATAGCTGCTGGTGCCGTCGTGCGAGTTCAGCAGCACGATTTCGTTGGCCTCCGCGCCGTTGATCTGGCTGGCATGGCGCAAGCGAATCATGTGTTTGGTGTGCTCGCGCTTGCCTTCGTCGCGCACGCGGGTTTGCGTCACCATGAAAGGCTGGAAGCCTTCTTTGCGAAGCTCGGTCAGCACGGCGGCGGTGGGGATATAGGCGTACCGCTGCGAACGGCTCTCGTGCGGGGCATCCGCGAAGATGGACGGGGCCACGCGGTGAATCTGGTCGTCGGACAGCGGGTAATCGCTGCGCAGCGAGGGGGAGCGGAAAGCGAAACGGGATGCGAGTTGCATGGTCTTTCTCCTGACAAAAGAGGTTTGCTGTTCACACCGCACACCGGATTTCTAGATTCGGAGCCCAGCCTTTCGGCTGTTTGGTGCGGTCGGCACGAGGAACCCGGTTGGCCCTGTTGCCACCGTCTTTCCTGAGTTCATCGCCCGCGCCCAAAGGAGCGCGCGGACGGGGGCCGTCAAGGAGCCAAGCGCAGGGTTGGTGCGGCCCGCAGGCGCAGCCGAGGACACGGCCCTGCGCGCCTTGACGGCACACGGTCGCGGGCTACGGTCGCGGGTAAGGTGATGAAGTCAGGGGAGACGGCTGGACAAGGCAACGGCCATCCCTTTGTGCTGACCGCACGCAAGCGAAGCGCGCAGGCCCGAAGCTGGAAGCCGGGCCGTAGGCGTCAGCGATGCGGAAGGCTGGCGAAGCCAGTCCCGCCAGGGATGAGCGACTAGCGAACCTGGAGCAGCGCGATCCGCGAAGCGGAGACGCAAGAGGACTCTTCGTTTACCATTTGTTTCGCAAGCAAATGATGGGAAAGCAAGAACACGGAGATATAGAGATGATTGTCTGCATCAACCGCCTCAAACAGTTCGGAATCTTCAGCGACTTCAATGGAACGAAGATCCAAAAGTTCGGCCGGTACAACCTGGTCTATGGTTGGAATGGAACAGGCAAGTCAACGTTATCGAATCTATTCTCTTGCTTTGAGCTTCGCTCGATGGTTCCCCGCTTCAGCACGGGCCAATTTTCAGTAGTTCTGGAGGATGGCTCAACGATCACGGAATCCACACTCCACTCATCCCAATTGAATATTCATGTTTTCAATCAACGCTTCGTGCATGAGAACATTGATTGGGACAAATCCGTAAAGAGCATCCTTCTTATTGCGAAAGAGAAGATTGATGACTTGCAGAAGCTGGAGAAGCTGAAGAGCGAGCTTCAGTCGAAAAAGAAGGCTCACGACGACAAGCAAAGCGATATCAAGAAGCAGCGTGAGGCATTAGAGAAGTTCCTGACCAATGCTGCCAAGAAAATGAAGCTTGGACTTCAGGCGATTGATACGAGCGACAGTTATTACTTGAATTACGACCGCCGCAAGCTCTTCAACTTCATACAGAATAACGGCGAGACAATTATCAAGGCGGAGTCGGTTCTTCCAGATGAGAGGGTTATCGACCTTACGAATGCCGCCAAGCCAGATCAGCTTCCAAGCATTGCTTTCGCCTCAACGGCCATTGAGCCGGACTACTTTAAGAAAGCGGCGGGCCGCATCAGAGATTTGATTGGGACTACGGCGGTCAATCAAGCAATCCAGCGGCTGACCGATAACCCGGAAATCCGCGAATGGGTTCAAGCAGGCTTGGAAATCCATAAAAACCACGACTCGCAATCCTGCGAGTTCTGCGGCTCTCCGTTCGCCCAGCTTCGTGCCGAGGCGCTTGCTGCCCACTTCAGCAAGGAGTTCACGGAGTTTCAGAGCCGACTTCAGAACGCGGCGACATGGATTGAATCTCAAGGCGCTCCAGCTAATCAGTTTCCCGCATCGACCGAGTTTTATAAAGAACTATCGGCCGAGGCAGAGAAGCTTCAAAAGGACTACGCAACTGCTGCTGAAAAGATCGACCAGCAAATCGACGCCTGGCGGGAAGCCCTGAAGGCCAAGATCACAGACCCTGGGAAGACAGACATTCAGATCTCGGATGTGGTTGAAGACGATGTCACCAATTTCAATGACATCCTGAAATCGATTGTTGCTCTCGTTGGAAAGCACAACAATAAGACTTCAAATTTCAAATCTGAGACCTCAAAAAGCAAGGTGGCACTGGAGCTTCACTTTGCTGCGGCTGAGGTGCAAGAGTTTGACTATGCTGGAAGTGAGAAGAAGTGCAATGACCTTGAGTCAGAAGCAAAGAACGACCATAAGGAAATTGAAAAAATTAGTCTAGAGGTCGGAGCCATAGAAGCGGCGCTCTCGAATGAAACGGTCGGGGCAAAGGAGTTCAATGACATCCTGCATCGCTTCATTGGCCGCTCTGAGCTTTGCCTGAACTTCAATCAGAAGAAGAAAGGCTATGAGATCATCAGAAACGGGGTTGGTGAGCACGATGGGAATTTGAGCGAAGGTGAGAAAACTGCGATTGCATTTGTCTATTTCATCACGAAGCTCAAAGAAAATGGAAATAACATCAAGGATACGATCGTCGTCGTTGACGATCCGGTCTCAAGCTTTGATTCTAATCACTTGTTTCACGCCTACTCGTTTTTGAGAACGCAATGCACTGAAGCCAAGCAACTTTTTGTGCTGACTCACAACTTCACTTACTTTAAGCTAGTGAGAGACTGGTTCACTGGCACCAATAGGAATCGAGTCAAAAAAGGCAACGCCGAGAATTGCTTCTTTTATCGCCTGGATGCGCCACCTGGCTCCCCTCGTCACTCCCTACTTGTGGATGCCGACGACTCACTCAAGAACTACGGTTCCGAGTACCACTATATCTTCAAGAAGCTCTACGAATATAGGGCGCACACAACACTCAATCGAGATGAGGCGTTCTTGACCGCCAACCTCGCCCGAAAGCTTGTTGAATCGTTTTTCACCTTCAAATATCCAAGGCGTCGAAGCGACATTAGTCAATTGATGGAGGCTGGCCTAAAAGATTGCACCATCACGACACCAGAGCTTAAAGAAAAAATCTACCGCTTTATCAATAAGTATTCACATAGCGACGTTATTGAGATAACAGAGGAATCCGCAGAAAACTTGGCAGGCGAAAGCCACAGCGTCATCGGGAACATCTTCCAGTGGCTGGAAGAGGTGGACAAGAAACATTACGACGAGATGATTCAGGTTGCGACGGCCTGAGCATCAGGCCGCGAGGGCCATAGCTATGCCACCAGGCGCAGCAAAAAGGGGCCGAAGCCCCTTGGGCTAGATCAGCCCATGCTCGGCGAACGATGCCGTTTCGTTGCCCGCAACGATGATGTGATCGAGCACGCGCACGTCCACCAGACCCAACGCTTCCTTGAGCCGCTGGGTCAGCGCCCGGTCAGCCGCGCTCGGCTCGGGGTTTCCGCTCGGATGGTTGTGCGAAACGACGACCGCCGCCGCATTGAGCCGCAGCGCCTCCTTGACCACTTCGCGCGGATACACCGACGCACCGTCAATAGTGCCGTGGAACATCTCCCTGTATTCGATCAGACGATGGCGCGTATCCATGAACAGCACTACGAACACCTCATGCTCGAAGCTGGCCAACTTTGTACGCAAGTATTCCTTGACCGCCGCCGGCGAAGTGAACTCTGCTCCGCGCCGCATTTTCCGGTCAATGACCTGGCGCGCAGCTTCCAGAATGTCGTCGGCCGATGCCGGTAGATAGCGCCCGTGCGCGTCGCGCACCAGCAGACAGGAATCGAACGAGGGAAAGGACAGTTGCGACATGATCGTGCTCCGGTTGCTCGGGCGGAATTGCCCGGAACCGGCGGCAGCACGGCGCAGCGCAAGCAGTCAGGGGTCGCAGACGGCCGCCAGGACGCAAGCGCGCATGGCGCGCGCCGCCCTTGACGGCGAGAACGCCGTGATACGGTGAAGGGAACAGCAAGACCGCCCACACCCGCCCACTGCACAGAGTCGATTTTTGGCAAGCGGAGCGCGCAGGCCCGGATCAACGAGCCGGGACGGAGGCGTCAGTGATGGAAGCCCGACAGGGGCGAGACTCGCGCAGCGAAGCTCGATGCGCAGCACGACAGCGCGACGGCGGCACGCCGGGACGCCCGACTGCTTGGGACAGGACTACTCGTTGTCCGTCTTGCGCTGCTCGATTTGCAACTGCGCCCGTTGCGTTGCCTGTTGCAGCCGCTCCACCAGCACGCCCCTCGGCGGCAAGGCGGTCAGATACTCGGCAACGTGGATGCCGGACTTGTCCAGCTCCAGCAATTCGATCTGCTCGCGCTTCTTGCCGGTGCAAAGGATGATCCCGAGCGGCGAGGCTTCCTCCGGCTCCCGTTCGTGCTTGTCTAGCCACCGAAGGTAAAGCTCCATCTGCCCTTTGTAGGCCGCCTTGAAGTCACCTACCTTCAACTCCACCGCAACCAGCCGCCGCAGCTTGCGGTTGTAGAACAGAAGGTCAAGGTGGAAATCCTCGTCGTCGATCGGAATGCGCTTCTGCCGGGCGACGAATGAGAAGCCCGCGCCCAGCTCCAGCAGGAAGGACTCCATTTCACGGATGATCGCCGCTTCCAAGTCGCCTTCCTGCCAAGTGTCCCGCAGGCCCAGGAAGTCGAGGATGTACGGGTCGCGCATGACCAGGGCCGGCGACATGCGCTGCGCATCGCGCAGGGTCGCCAACTCCTGCGCTATGGTTTCTTCCGGCTTTTGGGAAAGCGCCGTGCGCTCGTACAGCATCGAGTCGATACGCTCGCGCAGCGTCCGCACGCTCCAGCGTTGGGTGCTGGCCATCTGTGCGTAGTAGTCCCGCTGGAGCGGGTCTTTCAGCGGCATCAGGGCGATGAAGTGCGTCCAGCTCAATTCTCGTATCAGTGATACGAGAATTCGCTCGTCGGGGAAGGTGGCGGCGAACTGCACCATGCGGCGCAAGTTCTGCTCTGCAAAGCTGCTGCCGTACTCCTCCACCAACTGCGCAGCCAAGGTGGGCAGAACTTCCTTGCCGTAGGCGCCCCGGCGCCTGTCCAAGACCTGCGTGTGGATGCGTTGGCCGATGCGCCAGTAGAGCATCGTAAGCTCGCTATTCACCGTCGAGGCGGCGCGCAAGCGCGCCGCCTCGATCAGTGCCCGAATGTCGCCCAGCAGCGCCGCGGGCGCTGCGAGCGATGCTGCTGATGGCCGGCGCCCGTTCATGCCACCGCCTCCGCAAGCTGCCGCGCGCCCGTGATGGCTTGGCGGCGGCTGGCCACCAGCTCGGCCGCCTCGCGCACCGGCTTGTCCTCGGTGTGGACGTAGTGCATGAACATCGCCACGGTCTTGTGGCCCGTCAGCTTCATTCCCACTTTGGTCGGCACACCGGAATTGGCAATGTCGGTGGTCGAGCGATGACGGATGCCGTGCGTGCCTACGTGCGGCACGCTGGCGGCCTTGAGCGTCCGGCACCAGCCGCCATAGTGCTCGCCAAAGGTCAGGTGCTTGGCCGGGTCGTTCGGCGACGGCAGGACGTAAGGGCAGCCTTCCAGACGCGGCGCCGTCGAAAGCAGCCGATAGGCTTCCTCGCTCATGGGCTTGGAAATGCCGCCAACCTTGCTGTCGGGCCACACCACGCGCCGGTTCTCGAAGTCCAGCCAGCTCCATTCGAGCGGGCAGATTTCGGAGCGCCGCGCCGCAAACTCGAATTGCAGCCGGATCGCCAACGGGATGACGTAGTTCTCCAGCCCCTCCGCCTCCAGTTTCTCCAACTGGCGGAAGATCCGCACCATTTCCTCGTCCACGATGAGCCGGGTTTCCTTGCCCGGCGGGTACATCGGGACGTGGCGGCACGGATTCGTGCCGTCCGGGCGGAAGCCCCAGACTTCGGCCAAGTTGAACATCTTGCGCAGCACGCCGAAGGTCTTGTTGGCCTCGGTCGGCTTGTAGGCCAGCTTTTCCATGAGCCCCGCAATGTCGGGCCGCTTCACGTCATGCACCTTCTTGCGGCCCAGCAGCGGGATGATGTTGCGGTCGATGACGCCCTGGTAGCCGTCCTGCGTGCTGACCTTGTTGCGCTTCTTGGAGTAGTCCTCCATGAACTTTTTGCACAACTCGGCCATCGTGGGCGCCTTGCGCGTCTCGGCCTTGGCACCGCCGGGATCACCACCCCGGCGAACCTCGGCCAGCCAGTCCTGCGCTTTGACCCGCGCCTGTTCGACGGTTAGCTCCCCGTAGAGTCCCAGCGAGGGCTTGCGGGGCTGGCCAGAGTTCGTGCGGTACTGGAGCATGAACACCCGGCGTCCCGTCGAGGTAATCTTGCAAAGGAAGCCGGGCACGACGGTATCCCGTAGTTCGATGTCCTTCGCCTGGGGTTGCGCCGACTCTACGGCGGTCTTGGTGAGCTTGATCTTTGCCATGATGACTCCTTGGAACGACCCGGAATGCGTAGTAGGCCGAGCGCTGCGAGCTGCTCCAGTACGCTCCCTCCGTGATCAAACCGTGCACCCAGGCCTGATAGAGCTGAGAGGCCGCTGGCAGATCGAAGTCGGCATGGCCGTCGGCGCTGTAGGCGCGGGAAGCCTCGGCGGCAGGGTGGCCGCCCTCAGCGATAAGGACATCGGTATTGGCCTTGCCGTCGTGCCGGCTGGTGGCTTTCGATTCCTGGCTTCGGCCGCCCCATTCATGTCCGCCAACATCGGCGCTGGCAAAGATCAGGTAGTACGCTGGCACATCGCCGATCGCAGGAACGAAGCCGCCGTTGATGCCGCCCTGGCCTGGCCATGGCTGACCTACGGCCGGGATGTTTGATTCGACTACTGACGCTGGAATGTTAGCTGCAGGTGGCAGCACCTGGGCGAACACGCTGGCGATCGCGACCTTGGCTAAGGATGCGGCCGGCATCTTGATAGTGGTGTCGCCGTGTTTCAGGGTGATCATTTCTGGTTTCATGGTTAAGCCTCGGGCGTTCGCCGCGTTCCGTGCTGGCAGCGGCATGGCAGTATTGGGAGGGATTCAGGCGCGCTCAGCGATTAGCAGAAGGCCGGTGTCGTCGGGGTCGTCGCCAAGCATCAGGCCTGGAGCTCGAAGCTCGCGGCTCAGCCTGAACTGATCGAGCTTGCGCACCACAGAACTCGAAAGCTTGATTTCGTGGCGCGGCGCACTGAGGAAGTGGCGGCCCGCTTCAGGCCCTAGTTCATGGATGCGGTGGATCAGCAGGGTCATCGCCTCGCCGTTTTCCTCGACCTCGGCCCATTCCATGATCTCGGTCAGCGCCTGGCGCGTGCCGGCGCGGACCTTCATGCGCAGGTCTTCTTCACGGTGTTTGGACGCCTTGTCGCGGCGCTTCTGGTCTCGCTCTTGCTGAGACATCGCCATGCAGCACCTCCTTCAATCCGCTGGGCGGCAAGTTGAACTGGTCACGCCGCCTATGCAGCTGCAGCGAGCGTCGTAGTTTTCGGTTCATCGGTGAGCTCCATGTCGCAGTCATGCCAGCCGGCAAGCCACCAGGCGCTATCGACCGACATTTCCGGGTGAGGCTGATAGGCTCGGCAGCGGCCGGCACCCCGAGCAGTTCGCCCGTGGTAGTAGGGGAGTGGGTGGATTTTTGCGGGTTTGACTCTTGGCATGGCTTTCACCTTTGCCGCTGAAGCGGGAACCGGTGACGCCGCGACCCTGCTGGCCCAGCTCGCGCAGCTGGCCAAGGACGGTGCAGCCGCCCCGACCGCCACCAGCGACGCCAAGCCAACCCCGTATCAGGCCCACAAGCAAAGCTTGTCCGGCGCCCACAAACAGAAAGGAGCCTGACCATGCCAGTTCAAGGTGGTAACGCAATCAACCACGGCGTCGCTTAGGCATATAAAGGAAGGGGAAAGGTCGGCAGAACGCCGATGGCGGGCTGGCCATGGCCAGTGACTTTCGAAGTGACTTTGTTCGTTGCTGTCCGCCCTCGTTGGCCTTCGTTGCAGCGAGCGCCTGGCGGAAAATCAAGCGGTATCATGCCGTTACGTTGGCTTGGCATGCATGGGGTGCAAGGGGTCGAGTGTTCGAATCACTCCGTCCCGACCAAAAATCCCTAAAAAATCCAGCCACTTAACGGTGACTGGATTTTTTTATGGTCGAAGAAAAGGTGTAGGGATGCTACTAGTTAGCTAGGTGGACAGGGAGTCGCTAGGCTTTATACGAAAGGTGCCTGCGCGACGATCATGCTGCGTTTAAAACAGGCTCGGAATGCCCTTTGACAACCAGTCAACCCCGCTTCCTCGCCTGTTTTCGCCTTGGCTGATCGCCGCTCAGCGACTTTTCGTACAAACCCTAGTCCTGAGCCGGAGGTCGACCTGCAGTTAGCCGATATTATGGCGCTGCCTGTGCTTACTTAGGTATTCAAGATTTCCTTCGTTAAGACCATCAATTGATTTGAAGCGTTCAAGGCCTAGGATTTCTTGTTCCTTGAAACAGAGTTTTGGGCTTGTCAATAGTTTTTCGAAGTCATCGGATGAGATCAGCCCGTATTCAAATAAGCGGTCAATGTGAGCTGCGAGTGGTAGACCATTGTCGGGATCCAATCGGGCTTTGTTATCACAACGTGCCCATGGATGGATGTGTGATGCAATCAGCAAATTAGGATTGGACAGGCCTGTAAGTGCACACTTGTTGCTCCAGCGTTTGCATAAAGCTGTCCGGAATGCACCTTGTCCGACTCTAGCTTTAATCAATGCTTCTCGCGTAGTGGACGATGGTGGTTTGCCAGAGCCCCCAACGTCAATGAGTAGATCTTCGTAATTCATTGAAGAAAATCGGAAAGAATCGGGTAATTGACAGAATTTTAGGTCTTTTATGTAGTTCATTTCCCAAGCATACTTTTCAGCGTTTCAGGCCATTGCGGTCCTTCCAGCAGCCCTCTAGTCTCGCCAAGTCGCTAACAAGCGACACGGCTTTGACAGGCCATTATTCGATGAAGGACGCACGTGCGCGCTAATGGCGGCAGTACGTGGGGCACCTCGTGTGCGCCGGGTTCCTTCATCCTCGGTCTGTCAACCCACGTACCGCTGCCACCATTCTGTTTGACAGCAGGATCTTGGCGGTTCCAATCCGATGAAGGAGTCGAACCATGCTAAAGATCGTCCCCGACCCACCCCACCTCAACAAATACACCTCCCAAACCCTAGAAGACCTCCTGGTCCAAATCTCCGAATACCTCGTCTGCGCCCTGACCATCAGCCAGCAGTCCATCCTCCACCACACCAAACCCCAAGCCCAAGTCCTGACCCTCGCCGCCATCCACGAAATCGACAGCGCCCACACCCTGGTGCAAGTGGCGATAAGCCGCGTGCAATCCCGGCACTGACCTGGCGAACGCGTACTCGCCCATGATGTTCACCGATCAGGCCCTGCACCGTGAGCGGGGCCGCAGGAGGAGTGGTATGGAGAAGGAATCGCAACCCCCACGCATCAAGCAACTCGCCACCACCGGCGTCGGCCATTTCGGCGAAGGCGGGGAGGCGGGTGTGAAGGACCCGTTGTTCCGCGTGGTAGCGGGGCATCCGCTGGACCATGCGGTGGAGCAGGCCACCGTGCTGATGTGTGCGGTGCACAAGATCAGTGACCTGGCGATGGTGGAAACGGATCACCTGCCCACGCTACTGACGGCAATGCACTACCTCAGCGGCATGGCCAAGGCGCTGGTCCAGGATGCGAACCATGGCTTGATGGCCCCAGCTTTACGGGGCGAATAACGCTAAGCGACACACCCGAAGGTGTCTTCGGGCGACATGCCCCTCATGTGGTGGCGCACCGGAAATCGATAGCCCGCTCAAGCGCCGCGTCGGCTCTCCAGCCTGGTAAACAGAAACATGCCCACCAGCATCGCCACCACGAACAGCAAAACCTGCCACCGCCCCGTGGACACCAACGCCACCGCCGGCCCAGGGCAGAACCCGGCAACCCCCCAACCCACGCCAAACACCAGGCTGCCACCAATCAAGCGGGCATCCAGTGTCCGCTTCACGGGCAACTGCATGGGCGCACCGAGCAAGGACTGCTTGCGCGTGCGCGCCCAGTTCAGCGGGGCTGCCGCCACCGCGATGGCGCCTGCCATCACCAGCGCCAGGCTGGGGTCCCAGGCCCCGGCCACATCAAGAAACGCCAGCACCTTCGCGGGGTTGGTCATGCCCCCCAGCAGCAGGCCGAGGCCAAAGATCAACCCTGCGAGAAAGGCCGTTAACTTGCGCATGTTCAAGCCCCCAGCAGATGGCGGACGACATACACCGTGGCAAACCCGGTCGCCATGAAGCACAAGGTGGCCAGCATCGACCTGGGGGATAACCGGGACACGCCACAGACACCATGGCCACTGGTGCAACCCGCGGCGTAGCGGGTGCCCACGCCGACCAGCAGGCCGGCAATCACCAACGCCGGCCACCCGGCATGCACCTCGACCTTGGGCAATACGGCAAACAGTCCCCACAGCACCGGCGCCAGCACCAGGCCGAGCAGGAACAACGCCTTCTCGCTGCGGCCCTCACTATCGCCCTGGATCAGGCTGCCGAGCAGGCCACTGATGCCGGCGATACGACCATTTGCCAGGATGAACAGGCTGGCGGCCAGGCCAATCAAGGCGCCTCCGGCCAGGGACGCCCAAGGCGTGAAGTTGACCCAATCGATGTTCATGTTGCAGCTCCCGCCACGTTTGATTGTGGAATCCAGGTAAACAATCACGAGAATAATTACCCGAGATAGGAATTTTACGCTTCCCTAGACTGGCGCGATCTACCTCGTCCGGATCGCATTGTCATGCCATACACCCCTTTATCCCACACGTCCGCGCCGGCGTCGCTAAACAGCCGCTTCTCCATCACGCTGCTGGCCATCGCGGCCTTCGTCATTGTCACCACCGAATTCTTGATCATCGGCTTGCTGCCCGCCCTGGCCCGGGACCTGGAGATTTCCATTTCCACCGCCGGCCAGCTGGTGACCCTGTTCGCCTTCACCGTCATGCTGTTCGGCCCGCCCTTGACCGCTGCCCTGGCCCATGTCGAGCGCAAGCGCCTGTTCATGGTCATCATGCTGGTCTTCGCCACCGCCAACGCTCTGGCGGCCTTGGCGCCGAACATCTGGGTGCTGAGCCTGGCCCGGTTCATCCCCGCGCTGCTGCTGCCGGTGTTCTGGGGCACGGCCAGCGAAACGGCCAGCCAACTGGTCGGCCCCGAGCGGGCAGGGCGCGCCGTGGCCCAGGTTTACCTGGGTATCGCAGCGGCCACACTGTTCGGCATCCCGCTGGGCACGGTGTTCGCCAACCTGATCGGTTGGCGCGGTGCGTTCTGGGGGTTGGCAGCGCTGTCACTGCTGATGCTGGTGCTGTTGGCGCTGTATATGCCGACCCTTGCCCGCCCCGAGCGCAGCAGCATCGGCCAGCAGATGCGTATCCTGCGCGACAGCCGCTTCATCGGTCACATCCTGCTCTCGGTGGTGGTGTTCACCGCCATGTTCACCGCCTACACCTACCTGGCCAACATACTCGAGCGCCTGGCCGGTATCGCACCGGTGGCGGTCGGCTGGTGGTTGATGGGCTTTGGCGCCATTGGCCTGGTCGGTAACTGGCTGGGCGGCCACTTCGTCGACCGCAACCCGTTGAGTGCCACGGCGGTGTTCGTGCTGATCCTGGCCGCCGGCATGGCCCTGAGCGCTCCCCTGGCAGGTTCCCATGTCGGCCTGGCCGTGGCGCTGGCCATCTGGGGCATTGCCTACACCGCGCTGTATCCGGTGTGCCAGGTGCGTGTGATGAAAGCCGCCAGCCATGCCCAGGCCCTGGCGGGCACGCTGAATGTCTCGGCTGCCAACGCCGGTATCGGCCTGGGTGCCATCATCGGCGGCTACGGCATCGAGCGTATCGGCCTGGCCGGCATCGGCTACATCGCCGCCTCGATAGCCCTGGCTGCGGCGGCGATCTGCCTGTTGCTCCAGTACCAGGCGCGCCGTGCTACCCAGTGTGGCCTGGAGCACGTCGGGACGCTGCGCCAATGATCGCGCGCGCCTGCAGCCGCGCGCTGCCCAGGTCGGTACCGAGCTGTCGCACGGACTGTTAACCTGACCGCCACCACCGCGAAATCAACGCATGATGCGTGTGCGCCCACCTCAGGCGCGGTAGCAGCAGGAGTAGCAATGAGGCTTACCGAGCACCTCAAAGGCATCGAAGTTTTCGTCACCACGGCGGACGCCGGCAGCTTCACCACCGCCGCCGCGCAGCTCAACCTTTCGACTTCGGCCGTGAGCAAGGGGGTCGCCCGGCTAGAAGGGCGCCTGGGTACCCGACTGTTCGAGCGCACCACCCGCCGCCTTTCCCTGACCGACGCCGGCGAGGCGTTCTACCGCACCTGCGCGCGCATCCTGGCCGAGCTGGAGGAGGCCGAGACGGTGCTGGCCGCAGAGCGTCAGGAGCCGGCCGGGCGGCTACGCATCGATTTGCCGGTGACCTTCGGCAAGCAACATGTGCTGCCGTTGCTGCTGAACTTCACCGAGCACAACCCACTGCTGCGCTTGCATGCCTCGTTCACCGACCGCTTCGTCGATGTCATCGAGGAAGGCATCGACCTCGCGGTGCGCATTGGCAGTGTCGACCAGCTGTCGAACTTGCTGGCGCACCAGTCGCTCGGCCAGGAACGCCTGATCTTCTGCGCGGCGCCCCATTACCTGAGCAGGCATCCGCACATCCAGCACGGCCAGGCGCTCGACCAGCACGACTGCGTAATGTACGGCCGCGCCGACGGCAGTGTCAGCCCCTGGATGTTCAGCGGCACCGACGGCCAGATCGAGCGGCGCACCATGCACGGCAGGATCATCGTCGGCAGCGGCGAGGCCCAGGTGCTGGCGGTCAAGGGCGGCTACGGCATTTCGCAGTTGGCCACCTGGATGATTCGCGAAGAGCTGCAGCGCGGCGAGCTAGTGGAAATCCTGCCGCACCTGGCGACCCCAGGATTGCCGGTGAGCCTCATCTGGCCGCGTAGCCGGCAGTTGATACCCAAGGTCGATAGCGTCCTGCGTCATCTATCCCTGCATTTGACGCCCATGCTCCTCGAGACCCACTGAGCCCGCCCTCGACTGGCAGATCTGGGCGGGTGAGAAGCAACTTGCCGGGTGAGCAATGGCTCAAAACGCACATCAATGCAGGCTGATTGTGCAGGTCCTACAGCTTTTCTTCCGTGGTTCATGTAGTCCATTTCCCAAAAGGGCTTTTTCCCGCCCCAAGCCATTGAGGTGGGTGGTGGCCACGACTAGTCTCGCCCTGCTCGTCGTGTTTCACCGTCCGGGGTTGGCCGGGCCTTCAGATCAGCGCACTGCACAAGGATCGTGCGGTGAGGCCCGGAGGCTCTGGAGGGGGAGACGCGGCGGGCTCTTTTTCCACTGGGCAGGTGGCCGGTTGCGGCCGTTGCCGTCGTTGACAGGGGGTTAGCGCATGGACAAGGACGAGCAATCGCAGGAGCGGCAAAAACTGAACGTCATCTCACTGGCCCAACGCGGCAAGCAGTTGCCAACGCGCCACTGGGTGCAGGCCACGCCGGGGCTGCAGATGCGCGAGGTACTGGAGGAGGCTTCAGTCATCCTGGGCTGCGTCACCGGGCTTACCCAGCAGGCACTGGCCAAGCCGCGCGAGGCGCAGACGCTGATGCGGGCGACCTTCTACTTGAGCGGCCTGGCCAGGGTCATGATCGAGGGGCAACTGCCATTGAACAAAGAGCAAGGCGACAAATGAGGCTCGACAGTTGAACGACAAAGCCGCTTCCGGAGTACCGGGAGCGGCTTTTTGCTGTGCGAAACCGGCCCTATCGGATCAAGCCCCGCGCCGCCGCAGTACCGTCGCCAACGCCACGGTCAGCACAACCGCCACCACCACGGCCAGCCCCATGGTCGCCGCAATGCCGATGCGCTCCAGCAACCCGGCCACGATCAGGTAAAACGCAATCACCCCCACCGCCCCAATCGCATTGCCGCGCACCATCATCGCCATCCCGGCACGCCCGCTTTGCACGTGGGCAAACACCACCAACGGCCAGGCGATCACCGGGATCGGCGCCAGCATCCCGCTGGCGGCGGGCCCGAGCCAACTGGCCAGGCTGGTGGTGACCATCAGCAGGCCGGTGGCGGACACCATGCGCAGTGGGATTTCCCAATAGCGGTGGCGGGGCTGGGCCAGGCTGTCGGGCCTGGGCTCGCGGCCACTGGCGCGGATCAGCACGGCGATCAACAGCAGGGCCACGGCAATCGACAGGTACAGGCCGCCCCAATGGGTGAAGGCGTAGGCTGCCGCCCCATAACACAGCAGCGCCAGCGGCACGGCGCAGGCAATGCCGAAACGGCGGGTGATGTACAGGTAGACGGCGTAGGTGGCCTGCACCGCCGCCAGGCCGCCGAGGGCGCCGGGCACCGCGCCCAGGACGAACGCCGTGCCTTGCTCCAGGCACAAAAAGGTCATCACCAGCGCCGAGGTGATCGGCAGGCCGGACAGCAAGCCACCGAGCAGGCCGCCCCAGCGCCGCGAGGCAAGGGACACAACCCACATGAGCAAAGGTGTGACGACAAGCTTTAGATAGAAGAGGGTCATTGCGCGGATATTCGTATTGGCAAGCAGGGGCTTGGTCGCGCAGCAGCGCGCAGATTTCCCGACGCTACAGCAAAAGGCAATGCCTTGCATGTGCGGGAGGCCTGCAAGCGTGCAAAGCCGCCCGTTCCACAAGTGAATCAGAAGGCGCTGCGCTGGGTCCCCAGGCGCAGCGCCAAACCCCATGCCGTTATCAGCTCACCCCAGCCAAGCGCTTTATCTGTTCGGCAAAGTCCTTCTCGGCGATCTTCACCTCCACCAGCACCGGTTGGTCCACGACCGTCAGCAACTGCTCCAGCAACTGCTCCAGTTGCGCCACGGTCTGCACCCGATAACCTTGGGCGCCAAAGCCGGTGGCCAGCGCCGGGTAGTCCAGGGTAGGCAGGGTATCGAAAGGCGCGAACGCGCCCTCTGGCGTAAACGCCGCGGGGTCGACGAACGCCTGCTCGATCGCATACACCTGGTTGCTCATCACGAACACCACGGCATTGACCTTGTTGCGCGCAAGTGCCGCCAACGATTGGCTCACCATCATGAACCCACCATCGCCGGCCACCACCACCGGGCGCCGGCCGCTGCCCAGGGCCACGCCCAGCGCGCAACCGGTCTCGTGGCCGAGCGAGCCCCAGATCGCATCGCTGATAAAGCTGCCGCGCGGCATACCGTTGATGTTGCTGGCCACATACAGTGACGAGCTTTCACCCAGGATCAGCGTGCTGGTCTGCCACCAATGGTGCTCGTGGGCGAAGTTCACCAAACTGTCGAAAAAGCTTGCGTAGCTCAGCGTTCCGGGTACGGCGCCACTGCCCAGCAGCGCCCGCGAGGCCTTGAGCGGCGCATCGCAAAGTGGGGCCTGGACCGTCACTTTCAAGGCCTTGAGCAGCGCGTCGACGTAGTCGGGCAGGCGCACGTTGGGGTAGTAGTCGCTGCCTGCACGGGCCAGTTCGCAGTTCACCTGGATGATCTGCTCGTAGCGGCTATTGAGCAGGTCCAGATAGTCATCGGTGAAGATCACACCGATGGCCACGATGCAGTCACAGCTGTTCACCCAGTCGGCGGTCTCCGGGCGTGAGGCCGGGCCGGCATAGGTGCCGATGAAGGGCGCCTGGCTTTCGTCGAGCACGGTTTTGGCGTCGAGGGTGCTGGAGAAGGGCAGGGCACAGCTGTCGATCAGGCGTTGCACGGCATCCTGCAGGCCATAGCGCATCACTTCCACGCCCAGCAGCACCAAGGGCCGGCGGGCGTTTGCCAGGCGTTGCACGGTGGCGTCAACCAGCGTCTGCAGGGCCTGGGGGTTGGACGGGCGCGGCGCTGGGGTCAGTTGGCCATGGGGGCGGCTGACCTCGGCGCCCCAGATGTCCTGGTAGGCCTCCAGGTAGATCGGCTGGCGGTGGGTGAGGGCGGCGATCAGGGCGTTGTCGATCTGCCAGGGCGCGCGGTGCGGGTCGGCGAGGATCTCGCAGGCCACGGTCACCTGTTCCAGTACGTTGCGGTCGGCCTCGAAGTTGCCGGTGGAGTGGTGGAACAGCACGTTCTGGGCGTTGGCCTGGTTGCGGTCCTGGGTCGAGGGGCTGGCGGAAATCACCACTACCGGATTGCGTTCCACGTAGGCGCCGGCAATGGCGTTCACCGCACTGAAAGTCCCCACGCCATACTGCAGCGACACGGCGCCCAGCCCGTGCACCCGGGCATAGCCATCGGCGCTGTAGGCGGCGCCCATCTCGTAGACTTCACCCACGGCGTCGATGCCGTCGAAGGCATCCAGCGCGCTCATGAACTTCGAGCAGTAGTCCCCCGGCACCTGGAACACCTTGTCCAGGCCCAGCTCCTTGAGCCGGGTGAGCAGGTAGTCGGCCACGGTGAAGGTGCTCATGGCTTGACCCCCGCGCAGATGGCCTGGGTGATGTCTTCGAGCACCTGCGGCGCGTGGCCGGGCATGGGCGCGGTGGCGTAGTCGATTTCTTCCGGGGCCGGGGTCGGCAGCAGCTGGTAGGCGGCCGGCAGCCAGGTGGGGCGCGGCAGTTCGAAGAACTCCTGCAGGGCCGACTCGGCGGTGGTCAGTGCGCCTTCAACCCAACCCTGGCCATAGGAGTACGCCTCGCCGACGATGAACACCTGCTGGTCCTTAACCGGGTGGCGCATCTTCTGGATGATCAGGTCCAGGCGGTAGTTGGCCTTCCACTCGTGCCAGCCGCCACCGTACGGGTCGGCGTCCCAGGCGTGGTACACGGCGCTGTAGGGCGCCGGCAGCTCGACCTGGGCGTGCAGTTGGGTGACCTGGCGCTGGGCGATACGCACCATCTCGTCGCTGATCTGGAACTGCGTGCGCGGCACCACCGCGTCGTTGGCGATGCGTCCTTCGAGGCTGCGCGGGGTGTAGCCGATGAACTCGGGGCCGTCTTCCAGGCCCTTCCAGAATGGCACTGTGCCGATGTCGTTGTAGGAGGCCATCAGCAGGGAGTTGAAGGTGTTCTCGCCACCTGCCTGGTCGCACTCCGTGCCCATGTAGTAGCACTGGCGGATCGGCAGGTCGGTGACCGAGCGCCCGGCCACCAGGCCCAGGTTGCGCCACCAGGGTTGCTCGTAGGCCAGGAACAGCTTGAACGCCGACTGCACCAGCACCGAGCCGAGGTTGTCCTTGAGCCATGGGTCGTCGAACAGCGGCGAGTCGATGAGCTCCAGCGCCCGGCGCGGCAGGGCGAGGATCACCTGGCGAGCGTGGACGATGTCCTCGCCTTCGAGGTCGCGGGTCTTGCCGTTGACGGTCTCGGTATGGCGCAGGTGCAGGCGGTAGGGGTACTCGGTGTCGTCGCTGTAGCTCAGGGCGGCCAGGCGGCGGTTCATCTGGATGCGCTGGTCGGCGGGCACCAGGCCGCCGGGCTGCTCGCTGAAACGCTGGGCCAGGGTCAGTGGCAGGCTCTGGAAACCATCCTTGAGCGTGCGGAACACGGTGGCGTCACTGTATTCGGTGGCGGGCAGCTGGGTCACGGCGCTGGCGTTGGCGACGTTGGCCTCGTAGCCGCCGGCGTCCTTCATGAACTGGTAGCCCTCGTTGCTCAGCACGCGGTAGAGCAGGTCCCAGAAGCCATAGCGCCAGATCGGCTTGCCGAACACCTGCACCTGCATCTGCTCGGCCAGGCTCAACTTGTCGAAGCCGGGATAGATGCTGTTCATCACGTTGACCTGGAGGTCTTCGGGGTTGTAGCCGCGCTCGGTCCAGCCCAGGTCGTAGGGAATCTTGTGCGGTGCTTCGACGAAGTCGCGGAAACGGAAGCGTTGGCCGCGCAGGTAGAACAGATTGTCCTGGGCGCCGATGGGGGCGTCCTTGGGCAGCTCGTTGCCCATGGGGAAGTCCTTGCTCGGCAGGCCCAGGTGCTGCACCAGGGTGTCGACCATCACATGGCCGTCGGCACCGGGCATGTAGCGCATGCCGCCAACCTCGGCGACCACGTTGGGCAGGCCGGGCAGCTTGACGCTGAACAGACGGCCGCCGATACGGTCGCCGTATTCGAACAACTGGATGCGCTGGCTGGCGCCGTGTGTTTGCTGCAGGCGCCAGGCGCTGTAGGTACCGGAAACGCCGCCGCCGATGACGGCGACATCCAAGGGCTGGTTCTGGCTCATCGCAAAGTCCTTTTCGTGGTGTGGAGGCAAGGAACAGCTGTGACGAGCGAGTATTGTCGAGCTTTAGCGTAATGCCAGCTGGCCATCATTATTTTTTGCAAAGCGAATCAGCCGCTGTCCTCGCCCACCGTCGCCATTGGGTAGGGCGCGAATCAGCCAGGCCTGTCAGACCCGGCTGGCCTCCAGCGCCTGGGCCAGGTCGGCAATGATGTCATCGCTGTGCTCGATGCCGATCGACAACCGCACCATGTCCCGCGGCACGCCGGCCTTTTCCAGCTCTTCGTCGTTGAGCTGGCGGTGGGTGGTGGACGCAGGGTGGCAGGCCAGCGACTTGGCATCGCCGATGTTCACCAGGCGCACTACCAACTGCAGCGCGTCGATGAAGCGCGCACCAGCGGCCTGGCCGCCCTGGATGCCGAACGACAGGATCGACGCCGGCTTGCCGCCGGTGTAGCGCTGGGCCAGTGCATGCTCGGGGTGGTCGGGCAGGCCGGCGTATTTCACCCACGCCACTTGCGCGTGCCCTTGCAGGTAGTGGGCAACCTTGAGTGCGTTCTCGGTGTGGCGCTCCATGCGCAGGGCCAGGGTTTCCAGGCCTTGCAGGATCAGGAAGGCATTGAACGGCGACAGCGCCGCACCGGTGTTGCGCAGCGGCACCACGCGGCAGCGGCCGATGAACGCGGCGGGGCCGAAGGCTTCGGTGTAGGTCACGCCGTGGTAGGAGGCGTCGGGGGTGTTGAGCAGGGCGAAGCGCGCCTTGTGCTCGGCCCAGGGGAACTTGCCCGAGTCGATGACGATGCCGCCGATGCTGGTGCCGTGGCCGCCGATGTACTTGGTCAGCGAGTGCACCACGATGTCGGCGCCGTGTTCGAACGGCCGGCACAGGATCGGCGTGGCCACGGTGTTGTCGACGATCAGTGGCACGCCGTGGCGGTGGGCGGCGGCAGCCAGGGCGGCGATGTCGACGATGTTGCCGGCGGGGTTGCCGATGGACTCGCAGAACACCGCCTTGGTGCGCTCGTCGATCAGCGCTTCCAGGGCGGCGATGTCGTCATGGGCGGCGAAGCGGGTGGTGATGCCCATGCGCGGCAGGGTGTGGGCCAGCAGGTTGTAGGTGCCGCCGTACAGCTTGGCCACCGAGACGATGTTGTCGCCGGCCTCGGCGACGGTCTGGATGGCGTAGGTGATGGCGGCCATGCCCGAGGCCACGGCCAGCGCGCCGACCCCGCCTTCGAGGGCGGCCATGCGCTGTTCGAGCACGTCGTTGGTGGGGTTCATGATGCGCGAGTAGATGTTGCCGGCCACCTTCAGGTCGAACAGGTCGGCGCCGTGTTGGGTGTCGTCGAAGGCGAACGAGGTGGTCTGGTAGATCGGCACGGCCACGGCCCGGGTAGTCGGGTCGGGGCTGAAGCCCGCGTGGATGGCGAGGGTTTCCAGCTTCATGCAGTCATTCCTTGAGCGTGGGTGGAAGCGGCTGAGCATGGAGCGCGGGCGACGCGATGGTCAAGGGGCCAGGTCAACGTTGCGCGGTAGGCGCCTGGCGGCGCTGGGTCTCCTCCTCGAGGTAGTCGAGCAGGGCGGCGACCTCGGTTTCGCCCAGGCGCATGTTGGGCATCGCCAGCTGGTTGTACTGCTGGTACAGCAGCATGGCCAGGGGGTCTTTTTCGGCCAGCATCTGGTCCGGCACCATCAGCCAGCGCTTCAGCCAGGCTTCGTCGCGCTGGCGGGTCACCCCCAGCAAATCCGGGCCAATCCCGCCTGTGGCACCGCGTTCGGCCTCGCCAACGGTGTGGCACGACGAACAGCGGGTGCGGAACAGTTGCTCGCCGGCACTGGGCGGGCGTATGGCCGGTGCCTGGGTGTAGTCGAGGTTCTGCACGCTGGCGGTCTTCCAGTTGTGCAGGCTGTTGGCCAGGCGGTCGGCGAGGATATACGGGCTTTCGAAGGGCGAGGCCTTCATCCAGCGGCCGGTGCTCTGGTTGCCGATGATCAGGCTCAGGTTGTGGTCTTTGCTGCGGCCGTTTTCCAGGCCTTCGATGTACAGGCCGAGGCTGCGGCGCAGCTGCTCGATGTCGGCGGCTTCGCCGGTGAGCAGGGTCCAGCCGGGGCCGATGGCGAACTTTTCGGCGTAACGCTTGAGGGTGCTGGGGGTGTCGTTGTAGGGGTCGATGCTGATCGAGTAGAAGAAGATGTCCTGGCCGACGCGCTCGCCCAGCAGCTTCTGCACCTGGCGCAGGCGCGCGGTTTCCACCGGGCAGGAATCGCCGCAGCCGGTGAAGATGAAATTGATGGCGACCACCTTGTCCTTGATCAGGTCATCGAAGAAACGCACCGGTTTGCCGTCCTGTGTGAGCAGGGGAATGTTGGGGAAGTAGTTGGCACCCCAGGGGGTGTCGGGGTCGGCGCTGGCGCGGGTCGTAGGCAAGGTGCAGGGCAGGCTGAGGATGATCAGCAGGGGGAGCAGCAGGCGCCAGGTGCGGGGCATGGTCTTACCCTCTTGGATATCTGATGGGGCCTGCGATGCAGGCCATCGCCGGCAAGCCGGCTCCCACAGGCACGGCGCATGTCTTGTAGCCAGCGTTGGCAGTGTGGGAGCCGGCTCGCCGGCGAAAGGGGCGCAGCGCGCCCCCGGCTTTCTTTCACTTGATGCTCAACGGCGCGGTCACGGTCTGCCCCAGCGCCGACTTCACGGTCACCGCCGGTGGCGAGGCCGGGCCGCTGCCGGTGGTGGTCACCGACAGCTTCCAGCGTGCCCCGGTACCACTGGCGGGCAGGGTCGCCAGGCCCAGGTCGAGCGGGCCGCTGGTGGTGTTGGTGGTGACGCGGATGCTGTTGCCACTGGCCACCGTGGTGGTGCCGGCGATATCCCAGGTCCAGCGGTTGTTGCTGCGCAGTTGCACGCTGGCGCTGCTGACCGCCACCGTGTCGGCCTGCACGGCGGGCGATACGGCGATGCTCACCGTGGCCGGGGCCAGCGACTCCAGGCCTTTGGCATCACGCGCCAGGTAGGTGAAGCTGGCGGTGAACGGGCTGGCGACCGTGTCCGGTGGGGTGTAGGTCACCTGGGTGGCGTTGCTGCTCACCGTGCCCATGCCGGAGTCGGGCTGGGCCAGGCCGCTGACCGTCAGCGGCAGGTTGCCGTCGGGGTCGGTGTCGTTGGCCAGCACGTTGAGCACGATCGGCTTGCCGGCACTGGTGGCGGCGCTGTCGTTCACCGCCACCGGCGGCTTGTTGGCAGGGTCTTCGTTGCCACCGCCACCGCCGTCGGCCTTGCGGAAGGTCGGCAGGGCGGCGGAATTGACGTATTGCACGCCATCCCAGCCGGGCAGCGGCGTGGGCATCAGCTGGAACTGTCCAGGGTGCTCGATGTCCCAGCGCAGCAGCATCGAGCTGTCTTCATGCTGGGTGTTGTGGCAGTGCTCCATGTAGGTGCCGGCGAACTCGCGGAAGCGGATGGCCATTTCCACTTCCTCGGACGAGTCTTTGTCCGGGCCGATGCGGTACACGTCCTTGCGCGCCCACTTCTCCCATTCCGGCGGCGCCTTGCCGTCGCGGCTGAGGACCACGCCTTCCTCGAAGTGCACGTGCACCGGGTGGCTCCAGCCGTTGCCACCGTTCTTGATCTTCCACACCTCGAGCGTGCCGTCGCCGCTGAAGCCGGCGTCAGTCGCCTCGCTGGCCAGTTGCGGGGCGGCATTGATACGCCGAGGGTCCATGCTGAAGCCGAAGCCGCCGTCGGTCTTGATGGTCCAGGGCGCGCTGTCGGTGCCGTCCGAGCGGCCGAAGATGAACTCGCGGTGGCGCGCGGCCGCCAGCTTGGTCTGGTCGGCGGCGTTGCCGGGGTTGATGGTCAGCGGGATCATCACCAGGCCTTCGGCCTTGCCGGGCTTGGCCGGTTCATACAGGGCCGGGTCCATGCTCACGTCCTGGCCGCTATAGGGTTGCACCAGCAGTTGCAGGAACTTGCCCACTGCCGGGTCGCCCTTGTCCCATTCCGGGCCGTTACTGGCCTGCTTGATCACTGCCTTGTACTTCTCCGACAGGATGTCGGCCAGGGCGATGGGCTGTTTCGGGCCCTTGCCGGTCTCGTGCTCCATCAGGTTGACGAAGTACAGCTTGTCGCCGGCCTTGATCCCGTTCTTGGCGAAGTTGACGATGATGTCGTAGCGCTCGGCGATGCCTTGCAGCGGCAGGATGCCGTTGTTGTCCTGGCGGTCGCCGTCGCCGTTGAGGTCCATGCTGCCATCGAACGGCACGGCGTGTTCCATGATGTTGCCGTCATTGCCGATCATGTGGAACGGCACGCGGTTGTACGACACGTTGGAGCCGCTCGGGCCCTTGAACTCGCCGCTGTTGCCGGCCACCTCACGCACGATGGCGAACTTGAAGTAGCGCGACACCGAGCCGTTGAGGATGCGGAAGCGATAACTGCGCGCGCGCACTTTCAGCTTGGGTTGGTACTGCCAGTTGACCAGGATCTGGTCACCGAGGAAGCCGTCGGTGTTGAACGGGTTGAACCACAGCTGGCCATTGGCATCCCAGGCCTTGTCGGCGACCACCAGGTTGACGTCGTAGTCGCGGTTGCCCCAGGGCATTGCACTGCCGCTGGGGAAGCGCAGGTTGACGCCGTCCTGCAGGGCTTCGTTGCCGCGGTCGATGGCCGAGTAGTAGTTCATCATCACCGCGTTGCCCTTGTAGACGTTCTGCGCGGTGAAATCGAGCATGTGGTCGTGGAACCAGTGGGTGCTCATGGTTTCGCGCCAGTCGCCGCGGATCTTGATGCTGCCGTTCTCGCAGGTCTTCAGGCCCGGTGAGCTGTCATTGACGTACAGGGTTTCGCCGGGCGAGCAGGGGAAGGCGGCGCGTGGGTCCTGGGCGCGGGTGTTGATGGTGTCGTAGCCGGCCAGCTGGATCGGCCAGCGGTAGTCGTAGTACTGGCCGGGGAAGAAGTAGGCGTTGGCGAAGCCGTCGCTTTCAGCCGGCGAGTGGCCGTTGTGTTCGTGGGTGGAGATGGTGTGCAGGCCAAAGCCATTGTTGGCCGACGGGTCGATCGGCAGCGCGTTGTAGTGGCGCATCAGCACCGGCTGGCCGTAGCGCACCATCAGCAGCTTGATCGGGAAGGTGCCGTCGAAGGTCCACAGCGCCTTGTGGTTCTGCAGCGGCATCTTCGGGTGGAAGCGTGTGTCGATGCCCTTGGTGGTGCCCAGGGTGGTGGGGATGTCCGAGGTCTGGTAATACAGGCCGCCGGGGCCGAACTCACCCTTGCTGTAGCCGTGCAGCTGCTTGCGGTCACGCAGGCCCTGGTTGATGCGCGCGCCGGCCTGCGCGGTCTTGAACGCGGCCTGCGGGTAGAACTCGTTCCAGCGCTGGTGCGACCAGCCCTTTCCTGGTGGGCGGCCTTCGGCGGGCGAACCTACCGAGTTGCGGTTGAGGAACATCTCGATCTGCGCCTTCCACGGGTTGCGGTCGAGCACGTTTGAGTACTGCGACGGGAACGGCGTCAGCCCGGGCTGGGTGAGGAAGGCCTCCAGGGCGTTGCCGTTGGGGCTGCTGCGGGCAACGATGTTAGGGTCC
>NZ_BQHO01000038.1 GCF_021601385.1 Pseudomonas parasichuanensis | reverse complement strand
GCGATAGGGCCGAAACAAGCAACACATCAACAACAGCCAAACTTAGATAGCAACATCACTGCTCTTGATCTGCTCTTGATCTGCTCTTGATCTGCTCTTGATCTGCTCTTGATCTGCTCTTGATCTGCTCTTGATCTGCTCTTGATCTGCTCTTGATCTGCTCTTGATCTGCTTTTGCTTTTGCTTCTAAGCGCGCGATAGTTCAGGCAACACAAATTGCGACTTCAGGAGGCCGAGCGGAGGTGACTGGAGGGCCCTGGTGCGCAGCACCCTTCGGCGTAAGCCGAAGGCGCGAGATGTAGACTTGCGCAGCAAGTCGTAGGCCGCGCGGGCCCGGAAGGCGCCGGAGTCGAGGGGACCCCGGAGCGCAGCGCAGGGGCCGTATGATGGGAGCGGGCGGCTTTGCCTACTTTGGCCAAGACCAAAGTAGGCCGCCGTAAGGGCGGAAAGGTGACTACGCGTCGCCATTGCCAATGAATGCGCATACATCTATCAAAACCAAAACTCTGAAAGCCGAAGCCGAAGCCGAAGCCGAAGCCGAAGCCGAAGCCGAAGCCGAAGCCGAAGCCGAAGCCGAAGCCGAAGCCAAACCTATCTCCCACCCCACAATCCAAGTAAAGTGCCGCTCCCCGCCGTACCCGCTGAACACAGAAGGAACCCAAGCCATGACCACCCCCGTAGATATCGCCGTAGTAGGCGCCACCGGCGCAGTCGGTGAAACCCTCGTGCAGATCCTCGAGGAGCTGTCCTTCCCGGTGGCCACCCTGCACCTGCTGGCCAGCATGGAATCGGCGGGCAGCAGCGTCATGTTCGCCGGCAAGAAGCTCAAGGTCCGCGAAGTCGACAGCTTCGACTTCAAGCAAGTGAAACTGGTGTTCTTCGCCGCCAGCCCCGCCGTCAGCCGCAGCTTCGCTCCAAAAGCGCAGAAAGCCGGCTGCACCGTGATCGATCTGTCTGGCGTGCTGGACGAGGCCGTGCCCCTGGTGCCGGAAGCCAACCCCGAGCGCATCGCCGACCTGCCGCAGCCCGCTCTCATCACCAGCCCCTGCGCAGGCGCGGTGGCACTGGCCGTGGCGCTGGCACCCCTCAAGGGCCTGCTCGACATCGAGCGTGTTCAGGTCAATGCCTGTCTGGCCGTCTCGGCCCAGGGCAAGGAAGCCGTCAGCGAGCTGGCCCGGCAAACCGCCGAGCTGCTCAACGCACGCCCATTGGAGCCGCGCTTCTTCGACCGCCAGGTGGCCTTCAACCTGTTGCCGCAGGTCGGCACCCCCGACGAGCAGGGCCACACCGCCGTGGAACGGCGCCTGGTCAGCGAGCTGCGCCAGCTGCTGGGCCTGCCTCAATTGAAGATTTCCGTGTCCTGCATTCAAGTCCCGGTGTTTTTCGGCGATAGCTTCAGTGTGGCGGTGCAGAGCCGTCGCCCGGTCGACCTGGGCGCTGTGAACGCCGCACTTGAGGCGGCCGAGAGCATCGAATTGGTCGAGCCGGGCGATTATCCGACGCCGGTAGGTGACGCAGTGGGCCAGGACGTGGTCTATGTTGGTCGTGTACGCCATGGGATAGATGAGGATGAACAGCTCAACCTCTGGCTGACCACCGACAATGCGCGCAAGGGCGCGGCGCTCAACGCCGTGCAGGTGGCGCAATTGTTGATTAAACACATGGCGTAAAAGATACTGATCAGCAATTTTGTCCTGCACCGCAACAGGGTTTTTGGGACGGTTCTTACAAGGGAAGAGTTCATGCTTCGAATTCGCAAACTGGTACTGGCCATCGCGGCAGCCTCGGCGCTGTCGTCCGGTGTGGCAAATGCCCTGGGCCTGGGGGAGCTGACCCTCAAGTCGGCGCAGAACCAGCCGCTGGATGCCGAGATCGAACTGCTCGACGTGCGCGACCTCACCGCAACCGAGATGGCGCCGAGCCTGGCGTCGCCGGAAGAGTTCGCCAAGGCCGGGGTGGCATACCCGACCTACCTCGAAGACCTGACCTTCACTCCCGTGATCAACCCCAATGGCCGCAGTGTGCTGCGCGTCACCTCCAGCAAGGCGTTGCCGGAGCCGGTGGTCAAGTTCCTGGTCCAGGTGATGTGGCCGCAGGGGCGTCTGTTGCGCGACTACAGCGTGCTGCTCGACCAGGCCAAGGCTCAAGGCAGCCAGCCGTCCCAGGCCAACATCAACCCCGCGCAAAGCACCGGCAGCTACACCACCAAGCGTCGTGACACGCTGTGGCAGATTGCTGCGCGCAATGCCCAGGGCGGCTCGGTCCAGCAGGCCATGCTGGCGATCCAGGCGTTGAACCCGGATGCGTTCATCGGCAACAACATCAACCAGCTCAAGACCGGGCAGGTGCTGCGTTTGCCCGATCAACAGCAGGTCCAGAGCATTGCCCAAGGCGAAGCCAATCGCGAGGTGGCCGAGCAGTACGCCGCCTGGCGTGAAGGCCGACGCCTGGGGCCGCGCGCCCGCCAGCTGGACGCCACCCGCCGTGGCCAGGCTGGCGAGGCGCCGGCGCGTATCGCCCAGGGCGACAACCTGCGCCTGGTGGCACCCGGCGGCAAGGGTGCGGCAGGCCAGGCCAAGGCCCTGAACGACAAGCTTGCCGTGGCCCAGGAAAGCCTGGACACCAGCCGTCGCGACAACGACGAGCTCAAGAGCCGCATGGCCGACCTGCAGAGCCAGCTGGACAAGCTGCAGCGCCTGATCCAACTGAAGAATGACCAGCTGGCGCGCCTCGAAGCACAAGGCGCCGAGCCGCAGGCGCAGCCCGCAGAGCCTGCTCCCGCGCAGCCAGCGGTCAATGCCCAGTTGACACCCGCCGAGCCCGTGGTGGCGCCTGCACCTGCTGCGGTCGATACCGCGCCGCCAGCCACACCGACCACCAGCGAAGCGCCTGCTGCCCAAGAGCAGGGCGCGCTCGACGAACTGCTGGCCAACCCACTATTGCTAGGGCTGATCGCAGGCTCGGCGTTCCTCGCCCTGTTGCTGTTGCTGCTGCTCCTGGCACGCAAGCGCAAAGCCCAGCAGGAAGCTGAAAAACACCTGCGCATGGCCCGCGCCCTGTCTGAAGAAGGTGACCGCGGCCCGGACCTGGACCTGCCGCCAGGCAGCTTCGACGGCCTGGACGTTTCTGCACCCAGCGTCACCCTGTCGCCTGCGGTGGTCGCCGCCTCGGCGGCGGCTGCAACGGCTGCCGAGATGCCGGCACCTGCGCCAGCGCCTGCCGCGCCCGCGGTGGACCCGCGCGCCGCGCTGTTCGCCGAGGTTGACGAAAGCCTCGCCCGCGGCCGCCTGAACCATGCCGCAGACCTGCTGGAAGCCGCCGTCGCTTCCGAGCCGCAGCGCAGCGACCTGCGCCTGAAACTGATGGAAGTCTATGCCCGTCAGGGTGACCAGGATGCCTTTGCTGGCCAGGAGCGCAAGCTGGCGCCCGGCGAGCAGAACCAGGCCGAGGTCGCCTCGCTCAAGGAACGCTATCCGGCCATGCTCGGCGTCGCCGCCGTGGCGGTTGGTGCCGCGGCCCTGGCTGCCGAGCTGGACGAGCAATACGTCCAGGACCTGTTGCAGGACCCGGCACCGGCTGTCGTCGAGCCAGAGCCTGAACCGACCGTTGCGCCCGAGACTGTTGCCGAGGCCTTCCCGGAGTCCGAGCCCGAGCCCGAGCCGGCCCCAGTCACTGAAGACGACATGGACAGTGCCTTCGACTTGAGCCTGGGCGATGACCTGCCTGAAGAAGATCCTCTCGATCTGACTGGGCTGGAAGAGGCGGTATCGGCTGCCGCGCTGCCACAGGCCGATGCTGCGCCTGCTGTCGGCGAAACCGATGCCGACGATGATTTCGAAGCCCTGCTGGCCCAAGCTCAGGCCCCGGCGCAGCCGGAGGCTGTCGATGACCTGGCAGATTTCGACCTGGATGTGGGTGAGCCAGAGGCCCCGACCAGCAGCGAGGAGCCAGCAGTGGATGTGGCTGCCGAGTTGGCCGCGTTCGAAGCCATGCCCGAGTTCGACCCGATCTCCGAGCTGGAGCTGCCGGACGACTTCGACCTGTCGCTGTCGCTGGATGACGACTCGCCAGCGGCGCAGAACTTCGCCTCCGAGCTGGACGATGTCAACGCCGAGCTCGACAAGCTGTCGCAAAGCCTCGATGCGCCAGACAATGCGCCACGCTTCACCGCCGAAGACGCAGCCCAGGAGCTGGAACCGCTGGACGACCTGGACTTCGACTTCTTCTCCGGTACCGACGAAGTGGCCACCAAACTGGACCTGGCGCGTGCCTATATCGACATGGGCGACCATGACGGCGCCCGCGACATCCTCGACGAAGTGGTCAAGGATGGCGATGACGGCCAGCGCCAGGAAGCCAACGAGATGCTCTCGCGCCTGGTTTGACCGCTTAAACGATCGCGGGGCAATCCCGCTCTCATGACAGCCCGGTATTGAGGGGCATGTGGGAGCGGGCTTGCCCCGCGATCGTTTCGGCCACCCTGCGGTTTACCGCTATACTGCCCGCCTTTTCGTTCCATCATCAGGTTTCAGGTTCTTGGACATCATCGATAACGCCGCCTCCGAATCCGCGGCCGAAGGCTTCTCCCGCATCGCCCTGGGCGTGGAATACAAAGGTTCGCGCTACCGCGGCTGGCAGCGCCAGGCCAGTGGCGTGCCCAGTGTCCAGCAGGCGCTCGAGCAGGCGCTGTCGAAGGTGGCCAACGAGCCGATCAGCGTGGTCTGTGCCGGGCGTACCGACGCTGGGGTGCATGGCTGTGGGCAGATCGTGCATTTCGATACCCAGGCGGTGCGCGACGAGCGCGCCTGGACCCTGGGCACCAACTTCAACCTGCCCCACGACATCAGCGTGGTCTGGTCCAGGCCGATGCCGGCGGATTTCCATGCCCGCTTCAAGGCCAATGCGCGGCGTTACCGCTATGTCATCTACAACGACCCGATCCGACCGGCCCACCTCGCCGAAGAAGTGACCTGGAACCACCGGCCGCTGGATGTCACGCGCATGGCCGAGGCCGCGCAACACCTGCTCGGCACCCATGACTTCAGCGCCTTCCGCGCCAGCCAGTGCCAGGCCAAGTCGCCGGTCAAGCACATCCATCACCTGCGCGTCACCCGCCATGGCCAGATGATCGTGATCGATGTACGTGCCACCGCGTTCCTCCACCACATGGTGCGCAATATCGCCGGCGTGCTGATGGCCATCGGTACCGGCGAGCGCCCGGTGGAATGGGCCCGCGAAGTGCTCGAAGGGCGTGATCGCCGCGCGGCCGGGGTGACCGCGCACCCTTATGGGTTGTATTTGGTGAAGGTGGAATACCCGCCTGAGTACGAGCTCCCGCAGCGTTACATCGGCCCACACTTTCTCACCGGTTTCGAGGCGTTGCTGGACTGACGGGGCAAAGGTCATTTGCTACCATCGGCGCTTTCATCGATCACTCAAGGTTGGCTGTCCATGAGCAACGTTCGCAGCAAGATCTGCGGGATTACCCGCATCGAGGACGCCCTCGACGCTGTCGAGGCCGGCGCCGATGCCATAGGCCTGGTGTTCTATGAAAAAAGCCCGCGGGCCGTGGACGTGTGCCAGGCCCGGGCAATAGTCGAGGCGTTGCCGCCGTTCGTGACCACCGTGGGCTTGTTCGTCAATGCCTCGCGTTGCGAGCTCAACGAGATCCTCGAAGTCGTTCAGCTGGACCTGCTACAGTTCCACGGCGATGAAAGCCCGGCTGACTGCGAGGGTTACCACCGCCCCTGGATCAAAGCCCTGCGTGTGCGCCCTGGCGATGACCTCGAGGCTGCCTGCAAGCACTACGCCGGCGCCCGCGGCATTTTGCTGGACGCTTACGTACCGGGTATCCCCGGCGGAACCGGCGAAGCATTCGACTGGTCATTGATACCGCAGCACCTGAGCAAGCCGATCATCCTGGCCGGCGGCCTATCGGCCGATAATGTCGCCCAGGCCATCCGCCAGGTGCGCCCGTACGCGGTGGATGTCAGTGGTGGCGTGGAGCAGGCCAAGGGCATCAAGGATGCCGCAAAGATCGAGGCCTTCATGCGGGCGGTGCGCCAGGCGTGATGGCGGATGTGACGGCTGGCCGCGCGCCATCGTCCATAGGTTTCGCAGCCCGGTGTTGCCAGGCTGCGCCTGCAAGGCAGCGGCCCAGGCCATCGGCGTAATTATTGGAGGTGGGGCGGTACATGGCGCAGTCATGGCCGGCCCATCGTCGTTTCAAAGCAGAATTTGAGCTCAAGGGCAGGGCGGGGCAGGCAACGCCTCCCGCCAGCCACTACTGGAGAAAGAAAGCATGAGCAACTGGTTGGTAGACAAACTGATCCCTTCGATCATGCGTTCCGAGGTGAAGAAGAGCTCGGTGCCCGAAGGGCTGTGGCACAAGTGCCCGTCCTGCGAGGCCGTGCTGTACCGTCCGGAGCTGGAAAAAACCCTCGATGTCTGCCCCAAGTGCAACCACCACATGCGCATCGGCGCACGTGCGCGCATCGACATCTTCCTCGACCAGGACGGCCGTGCCGAACTGGGCGCCGACCTGGAGCCGGTCGACCGCCTGAAGTTCCGTGACGGCAAAAAGTACAAGGACCGCCTGACCGCTGCCCAGAAGCAGACCGGCGAGAAAGACGCACTGATCTCCATGAGCGGTACCCTGATGGGCATGCCGATCGTGGTCAGCGCCTTCGAATTCTCCTTCATGGGTGGTTCGATGGGTGCCATCGTTGGCGAGCGCTTCGTGCGCGCCGCCAACTACGCTCTGGAAAACCGCTGCCCGATGGTGTGCTTCTCCGCCTCCGGTGGTGCGCGCATGCAGGAAGCGCTGATCTCGCTGATGCAGATGGCCAAGACCTCGGCGGTGCTGGCGCGCCTGCGTGAAGAAGGCATTCCGTTCATCTCGGTGCTGACCGACCCTGTCTATGGCGGCGTATCCGCCAGCCTGGCAATGCTCGGCGACGTGATCGTCGGCGAGCCGAAGGCGCTGATAGGCTTCGCCGGCCCGCGGGTCATCGAGCAGACCGTGCGCGAGAAACTGCCAGAAGGCTTCCAGCGCAGCGAGTTCCTGCTGGAGCATGGCGCCATCGACCTGATCATCTCCCGTGACGAGCTGCGTCCGCGCCTGGCCCGCCTGCTGGCCCAGATGACCGGCCAGGCAACCCCGGCAGAAGCCCGCGAGGCGGCTGCGGTAGCGTGATGAGCCAGCGCAACCTGGGCGAGTGGCTCGCCTACCTCGAACAGTTGCACCCTACGGCCATCGACATGGGCCTGGCGCGTTCCCAGCAGGTGCTGGCGCGCCTGCAGTTGGGCAAGCTGGCGCCTCGGGTAGTGACGGTCACCGGCACCAACGGCAAAGGCTCCACCTGTGCTTTCGTGGCCTCGTTGCTGCGCGCCCAGGGGCTCAAGGTCGGGGTCTACAGTTCGCCGCACCTGTTGCGCTACAACGAGCGCGTGCTCATCGATGGCGTCGAAGCCAGCGATGAGCAGCTGTGCGAAGCTTTTGTCGCTGTCGAAGCGGCGCGCGGCGATACCTCGCTGACCTATTTCGAGATGGGCACCCTGGCGGCGTTCTGGCTGTTCAGCCGGTCGCAGCTGGATGCCGTGGTGCTCGAGGTGGGCCTGGGCGGCCGGCTCGATACGGTCAATGTGGTGGATGCCGACCTTTCGCTGGTCACCAGCATCGGTGTCGATCATGTCGACTACCTGGGGGACACCCGCGAACTGGTGGCCTTCGAGAAGGCCGGGATCTTGCGCCAGGGCAAGCCGGCCCTGTGCGGTGACCTGGATCCGCCGCAACCCCTCTTGGACAAGGCGAGCGAGCTGGCATGCCCGTTGTTCCTGCGTGGGCGCGACTTCGACCTGGCCAGTACCGAAAGCCACTGGCAGTGGCATGGGCGCAAGGCCGACGGCACACCGTTGGAGCTGCGCGACCTGCCGCTGCTCGACCTGCCCATGGAGAACGCTGCGTTGGCCCTGCAGGCCTTTGCGCTGATGGATTTGCCATGGGATGAGGCGCGGGTGAGGCAGGCGCTGCTGGATACCCGCATCACCGGTCGGCTGGATCGACGGTCGCTGGTATTCAAGGGCAAGCGCGTTGAGTTGCTGTTGGATGTGGGCCACAACCCGCATGCGGCCGAGTATTTGGCGCGCCGCCTGGCGGCCCGCCCGCCGAAAGGTCGGCGCCTGGCTGTGTTTGGCCTGTTGGCCGACAAGGATCTGCAAGGTGTGATCGAACCCTTGCAGGGTTTGGTCGGGGATTGGGCAGTGGCGCCGCTGGATACGCCACGCAGCCGCCCGGCTGAGGAACTGGTCAAGGCCTTGACGAACCTCGGTGCGACAGTGAAGTCTCACCCTAGCGTCGATGATGCCCTCGAAGGGCAGTGCGCCCAGGCGACGGCGGATGACCAGATCCTGCTGTTCGGTTCGTTTTTTTGCGTCGGCGAGGCCCTGGCCTGGCTTGAGCGGCAGGCCCCAGAGGATGGAGTAGATGGCAGTGCTGGATAAAGGGATGAAACAGCGCATGGTGGGTGCGCTGGTGCTGGTGGCGCTGGCGGTGATTTTCCTGCCCATGCTGTTCACCCGCGAAGACGAGATGCGCCAGGTGCGCGTCGAGGCGCCGGAAGCGCCAGCCATGCCGAGCCTGCCTCAGGTACAGGTTGAGCCGGTACAGGTGCCGGAGCCGCAGCCATTGCCGGAGCAGGCTGATCCGGCGCCGGTGGTCATCAATGAGTCGACTGCGCCAGTGACCACGCCAAGCCAGCCCATCGCGCCAGCGCCCCAGGCCCAGGTGGCTGTTGCCCCCAAGCCGCAGACGCCAGTGCCGACGCCTAAGGTTGAAGCCCGTCCAGCAACTGCGCCTGCGCCAGCCCCGGCAGTCACGGCGGCGGCGACCAAGCCGGCCGCGCCAGACAAGATCGATGTCAACGGCCTGCCGGTGAGCTGGTCGATCCAGTTGGCCAGCCTGTCCAACCGCGCCGGTGCCGAAAAACTGCAAAATACCCTGCGCAGCCAGGGCTATAACGCCTACATCCGTTCGGCCGGTGGCATGAACCGGGTGTATGTGGGGCCATTGATCGAGCGCGCCGAGGCCGAGCGCGTGCGTGACGTGATCAATCGCCAGCAGAGCCTCAAAGGCATTGTCGTGCGCTTCCAGCCAGAACGCGGCTGAAGCCATCGCGGGGCAGATCGCAGCGGCGCACCGCCGCTCCCACGGGTATTGATGATTGTGCAATCCCTGCAGGAGCGGCCTTGTCGGGGCGCCGGACCGGCCGGAAAGGGCTGCAGAGCAGCCCTGGCGATTTCTGCTTGCGTGCTGAAAACCCGGGGCCGCGCTGCGACCCTTTCGCGGCACAAGGCCGCTCCTGCAGAAGGACAGTTGCTCCCCCAGGCAGCGCATGGCTTCGGACTTGCCTGCAATAGGGCCAGCACAGGCGTTACGGCCCGCCCTGCAAGGCGCAAAGCTGTCCCTGGAGTCAGCCTGCAGCCCTTCAAACTCCTGACATTCCGCTTACCCCAAGCCCGCTGCTCTGGTAAAATGCGCCGCCTCAAACGTCGGCAGGCAGCACCGTGGCATTTACCTGGGTTGATTGGGCGATCATCGCGATCATCGCCATTTCCTCACTGATCAGTCTCAAGCGCGGCTTCGTCAAGGAAGCCTTGTCTCTGGTCATCTGGATTGTCGCCGGGGCGCTGGCCTGGATGTTCGGGGGCTCGCTCTCGGTCTATCTCGAAAGCTACATCCAGACGCCCTCGATGCGCACCATCGCCGGCTGCGCCATTCTTTTCGTCGCCACCTTGCTGGTGGGGGCCATGCTCAACTTCCTCATTGGCGAGCTGATCCGCGTGACCGGGCTGTCCGGCACCGATCGTTTCCTCGGCACGGCCTTCGGCGCCGCGCGCGGGGCCTTGCTGGTGGTGGTGGCTGTCGGGCTGCTCAGCCTGGGGCCGGTACAACAGGATCCGTGGTGGCAGGAATCACGCCTGATACCACAATTTCTATTGGTAGCCGATTGGTCGAAAAACCTGATTCTCGGGTTCACCGGCCAGTGGATGTCCAGTGGGGTCAGCGCACCCGTTGACCTTCCGTTCAAGGAACAGTTGCTCGGGCCGGCAAAGCCCTGAGCGCTATTCACTCAAGTTTCATCAAAGTAGGGGTTGCGTCGCATGTGTGGCATCGTCGGTATCGTCGGTAAGTCGAACGTCAATCAGGCGCTGTATGACGCGCTTACGGTCCTCCAGCACCGCGGCCAGGACGCTGCCGGTATCGTGACCAGCCATGACGGCCGGTTGTTCCTGCGCAAGGATAATGGCCTGGTGCGCGACGTCTTCCAGCAGCGCCACATGCAGCGCCTGGTCGGCAACATCGGCATCGGTCACGTGCGTTACCCGACTGCTGGCAGCTCCACCTCGGCCGAGGCCCAGCCGTTCTACGTCAACTCGCCGTATGGCATCACCCTGGCGCACAACGGCAACCTGACCAACGTCGAGCAGCTGGCCAAAGAGATCTACGAGTCCGACCTGCGCCACGTCAACACCAACTCCGACTCCGAAGTGCTGCTGAACGTGTTCGCCCATGAGCTGGCGGTGCGCGGCAAGCTGCAGCCTACCCAGGAAGACGTGTTCGCCGCGGTCTCCCACGTGCACAGCCGCTGCGTTGGTGGTTATGCGGTGGTGGCGATGATCACCGGCTACGGCATCGTCGGCTTCCGTGACCCCAACGGCATTCGCCCAGTGGTGTTCGGCCAGCGTCACACCGACGAAGGCGTCGAATACATGATCGCCTCGGAAAGCGTCGCGCTCGACGTGCTCGGCTTCACCCTGATCCGAGACCTGGCGCCGGGCGAAGCGGTGTACATCACCGAAGAAGGCCAACTGTTCACCCAGCAGTGCGCGAACAACCCCAAGCTGCAGCCGTGCATCTTCGAGCACGTCTACCTGGCCCGCCCGGACTCGATCATCGATGGCGTCTCGGTGTACAAGGCCCGCCTGCGCATGGGCGAGAAACTGGCCGAGAAGATCCAGCGCGAGCGCCCGGACCATGACATCGACGTGGTCATCCCGATCCCGGACACCAGCCGCACCGCTGCGCTGGAGCTGGCCAACCACCTGGGCGTGAAGTTCCGCGAAGGCTTCGTCAAGAACCGCTACATCGGCCGTACCTTCATCATGCCCGGCCAGGCCGCGCGCAAGAAATCGGTGCGCCAGAAGCTCAACGCCATCGAGCTGGAGTTCCGCGGCAAGAACGTGATGCTGGTGGACGACTCGATCGTGCGTGGCACCACCTGCAAGCAGATCATCCAGATGGCCCGCGAAGCCGGCGCCAAGAACGTCTACTTCTGCTCCGCGGCCCCCGCGGTGCGCTACCCCAACGTCTACGGCATCGACATGCCGAGCGCTCACGAATTGATCGCCCACAACCGCACCACCGAACAGGTGGCCGAGTTGATCGGCGCCGACTGGCTGATTTACCAGGACCTGCCGGACCTGATCGAATCGGTCGGTGGCGGCAAGATCAAGATCGAGCACTTCGATTGCGCGGTGTTCAACGGTGAGTACGTCACCGGCGACATCGACGACGCCTACCTCGAGCGCATCGAGCAGGCCCGTAACGACCTGGCCAAGGTGAAGACCCAGGCGGTCAGCGCGATCATCGACCTGTACAACAACTGACTTTGGGAGCGACGGCATGACGGATCAATGGGATGCCGGGCGACTGGACAGTGACCTCGAGGGTGTCGGCTTCGACACCCTGGCGGTCCGCGCCGGTCAGCACCGCACACCGGAGGGCGAGCACAGCGAAGCGCTGTTCCTGACCTCCAGTTATGTCTTCCGCACGGCCGCCGATGCCGCCGCGCGCTTTGCCGGTGAGACACCGGGCAACGTCTATTCGCGCTACACCAACCCGTCCGTGCGTGCCTTCGAGGAGCGCTTGGCGGCAATGGAAGGCGCCGAGCAGGCTGTGGGTACTTCCACCGGCATGGCGGCGATTCTCGCCGTGGTCATGTCGCTGTGCAGTGCCGGTGACCACGTGCTGGTGTCGCAGAGCGTGTTCGGCTCGACCATCAGCCTGTTCGAAAAGTACTTCAAGCGCTTCGGCGTGCAGGTTGACTATGTGCCGCTGGTCGATCTGAACGGTTGGGAGAAGGCTATCAAGGCCAACACCAAGCTGTTGATCGTCGAGTCGCCGTCCAACCCACTGGCGGAGCTAGTGGACATCACCGCGCTGGCCGAGATCGCCCATGCCCGTGGTGCCATGCTGGTGGTGGACAACTGCTTCAGCACTCCGGCATTGCAGCAGCCGCTCAAGCTCGGTGCCGACATCGTGTTCCATTCGGCTACCAAGTTCATCGACGGCCAGGGCCGTTGCATGGGGGGTGTGGTTGCCGGGCGCAGCGAACAGATGAAAGAAGTGGTGGGCTTCCTGCGCACTGCCGGGCCGACCCTCAGCCCGTTCAATGCCTGGATCTTCACCAAGGGCTTGGAGACGCTCAAGCTGCGCATGCGTGCCCATTGCGAGAGTGCACAGCGCCTGGCCGAGTGGCTCGAGCAGCAGGACGGTGTGGAGAAGGTGCACTACGCCGGGTTGCCGAGCCATCCGCAGCACGAACTGGCCAAGCGCCAGATGAGTGGTTTCGGCGCGGTGGTCAGCTTCGAGGTCAAGGGTGGCAAAGAGGGCGCCTGGCGCTTCATCGATGCGACCCGGGTGATCTCGATCACCACCAACCTGGGTGACAGCAAGACCACCATCGCCCACCCGGCCACCACCTCCCACGGTCGTCTGTCGCCGCAGGAGCGTGAAGCGGCGGGTATCCGTGACAGCCTGATCCGCGTGGCTGTCGGCCTGGAAGACGTGGCCGACCTGCAAGCCGATCTTGCCCGCGGTCTGGCGGCGCTGTGATCGACTGGAAGGGTGGCGAGCCTGGCCATAATGGCCGGGTGGCCCTGGTCACCGGTGCCGCGCGCGGCATCGGCCTGGGTATCGCCGCCTGGCTGATCTGCGAAGGTTGGCAAGTCGTCCTCAGTGACCTGGACCGCCAGCGTGGCGCCCGGGTGGCCAAGGCGCTGGGCGACAATGCCTGGTTCATCAGCATGGATGTGGCTGATGAAGCCCAGGTCAGTGCCGGGGTGTCCGAAGTGCTCGGGCAGTTCGGCCGGCTGGATGCGCTGGTCAGCAACGCGGCCATCGCCAACCCGCACAACCAGACGCTGGAAAGCCTGTCGCTCAGCCAGTGGAACCGTGTGCTGGCGGTCAACCTCAATGGCCCGATGCTGCTGGCCAAGCATTGCGCACCGTACCTGCGCGCCCATGGTGGTGCCATCGTCAACCTGACCTCGACCCGTGCCCGGCAGTCCGAGCCGGATACAGAGGCCTATGCGGCAAGCAAAGGTGGGCTGATGGCATTGACCCACGCCCTGGCGATGAGCCTGGGGCCGGAAATCCGCGTCAACGCCGTCAGCCCCGGCTGGATCGATGCCCGTGACCCGTCGCAGCGTCGAGCCGAGCCCTTGACTGAGGCCGACCATGCCCAGCACCCGGCGGGCAGGGTAGGGACGGTGGAGGATGTGGCGGCCTTGGTGGCATGGTTGTTGTCGCGCCAGGCAGGGTTCGTCACCGGCCAGGAGTTCGTGGTCGATGGCGGCATGACCCGCAAGATGATCTACACCTGAGCGACAAGCTTTTAGCTTCAAGCTGCAAGAAGGGACCGCAAGGTCCCTTCGTTGTTTGTCAGGGCTGAAAATGGGCCAGGCAATGGCTGCGCTTTTTCTTGACGCTTGCCGCTTGTAGCTTGCCGCTGCTTTTTCATCTTTTTTGAAAAAAATTCAATGGGGCTATTGACTTAGCATCGGTACCTGCGTAAATTTCACGGCCTCAGCGAAGCAAACGCAACAAGCAACATCGCGGGGGTGATTAGCTCAGCCGGGAGAGCATCTGCCTTACAAGCAGAGGGTCGGCGGTTCGATCCCGTCATCACCCACCACTTCCTGAGAACGTTCCTGGTTCAGCAAGCTTCGAAAGAAGCAGCTGGCAGAGAGGAACAGGACGCAAGTCCAGCTATGCGCGGCGGTAGTTCAGTCGGTTAGAATACCGGCCTGTCACGCCGGGGGTCGCGGGTTCGAGTCCCGTCCGCCGCGCCATTTTTCAGTAACAGATGGGTGCCTGGCACCGGTCTGAGGCCGAAGGCAAATATGCCTGAGGCTGATCCCAGTTTCAATCAGGCGCAAGCTTGAACGATACGCAGCGGTAGTTCAGTCGGTTAGAATACCGGCCTGTCACGCCGGGGGTCGCGGGTTCGAGTCCCGTCCGCTGCGCCATCTTACGTTTTGAACTCCTTGAACAGTTCGAAGCAAAACAGAAAAGGCGATCTCGCATCGCTTTTTTTGTGCCTGGCTTTCGCGTCCAAGATGCTTGAAAGCCTGGATCCCAGTTTCAATCGGGTGCAAGCCCGAGCGATACGCAGCGGTAGTTCAGTCGGTTAGAATACCGGCCTGTCACGCCGGGGGTCGCGGGTTCGAGTCCCGTCCGCTGCGCCATCTTAAGTTCTGAGCCCCTTGAACAGCTCGGAACAACAAAAAAGCGACCTTAAGGTCGCTTTTTTCGTTTCTGCGATGGGCTAGGCTTCTGGTTCAGAGCCTGAAATTGCCAATAAACCCCTTCAGCTCAATGCTCAACCGCTCAAGTTCCTGAGCGGCCTCCCCGATTTGCCGGGTGGCATCGAGCGAGTGCTCGGCGATATCACCCAAACGCTCCACATTTCGGCGAATCGACACCACGACTGTACTTTGCTGCACGGTACTGGCGGCAATCTGCTGGTTCATGCCCTGAATATCGTCAACGCTGGCGGTAATGACCTGCAGGGCCTTGCTCGCCTGATTGGCCAGCTCGACGGCAGTGCTGGCTGCGTGGCGGTTGCCCTGCATGCTTTGCACTGCGTGGCGGGCACCGTCCTGCAGGCTGGCGGCCAGTATTTCAATCTCGGCAGTGGAGCGCTGAGTGCGCAGGGCAAGACCGCGCACTTCGTCAGCCACCACCGCGAATCCACGCCCCGCTTCGCCTGTGCGCGCAGCCTCGATGGCCGCGTTCAGGGCCAGCAGGTTGGTCTGCTCGGCCACCGACTTGATAACGGTCATGATGCCGCTGATCTGCTCGGCAGAGGCGGACAACTGTTGAACGGCCTCGGTGCTGCCGGTGATGTCGTGGGCCAACTGGGCAACCTGGCGCTGGGTATCGCAGACCACCTGCTGGCTGAGTTCGGCCTTGTCGGTGGCCTGGCGGGTCGCCTCGCTGGCCCGCGAGCTGTTGTGTGCCACCTCCTGCACGGCGCAGGCCATCTGGTTCATGGCCACCGCTACCTGGCGGGTTTCGCACTGCTGGCTGGCGGCGCCGCTGCTGTTACGTTCGATCACGCCAACCAGGGCCGTCGAGGCTTGTGACAGCTTTGCGCAGGCCTGGCCGATCCGGCACAGGGTGTCGCGCAGGTTGGCGCTGCTGCGCTCAAGGGCCTGGAGCAACTGGCCGAACTCGTCGTGGCGCTCGCTATGGTTACTTGCGCTCAGGTCGCCTTCACCCATTCGCCGGGCCATGCCCAGGGCCTGCTGCAAGGGCGTGCAGATCTGCCGGATCAGCAGCCATGCCGCCAGGCAGGCCAGCAGCAAGGTGCCGCAGAACACAGAAAGCATGAGGCTCATGCGCTGGCCGCGATCTGCGGCACTGAGCTGGTTCTGCCAGGTGATGAGCTGGTCGATCTGTTCGATGGCCGCAAGCACTTCTGTTAGGAGCCGTTTGCCCGTGGGGCCGGCCAGTGTCTCGGTGCCCGCTTCGAGGCTGTGCTGCAGGTCTCTCTTGTAGCCGCTCATGATCTTGCGCGTGGCGTAGAGAAGGGCCTGCGATTGGGGAGAAGGCATCAGCGCCAGATTCTCGTCAATCAGCCCGTTCATTCTTCGGTGGGCCTGGCGCAGGTTTTCCAGCTCCGCGTGTTCGCCGCTCAGCGCAAGGGCCATCTGTGTGGCGCGGATGTCGTTGAGGTTGTCGAGAACATAGCCCAAAGATACAAGGCGTTCAGCCCGGTGTGTCATGGTGCCGATGCTACTGATTGCCGTCAGGACGAGGAGGGCAACCAGCAAGACCAGCGGGGTTAGGCTTAGCAGTAGTTTCAGACGGACCGGTAGATTTGTCACCAGCGATTTCCTTGGGCATTCAGGCAGGCGATCGAGTCTAGCGAGGCAATTCACTTTTCTGGTTAGGGGGCTTTTGTGAGTGATGTATGAAAAATCGCTATTGATTGCGCGAAGGTTCTAAGTGCCCCGGCGAGCGTTATCCGCGCCTTTACATGAACCTTGCGCAATGTTCGCCCTTTCAAGGTTTCGGTGGCTCGTGGATGTGTTGCACAATAGGCACCGTTCGATTTACCCGGAATTCACGATGTCCAGATCATCCGTCTACGGTGCGCTCGGGCTGGCCCTTGTGCTGGCGGGCGTATCGGGTTGCTCCTCGAAGAAGGCTACCGTGTACGAGCACGAGAACTTCGACGACTCGGGCACCTTTTCGCGCAGCTTCCCGGTCAGCGAAGCGGGCTCCTGCGAAGCTGCCCGTCGCGCCCTGCTCAGCCAGGGCTACATCATCACCAGCAGCGATGCCAACCAGGTGGCCGGCAACAAGAGTTTTCAGCAGAACGCCGAAAACCACATGCAGATCAGCTTCAACATCACCTGTGTGCCGGACATGAGCGACAAGCAGCGTTCGACCATGTTCGCCAACGCCCTGCAGGACCGCTACACCCTGAAAAAATCCAATACCTCCGCCAGCCTGGGGGTCGGGGTGCTGGGTTCGGTGTCGATGCCGATCGGTTCCAGCGACGACTCGATGGTCAAGGTCGCCAGCGAGACAGTGGCCGCGCCACAGTTCTACGAGCGTTATTTCGCCCTGGTGGAAGGCTATCTGCCGAAACCGAAAAAGGTGGTGAAGGCCGATACCCCTGCCGAGCCGCCGAAGGTGGACAAGCCAGCGCCTGACCTGGGGCTGCCCGAACCTGCGCCAACCTCGCTGGCACCTGCCCAGCCAGGTGCGGCTCCACTGGCAGCCAGCGCCCCTGTGACCGTGCCTGCCGCAACCGAGGCCAGCACACCTGCAGCCCCTGCTCCAGCCGCTGCCGTGCCCGCCCACGAGGCGCCAGCAGCACCGCTGGTGGACGACAGCCAGGGTTCGCAACCGGTCGCACCGCCCGTCGAGGCGGCCCCGATCCAGGTCCAGCAACAGCCTGCGCAAAGCGAAGCGACACCGTCTTCGTTGTGAGCTGTCGCTAACTTCCCGGTGGCCTGCTACGTTTACCGTTCATGGGGCTGTAATGGTTCCGTCATCCGCCCCGCTTAGGGTGACGGTGGAACCCATGAACGAAGAACGAGGAAGCACGCAGATGGACGACTACCAGGAAGAATTGCTCGAATTCCAGGCCTATGAACTGGATGTGCCAGAGCCTGCGGACGACGCCACCGAGCTCTAACCCACCTGCCGCTGATGGCGGCGATACTCCCCCGGCGTTACGCCCGTCCAGCGCTTGAATGCGCGCTGGAAGGCTTCGGCCGATGCAAAGCCCAGCAGATAGGCGATTTCGCCGAAGGCCAGCTCCGTGTCGCGGATGTAGGTCTCGGCCAGGTCGCGCCGTGTGTCGTTGAGCAGGTTGCGATAGCGCGTCCCTTCTTCAGCGAGCTTGCGCCGCAGCGTCCAGGTGGGCATCTGCAGGTGCTGGGCCACTTCCTCCAGATCCGGTTCGCGACCGCCATTGAGCAACGGCCCCAGCAGGTGGGTGATGCGTTCGCCCAGGCTGCGCACCCGGGTGCGCTGGGCCAGTTCCGTTTCGCACAGCTGCAACAGGTGCTGCCAGGTGCTCGGGCAGTGATGCGGGTTGGCCAGGGCCAGGGTGGCATGGCCCAGGCGCAGCTGGTTGGCCGGGGCGCCAAACTGCACGCTGGTGCTGCACAGGCGCTGGTATTGATCGGCATAAGCCGGCGCTTCGAATTCGATCTCCAGGCGCTCGGCCTGGATCGGCCGGCCGGCCAGGCTTGACAGCTGCTCCAGCCAGCCGCCGAGCAGCGAGTCGACCACGAAGCGGTTGTAGGCGTTGTACGGGCTGATGGAGTAAAAGCGCAGCCAGGCACCTTGCGGGTCTTCGTGAAAGCTCGACTGGCCACGGTAGTTGGCGGCATACAGTGGTTCGAATCGCAGCAGCGTGCGAGCGGCCTCGCCGAGGGTCGGTGCCTGGGCGGCGGTGACGCCGGCCAGCCCAGCCTGGGCCAGGCGGCTGAGGTGGCCCATGCGCAAACCGAGGGCAGGCTCTGCACTCAAGTCGATGGCGGCATGGCCCAGGTGCATGTAGCGCGGGATCGACAGGCGAGCCCCGGGTTCGGCCAGGCGCCGGTTATCCAGCCCATAGCGCAGCAGCAGCGGTTGCGGGTCGTGGCCAAGCTGGATGAGCGCTTCGGCCAGGGGCTGGACAAAACCTACAGACAGGTCTCCCAGGCGCACGCGCGGACGGGGCATGGCGTTACAGCCACAGGTTGAGCAAGCGGGCGCCCTGGCTGGCGCTGCCCGCCCACAAGGTGCCGGCCTCGCTGGCAAAGCCCTGGCCGCCACCGCTCTGCTCCCAGAACTGCCCGCGCATGAACACGCTCATGCTGGCGGCGCCGTCGCTGGCCGCCTGGGTCAGCCGTTGCCAGGCCTCCTGCTCGCTGACCTCGCCACGCTGCAACGGCAGTTCGGCCGCCGCGGCCTGGTGGCGGTTGCCGCGCCAGGGCAGTTGCCAGCGCTGTTTGCCACTGAGAAACACCGGGTTGGCGATCAGCTGCACCGACTGCCCGGCCAGTAGCCGATAGTTGTCCGGGTACCAGCTGTCACTGCCCACCAGCACGCCCAGGCGCCCGGCGGGCGTCTCCAGCACCTGCAGCGGCTGCTGGCGGCCATGGTGGATGTAGCGGCGGGTTTCGCTGTCCGGGTAGCGCTGGTATTGCGGCTGCCCCAGTACGCTGCCGTCAGCGGCGAACACCAGGCTGCTGTTGAACAGCGGGCCGTTGCCGGCATGCAGCACGCCGTTATTCACATAAGGGGCGGGCAGGACGATCGAGCCGGCCACCAGGGTGACCCCGAATTCCCGCGCCAGGCCGCCGAACAGCTGCTGGTAGTCGGCGGCCATCTGCGCCGCCTTCATGCGCAGCCGCGCGTCACTGCGGCGGTCGTCGCCGCTGGCCGACAGCATCGCCAGGCCATAGCGCAGCGGGTTGCTCAGCTCCAGCCATTGCCAGGCCTCGCGGTCGCGGGTGGCCTGGTACAGCTCGTTTTTCTCACCACGGGCCCACAGCCAGGTGCCGATATGCTCGGGCAGCACCACCACGGTACGGGCATTCACCAGGCCCTGGTCGCGGGCCTGCTGCAGGTACGCCGACAGCTTGCGATGCAGGCGCGCAAGGTTCTGGTAGTCGCCTGGGTACAGCAGCGGCTCAACACCCAGGAGGTTGCCGTGCTCGCCCGGCACCCCCTGGTTGAGCGCCAGCTCGATACGCAGGTCGGACAGGTAATGGCCTTCCGGCCGCTGCAGGGTCCAGAAGCCGTAGCCGCAAAGGCCGGCGATGATGACCAGCGCCAGGGCGCCGGCTAGCAGTTTTCGCATGGAGCGGTTCAGCGCAGTGGGGAAAGAGGAGGTTAGGGTAAGCCTGCTGTGCAGCAGGATCAATAAGTTGTCAGTTTCGATCATTGAGCGCATTCAAACGCCTGTTTAATGTCGGCCACAGACAAACGACGGGGCCCGCCTTCGAGGTTCCGCATTCCGTGATCACGCCACCTGTGGAGCTTATCCATGGCCAACACCCCCTACCCGCACCTGCTGGCCCCACTCGACCTGGGCTTCACCACCTTGCGCAACCGTACCCTGATGGGCTCGATGCACACTGGCCTCGAAGAGCGCCCAGGCGGCTTCGAGCGCATGGCGGCCTACTTCGCCGAGCGTGCCCGTGGTGGCGTCGGCCTGATGGTCACCGGCGGCATCGCCCCCAATGACGAGGGCGGGGTGTATTCCGGCGCGGCCAAGCTGAACACCGAAGCCGAGGCCGACAAGCACCGGATCGTCACCGAGGCCGTGCATGCAGCCGGTGGCAAGATCTGCCTGCAGATCCTTCACGCCGGCCGCTATGCCTACAGCCCCAGGCAAGTGGCGCCCAGCGCCATCCAGGCGCCGATCAACCCGTTCAAGCCCAAGGAACTGGACGAGGAGGGCATCGAGAAGCAGATTGCCGACTTCGTCACCTGTGCAAGCCTGGCCCAGCGCGCCGGCTACGACGGTGTCGAAATCATGGGTTCTGAAGGTTACTTCATCAATCAGTTCCTGGCGGCCCACACCAACCACCGCAACGACCGCTGGGGCGGCAGCTACGAGAACCGCATGCGCCTGGCCGTGGAGATCGTGCGCCGGGTACGCGAGGCGGTCGGGCCGAACTTCATCATCATCTTCCGCCTGTCGATGCTCGACCTGGTCGAAGGCGGCAGCAACTGGGAAGAGATCGTGCTGCTGGCCAAGGCCATCGAGCAGGCCGGCGCCACCCTGATCAACACCGGTATCGGCTGGCACGAGGCGCGTATCCCGACCATCGCCACCAAAGTGCCGCGCGCGGCATTCAGCAAGGTCACCGCCAAGCTGCGCGGCGCAGTGAGCATTCCGCTGATCACCACCAACCGCATCAACACCCCCGAGGTGGCCGAGGCCGTGCTGGCTGAAGGCGACGCCGACATGGTGTCGATGGCCCGGCCGTTCCTGGCCGACCCGGACTTCGTCAACAAGGCCGCGCAAGGCCGCGGCGACGAGATCAACACCTGCATCGGCTGCAACCAGGCCTGCCTGGACCACACCTTCGGCGGCAAGCTGACCAGTTGCCTGGTCAACCCACGTGCCTGCCACGAGACCGAGCTCAACTACCTGCCCGTACTCAACGTCAAGCGCATCGCCGTGGTCGGCGCCGGCCCTGCCGGCCTGGCTGCCGCCACCGTGGCCGCCGAGCGTGGGCACCAGGTGACGCTGTTCGATGCCGCCAGCGAAATCGGCGGGCAGTTCAATGTGGCCAAGCGTGTGCCGGGCAAGGAGGAATTTTTCGAGACCCTGCGCTACTTCCGCAACAAGGTGAAGAGCACCGGTGTCGACCTGCGGCTCGATACGCGGGTCGATGTGGCGGCGCTGGTGGCGGGTGGTTTCGACGAAATCATCCTGGCCACCGGCATCGCACCGCGCACCCCGGCCATCCCCGGCATCGACAACGCCAAGGTGCTCAGCTACCTGGACGTGCTGTTGGAGCGCAAGCCGGTGGGCGAGCGGGTGGCAGTGATCGGGGCCGGTGGCATCGGTTTCGATGTGTCCGAGTACCTGGTGCACAAGGGCGTGGCCACCAGCCAGGACCGCGAGGCGTTCTGGAAGGAGTGGGGCATCGACGGCGAGCTTCAGGCCCGTGGCGGTGTGGCCGGCATCAAGGCCGAGCCGCATGCCCCGGCGCGCCAGGTGTACCTGCTGCAGCGCAAGAAAACCAAGGTTGGCGACGGCCTGGGCAAGACCACCGGCTGGATTCACCGTACGGGCTTGAAGAACAAGCAGGTGCAGATGCTCAACAGCGTCGAATACCTGAGCGTGGACGACGCCGGCCTGCACCTGCGCGTCGGTGACGGCGAGCCGCAGTTGCTGGCGGTGGACAACATCGTGGTCTGCGCAGGCCAGGACCCGCTGCGCGAATTGCATGAAGGGTTGCTGGCGGCGGGGCAGTCGGTGCACTTGATCGGCGGTGCCGACGTGGCCGCCGAGCTGGATGCCAAGCGTGCGATAAACCAAGGGTCGAGGCTGGCTGCCGAGCTGTGATCGGCTGATGTATTGCTGGGGGCGCTTCGCGCCCCTTTCGCGACACAAGGCCGCTCCTACGGGAGATCGCGGTCCTTGAGGAGCGGCCTTGCCGGGGCGCCGGACCGGCCGGAGCGGGCTGCACAGCAGCCCCAGGGTCTCCCGGGCAACTGATAGACTCGCGCCATGCCCGAGTTCTCCCTCCCCCAAGCCCCCCTGCAACGCCTCGACCTGCCCTGGCTCCACCACGCCGGCATAGAGGCCGCCGTCCTGCGCCTTGACCTGATCGACCCACTGATCAGCGGCAACAAATGGTTCAAGCTGCGCCACCACCTGCTCGAAGCCCGGCAGGCCGGGTCACCGGGCCTGATCAGCCTGGGCGGCAACCACTCCAACCACCTGCATGCCCTGGCTGCTGCCGGCAAGCGCTTCGGCTTCGCCACCGCCGGGCTGTTGCGTGGCCATGAGCAGGACACGCCGACCGTGCGCGACCTTCGGGCGTTGGGCATGCAGCTGCACTGGCTGGGTTTCGCTGGCTACCGAGAGCGGCACCAGGCGGGATTCTGGCAGCCCTGGCAGGCCCGTTATCCGGGCTGGCACTGCATCCCCGAAGGCGGTGGCGGCCCCGCCGGTGCCCAGGGCTGCGCGCTGATCGTCGAGCAGTGCCGGGCGCAACTGGCCGTGCTGGGTTGGCAGGATTACGACGCCTGGTGGCTGGCCGCCGGTACCGGCACCACCCTGGCGGGGCTGGTGCTGGCGGAGCAGGGCAAGCATGCGGTGCATGGCGCGCTGGCCGTGCCCCTGGATCATGGCGTGCCGCAAACCGTCGCGGCCCTGGCTGGCCCGCACGGTTACACGCTGCATGAAGCAAGCCGTGGGGGCTTTGCCCGGCTCGACGACGAACTGCTGGCGTTCGTCGCCGATAGCGAACAGCAGGCCGGCTTGCCGCTGGAAGCCTTGTACACCGGCAAGGCGCTGATGGCCCTGCGTGAGCAGGTGGTGGCCGGGCTTTTCAGGCCCGGCACCCGCCTGGTGTTCCTGCACAGCGGTGGCCTGCAGGGGCGACGCGGTTACTTGTAGGGCAGCATGCGCAGCAGGGTGTTATCGCGGCGCACGTAGTGGTGATACAGCCCAGCCAGCGCGTGCAGGCCGATCAGCCAGTAGCCCCAGCTGCCGATGCGCTCATGCCAGCCTTTGATGAACTTGGCCAGGTCCGGGTCGGGCGCGACGATGGCCGGCAGCTCCAGGCCATAGAACGGGATCGGCTTGTCGGCGGCGCTGAGGATCGCCCAACCGGCCAGCGGCAGGCCGATCATCATCAGGTACAGCAGCAGGTGCACCAGATGCGACAACCCGGTCTGCCAGGCCGGTGGCTTGGGCACGATCGGCGGGGTGCGGCGCGACAGGCGCACGGCCAGGCGCAGCCACACCAGCACGAACACACTCAGGCCAAGCATGAAGTGCAGATCCTTCATCACATCGCGTTCGGCGCTGCCCTTGGGGAACAGGCCACGCAATTCGATGCAGGCATAGACGGCGGCCAGCAGCACCAGCATCAGCCAGTGCAGGGTAATCGACAGCCGTGAGTAATGGGCTGCGGGGGTGGATGAAACCATGGTGGGTCCTCGTCATCAGGTCTGGAAGGGCGCTCTTGTTGGCGCCTGCCTTCAACTCTAATCGCTGGCGTGGAAAACGGCTTGCTTCAGATCTACTAGTTGCGGCCGACATAGCGAATCGGGTGGTGGCCATGAGCCTGCACCTGTTTTCTATCGCACAAGGATGATGTGTTCAATGAAACCTCTGATTACCGCCCCTCGGGCGGCGCTGTTCGCTTCCCTTTCCCTGCTGCTTGCCGGATGCGAGCAAGCTCCGGCAGTCAAGACGCCGCCGGTTGCCGAGATGACCATACCGTTGTGCGTCAACGACCAGTGCGCGGTACTGGATCAAAATGGCGCCTTTCGCGTCGGCCCCGACAACGACTACGACCTGATTTACACCCAGCCCTTCACCAATGCCTTCATTTTTGGCAAAGGCGATTACTGGAACCTGGCCAGTGGCGACGGCAAGCAGGTGCTGCGCGCCGAACTCACCGATGAGGTGTACACCTTGACGCCGGGCCTGTTCGGCTTCGTGCGTGAGGGCAAGGTCGGGGTGATGGACGAGCAGGGCAAGGAAGTCCAGCCGGCCGTGTTCGACAGCGTTTATGTCGGTGGCGAGAATGACTTCATCGTCTACGAAGTGGATGAGCTGCGCGGCATTCTCACGGCCAAGGGCGAGAAGGTCAGCGAAGCAGTGTTCGACTCGTTGTACGTGCGCGACGATTTCGCCAAGCGCGGCAACTGGGTGCTCGGCCAGCAAGGCAATGAAAACTGGGGCTACAACCTTCAGACCAAGGCGCTGCGCAAGCTCGATTTCGACACGATTACCAGCGCGGCGGATGGTTTCCTGGTGGTCTCCCGCGAAGGGCAAACCGGCGTCGGCCTGGCCAATGCCGCAGGCGACCTGGTGATCCCGCTCGGCAAATACTGGCTGGGCACCCCGGGCGCTGGCCTGGTGGGCTACCGCGAGGGTAGCGACAAACCCTGCGGTTACCTCGACTACCAAGGCAAGGTGATCATCGAGGCGCAGTACCAGAACTGCGAAACCTTCGGCAAGACCGGCGCCATGGTGCAGGTGCCACGCACCGAGGAGGACCGTGGCAAGGCCGGCATGATCGGTCACGACGGCAAGTGGCTGATCCAGCCCGAATACGATTCGGTCGGTGACGCTGGCCTGGGCCTGCTGGGTATCAGCGGCCATCGTCCGGGCTTCAACCATATCGGCAAGCTGCAGAACGCTTTCCTGGCGACCTACGGCACCATCGACCTGGACCAGGGCAAAGTGGTGGTCCAGCCCACCTACCAGCAGGTCGGCGTGATCACCCCCAAGCGCTTTGCCTTCACCGAACTGAAGTCGCCGCGCAAGACCGTGGTGTTCCTCGGCATGCCGAGCGAGACAGCCACCGTGGGCCTGATGGACGAGCAGGGCAAGGTGCTGATCAAGCCTGAGCAATTCGTGATGCTCAAGCTGACGGCGGACGGGCACCACCTGTTGGCTGCCGAGGGCAGCACTTCGGATGCTTCGCGGGCGCTGTACGACCTCGACGGCAAGCTGCTGGTGCCGGCCAAATGGCAAGACCTGCAGGTTGACCAAGCAAGGGGTGCAATCTTCGGCTACCGGGTCGAGGGCAATGGCGACGATGCAGTCCGCACCCTGCGTGCCCTGTACCGCCTGGACGGCACCGTGGTGTTTGACACCAACCGTCTGCCGTGCGGTGCGGAGCAGGTAGTGGACGGCAAGGGCAAGGTGCTGTGGCCGCAAGATGCCCAGGCACACTGCCCGGCGCCTGAGCCGGTTGCTGACGCGTCCTGATCCTCGCTGATGCCTGCCAGGCCTTTCACCGGTAAACCAGTGGGGGGACTGGCGGTTCATCGAGCGGGCAGGTGCGGCCAGCTGTCGGCCACCAGGAATACCCGCTCGACTTCCTCCCACGCCCCGTCTGCCTGTTGCGCCATTCTGGCCAGCAGTTGCGCGGGAGCGTGGGTGTCCAGCCCCTCCAGCCACGCATCGAAGTGCGCGGCGTCCAAGCAATCGTCAGCTGCCAGCCGTGCCGGTGCCAGCCAGGCATGCCGGGGCAGGGGCTGCCAGCGCTGTTGCGCGTCGCTGGCCCAGTCTCGCCGGTGCAGCCAGCCGCCACGCAGGTGTTCGGGGTTGCTGCCGGTGGGCGGTCGGGCTGCCGGGCCTGCCAGGGGATAGAACAGGTAACCGCCGAGCCACAGGTGTGCCTGCACCTTGTCCACGCCCAGCGCGTCCAGCACCTGACGACTGTGCGGCCCACTCGACATGGGCAACTGGTGCTGCGCCAGGTGCGCCAGTTTCTGCCCCAGCCGGTCATGACAGCCAGGCCCGAGCCAGTCGGCCGGGTTGCTGCCCTCACCCGTACTGGGCCCCAGGTACAGTTTGATCGCCAGCTCCAGGTGATGATCGCCTTCGCGGTCACGCAGCAGGATATCCAGCTCGCCCAGGGTGTGTCCGCCATCGCGGATCGCCAGGTTGGCTGCCAGCAGCTCGATGCCCGGTGCCTGGCGCAAGGCGAACTGCCACAGCGCTTCGTAATACAGGCCCAGACGACGGCTGCTCAGACGTGCCAGCCCTTCGAGCAACGGCGCCGGTGCCTGGTCGAGTGCGCGCAGCCAGTCGGCCAGGCGCGCGGGGTCGTCGGCCCAGCCGCTGGCGTGGAGCGGGTGGCGCTGTGGCTGCGGAGTGTCTTGCAGCAAGGGGGGCGACAGAATCGTCCAGGCCAGGTCGCGCACCGCGGGGTGGCGCAACTGGCGGGGCAGGGGCTCAAGGTCGGCGAAGGGCATCATCCCGCGAGCATAGCCGGTTTGCCGCTGCCCGGTGCTTTCGCCCATAATCCCGGCATAGTCACCCCGCCGCAGAGCCTTGCAGGAGCACCATGGAGCAATTTCGCAATATCGGTATCATCGGACGCCTTGGCAGCTCCCAGGTGCTCGACACCATTCGCCGACTGAAAAAATTCCTCCTCGAGCGCCACCTGCACGTGATCCTCGAGGACACCATCGCTGAAGTGCTGCCCGGCCACGGCCTGCAAACCTCCACCCGCAAGCTGCTGGGCGAGGTGTGCGACCTGGTCATCGTGGTCGGTGGCGACGGCAGCCTGCTCGGCGCCGCCCGCGCCCTGGCCCGGCACAACATCCCGGTGCTGGGCATAAACCGTGGCAACCTGGGCTTCCTCACCGATATCCGCCCCGATGAGCTGGAGCAGAAAGTCGCCGAAGTGCTCGACGGCCACTACCTGGTGGAAAACCGCTTCCTGCTGCAGGCCGAGGTGCGCCGTCACCACGAGGCCATTGGCCAGGGCGATGCGCTCAACGACGTGGTGCTGCACCCGGGTAAATCGACGCGGATGATCGAGTTCGAGATCTACATCGACGGCCAGTTCGTCTGCAGCCAGAAGGCCGACGGCCTGATCGTCGCCACCCCCACGGGTTCCACGGCCTATGCGCTGTCAGCCGGCGGGCCGATCATGCACCCCAAGCTCGACGCCATCGTCATCGTGCCGATGTACCCGCACACCCTGTCGGGCCGGCCGATCGTGGTCGACGGCAACAGCGAGCTGAAGATCGTGGTGTCCAGCGACCTGCAGATCTACCCGCAGGTTTCCTGTGACGGCCAGAACCACTTCACCTGCGCCCCCGGCGACACCATCACGGTGAGCAAGAAACCGCAGAAGCTGCGCCTGATCCATCCGCTGGACCACAACTACTACGAAGTCTGCCGCACCAAGCTAGGCTGGGGCAGCCGCCTGGGGGGCAGGGACGACTGATGCTCGATCCGGCGCGCAGTTTCGACATCATCGGTGACGTGCACGGTTGTGCGCTTACCCTCGAGCGCCTGCTCGACGCCCTCGGTTATAAACGTGTCGGCGGTGTCTGGCGGCACCCACGGCGCCAGGCGCTGTTCCTCGGCGATATTGTCGACCGCGGCCCGCGCATTCGCGAAGCGCTGCACATCGTCCACGACATGGTCGAGGCCGGCCAGGCCTTCTGCATCATGGGCAACCACGAATACAACGCCCTGGGCTGGGTCACGCCGGCCCTGCCGGGCACTGGCAAGGCCTATGTACGCGAGCACACGCCACGGCATGCCCGGTTGATCGACGAAACCCTCACCCAGTTCGCCCAGCACCCCGGCGACTGGCACGACTTCATCCAGTGGTTCTACGAGCTGCCGCTGTTTGTCGACGCCGGGCGTTTCCGCCTGGTGCATGCCTGCTGGGACCCGCAACTGATCGAGCCGCTGCGCCAGCAGTACCCCAAAGGCTGCATCGACGAGCACTTCGTGCAGGCCTCGGCGGTGTCCGGAAGCTTTGCCGCCACCGTGTGCAACCGCCTGCTGCGCGGCACCGACATGCGTCTGCCTGACGGCCTGACACTGACCGGCGGTGATGGCCTGACCCGTGCTTTCTTCCGCACCAAGTTCTGGGAAGAGGATCCGCAAACCTACGGCGATATCGTCTTCCAGCCCGACGCCTTGCCCGATGAGGTGGCGCGCGCGCCCCTCAGCCATACCCAGAAGAACGCCCTGTTGCGTTATACCGAAGATGAGCCGCTGCTGTTTGTCGGCCACTACTGGCGCAGCGGCCGCCCGGCGCCGATCCGCGGCAACCTGGCCTGCCTGGACTACAGTGCCGTGCTGTACGGCAAGCTGGCCGCCTACCGGCTGGATGACGAAACCCGCATCGACCCGCACAAGTTCGTCTGGGTCGATGTCGAACGCCCGCAGGCCAGTCAATGAACGTGATCGAAGTGCTGCGCCTGCCGCTGGCGGTCGACCTCAGCGGTTTCGTCGCCCTGCTGCGGCGCCTGCAGGTGCCGCACCGGGTGGTCGAGGAGGGCGAGGAGCAGGTGCTGTGGGTACCGCCGGCCGTTGCCGAGGATGTTCGCGAGTTGTACACGCGCTACCCCGACGGCAACGCCGACCTCGAGCCCAACCCTGAGCCTGTGGAAGCCGGCTTGCCGGCGAAAGCCCCGACGCTGAAGGAACAGGCCATCGCCTGCAAGGTCACCGCCACGGTGCTGTTCCTGAGCCTGGTGGTCGCTGGCCTGACCGGCCTGGGCGACAACCTGACCACCATCGCCTGGTTTACCTTCCTGCCCTTCCAGGTGCAGGGTGAGTACCTGTATTTCACCCCGCTGCTGCAAGCACTCGGCGAAGGCCAGTGGTGGCGGCTGGTGTCGCCGATGCTGCTGCACTTCGGTGTGCTGCACCTGGCGATGAACGGTATGTGGTACTGGGAGCTGGGCAAACGCATCGAACTGCGCCAGGGCCCATGGATGCTGCTGTCCTTGACCCTGCTGTTCAGCCTGGTGTCCAACCTGGCCCAGCACTTCACCAGCGGCCCAAGCCTGTTCGGTGGCCTGTCCGGTGTGCTGTACGGTTTGCTCGGGCATGTGTGGCTGTATCAGAAGCTGGCACCGAACCCGCAGTTCAGCCTGCCCCGGGGTGTGCTGGCGATGATGCTGATCTGGCTGCTGGTGTGCCTGAGCGGTGTGGTGGGGCAGCTTGGCTTCGGTCAGATCGCCAACGCCGCGCACGTGGGCGGGTTGCTCATCGGTTGCCTGACGGGGCTCTTGGGTGGATGGCTCGCCCGGCGTAAACTGTCCGCCTGACTGAGGAGACACCATGTCCACGTTCGCCCAAATGATCGAAAACATCACCCCCGAGATCTACGAAAGCCTGAAAACGGCCGTTGAAATCGGCAAATGGTCCGATGGCCGCAAGCTCACCGCCGAGCAGAAAGAACTGTCGCTGCAGGCCGTGATCGCCTGGGAAATCCAGAACCTGCCCGAAGACCAGCGCACCGGCTACATGGGCCCGCAAGAGTGCGCGTCGAAATCCGCGCCGATCGCCAACATCCTGTTCAAGTCGGACTCGGTACATTGATCGAACTCGCTCGTGGCTCTTTGAGCAAGATGGCGGTGCGTCTGGAAGCGCCGGTCGTTCAATACAGTTTTCGCCTGGACGACGCCCAGGTGCCGGTGAACCCGCTGATCGGCCAGTCGATCCGCCTGGAGTACCTCGGCGCCATCCACTGCACCCACTGCGGCAAGCGCACCAAGACCAGCTTCAGCCAGGGTTACTGCTACCCCTGCATGACCAAGCTGGCCCAGTGCGACGTCTGCATCATGGCCCCGGAACGCTGCCACTACGACGCCGGCACCTGCCGCGAGCCGTCGTGGGGCGAGCAGTTCTGCATGACCGACCACGTGGTGTACCTGGCCAACTCGTCGGGCATCAAGGTCGGCATCACCCGTGCCACCCAACTGCCCACCCGCTGGCTCGACCAGGGTGCCAGCCAGGCGCTGCCGATCATGCGCGTGGCCACCCGCCAGCAATCCGGGCTGGTCGAAGACATCCTGCGCAGCCAGGTGCCGGACCGCACCAACTGGCGCGCATTGCTCAAGGGCGATGCCGAAGTGCTCGACCTGGTGGCCATCCGCGAACAGATCTTCGACGCCTGCGCCGACGGTATCCGTGGGCTGCAAGAGCGCTTTGGCCTGCAAGCCATCCAGCCGCTGCCCGACGCCGAGGTGGTGCAGATGCGCTACCCGGTCGAGGCCTACCCGAAAAAGATCGTCAGCTTCAACCTCGACAAGGATCCGGTCGTGGAAGGCACGCTGCTGGGCATCAAGGGCCAGTACCTGATCTTCGACACCGGTGTGATCAACATTCGCAAGTACACGGCCTATCAACTGGCCGTGCTCCAGTAAAGGATCGTCACCATGCGTACCGAACAACCGCAAGTGATCTACCTCAAGGACTATCAGGCCCCCGAGTACCTGATCGAAGAGACCCACCTGACCTTCGAGCTGTTCGAGGACCACACGCTGGTGCATGCGCAGTTGGTCATGCGCCGCAACCCCGAGCGTGGCGCCGGCCTGCCGCCGCTGGTGCTCGACGGCCAGCAGCTGGAGCTGCTGCGCGCTTCGCTGGATGACCAGGAGCTGCAATCGGGCGATTACCAGCTCGACGACAGCAGCCTGACCCTGCACCCGAAAACCGAGCGCTTCACCCTCGACACCAGCGTGAAGATCCACCCGGAGAGCAACACCGCGCTGGAAGGCCTGTACAAGTCCGGCAAGATGTTCTGCACCCAGTGCGAGGCCGAGGGCTTTCGCAAGATCACCTACTACCTCGACCGCCCGGATGTGATGAGCGTCTTCACCACCACGGTGATCGCCGAACAGCACCGCTACCCGGTGCTGCTGTCCAACGGCAACCCGGTCGGCAGCGGGCCGGCTGAAGACGGCCGCCACTGGGCAACCTGGGAAGATCCGTTCAAGAAGCCGGCCTACCTGTTCGCGCTGGTGGCGGGTGACCTGTGGTGTGTCGAAAGCGAATTCAAGCGCCAGTCCGGCCGTGACGTGACCCTGCGTATCTATGTCGAGGAAGAGAACCTCGACAAGTGCGACCACGCCATGGTCAGCCTGAAGAAGTCCATGCGCTGGGACGAAGAGGTCTACGGCCGTGAATACGACTTGGACATCTTCATGATCGTCGCAGTCAACGACTTCAACATGGGCGCCATGGAAAACAAGGGCCTGAACATCTTCAACTCCAGCTGTGTGCTGGCCCGTGCCGAGACTGCCACCGACGCCGCCCACCAGCGCGTCGAAGGCGTGGTCGCCCACGAGTACTTCCACAACTGGTCGGGCAACCGCGTGACCTGCCGCGACTGGTTCCAGCTGTCGCTCAAGGAAGGCTTCACGGTGTACCGCGATGCCGAGTTCAGCGCCGACATGAACTCGCGCACGGTCAAGCGCATCGAGGACGTCGCCTACCTGCGCACCCACCAGTTCGCCGAAGACGCCGGCCCCATGGCCCACCCGATCCGCCCGGACAGCTTCATCGAGATCTCCAACTTCTACACCCTGACGGTGTACGAGAAGGGCGCCGAGGTGGTCGGCATGGTCCACACCCTGCTGGGGGCCGAGGGCTTCCGCAAGGGCAGCGACCTGTACTTCGAGCGCCATGATGGCCAGGCGGTGACCACCGACGACTTCATCAAGGCCATGGAGGACGCCAACGGCGTCGACCTGACCCAGTTCAAGCGCTGGTACAGCCAGGCCGGCACCCCGCGCCTGGAGGTCAGCGAGGCCTTTGACGCCGCCGCGCAGCGCTACAGCCTGACCTTCCGCCAGAGCTGCCCGCCGACCCCGGGGCAGGTCGAGAAACTGCCGTTCGTGATCCCGGTGGCACTGGGCCTGCTGGACGCCGAAGGCAATGACCTGCCGCTGCGCCTGGCCGGCGAAAGCGCCGCCGTTGGCACCAGCCGCGTGCTGTCGGTGACAGAGGCCGAGCAGACCTTCACCTTTGAAGGTATCGCCAGCAAACCGCTGCCGTCGTTGCTGCGCGGCTTCAGTGCCCCGGTCAAGCTGAGCTTCCCCTACGACCGCGACCAGCTGATGTTCCTGATGCAGCACGACAGCGATGGCTTCAACCGCTGGGAAGCGGGGCAGCAGTTGTCGGTGCAGGTGCTCCAGGAGCTGATCGGCCAGCACCAGCGTGGCGAAGCACTCAAGCTCGACCAGCGCCTGATCACCGCACTGGGCACTGTGGTTGGCAATGCGTCGCTGGACCCTGCCATGGTCGCCGAGATGCTTTCGCTGCCGGGCGAGGCCTACCTCACCGAGATCAGCCAGGTGGCCGATGTGGACGCCATCCACGCTGCCCGCGAGTTTGCCCGCCGGCAGATCGCCGAGCAGCTGTTCGACGCGCTGTGGGCCCGTTACCAGGCCAACCGTGACGTGTCGCGCAAGACCGCGTACGTGGCCTCTGCCGAGCACTTCGCCCGCCGCAGCCTGCAGAACATTGCGCTGTCGTACCTGATGCTCAGCGGCAAGCCGCAGGTGGTGGAAGCGACCTTGGAGCAGTTCGACCAGTGCGACAACATGACCGAGCGCCTCACCGCCCTGGCGGTGCTGGTCAACTCGCCGTTCGAGGCCGAGCGGGCCAAGGCCCTGGAAACCTTTGCCGAGCACTTCAAGGACAACCCGCTGGTCATGGACCAGTGGTTCAGCGTGCAGGCGGCAAGTGCCTTGCCGGGTGGGCTGGCGCGGGTCAAGGCACTGATGCAGCACCCGGCCTTCACCCTGAAGAACCCGAACAAGGTGCGGGCGTTGGTCGGTGCGTTTGCCGGGCAGAACCTGGTCAACTTCCATGCCGCTGACGGTTCGGGGTATCGCTTCCTGGCGGACCTGGTGATCGAGCTCAATGCACTGAACCCGCAGATCGCTTCGCGCCAGCTGGCGCCGCTGACCCGTTGGCGCAAGTATGACCACAAGCGTCAGGCGCTGATGAAGGGCGAGCTGGAGCGGATCCTGGCTTCGGGTGCGCTGTCGAGTGATGTGTATGAGGTGGTGAGTAAAAGTCTCGCTTGAGACCCTTGGGGCTGCTGCGCAGCCCTTTCGCGGCACGAGGCCGCTCCTACAGGAGACCGCGATTTCCTGTAGGAGCAGCCTCGTGCCGCGAAAGGGCCGCAAAGCGGCCCCAGTCGTTTTCAGCGGTTAACAAAACATAACGTCCCGCTCGTTGTTTTCTGCCGGAGTACCCCGATAGGATGGCCCGAAGCTATTCCAGGGCTCTGGAACAGGGTTTCTCGGCACCTGGCAATAGATTGACCCAGCACAAGAACACAACAGGGGGCAGTCATGAGAGAGCGGATTACGGCACGGGGCCGGTACGGCGCCTGGCCATTGGCGGCCAGCGCGATGCTGGCGCTGGCACTGGCGGCATGGGCGGGCAGCGTCGATGCGGCGGTGGCCGCCGAGGAATACTCGGTGGAGTCGGCCAAGGCCAGCCAAAGCCTGTTGATCGGTGCCACCCACGCCGGCAAGCGCCTGGTGGTGGTCGGCGATCGCGGCCATATCCTGTTCTCCGACGACCAGGGCAAGACCTGGACCCAGGCCCGGGTGCCCACCCGGCAACTGCTCACCGCCGTATTCTTCCTCGATGACAAGCGCGGCTGGGCCGTTGGCCATGACGCACAGGTCCTCGCCAGCAGCGACGGCGGCGCCACCTGGAGCAAGCAGTTCGAAGACCGCTCCCGCGAAGCCCCGCTGCTCGATGTGCGCATGCTCGACCCGCAGCAGGGGTTTGCCGTCGGCGCCTACGGCACCGTGCTCGAAACCCTCGACGGTGGCCAGCACTGGCAGGATGTCGGCGAGCGCCTGGACAACCCCGACCAATTGCACCTCAACGCCATTACCTGGGTGAAGGACGCCGGCCTGTTCATCGTCGGCGAGCAGGGCAGCATGTTCCGCTCCAGCGACAACGGCCAGAGCTGGTCGAAGGTCGAAAGCCCCTATGAGGGCTCGTTCTTCGGCGTGATCGGCACCGCCCAACCCAACACCCTGCTGGCTTACGGCCTGCGCGGCAACCTGTTCCGTTCCACCGATTTCGGTGACAGCTGGCAGCCGATTGAACTGAATGCCGAGCGCGGCCCGCTCGAATTCGGCCTGGCAAGCGCTACGCTTCTCGAGGACGGCAGCGTGGTGCTGGTCGGTAACGGCGGCAGCGTGCTGCGTAGCCATGACGACGGTCAGACCTTCAGCGTGCGCAACCGCGCCGACCGCGTCGCCCTGGCCGGGGTCAGCGGCCTCGCCGGTGGCGGCCTGCTGCTGGTAGGGCAGGGCGGTGTGCACCTGGCATCGGCCGACGGTACCCAGGAGGCACGCCCATGACCAGCCGGGAGAGCTTCGACATGCAGCACAAGGACAAGGCTACCCTGCTGGAACGCCTGATCTTCAACAACCGGCCCATGGTCATCGCCATCTGCCTGGTGGTGAGTGTGTTCCTGTTCTGGCAGGCCACGCTGATCCGCCCGTCCACCAGCTTCGAAAAGATGATCCCGCTGCAGCACCCCTTCATCGAACAGATGATGGAGCACCGCAACGACCTGGCCAACCTCGGCAACACCGTGCGCATCTCGGTCGAGGCGGTCAACGGTGACATCTTCGACAAGGACTACATGGAAACGCTGCGCCAGATCCATGACGAGGTGTTCTACATCCCTGGCGTCGACCGCGCCGGCCTCAAGTCGCTGTGGAGCCCCAGTGTGCGCTGGAGCGAAGTCACCGAGGAAGGCTTCTCCGGCGGCGAGGTGATCCCCAACACCTACAACGGCTCGCAGGGCAGCCTCGACACCCTGCGCGACAACGTGCTCAAGTCCGGCCAGGTCGGGCGCCTGGTGGCCAACAACTTCAAGTCCAGCATCGTCGACATTCCGTTGCTGGAGAGCTTCCCCGACCCCCAGGACCCGGGCAAGCAGGTCAAGCTCGACTACCAGCAGTTCTCCCATCAGCTGGAAGAAAAGATCCGCGACAAGTTCCAGGCGCAAAACCCCAACGTCAAGATCCACATCGTCGGCTTTGCCAAGAAGGTCGGCGACCTGATCGACGGGCTGGTGATGGTGGCGATGTTCTTCGGCATCGCGCTGGTGATCACCTGGGCGCTGTTGTACTGGTTCACCTGGTGCATCCGCAGCACCATTGCCGTGCTGATCACCACCCTGGTGGCGGTGGTCTGGCAGCTGGGGCTGATGCATGCGGTGGGCTTCGGGCTCGACCCGTATTCGATGCTGGTGCCGTTCCTGATCTTCGCCATCGGCATTTCCCACGGGGTGCAGAAGATCAACGGCATCGCCCTGCAGTCCAGTGACGCCGACAATGCCCTGACCGCTGCCCGGCGCACCTTCCGCCAGCTGTTCCTGCCGGGGATGATCGCCATCCTCGCCGACGCCGTGGGCTTCATCACCCTGCTGATCATCGATATCGGGGTAATTCGCGAGCTGGCCATCGGCGCCTCGATCGGCGTGGCGGTGATCGTCTTCACCAACCTGATCCTGCTGCCCGTGGCCATCAGCTATGTCGGCATCAGCCAGAAGGCCATTGCCCGCAGCAAGAAGGACGCCACCCGCGAGCACCCGTTCTGGCGCCTGCTGGCCAACTTCGCCAGCCCCAAGGTGGCGCCGGTGTCCATCGTGCTGGCACTGCTGGCCTTCGCCGGCGGCCTCTGGTACAGCCAGAACCTGAAGATCGGCGACCTCGACCAGGGGGCCCCGGAGCTGCGCCCCGACTCGCGCTACAACCAGGACAACCGCTTCATCATCAGCAACTACTCGACCAGTTCCGACGTGCTGGTGATTATGGTCAAGACCCCGGCCGAGCGCTGCTCGATCCACTCGACCATGGCGCCCATCGACGAACTGATGTGGACCATGGACAACACCCCGGGGGTGCAGTCGACCATCTCCCTGGTGACCGTGTCCAAGCAGGTCATCAAGGGTATGAACGAAGGCAGCCTGAAGTGGGAGACGCTGTCGCGCAACCCGGGCATCCTCAACAACTCCATCGCCCGCGCCGATGGCCTGTACAACGGCGACTGCTCGCTGGCGCCGGTGCTGGTGTTCCTCAACGACCACAAGGCCGAAACCCTGGAGCGGGTCACCGCCGCGGCCAAGGCCTTCGCCGACAGCCACAACAAGGACGGCCTGCAGTTCCTCCTGGCGGCCGGTAACGCTGGCATCGAGGCCGCCACCAACGAGGTCATCAAGTCGGCCGAGCTGACCATCCTGATCCTGGTCTACCTGTGCGTGGGGGTGATGTGCATGATCACCTTCCGTTCCTTTGCCGCCACCCTGTGCATCGTGCTGCCGCTGGTGCTCACCTCGGTGCTGGGCAACGCGCTGATGGCGTTCATGGGCATTGGCGTGAAAGTCGCCACGTTGCCGGTGGTGGCGCTGGGTGTAGGGATCGGCGTGGATTACGGCATCTACATCTACAGCCGCCTGGAGAGCTTCCTGCGTGCCGGCCTGCCCCTGCAGGAGGCCTACTACCAGACGCTGCGCTCCACCGGTAAAGCCGTGCTGTTCACCGGCCTGTGCCTGGCCATCGGCGTGTGCACCTGGATCTTCTCGGCCATCAAGTTCCAGGCCGACATGGGCCTGATGCTGACCTTCATGCTGCTGTGGAACATGTTTGGCGCACTGTGGCTGCTGCCGGCGCTGGCGCGGTTCCTGATCAAGCCGGAGAAACTGGCGGGCAAGGAGGGCGGGTCGATCTTCGCCCACTGATCCTCAGCAAGGGGCCGCTCTGCGGCCGAATCGCCGGCAAGCCGGCTTCCACAGGTATTGCGCTGGCCTTGAAGATGGCGCGATCTCTGTGGGAGCCGGCTTGCCGGCGATTGGGCTGCAGAGCAGCCCCATGGCTATAATGGCTGCCCAATTTCCCGGATGCCCCCATGACCCTCGCCGCCACCCTGACCACCTGCGACATGCTCCTGATCGACGGCCTGCACGCCTTCGACTTCACCTTCGACGAAACCGGCCTGGTCATCGAGTGCATGGACGGCCGCCAACTGCGCCGCTGGACCTTCACCCCCGAACAAGTCGCCGCCGCCACTGGCGCGGGCGACGACTGGTGCCTGGCCTCTGCCGAGGGCGAGCATCGTCTAGTCTGTATGAGTGCTTTCAGAGCCCCGGATGAAGAAGACGATGAATCGGACGTGGACGCGCCTGCTGACCGCTAGCCTCATGACCCTTGCAATCAATGCCCACGCCGCCACCTTGCTGGTGGGCAGCTACACCGATGGCGGCAGCCAGGGCATCTACCGTTACGGTTTTGATGAGCGCAACGGCCAGATCGATGCCAAGCCCCAGCAGGTGGTCAAGGCCGTCAGCCCGTCATGGCTGGTGTTGTCCGCCGACCAGCGCCTGCTGTTCGCGGTCAACGAGACTGCGCAAGGCCATGCCAGCAGCTTTTCGCTGAGCGCCAAGGGCGAGATCAAACCGCTGAACCAGGTGCCCAGCCAGGGCGACGAGCCGACCCATGCCAGTCTCAGCCACGACCAGCGCTACCTGTTCGTCGCCAACTATGCTGTCGCCCCCAACCCCGGCGGCAGCCTGGTGGTGATCCCGGTGGCCAGGGACGGCAAGCTCAAGGCGGTGGTGCAGCAGGCGCGGCATCAGCCGAGCAAGGTCAACCCCGAGCGCCAGGCCGGCGCCCATGTGCATTCGCTGGTGCTGTCGCCTGATGGTCGCCACCTGTACGCCAGCGACCTGGGCGCGGACAAGGTGTTCATCTACCGCTACGACGGCGCCAGCCCGGAGCACCCCTTGACCCCGGCGATCCCGCCCTCGGTCGAGCTACCGCCGGGCAGCGGGCCGCGTCACCTGCTGTTCGACGCCAAGGGCAAGCACGCCTACCTGACCCTGGAGATGAGCGCCGAAGTGGTGGTGTTCGATGTGCAGGATGGCGCGCTAAACGAACGCCAGCGCTTGCCGCTGACCGACCTCAAGGACCCTGCCGCCAAGGCCGCCGGCGGGCTGCACTTGTCGGCGGACGGCCGTTTCCTCTACGTCAGCAACCGTGGCACGGCCAACGAGATCGTGGTGTATGCGGTGGGCAAGGACGACGGCCAGCTGACCCTGCTGCAGCGCCGTTCGGTGGAGGGCGATCATCCCCGGGAGTTCACCCTCGACCCCAGCGGCGACTTCCTGCTGGTGGCCAACCAGAAGAGTAACCAGATCGTGGTCATGCACCGCGATCCGCGTAGCGGCAAGCTCGGTGACACCGTGCAGAAGCTCGAGCAGCAGGCGCCTTCGGACCTCAAGTTCCTCGAATGACGCGCGCCCACCCCTGGAGGAGCGGCCTTGCGCCGCGAACGGGCTGCGCAGCAGCCCCGGCAATCTTGAGTTGGAATCAAGATCCCGGGGCCGCTTGCAGCCCGTTCGCGACCCAAGGCCGCTCCTGCAGGCGGGCGCGAGGCAATTATCGATTGCCGTGATAATCGCTACTGCCGCAATGAATTTCAGCAGGCGCCCCCATCGGCGTAAGTTTTGACCCAAGGCCCCGACGGGCCAACGTCAAACCACCGAAGTCGAGGTCTGCCCACATGAACTTCAACATCTTCTCGCTCATCGCCGCTTCCGCCATTTCCGCCTCGGTCGTGCTGCCAGCGCACGCGCAAGCCGAACACAGCAGCAAGCCTTCCACCACCCACAGCTACACCGACAAGTACCTGCAACAGAGCGCGCACTTCCACGCTGCCCTGAGCAAGCACTCCAATTGAGTGTGTAAAGCCATTGGTAATAGCACAACGCCATGTGATTTAATTTGACGCTAAATTTTTGACTCACCAAAGGGGCTGAGCATGATGTGGCGTATCACGGCGGTAGTGCTGTTGTTGATGTCGGCGCCGATCCTGGCGCTCTGAGCTACAAGCTAAAAGTTTCAAGCTACAAGAAAGAACCGAGTCAACCGCTCGACTTGGCGCTTGAGGCTCGTTACTTGAAGCTGCCTCACTTGGCCATGATGGCCTTGAACAGGTCCGATTCCAGCCAGCCCTGCAACCAGCTCCGCACCCGCGGATAAGCCGCCTCGGCGAACCACTGCGGTTCGACCCCGGCAAACTGGCGCATCAAGGGCAGCAAGGCGGCATCGGCCAGGCTCGGGTGATCGGCCAGCAGGTATGGCCTGCCTTCGAGCAGGCTTTCCAGCTCCACGAGCCACGCTTCGGCCTGTTGCCGGTAGTGCTCACGGGAATGCTCGGGGTAGCGCTCGGCATACTTGTACAGGTTCACCTGGGCCTTGAACGTGCTGTCGTTGCGCGCGATCAGCGCATCGGCCCGTTGCGCCGCCGCCGGGTCGGCCAGCAGGCGCCAGTCCTCGGGATCATGCCGGGCAAGGGCCCAGCGCATGATATCCAGGCTCTCCTCCAGTACCCCATCCCCGGTATCGAGCACCGGCACCGTGCCCTTGGGCGACAGGGCCAGCAGCTCGGCCGGCTTGTTCTTCATTGCCACCTCGACAATTGCCACCGGGCACTGCGCGTAGCGCAATGCCAGGCGTGCGCGCATGGCCCAGGGGCAGCGGCGGAACGAGTAGAGGATCACCCGCTCACCTCGACATCGCTCAGGCCGTTACCTTGGCGGCGCACCTGGATCTGCACCGGGATGCGCTCATGCATCTCTTGTACGTGGGAAATCACCGCCACCTTGCGGCCCTGGGCCTGCAGGCCGCCGAGGGCATCCATGGCCAGTTGCAGCGACTCGGGGTCGAGGCTGCCGAAGCCCTCGTCGATGAACAGCGATTCGATGCGCAGGGTGCTGGAGGCCATCGAGGCCAGGCCCAGGGCCAGTGCCAGCGAGACCAGGAAGGTTTCGCCGCCCGACAGCGAATGCACCGAGCGCAGTTCGTCGCCCATCTCGGTGTCCAGCACCAGCAGGCCCAGGGCACTGCCGCCGCGCTTGAGGCGATAGCGCCGGGCCAGTTGGCGCAGTTGGCTGTTGGCGTGGTGCAGCAACAGGTCGAGGTTGTAGCCCTGGGCGATCTTGCGGAACACATCGCCCGAGGCGGAGCCGATCAAGGCGTTCAGGCGTGCCCAGCGTTGCCACTGCTGATAGGCCTGCTCGATCTGCTCGGCCAGGGCCTGGTGTGCCTGCTGGCGGCGTTGATCGTCGGCCTGCTGGGCGCGCAGTTCGGCGCATTGATGCTCCTGGGTGACAAGCTGCTGCTGCAGCTCGGCGAGGCTCTGCTCCAATGTCTCGACCGGTAGTTCGCCATGGGCTTGGGCAGCATGTTGCTGCAGGCGCTGCTCGCGCTCCTGCAACAGTACCCGGCCTTGCTCGATGGCCTTTTCCGCTGCCTGCAGGTGTTGGCGCAAGTCACCGAGTTGAGCGTCGTCGATGGCCAGCAAGCGGTCGAGGCCAGCGTCGTCCAGTTCAGGGTGGGCGCTGCGCCATTGGGCGATTGCGCCCTGCAGTTGCTGGTGCTCGTGCTCCAGGGCTTGCTGGCGCTGGCTGTTGGCATTGAGTTCAGCGGCCAGTTGCACGCCTTGGGTATGCAAGGCCTGCAAGCGCTGGGCAGTGTCGGCGTCAGCGGCGCGAGCCTGTTCCAGCTGCGTCTCCATATGTTGCTGCCAGGCTTCGGCGCTGGCCTGTTCGCCGAGCAGTTCGCCGAGGGTGGCCTGGGCCTGCTGGCGCTGTTCGTCCAGTGCGGTGATTTTCTGCAGCAGTTGCTGCTGATTGTGCTGGCGGGCCTGTTGCTGGTCGCGCAGCTTGTCCAGCTGTTGCTGGCGTGCCTGTTGTTCTTCCTGCTCGTCCTTGCGCTGGTCGAGTTGCTGGCGGCGCAGGGCAATCTGCTGGTCAAGGCCGAGGAAGGCCTGGGCCGGGTCGTCGCGCAGGGCCTGGAGAATATCCTGGGGCAGCACGCTGGCCAGGTCGTTCAGGCCCTGCTCCAGTTGCTGTTGGTCGGCGGCCAGGGCCTGGTGTTGCTGGTCAAGATGGCGCTGGGCCTGCTCCTGAGCCTGGTTGGCGGCCTGTAGCTGCTGGGTGAGGCGGGCGGCGTCCTTCTGCAAGGCGAGCAGGGTGCCCTGGCGTTTCTCGTCGCGGTCGATCTCTTCGCCCAGGCGGCGCAGCTGGCCGTCGAGCCAGGCGCTACGGGCTTTGTCGTCCTGGGGCGCGAGCGCCGGCCACAGGGCGTGGGCCTGAACCTGCTCGAGCAATGGCTGCAGCTGTTCGCCCAGCTTGAGCTGTTGCTGCTGATAGTCCTTGAGCTGGGCGTTGACCACGCCCAGCTCGGTACGCAGTTCCACCAACCTGGCGTTGAGCTGTTCGACCTGTTTCTGCGCGGCCGCCTCCTCGGCCTGGTCGTGGCGACCCAGGCTGTGCAACAACGCTTCTGGCTGGTGGAACGGGTGCTCGGCGCTGCCGCATACCGGGCACGGCTCGCCATCGCGCAACTGGGCGCGCAGCTCTTCGACGCTGGTGTTGCGCGCCAGGCGCTGGCGTTCGAGCAACTGGCGGGTCAGGGTCAGTGCCTGTTCGGCGCTTTCCAGCTCGGCCTTGGCCGCGGTGCCTGCGCCGATCAGTTGCTGGCGCTGCTGCATGGCCTGCTGCTGGCGATCACGCAGGGCGTCGAGGGTCTGTCGCAGTTCCAGCTCACGGCCATGCAGGCGGGCTAGTTCCTCGACGGCGCGCTGCTGCTTGCGGTTGTCCTGGAGCATGCCGCCGAGCAGGTCGATCTGTTCGGCCAGCGCGTGGGGTTCGGCCCCGGCTTCACGGAACAGCACCTCGAAGCTGTCGCGCTGGGCCTGCAACTGGGCATTGGCCTGGCTCACCTGGGCCTGCAGGCCGGGCAGCTCCTCGCGGCCCTTGGCCAGCCGGCCGCCGATCAGCATCACCTGTTTCAATTGCGGCAGGTAGGCCTGCCAGGCGTTGGCCAGGCTGCCCAGGTGTTCACTGTCGGCCAGTGCCGCATCGATCTGCGCCAGTTGCTGCTGGCTGCGCAGCTGGTTTTCCTCCAGTTGCTGCAGGTGTTGCTGAGCGTCACCGACTTCCTGCTCGGCCTGCTGACAGGCTGCGCGTTGTTCGCCCAGCTCTTTGTCAAGGCGGGCCAAATCGCCCTGGGCGGCGAATGCCTGGCGCAGGCGCGGGGCGTTATCGCTGTGCTGGGCTTGATGCAGGGCCAGGGCCTGGCGCGCCGACTCCAGTAGCTGCTCCAGTTCGCTGGTTCGGGTAAGCAGTTCGCCCTGCTGGCGCTGCTGTTCGGCAATCGCCACGGCCAGCGGCGCCAATTGCCCGGCCAGATCCTGCTGGCGATGGAACTGGTGGCGCTGCGGCGCAAGGCGTTCCAGGCGCTGCAGGTCGAGGCGTTGTTCGGCCAGTTGTTGCCAGCTGTGCTCGGCGGCTTGCAAGGCTGCCTGGGCTTCGCCGTGCTGGGCCTGCAACTGGCGTTGTTCGTCGAACCAGGTGCGCTGCTGCTCCAGTTGGCGCTGGCGGGCCTGGTCAGCCTTGAACTGCTGTTGGGCCTGTTCCAGTTGCTGGTCGAGCAGGGCGCGGGCGTCGCTGGCCATGGGCAGCAGGTGCTCGGCCTGCTTCTTCAGGTCGTTGTGGCGTTCGCCGGTTTCCCGCGCCTTGCTGAAGGCGCGCTGGCCGAGGCGGGTGTAGATTGCCGTGTTGGTGAGCTTTTCCAGCAGTTCGCTGCGCTCTTTGTCGTCGGCCTTGAGGAAGGCGCCGAACTCGCTCTGGGCCAGCATCACCGCGCGGGTGAACTGTTCGAAGTTCAGCCCCAGGCGCGCTTCGATCAGCTGCTTGTATTCGTTCTTGCCGCTGCCCAGCAGCTGCTCGCTGTCCAGGTCGTACAGGCTCTGGCGGCTGTGCTGCAGCTTGCCGTTGGCTTTCTCGCGGGCGCGGTTGGCCTCCCAGCGGGCGCGGTAGCGGCGGCCGTCGATGCCAACGAAGTCGACTTCGGCAAACCCGCTGCCGGTGCCGCGGCGTAGCAGGTTGCGCGGGTCCGAGGTAGGGATGTCGCCGTCGGCATCCGGCACCTTGGCTTCCCGGGCGATGTCGTTCAGCCGCGGCACAGTGCCGAACAGGGCCAGGCACAGGGCATCGAGCAGGGTGCTCTTGCCGGCACCGGTGGGCCCGGTGATGGCGAACAGGCCGGCGCTGGCCAAGGGTTCCGCGGTGAAGTCGATGTCGATCGGCCCGGCCAGCGAGGCGAGGTTTTTCAGGCGGATGGCAAGAATCTTCATGGCTGCTCCTCTTCCTGCAGGACGTCCTGCAGCAGCTCGGCAAAATCGGCCAGGGCCTGCTCGTCGGCGGGGTTGCCGTAGGCCTGCTGCCAGGCGCGGCCGAACAGGTCCTGCGGGGTCATCTGCGCCAGTTCGACGAACGCGAGTTCATCCTCCTCCTCACGCCCCGCGCCTGCGTATTCGGCGCTGATGCGCACCAGGCGCACCGCCTTGCCCTGCAGCGCACCCTCGATCTGCTGGCGCAGGTCGGGCTGTGGCTCGTCCAGCACCACCCGCACTTCAAGCCAGGGCTGGCGGTTGGGGTCATCGAGCAGGTCGATCACCGGCAGCTCGCCGAGCTGCACCAGCAGTTCGCCCAGCGGGGCCGGGCCGACCCGCTGCAAGGCCACTGCGCGCGGTACCAGGCGTGGCTCGACGCTGACCAGCTCGCTGCCGTCGAGCTCCACTTCCAGCACCTGGTGTGGGTAGTTGATCTCGGCGAACGATAGCGGGATCGGCGCGCCGCTGTAGCGGATGCGGTTCTCGCGGTTGACCTTCTGCGGCTTGTGCAGGTGGCCCAGGGCAACGTAGCCGATGGCCTTGTCGAACAGCCGCGCCGGCAGGGCTTCGGCATTGCCGATGATCAGGCTGCGCTCGGAGTCTTCCGAGATGCTGCCGCCGGCCATGTGCGCATGGCTGATGGCGACCAGGGCCTGGTCCTTCTTGCGTTTTTTCTGCGCTGCCGCGATCAGTTGCTCGTGCACCTGGGTGATGCCTTGCAGGTAGTCGTCCCCCAGCGCCGGGCCGGTGACTTCGGCCGGGCGCAGGAAGGGCAGGGCCAGGCACCAGGCCGCCACCTTGCCGCGGGCGTTGGTCAGCGGGATCAACAGGCGCTCGGCGTCCAGCTGGCCTTCGTCCAGCCAGTGCACCCGGCCCAGGGCGTGGGTGCGCAGGCGGCGCATCAATGGCGCCGGCAGCTCGATGCGCGAGCCGGAGTCGTGGTTGCCGGCGATCATCACGATATCCAGCTTGGGCTGCTGTTCGTGGGCCTGGACAATGAAGTCGTACAGGCGCTCCTGGGCTTTGACCGGCGGGTTGACGGTGTCGAAGATGTCGCCGGCGATCAACAGCGCATCGGGCTGGCGCAGGTGCAGCTGGCCGAGCAGCCAGTCGAGGAAGCAGGCATGTTCGAAGTCGCGTTCCTGGCCATGCAGGCTCTGGCCAAGGTGCCAGTCGGAGGTGTGAAACAGACGCATGGAAAATCCGTTGGATGAGCGGCAAGGGGGCTATAGGGCAAGGGCGGTATGGTAACCCATCGTGGGGGACTTGAAGCCAGGTGTGTGGTGCGAAGGTTTCAGGGCTTGGTTGGGTCAGGGTTTTGCTCGCGATGTGTTCGCCTGAAGGGTTGTGGCGCCTACAAGATCGAGCGCCGCCCGCGCGGCGCATCGCTGGCAAGCCAGCTCCCACATTTATTTCGGGCCAGTTACTCCTGCAAGGTCATCACTGTCCGCCTTGTTGGTTCGACTCGATATTGAGGTGGGCACCACTGGCGCCCCACCTGACTTGAGACATGCACCAAGGCGTGCAGCGGTACCTTCACAGGAATAATTGGCCCGAAACAGATGTGGGAGCTGGCTTGCCAGCGATGCGCCGCGCGGGCGGCGCTCGATCTTGAGGGCGCTGCAAGGCTTTCGCCTGGCACCTGGCCGCCCTCACGCGATTGATCCCAAGGCCCTCGAAAGACCACCCCCGCTACTTCGGATACAACGGCGGCAAACTCCCCACCTCACCCGTCGGCGTCAGCACTTGCTCAGCCCTGGGAATATCACCAATCGCCCGCCACAGCTCATCCCCATGCCAGTACTGGCCACTCTCGCTGTACAGCGCCCCATTCAACCCATCCAGCGCATCGGACAACGGCACGAAGCGCGCCGCCATCTCGGCCAGGGTCTCCGGCTGCTGCCGCGCCCAGGCGTCAAGCGCCTGGCGAGTGGCCTGGGGGTCGTTGGCCTGGCAGGCGCGCTTGAGGTCGTCGAGCAGGGTGCGCGGGCTAGGGCCAGTCTGTGCGGCACGCAGCACCGCCGGCTGCGAGCGGGCACGCCACCACAGGGTGAAGCCGAGCAGGGTGGTCAGGGCCAGGACCAGCGTGGCCAGTTGCCAGGGCCACAGCAGGCGGCTGGCGCTGCTGCTGTCGCCCACCGGGGTGTCGGCGCTCAGTGCCGGGTTGTCCAACACGCTGAGGGTGCGTGCCGGCAGGCTGCTTTGTTGCAGATGGTCTTCGAGGGTGTTCCACCAGGTCACTTCCAGCGCCGGCAAGGCCAGCTCGCCACTGTGGGTGGGCACCAGCGCCTCGCGCTCTTCGCGGTTGGCGACCATGCCGCGTTCGCTGATCTCGTTGCGCAGCAGCGGCTGGTCCGGGTAGCGGCGCAAGCCGACCGCTTCGGTGGCCGGCAGTGGCGGCAGCTGGGTGCTCGACAGCCCGTCGGCGCGCAGGGTGACGTTGCGCGTCAGCGAGTCGCCGATCTGCGTGGGCTGGCTGGCAGGGTCAGGGTACCAGTGCTCTTCCAGGGTCAGGTTGCGTGCTGGCAGCCAGGGGCGGTCTTTCGGGTAGTTGGCGGGGATCGGCTTTACGGTAAGGCGCAGGGGCAGTGAGCTGACCTGCACCTGGCGGCCTACCCGAGGGGCGCCGGCGGGTTGCGTGCCGTTGTCGGCCGCGGTGGCGGTGAACCGCAGCGGTGGAATTTCGAGCTCGCCGCTTTGCTGCGGGTAGACCGCATAGCGCGTCTCGATCACCCCATGGCGCACGCCGTTGATGTCTTTTTCATAGGTGCGCGACTCGCCCAGCGGGTCGACCTTGGCGTTGTCCAGCTGCAGTGGGCTGAGGCTTGAGTCGTCGTACAGCGCCACCGAGTGATAAATGCGCACGGTCAGCACGGCCTGGGCCTGGACGTACACCTCGTTGCTGTCCAGGGCGGTCTCGACGAACACCTGTGAGGCCACGTCCGGGCGTTGGCTGTCAGCCTGCTGCACCTGCAGGTCGATGGCCTGGCTGTGGGACTGCCCCAGTTGCAGTTCGGGGATGCGCAGGCTGCCACTGCGCCGGGGCAGCAGGGTGATGATCCAGCGGGTGCTGGCGCGGGTCTCGCCGTCAAGGCTGTGCAGGCTGTTGAGCTGGCGCGTGCCACGTACCTCGAAGTCGGCGTCGAGGGCGTGCAGGTCGGGTTTGCCGAACTGGGTGACGTCCTGGCTCTCGAGGGTGAGCTCGAGGGTTTCGCCGGCCTCCAGGCGCGTGCGGTCGACACTGGCCTTGAGGGTGAGCTCGGCGTGGGCCACCAGGGCCCACAGCAGGGTGAAAATCAAGACGCCGAGGCGACTCATCGTGAGGTTTCCTGATGCAATTGCTGTTCATACCAGAATTTGCGCCGCAACAGTTCCGCCGGGTTGTCGGGGATCTCGCGCAGCCATTGTTCCAGGGCCTGGCGCTGTTCGGCGTCAAGGCTGGTGGAGACCGGCCGCTGCGGCGGCTGGGTGACACTGTCGTCGTCGCCCCCGACAGTACCTGGCGTTGTCTGGCTGGGGTTGCCATTGGCGTTGTCGCCGGACTGCTCGGGCTGGGCCTGTTCCTCGGCGCCAGGGGTACCCTGGGCGCTGGCTGAGCTGCTGTTGCCTTCGTTGTCGGTGCCAGGTGAGTCCTGGGCATCGGCATGGGTCGGCGGATCCTCCGCCTTGGCCTCGCGCTGTTGCAGCAGCTGCTGGACCAGTGCCTGGTTGTCCAGCGCAGGCTTGAGGTCGGGCTGGCGCTCCAGGGCCTGCTCGTAGGCGTCCAGCGCCGCTTCAAGCTCGCCGGCGCGGGCCAGGGCATTGCCTCGATTGTAGTGGGCGGTAGCGTCGCTGCCCTGGGCGAATGCGGCCGCGGCGCCAGCGAAGTCACCGGCCTGGTACAGGGCCATGCCGCGCCATTGCGGGTCCTGGAAGCGGCGCGCCGCCGCTGCCGGTTGTTGGCGCTGGAGCAACTGCTGGCCCTGCTGGTCTGGCCTTAACCACAGGTCGTTGAACTCGAAGGCCTGGCTCGGCTGCGGCAGCGCCAGCAGCAGCGGCAGGCAGAACAGCCAGCCGCGTCGCCCGGCACAGGCGGCCAGCAGCAGCAGGGGCAGCAACAGCCAGTAACCCTGGTCGGCCCAGCTGTCCAGTTGCACGGTCTGGCCGTCGTTGCGCAGTTGGCGTGGGTTGTCGAACAGACCGAGGCCGCGCAGGTCGAGGTCGTCGATGCGGGCGTGGCGGTAGCGCCCGCCGGTGCCATTGATGAAGCGCTTGAGCGCGGCACTGTCCAGACGCGGCAGGAGGATGCCGCCCTGGTCGTCCTTGAGGTATTCGCCGCTGGCCTGGCGCACGGGCGCGCCCTCGCTGCTGCCGATGCCCAGCATCAGCAGGCTTGGGCCTTGGCGGCCCAGGGCCTTGGTGATGCCGTCGCGCTCCTGCTCGCTCAGGGCCGAACCGATCAGCAGCAGGCGGCCCTGGCCCAGTCCGCTCTGGGCCAGCAGCGACAGGCCCTTCTGCACGGCCAGGTCGGCGCGCTGGCCGGGCTGCGGCATGATCGAGGGGTCGACCGATTCGAGCAGGTTGCGCGTGGTGCCCAGGTCGTCGGACAGCGGCACCAGCGTGTGCGCGGAGCCGGCGTAGACCACCAGTGCGGTCTGGCTGTCACGGCGGTGTTCGAGCAGGTCGAGGATCTTGCGCCGGGCCTGCTCCAGACGGTTGGGCGCGCTGTCTTCGGCGAGCATCTGCGGGGTGAGCTCGAGCAGGATCACCAGCGGGTCGGCGGGGCGCTGGCGGGTTTCTTCCAGGCGCTGCCAGCTTGGCCCGAGCAGGGCCAGCAGCACCAGCAGCCAGGCCAGGCCCAGGGCGACCCACGGCAATTTGCTGGTGCTGCCGCTGCCGCCTCCGAGCAGCACAGCGTGGAACTGCTGGGGCAGGATCAGTTGCCAGCGCCCGGCACGCTTGCGCCGGTGCCAGAGCTTGAACAGCAGCCAGCCGAGCAGGGGCAGTACCAGCAGCCAGAGTGGGCGCAGCCATTGTGGCCAGAGTTCGATCATCGCCGCCTCCTCAGGCGCAGGCGCTTGAGGCGCTGGCGCCATTCGGGATGCGGCTGCAAAAAGCGTGGCTTGCGCAGCAGGCGTTGCAGCCGGTTGTCCGGCCACTGCACGGCCACCACCAGCAGCACGCTGAGCAGCAGGGCCAGGGCCAGTGGCCAGGCGTACAGTTCGCTGGCGGTGCGGGCCTGGGTGGGTTGCTGGGCCACCGGTTCCAGCTGGTCGAGGGTGTCGCCGATGGCGTTGAGCTCAGCGCCGTCATGGGCACGGAAATAGCTGCCGTGGGTGATGTCGGCGATCTCCTTGAGCGAGGCTTCGTCCAGGTCCAGGCTCGGGTTCAGGCCGATCAGGCCTGGGGTGCCGCTGGCCTCGGGGTTGGCGCCGATGCCGATGGTGTAGATGCGCACGCCTTCCTGCGCCGCCAGGCGGGCGGCGGTCAGTGGGTGGATCTGCCCGCCGTTGTTGGCGCCGTCGGTGATCAGCACCAGCACCCGGCTTTGCGCCGGGCGTTGGCGCAGGCGCTTGACCGCCAGGCCGATGGCGTCGCCGACGGCGGTGTTCTTGCCGGCGATGCCGATCTGCGCTTCGTCGAGGAAGGTGCGCACGGTACGCCGGTCGAAGGTCAGCGGGGCCTGCAGGTAGGCCTGGCTGCCGAACAGGATCAACCCGACCCGGTCGCCCTGGCGGTCTTGCAGGAAATCGCCCATCAACGCCTTGACCAGGTCGAGCCGGCTGATCTCATCGCCTTGCCACTGCATGTCGGGGAAGTCCATGGAGCCGGACACGTCCACCGCCACCAACAGGTCGCGGCCGCTGGCCGAGACCGGCACCGGGTCACCCAGCCATTGCGGGCGGGCGGCGGCCAGCAGCAACAGCAGCCAGATCAGGATGAACGGCGCCTGCTGGCGCCAGGTCGGCAGGTTCAGCCGTGCGCGGCGCCCGGCCAGGCCTTCGAGCTCGTCGAGAAAGCCCACCTTGAGCACCGGCTCGCCACTGTCGGCGGCGGGCAGCACCAGGCGCGCCAGCCAGGGCAGCGGGAACAGCGCCAGAAGCCACGGCCAGGCCAGTTCAAACATGCTTGCGGATCCAGGTTTCGACCGCCTGGGCGAGCCCGGCGATGGCTTTGTCGTCGAGCTTGCACTCGGGCTTGTAGGCGCCTTCGACCAGCACCATCCAGCGCGTCAGGCCGGCGGCCGGGCAGCGGTTGTCGAGGAAGGCCAGCCATTGCCGGCCGTTGAGGGTATGGCTGTTGGCGCCGGGGTAGTGGTTGCGGCACAGGCGCTTGAGCAGGGCGTTGATCTGCTGCAGCCAGGCACCGGCCGGGACGCCGTCGTAGGGACGCGGCAGGCGCGCCAGTTCTGCCAGCGCTTCGACACGCACCGGGTCCAGCGGTTGTTCGGCGCGTACCACCTTGCGCTTGCCTGGCCGCCAGCGGCGCAGGCGCCAGGCGCCCCAGGCCAGCAGCGGCAGCAGGGCGAGCAGCAGCCACCAGCCAGGCGCCGGTGGCCACAGGCCGATCGGCGCCGGGGCGATCAGCGGTTGCAGCTGATCCAGCGGGTTCATTGGCGGCTCCCGGGGCGCTGGGCATTCAGGTATTCGCGCAGTTGTTCAATCATTTCGCTCTGGGTGCTCAGCGGCATCAGCACTACCCGCAGCTTTTGCGCCAGCAGCTCCCAGCGCTCGATACGTGCCTCGGCCTGCTGGCGGTAGGCCTGGCGTAAATTGGCGTCGAGGGTGTCGAGTTCCAGCTGTGCACTGCGCTGGGCGAAGCGCAGCAGGCCGGCGGCGGGCAGGGCGTGGTCGAGCGGGTCGCTGACCGGCAACAGCAGCACATCGCAATGGCGCGAGAGCATCGCCAGGTGTTGCTCGACGCTGGCGCTGAGCGCGCGTTCGTCGCAAATGACGATGGCCAGGCTGCCTGGGCGCAGCACCTCGCGTGCCCGGCGCAGGGCCAGGCCCAGGCTGTCGGCCTGGGGCAGGGCTTCGGTGTGCAGGGCCTGGTTGACCTTGGCCAGGCGGTTGAGCAACTGCAGCAGGCTTTGCTTGCTGCGCCGTGGCTTGATTTCCAGGTGCTCGTTGTCGCCGAACACCAGCCCGCCGATGCGGTCGTTGTGGCCCAGCGCGGCCCAGCCGAACAGGGCGGCGGCCTGGGCCGCCAGCACCGACTTGAACATCAGCCCGGAGCCGAAGAACAGCCGCTGGCTCTGTTCGACCATGATGAAGATCGGCCGCTCGCGCTCTTCATGGAACAGCTTGGTGTGCGGCTCCTGGGTGCGCGCGGTGACGCGCCAGTCGATGTTGCGCACATCGTCGCCGGCCTGGTAGACGCGCACCTGGTCGAAGTCCACCCCGCGCCCGCGCAGTTTCGAGTGGTGCAGGCCCACCAGCGGGCTACGCTGGCCGGGCCGCGAGAACAGCTGGATCTCGCGCACGCGGTGGCGCATGTCGATCAGGTCGGCGAGGCCGATGCGGATGCCGGAGTCGGCCAGCGAGCGGGTGGGCATGGGGTCAGGCGACGGCGACGACGTCGAGGATGCGCTGCACCACGCGGTCCTGGTCGACCCCCGCGGCCTCGGCCTCGAACGACAGGATGATGCGGTGGCGCAGTACATCGAACAGTACCGCCTGGATGTCCTCGGGGCTGACGAAGTCGCGCCCGGCCAGCCAGGCGTGGGCGCGTGCGCAGCGGTCCAGGGCGATCGAGCCGCGCGGGCTGGCGCCATAGGCGATCCAGTCGGCCAGTTCGCTGTCGAACTTGGCCGGGGTGCGCGTGGCCATGACCAGTTGCACCAGGTATTCCTCCACGGCATCGGCCATGTACAGGCCGAGGATTTCCTTGCGCGCGGCGAAGATGGCCTGCTGGCTCACCCGCCGCTCCGGCTTCACCTCGCCGCCCAGCGCTTCGCCGCGGGCCTGCTGGAGGATGCGCCGCTCGACTGCGGCGTCGGGGAAGCCGATCTTCACATGCATCAGGAAGCGGTCGAGCTGGGCTTCGGGCAGCGGGTAGGTGCCTTCCTGTTCGATCGGGTTCTGCGTGGCCATTACCAGGAACAGCGGCGACAGCTCGTAGGTGCTGCGCCCGACGCTGACCTGGCGCTCGGCCATGGCTTCGAGCAGTGCCGACTGGACCTTGGCCGGGGCCCGGTTGATTTCGTCGGCCAGTACCAGGTTGTGGAAGATCGGCCCCTGCTGGAACACGAAGCTGCCGGTTTCCGGGCGGTAGATTTCGGTGCCGGTGATGTCGGCGGGGAGCAGGTCGGGGGTGAACTGGATGCGATGGAACTCGGCTTCGATGCCCTCGGCGAGCTCTTTGATGGCCTTGGTCTTGGCCAGGCCCGGAGCCCCTTCAACCAGCATGTGGCCGTCGGCCAGCAGCACGATCAGCAGGCGCTCGACCAGTTTTTCCTGGCCAAGGATCTGGGAAGAGAGAAAGGTGCGCAGCGCGTTCAGCGCCTCACGGTGTTCCATCGTCGACGGTTCCTGGGGGTGGGCCT
>NZ_BQHO01000037.1 GCF_021601385.1 Pseudomonas parasichuanensis | reverse complement strand
AGCCCCCGCCTTGAGCCTCGCCGCCCGCCCGCGTAGCATCGCCGCCCCGCACGTACCGCCCAGACCGACCCGTCACCGCCCATGCCACAACCCATCCCCCTCAAGGACCACGAGAAAGAAAAGCACCTGGTCAATCGCCGGTTGCTGGCCTGCGCCCTGCTGGTCGCCAGCCTGGTGTCGGTGCTGGTAGGCCGGCTCTATGTATTGCAGGTGGTACAGCACGACCAGCAGACCGCGGTGTCGGAAAACAACCGCGTGCACGTGCTGCCAATCCCGCCCGAGCGCGGATTGATCTATGACCGCAACGGCGTGGTGCTGGCCGACAACAAGCCCAGCTTCAACCTGACCATGACCCGCGAACGAGCCGGCGATTCGGCCAAGGTGCTCGACGCGCTGGCGCAGATCCTCAGCCTCGGCGAGGACGACCGCCACCAGTTCGACAAGGACCTGCGCCGGGGACGCAAACCGTTTGAGCCGGTCACATTGATGGTCGGCCTGAGCGAAGAGCAGATCGCCCTGATCGCCGTCAACCAGTTCCGCCTACCGGGGCTGGAGGTAGAGCCGCAGTTCATCCGCGAGTACCCGCTGGCCGAGCACTTCGCCCATTCGGTGGGCTATGTCGGGCGGATCAACGAGAAAGAGGCCAAGACCCTCGACAACACCGAGTACCGGGGGACCCAGTCGATCGGCAAGACCGGCGTCGAGCGCTTCTATGAGCACGAACTGCACGGCCAGGTCGGTTACGAAGAGGTCGAGACCAACGCCCAGGGCCGGGTGATGCGGGTGCTGCGCCACCACGACCCGGTGCCGGGCAAGTCCATCGTGCTGAGCCTGGACGCCCACCTGCAGCAGGCCGCGGAAAAGGCCCTGGGTGACCGGCGTGGCGCGGTGGTGGTGCTGGACCCGGCCAACGGCGACGTGCTGGCGATGGTCAGCAACCCCAGCTTCGACCCCAACCTGTTCGTCAAGGGCATCAGTTTCAAGCAGTACTCGGCGCTGCGCGATTCGATCGACCGGCCGCTGTTCAACCGCGTGCTGCGTGGCCTGTATGCCCCCGGCTCAACCGTCAAGCCGGAGGTGGCCATCGCCGGCCTGGACAGCGGTGTGATCACCCCTGGCAGCCGGGTGTTCGACCCCGGCTACTACGAACTGCCCAACTACGACCACAAGTACCGCAACTGGAACCACAGCGGTGATGGCTGGGTGGACATGTACACCGCGATCATGCGTTCCAACGACACCTACTTCTACGACCTGGCCCACAAGCTGGGCATCGATCGGCTGCACGACTACATGGCCGAGTTCGGCCTGGGCCAGAAAGTCTCGCTGGACATGTTCGAGGAAGCGCCCGGGCTGATGCCGTCGCAAGCCTGGAAGCGCGCCACCCGCCGCCAGGCCTGGTTCCCCGGTGAGACGCTGATCCTTGGCATCGGCCAGGGCTACATGCAGGTCACCCCGTTGCAGCTGGCCCAGGCCACCAGCCTGCTGGCCAGCAAGGGCGCCTGGCACCGCCCGCACCTGGCGATGACCATCGGCGGCCAGACGCCCATCGACCCCAACCCGATGCCAGACATCGTGCTGCACGACAAACGCGCCTGGGACCAGGTCAACCAGGGCATGCAGATGGTCATGCACGATGCCCGCGGCATCGCCCGCGCCGCCGCCGCCGGGGCCCAGTACCGTATCGCCGGCAAGAGCGGCACCGCGCAGGTGGTGGCGATCAAGCAGGGTGAGCGCTACAACCGCAACAAGACCCTGGAACGCCACCGGGACAACGCCCTGTTCGTCGGCTTCGCCCCAGCCGACCACCCGGCCATGGTGGTGGCGGTGATGATCGAGAACGGCGAGGCCGGTGGGCGGGTGGCAGGCCCGGTGGTGCGTGAGGTGATGGACGCCTACCTGCTGGATGAACAAGGGCACCTGAAGGCGCAGTACGCGGGCAACGCCGCGCAGGCCGGTGTGCCGCACACCTAGCGCTCCTACAAGGGGGCGAGCAAGCCCATGATGTGGGAGCCGGCTTGCCGGCGATGAAGCCCGCCAATCATGAAAGAAATCCCATTCGACACGCGCAAGCCCATGAAAACAAAGCGTTCCTGCGTATAATCGCGATTTTTCCGACTGCGATTTTCCCTTTCATGAAAAGACTGTTGTACGCAGCATCCCTGTGCCTTGCCCTCATCCCCCCCGCCTTCGCCACCCCGCCGGCCACCTTCACCGAAGCCAAGGTCATCGCCAAGCAGAAGGTCTACCTCGACCAGGCCAACAGCGCCCAGGGCGACCTGTACTGTGGCTGCAAATGGACCTGGGTCGGCAAGTCCGGCGGGCGCGTCGACGCGGCCTCCTGCGGCTATGAAACCCGCAAGCAGCAAAGCCGCGCCGAGCGCACCGAGTGGGAACACATCGTCCCGGCCTGGACCTTCGGCCACCAGCGCCAGTGCTGGCAGAACGGCGGCCGCGAAGCCTGCGTCGACAAGGACCCCGTGTTCCGCGCCATGGAAGCCGACCTGTTCAACCTCTATCCGGCCGTGGGCGAGGTAAACGGCGACCGCAGCAACTTCAACTACGGCATGGCCGCAGGCGTTGCCCCACAGTACGGCCAGTGCACCACAAAAATCGATTTCCAGCAGAAAGCCGCCGAACCGCGCAATGAAGTCAAAGGCCTGGTGGCACGCACCACCTTCTACATGTTCGACCGCTACCAGCTGAGCATGTCACGCCAACAGCAACAGCTGCTGATGGCATGGGACAAGCAGTACCCGGTAACGCCCTGGGAGAAGGAGCGTGACCGCCGCATCGCGGCGGTGATGGGCCATTCCAATCCGTTCGTGACCGGTGAGCGCAGCTGGACACCGGGTTACAAGCCAGCAGGCGCCGCTCCGGTGGTGACCGCTGCCGCACAACCTGCCAAAGCCAGCGCGGCCAGCACGGCGGCGCAGGGCGCCGTGCTGGGCAACCGCAACAGCCAGGTCTACCACCTGGCCAGTGGCTGCCCGGGGTACGCGCAGGTAGCGGCGAAGAACCAGGTGGCATTCGACTCCGAAGCCGCGGCGCAGGCGGCCGGCTACCGCAAAGCCGGTAACTGCAAGTAGCACCTGCACAGGCTCCTGGCACATCGACTGCCGGGAGCCTGGAGCGGTTTCAGCTTGACGTTTACGTCAAGCTCACTTTAGGTTAACGCTGATCCCACCCCCCGAGCATCAGCATGACCAGCCAGACCTACAGCATCTCCGACCTGTCCCGCGAGCTGGACATCACCACCCGCGCCATCCGCTTCTACGAGGAGCAGGGCCTGCTCAGCCCCGAGCGTCGTGGCCTGGAGCGCATCTACTCGGCCCGTGACAAGGTCACCCTCAAGCTGATCCTGCGCGGCAAGCGCATCGGCTTCTCGCTGGCCGAGTGTCGCGAACTGATCGGGCTGTACGACCCCACGGGCGGCAACCTCAAGCAGCTCAACAGCATGCTCGGCAAAATTGCCGAACGCCGTGCCCAGCTGGAGCAGCAAATGCTCGACATCCAGCAGATGCACCTGGAGCTGGACACCGCCCAGGAGCGCTGCGAACAGGCCCTGGCCGCCACCCTGAACCAGCAGCACCCTCACCGTTGATCCGCCACAGGAAGCCCGCCATGTCATTGCCCAAGAATGTCCGCCTGGTCGAAGTCGGCCCCCGCGACGGCCTGCAGAACGAAGCCCAGCCCATCAGCGTCGCCGACAAGGTGCGGCTGGTCGACGACCTTACCGATGCCGGCCTCTCCTACATCGAAGTGGGCAGCTTCGTCTCGCCCAAGTGGGTACCGCAGATGGCCGGTTCCGCCGAAGTGTTCGCCGGTATCCAGCAACGCGCAGGTGTTACCTACGCGGCGCTGGCACCCAACCTGCGCGGCTTCGAGGATGCCCTGGCGGCGGGCGTGAAGGAGGTGGCGGTGTTCGCCGCCGCTTCCGAGGCCTTCTCCCAACGCAATATCAACTGTTCGATCAGCGACAGCCTCAAGCGCTTCGAACCGATCATCGAGGCCGCGCGCACGCAGGGGGTACGGGTGCGCGGTTACGTGTCCTGCGTGCTGGGTTGCCCTTATGAAGGGCCGGTCAGCGCCGAGCAGGTCGCGCCGGTGGCCCGTGCCCTGCACGAGATGGGTTGTTACGAGGTCTCGCTGGGCGACACCATAGGTACCGGCACAGCCGGCGATACGCGCCGGTTGTTCGAGGTGGTCGCAAGGCAGGTGCCACGCGAGCAACTGGCCGGGCACTTCCACGACACCTACGGCCAGGCGCTAGCCAACGTCTACGCCAGCCTGCTCGAAGGGATCGCGGTGTTCGACAGCTCGGTCGCGGGCCTGGGCGGCTGCCCGTACGCCAAGGGCGCCACCGGTAACGTCGCCACCGAAGACGTGCTCTACCTGCTGCAAGGCCTGGGCATCGATACCGGTATCGACCTCGACCGCCTGATCGCCGCAGGCCTGCGTATCAGCGAGGTACTGGGCCGCACTACCGGTTCGCGAGTGGCGCGGGCGCGTAGCGCAGGCTGAGTCACACCGGTGTCACATGAGTGTGGGTGGAGTGTTACCGCCCACACCGCTGGCAGCAAAAAATCGGGTAACAGGGAAACAAATCGACAAAATTTCAGGTGCCCGATTTTTGCGAAAATAGCCAAGCCATTGATTTTAAAGGGTTTTAAAAAGTTGGCACGGCACCTGCTATATCTCTGGCACAACAAGAACAAAAAAACAGCGACACCTAATAAAAACAACATGAAACGGTTCTGACATAACAAGAACAACACGGCAGAAGCGTAGCAAGCAGATTTTTTTGGAGTCGACGTGCTTTCCAGGGAAGCTTTCGCAGAAAAGCCCCGCAGCCTGACACAGAACAATAAAACTACCTGAAGGTAGCGACAGTCACGGTTGGATCACACACGTTGCATGAACGCAGGTCAGCGCTCAAAAAAATACGTTTGCTCTTGGCCCTGGTTAGGGGCCCCGCAGTACCGAGACAAAAGCCGACAAAAACAACAACAGGCCCGTCTCCAATAATAAAAAAAGAGCAGGCAACAACGCTTATGAGGGGAGCTTCGGCTCCCCTCAGTGCTTCCTGCCCTCCTCCTCGTTTTTCTCCTCGCCCGCGCCCTCTACCTTGTCCACCAGCAGCGGCATCGTGCCCAGCACCAACAGCGCGAGCACCGTGCTGAGCAGCGCCGTGGCCTCGCGCCCCATGCCGGCGGCCGTGCCGATGGCGGCGGTCATCCACAGCCCAGCGGCGGTGGTCAGGCCCTTCACATGGCTGGTGTCCTGGCCGTGGCCCTTGAGGATGGTACCCGCACCGAGAAACCCGATACCCGCGACGATGCCCTGGATCACCCGGCTCAGCGCCTGCTCGTCGGCCCCGGCCATGCTCGGGGCCAGCACGAACAGCGCCGCGCCCAGGGAGACCAGCATGTGCGTGCGTACCCCGGCCGCCTTGCCTTTGCTTTCCCGTTCGAAGCCCAGCACCGCGCCCAGCACCGCGGCCATCAGCAGGCGCACGAGAATGCGGGTGATCTCCTGTTCGTCGGTGATGTCGGCGAATTCGGACTTGATGGTCGAAAAGATCGTTTCCATCGGTTGTTCTCCTGCACTGGCCGCATCGCGGGGCAAGCCCGCTACCCCGTCATGCGGCCCTTACTTGAGCTGACCACACAACCAGCCCGGAGTGCCACCGGGCAGAAAGGTGCAGCATCAACGCCCGGCCTGCGGTCACACCCTGTAACCGCCCGAGGAGGACCAGGCCATGCCCATCGAAGTCGACGAAACCACCCGCCACTGCACCCTGATTGGCGACCACATCCGCCTGGAAGGCACCGGCCCCGAGATCGAGATCGTCACCGACGAACAGCTGCGTATGTCGGTGGCGATCCTGGCGGGCGAACGCGTGCCTATCACCGAAGCCGAAGCCGATGCACTGACCGTCGCAGGTGCGGTGGATAGCCGCAGGCATCTGAAGGCCAGCGTTCCAGGCTCGGTAATCTAGGGCCTCGGGGCATTTGAGGGGAATCTGATACGGTTTTTATCGCCATAGCTGAGTCTGTGCTGCAAACAGATGGGGGGCCATAGTGCCCTGGCCTGATCGAGGCCTGATGAGCGATGAACCATGAGTGACAGAATCCCCTTCCGAGTCATCGAGATTGCCCCCGCCGCCGTCAACAAGAGCAAAAGCCAGCCGGACGGCGGCATCCACACCCGCAGCTTCAGCGGCTTCTACCGCAACCTGCGGATTACCTTTGCCGGCGCGTTGTTCCTGCTGTTCTTCGGCACCGCCTGGCTGCAGTGGGACGACCGCCAGGCCGTACTGTGGGACCTGGCCGACAGCAAGTTCCACATCTTTGGCGCGACGTTCTGGCCGCAGGATTTCATCCTGCTCTCGGCGTTGCTGATCATCTGCGCCTTCGGCCTGTTCGCCATCACCGTGTTCGCCGGCCGCGTGTGGTGTAGCTACAGCTGCCCGCAGAGCACCTGGACCTGGCTGTACATGTGGTGCGAAAAGGTCTGTGAAGGCGACCGCAACCAGCGCATCAAGCTCGCCGCCGCCCCCTGGAGCGTCAACAAGCTCGCCCGGCGCAGCCTGAAACACACCTTGTGGCTGGCCATCGGCCTGCTCACCGGGCTGACCTTCGTCGGCTACTTCACCCCGATCCGCCCGCTGGCCGCCGAGCTGTTCAGCCTGGAACTGGGCGGCGCGGCGCTGTTCTGGGTGCTGTTCTTCACCGCCGCCACCTACATCAATGCCGGCTGGCTGCGCGAGGCGGTGTGCATGCACATGTGCCCCTATGCGCGCTTCCAGGGTGTGATGTTCGACAAGGACACCCTGGCGGTGGCCTACGACCCCAGCCGCGGTGAAGCCCGTGGCCCGCGCAAGAAAGGCAGCATCCCTGGCGAGCAAGGCCTGGGCGACTGCATTGACTGCACCCTGTGCGTGCAGGTCTGCCCCACCGGCATCGATATCCGCGACGGCCTGCAGATGGGTTGCATTGGCTGCGCCGCGTGCATCGACGCCTGTGACGGGGTCATGGACAAGATGGGCTATGCCCGCGGCCTGATCGGCTACAAGTCCGAGCATAACCTGCAAGGCGGCACCACCCACTGGCTACGCCCACGCCTGCTGGGCTACGCCGCGGCGCTGGTGGTGATGATCGGCGCGCTGGTCGTGGCCCTGCAACTGCGCCCCATGGTGTCGATGGACGTGATCAAGGACCGCGGCCTGTTCCGCGAGAACGCCCAGGGCCAGATCGAGAACATCTACCTGCTCAAGATCATCAACAAGACCAGCGAGCCGCAGCACTATCGCCTGCGCCTGGTCGACGCCGACGGTTTCGAGCTGCACGGGCGCACCGAGTTCAGCATCGCCGCCGGCGAGATGAGCGAGCTGCCGGTGTCGGTGGCACTGCTGGCCGACCGCCCGAGCAGCAGCTCGCAGGAGCTGACCTTCGAGCTCCAGGACAGCGACCAGCCTGGGGTGCGCAGCATTGCCCACAGCCGCTTCGTCGCACCAATGAACCGATGAACAGATGAACAGATAAACCCTTACACTGCCCTTTACCTTGCCCGTGCAGAACACCATGAAACGCTATGAACGCTTCGCCGACGACATTGCCGAACTGATCCGCACCGGGGTGCTTGGCCCCGGCCAGCGGGTGCCCTCGGTACGCTATGCCAGCCAGACTCACGGGGTCAGCCCGTCCACGGTGTTCCAGGCTTATTACCTGCTGGAACGCCGCGGCCTGATCCGCGCCAGGCCGCGCTCGGGCTACTTCGTCAATGCCCATGCCCCGCGCCCATTCAACGAACCCCAAGTGCAGGCGCAAGCCACCGAGTCCACTGACGTGGACGTCAGCGGCCTGGTGTTCTCGATCCTCGACTCGATCAAGGATCCGCACACCGTGCCGTTCGGCTCGGCCTTCCCCAGCCCCACGCTGTTCCCCCTGCAACGCTTGTCCCGCTCGCTGGCCAGCGCGAGCCGGGCGATGGACCCGCGCATGGTGGTCACCGACCTGTCGCCGGGCAACCCGCAGCTGCGCCGGCAGATCGCCCTGCGCTACATGGTTGGTGGGCTGATGCTGCCAATGGAAGAGCTGCTGATCACCAACGGCGCGCTGGAGGCACTCAACCTGTGCCTGCAGGCCGTGACCCAACCGGGTGATCTGGTGGCCATCGAGGCACCGGCCTTCTATGCCTGCCTGCAGGTGCTCGAACGCCTCAAGCTCAAGGCCGTGGAAATCCCGGTACACCCGCGCGAAGGCATGGACCTGGCGGTGCTTGCGCGCACCCTGGACCAGCACCCGGTGAAAGCCGTGTGGTGCATGACCAACTTCCAGAACCCGGTGGGCGCGAGCATGCCCGAGGCGAAGAAGCAGGAACTGGTCGAACTGCTGCGCCGCCACCAGGTGCCACTGATCGAAGACGACGTCTACGCCGAGCTGTACTACGCACAGCAGGCGCCCAAGCCGGCCAAGGCCTTCGACACCGAGGGCCTGGTGATGCACTGCGGCTCGTTCGCCAAGAGCCTGGCCCCGGGCTATCGCATCGGCTGGGTGGCCGCCGGGCGCTTCGCGCAGAAGATCGAGCGACTCAAACTGATGACTTCGCTGTGCGCTTCGATGCCGGCCCAGGCCGCGATTGCGGATTACCTGCAGCACGGCGGCTACGACCGCCACCTGCGCAAGTTGCGCTACGCCCTGGAGGGCCAGCAGGTCAACATGCTGGCGGCCATCGCCCGGCACTTCCCGGCGCAAACACAGGTCAGCCACCCCTCCGGCGGCTACTTCCTGTGGTTGGAACTGCCCGAGCAGATGGACGCGCTGAAGCTGTTCCACATGGCGCTGGCGCAAGGCATCAGCATCGCCCCGGGGCCGATCTTCTCGCCAACCCGGCGCTTTGGTAACTGCATCCGCCTCAACTACGGCAGCCCCTGGGGCGATGGCGCGGAACAGGCCATGGAGACCCTCGGGCGCATCGTGCGTTCGTTCTAGCGGCGCGCGGGCCGGCAAGCTACAGTGGCGCCAAGCCCGACGCTGGACACCTGCATGCCCGACCGCAACCTGCCCGCCCTGCAGCGAGAGCTGCAGGCGCTGCGCCAACGCAACGCCGTACTTGAAGCGCGCCTCGAGCAGCAAGCGCAAGCCGATGACGATCTGTATCGGTTCCTGTTCGACACCATGGACGAAGGCTTCTGCGTCATCGAGTTCTTCGATGGCCCGCACGGCCCGCTCAGCGACTACGTGCACATCCTCGCCAACGCCGCCTACGCCCGCCACGCCGGCATCCCCAACGTGGTCGGGCAGAAGCTACGCGAGATGGTGCCGGATGAAGCCGATGACTGGGTCGCCCGCTACGGCGAGGTGCTGCGCACTGGCCAACCCTTGCAGTTCGAACAGGAACTGGTGGCCACCGGGCATGTGCTGTCGGTAACCACCTTCCGCATAGAGCCCGCCGAGAAACGCCAGGTGGCAGTGCTGTTCAAGGACGTGACCGAGCGCCGCCGCGCCGAGGATGCCCTGCAGCAGCTCAATGACCAACTCGAACAACGGGTCAGCGCGGCACTGGCCGAGCGCGGGCTGTTCGCCGAACTGGTCGAGCGCAGCGTGGCCAACGTGCATGTGCTTGATACCGACTTGCGCTGGCTGGCCATCAACCAGCAGGCCCAGCGGGACTTTCAACGCCTGTTCGGCAAGACGCCGCATGTGGGTGACAGCCTGGCGGAGTTGATGCGCGAGCACCCCGATAGCCTGGCCGAAAGCCTGCGCCTGTGGCGGCGCGCCCTGGCCGGGGAAACCTACGTGCAGACCAGCGCCTTCCCTGAAGGCGCGCAGACGAACTATTTCGAGTTGCACTTCAGCCCAATGCGCGCCCCCTCGGGCAGCGTCGTCGGTGCCCACCTGTTCGCCTACAACGTCACTGAGCGGGTATTCGAACAGCAGCAACTGCTCAAGGCCGAGGAGGCCCTGCGCCAAGCGCAGAAAATGGAAGCGGTGGGCCAGCTCACCGGCGGTATCGCCCACGACTTCAACAACCTCCTGGGCGGCATCCTCGGCGCCCAGGAGCTGGTGCGCCAGCGCCTGGAACAGTCGCGCCCGGATGAAATCCCCGGCCTGCTCGACACCGCCAGCAATTCGGCCCGCAGCGCTGCGGCGCTGGTCCATCGCTTGCTGGCGTTCTCGCGGCGCCAGACCCTGATGCCCCAGGCGACTGCGGTGGGTGCGCTGGTGCAGACGATGGAAGAACTGATCCGCCGCAGCGTTGGCCCGGCCATTCAGCTCAATGTCCACTGTGCCGATGACCTGTGGCCGACCTTCATCGACCCGCCGCAGCTGGAGAGCGCTCTGCTCAACCTGTGCATCAACGCCCGCGACGCCCTGCCGGCCGGCGGCTTGATCGACATCCACTGTACCAATCAGCTACTCGACGAGGAACGTGCCGCCCTGCTCGACCTGCCCGCCGGCGAGTACCTGTGCCTGAGCGTGCGCGACAACGGCCGTGGCATGCCCCTGGAGGTGGCGGAGCGTGCCATCGACCCGTTCTTCACCACCAAGCCCCTGGGCCAGGGCACTGGGCTCGGGTTGTCCATGGCTTACGGTTTCGTGCGTCAGTCTGGTGGCCAGCTGCAGATCCACTCGAAACCGGGGGCGGGCACGCTGGTCGAACTCTACCTGCCACGGCATTTCGCAGCGCCTGCGGCGAACGAGCAGCGAGAGAAGCCTGGCGACCGGGCTAACCACCACGGCGCACTGATCCTGCTGGTCGAGGACCAGGCGGCCTTGCGCCTGGTGATCGGCGAAGTGCTCGAAGAGTTCGGCCATCAGGTGCACAGCGTGGAGAACGGCGCACAAGCCCTCGAGGCCATGGCCCACGGGCTCTTGCCGGACTTGCTGATCAGCGATATCGGCCTGCCCGGCAGCCTCAACGGCCGCCAGGTGGCGCAGGCGTGCCGTGCCCGGCATGCAGATCTACCGGTATTGTTCATCACCGGTTACGACGAAAGTGCGGCGCACAGCGACGGCGTGCTGCCGCCGCGCACGGCGGTGCTGCTCAAGCCGTTCGAACTCGGCGATATTGCCGACAAAGTGGCTGAACTGCTCGCGCTCGGCTGACTCAGCGCCCGCCGCCCAGGTCGATGAAGCTGCCTGTGGAGTAGGACGCCTTGTCCGACAGCAACCACAGGATCGCTTCGGCGACTTCCTCAGGCCGACCACCACGCCCCATAGGCAGGCCGGGCTCGAGCTTGGCGACCCGGTCCGGGTCGCCGCTCAGGGCGTGGAACCCAGTGTGGATGTAGCCGGGGCGCACCCCGTTGACCCGCACACCCTCGCCGGCCACTTCCTTGGCCAGGCCGACCGTGAAGGTGTCCAGCGCACCCTTGGACGCGGCGTAGTCGACATATTCGTTGGGCGAGCCCAGGCGCGCGGCCACCGACGACACATTGACGATCGCCCCGCCCTGCCCGCCGTGGCGGCGCGACATGCGCAGCAGTGCGTGCTTGGCGCACAGCATCGGCCCGACCACGTTGGTTTTCATCACCTTGAGCAGGCGGAACTCGGACATCTCCTCGACCCGGCTCTGCTGGCCGATGGTGCCAGCGTTGTTGACCAGTGCGCTGACCGGGCCGAGTTCATGGTCGACGCGCAGGAACAGCTGCGCCACCTCATCCTCGACACTGGCATCGGCACGCACCGCAATGGCGCTGGCACCAAGCGCGCGAACCTGCGCCAGCACCGCTTCGGCAGCCTGGTCGTCGGCGTGGTAGTTGATGCAGATACGGTAACCCTGTTGCGCCGCCAGCAACGCGGTGGCGGCGCCGATGCCCCGGCTGGCGCCGGTGATGACGATGACCTTGTCCATGAATCGGTCCGGATGACTGGAAAAGGCCTACGAGATTAGGGGAAAAGCGTTGGGCGGGGCAATGGTGACGGCCCATGGGCAAATACCAGTCAGTTAAGCCAATTGGGGCCGCCCTGCGGCCCCCAAAATAGCGATAAAGCGTTAACTGACTGGCATTAGCCTATGGGCGGCCTTTTTCACTGCCCCCCTCGTTACCCCGCACATTTGCTTGTATGGTGTTGTCCAAGAAGGATGTTTTACCCGCACAGGAAAGACTTAGATGCCCCAACGCAATGTCATCAACGCCTCCGTCAGCCCCAAAGGCAGCCTGGAGACCCTGTCGCAACGTGAAGTCCAGCAACTGAGCGAAGTCGGTACCGGCAGCCTCTACACCCTGTTCCGCCAGTGCGCCCTGGCAATCCTCAACACCGGCGCCCATGTCGACAATGCCAAGACCATCCTCGAGGCCTACAAGGACTTCGAGGTGCGCATTCACCAACAGGACCGCGGCGTACGCCTCGAGCTGCTCAACGCCCCGGCCGATGCCTTCGTCGATGGCGAGATGATCGCCAGCACCCGCGAAATGCTGTTCAGCGCCCTGCGCGACATCGTCTACACCGAAAGCGAGCTGGCCAGCCAGCGCATTGACCTGGAGAGCTCCCAAGGCCTCACCGATTACGTCTTCCACCTGCTGCGCAACGCCCGCACCCTGCGCCCCGGCGTCGAGCCGAAAATGGTCGTGTGCTGGGGCGGCCACTCGATCAGCAGCGAGGAATACCAGTACACCAAGAAGGTCGGCCACGAGCTGGGCCTGCGCAAACTCGACGTTTGCACCGGTTGCGGCCCAGGCGTGATGAAAGGCCCGATGAAGGGCGCGACCATCGCCCACGCCAAGCAGCGCATGCACGGCAGCCGTTACCTGGGCCTGACCGAACCGGGCATCATCGCCGCCGAGGCGCCCAACCCGATCGTCAACGAGCTGGTGATCCTGCCAGACATCGAGAAGCGCCTTGAAGCCTTCGTCCGCGTCGGCCACGGCATCATCATCTTCCCCGGCGGCGCCGGCACCGCCGAGGAGTTCCTCTACCTGCTCGGCATCCTCATGCACCCGGACAACCACGAGCTGCCCTTCCCGGTCATCCTCACCGGGCCGCGCAGCGCCGAGGCGTTCCTGCTGCAACTGCACGCCTTCGTCGGCGCCACCCTCGGCGAGGCCGCGCAGCGCCACTACCAGATCATCATCGACGACCCGGCCGAAGTGGCCCGGCAGATGGTCGAGGGGCTCAAGGCGGTCAAGCAGTTCCGCCGCGAGCGCAACGATGCGTTCCACTTCAACTGGCTGCTGAAGATCGCCGAAGGCTTCCAGCATCCGTTCGACCCCACCCACGAAAACATGGCCAACCTGGCCCTGCGCCGCGACCTGCCGCCCCATGAGCTGGCCGCCAACCTGCGCCGGGCGTTCTCCGGCATCGTCGCCGGCAACGTCAAGGACAAGGGCATCCGCCTGATCGAAGAACACGGGCCGTACCAGATCCGCGGCGACGCGGCGATCCTCGACCCGCTGGGCCGCCTGCTGCAGGCATTCGTCGACCAGCACCGCATGAAGCTGCCGGGCGGCGCGGCCTATGTGCCGTGCTACCAGGTGGTGAGCTGAAAACAACCGGGGCCGCGCAAGCGGCCCCGGCTGCTTTCAGGCCAGGTTCCCTGGCGCAGATGAATTTTTCTTAAATCGCCGTTTGTCTATTCTTTGGCACAATCAGTCATCCCCTTTGCGCCCAGGAACCCGCATGCCACGCGTACTGACCATTGAAGACGACGCCGTCACCGGCCAGGAAATCGTCGCCGAACTCTCCAGCCACGGCCTTGACGTGGACTGGGCCGACAATGGCCGCGAAGGCCTGGCCAAAGCCATCGCCGGGGGCTACGACCTGATCACCCTGGACCGCATGCTGCCGGAGGTGGACGGCCTGACCATCGTCACCACCCTGCGCAACCTGAAGATCGCCACCCCCATCCTGATGATCAGCGCCTTGTCCGATGTCGACGAGCGGGTGCGCGGCCTGCGTGCCGGCGGTGACGACTACCTGACCAAACCCTTCGCTTCCGACGAGATGGCCGCCCGTGTCGAAGTGCTGCTGCGCCGCAACAGCACGCCCATGACCCAGACCCGCCTGCAGGTCGCTGACCTGGAGCTGGACCTGATCAGCCATGAAGCGCGCCGTGGCGAGCAGGCGCTGAACCTGCTGCCCACCGAATACAAGCTGCTGGAATACCTGATGCGCCATGCCGGCCAGGTGATCACCCGGATGATGATCTTCGAGGAAGTCTGGGGTTACCATTTCGACCCGGGCACCAACCTGATCGACGTGCACATCGGCCGCCTGCGCAAGAAGATCGACTCCCCCGGCCAGACCCCGCTGATCCGTACCGTGCGGGGCTCCGGCTATGCCATTGCCGAACCCGTCTAAGGGCTGGAGCTCGTCCACCAGCCGCCTGCTGGCGCTGTACAGCTTCCTCTTCGTCGCCTGGAGCAGCATCCTCATGGGGGTGCTGTACTTCGAGGTCTCCAGCTACCTGAACAAGCTCACCCGCCACTCGATGATGCAGCGCCAGCACCTGTTCGCCCACATGAGCGGCAAGCAGCTGGACGACGCGCTGATCGCAAGCCAGGCCTTCGAGGAACGCAGCTTCGATGCCTACGGCCTGTTCGACCCGCAGCTCAACCCGATTGGCGGGCGCATCCGCAGCATCCCGCCGGAGCTGGGCCTGGACGGCAAGATCCATGAGCTCAAGCGCTGCCTCGACGCCGACGACCCACACCTGCCGCGCGATAGCTGCGACGCCGTGGCGATCCGGGTGCAGGACGGCCGCTGGCTGGTGCTGGTGCGCGACAACGGCTCGCTGTTCGTGGTCACCCGGATCATCCTGCATGCGCTGCTGTGGGGCATCTCGCTGACCCTGATCCCGGGCTTTGCCGGCTGGTACCTGCTGCGCCGCCGCCCGCTCAAGCGCATCCGCGCGATCCAGGCCCAGGCCGACCTGATCGTGGCCGGCGACCTCACCCACCGCCTGCCCCTGTCAGCCCGCCGCGACGAACTGGACATGCTGGCCGCCATCGTCAACGCCATGCTCGACCGCATCGAGCGCCTGATGCATGAAGTGAAAGGCGTGTGCGACAACATCGCCCATGACCTGCGCACCCCGCTGACCCGCCTGCGCGCCCAGCTCTATCGCATCCGCCAGCAGAGCGGCACCGATTCGCCCGAAGGCGAGGCGCTGGACCAGGCGATCGGCGAAACCGACACCCTGATGGCGCGCTTTCGTGGCTTGCTGCGCATCAGTGAACTGGAAGACCGCCAGCGCCGCGCCGGCTTCGTCCAGCTCGACCCGCACGCGCTGCTGGTAGAACTGCATGACTTCTACCTGCCGCTGGCCGAAGACGTCGGCATTCGCCTGAGCCTTGAACAACCTGCGCAACTGGCTGCGCTGCATGGCGACCGCGAGCTGCTGTTCGAAGCCCTGGCCAACCTGGTGGGCAATGCCATCAAGTTCACCCCCGAGGGTGGCCAGGTGCGGATTGCCGCCAGCCAGGACGAACGTGGCGTGCAGATTGCCGTCGAAGACACCGGCCCGGGGATTCCAGCCGACGAACGCGAAGCGGTGCTCAAGCGTTTCTACCGCAGCGAGGAAGGTCATCGCCATGCCGGCTTTGGCCTGGGCCTGTCGATAGTCGCGGCGATTGTCGACCTGCACGGGTTTGGCCTGCAGGTGGATGCCAGCCCATTGGGCGGCGCCAGGCTGGTGCTGCACTGCCCGCTGGCAGGGCCGTTGTAGGAGCGGCCTTGTGCCGCGAAAGGGCCGCACAGCGGTCCCAGCGGTCGATGAGGTGAAGCTGATATCCTGGGGCCGCTTTGCGGCCCTTTCGCGGCACAAGGCCGCTCCTACACAGACCGCGCCCCTGCCCGCACCCGGCGAAGCACCTGCCCAACCAGCAACAGATTCACCAGCGCCAACCCGATCAGGCTATACAACACCCCATACGCCCCCAGGTGCTCGAACAGGTAACCGCCCACCAACGGCGTCAACGCCTGGCCGATCAACGCCGGCCGCGACATGCGCCCCATCAGCAGCACGTATTGCGCTGGCGGCAGCATCGCCAGCGGCAACAGGCCACGCACGATGGCCCGCAAGCCGTTGCCGCAACCGAAAACCAGCAGGCCGATTGCCGTCGCCGCCGGGGCGAAGGTCACCAGCAACAGCCCCGCCAGCACCAGGCTGGTCCAGGCCAACGCCGTCCACACCGGATGGCGCTTACCCACCAGGATCTGCAGCACCCGCGAGGCCACCTGGCTAGGCCCGAGCATCGCCGCCAGGCCAATGGCCGCCGCCAGCGAATGCCCCATGCCCTGCAATACCGAAACCAGTTGCACGGCAATCGCCGTCATGATGATCGCGCCGATGGCGAAGATCGTCGTCAGCAACAGGTATAACCACCGATCGATACCCTCGCCCGCCTCGCCTGCCTGTGCCTTGTGCCCGACAAGCTGGCCGCCGGGCGGCAGTACTTTCCAGTACAGCGGCGCCACCACCAGCAACAGCACCACGGCATACAGCACGCAGGCCTGGCGCCAGCCCAGCTGTTCAATCAGTAGCGCCACGGTGGGCCAGGACAGCGTCGAGGCAAAACCTGCAATCAGCGTCACCCCGGTGATCGCCCGACCCGCGCCTCCGGCGTACAGCCCCCCAAGGGTGGCGAACAGCGCCTCGTACAAGCCCATGGCCATGCCCACGCCGATTACCGCCCAGGCCAGCAGGAACACCCCCAGGCTGTGGCTGGCGGCCATCAACAGCAGCCCCAGCGCCACCACCGCGCCGCTGGCGGCCAGCTGCGGGCGCCCGCCGTATCGGGCGATCAGTCGGCTGGACAACGGCGCCAGCAATGCCGAGACCAACAGGCTCAGCGACAGCGCGCCGTACACCCACTGGCTGGGCCAGCCGGTATCGCGGCTGATCGGCGCGGCCATCACCGCCATCAGGAAGAACGAGCCGCCCCAGACCAGGATCTGCAGTACGCCGAGCCAGATGATGGAAAGGTTGGAGGGAACGCGAACAGTGGAATTCACAACGGGACCTTGTTGAAACAGGGTTGAGCGACTTCTACGACGGCGTCACCTTCATCGCCGGCAAGCCGGCTCCCACATGTACCGCGCCATCCTCATGGCCAGCGCCGTCCCTGTGGGAGCTGGCTTGCCAGCGATGAGGCCGGAGCAAGCGATACTTGCCGGGCACAGGCAATCATGCCCCATATCGATACTGACGAACGTCATATCATTGCCCGTGATAATAACCTTCGCTGCATTCGATTCGTGCGTCGCGCGCAACGCACTCACACTCCGCCCACTACTAATACATTGGCGGAGTACTCCATGGATCACTCACTCAAACCCTTGCGCTTCCCCCTCGCTGCCCTGGCAGTGGTGGTGCTCAGCGCCTGTGGCCGCACCCCAGACGCCATGCAGGCTCCCGCCGCGCCCAAGGTCAGCGTCGCCAAGGTGATCGAGCAGCCGATCAACGAATGGGACGAGTTCACCGGCCGCCTGGAAGCGCCGGAAACCGTCGAGGTGCGCCCACGGGTCTCTGGCCAGATCGACCTGGTGGCCTTCACCGAAGGCGCCCAGGTAAAGAAAGGCGACCTGCTGTTCCAGATCGACCCACGCCCGTTCCAGGCTGAAGTGCGCCGCCTCGAAGCCCAGGTGCAACAGGCCAAGGCCACCGCCATCCGCAGCGCCAACGAAGCCCGCCGTGGCGAGCGCCTGCGCGACAGCAACGCGATCTCCGCCGAGCTTGCCGAGTCGCGCAGCAGCGCCGCCGCCGAAGCCCGTGCCGGGGTCGATGCGATCCAGGCACAACTGGACCTGGCCCGCCTGAACCTGAGCTTCACCCGCGTCACCGCACCGATCAGCGGCCGCGTCAGCCGCGCCCAGTTCACCGCCGGCAACATCGTCAGCGCCGATGTCACCCCGCTGACCAGCGTGGTCTCCACCGACAAGGTGTACGCCTACTTCGACGCCGACGAGCGCGTGTACCTCAAGTACACCCAGCTGGCGCGTGACGGCCAGCGCGGCCAGAGCACCCCGGTGTACCTGGGCCTGACCAACGAAACCGGCAACCCGCACCTGGGCCAGATGAACTTCGTCGACAACCAGGTCAACCCGCGCACCGGCACCATCCGTGGCCGCGCCGTGTTCGACAACCGCGACGGCCAGTTCACCCCCGGCCTGTACGCGCGCCTGAAGCTGGTCGGCAGCGCCCAGTACGACGCCGTGCTGATCAACGACGAAGCAGTCGGCACCGACCTTGGCAAGAAATTCGTGCTGGTCATGGACAAGGACAACAAGGCCGCCTACCGCGCCGTGGAACTGGGGCCCAAGCTCGAAGGCCTGCGCATCGTGCGCAGCGGCCTGGGCAAGGACGACCGTATCGTGGTCAAGGGCCTGCAGCGCGTGCGGCCTGGCTCGCCCGTCACCCCGGAAGAAACCCAGATGGCCAGCGAACAGACCCTCGCCGCCCTCGCCCAGCAGCGCCAGGCCCTGGAGGCCAGCAACCCGGCGCCGAAGGTAGCGGGTGCCAACGTCAAAGTCGCCAGCGCCCAAGCGCCACGCGGTTAAGGGACAACACCGATGAACTTCTCGAAATTCTTCATTACCCGGCCGATCTTCGCCGCGGTGCTGTCGCTGGTGCTGTTGATCGCGGGCTCGATCTCGCTGTTCCAGCTGCCGATCAGCGAATACCCCGAAGTGGTGCCGCCCACCGTGGTGGTGCGCGCCAACTTCCCCGGCGCCAACCCCAAGGTGATCGGCGAAACCGTCGCCGCACCGCTGGAGCAGGCCATCACCGGTGTCGAGAACATGCTCTACATGTCCTCGCAGTCCACCGCCGACGGCAAGCTCACCCTGACCATCACCTTCGCCCTGGGCACCGACCTGGACAACGCCCAGGTGCAGGTGCAGAACCGCGTGACCCGTACCCAGCCCAAGCTGCCGGAGGAAGTGACGCGTATCGGTATCACCGTCGACAAGGCCTCGCCCGACCTGACCATGGTCGTGCACCTGACCTCGCCGGATAACCGCTACGACATGCTCTACCTGTCCAACTACGCCATCCTCAACATCAAGGACGAGCTGGCTCGCCTGGGCGGCGTGGGTGACGTGCAGCTGTTCGGCATGGGCGACTACTCGCTGCGGGTATGGCTCGACCCGAACAAGACCGCTTCACGCAACCTGACCGCCAGCGACGTGGTGGCCGCGATCCGCGAACAGAACCGCCAGGTCGCCGCCGGCCAGCTGGGCGCCCCGCCCGCCCCCGGTTCCACCAGCTTCCAGCTGTCGATCAACACCCAGGGCCGCCTGGTCAACGAGGAAGAGTTCGAAAACATCATCATCCGCGCAGGCGCCGACGGCGAAATCACGCGCCTGAAGGACATCGCCCGGGTCGAGCTCGGCTCCAGCCAGTACGCCCTGCGCTCGCTGCTGAACAACCAGCCGGCCGTGGCCATCCCGATCTTCCAGCGCCCGGGCTCCAATGCCATCGAGATCTCCGACGAAGTGCGGGCGAAGATGGCCGAGCTGAAGAAAGACTTCCCCGAAGGCATGGACTACAGCATCGTCTATGACCCGACGGTGTTCGTCCGTGGCTCCATCGAAGCGGTGGTGCACACCCTGTTCGAAGCGCTGATCCTGGTAGTGCTGGTCGTCATTCTGTTCCTGCAGACCTGGCGCGCCTCGATCATCCCGCTGCTGGCCGTGCCGGTGTCGCTGATCGGCACCTTCGCGGTGATGCACCTGTTCGGCTTCTCGCTCAACGCGCTGTCGCTGTTCGGGCTGGTGCTGGCCATCGGTATCGTGGTGGACGACGCCATCGTGGTGGTGGAAAACGTCGAACGGAACATCGGGCTGGGCCTCAAACCACTCGAAGCCACGCAAAAAGCCATGAGCGAAGTGACCGGGCCGATCATCGCCACGGCGCTGGTGCTGTGCGCCGTGTTCGTGCCAGCGGCGTTCATCTCGGGCCTTACCGGGCAGTTCTACAAGCAGTTCGCCCTGACCATCGCCATCTCCACCGTGATCTCGGCGTTCAACTCGCTGACCCTGTCGCCGGCCCTGGCCGCCGTGCTGCTCAAGGACCACCACGCACCCAAGGACCGTTTCTCGCGGTTCCTGGAAAAACTGCTGGGCAGCTGGCTGTTCGCCCCGTTCAACCGCTTCTTCGACCGCGCCAGCCACGGCTATGTCGGTGGCGTGCGCCGGGTCATCCGCTCCAGCGGCATCGCCCTGTTCGTCTACGCAGGCCTCATGGGCCTGACCTACCTGGGCTTCTCGACCACCCCGACCGGCTTCGTCCCGGCCCAGGACAAGCAGTACCTGGTGGCCTTCGCCCAGCTGCCGGACGCGGCCAGCCTCGACCGCACCGAGGCTGTGATCAAGCGCATGAGCGAGATCGCCCTCAAGCAACCGGGCGTGGCCGACTCCGTGGCCTTCCCAGGCCTGTCGATCAACGGTTTCACCAACAGCCCCAACAGCGGCATCGTGTTCACCCCGCTCAAGCCGTTTGACGAGCGCAAGGACCCGAGCCAGTCGGCGGCAGCCATCGCGGCAGCCTTGAACGCCCAGTTCGCCGATATCCAGGACGCCTACATCGCGATCTTCCCGCCACCGCCAGTACAAGGCCTTGGCACCATCGGCGGCTTCCGCCTGCAGATCGAGGACCGTGGCAACCTGGGCTACGAAGCGCTGTACAAGGAAACCCAGAACATCATCGCCAAGAGCCACAACGTGCCGGAGCTGGCGGGCCTGTTCACCAGCTACCAGGTCAACGTGCCCCAGGTCGATGCCGCCATCGACCGCGAAAAGGCCAAGACCCACGGCGTGGCGATCACCGATATCTTCGACACCCTGCAGGTCTACCTGGGTTCGCTGTACACCAACGACTTCAACCGCTTTGGCCGCACCTACCAGGTCAACGTCCAGGCCGAGCAGCAGTTCCGCCTCGATGCCGAGCAGATCGGCCAGCTGAAGGTGCGCAACAACCTGGGCGAGATGATCCCGCTGGCGACCTTCCTCAAGGTCAGCGACACCTCGGGGCCTGACCGCGTGATGCACTACAACGGCTTCATCACCGCCGAGATCAACGGTGCCGCAGCCCCTGGCTACAGCTCCGGCCAGGCCGAGGCGGCGATCGAGAAGCTGCTCAAGGAAGAGCTGCCCAACGGCATGACCTTCGAGTGGACCGACCTGACCTACCAGCAGATCCTCTCGGGCAACACCGCGCTGTTCGTGTTCCCGCTGTGCGTGCTGCTGGCGTTCCTGGTGCTGGCGGCCCAGTACGAAAGCTGGAGCCTGCCGCTGGCGGTGATCCTGATCGTGCCGATGACCCTGCTGTCGGCCATCACCGGCGTGATCGTCTCCGGTGGCGACAACAACATCTTCACCCAGATCGGCTTGATCGTACTGGTGGGCCTGGCGTGCAAGAACGCGATCCTGATCGTCGAGTTCGCCAAGGATGAACAGGCCAAGGGCCTCGACCCGCTGGCCGCGGTACTGGAAGCCTGCCGCCTGCGTCTGCGGCCGATCCTGATGACCTCGATCGCCTTCATCATGGGTGTGGTGCCGCTGGTGTTCAGCTCCGGTGCCGGCTCGGAAATGCGTCACGCCATGGGTGTTGCGGTGTTCTCGGGGATGATCGGCGTGACTGTGTTCGGCCTGTTCCTGACCCCGGTGTTCTTCTTCCTGATCCGCCGCTTCGTCGAGCGTCGCCAGGCCCGCAAGGCCGAGCGCGCACTGCCGCTGGAGAACCATGCATGAACCTGCTCAAACCCCTGACCCCGAGCCTGTTGGCGCTGGCCCTGGCGGCCTGCGCCGTGGGCCCGGACTACAAGGCCCCGGCCACGGAGCCGGCCAAGCTCGACAGCGGCCTTGAAGCCAAGGCCTTCGACCGCAGCCGCTTCGAAAGCGTGTGGTGGAAGCAGTTCGACGACCCGGTGCTGAACCAGCTGGTGCAAGCCTCGCTGGACGGCAACCGCGACCTGCGCATCGCCTTCGCCCGCTTGAAAGCGGCGCGGGCGATCCGCGACGACGCCGCCAATGACCAGCTGCCGGTGGTCACCAGCCGCGCCAGCAGCGACCTGGGCAAGGGCCAGATCCCCGGCCAGACCGAGCGCCGGGTCAACAGCGAGCGCTACGACCTGGGCCTGGACATGGCCTGGGAGCTCGACCTGTTCGGCCGTATCCAGCGCCAGATCGAAGCCAGCGATGCGCAGGCTGCGGCCGCCGAGGCCGATCTGCAACAGCTGCAGGTCAGCCTGATTGCCGAGCTGGTGGATGCCTACGGTCAACTGCGCGGCGCCCAGCTGCGCGAGCAGATCGCCGTGGCCAACCTCAAGACCCAGCAGCAATCGCGCGACATTACCGTGACCCTGCGTGACACCGGGGTCGGCAACGAGCTCGACGTGGTGCGCGCCGACGCCCGCCTGGCCGGCGTCGAAGCCACCGTGCCGCAGTTGCAGGCGGTGCAGGTGCGGGCCAAGAACCGCATCGCCACCCTGCTCGGCCAGCGCCCGGACGCGATGACCGTGGACCTGTCGCCCAAGGCCCTGCCGGCCATCGCCAAGGCCCTGCCGGTGGGCGACCCCGGCGAGCTGCTGCGCCGCCGCCCGGACATCCGCAGCGCCGAACGCCAGCTGGCCGCGGCCACCGCCAATGTGGGCGTGGCCACCGCCGACCTGTTCCCACGGGTAAGCCTCAGCGGCTTCCTTGGCTTCACCGCCGCGCGTGGCTCGCAGATCGGCTCGGCCGCCTCCAACGCCTGGGCGCTGGGCCCGAGCATCACCTGGGCGGCATTTGATTTGGGCAGCGTGCGTGCCCGCCTGCGCGGCGCCAAGGCTGATGCCGATGGCGCACTGGCCAACTATGAGCAGCAGGTGTTGTTGGCGTTGGAAGAGTCGGCCAACGCCTTCAGCGACTACGGCAAGCGCCAGCAGCGTTTACTGGCCTTGATGCGCCAGAGCGATGCCAGCCGCAAGGCCGCCGAGCTGGCCTCGGTGCGCTATCGCGAAGGCACGGTGGATTACCTGGTGCTGCTCGATGCCGAGCGCGAACGCCTGAGCGCCGAAGACGCCCAGGCCCAGGGCGAGGTCGAGTTGTACAGCGGCATCGTGGCGATCTACAAGGCCCTGGGGGGTGGCTGGCAGCCGGAGGTGGTGGCCAGTACGCGCTGAGTGACGTGATGAATTGAAAGCTCCTTTGGTTGGATCCTCCCCCAACCGTTTGCCCCGATGGCCTTGGTTGTCGGGGCTTTTTTGTGGGGGTTTGAATGGCCAACAGATGCATGTCGGGGGATTGGGTGAGGGCCACTAGGTGCTTGCCGATGGTTTTGCAGCGCTCTTGAGATCGAGCGCCGCCCGCGCGGCGCATCGCTGGCAAGCCAGCTCCCACATTTATTTCGGGCCAATTACTCCTGTGAAGGTACCGCTGCACGCCTTGGTGCATGTCTCAAGCCTTGTGAGGGGCCGGCAATGCCCACCTCGAAATCGAGTCGGGCCAACAAGGCGTACAGTGATGACCTTGCAGGAGTGACTGGCCCGAAATAAATGTGGGAGCTGGCTTGCCAGCGATGCGCCGCGCGGGCGGCGCTCGATCTCATAGGCGCTGCAAACCTCTAGCCATACACCTGGTGGCCCTAATGCAATCTAAGGGCAGGCACTACTACCCCACACTGCCAATAAAATTCGCCAGCTCCGGTGTCTTCGGCGCATCGAACAAGGTCTTCGGATCACCCACCTCATGCACCTTGCCCTGGTGCATGAACACCAGCTTGTCGCCCACCTCCCGGGCAAAGCGCATTTCGTGGGTGACCATCACCAAGGTCATGCCCTCTTTGGCCAGCCCTCTCACCACGCTGAGCACTTCACTGACCAGCTCCGGATCGAGCGCCGAGGTGATCTCGTCGCACAACAGCACCTTGGGCGACATCGCCAGCGCCCGGGCAATGGCCACGCGCTGCTGCTGGCCACCGGACAACTGGTCCGGGTAGGCATCGAACTTGGCCTCGAGCCCTACCCGCTCCAGCATCTTGCGCGCCAGCTCCCGGGCCTCGACCTTGGGCGTCTTCTTCACCAACTGCGGCGCCAGCATCACGTTCTCGCCCACGCTCAGGTGCGGGAACAGGTTGAACTGCTGAAAGATCATCCCGACCTTCTGGCGCAAGCTGCGCAAGTCGGCGCGGGCCGCATCCAGGTACTCGCCATCGACTTCGATCACCCCGTCATTGATCGATTCCAGCCCGTTCAGCGTGCGCAGCAGGATGCTCTTGCCCGAGCCGCTGCGGCCGATGATCGCCACCACTTCGCCTTCCTCGATGCGCAGGTCGACCCCCTTGAGCACGTGGTTGTCCCCGTAGTACTTGTGCAACGCAGAAACGCTAACCAGCGGCATGCAGCCTCCTCTCCAGGTGGCGGGCACCCAGCGACAGTGGAAAACACAGGATGAAATAGCCCAGCGACACCAGGCCGTAGATCAGGAACGGTTCGAAGGTGGCGTTGGCCAGCATGCCGCCGGTCTTGGTCAGCTCGGTGAAGCCGATGATCGAGGTCACCGCCGTGCCCTTGACCACCTGCACCGAAAAGCCCACGGTCGGCGCCACGGCCAGGCGCAGGGCCTGGGGCAGCACCACATGGCGCAGCTGCTCGCCACGGCTGAGCGCCAGGCTGGCACTGGCCTCCCACTGCCCACGCGGGATCGACTCCACGCAGCCCCGCCAGATTTCGGCGAGGAACGCACTGGTGAACAGCGTCAACGCCACTGCCGCCGCCGCCCAGGCAGATACGTCGATGCCGAACAGGGCGATGCCGAAAAACACCATGAACAGTTGCATCAGCAGCGGCGTGCCCTGGAACAGCTCGATGTAGCCACGGGCCGCCAACCGCACAGGAGCGTTGTCGCTGATCCGCGCCAGCAGCATCAACAGGCCCATGGCGCCGCCGCAGACGAACGCCACCAGCGACAGCAACAAGGTCCATTGCAACCCGGTGAGCAGGTTGCGCACGATGTCCCACAAGGTGAAATCCATCAGCGTCTCCCCACGATCACGCGCCGGCCGAACAGGTTCAGCAATTGCCGCACGCCAATGGCCATGGCCAGGTACAGCAAAGTGGTGAACAAGTAAGTTTCGAACGCACGGAAGTTACGCGACTGAATGAAGTTGGCCGCGAACGACAACTCTTCGGTGGCGATCTGCGAACACACCGCCGACCCCAGCATGACGATGACGATCTGGCTCGACAGCGCCGGCCACACCTTGGCCAAGGCCGGGCGCAGGATCACATGGCGGAACGTTTCGAAGCGCGTCATCGCCAACGCCGAGGCGGCCTCCAGCTGCCCGCGCGGGATGGCCTGGATGCCGGCGCGGATGATCTCGGTGGAGTAGGCGCCGAGGTTGATCACCATGGCCAGCACGGCCGCCTGCCATTCGGTCATGCGCACGCCAAGGGCCGGCAAGCCGAAGAAGATGAAGAACAGCTGGACGATGAAGGGCGTGTTGCGGATCAGCTCCACATACACCCCGAACAGCCAGTTGAACGGCCGCAGTTGCCAGGCCCGCACCACCGCGCCGACGATGCCCAGGGCAACGCCTGCGAGGGTGCCGATCACGGTCAGTTCAAGGGTGAACAGCGCGCCCTTGAGCAGCAGGTCGCCCTGCTGCAGGGCGGCGGCGAAATCGAATTGATAGGCCATCGTTCAGGGTCACTCGAAATCGGCGGGCAACGGTTGCTTGAGCCACTTCTCGGCATTGCGCCCCAGGCTGCCGTCGGCCTTGGCCTGCACCAGGATTTCATCGACCTTGGCGCGCAGCGCCGGCTGCTCCTTGGCCATGCCCACGTACACCGGCGAGTCCTTGAGCTTGAGCTTGAGTACCGGCACCTTGGCCGGGTTCTTCGCGGCGATGGCCGACATCACCACGCTGCCGCTGGCGATCAGGTCGACCTGCCCGGACAGGTAGGCGGCAATGGTCGAGTTGTTGTCTTCGAAGCGCTTGATGGTCGCGCCTTGCGGGGCCACCGCGCTCAGTTCCATGTCTTCGATGGCGCCACGGGTGACGCTGATGGTCTTGCCGTTGAGTGCTTCGAGGGTGTCGATGCTGCTGCCCTCGGGGCCGAACACGCCGAGGTAGAACGGCGCGTAGGGTTTGGAGAAGTCCACCACCTTCTCGCGCTCGGGGTTCTTGCCCAGGCTGGAGATCACCAGGTCGACCTTGCCGGTGGTGAGGAACGGGATGCGGTTGGTGCTGTTGACCGGGGTCAGCGCCAGTTTCACCCCGAGTTTGTCGGCCAACAGCTGCGCCGTGTCGATGTCCAGGCCGCGCGGTTTCAGGTCGGGGCCAACCGAACCGAACGGCGGGAAGTCCTGGGGCACGGCGACCTTCAGCACACCGCGCTGGCTGATGTCGCTGAGGGTGTCGGCGTGGGCGACGGGTTGCATCAGGGCGCCGCCACACAGCAGTGTGGCCAGCAGGCATTTGCGCAGGTTGTTCATGGTCAAGACCTCGGGTGGCGATGGGCTGGTGTTTGCTGAACCCTTGCAGCCGACGTGCCATAACGCTCCAAAAACCGGGCAATTGCGCTGCAGGCCTTGTGCTTGGCGGTATTACTGGTCTGAACAGTTGAGCGTCTTACGGCCCGGTAACCCGAACAAAAATCCCCGTTAAATGGCAGCACCCGAGCCCTTGCACCAGCACAGGGCCAAACTTGCGTGCACAGTGAAGAACGTCGTAAAACGGCAGCTTCTTTGATTGGATGGGTCTGTACCGATGCTCGATGCCCCCCTTCGCGGCGCCGTTCCCGAACTTGCTTTGCAGGCCATCCAGCGCCTGATCGACGAGGGCGAATACCAGCCGGGCGACGCCCTGCCCGCGCAACGCGAACTGGCGCAAAACCTGGGGGTGAGCCGCGCGTCACTGCGTGAGGCCTTGTCGTCCTTGAGTGCCATGGGTGTGGTCAGCGTGCAGCCGGGCAAAGGGGTATTCGTCAAAGCACCGCCAGCTGAACCGCCTGCGGCGGCTTCGGGGTTCGCCTGGCCGTTCGATGCCCAGGTATCGGCCGCCGATACCTTCCAGTTGCGCTATGTGCTCGAAGGCTTTGCCGCGGGCCAGGCCGCCAATGGCCTGACCACCGAGGCGCTCGATGCACTGGCGGAGAATGTCGAAGCCATGGGCATCGAATTGAAGGCGCGCAACTTCGAAGCCGCGGCGCGCCTGGATTTCGAGTTTCATCGGCGCATTCTCGAAGCCAGTGGCAACCTGGCGATGCTGCAGATCGTCATGGCCAGCGAGGCCATTTACATAGAAAGCCAGAAGTTGCCATTCATTCGCCCGGAACGGGCCATGGAAACCTTCAAAGAGCACAAGAAGATCCTCAGCGCGCTGGCCAGGCATTCTGCACCCGCCGCCCAGAAAGCAATGCAGGCACATATCCGCAGTGCCTCCCTGCGCACCGGGATCGTATTTTCCGTCTGAGCGGCCGCCCTCCCCGTCTTGGTTCAAAAAAACCAGCGCTACCGTGCAGCGCCCTGTTTTGGCGCGGGCCTGCTGCGCAGGTCGTAAGCTCACCCAGGCCAAAACCGTCGCTTTATTGAATAAATAAAGCGCGCCCGCGATTGTTTTTAAAAATAATCAGCTGATTCACGGCGTATTGAAATTCCGGCACTTCCATTGCAAAGACTTTCTCCACCTGCGCAACGCATCGCCCGTTCGACGCGCAGCAGGAAGTTGTCAACGCACACTGAGGTGCCGATAAAAACCAGAACCCAATATCGCTCGCAGGATCTCGCATCGTGAAATAGCCAAGTTGCAGGAATATGCCGCGGGTTAGTGCGGCAAGGAGTGCGGTATGTCCCGAGCTTTTTTCAATGAAATGTATGACGCCGACGGTGCCTGCCGTCCCCATTACCAGCCGTTCGCCCGCTGGCTGGCGGATACCCCGCCCGAGCTGCTGGCGCAGCGCCGACGCGAAGCGGACTTGTTGTTCCACCGCGCCGGCATCACCTTCACCCTGTACGGCGACGAACAGGGCACCGAGCGCCTGATCCCCTTCGACATCATCCCCCGCAGCATCAAGGCCAGCGAATGGCAGAAGGTGGAGCGTGGCTGCATCCAGCGGGTGCAGGCATTGAACCTGTTCCTGGCCGACGTCTACCACGACCAGCGCATCCTCAAGCAAGGCATCATCCCGGCCGGGCAGGTGCTGGCCAACGAGGGTTACCAGATCGCCATGCAAGGCCTGGACTTGCACCGCGATATCTACGCCCACATCGCCGGGGTCGACCTGGTGCGTGACGGCGATGGCAGCTATTACGTACTCGAGGACAACCTGCGCACGCCCAGCGGCGTGAGCTACATGCTCGAAGACCGCAAGATGATGATGCGCCTGTTCCCCGAGCTGTTCGCCAGCCAGCGGGTGGCGCCCATCGACCACTACCCCAACCTGCTGCTCGACACCCTCAAGAGCGCCAGCCCGCTGGACAACCCCACCGCCGTGGTGCTGACCCCGGGCCGCTTCAACAGCGCCTACTTCGAGCACGCGTTCCTGGCCCGGGAAATGGGCGTGGAACTGGTGGAAGGCGCCGACCTGTTCGTGCGCGACGACCATGTGTTCATGCGCACCACCGCAGGCCCGAAGCAGGTGGACGTGATCTACCGGCGCCTCGACGACGCCTACCTCGACCCGCTGTCGTTCACCCCCGACTCGATGCTGGGGGTGCCCGGTCTGATCGCGGCCTACCGCTCGGGCAACGTGGTGCTGGCCAATGCCGTGGGCACCGGGCTTGCCGACGACAAGTCGATCTACCCCTATGTCGACGCGATGATCCGCTTCTACCTCGACGAGGAGCCGATCCTCAACAACGTGCCGACCTGGCAGTGCCGCAACCCCAAGGAATTGTCCCACGTACTGGCCCACCTGCCGGAGCTGGTGGTCAAGGAAACCCAGGGTTCCGGCGGCTACGGCATGCTGGTCGGGCCGGCGGCCACGGCGGCGGAAATCGAAGACTTCCGCGCGCGCCTCAAGGCCCGCCCCGAGGCCTACATCGCGCAACCCACCCTGTGCCTGTCGACCTGCCCGACCTTCGTCGAGAACGGCATCGCCCCGCGCCATATCGACCTGCGCCCGTTCGTGCTGTCGGGCAGTGAAACCCGCCTGGTCCCCGGCGGCCTGACCCGGGTGGCGCTGCGCGAAGGCTCGCTGGTGGTGAACTCGTCCCAGGGTGGCGGCACCAAGGACACCTGGGTAGTGGAGGACTGACACATGCTTTCAAGAACCGCTTCGGACCTCTACTGGATGTCCCGTTACCTGGAGCGCGCCGAGAACCTGGCGCGCATGCTCGAAGTCAGCTATTCGCTGTCGCTGATGCCCCAGGCCGGGCGCAGCGACGGCCGCGCCGAGCTGGCCATGTCGTTGCTGGCGGCCGGCACCCTGGATGACTACAACCAGCGCCACGACGCGCTCGACACCGCGCGCATGCTGCACTTTTTCGCCTTCGACGAGACCAACCCCGGCAGCATCTACTGCTGCCTGCAGGCGGCGCGCACCAATGCCCATGCGGTACGCGGGCGGATCACCGCCGACATGTGGGAGAACATCAACGCCACCTGGCTGGAGATGCGCAACATCGCCAGCAACGGCCTGGCGCGCTACGGCATGAGCCAGTTCTGCGACTGGGTCAAGGAACGCTCGCACCTGTTCCGCGGCGCCACGGCCGGCACCATCATGCGCAACGACGCCTACTGTTTCATCCGCGTGGGCACCTTCCTGGAGCGGGCGGACAACACCCTGCGCCTGCTGGATGTGCGCTACGAAATGTTCGGCGAGGCATCGGACGAGGTCAGTGACCATTCGGCCCGTGGCTACTACCAGTGGAGCGCCCTGCTGCGCGCGCTGTCGTCGTTCGAGGCGTTCAACGAGATCTACCGCAACGCGCCCAGCGCACGCCAGGTGTCGGAGCTGCTGCTGTTGCGCGCCGATGTGCCGCGCTCGCTGCATGCCTGCATCGAGGAGCTGGACCATATCCTCGCCGGCCTGCCCAGCACCAGTGGCCGGGCCTCGCAGCGCATGGCCGCCGAGCTCAATGCACGGTTGCGCTACACCGGCATCGACGAAATCCTCGAAGCCGGCCTGCACCCGTGGCTGACCGACTTCATCGAGCGCATTCGCCAGCTCAGCCAGACCGTTCACCACTCCTACCTGGAGGTCGTATGAAGCTCGCCATCCACCACGACACCCGCTACACCTATGCCGACCAGGTGAGCGCCAGCATCCAGTTCCTGCGCCTGACGCCGCAGAGCAATGCCCGCCAGCAGATCCTCGCCTGGCAGGTGCAGATGCCCAAGTCGGTGCGCAGCCAGCTCGACCCCTACGGCAACGTGCTGCATGTGTTGACCCTGGAAGAGCCCCATAGCGCCCTGGCGCTGTGCGCCAAGGGCCAGGTCGAGATCGACCCGACACTCGAAGTCGAGCACGACAGCCAGTCGCCCTTGCCCTTCCTGCGCACCAGCCGCCTGACCCTGGCCGACCAAGCGCTGCTCGACTTTGCCAGGCAACACTGCGGCAGCCGCCGCGACCGTGCCGCGCTGATCGCGCTGATGGAAGGGCTGGCCGAGCGCATGCCGTACAGCCCAGGTGCGACGGCGGTCGACAGTAGCGCCGCCGAGGCCTTCGCCGCCGGGATGGGCGTGTGCCAGGACCACACCCATGCGTTTCTCGCCTGCGCCCGCAGCCTGGGGGTCCCGGCACGCTACGTGTCCGGCTACCTGTGCACCGAGGATGCCAGCCACCTGGCCAGCCACGCCTGGGCCGAGGCCTGGCTGGATGATGGCTGGTACAGCTTCGATGTGACCAACCGCCTGGCCCGCCCCGATCGCCATCTGAAACTGGCGGTGGGCCTGGACTACCTCGACGCCTGCCCGGTACGCGGCATGCGCCGGGGTGGCGGGACCGAATCGATGCTGGCGCAGGTCCAGGTCCGGTCGCTGCCGCAGGGGCAGCAACAGTAAGGCAAGACCCACACCGCCCCCGTCGTCGCAGTGACGCCGGGGGTCATTCAACGCACACAGGTAAACCACATGACGTACTGCGTGGCCATGCACCTGGCCGACGGGCTGGTGTTTGTCTCCGATTCGCGCACCAATGCCGGGATCGACCAGATCTCGACTTTTCGCAAACTGTTCATTTTCAGCACCCCCGGCGAGCGGCTGATCGTCCTGCAGAGCGCGGGCAACCTGGCCACCTCGCAATCGGTGGTCAACCTGTTGCGCCAGCGTTGCAACGGCACGGGCAGCCATCTGCTGAACGTGCGCACACTGTATGACGCCACCGTGCTGGTGGCCGAAACCATTCGCGAGGTAGTCACCCGGGACCGCAGCAAGCTGGCGAGCAAGGTCGACCTGAGTTGCTCGTTGCTGGTGGGCGGGCAGATTGCCGGCGGGCCCATGGGGGTCTACAGCGTGTATCCGCAAGGCAACTTCATTCAGGCCACCGAAGACACGCCGTTCCTGCAACTGGGCGAAAGCAAGTACGGCAAGCCGATCCTCGACCGCAACCTGACCTACCGCACTTCACTGGACGAGGCATTGCGCTGCGGGTTGATTTCGTTCGACTCGACCATTCGCAGCAACCTGTCGGTGGGCATGCCCCTGGACTTGCTGGTGTATCGCAAGGATGCGTTCGGGCCGACGCAGAGTTATCGCATTACCCAGGATGATCCTTACTACAGCCAGATTCGCAGGCAGTGGTGTGCGGGATTGCGGGATTTGCTGGCCGAGTTGCCGGCGCCGCCTGGGGAGTATATGGGGTGATACTGCTGGGGGCGCTTTGCGCCCCTTTTCGCGGCACAAGGCCGCTCCTACAGGTGTACGCGGTCCCCTGTAGGAGCGGCCTTGCCGGGGCGCCGGACCGGCCGGAAAGGCCTGCAGCGCGGCCCCGGCAACCTCACGCCAGATGCAAAACCTGCTCCTAACGCAACAACGCCTGAATCTGCTCATGCAGCGTATCCAGGTCGAACGGCTTGGCCAGTATCGGCGCCTTGCGCGCGATCGGGCTGCCGGACTCGAGGATCTCCGCCGGGTAGCCACTGATGAAGATCACCTTCAGGTCAGGCCGCAACTTCACCGCAGGCTCGGCAATCTCCACCCCGGTAATGCCGCCTGGCAGGCGAAAATCGGTCACCATCAGGTCCAGGTGCGGTTTGCTGGCCAGGATCGCGAACGCCTGCTCGCCGTCTTCGGCCACCAGCACGTGGTAACCCTCGCCCGCCAGGTAATCGCGCAGGATCATGCGGATCGCCGGTTCGTCTTCGACGATCAATACGACATCTTGTGCATCTTCGCTCATGACTACGCCTTCACATTCAACTCAGATGGCTATCAGACCCCGGCACTACGCCGAGGTTGCCTGTGTGTGGTCACTTTGCTGCTGCACCTGCGGCAGCGGCAGGTAGACGCTGAAGGTGGCACCGCTGCCTTCGCTGCTGTCGACCTGGATCCGCCCGCCGTGGGCCAGCACGATCTGTTCGGAAATGTACAGCCCCAGCCCAAGCCCGCCACTGGCCTGTTGGGCGGCGACACGCTCGAACTGCTGGAAGATCCGCTGCTGGTTCTGCGCACTGATGCCGATGCCTGAATCCTGCACCTGCACACAGGCCATGCCGCCGTCTTCGTACAAGCGCACCTGCACCGGTTTGCGTTCGCCGTAGCGCAAGGCATTGGACAACAGGTTGGCCAGCACCTGCTCGATGCGGAACTCGTCCCACTCGCCATGCAGGGCCTGGCAGCGCTGCAGTTCGATATGGGTCTGCAGGGCGCCGGCCTGGGCGCTGAAGTTCTGCACCAGGCCTTGCACCAGCTGACCAAGGTCGAATGCCTTGGGCCGGATCGACAGCTTGCCGGTGCGGATGCGCGACACATCGAGCATGTCCTCGACCAGGCGGATCAGGCTGTTGATCTGCCGCTCGTCACGCTCGACCATGGCCTTGAGCTTGTCTTCGCTGAACGCTGCCAGGTTGCCGCGCGACAGGTGCATGCGGCGCAGCTGGGTTTCGAGGATCAGGCCGTTGAGCGGGGTCCGCACTTCGTGGGAGACGATCGACATGAAGTCGTCGCGCATGCGCACCGCATGCTCCAGCTCACCGCGGGCCACCTGCAATTGCGCCAGCAACTGCTCCTGTTCGGCACGGCTGCGTTCCAGCGCCTGCAGCTGGCGGTCGAGGGCCTTGCGCTGGCGGAACAGGTCGATGAACACCGACACCTTGCTCTTCACCGCGACGGTATCCAGCGGCTTGTGCAGAAAGTCCACCGCACCGCTTTCGTAACCCTTGAACGCATAGTTCATCTCGCGCCCGGCGGCGCTGACGAAGACGATAGGCACGTTGCGGGTCTTCTCCATGCCGCGCATCAGCTCGGCCAGCTCGAAGCCGTTCATGCCGGGCATCTGTACATCAAGGATGGCCAGGGCGAATTCATGGTCGAGCAGCAACGACAGGGCCTGCTCCGCCGACTGTGCCTGATGGACTTCGCGGTCGTTGCCCTGGATCAGGGCGTCGAGGGCCAGCAGGTTTTCCGGCAGGTCATCGACGATCAGCAGTTTGGCGGTGATGTTGCTTAACATGTGCGGGGTTCCAAGGTGGCGAGCAACTGCCCGATACCGCTCAGGGAAAGGATATGGTCGGGGCTGTGCAGGGCCAGGGCGGCCTCCGGCATCAGCGCGACCTGTGCATCGCGAGGGTCCTGGACCACGGTCCGGCCACCGCTTTGTTTGATCTGCAACAGCCCGCGGGCGCCGTCTTCGTTGGCACCGGTCAGCAGTATACCGAGCAGGCCCGGGCCGTAGGCATCTGCCGCCGAGGCGAACAGGTAATCGATGGCCGGCCGGGAAAAATGCACCGGTTCTTCCTGGCTGAGGGACAGCGTCAGGTCCTGCTCCACCGACAGGTGGTAGCGGGGCCCGGCGACATAGATCAGCCCCGCCTCGATGCGCGCCTTGTCGCAGGCTTCGCGCACCGGGCGGCGCAGGCGGCGCTGCAGCACTTCGGCCAGCTGGCTGTGGCGGTTGTCCGGCAGGTGCAGCACGCACAGCACCGGGATGGCGAAACCGTCCGGCAACGCGCCGAGCACACTGAACAGCGCACTGACGCCGCCCGCCGAGGCGCCGATGACCACCGCACGCACGCCGTTCATGATTTGCGGTAGATCCGTTCAGGCCGTACCAGCGGCTCGAAACCGTCGCTGTAGGCCGAGAAATCCACCGACTCCTTGCTGCCCAGCACCAGGAAGCCACGGTGGCACAGCGACTCGTGGAACAGCCCCAGGGCGCGGTCCTGCAGGGTCTTGTTGAAATAGATCAGCACGTTGCGGCACGACACCAGCTGGGTCTCGGAAAACACGCTGTCGGTGGCCAGGCTGTGGTCGGCGAAGGTCACGTTGTCACGCAGGCTGCTGTCCATGATGGCGTTGCCGTAGGCGGCGGTGTAGTACTCGGCGAAGTCGCGCCGGCCGCCGGCCTTGCGGTAGTTCTCTGCATACTCGCGCATGCTCGGCAGCGAATAGATGCCCTGCTTGGCGCGTTCCAGCGAGTGGGGGTTGATGTCGGTGGCATACAGGATGGTGCGCTCCAGCAAGCCCTCCTCGCGCAGCAGGATGGCCATGGAATAGACCTCCTCGCCCGTGCTGCAACCGGCGATCCAGATCTTGATCGAGGGCCAGGTGCGCAGCAGCGGCACCACTTCGTTGCGCAGCGCCAGGAAATGCCCGGGGTCGCGGAACATCTCGCTGACCGGAATCGTCAGGTACTGCAGCAGCTCCATGAACATGCCCGGGTCGTGCAGCACGCGCTCCTGCAGCGCGGTCACCGTGCGGCAATCGAACTGGCGCAGGGCGTGCAGGATCCGGCGCTTGATCGAGGCGCCGGAGTAATCGCGAAAATCGTAGCTGTACTTGAGGTAGATCGCCTCGATCAGCAGCCGGATTTCAATGTCGGTGTTGCGTTCACTGGTCAAGATGTCAAATTCGCTCCAATTGCGGCAGCCACACGCGGATCAGCGAGAACAGGCGGTCCAGGTCGATCGGTTTGGCCAGGTAATCGTTGGCGCCGGCCTGCAGGCAGCGCTGCTGGTCGTCCTTCATCGCCTTGGCGGTCACGGCGATGATCGGCAGCTTGCGCCAGCGCGGCTGCTGGCGGATCAGCCGGGTAGCTTCATAGCCATCCATCTCCGGCATCATCACGTCCATCAGCACCAGGTCGATGTCGTCGTTGGCCTCGAGCGCCTCGATGGCTTCACGCCCGTTGCGGCCGATCTCGACGATGGCGCCCTTGTGCTCCAGGGCGCTGGTGAGGGCGAAGATGTTGCGCACATCGTCGTCCACCAGCAGGATCTTGCGCCCCTCGAACACCTTGTCGCGGCTGCGCGCGGTCTTGAGCATGCGCTGGCGTTCGTTGGACAGCTGCGACTCGACCTTGTGCAGGAACAGCGTGACTTCGTCGAGCAGGCGCTCCGGCGAGCGTGCGCCCTTGATGATGATCGAGCGCGAATACTTGAGCAGGTCGGCCTCTTCCTCACGGGTGAGGTTGCGCCCGGTGTAGACGATCACCGGCGGGAAGCTGCGGATGTCCTCGGCGGTCATGCGCTTGAGCAGCTCGTTGCCGAGCATGTCGGGCAGCTTGAGGTCGATGATCATGCAGTCGTAGATGTTCTCGCGCAGCAGCGCCAGGGCGTCCTGGGCCAGGGCCACGGCGGTGATCTGGATGTCGTCGTCGCCGATCAGGCGGGCGATGCTCTCGCGCTGCAGGTCGTCGTCCTCCACCAGCAGGATGTGCTTGAGCTTCTGGGTGAGCTTGGCCTCCAGGCGGGCGAACACCGCCTTGAGCTCGTCGCGGCTGGTGGGTTTTACCGCGTAGCCTACCGCGCCCATGTGCATGGCCGCCTCGACGCGGTCTTCCACCGAGATGATGTGCACCGGGATATGCCGGGTGCCGGCCTGTTCCTTGAGGCGCTGCAGCACGGTGAGCCCGGAATGGTCGGGCAGGCGCATGTCCAGCAGGATGGCGTCGGGCAGGTACTGGGCGCCCAGTTCGAAGCCTTCGTCGGCGCTCTGCGCCACCAGGCAGCTATAGCCCAGTTCGTGGGCCAGGTCGTAGAGGATGCGGGCGAAGTTCGGTTCGTCCTCGACCACCAGGATGCAGCGGTTGCTGAACGGCGCCAGTTCGCGGTCGTCGGTGAACGCGGGGGCCTGCCGTTCGGCACGCGCCGGGGCCACCACCTGCGGCGCCGGGGGTAGTTCGTCGACCGCCGGGCGCAGGCTGTGCACCTCTTTCTGCTCGCCCGAGGGCTCGTAGCGCTCGGGCAGGATCAGGTTGAACACGCTGCCCTGCCCCGGGCTGCTATCCACACTGATCTGCCCGCCGAGCAGGTGGGCCAGGTCGCGGGAGATCGACAGCCCCAGCCCGGTGCCGCCATAGCGGCGGTTGCTGGTGCCGTCGACCTGGTGGAAGGCGCCGAAGATCGCCTGCTGCTGGTCGGCGGCAATGCCGATGCCGGTGTCGCGCACGGCGAACACGATGCCCATGCCCACCTGGTGGCTGATGCGCAGGCTCACCTGGCCACGCTCGGTGAACTTGACGGCGTTGGACAGCAGGTTCTTGAGGATCTGCTCCAGGCGCTGGCGGTCGGTGAACAGTGTCGCCGGCAGGGGCTGTTCGAGCTGTACCTGGAAGTCCAGGCCCTTGTCCTGGGCCAATGGCAGGAACATGCCCTTCAGGCCTTCGACCAGGCGCTCCAGCGGGGTGGTTTCGGCGCGCACTTCAAGCTTGCCGGCCTCGACCTTGGCGATGTCGAGGATGTCGTTGATCAGGTTGAGCAAATCGTTGCCGGCCGAGTAGATCGACTCGGCGAACTTGACCTGCTCCTGGCTGAGGTTGCCCTCGCCGTTCTCGGCCAGGAGCTTGGCCAGGATCAGCGAGCTGTTGAGCGGCGTGCGCAGCTCGTGGGACATGTTGGCGAGGAATTCCGACTTGTACTTGCTCGAGCGCTGCAGGTCGTCGGCGCGCGCCTGCAGCTCGACCTGGGCCTGGTTCAGCTCGCTGTTCTTGCGGTCCAGGGCGTCGGTGCGCTCGGCCAGTTGTTCGTTGGTCTGCTCCAGCTCCGCCTGTTGCGTCTCCAGGTAGGCCTGGGATTCCTTGAGCACCCGCGACTGTTCTTCGAGCTCTTCGTTGGCGGACTTGAGCTCTTCCTGCTGGACCTGCAGCTCCTCGTTGAGCTGCTGGGTCTCGGCCAGCACTTCCTGCAGGCGCTGGCGGTAGCGGGCGCTCTCGATGGAGATGCCGATGTTCTCGGCCACACGCTCGAGCAGCTCGACATCCCGGTCGTTCAAGGGGCGCAGGAAGCCGATTTCCAGGATCCCATTGATGCGCCCATCATCCCGGGCGGGCATCAGCAGGCCGCTGCGCGGCAAGCCACGGCCCAGGCCGGAGCTGAGCTGGTAGTAATCCTCGGGCAAGTCATCCAGGCGAATCAGCCGCCCCTGCATCACGGCCTGGGCCAGCAGGCCGCCATGCTCCCCCAGCACCTGATCCTTGCCTTGCTGCTCGGCATCCAGGCCGTAGCTGGCCACCCGCACCAGGTGCCCGTGCTCGTCACGCACATAGAGGGCACCGACCACGCTGCCCAGGTAGCCGGCGAAACAACGCAGGATGTTGTCACCAAGCATCGGCAGTGTCAGTTGCCCCATCATCTGTTCGCCCAGCTGGGTCTGCCCGGCGCGCAGCCAGGCCTGGTGCTCCAGGCCCTGGGCAGAGCGCTGCTGGGCCTGCAGGTTATCGGCGTAGCTTGCAGACAGGCTCAGCAGGTCGCGGCGCCCGAGGTAGGCAAGCAGCCCGCTGAGGGCGACGATGAACAGCACGAAGGCCGAGATGGCGGTGACGGTGACCGTGCTGACCTTCTCGTTGCGCGCCATGCGCAGCTGCTGCTCGGTGCTGATGAAGCTGTCGAACTCCTTGCGGATCTCGTCGGTGATGCGCTTGCCACGGCCGGTGCCGATCGGCAGCTGATAGTCACCTTTGTTACGGCGCAGGCTGATCATCTCGCCGCCAAAGTTGTTCCACTCCCGTTGCAGAGCGATCAGCCGCTCGATCCGCTCGACCTGTTGCGGGTTGTCTGCCACCAGCGCCTTCAGGCTGTCCAGGCTGCTGAAAATGCGCGGTTTGGCCACCTCATAGGGGTCGAGAAAACGCTCTTCGCCGGTCAGCAGGTAACCGCGCATGCCGGTTTCCATGTCGATCGACAGCTTGACCGTTTCGTTGGCGTTGCCGATCGCCCGATCGGTGTGTTCGACCCATTGCATGGCCGAGAGCAGGTAGTTGATCACCGCCACAAACGCTACTGCGCCCAGCAGCCCGACGCCCAGCGGCAGGCCGACGTTGCGGGCGAGCAGCTTGCGAAAGCTGCGTTGATCCATCGAGGCTGTTTGAATCATGGGATAAGGCCCGAGCGAAAAAAAGTCCATTGAACAGTGCTGGCGGCTACATCCTGCAAGTGTAAGACCCTGCGCCACACCGACCGGGAATACTGCGAGTCTAACCAGCTTTGGCGGTTCTGGCAGGGCATTTAGCCAGTATTTGAAGGCGCTGTGCGCCAATCGTTCCATCTGATTGCATGCGCCGTTAAGCTGGGGGAACTTCTACCCCTGCCGAGGGCACAGAGTAGAAACCCATTCCGCGAAACAGGACCCACACCATGTACCTTCTGGTAGTCGAAGACGACGACATCGTACGTATGTTGATCGTCGATGTGCTCGACGAACTGGGCTACAAAGCCATCGAGGCGGAAAATGCCGCTGCAGCGCTGAAGGTTCTTGAAGATGCCGGGCAATCGCTGGCATTGATGATGACCGATGTGGGTTTGCCCGACATGCGCGGTGAAGAACTGGCGCGCAAGGCCCTTGAGCTGCGGCCGTTGCTGCCTGTGCTGTTCGCCAGTGGCTATGCCGAGAATGTGAATGTGCCCGAAGGCATGCACATGATTGGCAAGCCGTTCAGCATCGATCAGTTGCGGGACAAGGTGCGGGAGATTCTTGGGGCGGGGTGAGGTGGGTCACGAGGTGCTCGCCGTGACAGGCGCAGCCGCTCGCCCGTCATACTCATGACAGTCCACCCCATCCCCATATGCTTAAATAGCGCCCTTTGCCCCAAGGCCCTCTCCCATGCCCCACCTCCTGGTCCTCAGCCACCGCTGGCCCGAGCAGCAGGCCTGCAGCGCCGGCCAGCACCTGCAGCAGATTCTCCAAACGTTCCTGGCCCGCGGCTGGCAAGTCACCTTCGCCAGCGCGGCCCAAACCGGCGAGCGCAAGGCCGACCTCGTCGCACTGGGCGTGCTCGAGCAACACATCAGCACCGATAACGCGAGCCTCTTCGCCCGCCAGACCGCAGATGTGGTGCTGTTCGACAGTTTCACCAGCGAAGAACGCTACGCCAGCCAGGTCACCCAACACATCCCGCAGGCCCTGCGTGTGCTGCTGACCGACGGCCTGCAAAGCCTGCGCGAGGCGCGCCAGCAACTGCTGCGCCGGCGCCTGATCGAAGGCCTCGACCCCAACGACTTCCGCGCCCTGTTCGCCACCAGCGGCCCCGAGCTGTACCGGCAAATGGCGCCGCTCGACCTGACTCAACGCGAACTGGCGGCCATCTGGCGCTGCGACTTGACGCTGCTCACCTCGCAAGCCGAGCTCGATCTGCTGGTCAACGGCTTCGGCGTGCCGGAGTTCCTGCTGCATTACTGCCCGCCGATGGTCGAGCCAGCTGCTACCTTGCGCCCGTTCGCCGAGCGCCAGCACTTCGTCAGCCTGGGCGACTTCGCCTCGGCGGCCCAGCATGACGCGCTGTTGTGGCTCAGGCACAACCTCTGGCCGGTGCTGCGCCGCCAGCTGCCTGAAGCGCAGCTGCACCTCTACGGTACCAACCCGTCTGCCAAGAGCATGGCCTTGCATGCGCCGGAGCAGGGTTTGCATGTGATGGGCGAGACGGCATGCGCCGGGGCGCTGTTGGCCGGCGCGCGCGTGTGCCTGGCGCCACTGCGATCCGGCGCGGGCATTGAAGGCGCGTTGCTCGATGCCCTGCGCCATGGCACGCCCAGCGTGACCACTCCGATCGGCGCCGAGGGCATACAAGGGCAACAGCCCTGGCCGGGCAGCATCGCCGACACCGCCGAAGGGCTGGCCAAGGTGGCTGCACAGCTGTATAGCGACGAGGCGCAATGGCAGCGGGCGCAAGACGCCTGCTGGCCGCTGCTCATGGCCCGCTTCGACCGCCAGCGGCATGCAACCGTGCTGCTCGGGCGCATCGAACACAGCCTCCTGCATAGGCACGAACAGCGGCTGTACAACTTCGTCGGGGCGATGTTGCGGCGCGAACGCCGGTAACGGGTTGCCTGGCGACGAGGCAGCACAGCCTCAGGCTTCGCGGCGTAACAGGTAGGTGTCCATGATCCAGCCCTTGCGCCGCCGGGCCTGTTCTCGCACCTCGAGAATCTGCGTTTTGACCTGTTGCAACGGCCCGGCGATCAACAACTCGTCGGCCGTGCCCAGGTACGCTCCCCAGTAGATCGTCAGCTGCGGATCCTCCAGTGTGGCAAACGCACACTGGCCATCGAGCATCACCAGCACGTTGTCGATCCGTGCCTGCTCGGCCAGGCGACGGCCCGGCAGCACGGTGAGGGGTTCGCCGATGCGATTGAGGGGCACCTGATGCCTGGCCGCCAGGGCCTGGATGCTGCTGATGCCGGGAATCACCTGCAGCGCCAGCGCAGGGCCGCGCTGACGTACGAGGTCGATAATACGCAAGGTGCTGTCATAGAGCGCTGGCTCGCCCCACAGCAGGAAGGCGCCGACATCATCGGCGCCTAGTTCGTCTTCGATCAGCCGGGCATACAACGCGGCACGCCGCACATGCCAGTCGTGCACGGCACCAACGTAGTCCGTCGCCTGGGCATCGCGTTGCGGGTCTTCGACCTGCACCAGACGGTAACCACCAGCGGGCAGGTAGCGTTCGAGGATGGCTTTGCGCAAACGCACCAGTTCGTCTTTTTCCGCACCCTTGTCGAGCACGAAGAACACCGTGGCGCGGCCCATGGCCTCGACGGCTTCATAAGTAACCTGGCGCGGGTCGCCGGGGCCGATACCAATCAACAAAAGTTGCTTCATCACCTGCCCTGCCTGGATGCTGGTGGTCATTCTCGGATGACCACCAGCATTTGGCAAAGGCCCTCAGAACACCGAGAAGTTGTAGCTGACGATCACCCGCGTCTCGTCCATGTCCCGCGCCCATTTCTCGTAGTTGCTGCGATAAGTGGAGTTTCGCAAGCGAACGCTGACGTCCTTGAACGTGCCACTTTGCACCTGGTACTTGAGTTCGGTGTCGCGCTCCCACTCTTTACCTTCGGCAGTACTGCCCGGCACCTTGATGTTGTCGCCGTTGATGTAGCGGGTAAAGAAGGTCAGGCCGGGAACGCCGATGGCCTTGAAGTCGTAGTCATAGCGCAGTTGCCAGGAACGCTCCTGGGCGGCGGCGAAGTCGTTGACCTGGGCGTAGTTGACCAGGTACGGGTTGGTGCCGTCGAGGTACGGCATGGCGCTTTCGCCATACATGCGCTGCCAGCCGGCGCTGAGCTTATGGCCGCCCAGGCTGTAGCCGAGCATGCCGCTGAAGGCGCGGTGGTCGATGTTGCCGGCGCGGGCGTTGCCGATGTCATCGCTCTTGATCAGGCGCAGGTCGGCCGACAGCGTACCGACTTGCAGCGGCTGGCTGGCGACCAGGCCGAGGAAGTGCTGACGGTAGATGTTCTCAAGCCTGGATACCTGGTACTGGGCGCTGACCCGTTCGTTGAAGCGGTAGTCGATACCACCCAGGTCGAAATGGTCAGCCTCGATATCGCAGGCATAGCGCTTGTTCTTGCAGTGCACGCGGATGTCCTGGCGGTCGGTCGAGTCCCGCGCGGTGTACTGGTTCAGGCGCGCCAGGGTGAACTTGAGGTCACGCACCTCTTCGGAGGTGAGCCAGGCACCGTGGAACATGGTCGGCAACAGACGGCCATCGTTGTACTTGAGCAAGGGGACGTCCGGCATCATCGAACCATACTTGAGCACGGTCTCGGAGACTTTCACCTTGCCGGCAATCCCCATCTTGGCGTACTGGTCGGCAGCGTGGCGCGGGTCATGCCCGGACGATGGCAGCAGCCCGCTGTTACTGTCAGCCGGGCTGGAATCCAGTTTGAACCCGACCATCCCCAAGGCATCCACCCCGAACCCTACCGGGCCTTGGGTATAACCGGACTGGACATTGAGGATGAACCCTTGCGCCCACTCTTCGCGCTTTGACGCGCCCTGGCTGGAACTGCTGTGACCATCACGGAAGTCACGGTTGAAATAGACATTGCGCGCTTCGATCTTGGCACTGCTGTCTTCAACAAAACCGGCGGCTTGGGCACTGACACCGACGCACAGCAAGAACAAGCCGGCAACACTGCGCCCGGGGGCGAGAGGAAAAGGGGCAAACATGCGAGGGAACATCCAGAGTAAGGCAAAAAACAATCCGGGCAGCCACCTGCACCGGCACTACGCGATGAACGAACAGATTTCGACCATCATCGCCAATTTTGCCCCGAAGGCTCTGGCATGCACCATTGGACCATGGTCTAGCGCGGGCAGGAGCCGCTCTTGAAGCCATTTCAAAGCGGTTGCGAAAAAGCTGCAAAGTTCCCCGATAATCAATTGAAAGTTTGCTGTTTACCCTCTGCCCCGCGACTACTACACTCACTAACAGCGAACAGCAATACCCACCCGCGTGGCCGGCGTCTAGTGTGACTTCCATGTTCGTTACGCCATGCCACGGCAGACTTACAGGAGTGATGACAGTGTCCAGACTTGCAGAGTTTCGTGCTGCCGAAAAAGCGCTACAGGAACAGATGGCACAACTGGAAGCGCTAAAAAAGGATGCCGGCCTCAAACGCGAAATCGAATTCGAGCAGAAACTAGTCGGCCTGATGAAAAGCTATGACAAGAATTTGCGCGACATCATCGCGATTCTTGACCCTAAAGCGACCGCGCGAGCGCCGGCAGTTGCCGCCAAACAGCAACGCCGCCCCCGTGTGGTGAAGGTGTACGAAAACCCCCACACTGGCGAGCTGATCGAAACCAAAGGCGGCAACCACCGTGGGCTGAAGGCCTGGAAGGAACAATACGGCGCACAGACCGTGGAAAGCTGGGTTCGCTGATGAAATATCAACGCTGGCTTCACACATTTTTCACAAGCGCTGTAACAGTATCGAACCAGCTAAAGGACTAGCGACCCCATCACGCGCCCGCACATGCGGGCCTCTAAATTCCGGCGCCCTGCACTCGTGCAGGGCGCTTTCGTTTGCGCTCGAGGCTGACTGCCGTATCATGCCCGTCTGTATTTAGGCCCTGATTCTGGAGTTCCCATGAGCCTGCACGATCTGCACACCCTGCCCGGCGTCACCGCCCAGCCAGACACCGCCACCGCCCGTTTCGTGTTCAACCACACCATGCTGCGGGTCAAGGACATCGAAAAGTCGCTGGACTTCTACACCCGTGTGCTGGGCTTTCGCCTGGTGGACAAGCGCGACTTCCCGGAAGCGGCCTTCAGCCTGTACTTCCTGGCCCTGGTGGACCCGGCGCTGATCCCGGCCGATGACGCCGAGCGCCACCAGTGGATGAAGTCGATCCCTGGCGTGCTCGAGCTGACCCACAACCACGGCACCGAGAACGACCCTGAGTTCGCCTACCACAACGGCAACACCGACCCGCGCGGCTTTGGCCACATCTGCATTTCGGTGCCGGACGTGCGCGTTGCCTGCGCGCGCTTCGAGGCGCTGGACGTGCCCTTCCAGAAGCGCCTGGCCGATGGCCGCATGAACCACCTGGCCTTCGTCAAAGACCCCGATGGTTACTGGGTCGAAGTCATCCAGCCGACCGCACTGCAAGGCTGACAGACGAGGCTCGCGCTCGTCGGGCCGGGAACTCCCGGCCCCTCGCCGTGGTATATGGAAGTAACCCTTCCATAGCCACAGCGAGGTAAGGACGATGCAAACCCTTCACTGTGAATACCGCGATCACATCATCACCGCCAGTGTGATGCCCCACCCCGACTCCCTCCTGCCCTATGCCGCCGGCTGCCTGATTACCGACCCAGGCGGGCATACCAGCAGGCGCCTGTCGATGCCGATGAAATTCTTCGCCGACCTGGAGAACGCCCAGCATGTGTCGCTGGCCCATGGCCGGGCGCTGGTGGACCAACAGCTGGATAACGGGCACAAGGCATTCTAAGACTGGCGCATCCAGGGCGGTTGTGCAGCCCACCCACAACGGCACGCACGGCCCATGTGCAAGCTACTGTCTTGCGCAGCTTTCTGTAGGAGCGACCTTGTGCCGCGAAAGGGCCGCAAAGCGGCCCCGGCGATTTCAGCTTGCTCCCTGAAATCCTGGGGCAGCGCTGCGGCCCTTTCGCGGCACAAGGCCGCTCCTACAGTGGATGTGCTAGCCCCTTACAGTTTCAGACCCAGTTCAACTCACCTCACGGTAGGGGTTGCGCGGGTCCTGGGTCCAGTTCATGTACGGTTTGCCGGTGTCCTGCGCCTGCATGTCGATACAGCTTTCCACCGGGCAGGTGATCTGGCACAGGTTGCAGCCCACGCACTCCTCCTCGATCACGCTGTAGGCGTGGCTGCCGTCGGCCTTGAGCGTGCTGGCGATGGCCTGGTGCGAGGTGTCTTCGCAGGCGATATGGCAACGCCCGCAGCCGATGCAGGCCGCCTGGTCGATATGCGCCACCGATTTGTAGTTGATGTCCAGGTACTTCCAGTCGGTGGTATGCCCCACCGCCTGGCCACGGAAGGCCTCCAGGTTGTGATGGCCATGCTGGTCCATCCAGCGCGCCAGGCCGTCCTGCATGTCCTCGACAATGCGAAAACCATGCAGCATCGCCGCCGTGCACACCTGCACCGCGCCGCTGCCCAGGGCCATGAACTCGGCGGCGTCGCGCCAGTTGCCGATACCGCCGATACCGCAGATCGGCAGGCCACGGGTCTCAGGGTCGCGGGCGATCTCGGCAACCATGTTCAGGGCAATGGGTTTGACCGCCGAACCGCAATAGCCACCGTGGGTACTCTGATCGCCAACGATCGGGTGGGCGACCATACGGTCAAGGTCGACGCTGGTGATGGAGTTGATCGTGTTGATCAACGAGACCGCGTCCGCGCCACCGCGATGGGCCGCCCGCGCCGACTGGCGAATGTCGGTGATGTTCGGCGTGAGCTTGACGATCACCGGCAACGAGCAGTGGATCTTGCACCAGCGGGTGACCATCTCCACGTATTCCGGCACCTGGCCCACGGCAGCGCCCATGCCGCGCTCGGGCATACCGTGGGGGCAGCCGAAGTTGAGTTCGATGCCGTCAGCGCCTGTGGCCTCCACCAGTGGCAGGATGAACTTCCAGGACTCCTCGACGCACGGCACCATCAGCGACACCACCAGGGCCCGGTCGGGCCAGTCCTTCTTCACCTGGGTGATTTCACGCAGGTTGATCTCCAGCGAACGGTCGGTGATCAGCTCGATGTTGTTGATGCCCTGCACCACGCGGTTGGCGCCGTAGTGCGCCGAATAGCGCGACGACACGTTGACCGCCGCCGGGTCCTCGCCGAGGGTTTTCCACACCACCCCGCCCCACCCCGCCTCGAAGGCGCGGACCACGTTGTAGGCCTTGTCGGTGGGTGGCGCGGAGGCCAGCCAGAAGGGGTTGGGCGCCTTGATGCCGGCGAACACGATGGACAAGTCGGCCATTTACGCAGCCTCCACATTGAGCATGAGTTGGGCATGGATGGCTTCGGCGGCCAGCTTGCCGTGCTGCACGGCCTGAACGGTGAGGTCCTGGCCCAGGGCGGTGCAGTCGCCGCCGGCATAGATGCCCGGCAGGTTGGTCTGCAGGTGCGCGTCGACACGGATGCGTTCGCCATCGCGGGCCAGTTGCGCGGCCAGCGGGTCGCTGAGGCTGGCGTCGTCGAAGCGTTGGCCGATGGCCTTGAAGATGGCGTCGGCGGCCAGTTCGAAGGTCTCGCTGGTGTCGTTGAGGCGGCCATCCAGCAGTTGGGTGCGCACGAAGCGCATCCCGCGCACCCGGCCCGTGTCATCGAGCAGCACGGCATCCGGCCGTGCCCAGGTGTGCAGGCGCACCTGGTTGTGTTTGGCGATCTCCTGCTCGTGGCCCGTGGCGCTCATGTCGGCCTCGCCCCGGCGGTACACCAGGTTGACGTCGCGCGCGCCCAGGCGGCTCATCTGCACCGCCATGTCGATGGCAGTGTTGCCGGCGCCGATCACCAGGCAGCGGTCGGCCAACGGCAGTTGGCTGAGGTCGTCGGCCTGGCGCAGTTCGCGGATGTACTCGGTGGCGGCCAGCAGGCCAGGGGCTTCTTCATCGGTCAGCCCCAGCTGGCGCACGGCATCGAGCCCCAGGCCAAGGAATACGGCGTGGTACTGGCTGTGCAGCTCGGTCAACGACAGGTTGCCACCCAACCGTTGGCCGTGGCGAATCTCGATGCCACCGATGCCCAGCAGAAAATCCACTTCGCGCTGGGCGTAGTCGTCCACCAGCTTGTAGCGGGCGATGCCGTATTCGTTTAGGCCGCCGGCTTTCTCCCGCGCTTCGAAGATCACCACGTCGTGGCCGTGCATGGCCAGGCGATGGGCACACGACAGCCCGGCCGGGCCGGCACCGACCACGGCGATGCGCTTGCCGGTGGCAGGCGCGCGCTGGAACGGATGCTCGGTGAAGCCGGCGTTGTCCAGGGCATAGCGCTGCAGTTGGCCGATCAGCACTGGGGCGCATTCTTGGGCGTTGTTACGCACACAGGCCTGCTGGCAGAGGATCTCGGTGGGGCACACCCGGGCGCAGCTGCCACCCAGGATGTTGGCCGAGAGGATGCGCTCGGCCGCACCCTGCAGGTTCTCGTCGCTGATGCGGTGAATGAACGAGGGGATATCGATTTCGCTGGGGCAAGCGTTGACGCACGGCGCGTCGTAGCAGTACAGGCAGCGTGCGCTTTCAACGGCAGCCTGGCGGGCGGTGAGCGGGGGCGCAAGGTCGCCGAAGGCCTCGGCCAACTGGTCGGCACCGGCCCGAGGGCGCGGCAAATGGTTCAGGGCGTCGATCACGGTTGTAGCCTCTCTCGTTTTTATGGGAGGCGGCGCTGGTCAGGTGCCGCGTCCGTTTTGGGGATGGCAGTCAACAGGAATATCTGGGTTGTTATCGGGGGCGCTTTGCGCCCCAATCGCCGGCAAGCCGGCTCCCACAAGGCCTGCACTAATTCTGTGGGAGCCGGCTTGCCGGCGATGGGTTCAGCGCTGAACCGGCGTTGGCTTCTGGCGCTCGGCACGCCGCTCCAGCACCTCGTACACCGACGGATACGCCGGCCGCTCCACATAGCGCCCAGCCCCCGGCTCGGCACGCAGGTCGCCGTCGGCCCACAGCACGTTGCCCTGGCTGATGGTGTGGCTGGGGATGCCGCGCACGGTGCGGCCTTCGAAGATGTTGAAGTCGACCCGCTGGTGGTGGGTCTGGGCGCTGATGGTGCGCGTGCCCTGCGGGTCCCACAGCACCAGGTCGGCATCGGCGCCGACGCGGATGGCGCCCTTGCGCGGGAACAGGTTGAAGATCTTCGCGGTGTTGGTGGAGGTGAGCGCGACGAACTCGTGCATCGACAGGCGCCCGCTGTTCACCCCAGCGTCCCACAGCACCGCCATGCGGTCCTCGATGCCGGCGGTGCCGTTGGGGATACGGCTGAAATCGTCGCGGCCCATGGCCTTCTGCTCGGCGCAGAAACAGCAGTGGTCGGTAGCGGTAGTGTGCAGGTTGCCCGACTGCAGGCCGCCCCAGAGTGCGTCCTGGTGCTCGCGCGGGCGGAACGGCGGGCTCATCACGTAGCCGGCGGCGGTGGCCCAGTCCGGGTTGCGGTAGACACTGTCGTCGAGCAGCAGGTGGCCCGGCAGCACTTCACCGTACACGGGCTGGCCCTTGGCCCGGGCATAGGTGATCTCGTCAAGCGCCTCACGGCTGGACACATGCACCAGGTACAGCGGCGTGCCGAGGGTTTCGGCAATGCGGATGGCGCGGCTGGCGGCCTCGCCTTCAACCTGCGAGGGGCGCGACAGCGGGTGCGCCTCGGGCCCGGTCAGCCCTTGGGCCAGCAGCTTGCGCTGCAGGTGATAGACCAGCTCGCCGTTCTCGGCATGCACGGTGGGCACCGCGCCCAGTTGCAGGCAGCGTTCGAAGCTGGCCACCAGGGTGTCGTCGGCGGCCATGATCGCGTTCTTGTAGGCCATGAAGTGCTTGAAGCTGTTGACCCCATGCTGGCTGACCAACTCCCCCATCTCTTCGGCGACCTGCTCGCTCCACCAGGTGATGGCGACGTGGAAGCCGTAGTCGGAGGCACTCTTTTGCGCCCAGCCACGCCAGGTGTGGAAGGCCTCGAGCAGCGACTGCTGCGGGTTGGGGATGACGAAGTCGATGATCGAGGTGGTGCCGCCGGCCAGGCCCGCGGCGGTGCCGCTGAAAAAGTCCTCGCTGGCCACGGTGCCCATGAACGGCAACTGCATGTGGGTGTGCGGGTCGATGCCGCCGGGCATCAGGTACTGGCCGCTGCCATCGAGCACCTGGCAATCGGTGGGCGCGTCGAGGTTTTCACCGATGGCGCGGATCACGCCGTCGGCACACAACACATCGGCGCGGTAGCTTTCTTCATGGGTAACCACGGTGGCGCCACGGATCAACAGGGACATGCCGTCTTCCTCGCAGGCAGACCGGTCTATCTGGCCGGTTCTTGGAATTTTCATGGGCCAGTGCCTGCGGGCTTCACTCAATCCTGTCAGGCCTGACAAGAATCGAGGCTAGTTGCGGTTCTGACATTCATCAAGAAAAAATATATGCAAATACTCAAAATTTTATCTCGTTGATTTATATGAATTAATTTAGCGAATCACCAAAACGGAACAGCCCTTCACCATTTTGACGCACTTGACAGGATGCAAATTTGGTCAAGATTTTCTACGCAAATTCAGTTGTTTAAAAAACGGCTGGAGAGGCGCAGGTTCGCAGCGGATAGTCCGGGCCGCACCGCTTTGAATCACAGTGTGTTGGCCTGTGGCGGCGTTGCAGGTATTCGCTCGTTCCAGCCGCAATCAGGAATGCTTTTGCAAGTCAGCAAGTTACCTGCGGTCAGCAGCGATAACCGGGCACGGCCACGTCCAACCCGGCACGTTTGTTGTAACCCCGGCCACAACCACCATGGCCGGACCGCAGGTGCAGTACGGGTGGTGTGTGTACTCCGGCCATCGAATTAGCCCGATGAGCAAACAAAAAGAAAAACACCCTGGAGAAGGCCCCATGCAACAGAGCAGATCACAAGTGGTCGAGCAGCATGGCCTGTTCGAACTCGACGCCGGCAGCGACGTCCTCGACAGCCCCCGATACAACCACGACATCGCCCCCACCAAAGTGCACCAGCGCACCTGGAACAAGTGGCACATCACCGCGCTGTGGGTGGGCATGTCCATCTGCGTGCCCACCTACACCCTCGGCGGCGTGCTCACCGCCTACTTCGGCCTGAGCGTGGGCGAGGCGTTGCTGGCGATCCTGCTGGCCAACCTGATCGTGCTGATCCCGCTCACCCTCAACGCCTTCCCCGGCACCAAGTACGGCATCCCCTTCCCGGTATTGCTGCGCTCGTCGTTCGGCATTTTCGGCTCCAACGTGCCCTGCCTGATCCGCGCAGTGGTGGCTTGTGGCTGGTTCGGCATCCAGACCATGTTTGGCGGGCTGGCCATCCACCTGTTCCTCGGCTCGCTGTTCCCTGAATGGAAAGCGCTGGGTGGCACCGGCGAGGTGATCGGCTTCATGCTGTTCTGGGCGCTGAACCTGTGGGTGGTGCTGCGCGGCGCCGAGTCGATCAAGTGGCTGGAAACCCTGTCGGCACCGCTGCTGGTGGCGGTGGGTATCGGCCTGTTGTTCTGGGCGATGCCGCACATGTCCATGACCGAGTTGCTGGCACAACCGCCCAAACGCCCCGAGGGCGCCAGCGTGGTCGGCTACTTCTGCGCAGGGCTTACCGCCATGGTCGGCTTCTGGGCCACCCTGTCGCTGAACATTCCCGACTTCAGCCGCTACGCGAAAAGCCAGAAGGACCAGATCCTCGGGCAGATCTTCGGCCTGCCGCTGACCATGTTCCTGTTCGCCTCCCTGGGGGTGATCATGACTGCCGCCTCGGCCTCGCTGGTGGGCCAGACGGTGTCCGACCCGGTCAGCCTGATCGGCCATATCCAGAGCCCGGGCTGGGTGGCGCTGGCCATGGCGCTGATCATCATCGCCACGCTATCGACCAACACCGCGGCCAACATCGTCTCGCCCACCAACGACTTCCAGAACATCGCCCCGCGCCTGATCGGGCGTAGCCGCGCAGTATGGCTGACCGGCTTCATCGGCCTGGCGCTGATGGGCCACGAGCTGCTCAAGAAGCTTGGCTGGATCGTCTCCGACCTGAGCCTTGAGAGCGTGTACTCCAACTGGCTGCTGGGCTATTCCAGCCTGCTCGGGCCGATCGCCGGGATCATGGTGGTGGACTACTTCCTGGTGCGGCGCCAGCAACTGGACCTGGCCGGGCTGTACCGCGACGACGTGTACCCGGCGTGGAACTGGGCCGGTTTCGCCGCCTTCGGCGTGCCGGTGGCGCTGACCGTGATGGCCATCGGCAACAGCAGTTTCAGCTGGTTCTACGACTACGGCTGGTTCACCGGTTCGTTGCTGGGTGGCGGGCTCTACTTCGCCCTGGGCGGCGTGGCGGTGCGCGGGCCGGCGCGGCTGGCCAAGCCGTTGCCCTGAACGATGAGGCCAGGGCCAAGCCACAACGATGACAACAGCCTGAGGAGATACCCATGAGCACGCCCGCCAAGGACGTCTTGCACGCCACCGACCGCCACATCGACAGCGCACGCCTGTGGCAATCGCTGATGGACCTCGCCCAGCTCGGCGCCACGCAAAAAGGCGGCGTATGCCGCCTGGCCCTGACCGACCTCGACCGCCAGGCCCGCGACCTGTTCGTGCAGTGGTGCGAAGCGGCCGGCTGCACGGTGACGGTCGACGGTGTCGGTAACATCTTTGCCCGCCGCCCCGGGCGCAATCCCAAGCTGCCGCCGGTGATGACTGGCAGCCATATCGACACCCAGCCCACGGGTGGCAAGTTCGATGGCTGCTTCGGGGTGATGGCCGGGCTGGAGGTGATCCGCACGCTCAACGACCTGGGCGTAGAAACCGAGGCACCGCTGGAGGTGGTGGTGTGGACCAACGAAGAAGGCTCGCGCTTCGCCCCGTGCATGATGGGTTCGGGGGTGTTCGCCGGTAAGTTCACCCTTGAAGACACCCTGGCCAAGCGCGATGCCCAGGGCATCAGTGTTGGCGAAGCACTGAACGCCATCGGCTATGCCGGCCCGCGCGCGGTGCTCGGGCACCCGGTGGGCGCTTACTTCGAAGCGCATATCGAGCAGGGGCCGATCCTCGAAGACCAAGGCAAGACCATCGGGGTGGTGCTGGGTGCGCTGGGGCAGAAGTGGTTCGACCTGACCTTGCGCGGCGTCGAAGCCCACGCCGGCCCTACCCCCATGCACCTGCGTAAAGATGCCTTGGTCGGCGCCGTTGCGGTGGTGGAGGCGGTCAACCGTACCGCCCTCGCCCACCAGCCCCATGCCTGCGGTACGGTCGGCTGCCTGCAGGCTTATCCGGGCTCACGCAACGTGATTCCCGGAGAGGTGCGCATGACCTTGGACTTCCGGCACTTGGAAGGTGAGCAGTTGGACGCGATGATCGGCGAGGTGCGTGGGGTGATCGAGGCTACGGTCGCCAAGCATGGTTTGCGCTACGAACTGACGCCGACGGCCGATTTTCCGGCCTTGTATTTCGACCCTGTCTGCGTTGATGCCGTGCGTGATTCGGCGGCGGCGCTGGGGTTGGCGCACATGGATATCGTCAGTGGGGCCGGGCATGACGCGATTTTCCTGGCGGAGCTTGGGCCGGCGGGGATGATTTTCGTGCCTTGCGAGGGGGGGATCAGTCATAACGAGATCGAGAATGCC
>NZ_BQHO01000036.1 GCF_021601385.1 Pseudomonas parasichuanensis | reverse complement strand
GCCGCGCGGGCCCGGAAGGCGCCGGAGTCGAGGGGACCCCGGAGCGCAGCGCAGGGGCCGTATGATGGGAGCGAACGGCTTTGGTTACTTTGGCCACGACCAAAGTAACCCGCCGTAAGGGCGGAAAGGTGACTAAAAGTCGCCATCGCCGCCGAATGCGAATACATCTACAAAAACAAACACACTAAGCCCCGAACCCGAACCCGAACCCGAACCCGAACACGAACCCGAACCCGAACCCGAACCCGAACCCCTCAAAATGAAATTGTACTTAGCACCCTAATCAATGCTTTGACATTCCCTGCCTAGGCAGTAATATTTACACACAATTACCCGAGCAAGCCCCGATGCCCCATTTCACCCCGGAAAACTTCCAAACCTGCGCCATCGGCATGCTGCTCGGCCGCGCCGCCATCCTCAAGGACCGCATCCTCGACTGGCACCTGGAGGCCCACGGCGTCACCGCCGCACAGTTCAAGGTGCTGATCATCGTCACCCAGTACCAGGTCGACACCCCAGCCGAGCTGTGCCGCTACCTGGGCCTGGACAGCGGCTCGATGACCCGCATGCTCGACCGCCTCGAACAGAAAGGCCTGATCCTGCGCAACCGCTGCCCCGAAGACCGCCGCCAGGTGCGCCTGGCACTCAGCGCCGAGGGCCAAAGCCTGGCCGACCGCCTGCCCCAGGTTGGCGCGGCAGCGATGAACGAACTGGTCGGCGTGCTGCAGCCTGACGAGCTGAAAACCCTCGAAAGCCTGCTCGCGAAAGTCCTGCTCAGCGCCGGCGACCCCCTGACGATCCGCCGCTTCGGCGATCGTTGATCCCTGTCACGCATTCTCCAAGGTATTGTCATGGCCACTCCCGCTGACACCTCCACCCCAGCTGCCGCGCCCGACAACACGCGTAAACGCAAGGCCTGGCTGCTGGGTCTGCTGCTGCTACTGATCCTCGCCGGGGCCGCCACCTGGGCCTGGTACAGCCTGTTCGGGCGCTGGCACGAAAGCACCGACGACGCCTACGTCAGCGGCAACGTCGTGCAAATCACCCCCCTGGTCAGCGGCACCGTCACCAGCATTGGCGCCGATGACGGCGACCTGGTGCAGGCCGGGCAAGTACTGCTGCAATTCGACCCGGCCGACAGCGAGGTCGCCCTGCAGTCCGCCGAGGCCAAGCTGGCGCGCAGCGTGCGCCAGGTGCGCGGGCTGTACAGCAACGTCGATGCGCTCAAGGCGCAAGTGGCCACCCGCCAGGCCGAGCTGCAGAAGGCCCAGCAGAACTACAACCGGCGCAAGGTGCTGGCCGACAGCGGCGCCATCGCCCAGGAAGAGATCGCCCACGCCCGTGACGACCTGGCCGTCGCCGAGGCCGCCGTCAACAGCGCGCGCCAGCAGCTCAACACCAGCACCGCGCTGATCGACGACACCGTGGTTTCGTCGCACCCGGAAGTGATGGCCGCCGCCGCCGACCTGCGCCAGGCCTACCTCGACCACGCCCGTACCATCCTGGTGGCGCCGGTCACCGGCTACGTGGCCAAGCGCACCGTGCAACTGGGCCAGCGCCTGCAGCCCGGTACCGCGACCATGGCGGTGATCCCGCTGGACCAGGTGTGGATCGACGCCAACTTCAAAGAAACCCAGCTGCGCGACATGCGCATCGGCCAGCCGGTGCAGATCACCGCCGACCTGTATGGCAGCGAAGTGAAATACAGCGGCACCGTCGACAGCCTGGGCGCCGGTACCGGCAGCGCCTTCGCCCTGCTGCCGGCGCAGAACGCCACCGGCAACTGGATCAAGATCGTCCAGCGGGTGCCGGTGCGCATCCACCTGAACCCCGAGCAACTGAAAGACCATCCGCTGCGCATCGGCCTGTCCACCGTCGCCGAAGTCGACCTGCACGACCAGAGCGGCCCGGCCTTGGCCCAGCAGCCACCGCAGCAGGCCAGCTACAGCACCCAGGTGTATGACCGCCAGCTGGTCGAGGCCGACAACCTGATCGCCCGGCTGATCCACGACAACAGCGCCAGCGGCAAGACGGCGCAGCGATGAGCCAGGCGGCCCCCGCGCAGTTCACCCCGCCGAGCCTGCTGCTGACCACCATCGGCCTGTCGCTGGCGACCTTCATGCAGGTGCTCGACACCACCATCGCCAACGTGGCGTTGCCGACCATCTCCGGCAACCTCGGCGTCAGCTATGAGCAAGGCACCTGGGTGATCACCTCGTTCGCGGTGAGCAACGCCATCGCCTTGCCGCTCACCGGCTGGCTGAGCCGCCGTTTCGGTGAGGTCAAGCTGTTCATCTGGGCCACCTTGCTGTTCGTGCTGGCCTCGTTCCTCTGCGGCGTCGCCCAGTCGATGCCCGAACTGGTCGGTTTTCGCGTGTTGCAGGGCGTGGTCGCCGGCCCGCTGTATCCCATGACCCAGACCTTGCTGATCGCTGTGTACCCTCCGGCGAAGCGGGGGATGGCCCTGGCGCTGCTGGCGATGGTCACGGTGGTGGCGCCGATAGCCGGGCCGATACTCGGCGGCTGGATCACCGACAGCTACAGCTGGCCCTGGATCTTCTTCATCAACATCCCGATCGGCCTGTTTGCCGCCGCCGTGGTGCGCCAGCAGATGCGCACGCGGCCGGTGGTCACCAGCCGCCAGCCGATGGACTACATCGGTTTGTTGACCCTGATCGTCGGCGTCGGCGCCTTGCAGGTGGTGCTGGACAAGGGCAACGACCTGGACTGGTTCGAGTCCTCGTTCATCGTCATCGGCACGCTGATATCGGTGGTGTTCCTGGCGGTCTTCATCATCTGGGAACTCACCGACCGTCACCCGGTGGTCAACCTGCGGTTGTTCGTGCACCGCAATTTCCGCATCGGCACCGTCGTGCTGGTGGGCGGCTACTCGGCCTTCTTCGGCATCAACCTGATCCTGCCGCAGTGGCTGCAGACGCAGATGGGCTATACCGCCACCTGGGCGGGCCTGGCAGTGGCGCCGATCGGCCTGCTGCCGGTGCTCATGTCGCCGTTCGTGGGCAAGTACGCGCACCGCTTCGACCTGCGCCTGCTGGCCGGCATCGCCTTCCTGGCCATCGGCACCAGCTGCTACATGCGCGCCGGTTTCACCAACGAAGTGGACTTCACCCATATCGCCCTGGTGCAGCTGTTCATGGGCATCGGCGTGGCGCTGTTCTTCATGCCCACCCTGAGCATCCTGCTGTCGGACCTGCCGCCGCACCAGATCGCCGATGGCTCGGGCCTGGCCACCTTCCTGCGTACCCTGGGCGGCAGTTTCGCCGCCTCGCTGACGACCTGGATCTGGATCCGCCGCGCCGACCAGCACCATGCCTACCTGAGCGAAAACCTCAGTACCTTCGACCCGGCCACCCGCCACGCCCTCGACCAGCTGGGCGGGGCCAACCCGCAGAGCTATGCGCAGCTGGAGCAGATGCTCAACGGCCAGGCCTACATGATGTCGACGGTGGACTACTTCACCCTGCTGACCTGGGTGTTCGCCGGCTTGATCCTGCTGGTGTGGCTGGCCAAGCCACCGTTCACGGCCAAGGCCGGCCCGGCGTCGGCAGGGCATTGAGCCGGCAAGGCTGGGGTGGCGGCGTTACAGCGCCTGCGCCCCGGCCTTGGCCACCTCGGCATCCTGCCCCGACTTGACGCCCGACACACCGATCGCACCGACCACCTGGCCCTCCACCCGCAGCGGCACACCACCTTCCAGGCTGGTGAGCAGCGGCGCGGTGACGAAAGCGGTGCGCCCGTCATTGACCATCTGCTCGTAGTCGCGGGATTCCCGGCGGCCCAGTGCTGCGGTGCGGGCCTTCTCCATGGCGATGTAGGCACTGGCCGGGGCGCAGCCGTCCAGGCGCTCCAGGGCCAGCGGGTGGCCGCCGTCGTCGACCACGGCGATGGTCACCGGCCACTGCTGGGCCTGGGCGTGCTGGCGGGCGGCGGCGAGCAGCCGGGCGACGTCCGCCTGGTCGAGTACGGGTTTGCTATGCATGGGGTGCCTCCAGGGCGTCATCGACAATTTCGATCCAGTGCCGTACCGGCGTGCGGCCAGCGCCGTCGAGGTGGAGCTGGCAACCGATATTGGCGGTGGCGATGATCGCAGGTTTTCCGCTTTCCAGGGCCGCCAGGCGGTTGTCGCGCAGCTGGCGCGACAGCGCAGGCTGGGTCAGGGAATAAGTGCCCGCCGAGCCACAGCAAAGGTGACCGTCGGGCACGCGGGTGAGGTGGAAACCCAGGCGGGTCAGCAGGCTTTCCACGGCGCCGCCGAGTTTTAGCGCGTGCTGCAGGGTGCAGGGGCAATGGAAGGCCAGGCGCTGTTCGGTGCACAGCCCCAGCTGCTCCAACGGCTCGCCCTGCAGCAACTGCACCAGGTCGCGGGCCAGGGCGCTGACCCGGGCAGCCTTGGCGGCGTAGCGCGCATCGTCCTTGAGCAGCTGGCCATAGTCGCGCACGAAGGCGCCGCAGCCGCTGGCGGTCTGCACGATGGCTTCGGCGCCGGCTTCGATGGCCGGCCACCAGGCGTCGATGTTGTGCCGGGCGCGTTGCAGGCCTTGCGCCTGGGCATCCAGGTGATAGTCCACGGCGCCGCAGCAGCCGGCCTCACGGGCCGGCTCGACGCTGATGCCGAGGCGGTCCAGCAGGCGCGCGGCGGCGGCGTTGGTGTTGGGCGACAGTGCCTGCTGCACGCAGCCTTCGAGCAGCAGTATGCGGCGTGGGTGGCGGGGTGCCGGGCGCCGGCCGGCGTCGTGCGCATGGGCAGGCAACTTGGCCTTGAGGCCGTTCGGCAGCAGCGGCCTGAGGGTTTTGCCGACCTTGGCCAGGGCCTTGAACGCGGCCGGGTTCGGCACCACGGCGCGCAGGCCTGCGCGCAGCAGACGCTGGCCCAGCGGGCGCGGCACCTGTTGTTCGACCACGGCGCGGCCGATGTCCAGCAGGTCGTGGTACTTGACCCCCGAGGGGCAGGTGCTCTCGCAATTGCGGCAGCTCAGGCAGCGGTCCAGGTGCAGCTGGGTGCTGGCGGTCACCGGCTCGCCTTCGAGCACCTGCTTGATCAGGTAGATGCGCCCGCGCGGTCCGTCCAGCTCGTCGCCAAGCAGTTGGTAGGTGGGACAGGTGGCCGTGCAGAAGCCGCAGTGCACGCAGGAACGCAGGATGCTTTCGGCCTCTTCACCGCGGGGCAGTTGCTTGGCGGCATCGCTCAGGTGGGTTTGCATGGCGTGGCCTCACAGGTCCGGGTAAAGGCGGCCAGGGTTGAAGATACCCTGGGGGTCGAGTTGCCGTTTCAGTGCCTGGTGGTAGCGCATCAGTGCCGCCGGCAGCGGTGCTGTGCTGTCATCGCCGGGCGTATAGGCGGTGGCATGGCCGCCGACCCTGGCCAACTGCTCACGAATCGCTTGCGCCGGTGCAGTGGACGTGAGCCAGCGTTGCGCGCCGCCCCAGTCGATCAATTGCCGCCCCGGCAAGTCGAGCCAGGGGCTGTTGTTGGGCAGCGACAAGCGCCACAGCGGCGCCGGGGCGTCGAAGAACGGCAGGCGCTGTTCACGCAGGTCGCTCCACACCCGGTTGTCCACGGTGTCGCCACCCAACCGCTCGCGGGCCGAACGCACCGAGCCTTCGCCACCCTCCAGGCGCAGGTAGAGCGCTTCACCGTCATGGCAGGCGGCACTGATCGGCAGCGACTGCTGGCCCCACTCTGCCAGTGCGGCCAAGGCCTGGCGGCTGTCCATCGGCAAACACAGGCTCAGGCATTGGCGTGGCCGGGGCAGTACCTTCAGCGACACTTCGGTGAGCAGCCCCAGGCAGCCGAAGCTGCCGGCCATCAAGCGCGACACATCGTAGCCGGCGACGTTCTTCATCACCTCGCCGCCAAAGCGCAGCAGCTTGCCGTGGCCGGTGATCAGCCGCGTGCCCAGTACATAGTCGCGCACCGCCCCGGCCCAGGGCCGCCGTGGCCCGGACAGCCCCGCCGCGACCATGCCGCCGAGCGTGGCCCCTGGCCCCAGGTGCGGTGGCTCGCAGGGCAGCATCTGCCCGGCCTGGTGCAGTGCGGCTTCGATTTCCACCAGCGGTGTGCCGGCGCGGGCGGTGATGACCAGCTCGGTTGGGTCGTAGCTGACGATGCCGTGGTGGCCCCAGGTGTCGACGATCTCGCCGGCCACCGGGCGCCCGAGCATGGCCTTGCTGTTGCCGCCCTGGATGCGCAGCGGTGTGCCCAGGTTCAGTGCCTGATTGACCTGCTCCAGCAGGTCCTGGCTGATGTCGCAGCCCATCAGAAGCGCTCCAGGTCGGGGAAGGGCAGTTGGCCGTGGTGCACGTGCAGCGCGCCGAATTCGGCGCAGCGGTGCAGGGTGGGGATGTTCTTGCCGGGGTTGAGCAGGCCCTGCGGGTCGAAGGCGGCCTTCACTCCATGGAACAGGGTGATCTCGTCGCTGTTGAACTGGGCGCACATCTGGTTGATCTTCTCGCGGCCCACCCCGTGTTCGCCGGTGATGCTGCCGCCCACTGCCACGCACAGTTCGAGGATCCTGCCACCGATGGCTTCGGCCCGTTCCAGCTCGCCCGGCAGGTTGGCGTCGAACAGGATCAGCGGGTGCATGTTGCCATCGCCGGCGTGGAACACGTTGGCCACCCGCAGGCCGTACTGCGCGGACAATTCGCTGATGCCCTTGAGCACCCGCGGCAGTTCACGGCGGGGGATGGTGCCGTCCATGCAGTAGTAGTCCGGCGAAATGCGCCCCACCGCCGGGAAGGCGTTCTTGCGCCCGGCCCAGAAGCGCACGCGCTCGGCCTCGTCGCAGGCCAGGCGCACGTCATTGGCGCCGGCCTGGCGCAGCAGGGCGTCGACCCGCGCGCAGTCGTCCTGCACATCGGCTTCCACGCCATCGAGCTCGCACAACAGGATCGCCGCTGCGTCCACCGGGTAGCCGGCGTGGATGAAGTCCTCGGCGGCGCGGATCGCCAGGTTGTCCATCATCTCCAGGCCCCCGGGGATGATGCCGGCGGCGATGATGTCGGCCACCGCGCGGCCGGCGCCTTCGACCGTGTCGAAGCTGGCCAGCAGCACCCGTGCCACCTGGGGTTTGGGCAGCAGCTTGACGGTTACCTCGGTGACGATGCCGAGCATGCCTTCGGAGCCGGTGAACAATGCCAGCAGGTCGAAGCCCGGGCTGTCGAGGGCATCGCTGCCCAGCACCAGGTGCTCGCCCTCGATCGTGAGGATGTCCACCTTGAGCAGGTTGTGCACGGTCAGGCCGTACTTCAGGCAATGCACGCCGCCAGCATTTTCGGCGACATTGCCACCAATGGTGCAGGCGATCTGCGAAGACGGGTCGGGTGCGTAGTACAGCCCGAACGGTGCCGCCGCCTGGGAGATCGCCAGGTTGCGCACCCCGGGCTGGACCCGGGCGAAACGCCCCTGCGGGTTGACTTCAAGGATGCGGTTGAAGCGCGCCATCACCAGCAGGATGCCCTGGCTCAGCGGCAGCGCGCCGCCGGATAGCCCGGTGCCGGCGCCGCGTGCCACCACGGGTACGCCGCGTTGGTGGCAGAGTCGCAGCAGGGCCTGCACCTGCTCCAGGCGCTCGGGCAGCACTACCAGCAGCGGCACCGTGCGGTAGGCTGACAGGCCGTCGCATTCGTAGGGTTTGAGGTCTTCGCTGCGGTGGAGGATCTCAAGGTCGGGCAGGGCGTCGTGCAGGGCTTGCAGCAACGCGGGTTTGTCCACGACCGGCAACGGTCCATCGATGTGCTCGTCGTAAAGGATGTTCATGCGGCTCACTCGGCGGAGTCTTGTTGTTGTCCGATAAAGCATTCACGCCACCAGACTGCGCGCCCTGGGGGCGCAGTCGAGTGGCTTGGCGGCTGGTCCTAGTGTAGTCAGGGGGGAGGGGTGAGGGGTATGCCGTGGAATAGGGTAAGGGCGGCCAGGTGCTTGCCGAAGTTTTGCGGCGCTCGATCTCAAGAGCGCTGCACATCTCTCGCCATGCACCTGCCAGCCCAACCCTGTCTCAAGTCAGGCGCACAACCCCTTCAAGGCGTCGCCGGTCGCTGGGGCTGCGCCGATGTACCAAACGTATTGCCCATGCGCACGCTGGTCGCCGACTGGTTGAACACCCCCAACCGATTGGGCGGCTGGCGCGTCACGTCGAACTGCTGTGCCTGGCGGTTCAGCTCGGCGGCCTTGTTGGCGTTGCTGTTCTGCAACTGACGGGTCAGGCAGTCATAGGCCAGCGCACGGGCCTGGCCGACCTGCACATCGACGCAGGCCTTGTCCTCGGCCTGGGCGGTACCTGCCAGCAGCAGCGCAGCGATCAGCAGCGGCAGTGGTTTCATGGGCGTTCTCCTGGGCGATGAGCCTGCAGTCTAGCTTCGCGGGGCCACACCGGGGGTGAAGCTTTGATGGCCATAGGCTGTCATACCAGATTCATGTTCAGCGGCGAGGATGACGTTTTTCGCGGAGACGCCGGGTTGCGCCAGAGCCTTGCCTGCCTCGTCGTGCTGCTCGTTTGCGCGGTAGCCAGTTGGGCGCAAGCGGCCAGCCTGATCGACTTCGATGTCCCGGCGCAACCGCTGGACCAGGCGCTGCATGCCTTCGGTCGGCAAAGCACGATGGCGGTGCTGGTCGACCGCGAGTTGACCGTGGGGCGACGGTCGATGCCGTTGCAAGGCCGTTTCACCGCCCGTGATGGGCTGCGGCGGCTGCTCGAAGGGACTGGCCTGCAGGCGCACTACAGTTCGGCGCAAGCGTTCACCGTGCAGCCCATGCGCCTGCCACCGCGTCAGCCAGGCAGGCAACCGGTGGCTGCACCGGCGGCCGGCAGCTACGCACTGGCCATCCAGCAGGCGGTGGAACATGCCTTGTGCCGTTCGCCGTTGACCCGCCCGGGCGGCTACCGCGCGGCCTTGCAGCTGTGGATCGACATGCAGGGGCGGGTGGTGCAGACGCGGTTGCTGGCCAGCACCGGTGAACTGCCGCGCGACACGGCGCTGATTGAAGCGCTGCGGGCGCTGCGCCTGGCCCGGCAGCCGCCGGGGGCGCTGGCCCAGCCGGTAACGCTGCTCTTGCGTCCGGGCACATCGACAATGGATAGCGATTGTATGACCACGCAAGGAGCTTCGGCGGTATGAACAAACCACGCGATACCGCCTTGGCCAGGCTGTTCCTGGACTCGTACGACGCGCTCAAGCTGCGCCTCAAGCGGCGGCTGGGCTCCGACGACCTGGCCTGCGACGTGCTGCACGAAACCTACCTGCGCGTCGACCGCATGGACAGCGCGCCGCAGGTGCAAAAGCCCGACGCCTACCTGTACCGCATGGCGCTGAACATCGCCGCCGACCGCCGTCAGGCCGACGCGCGGCTGCTCACCGGTGGCGAGATCGAAGCGCTGCTGCAGGTCAGCGAGGACCAGGACCCGGCGCGCATCGTCGGCGGGCAGAAGGAGTTGCAGTCGCTGCTGGGGGCACTCTACGAGCTGCCCAGCCGGCGCCGGCGGATCTTCATCGCCGCACGCCTGGAGGAGTCGCCGCACCTGGAAATCGCCGAGCGTTTCGGCATTTCCACGCGCATGGTCGAGAAGGAACTGAAGGCCGCGCTGACCCACTGTGCCAACCGTCTGCAAAGAAAAGTCATCCAGCGGTTCGGTCCCGGTGCGGGAAAACCGTCTTGATCAATACACAGCAGAAACTTCACGGCAGGCCGTCGACACCATGACACCCCATCCTTTGCCCGATTCCAGCCTGCACAGCCAGGCCCAGGACTGGTTGTTGCTGTTGACCTCCGGGCGCGCCACCGTGGCCGACGGGCGCGCCTTGCGCGCCTGGTGTGCGCAGAGCCCGGAACATGCCGAGGCGTTCGAGGCTGTCTGCCGCCTGTGGCGGCAACTCGAGCCCGCCGCGCTTCAGGCCAGCCAGGTGGTGCCGCTGCGCAGCTTTCGCCGACGGGCCTTGCTCGGTGGCGCCATCGCCGCCTCGGCCGCGTGGGTGCTCGTGCGTGGTGGCGGCCTGCTGGGTGGCCCCAGCGCCGACCTGCAGACGGCAGTTGGTGAGCAACGCCATGTGCAGCTGGCCCAGGGCATCGACCTGGAACTCAATACCCAGACCCGCGTCAGCGTGCAGGGCGAGAGCGGGCTGCACCTGCTGGAAGGCGAGTTGCAGGTCAAGGCCAGCGCGCCGATGCAGGTCCAGGCCGGTGGGGCGTTGCTCAGCGCGCAACTGGCCTGGTTCAACCTGCGTCAGGAGGGCGACCGCGTATGCCTGAGCTGCCTGGCCGGGCAGGTACGCCTGCAGTGGCGGGGGCGCAGCCAACTGCTCGACAGCGGCAAGCAGCTGGTGTACGACCCGAATCAGGTCGGCCAGCCGCAAGCGTTCGACGCCCTTGAGGTGATGGCCTGGCGTGAGCAGTTGCTGGTGTTCCATGATGCGCCCCTGGCGCGGGTGATCGACGAAATCAACCGCTACCGGCCGGGCATGCTGGTGCTGCTCAATCCGAGCCTTGGCCGGCGCAAGGTGCAGGCGCGCTTTACCCTGGCGCAGTTGCCGGGGGTGGCTGGGCTGATCCGCGATGCCTATGGCGCGCGCTGTACCGAGTTGCCGGGTGGGGTGATCTTGATCAGTTGAGGTGGGGCGGCGCTCGATCTCAAGAGCGCTGCAAAAACACCGCCAAGCACCTGGCAGCCTCCCTCGATCCCCTGGCAAAACCCCAGTGCCCACCTAGCGCGGCCCCCCTTCAAACGGCCCCAGCACCTGCCGATAACGCTCCGCCCCCAGCGGCCCCTGATGAACCAGGCTCAGCTCCAGCCCGCGTGGATCATCCTCGCGCTGCCCCTCCAGCTGTCGCCAGCTCTTGCCCGGTGCCCAATAGCGCATTTCAAATTCACTGACCTGTTCGAGCACCGCCACCCGCCCCTTGGGCGCGGGCAGCGGAAAACGCGAGCGCACCGCACCACTGGCGCGGTACAGCGTGCCGCCCTCATGCCACCAGCGCACACGCTGCAAGCCACTGCCATCGGCACCGGTGCGAATCACCTCCAGCTGCGCCCCCGTGCGCGCGTCATGCTTGAGGCTCATGGCCGGCAGCGGTTTGTCCGGCGCCGGTTCGCTGCCCGGCAGCGGCGGCTCGCTCAGCTCGGTGGTCGCGCGCAACGCCAGGTCCCGTTCCAGTTGGCCCAGCACGCGCATCAACGCCCGGGTCTGCGCGGTGCTGCTGCTCAGGTGCTGGTCGGCGCGGCTGACGCTGTCCAGCCCACGCCAGGCCACCAGGCTGACGATCGCCATCAAGAGGATCGCCACCATCACTTCGATCAGGGTAAAACCGCTCGCTTGTCGGCGCTTCATGGCTGGCGTACCTCCACCTGGCCCGCGGCATCGCGCAGCACGTCGATACGCAACGCGCCGCTGGCCAGCACCAGGCGCAGCGGTTCGCCCAGCCACTCGGCGCTGATCGGCAACCCGCGCCGGGAAAGCCCCTGCACGCTGACCGGTGCGGCCTGCCAACGCCACGGGCGCAGCGGGCCATCGTCGTGCAGCACCTCGCCTTCGCGCACGAAACGATAGCCGTCGCGGTCGGCCTGCCAGTACAGGCTGCGCCCGTCGGCCAGTACTTCGCTGTGGGCGACCTGCAGCACCTGGGCCAGGCGCTCGGCATCGGCGCGCAGGGCCTTGCCCGGGTCGGGGCGGATGCTCAGGCTGATGGCGGCGCTGGCGATGCCGACGATCACCAGCACCACCATCAGTTCGATCAGGGTAAAGCCGGTTTGACGAGAAAAACGGTCCATGTGCACGTGAACTCCTGCAGGTGTGCCCAGCGTGCCGGGTAAAGATGATCGCTGTGTGAAATAAAAGCGTGAACTCTGCGGTTTATGCTCGGGCCTGGGACTACAGGGAGATCCGTCCATGGCATTAGCGCTCAAGCCGCCGGCATTGCCTTCCATCGTTCAGCTCGCCGGTGTGCTCGGCGCCCTGCTGGGGGCCGCGTTCTGGGCCTCGCGTCTGCTGGCGCCGGCCGAGCAGGTGTTGCCGGCGGCGCCAGTCACAGCCCAGGCCGTGGCCGCGCCAGCGGCGGCACAATGGTTTGCCAACCGCCCGGCGCAGATCGAGGTCAGTGTCAGCGGCGTGCTCGACACCGGGCGCGGGCCGGTGGCGATCCTCTCGGTCAATGGTGCGCCGTCGCGGGCGGTGCGGGTGGGTGAAACCTTGGCGCGCGGGGTGTCGGTGGTTGCCATCGACGGGCAGGGCCTGACCCTGCTGCAGGGCGGCGTGCACAGTCAGGTAGCGATCGCCCGCCTGGCGGGAACGCCGGAACTGGCGCCGCTTACCCAGCCTTGAGCTTAAAGCGGCTGCCCCTTGCGCAGCGGCGCAATCCAGCTTTCCAGGTTGGCCAGCGCCGGTACATCCCGGCTGCTGTCGAACACCTGAACCTGCACCCGCCACAACCCGTCGCGCGGGCCGTTGCCAACGGTTTGCTCGCAACGCAGGCGCAGGCGCCCCTGGTCGCAGGCAAAGCGCTGCAGACCTGCCTGCAGCGGGCTGCCCAGGCGCAGCTCGGCCAGCCGATTCTGCGCCGCCAGCAACGCCAGCGAGCGATCGCGCAGCAGCCCGTTACCCTGGGTCATCAGGCCGGCCACACGCACCGCGGCGGCCATGGCCACGGCGACGATGGCCAGCGCCACCAGCACTTCGATCAGGGTGAAACCACGTTGTCGACGCGCGCGCATGCAAGTCCTCGGGCGGGCAGGGCAAGCGCCCATGCTGCCTGGCGGTCGTGACGGTCTGGCGAAGCGAACACCCGAGGATTTTCAATACCCCTGACATATCCCTTTGCCATCATCGGCGCCGAATCGAACTCACGCAAGGAATGCCGAGATGCAGATCGCCCGCCCGCCGCTGCCTGTACGCCACGCTCGCCAAGGGGGCTTCACCCTGATCGAGATCATGGTCGTGGTGGTGATCCTCGGGATTTTGGCCGCCATGGTGGTGCCCAAGGTGCTCGACCGCCCCGACCAGGCACGGGCCACCGCCGCCCGCCAGGACATCGCCGGGCTGATGCAGGCGCTCAAGCTGTACCGCCTCGACCATGGCAGCTACCCGACCCAGAACGACGGCCTCAAGGTGCTGGTGGAAAAGCCCGCCCAGGCCAAGCCGGGCACCTGGCGCAGCTACCTGGAACGCCTGCCCAACGACCCGTGGGGCAAGCCTTACCAGTACCTGAACCCAGGCGCCAATGGCGAAGTCGACGTGTTCACCCTGGGTGCCGACGGCCAGGCCGATGGCGACGGCGTCAACGCCGATATCGGCTCCTGGCAGCTCTGAAGCATGCGCCGGGTCATTGCACGGCCGCGCCAGCGCGGCATGGCAATCGTCAGTGCGTTGCTGATCGCAGCGCTGGTGGCGGTACTGGCCGGCAGCATGCTCAGCCAGCAAAGCCTGTTCACCCGCCAGCTGGAAAACCAGCAACGCCGCGCCGAAGGTGCCGCGGTGCTGCAGGCTGGGCTGGACTGGAGCCGTTTCCTGCTGGCCGACCAGCGCAAGGCCGACCCGCTGGTGCGCCGCGGCCAGCGCTGGGCGCAGCCGATCGGCGGGCTACCGGTGGGCACCCGTGGCGGCCAGTTCCAGGGCGTGCTGGAGGACGAGCAAGGCAAGTTCAACCTGCGCAACCTGGTCTATGAGGACCAACCCGACCCCCGTGCCCAGGCCAGCCTGCAACGCCTGTTCGAGCTGCTCGAACTGCGCCCGGCATTGGCGGGGGCCGTGATTGCGCGGGTGATCGACGGCTACCCACGGCGCAGCCAGGCACAGCCCGGCTCGCAGGCGTTCGACAGTGGCCGCGACACCTCGCCCGGCGCCGAGGCCCGGGTGCTGCCGCCGCGCTTGCCGATGCTGCGCGAGGTGCGCCAGCTGGCCGAGGTGCCAGGCATGGACGCCGCCAGCCTGCAGCGCCTGCTGCCCTTCGTGACCGTGTTGCCGGCCAACACCTGGGTCAACGGCAACACCGCCGCCGCCGAAGTGCTCGCCGCCCAGGTGCCCGGCCTGAGCCTGCAGAAGGCCCATGGCCTGGTGGCCGAGCGCGATGGCGGGCACTGGTTCGTCAACCGTGGCGATTTCGTCAACCGCCTGCACATGCCGCACCTGGTGCTGGAAAGCGTCGAAGTCGGCATCACCAGCGACTGGTTCCGCCTGCAGGGGCAGACCTTGCCCATGGCCCGCGCGGTAAGGCTCGAGGCGCTGCTGCACGTGGGCGAGACCGGCTTGCCACGGGTGATCTGGTCGCGGGTGGGCGCATGAGCGGGCAACTGCGGGTGACAGTGCCGCCGTTGCAGGCGCTTGGGCAAAGCGCAACCCTCGACTACCTGCTGCTCGACCGCGCAGGCCTGGTCGAGGCGCGTGGGGCGGCGCCTGCGGCTGAGCTGGCGAAACTGGGTAAAGGCCGGGTGCTGATCGCCTTGCTCGACCCCCAGGACGCAGTGCATACCTGCATCCAGCTGCCGCCGTTGCCGGCGGCGCGGCTCGGTGATGCGGTGCGGTGCGCAGCCCAGGGCCTGGTGCTGGGCGACAGCGCACACCTGCATATCGCCCACGGCCCACGGGCAGCCGACGGCGAGGTCGAGGTGGCCTGGGTCGGCCTGCCGGCGCTGCACAGCTTCGGCGCCTGGTCGCAGCAGGCTGGTTTGCGCTGGCGGGCGGTGCATCCGTGGCCCGAGGCCGGGGCAGAGGCCGTCACGCTGCCAAGTTGCGGGCTGCAGGGCGGCTTGCGCAACGGCCAGGCCAGCGCCCAGGGCTGGGGGCGCGCGATGGCCTGCGTAGCTGCCGCCGTGTTCGTCTGGGTGCTGGGCCTGAACCTTGTGGCCGGCCAGTTGGCCGCCGAAGGTCAGCAGTTGCGCCAGCAGATGCAGGCCCAGGTGCGTCACGCTTTTCCCCAGCTACCGACAATCATCAACCCCCTGCAGCAGGTGCGCCAGCAACTGCAGGCCGCTGCCAGCCAGGCGGGTCAAGGCATTGGCTTCGAACACCTGGCCCAGGCGGCGGGGGCGGCCATGCCGTTCCTGGCCGGGGCGGTGCAACGCATTGACTACAACGCCGACAGCCTGGTGTTGGAGCTGGCCGAAGACGCCCAGCCCACGCCCGCCGATAGCTGGCAGGCCGCGCTGGGCGGCCAGGGCGTCGAGGCCCAGGCCAGTGGCCAGCGCTGGACGCTGCGTGCCCTGGCCCAGCCTGTGGGCCAGGAGGTGGCGGATGCGCATTGACCAGTCGCTCAGGCAATGGCGTGCACAAGGCCTTGGTGCCTGGCGCGCCCTGGCCCCCCGCGAACGGCGCGCCTTGGGCCTGGTGGCGGCGGTACTGGCCGTCACCCTGCTGTGGCTGCTGTTCATCGAGCCGCCGCTGGTGCGTATTGCCCACTGGCAGGCCGAAACGTCCAAGTTGCGCAGCCAGGCCCGCGCCCTGGACGAACTGTTGGCCCAGGTGCCACGTGCCGTGACTGCCAGCGAAGGCCCGTTGGCGCTGCAGCAGAGCCTTGAGCATGCGCAGCTGCACACCTACGTGCAGCTGCAGCAAGTCCCGGACGGCTGGCAGCTGACCTGGCACCAGGCCCCCGCCGACACGGCCTTGGCCTGGATGCTCCAGGGCCCGGCCAGGCAGGGCCTGAGCGTGGCCGAAGCGCAATTGCAGCGCGACCCGCTGAGCAGCCCCGAGGCCCCGGCAACCCTTTCCGGCACTTTTCGATTGCACCACGCGCTCGGCGCTAAGGATTCCCCATGACCCGCACAGTACTGCCCACGGCGTCGCGCCGGGGCCTGACGCGCGCGCCGCTGGCCGTGGCGCTGGCACTGGCGCTCGGCGCCTGCAGCCAGCAGCAGGCCTACCCACCTGCAACCATGGCCAGCAGCGAGCTGGGCCGCCCGTTGGCCACCGTGCCCGCAGGCGACACTGCTCTGGAGCGGCAACGACTGCAGGCCCAGGCCAAGCATGAACGCACGCCACCGCGGCGCCAGGCCACCCGTGCCACGCCCCACAGCAGCGCCGCAAATCCGGCCAGCAACCCCGCCCTGGGCGAGCAACCGGTGCAGCTGAACTTCGTCGACGCCGATATCCAGGCCGTGGTGCGGGCGCTGGCGCGCGCCACGGGGCGCCAGTTCCTGGTCGACCCCAGGGTCAAGGGCCAGCTCACCCTGGTCACCGAGGGCGAAGTCCCGGCCCGGCGCGCCTACGGCATGCTGCTGGCGGCGCTGCGCATGCAGGGCTTCAGCGTGGTCGACGTCGGCGGGGTCAGCCAGGTGGTGCCCGAGGCCGATGCCAAGCAGCTCGGTGGGGCGATCAACCCGGCCGACCGCGATGCCGGCAATGGCATGCTCACCCGCACCTTCCGCCTGCGTTACGAGAACGCGGTCAACCTGATCCCGGTGCTGCGCCCGTTGGTGGCCGCCAACAACCCGATCACCGCCTACCCCGGCAACAACACGGTGGTGGTCACCGACTACGCGGAGAACCTCGACCGTGTGGCGCAACTGCTCGACAGCATCGATGTGCCCAGCGCCATCGACACCGACGTGGTGCCGATCCAGAACGGCATCGCCAGCGATATCGCGGCCATGGTCGGCGAACTGCTCGACAGCCAGGGCAGCGACCCGACGCAGAAGATCAGCGTGATCGGCGACCCGCGCTCCAACAGCGTGATCATTCGCGCCGGCAGCCCCGAACGCACTCAATTGGCCCGCGAACTGATCTACAAACTCGACAACGAACAGAACAACCCCAGCAACCTGCATGTGGTGTACCTGCGCAACGCCCAGGCCGGCAAGCTGGCCCAGACCTTGCGCGGCCTGCTCACCGGTGAAAGCGACAGCGGCCAGGGCGACCAGGCGCGGGCAATGCTGAGCGGCGGTGGCATGTTGGGCGGCAACAGCAACGGCGCCAACGGCAACCTCAATGCCACCAACCAGACCCCGCGCTCGGCCGGCAACAGCAGCTCGGCCAGCCAAAACCAGGCGCTGGGCGCCAGCCAAGGCAACGGCTATGGCAACGGCAAGGCGGGCAACGACGAAGGCACTGCGTTCGCCGCCGGTGGCGTGACCTTGCAGGCCGACGCCACCACCAACACCTTGCTGATTTCCGCGCCCGACCCGCTGTACCGCAACCTGCGCGAGGTCATCGACCTGCTCGACCAGCGCCGCGCCCAGGTGGTGATCGAGAGCTTGATCGTCGAGGTGGGCGAAGACCTGGCCAACGAATTCGGCATCCAGTGGCAGGCCGGCAACCTCGGCGGCAATGGTGTGTTCGGTGGCGCCAACCTGGGCGGCTCGGGCCTGGTGAGCGGGGCCAAGACCAGCCTCGACGCCCTGCCACAGGGGCTGAGCGTGGGCCTGGTCGACGGCACCGTGAAAATCCCCGGGGTGGGCGAGGTGCTCGACCTCAAGGTGCTGGCCCGGGCGCTCAACAGCAAGGGCGGCAGCAACGTGCTGTCGACGCCCAACCTGCTGACCCTGGACAACGAGGCGGCGAGTATCTTCGTCGGCCAGACCATCCCCTTCGTCAGCGGCCAGTACGTCACCGACGGCGGCGGCAACAGCAACAACCCGTTCCAGACCATCCAGCGCGAAGAGGTGGGCCTGAAGCTGAATGTGCGGCCGCAGATCTCCGAGGGTGGCACGGTCAAACTGGACATCTACCAGGAAGTCAGCAGCGTCGACCAACGCGCCTCCAGCGCCGCCGGCACGGTCACCAACAAGCGCGCCATCGACACCAGCATCCTGCTCGACGACGGGCAGATCATGGTGCTGGGTGGCCTGCTGCAGGATGGCTACAGCCAGAGCAACGAAGGCATCCCGTGGCTGTCCAGCCTGCCGGGGGTGGGCGCGCTGTTTCGCTACGAGCGGCGCCAAAGCAACAAGACCAACCTGATGGTGTTCCTGCGCCCCTACATCATCCGCGATGCCGCGGTGGGGCGTGGCATCACCCTGAACCGCTACGACTTCATCCGCCGTGCCCAGGGCCAGCTCAAGCCTGAGCGCAACTGGGCGGTGCCGGACATGGACATGCCGCTGCTGCCGCCGGTCGAGCAGGGCATCCCCGCTGCCACGCCGCGCGCGGCGGCCCGCGCGGAGCCCGGCAACGAGGGCGGGGTGGCGCGGTGAGCCGCCTGCCGTATGCCTGGGCGCGAGCCCAGCGCCTGGTGCTGCTGGCCGAGCCAGGTGCAGACGGGGTGCTGCTGCACAGCAGCACCGCGACCCCGGCCTGGGCCCTGGCCGAAGTGCGCCGCCAGTTCGGCGAGCAGGCCCATGCGCAACTGAACGAAGACGCCTTCGAGCGCCTGCTCACCAGTGCCTACGCCGACACCGGCAGTGCCGCCGCGGTGGTGGGTGCTGCAGAAAACGAGGTCGACCTCGACCGCCTGATGCAGGACATGCCCGAGGTCACCGACCTGCTCGACACCCAGGACGGCGCGCCGGTGATCCGTATGATCAACGCCTTGCTGACCCAGGCGGCGAGCGATGAGGCCAGCGATATCCACATCGAGCCGTTCGAGCACCATTCGGTGGTGCGCTACCGGGTCGACGGCACCCTGCGCGACGTGGTCTCGCCACGCAAGGGCCTGCACGCGGCGCTGGTGTCGCGGATCAAGATCATGGCCCAGCTCGACATCGCCGAAAAGCGCCTGCCCCAGGACGGCCGCATCGCCTTGCGGGTGGCCGGGCGGCCGATCGATATCCGCGTCTCCACCGTGCCCACCGGGCATGGCGAACGGGTGGTGATGCGCCTGTTGGACAAACAGGCCGGGCGCCTGCAGCTGGAAACCCTGGGCATGGCCCCGGCGCTGCTGGCGCGCCTCGACGGCCTGATCCGCCAGCCCCACGGCATCGTGCTGGTCACCGGCCCCACCGGCAGCGGCAAGACCACCAGCCTGTATGCCGCCCTGGCCCGGCTGGATGCCAGCGTCAGCAATATCCTCACCGTCGAAGACCCGGTGGAGTACGACCTGGCCGGCATCAGCCAGATCCAGGTCAACGCACGCATCGACATGACCTTCGCCGTGGCCCTGCGGGCGATCCTGCGCCAGGACCCGGACGTGATCATGATCGGCGAGATCCGCGACCTGGAAACCGCGCAGATCGCCGTGCAGGCCTCGCTCACCGGGCACCTGGTGCTGGCCACGCTGCACACCAACGACGCAGTGTCGGCGGTCAACCGCCTGATCGACATGGGCGTCGAGCCGTTCCTGCTGGCCTCGGCGCTGCTGGGGGTGCTGGCCCAGCGCCTGGTGCGGCGTTTGTGCGTGCACTGCCGCCAGCCCGACCCGGCGTTGCCGGGGCAGTACCGCCCGGTCGGCTGCGCGGCCTGCAACCACAGCGGCTACAGCGGGCGTACCGGCATCCATGAGCTGTTCTGCCTGGACGATGCCATCCGCAGCCTGATCCACCAGGGCGCCGACGAACAGGCGCTGCGCGCCCAGGCGCGGTTGGCGGGCATGCTGAGCATGCGCGAGGACGGCCAGCGCTGGATCGACAGCGGCAGTACCTGCCGCGAAGAAATCCTTCGTGTCACCCGGGACGCCTGATGAACCGCTACCACTACGAAGCCGCCGACGCCCAGGGCCGCCTGGCCAGCGGCGTGCTCGAAGGCGACAGCCCCGCCGCGGTGATGCAGCAGCTGCGCGGCATGGGCCTGGTGGCCCTGCGCGTCGAACTGCAGCGCCCGGCAGCGGCCGGTGGCCTGTTCGGCGCCAAGCTCAGCGACGGCGACCTGGCCTGGCTGACCCGCCAGCTGGCCAGCCTGCTGGCCGCTGGCCTGCCGCTGGAAGCGGCCCTGGGCGCGACCCTGGAGCAGGCCGAGCGCAAGCACATTGCCCAGGTGCTCGGCGCCGTGCGCACCGACGTGCGCAGCGGCATGCGCCTGGCCGAAGCCCTGGCCGAGCGGCCCCGGGACTTCCCCGAGATCTACCGGGCGTTGGTGGCGGCGGGGGAGGAGTCCGGTGACCTGGCCCAGGTGATGGAGCGCCTGGCCGACTACATCGAGGACCGCAACACCCTGCGCGGCAAGATCCTCACCGCGTTCATCTACCCCGGCGTGGTCGGCCTGGTGTCGATCGGCATCGTCATCTTCCTGCTCAGCTATGTGGTGCCGCAGGTGGTCAGCGCCTTCACCCAGGCGCGCCAGGACCTGCCGGGGCTGACCCTGGCCATGCTCAATGCCAGCGATTTCGTGCGCGCCTGGGGGGCGTTGTGCTTCGCCGGGCTGGCAACAGGCCTGTGGGGCTGGCGCCTGTACCTGCGCAAGCCGGCGGCGCGCCTGGCCTGGCATCGGCGCATCCTGCGCCTGCCGTTGTTCGGCCGTTTCGTGCTGGGCCTGAACACCGCGCGCTTTGCCTCCACCCTGGCGATCCTCGGCAGCGCCGGGGTGCCGTTGCTACGGGCGCTGGAGGCGGCGCGCCAGACCCTGGGCAACGACTGCCTGGACCGTGCCGTCGAACAGGCCACCGCGCGGGTGCGCGAAGGGGTTGGCCTGGCCACGGCGCTGGCGGCGGAAAAAGCCTTCCCGCCGCTGTTGATCCACCTGATCGCCAGCGGCGAGAAGACCGGCAACCTGCCACCGATGCTCGACCGCGCCGCCCAGAGCCTGGCCAAGGACATCGAGCGCCGGGCCATGGGCATGACCGCGCTGCTCGAGCCACTGATGATCGTGGTGATGGGCGCGGTGGTATTGGTGATTGTCATGGCCGTGCTGCTGCCGATCATCGAGATCAACCAGCTGGTGCAGTGAAATTTTTTTTGCCCGGGGCCAAGGCTCCCGAGTGCAAAGTCGGTTGAGTTCGGGGGTTCGGGTCACCTTGCAGACATATCCCGATAGCTGGCCAATCTAACGTGGCAGCAGGCTCGCCTTGCGATGGCCTGATCGCGGGGCAAGCCCGCTGCCACAAAAATCAGGTTTTCGGCGTTTTCAAGCACCCTGACACCCGATGAATTTACCTGCCAACCTCCCGAGATTTTTTCCCTTCCCTGTCACCCCAACCTGCGAACTTCTATCTCGCGGACCGGACGCCAAGCCCTCTGGATCAAGGGTTGGCCCGGCGCCCGGGCGTCATGCACAGGTGGTTGACACTCAACGTAACGACACGATGAAAGGAGATTCTTCATGTTCAAGCGCACTATGATCGCAGCCTCCATGGCTGTTGCCGCACTGGCTTCGGCTCAATCGATGGCAGCGGTCGTGGGTGGCGGCGCCACGCTGCCGCAAGGCCTGTACACCACCCCAGGCGTCCTGGGTGCTGGCTTCGACACCTACACCGGTGTTGGCAGCGGCAAGGGCAAATCGGCCTTCCTCGGCAACGTGGCCGCCGACATCAACAAGTCGGGTGTGACCGTCGACTTCGCCGGTAGCGACTCGGTACTGTCCGCCGCCGAACTGAGCACCTATAACACCGCTCACAACAGCGCCGGCAACGACGCGGCCAACAAGTGGGGCCCGCTGATCCAGATCCCGTCGGCCGCTACCTCGGTCACCGTGCCGTACAAGCTGACCGGCACTGACGGCAACGCCGTGACCGACCTGAACCTGACCAGCGCCCAGCTGTGCTCGATCTTCGCGGGTTCGGTCACCAAGTGGAACCAGATCAACGCCAACTACCCAGCCACCGATATCAAGGTGTTCTACCGCAGCGGCAGCAGCGGCACCTCGGAAATCCTTTCGCGCCACCTGAACAGCATCTGCCCGACTCAGTTCGGCGTCAGCAGCACCTTCACCACCGCCCAGGTGGGTGCCGAGCCCGCCACCTTCACCGCCGTTGCCAGCAGCTCGGCCATGGCCACTGCCGCCAACAGCACCGAAGGCGGTATCGGCTACGTTGGCCCAGAGGACGTGGATGCCACCAACAATGCCAAGGTCGCTCGCGTCAACGGCCTGCTGCCAACCGTTGGCAACGTGGTTACCGCGCTGTCGTCGGTCAACCCGCCAGCCACCGCTGCCGACCGTGCCGACCCCACCAAATGGGCGCCGGTTCTGCCTAACCCAACCAGCGGCTACTCCATGGTTGCCTACACCAACCTGATCTTCGGTCAGTGCTACCAGGACGCCACCGACGGCAGCAGCATCCGTGACTTCATCGGCCGCCACTACGGCCTGACCGCCAACAACGATGCCGCCATCACCGCCATGAAGCTGATCCCGCTGAACAATGCCTGGAAAAACGCCGTGCGCCTGCAGTTCGGCAACCAGTCCGGTGCACTGGGCGTGAACAACACCAGCGTCTGCAACGCCCAAGGTCGTCCGCTGTAAGCAACCCTTCACGCTGTTGCTACACCTCGTCGGTAACGGCTCGCGCCGTTACCGACTTTTGCGTTTCAGCGCCGTTGAGCGCGGATGAACTTTGCATGACAAAGGTTCGGTCCGCAGCGCCTGCAACCGCCTATGTCGTAAAGCCAGCATGTGCGCCCGCGCCATGCGTTCTTCTCTTCGCGTTTGGCCAGAAAAAGGACTTATAGCAATGCGTCTCGGCACCGCTGCTTCGCCCCGACCTCGTACCCCACGCCAAGGTGACCTCGCGCTGCCACGGCTCAAGCCCCTGGCCCAGATAATCGCCCTGATGGTGCTGGCGAGTGGCGTGCAAGCAGCGCCCCAGGCCTTCAGTTCGGCGTGGTTTGCGGCCAAGGGCAGCGCGCCGGTGGCCAGTGGCGCAGGCGGGCAGGGTGGCGCGGTGCAGCTGCCGGGGTTGCCGCCGCCGCTGGCCCAGCAGCAACGGGCCAATGCGCAGTTGCAACGCTCGCTGCACAACCTCAACAACACCGTCACTGCCATCGCCGCCCAGCAGGCGGCCCAGGCGGCGGGCAGGGCGGCGGCATTGGCGGCGCCGCAGACCATCCACAACGGCCTGGGCGGCAACGGCCTCAACCCGCTGCTCGATGCCAATGGCAAGCCGCTGTTCGTCAATGCCGACGGCCCACAGCAGACCCAGCAGGGCGGCACCACCCAGGTGTCGATCCGCCAGACCGCCGACAAGGCCATCCTCAACTGGGAAACCTTCAACGTGGGTCGCGACACCCAGTTGAACTTCCAGCAGAACGCCGACTGGGCGTTGCTCAACCGGGTGGGCAACAGCGTGGCGCCGAGCCAGATCCAGGGCACGATCAAGGCCGACGGCACGGTGATGATCGTCAACCAGAACGGCATCGTGTTCAGCGGCAGCAGCCAGGTCAACGTGCGCAACCTGGTAGCGGCGGCGGCGACCATCAGCGATGCGCAGTTCCGCGATGGCGGCCTGTACGTCGACAGCGCCGGCAGCCTGCCGACCGTCACCGACGCCGCCGGCAAGGTGCTGGTGCAGCAGGGCGCGGTGCTGCAGAGCAAGGCGCCGGCCAGCTCCACCCAGGGCGGCGGCTACACCTTGCTGCTGGGCAGCGAGGTGGAAAACGCCGGCACCCTGATCAACCACAAGGGCCAGGCCACCCTGGCCGCCGGCGACAGTTTCTATATCCGCAAGGGTGTCAGCACCGCGGGCAACCTGTATTCCACCACCCGTGGCAATGAAGTGGCCACCACGCTAAAACCCGGCAGCGCCGCGGGCCTTGCCCGCAACAGCGGGCTGATCCAGGCCGGCCAGGGCGATATCACCCTGACCGGGCACCGGGTGGAGCAGGCCGGGGTGGCGGTGGCCAGCAGCTCGGTGGACAACCGTGGCACCGTGCACCTGCTCAACGCCGCCAGCGATGGCAAGGGCAGCGTGACCCTGGCCCAGGGCAGCACCACGGCCATCGTCATCGATGCCGAGGCCGGCAGTGCCCTGGACAGCCAGCGCGATGCCCTGCGCAAGGACATGGGCGGGCAGGTCAACCAACGCACCGGCGTGTTCGACAACCTCAGCGGTGCGGCCGACGACCGCAGCCTGTCGCGGGTGGAGATCGTCAGTGGCGGCACGGTGGAGTTCCAGCCAGGCTCGCTGACCCTGGCCACCGGCGGCCAGGTGGCGGTCAGCGCCGGCCAGCGCAGCCTGCTGCGCGACGGCGCGGTGGTGGATGTGGCCGGTGCGGTCGGCGTGCAACTGGCGATGGACAGCAACAACATCAAGGTCAATATCCAGGGCAACGAGCTGCGCGATGCCGCTGGCAACCGCGATGGCAGCGCGCTGAAAAGCATTGACGCCTGGCTCGATATCCGCGAGCTGGTGAAGGTGGCGACCGGTGTCAACGGTTACGAAGGCGAGCGTTGGTACACCGCTGGCGGCCTGCTCGAGGTCGGTGGCTACCTGGGCACTCGCAGCCATAGCCTGGGTGAGTGGCTGGCCCAGGGTGGCACGGTCGACTTCAGCGGCGGCGACCTGGTCAGCGAGGCTGGCTCGCTGATCAACCTGTCTGGCGGCACCCTGGACGTGCAGTCAGGCCAGCTCAAGATGACCTGGCTCAGGGGCAGCGATGGGCGTTTGTACGATATCAACCGCGCGCCCGGCGACCTGTTGTACCAAGGCGTTTACCAGGGCTATGAGCAGCACAGCGAGCGCTGGGGCCAGACCGCGTATTTCTACAACCCGTTGATCGCGCCGCGCGAACGCCTGGCCAACGGCTACACCGTCGGGCGTGACGCCGGGCGGCTGGTGGTGGGCACCGCCAACGCGCAGTTGGGCGGCGAGATCCTCGGCGAAACCTTCCAGGGCAACCAGCAACTCAAGGCGCCCCAGGCTGGCCTGGATGGCTACCGCCAGGCCCAGGGCAGCCAGGCCCGTGGCGCACAACTGATCGCCGGCTACTACGTGCCGACGGCCAGCGGCAGCACCCTGACCGCCACCGCCGGCAACCTCAAGCAGGTGGTGATCGGCCGGCAGGCCGCGGGTGAAGCCGGCATGGCGCTGGACGCTGCGGTGGCACCGGAACGGGAAGGCGTGTTGCTGCTCGACGTCGAGCGCTTGCAGGGGTACGCGTTGGGCGGCCTGCACCTGGCCGCCTATGAGGGCATCCAGGTCGATCAGGCGCTGACCTTGGTCGATGGCGCCGGCCTGAGCCTGCTGGCGCCACGTGTGAACATCAACGCCGACCTGACCAGCCATGGCGGCCGCATGACCCTGGGCAACCTGCAGGCGGGCTCGCCAACCCTGGCGGTGGGCAACACCGCGCGGGCGGCCGAGCTGATCGTGGCCGCCGGGGTGCGGGTGGATGCCGGCGGCCGCCGCCAGGACGGCGCCAACGCCAATGCCGCCCAGGTTTCGCCCTGGCTCGACGGTGGCAGCCTGGTGCTGCACGGCAGCGGCGATATCCGCCTGGGTGAAGGCAGCCTGTTGCGCGTCGATGCCGGCGCGGCGCAACTGCCCCAGGGCACCTGGCGCGGCGGCGCGGGCGGCAGCATCAGCCTGGCCAGCATAGGCCTGAGCGGCACGGCGGGCGGCACCCTGAGCCTGGGCGGCGAGTTGCACGGCTACGGCAGCAGTGGCGCCGGAACGCTGACCCTGCGCGGCGACCAGGTGAGCATCGGTGCGCCGTCGGCCACGGCCAGCCTGAGCCTGGGCGATGACTTCTTCGACAAAGGCTTCGCCCGCTACGAGGTGACTGGCACCCGCACGTTGACGGTCGCCGAAGGAGCCCAGGTGGTGGTGGGCCGGCCGGTCTATCGCCTGCGCGGTGACGCGGGCAGTGCTGACCAGGCACTGGCGCTGTGGACCCCGCCGCAGTACCTGGAAGACCCCGCCGCCGGTGTGCTGAGCCAGCGCCAGGGCGCCAGCCTGCTGCTGCAGGCCGGCACAGGCCAGGAGCGTGCCGACGAGTTGCCGTCGCGCAAGCTGGAAGTGGGGCGCGACAGCCGCATCGTGGTCGACGATGGCCAGGCGATCACCTTGCGCAGCCCCGGCGGCATGCAGGTCGACGGCAGCCTTATCGCCCATGGCGGGCAGATCACTCTCGCCGAGCGTGTGCCGCTGAACAATGAGCTGACCAGTGCCAGCAACGACCTGCCGCACCAGCGCGCCATTCGCCTTGGTAGCACGGCCAACCTGGATGTGTCGGCCCGCGGGGTGACCTTCGTCGACGCCCTGGGCGCCCGTTATGGCCAGGTACGCCAGGGCGGCAGCATCGTCATCGGCAGCGGTTTCGATCCGCAGAAGGGCGGCGCCATAGCCCCCGACCTGTTCGTGGTGGTGGAGGCGGGTGCGCGGTTGGACGCCTCTGGCAGCCAGATCAGTGTCGATGTACCCGGCGTCGGGGCCACCCAGCTGGCCAGCGCGGGTGGCAGCATCAGCCTGGCCTCCGACAACGGGCTTTACCTGGATGGCAACCTGCGCGCGGCGTCCGGCGGTGCCGGTGCGGCAGCTGGCAGCCTGACCGTGGCCCTGGAAAGTGCCACTGCATTGCTGAATGACGCCAATGCCGCGGCCAATCGCCAGCGTGAACTGCGCATTGGCGCGTTGCCGGAAACCTTCGCCAACCAGGCGGGTGACCTGGTGTACGGGCACGGGCATCTGAGCGTCGAGCAGATCCGCCAGGGGGCATTCGATGACGTGACCCTGTTCAGCCGTGGGGTCATCAGCTTCACCGACAGCCTGACGCTCAACCTGGCAGGCAGCCTCAGCCTCTACGCTGGTGCGCTGGCGTTGGCAGAGGGGGCGGACGCTGCCAGCCAGGTCAACCTGGCTGCCGCGCAGGTTCGCCTGTCGGGCTATACACCGCTGCCGACGCCGGCTCCGGGCGCCACCAACAATGAGCTTGGGTTGACCTTGTCGAACCGGGATGATCAGGCGTTGTTGCGGGTCGATGGCGGGTTGATCGAGCTGCGCAACTCGCTCAAGGTCGGCACCTCGGGCGTCGGCATTGGCGCACAAGACCGCCGTGGGTTCTCCACTGTAGAGCTCAACAGCAGCGGCGACCTGCGCCTGCTCAAGCATATTGGTGGTACCGACACTCGGTTGACCGCGCCCGATGAACTTACCTTGGGTGCCGCGCAAATCTACCCCGGTACCAACGCCGTGGCAGTGCTGCAGGCCAAGCACATCGAGCTGACGCGCACCACCTCGGCAACGCCGCAGCAACCGTATTCGCTGTTCGGCAACCTCAGCCTGCTGGCCGAGACCATCGACCAGCGCGGTGTGCTGCGCGCCCCCTTGGGCGGCCTGATCCTGGGCAATGCCAACACTCGCGAAGTGACCCTGCACCCCGGCAGCCTGACCTCGATCAGCGCCGCCGGGTTGCAGATGCCCTATGGCGGTACCGTGGACGGGTTGGTGTATACCGCCAACGGCAAGGCGCTGAGCGACAGCGTGTTGAGCGATTCGCCGCCCAACGGCTGGCTCAACGTCACTCTGGGAGGCGGCAGTATCGCCGTGGCCGAGGGTGCGGTCATCGACCTTTCGGGCGGTGGCCAGGTGCAGGGTGCCGGCTTTGTTTCCGGCCGTGGTGGCTCAACCGACGCGCGCTACCACCCGCTGGTGCAGAACAACCCGGACGGCAGCTTCACCCTGCCGACCCTGTCGAGCAATCCGGTGTACGCCATCGTGCCCGGTGCGCAGCCCAGCGTGGCGCCGCCGCTGCTGGACGGCGAGGGCGGCAGCCAGCCGCTGGTGGGCCAGCGCATCACCCTGGATGCCGGCGTGCCGGGGTTGCCGGCGGGTACCTACACCCTGATGCCGGCCAGCTACGCCTTGCTGCCGGGCGCCTACCGGGTCGAGCTCAACGGCCTGGCCAGCGCCGGGGCCTCGCGCAGCACGGCAATGGCCTTGCGCAACGGCTCCTGGAGCCTGACCGGCAAGCGCTCGATAGCCGGCACCCAGGTGGTCGATGCGCTCGCCCAGCAACTGGTACTCAGCAGCGCCGACAACCTGCGCCGTTATGCGCAGTACAACGAAACCAGCTTCAGCCAGTTCCTGGTCGACGACGCCGCGCGCCTGGGCATCCCCCGCGCCGCCTTGCCGATCGACGCCAAGGGCCTGACCCTCGACCTGGGCTACAACAAGACCGACCGGCCGACCTTCAGCATGGATGGCCTGCTGTTGAACAAGGCGCAAGGCCAAGGCCAGGGCAGCATCGTCAGTGTGCTGTTCCCGGATACCCTGCTGATTCACGGTGAACAGCCGCCGACCTCCCTGACAACGACTCAGACTGCGATCTCGGCGCAGCACCTCAATCGGCTGCAGGCCACCAGCTTGCGCATCGGTACGGCGGGGCGACGGATCTATGGGCAGGGGGGCAACCAGCTGTTGCTCAATGCCAGCGGCCGTAACATCGTCCTGGGCAGCGGAGCCCAACTGCAAGCGGGCGAGGTAATCCTTGCAACAGGGTATAGCGACGGTGGCATCACCGTGGAGCAGGGCGCGCGCATCGACACCTTGAAACAAGGCAAGCCAGCCTACGACAGTACCGACGGCTACCTCTACAACCCCCAGAGCAACAGCGTACTGATCGTCTCCAACGGCTGGGTGGATGTCTTGGCGCCCACGCCGTCCACCGAGGTACGAGGCCCTGGCCGAATCGTTATCGGTGGCTGCCTGAGCCAGTGCAGCGGGCAAACCGAGCTGTATTCCGAAGGCACCATCGCGGCGGCCACCACCAACCGTTTCGCCCTCGACGATCAGGTGCGCTTCGGCACCCGCAACCTGACCCTGGCCGTTGGCGCCATCAACGTGGGCAGCGCGCAGCAGCTCGCCGATGCGGCAGCGGCGGGGTATCTGCCCAGCGGCCTGACGCTCAACCAGCAAGTCCTCGACCGCCTGCTGCAGGGCGATACCCAGCGTGGTGCCCCGGCCCTGGAAAACCTGACCTTCACGGTACGCGACAGCATCAACTTCTTTGGCAGCAGCAATCTGGACACCCTCGACCCGGTGACAGGCAAGTCGCGCATGGCCAACCTGGTGCTGGGCACACCGGCGATCTACGGCCTGGGTAGCGCCGACGATGTTGCCAGCATCCGCACCGGCAACCTGATCTGGAGTGGCGCTACCCAAGCGGCCCCCGCGCTGCTGGCCCATGGCGCTGGCACTGGCAGCGGCCGGTTGCAGTTGCAGGCCGAGCGCATCGAACTGGGGTATGGGCCGCAATCGCAGCCCAGCAGCCAGCTGGCGTTCGGCCGCCTGGCGCTAGGCTTTGCCGGCGTCGAGCTGTTGGCCAGCGAGCGGGTCACCGCCAACCACCGTGGCAGCCTGGCGGTGTACCAGCAGCAGGGCGAATACGTCACCGGCGAAGGCTACCGCTACAGTGGCGGCAACCTGCTGATCCAGGCGCCGCTGCTGACCGGCGAGGCCGGCGCGGTCAACCAGGTGCGCGCCGGTGGTCGCCTGCAGTTGCTCGGCAGCCCTGGCCAGGCCGTAGCGCCAGTAAGCTTGAAGGCCGATGCGCTGGGCGCCGAGTGGTCCTTCAGTGCGCCATCGATCACCCTGGACACCCGGGTCGCGCTGCCCAGCGGCAAGCTCACTCTCGACAGCCAGGGCGACCTGCTGCTGGGTAGCGGCGCGCAACTGGACCTGGCCGGGCGCAAGGTCACGCTCAACGACCTGGCCAAGTACAGCTGGGGCGGCGATGTGATCCTGCGTAGCCGGCAGGGCAATGTGCTGCAGGCGGCGGGCTCGGTCATCGACCTGCACGCCGAGCACAACCGGGGCGGCAGCCTGGAGGTGGTGGCGCTGGACGCTGCGGCGGGCCAGGTGGACCTGCTGGGGCGCATCCTCGGCAGCAGCTCCGGCCACTACGACGCGGGCGGCACTCTGGTGCCCTACGCGGGCGCCGGGATCAACCTGCGCGCCCTGCGCCTGGGGGGCGGCGACCTTAGCCAGGCCTTCGCCACCCTCAACCAGACCCTCAACGACGGCGGCCTGCTGGGCAGCCGGCGCTTCCAGTTCAAGCAGGGCGACCTGAGCATCGGCGACGGCCTGCGGGCCAACGATGTGCAAGTGTCGTTGGACAATGGCCACTTGCAGGTTACCGGCCTGATCGATGCCAGCGGCGAGCGGGTCGGCAGTATCCGCCTGGCGGCCAACAAGGGCCTGACCCTGGCCAGTGGCGCCCTGCTCGATGCCCATGGCCGGGTCCTGCGGGTGGACAGCTACGGCAAGATCATCGACAGCCCCAACCGGGCCACGGTCGAGCTCAATTCCGGTGCCGGGCAACTGACCCTGGCCTCGGGCGCGCGCATCGACCTGCGCCATGGCACCGATGCGCTGCGTGGCACTGGCGCGGGCCAGCACGATGGCGTCGAGCGCGGCACCCTGGCCTTGTATGCACCGCGCCTGCGTGCCGACGACCCAACCTACGGCGATATCGCCATCGATGCCGCCGGCCCCCTGGAGATCGTCGGCGCCAAGCGCATCGATCTGTTCGCCATGGCCCGCGACCATGATGCCCCGCTGGGCACCGATGGCCATGTCAGTGGCAAGGACTATGTGCAGGTGGACAAGGCCTACCTGGACGCCCGCCATGACCAGAGCACGCTGTTCATGACCGCGGCGTTGCACAACAGCGCATTGCGCGATGGCAAGCTGGCTGGCCTGACCCAGGGTTACCGCGAGCAGTTCCACCTGCGCCCGGGCCTTGAGGTGATCACCGACGGTGACCTGGTGGTCAGTGGCGACCTCGACCTGTCGGGGTACCGCTACGCCAGCCTCAACCCCAACGTGGCCCTGCGTGATGGCGTGGTCGGCTCTGGCGAGGCGGGCAGCCTCAGCTTGCGCGCCGGCGGCGATGTGCAGGTGCTGGGCAGCATCAACGATGGCTTCGCGCCGCCAGTGGCCACCCAGGACGACGGTGGCTGGCGGCTGCTCGAAGGCCGCCTGGCCTACGGCGCCCAGGTGGTAGTACCCAACGGCGGCGTGGAACTGCATGCCGGTACCGGCTTCCTGGCCGGGCAGGTACTCAACTACGACGTACCGATCCAGGCCCGGCAGATGGTCGCCGGCACGGTACTGCCGGTACGCGCTACCCTGGCGCAGCCTGTCACCCTGCCAGCCGGCACGGTGCTGGCGGCGCCGGTCTACAACGCCGACGGTAGCCAGGCCCTGGCCGCGGGCAGCCGCCTGGAAACCGCAGTCCAGTTGACGGCCGGGATGCAGCTGGGCGCCGGCAGCCAACTGGTGGTGGACACCCCGATCACAGCCATGACCTGGCCCAAGGGCGTGCCGTTGCCGGCCCAGCCACGCAGCCAACTGGTGTTCGGTGCCGACGACCTGGTGCTGTTGTCGCAGAACCTGGTGCTGCAGCGCGGTGCGATCATCCCGCCGCGCACCGATATCCAGCTGGGCGGTGCCGGCTCGGTGGCCCTGCGCCCCGAGGGCAAGGGCCAGAACTGGGCCGTGGCACGCATGCTGCCGGCGGGTTCCGAGTCCTGGAACCTGCGCCTGGTCGCGGGTGCCGACACCACGGCGGCCGACCCACGCCTGACCGATCCGCAAGCCACCGGTCAGCTGCGTCTGGCGGATCACCATATCGGCATGAAAGCCGTGGGGGCTTCCAGTGGGTGGGTGTGGACGCAGGAAGGCCTGGACGGCTTCGGTTGGACGGGCAACCCGGGTGACCCGATCGATTTTGACGCCATCGGCTACCCCTCACTGTGCGAGGAGTACCCGACCTGGTGTGCCAAGGCGCCGCCCGCCAGTGGGTGGGTATGGACGCAGGAGGGGCTCGATGGTTTCGGCTGGACCGGTAACCCCGGCGACTCGATCGATTTCGACGCCATTGGTTACCCCACGCTCTGTGAGGAATACCCCACCTGGTGCGCCAAGGCGCCTGCAGGGGGTGACTATGACCTGGTACCCACGGCGAGCAGCCGTTTCAGCGTACTGCGCACCGGCATGGGCGATCTTGACCTGATCGCTGCGGGCAACCTGGACATGACCACCTTGTTCGGTGTGTACACCGCCGGTACGGCAACCGAGGTGCCAGCGGCCTACCAGTTGCCGCGTGGCGTAGGTGCGTCCGGTCAAGTGCTGCCAGAGGTGCTTGGTGGCTATGGGGCTCTGGTGGCGGGTGATGATCGCTCGTACCAGGCCTGGTACCCGGAGCAGGGCGGTAACCTGCTGCTGCAGGTGGGCGGTGACCTCAAGGGTAATGCCCTGAGCCGCGAGTACAAAGCGTCCGAGCTGGCCTATCAACTGCCCAGCGCCCAGATGGGCAATTGGCTGTGGCGCCAGGGCAGCGGCACGGCGCTGACCGGTGATCAGGCGATTGCCACGGCGTGGTGGATCAACTTTGGCACCTACGTGGACTTTGAGCGCAATGCGGTGCTGGCAGGCTTCACCGGCTTCGGCACGCTGGGCGGTGGCAACCTGGACGTACGGGTGGCAGGCCAGGCCGGTGTGCTCGATGTGGTGGGCAATACCAGCAGCGAAGGCCGCGACCAGTGGGGCGACAGCGCCCGCTCGCAAGGTTTGCAGCTGGCCGTTGGCAGTACCGGGCGTGTGAATGCGGACGGTAGCTTGACACTGGGGGGTGGTGGCGACCTCAACCTGAAGGTAGGCGGTGCGCTCAACCCCACCCGCGCGGCATCAGGGCATGCTGGCCAAGCCGAGTTGTTGGGCTCGCCCGCCCATGACCTGCAAGGTACGCTGAGCAACCTGCGCGGCAACCTGCAGGTGTCGGCGGCGGCGCTGGGCGGCATCAGTCGCATTTATGGCGCCATGGGTGTGCAACAAGACGACCACGAAAGCCGTGCCTACGACCCGTTCCACTCCACCTTGGCGTCCGCCTACGGCGGTTTGGTCGTGATTCCGGGGGATGCGACAGTACAACTCAGCACCCGTGGGGATCTGGTTCTTGGGGGCGCTGCGGACCCGGGGCGGGTACCTGCGTTCAACACCACCCCGTTTGCCGGCCTGGACGGTGGCGGTCGCAGTTGGTTCAGCCTGTGGACGGCCAATACCGCCATCGACCTGTTCTCGGCGGGGGGTGACCTGACGCCCAGCACTCAAGTGATGGATGTGAAGGATGGAGGGCCGTTGAGGGGGCTGGACACTTCACCGACGGATGGCCGTTTCGTCTACCCGTCGATCTTCAGAGCGGTCGCTGCCAGCGGCAACCTCTACTACGGCAATTTCGCCAACGCGCAGCGTGCGCGATATGACAGCCCTGTCGAACCCTACTCACTGCTGCTGGCACCCTCGGCCAATGCCGAGTTGCAGCTGGTGGCCCAGGGCTCGATCTACGCTGGGGGTTACGTGATCAGCCAGAGCGGCGCTGCCCAATCAGCGCTGGCGACACCCTTCAATCCTGCATTCATCGGTGCTTACAACGGCGTCAGCGTCACCAACCAGCGAGCGGATGGCATCCTGGCCAATGTGGAACAACAGCGGTTCCCACTGTTCGCCTTCGCCGGTACCGGTGCCGCGAACGCCTATGGTCAATTGCAACCGGCGCGCATCTATGCCGCCACCGGCGACCTGGTCGGTGTGCGCAGCGGCGAGATGCTGGACTTCGGCAACGCGCGCAATGGCGCCCTCTGGTATGAAGGGGCGGCCCCGGTTTGGATGATGGCTGGGCGGGACATCGTCAACAGCGGCACGGCACTGGGTGAACGTACCCAAGTGCCCAGCGACCTGTCCGATGTGCTCAGCGCCGTTGTCACCTCCACCGGCAACCTGTTCGTGCACAACGCCGCCACTGACCACTCGCAGGTCATGGCCGGGCGCGACATCCTGTTCAGCAGCTTCAACGTCGCCGGCCCCGGCACCCTGACCGTGAGCGCCGGGCGCAACCTGCGCCTGGAGGACCGCGCCGCCATCACCAGCCTGGGCGCCATCGTTACCGGCGACAACCGCCCGGGTGCCAGCCTGGTGCTGCAGGCCGGGGTCGGCAGCAGCGGGCCGGACTACAGCCGCTTCGCCGCCCAGTACCTGAACCCGGCCAACCTGGCCGACAGCAGCGCGAGCCTGGCTAGCCAGCCGGGCAAGGTGGCCAAGACCTACGCCGAGGAGTTGCGCCTGTGGCTGGCCGAGCGCTACGGCTTCGAGGGCACTGCCGAACAGGCCCGCGAACGCTTTGCCGGCCTGCCGGCCACCGAGCAGGGGGTGTTCGCCCGCGCGGTGTACTTCGCCGAGCTGCGCGAAGGCGGGCGCGAGTACAACCAGGCCGGCGGGGTACGCCAGGGCAGTTACCTGCGCGGGCGCAACGCGATTGCCGCGCTGTTCCCCGAGCGCGATGTGGCCGGGAACGCCATCCGTTATGACGGCGATATCCTCATGTTCGGCGGCGCCGGGATTCGCACCCAGGTCGGCGGCGGGATCCAGGTGCTGACCCCGGGCGGGCAGCAGGTGTTCGGCGTCGAAGGCCTGGCACCGCCGTCCTCGGCCGGGGTGATCACCCAGGGCAGCGGTGATATCCAGCTGTACGCCAAGGGCAGCATCCTGCTCGGCCAGAGCCGCATCATGACCACCTTCGGTGGCTCGATCATGGGCTGGTCGGCCGAAGGCGACATCAACGCCGGCCGCGGTTCGAAGACCACCGTGCTGTACACGCCGCCGCGCAGGCTCTACGACAACTGGGGCAACAGCAGCCTGTCGCCGAGCGTGCCGAGCACCGGGGCCGGTATCGCTACCCTGGCTCCGGTGGTGGAGGTGCCGCCGGGCGATATCGACCTGATCGCGCCGCTGGGCACCATCGATGCCGGCGAGGCCGGGATCCGTGTGTCGGGCAACGTCAACATCGCCGCCCTGCAGGTGGTCAACGCGGCGAACATCCAGGTGCAGGGCGAAGCCAAGGGCGTGCCGGTGGTGGCCTCGGTGAACACCGGTGCGATCACGTCGGCCAGCGCTGCGGCCAACTCGGCGACCCAGGCCGCCGCTGACGCCACGCGCCAGCAGCAGGCCGCGGCGCGCGACCGGCAGCCGTCGATCATCACCGTGCAGGTGGTGGGCAATGGCAACGAGCGCCTGGTGCCAGCCAGGAAGGGCGCCAGCGTCACGCCGCGCTACAACGGCCAGAGCCCGGTGCAGGTGCTGGGCGCAGGCACACTGGACGAGCAGGCCAGGGCGCAGCTGACCGAGGAGGAGCGCGGCAACCTGATGTAAACGCGCCTGGCCCAATCGCCGGCAAGCCGGCTCCCACAGGATCGCGTCGAACCTGTGGGAGCAACGGCCTTGTGTTGCATTTCTGTAGGAGCGGCCTTGTGCCGCGAAAGGGCTGCACAGCAGCCCCGGCAGTCCATGTGGTAACGCAAAAAACCGGGGCCGCGTTGCGGCCCTTTCGCGGCACAAGGCCGCTCCTACAGTGGACGCGCAAGTTCATTGGCGATGGCGTTTGTAGGTCGCCGATTCTGCTTACCCCATGAAGCTTTCGTGACAATAGTTCGGTAGCAATGCGCCATCTCCGTCTTGGGAATGTGCTGTCGTTGAGCAGCGGCTCAAGGACCGAGAGGAGTGGAGCAATGGGCACTATGGAACGCTACGCGAAGGTGGGCATGCAGGAGCTGGACCAGCGCCTGGCGAAGATCGTCGAGGCGGCGCGCAGGCGCCCGGTGTCGGTCTACCGCTACGGTGCGCCCTGGGTCTGGATCGTCTCCCAGGACGACTGGCAGAGCGCCCTCAAGGAGGTCGACAGCTGCATCCCGCCCGGCCATTCCCTGGCCCTGCTCAAACCCCGGGTCGAGAGCATGTTGCAAGCCGAGCAGGCCCTGCTCGGCGCGCTGGCCGAGGACCACGGCATGCACATCGCCCCCGAAGCCATGATGCAGTTGCTGTTGCTGCAACTGTTGTACGCGGTGCCCAGCGAAAAACAGCTGCACGAACAGCTCAACTACAACCTGCTGTTCCGCTGGTTCGTGGGCCTTGAACTCAAGTCGCGGATCTGGCCGTTCGGCCAGTTCAGCCACGACCTCGGCGTGCTGCTGGGCAGCGAGCCGGCGGTGCGCCTGCTGCAGCGCATCGTCAACGAGGTGTGCAACGGCGCCCTGGCGCAGATGCCGGAATTCAGCCTCAACCTGGCCCTGCTGCACAGCTGGCTGGCCAAGCATTCGAGCCCGGGCGGCTCGCCAGACAATCAAGCGTGAATCACGGCCCGCGGGCCGAACGCAATCCTGAACGAGGGGGCGGTGTGGAGCATTTGTTCTTCAAACGGTACGGTGCGCGCGCGGCGTGGTGGCTGGCACTGGCCAGCAGCTGCGCGCTGGCCGACCCGTCGACTGCAGGCGCCGAGCGCCGCGTCGATATCAACGAGTATGTGGTGCGTGGCAATACGGTGCTCGATGCCCGGGCCATCGAGGAGGCGGTCTACCCGTTCCTGGGTCCGCAGAAAAGCCTGAGCGACCTCGAGGCGGCCCGCGAGGCATTGCAGCAGCGTTACCAGGCGCTGGGCTACCAGTCGGTGTTCGTCGAGCTGCCCGAGCAGAAGGTCGAAGGCGGGGTCGTTTACCTGCAGGTCAGCGAGACCAAGGTCGGCCGGGTGCGGGTGGTGGGCGCCAAGCATTACTCGCCGGTCGAAATCCGCGAGCAGGTACCGGCGCTCAGCGAGGGCCAGGTGCCAGACTTCACCCAGGTGCAGGCCGAGCTCGCCGAACTCAACCGCACGCCCAACCGCCAGGTCATGCCGCTGGTGCGCGAAGGTCAGCGGCCCGGCACCATGGACGTCGACCTGCAGGTCGAGGACCAGCAGCCGTGGCGCGTGAGCCTGGGCCTGAACAACGACTACAGCGCCGACACCGAGAAGCTGCGCACGGTCGCCACCGTCGGCTACAACAACCTGTGGCAACTGGGCCATGCGATTTCCCTGACCTGGTTCACCGCCCCCGAGGACAAGGACAACGCCGAAGTCTGGTCCGGCTCGTACAGTGCGCCCTTGAGCGAGCGCTGGAGCCTGCAACTGAGCGCGTTCAAATCCGACAGCAACGTTGCCACGGTCGGCGGCAGCAACGTGCTGGGCAAGGGCCATTCCTACGGCATCGCGGCGATCTACACGGTGCCCGGCAGTGGCAACTGGGCCCATTCGCTGTCGGCCGGCATCGACTTCAAGGACTTCGACGAGCGCCTGAGCTTTGGTGGCGAGCACGACACCGTGCCGCTCAAGTACGCGCCGATCACCCTGGGCTACAACGGCATGCGCTACACCGAGGCGTCGCAATGGAGCCTGGGCCTGAGCCTGGTGGCCGGTACCCGCAGCCTGTTCGGCTATGGCAGCGACGACCGCGCATTCGACTACAAGCGCTACCAGGCCGACTCGAGCTTCCTGGCGTTCAGGGGCGACACCAGCTTCACCTTCAACCTGATCGGCAACTGGCAGAGCGCCTCCAAGCTGGGGTTCCAGCTGGCCTCCGGGCCGCTGGTGTCCAACGAGCAGTTCGCCGCTGGCGGTGCCACCTCGGTGCGCGGCTACCTGGCCGCCGAGCGTACCGGCGACGACGGCGTGCTGTTCTCCCAGGAACTGCGTACCCCGTCGATCGGGCCTTACCTGAGCAGTGCCATCAGCGACTGGCGCCTCTACCTGTTCACCGAGGGCGCGCACCTGACCCTCAAGGACCCGCTGCCTGACCAGCACGATCGTTTCGACCTGCTCAGCGTCGGCATCGGCACCCGCGCCACGCTCAATGACTGGTTGTCCGGCAGCCTGGACTGGGGCTTGCCACTCAAGGATGGCCCCAACACCGAGAAAAACGACTCGCGCCTGCACTTCAGCGTGCAGGCGACCTTCTGACCCGATCGGCATCGATCCTGGAGACTTTCCATGCAACGCCTCATCTTGACCTTGCTCATCTGCCTGGGCTTCGCCCTGCCGGGCAGCGCCAGTGCCTGGTGGCAGGACGACTGGCAGTACCGCAAACAGATCGCCGTGGACACCACCCCGCAGGGCGCGGCGCTGACCCAGGCGCTGGGCCGCACGCCGCTGCTGGTGCGCCTGCACACCGGCAATTTCAGCTTCGACGGCGTCAGTGAGAACGGTGCCGATATCCGCTTTGTCGCCGCCGATGACAAGACCGTGCTCAACCACCGCATCGAAAGCTTCGACCCGCTGATGGGCATCGCGCAGATTTGGGTGGACGTACCGCGTATCGAGGCCGGCCAACGCCAGGACCTGTGGATGTACTACGGCAACGCCAAGGCCCAGCCGGCCAATGCCCAGCCCGTGTTCGACGCCGACTTCACCGCGCTGTTCCACTTCGACGGCGGCGCCGTCCGGGATGCCAGCCCCTACGGCAACACCCTGCAGGGCAATACGGCGAGCATCGACGGGGTGATTGGCCAGGCCATCCAGCTGACCGGCCAAGCGCTGCAACTGGCAGCCAACCCGTCGTTGCAGTGGCCTGCGGGCGCGGCGATGACCTTCAGCACCTGGCTGCGCCAGGACCAGGCGGCGGGCGAACAGCTGTTGCTGGCCCGCCACGAGGGCGAACACCGCCTGCTTCTCGGCCTGGGCCAGGGCGTGCCGTTCGTGGAGCTCGATGGCCAGCGCGCGGTGGCCAACCAGGCCATGGCCCCGGGCCAGTGGCAACACCTGGCGCTGATCGCCGACAGTGGCAAGCTCAGCGTGCTGCTCGAAGGCCGAGAAGTGGCCAGCCTGGCCGCCAGCCTGCCGGCCTTCGCCGGTGGGATCGTGATTGGCGGCGAGCTGCCGGCGGGCGAGGGCGCGGCCCCTGCGTTCGTACCCTTCGTCGGCGCCCTGGACGAATTGCGCCTGTCCCGCGTGGCCCGCAGCGTGCAGGCCCTGCAGGGCGACGTGATGACCCAGGGCGCCGAGTCGCGCCTGGTGGTGTATGGCGTGGACGAGGAGCAGTCGGGCTTTGGTTTCGGCAGCCTGGGCTTTTTGCTCAAGGCCGTGCCGGTGGATGCCTGGGTGATCATCGCCGTGCTGGTGCTGATGATGTTCCAGTCGTGGCTGATCATGCTGCGCAAGAACCGCGCCCTCAACCGCATCAGCCAGGCCAACGGCGAGTTCCGCGAGGCCTTCGGCGACGTTGGCACCGACCTTGAGATGTTCGCCGACGACCAGGCGCTGGCTCAGCGCCTTGTGCACTCGCCGCTGTGGCGCCTGTACCAGGTGGCGGTGAAGGAAATCCGCACCCGTCGTGCCCAGGGCGCCGACACCTCGACGGTGTCGGCGGCCACCATCGAGGCGATCCGCTGCTCGATGGACGGCGTGCGCACCCGCGAAAACCAGGCCCTGGGCGCCAAGCTTTCGACCTTGTCCAATGCCATTGCCGGCGGCCCCTACATCGGCCTTCTGGGCACCGTGCTGGGGATCATGGTGGTGTTCCTCGGCACCGCGATGGCCGGTGACGTCAACATCAACGCCATCGCCCCGGGCATGGCGGCCGCCTTGCTGGCCACCGCCATGGGCCTGTTCGTCGCCATCCCGGCGCTGTTCGGCTACAACCGCCTGGTCACGCGCAACAAGGAAGTCAGCGCCGACATGCGGGTGTTCGTCGACGAGTTCATTACCCGCCTGGCCGAGCTGCATGGCCAGGGCGAGGCCAGTGAAGCCGGCCCGCGCCGAGTGGGCCACGCCGTCAACCCGACCGTCCCGGCCTGAGGAGCAGAGCATGGCAGCCGTGAACGCTTCCCATGACGACGACGATGATGTCGCCGTCGACAGCATCAACATCACCCCGCTGGTGGATGTGCTGATGGTGGTGCTGGTGATGTTCATCCTCACCGCCACCGCCCAGGTGTCTGGCATCCAGGTGCAACTGCCCAAGGCCAGCGCCACGGTGTCGCTGGCCCAGCCCAAGACCAAGGCGATCTCGATCAACGACGCCGGCCAGGTGTTCCTCGATGCCTACCCGGTGACCCTGGCCGAGCTCGAGGACCGCCTGCGCAGCGAGAAGGCGCGCAACCCGGACTTCCCGCTGATCGTGCGCGGTGACGCCGGGGTGCAGTACCAGAAGGTGGTCGAGGTGCTCGACCTGTTGCGGCGACTGGAACTGGCCCAGGTCGGGCTGGTCACCGGCAAGCCGAACCAGGGCTGAGGCGCGCGATGAAGCAGACATTCGATAGCCGCCGGTTGCTGGTGATCGCAGGCCTGGCCGTGCTTGGCGTGCTGGGCGCCTGGCTGCTGTGGCAGTGGGCCAACGACATGAGCGGCGTGCGCCGCGAGGCGCCGAAGATCCCGGCGATCATCCCCTTGCCACCACCGCCACCGCCGCCCCCTCCGGAACCGCCCAAGGAGCCGGAGCCGGTGGAGGAGAAGATCGTCGAGCCGCAGCCGGTGCCCGAGGCCGAAGAGGTCAAGCCCGCCGAGGAGGCGCCGCCCAACCCGGCCGAAGACATGGCCAACCCGATGCAGATGGATGGCGATGCGCAGGCTGGCAACGACGCCTTCAACGTTGGCGCCGGCAAGGGCGGCGGCATGGCCGGCGGCGGCGGGGGCATGGGCAACGGCGGTTACAACCAGTTCATGGCCTACGCCATGCAGAAACTGCTGCGCGAAGACCCTGAGCTGCGCAACCAGACCTTCAATCTGCAAGCCGAGGTGTGGCTGAGCGAAATCGGCGAGATCACCCGCGTGGAGCTGCAGCGCTCCAGCGGCAATGCGCAGAACGATGCGCGGATCGTCGCCACCTTGCTCGGCTCGCCGCCCATGCAGCAACGCCCGCCCGCCGACCTGCCGATGCCGTTGCGGGTCAACTTGAGCGGGCGCCGACCATGAACACAGCCACTGCACGACAGACTTTTAGGAGCGGTACACCCATGATGTGCACAGTTAACCGACTGACCGCCGCGATCGGCCTGACGCTGCTGGCGACGGTCGGCCCGGCCATGGCGCAAGCCCCGGCACCGTCGCAGAACGCCACGGTCAACCTGATCCGCCTGCTGGTGGAGCAAGGGGTGATCAAGCAGGACCATGCCAACGCCCTGATCCAGCAGGCCGAGACCGAGGCCCAGCAGGCCCGTGCCAGCGTTGCCGCGGTGCCGGCAGCCAACGGTGAGGTGCGCGTGCAGTACGTGCCGGCCATTGTCCGCGAGCAGATCCGCGACGAGATCAAGGCCGAGGTGATGAGCACCGCCAAGCAGGAAAACTGGGCCGCGCCCAATACCTTCCCGGACTGGGCCTCGCGCATCAGCTTCGACGGTGATGTACGCCTGCGCAGCGAATCGCGCTACTACGCCGACGGCAACAGCAACGAGATCGTCGACTTCGCCAAGCTCAACGACAAGGGCCCGTACGACGTCAACCCCAACACCAGCCGCAGCCTGCCGCCGTTGCTCAACACCCGCGAAGACCGCGACAACCTGCTGCGCCTGCGTGCGCGCTTCGGCCTCACCGCGGTGCTGTCGCCAACCTGGACTGCAGGCATTCGCATCGGCACCGGCAGCGACGACAACCCGGTGTCGACCACCCAGACCCTGGGCGGTGGCTTTGGCAAGAAAGACCTGTGGCTGGACCGTGGCTACCTGTCCTGGCAACCCGACCCGCGCCTGACCCTGACCGGTGGGCGCATTGCCAACCCGTTCCTGTCCACCGACATGCTGTACTCGCGCGACCTGAACTTCGACGGCGTCGCGGCGATCTTCGACCAGCCGTTGAACGACGGCCTGAACCTGTTTGGCACCCTTGGCGCGTTCCCGGTGGAGTACACCCAGGACACCTCCAGCAGCAACGGCTTCGACAAGGAAGAAAGCGATAACAAGTGGTTGTACGGGGTGCAGGTGGGCAGCAAGTGGCAGCTCAACGACAGCAACCGCCTGACCGGCGCGCTGGCCTACTACCGCTTCGACGACATCGCCGGGCAACGGTCGTCACCCTGTGCGCCATGGGCGGGGGAGCCTGGCTGCGACACCGACGGCAGCCGCCCGACCTTCATGCAGAAGGGCAACACCCTGTTCCAGCTGCGCGATATCAGCCTCAACCCGGCCAACCCGGAAAACACCCCGCAGCCGCAGTTCGTGGGCCTGGCTTCGGAGTTCGACCTGCTCGACCTGAACCTGATCTGGGACACCGACTTGCCGGGCGACCTCAAGCTGCGCAGCCACGGCAACTACGTGCATAACCTGGCCTACGACGAAGGTGACATGCGCAAACGCTCGGCCGGCCAGTTCGCCAACAACCGCGACAGCAACGGCAACCTGGACAGCGGTGGCGATGCCTGGTTGCTGCAGTTCACCCTGGGCAACGCCCTGGAGCTGAGCAAGCGCGGCGACTGGAACCTGTTCGCCGGCTACCGCTACATCGAGCCCGATGCCATGCCGGACGGCTTCAACGACTCGTCGTTCCACCTCGGCGGCACCAACGCCAAGGGCTACGTGCTGGGGGCCAACTATGGCCTGGAGAAGAACATCGTCGCCACGGCCCGCTGGCTGAGCTCCGAGGCGGTGTATGGCGCGCCGTTCGACATCGATGTGCTGCAACTTGAAATCAACACGCGCTTCTAACGGGCGCCGATCAGGAGACCGACCATGAACAAGCGAGCCTACCGGGCGCTGCTGCTGTCGCTCGGCCTGTGCCTGGCCGCCAGCGCCTCGGCGCAGACCCTGGAAGAGCGCTTGCGGGCCCAGTTGCGCAGCACCGCGCAACAGCTGCAGGCGCTGCAGAGCGAGCAGGCCCAGGCCAGCGCGGCGCGCCAGAGCGCCGAGCAGCAACGCGATGCGGCCCAGGCCCAGGTCAAGCAATTGGCCGCCGAGCTTGCCCGCGCGCGCGGCCAGGCCGAGCAACTGGCTGGCCAGCAGCAGGCGCTGCACAGCCAGGCCCAGGCGCTGGTGGCCAGCAGCAACGAGCAGTTGGGCAAGTACAAGCAGGCCTATGACGAGCTGCTGGTGATGGCCCGGGCCAAGGAGGCCGAGCGCACCACCCTGGCCGGCCAGCTGGGGGCGCGTGACAGCGAGGTGCAGCAGTGCGCGCAGAAGAACCAGCAGATGTATGGCGTGGCCCAGGAAATCCTCCAGGCCTATGAAAAAATCGACATCGCCGATGTGATGAAAATGCGCCAACCCTTCGCCGGCAGCGCACGGGTCAAGTTCGAAGAAATGGCGCAAACCTTCGGGGATCGTCTATACCAGACACAGTTCGATGCGGCGCAAGCACGCGCTACGCAATGACTTATCGACAACACAAGGAGCAAGACCATGACTGAACAAGCCCTGATCGAAAGCGTGAACGTCGAGACCCTCACCAGCCTGCTGCAGGACGCCGGACTGCGGGTCAACCGCAGCGAGCAGAACGGCCTGGTGCAACTGCTCAGCGCCAGCCAAGGCATCGGCTTTGCCGTGCGCCTGGGCAACCCGGCGCCAAGCGAGGGGCAGTACCTCGATTTCACCTTCAGCTGCGCATTGCGCATCCAGGGGGAACTGCCCGAGGGCGTGGTGGAGCACTGGAGCACATCGCGGCGCTTCGCCCGCCTGTACCGCCAGGGCGAGTTCCTGGTGATGGAGCTGGACGTGCTGGTCAGCGACGGCGTCAGTGCCAGGCACCTGCTCAACCACCTGCAGCTGTGGGACCGCCTGCTGCAGGAATTCATCACCTACCTGCGCGACTTCAGCCGCCACGCCGCACAAACCGTCGAGGCTGAAACGGAGCGCGCGTCTTGAATCGTCGGCTGTGGGCCGGCGCTGGCGCGCTGGCCGTGCTGGGCATCGCCGTAGGGTTGGCACTGCGCCCCGGGGTGGAACCCGTGGCCGCCAGCCGTACGCCTGAGGTAGCGGCCAGCCAGGGCACTGCCCTGGCCCGGCTGGGGGACCAACAGGTCAGCATCGAGGAAGTACGGGCCATGCTCGCGCAACTGCCCGACGCCACGGCCAATCAGCTGCGTGGCGATCGCCAGGCGTTGGAGGGCTGGGTGCGCTCGCGCCTGGCCGAGAAGGCCCTGTATCAGCAGGCCGAGGCCCAGGGCTGGCGCGAGCGCCCGGAGGTGGTGCGCCAGACCCGCACCGCCACCGAGCAGATCGTGCTGCGTGACTACCTGGCTTCGGTCAGCCAGGTGCCCGAGGCATACCCATCGGCCGAGGAGTTGCAGCAGGCGTACGACGCCAGCAAGGCCGAACTGCAGTTGCCGGAGCGTTACCGGTTGCAGCAGATTTTCCTTGCCGGCGGCAGCGAGGAGGTACGCAAGCAGGCCCAGGCACTGAGCAAGCGTGCGCAGGCCGCCAATGCCGACTTCGCCGCCCTGGCCAAGGCACAATCCCAGGACGCAGGCGCCGGTGACACCGGTTTGCAGCCGCTGGCCCAGCTGTTGCCTGCGGTACGCGAGGTGGTGCGCGGCTTGGCGGTGGGCGCGGTCAGTGAGCCGGTGCAGAGCGAGGCCGGGTTCCATGTGGTCAAGCTGATCGAGCGGCAAGCGCCGCGCCTGGCCACCCTCGAGGAGGTCGCACCGCGCCTGCGCCAGGTGTTGCGCGCCCAGCGTCAGGAGCAGACGGCCAAGGCCTATGTCGATGGCCTGTTCAACATGGCGACCCTGAGCATCGATGGTGCGGCGCTGCAGCAACTGGGTGACAACCCACACTGAGACCTTTCAGACAAGGACCGCCGGGCCGCGCGAGCAGGCCCGGACAAGGAGGCAAGGATGCCGATGTTAGAGGTGCAGGGGCATTCCCCGATCGAACGACTCACCTATGGCGACGGCTCGACGCCGCCGACACCCTATGACGAAACGATGCTGGCGTGTTTTCTTGCCAGCGCCCGCTGTGGCTGCTTCATGCAGGCGGCCCGCAGCCTCAACCTGACGGCCCCGGTACTGCGCAAGAAACTCGCCCGGCTGGAAACCCAGTTGGGCGTGGTGCTGTTCGTCAACCGCGACCACACCGTGGTCCTGACCCGCCAGGGCAGGCAATTGAAAAACATGCTGGAGGCGCGCCAGGAGCGGCTGGCCGATGCCTCGGCGGTCCGCCAGCTGCGTCTTGCCGTGTGTGAGCCGCTGTTGCGGGATTTTCTCGGGCGCAACCTGGTGACCTTCATCCGCCAGTTGGCGGGGGTACGACTGGAACTGGTCAGCCAGCCCGGCAGCGACACCGACGTGTTGCTGTGCCTGAGCGACGATGCCCTGCAACCGCCGCCAGCGCCGTTCGACGACGGCCAGGCGCAGCGCCTGGCCGTGCTCGATTACCTGCCGCACATCGCCAAGCGGTACTGCCGAGAGGCCAATCGGCCAACCAATGCCCAGGCCCTGCAGGACTACATGCTGCTGCAGTGGCAGGCCGATCGGCACGTACCGGCCCTGGAGCCCTGGCACCGCGTGTTGGCGGCGCACGAGGGCGGTGTCACGCAGCTGGAGGGTTACGAGATGTTCGTCCAGCTGATCCGCTGCAGTGCCTCCATCGGCCTGCTGCCGCACTATGCCGCCAAGAGCGACCGCAGCCTGATGCCCTTGCCAGGGGTGGTGGCGCAGCCGATGCAGCGGGGGGTGTGGCTGATGCTCAACCGGCAATCGGCCAAAGACCCGTTGGTGTTACGCCTGGCGGAGTCGATCAAGGCTACCTTCGACGAGCGTCGGGACTGGTTTTGAGTGGCCGACCCGTGCCAATGATGTTCACTGGCTGTGCTGGCCTCATCGCCCCAGCGGCAATGCCAGGCCAATCAGTGCGAACAGCCCGCCGCAGCAGCGGTTGAAACCTTTTCCACCCTTGCTCAACCAAGGCCGGATGCGATAGGCCAGGCGGGCCAGCAGGTACTCGACGAAGAACTCCACGCTGGCGAATGTCGCCGCCATCACCACGAACTGCATGGCCAGGCCGCGTTGCGGGTCGATGAACTGCGGCAGGAAGGCGCCATAGAACAGCAGCACCTTGGGGTTGGCCATGGCCGACAGGAAGCCCTGGCGAAACAGCCCGGCATTGCCCAGCCGGGTGTTGCCCGCGTTCAGTTCCAGGTGCAGCGCCGGGGTACGCCACAGCTGGATGCCCAGCCACACCAGGTAGGCGCCGCCGACCCACTTGAGCACCGTCAGCACCGAGGCAGACGCTTGCAGCAGGGCGCTCAGGCCGAACATGGCCAGGGCGATCAGGGCGCTGAAACCGAATACCCCGCCGACGATGGTGAACAGCGTGCGCCGTGCGCCATACAACGCGCCGTGGGTCAGCGCCAGCAGGCTGTTGGGGCCGGGTGTCAGCGACAGGCCGATGCTGGCGAGCAGGTAGATGAGCCAGGTGTCGAGTGCCATGGGGTATTCCTTATAGGTTTGCAGGGCGCCAGTGTAGGGCAGGGTGGCTGGCGTTTAGGGGTATGATCTGGACATCTGACGGTAATACCTGGACATGCTGCATGACCCCTGACTTGCGCCTGCTGATCCTGCCCGTGCCGGAGTTCGCCCTGCTGCCGTTCGGTGCCTTCCTCGACAAGCTGCGCTTCTCCGCCGACGACGAGGACTACAGCCGCCAGCGCTATTGCAGCTGGACCGTGCTCGGGCTGGACGCGGCACCGGTGGTGTCCAGCAGTGGCGCGGTGGTGCAGGTCGAAGCCAGTGTCGAACAGGTGGTTTGGCGCGATTACGACTACCTGGTGCTGTTTGGCGGGCGCAGTGCGGGGGCCACGGTTGCGCTTGCCCCGCGTTACCGGGCCCTGTTGAAACAGGCGGCCAAGGCCGGGGTGAAGCTGGTGGGCGTTGACAATGGGGTGTTCCTGCTGGCCGCCTGCGGTGTGCTGGACGGGCACAAGGTGGTGGTGCACTGGCGCCACGAGGCCGAGTTTCGTGCGGCATTCCCCAGGGTGCAGGTGCTGACCGAACAGCTGTATTGCATGGACGGTAGCCGTATCACCTGCGCGGGAGGCACTGCAGCCATCGACCTGGCAGTGGAACTGATCGCCCGCGCCAGTGGCCGGGCCCGGGCGCTCAAGGGTCTGGCTGACATGCTGGTGGACGAGAGCCGCGACAGCCGTCATGCCCTGCGCTCACTGGAAGCAGGGGCGGGGCACGGGCGTCAGGTGCAGCGGGCCACTGCGCTGATGCGCCATCATCTGGCATCGGGGTTATCGATCGAGCAACTGGCGGCGCAGCTGGGCATCAGCCGGCGCCAGCTCGACCGCCAGTTCCAGGCCAGCCACGGCATGAGCGCCAAGGCCTGGTGGCTGGAGCTGCGCTTGCAGCAGGCGCGCTGGCGGCTGGTCAATGGCAGCCACAGCCTGGCGCAGATTGCCGAGGAAGTGGGGTTGGGGGATGGGAGTTACCTGGGCAAGTGCGTGCGGCGGCGGTTTGGTTGTACGGCGTCTGCCTTGCGCAGCAGTCGGGCTGCGGATTAACAGATGAGAGTCGCTCCTACATAAGCGTCCGGCAATCACGTCTTGCCTGATAACGACATGCAGTGTGATTGCTGACAGTGACGACCTATATGGATGATGATCCAAACACGCCGCATGATGTGTTTATCGCTCATTCACGCAGAGGGTCGCTGGACATGACAATTGTTCATAAGGCTGCTCAGGTAGGTTTCTCAACAGAAGCCAGTACCTATACGCAGGGGCGCCCGGACTATCCAAGCGAAATACGTACATGGTTCAGGGATGCGTTGGCCATCAGCCCCGGATCGACGGTTATTGATTTAGGCGCCGGTACCGGCAAGCTCACTCGACTCCTGGATTCAATGGACATTGATGTCATTGCCGTCGAGCCGGTAAAGGCTATGCGCATCGAGTTTGCCAAGCATCTACCGGACGCCAAGATTCTGCAGGGTACGGCCGAATCTATTCCCCTCGAGGCTGGAGCGGCGCAGGCGCTCATATGCGCCCAGGCCTTCCACTGGTTCGCGAATGAAACAGCACTCGGTGAGATTCACCGAGTGCTCAAACCGGGCGGCCGGCTCGGACTGATCTGGAATGTGCGTGATGAGTCAGTGGACTGGGTGGCTGCCATCACTAAGATCATCACTCCCTACGAAGGCGATACCCCACGCTTTCACACCGGAGACTGGCGACTACCGTTCAAGAGCGGCTACTTCTCGGAGCCCGAATTGACCTGTTTTGATTACATCCATTCAGGCAGCGCCAAGTCTGTCATCCTGGATCGCTTCCTGTCAGTGAGCTTCATCGCGGCGCTACCGTCCAAAGAGAAGCAGGGGGTGGCTGATCAACTGATGGATTTGATTCAGACCCATCCGGCTCTGCGCGGGCGCAAGACCATTGAGTTCCCTTATCAGACCCACGCTTATTTATGTCGCCGTCTGGATTGAATCAGACCGTTTCAACTTAAAAGCCCCCATTCATGACCGAATCAACGTGCGCCACCCGCGCTGCGCTCGTGCAATGCCTTGGCCACTTGCGCCTCGATGGCGTAGGCCGGGCCCTCGAGATCTTCGTAGTTGCGGGTATAGCGCCGGGCGAATTCCTCTACCCCCAGCTCCTGGTACTGCTGCACATGCTTGAGCTCGTGGGCCCACAGCGCCACGTTGTCCTCGGCATCGGCTGCGCGGCGGAAGATCACCGTATCGATCAGGGTCACGGCGTTTACATCGGGGTTTTGCAGCATGGCATTGGCGGCGCTGACCTGCTGCTCGTCACCCACTTGATAGCGCACGCTGTCGAGCACGGCGAAGTCGTACCAGGTTTCAAGCTGGGCACGGATATGCAGCGGGATCGGCTGGGTGCCTCTGTTGGTGGCGTCATCGCGGGCCTGGCGCAGGGCGAACACCAGGCTGGCGGTGGCCATGCGCTCCACATCCTGCAGCACCTGGCCGCCCTGGTTGGGGTCGAGCGGGGCGCAGAAGCATACCACCAGGCACACCTGGTATTCGCCGCTCGGGCAGCTCCGCTGGGCGAAGGCGGGGAGCGCAAGCAGTAGACCGAACAGGGCACTAGCGATCTTCATCGAGCACCTTGCCGACCAGCGCGCGGCTGGCCTCCAGCAGCTGTTCCTGCACCGGCTCGCTGGCAAGCATACGCCCGACCACCAGCGCGCCGACGCACTGGCTGAGCAGCGCCCAGGCCAGTTGCGGGTCCTGCAGGGTGTCGCTCCAGGCCCGGTGCAGCTCCACCAGCCAGTGCTCGGCCTCCTCGCGCACCGGGCGTTCGGCACGGGCGATCTCCACGCCCAGTGGTGGCAGCGGGCAGCCCCCTTCGGCGTTGTGCAGGTGGGCGAGGCTCAGGTACTGCTCGAGCAGGCGCTTGAGCCGCGCGCGGTCGGTGCCGCGGTTGGCCTGGCGCGCCAGCGGGCTGTTGCACAGCTCGCGGCGGACCACCTCGGTGAACAGGTCGTCCTTGGACGGGAAGTGGTTGTAGAACGCGCCGCCGGTCAGGCCGATGGCCTTCATCAACCCGGCCACGCCGGTGCTGGCGAAGCCGCCGCGTTTGGCCAGCGCGCCGCTGCTGGCCAGCAGTTTCTCGCGGGTCTGTTGCTTGTGTTCGGTGGAGTAGCGCATGCACAGGACCTCGTTGCGCTGGCTTGACGGTGGCGTGATCGTAGCATAGCGTTCGTTTACTAAACGATCATTCATCAATGGAGAGGTCCATGGCAGAACAACAAAAAGTCGTGCTGGTGATCGGTGCGGGGGATGCCACTGGCGGCGAGATCGCCAAGCGCTTCGCCCGCGAGGGCTACACCGCCTGCGTGACCCGGCGCCAGGCCGAGAAGCTGCAGCCGTTGCTGGACGAGATTCGTGCCGCAGGCGGCCAGGCCCATGGCTTTGGCTCGGATGCGCGCAAGGAAGAGGAGGTGGCCGAGCTGGTCGAGACCATCGAGCGCGATATCGGCCCGATCGAGGCGTTTGTCTTCAATATCGGCGCCAATGTGCCTTGCAGCATCCTCGACGAGACGCCGCGCAAGTACTTCAAGATCTGGGAGATGGCCTGCTTCGCCGGCTTCCTTACGGCGCAAGCGGTGGCGCGGCGCATGGCCCAGCGCGAGCGGGGCACGATCCTGTTCACCGGCGCCACTGCCGGCACCCGCGGCGCCGCTGGTTTCGCGGCCTTCGCCGGGGCCAAGCATGGTTTGCGCGCCCTGGCCCAGAGCATGGCGCGGGAGCTGGGCCCACGGAATATCCATGTCGCCCATGTGGTGGTCGATGGCGCCATCGACACTGCTTTCATCCGTGACAGCTTCCCAGAGCGATACGCGTTGAAGGACCAGGACGGCATCCTCGATCCTGCGCATATCGCCGACAGCTACTGGTTCCTCCACGCACAACCGCGGGATGCCTGGACCTTCGAGCTGGACCTGCGGCCGTGGATCGAACGCTGGTAACCCCCTCCCTCATGAAAGGACTGCCGAATGAGCAAGACCGTTGAGTTCTATTTCGACCTGGGCAGCCCGGCCAGTTACCTGGCCTGGACCCAGCTCCCCGCACTGTGTGCACGCCACGATGCGCAGTTGCTGTACCGGCCGATGCTGCTGGGCGGGGTGTTCCAGGCCACCGGCAATGCTTCACCGGTGATGGTGCCGGCCAAGGGGCGCTACATGTTCACCGACCTTGCGCGATTCGCTGATCGCTATGGCGTGCCGTTTGGGCTGCCGCCTGGGTTTCCGGCCAATACCCTGAACCTGATGCGCGGGGTCATGGGCACGCAACTGCGGGCGCCGGAGCGTTTCGAGGCGCTGTTGAAGGTGTTGTTCGAGGGAATGTGGGTGCTGCAGCGCAACCTGTCGGATGCTGCAGTGCTCGAAGCAACGCTGAGGGAGGGTGGTTTTGACCCCGAGGCGCTGCTGGGGCTGGCCGGGCAGGATGAGGTCAAGCAGGCCTTGAAGGACGCCACCGGGCAGGCCGTGGCACGCGGTGTGTTTGGTGCGCCGACCTGCTTTGTCGGTGAGCAGATGTTCTTCGGCCAGGATCGCCTGGACTTCGTCGAGGAGGCTTTGGCGCGCTAGGCCAGCAGCTGTTCGATGCGCTGGCGTTCCCACAGGCTCAGGTGATCGACGGGGTTGGTGCCGTAACGGTGCCAATCCTCGAGCTTGCCCTGGCGGCCGTCGGGGCTTGCGCATTGGCTGCAATGGGCCAGGCCTTCGTCGTCCAGGGCCAGGCTCAAGCGCCAGCCATCGATGCACACGGCCACCTCTGTGGCCCGGGCGATGATCTCCAGCGGCGCAACGCCAAGGGCGGCGTCGCGCAGGCACTGGTAGGCTTCACGGCTGCTGACCAGGGCCATCGCGGAATCAGAAGTTCGCCGGGGTGTTGGCGCTGATGATCTCGGCCTCGTCCGGGCCGATATTCTTGAAGCTGTGGGCGAGGGTGGTGGGGATGTAGTAGCCGTCGCCAGCGTTGAGGATGCTCACCTGGCCGTCGACCCACAGTTCCATGGTGCCGCGGGTGACCAGGCCGCACTCTTCGCCCTCTGCGTGCACGATCGGCTCGCCGGAGTCGGCGCCGGGGGCATACAGCTCACGCAGCATGCGCATCTGCCGGCCTTCGACACTGGCGCCGACCAGCAGCATGCGCAGGCCGTTGCGGCCCAGGTCGGGCTGTTCGCCGCCGCGGAACACAAAGCGCTCTTCGCGCACCGGCTCGTCGAAACTGAAAAATTCCGCCAGGGACATGGGGATGCCTTCGAGCAGTTTCTTCAGGGAGCTGACCGAGGGGCTGACGCGGTTCTGTTCGATCTGCGAGATCGTCGAGTTGGTCAGGCCGCTGCGACGGGCCAGTTCCCGTTGCGAGAGGTTGTTGCGTTCACGCACCAGTTTGAGTCGTGTCCCCGTGTCCATAGCCGCCTTGTTTGCAGAGGTGTAAAAAATAATGGGCGACGCATTAAAACACACTCTGGCTGCCTTGCGCGCTGTGCGTATCAGTGGCGTTTGTCGGCCGGTGTGGGCCATAGCCCGACCAGCAACAGCAAGGCGGCCACGGCCAGGAACGGCAAGCGCGGATCGACGGCATACACCAGCGTGCCGGCCAAGGGCCCGATCACCGCACCCATGCCCTGTGCGGCGCCGACGGAACCGGCGGTAGCCCCCTGTTCCGAGGCGTGCATGGCATTGGCCGCCATGGCCGAGAAGGCCGGGAAGACGAAGCCCATGCCGAATGCGGCAATGAAGAACGCCGCCCATAGCCAGGGGGCGCTGACGGCAAAGGATGCGGCGGCGAAGCCCAGCCCTGAAACACTGGCGCCCACGCGGATCATCTTCAGCGGTGGCCATTCGAGCTGGCGCAGCAACACCTGCGCCAGCATCAGCGCCACGCCCACGCTGGTCAGCGCCACCCCGGCCGCCTGGGCGGCCTCGCCCGACGCCAGGTGCAGGCGGTCAAGGGCGAAGAAACCAACGGTGATCTGCGACACGGTCACGCTGAGCATGGCGCTGAAGGCCACCAGCAGCGGCCGGCGCAGGCGTGGGTCGGACAGCCGCACCGGGCTTGGCGCATGGCGCTGGGGCAGTGGCTGTGGCTTGAGCTTGAACAGCAGCACCACGAACGCCGTGGCCGGCAGCACCGACAGCACGTAGAACGGCAGGCTCAGGCTGTAGCGTGACAGAAGCGCCGCCAGGGCCGGGCCGAGCACCAGGCCGACGGCGTTGGCAGCGCCCAGCGAGGCCATGGCCCGGGCCCGGCGCTGCGGTTCGACATGGTCGGCGATCAGCGCGTTGCCGGCGACGGGCAGCGCCGCATAGAAGGCGCCGATCAGGCCGCGGGTCAGCATCAGGCCGATGAACGCCAGGGTGGCGCCGGGCAGCCAGCGCAAAGCACCGTCGATGAACAGGCACAGCAGCCAGTAGGCCAGGGTGAACCCGGCGCTGCCCAGCAACAGCACGCGGCGCCGGCCAAGGCGATCGGCGGCGCGGCCCCAAGGCCGGGCCAGCAGCACCCAGACCACGCCGGCCACGGTGACCGCCGCGCCGGCCTGCCAGGTGGCCATGCCCAGCAGGCGGGCGATCGGGCCGATCAGGGCAACGAAGGCCATCATCGACAGGGTGCAGGCCATGTTGACCAGCAGCAGCGGGCGCAGGTCGAGGGTGCTGGCCGGGGTGAGGGTGGCAGGGTCCTTTGCGACGTTCATGGGCAGTCCGGGGCAGATCGGCGAAATGAGCGCCGATGTTAGTAATCATTATTTACAGCTGTCGACCCCGCGCCGTTGCCGGTGCTCATTCACCCCGGCGCAGCGGGCCTGGCCACATGCTACGCAACACGCCGTCGCGGCGCACCAGGGCATGCATCAGCGCCGCGCCCAGGTGCACCAGCACGGTGGCGAACAGCAGGTAGCCGGCCCAGCCGTGTGCCTGGCGCAGCCCGGCGTACAGCTGCAGGTCGTGGGGGGCGATGGCCGGCAACTGCAGCGGGCGCGGATAGCCGCCTGCCGAAAGCATCGCCCAGCCCAGCAGCGGCATGGCCAGCATCAGGGCGTACAGCAGCAGGTGCGAGGCGCCGGCGGCCAGGCGCTGGAGGGCGGGCAGGTCGCGCGGCAGTGGCGGGTGGGGCAGGCTCAGGCGCAGGGTGATGCGCAGGATCACCAGCACCAGCAGCGCCAGGCCGGTGGCCTTGTGCAGTTCGACCATCAAGGGATGGTGGGTGGACAGGTCGCTGACCATGCTCACCCCAATGAACAGCATGGCCAGGATCAGCACCGCCATCAGCCAGTGCACCAGGCGGGCCAGGGGGTGGAAAGCGGCGGGGGTCATGGGTGGGCTCCTTCACTCAGGGCTTCATGGCTGCGGCGGTTGAACGACACCGAGTAGGCCGCCGAGCGGGCGGCGAGGATCGGGTCGTCGGACGGTTCGATGCCGTGGGGCAGGATCAGTGGGTCGAAGTTGAGGTCGCGGCAGGCACCCTGTTCGGGGCCGTCCACCTGCTCCAGCACCAGGGTGCCGGCGTCGACGCTGCGCCGCGCGCTGGGCCAGGGGCGGGCGGGGTCGTCCACCGGGTCGCCGGGCTCGGCCAGGGTCAGGCGCAGGGTCCAGCGCAACGGGCCTTGTGCCAGGCGCTGGGCGAGGTCGTGCTGGAGGAACTGCTTGTCATCGACCTGGGCGGGCAGGGCGGCGAACGGCGTCTGTGGCTCCAGCGACCAGCGCACCGGGTGTTTGTTGCCGTGGGCGTCGATCAAGCGGAAGGCGTTGATGCTGTTGTAGGCGGTACTGGCAAAGCTGTCGCTGGGCTTGTAGCCCGCCGCCCACTGGCGGAACGCCGCGCTTTCCGGGTGGGCGGCGAAGAATGCCTGCATTTTTGCAGGGTCCGGCTTGCCGGTGGCCGGATCCGGGGTGCCGGCCAGCACCTGTTCATAGAAGGCTTCGGGTGTGCTGACCGCCAGCACCGTTGGGTTGTTCATGCCAGTACGCCAGACCTGGCCGTCATCGCTGCTCAGCTCGATGGCCAGGCTGCGCACCGGTACTGCGGTGTCTGGGGCGAAGGGGTTGGCGCCGCCGATGGCGAAGCGGCCGATCACCGGCACCTTCTGTTGGCTGAACACCCGGGCCGTGGAAAACGGCGCAGCCTGGCCGCTGCTCTGGAAGTAACCGCTGACGCACAGGCCCTTGGCGTGGTTTTTCCGGTAGCCGGGGTGATGGCCGGCCTGGGCTTCAAAGGTGTCGATGATGCGCTGGGGCGTGAGCTTGGCGGCGCCGATCCAGCCAGCGGCATAGGCGAAGCCCGCGCCGAGGGCGGCCAGCGTGACGCCGATGGCGGCCAGGCGCAGGGCTTTGGCGGGGCCGTGCAGGGGTGTGTTCATGGGGCGGTCCGGTGGCGGTGAATGAGCCGGTACGACGGGCGGTGCGCACTTTTATTCCCGATCAGGGAATAGATTTTCGCTTGCGCCGTCTGCCACTTACACTGACTGCCCATTGGGGCCTGGAACCCGACCATGCACGACCTGGATGATCATCAATGGCGCGAACTGCTGCAGCGGCTGCGCCGCTTCGCCCTGTGGCTGACCCGCGAAGCCGGCAGCGCCGACGACCTGGTCCAGGCCACGGTCGAGCGCGCCCTCAGCCGGCGCGGCCAGCAGCGTGAGATGGACAGCCTGCGGCCCTGGCTGTTCACCATCCTTTACCGGCTGTTTCTCGACGGCAAACGCCGCGAACGCCTGCACACGCGCTGGCTGGCCTGGTTCGGCCGCACCCAGGCCGAGGAACCGCTGGGCGGCGATACCGAAGCCATTGTGCTGGCCCAGGCCGACCTGCAGGCGTTCGCGCGGCTGTCGGCCGAGCAACGGGCGTTGCTGTTGCTGGTCAGCGTCGAAGGTTTGAGCTACAAGGAGGCCGCCGAAACCCTGGCTATCCCCATTGGCACGGTGATGTCGCGCCTGTCGCGCGCCCGTGCCGCCCTGCGTGAATTGACCGAGGGCAACCCGGCGCCAACGTCCCTGCGGAGACTCAAATGACCCGTCTTATCCCCACCGAGCATGAACTGCATGCCTACATCGACGAGCGCCTGACGCCAGAGCGCCGGGCGGAGGTTGAGGCCTGGCTGGCAGCCAACCCGCAGGAAGCGGCGCGGATCGAGGCGTGGCGCAGTGATGCCCGGCGCCTGCGGGCGGCTCTGGCGGGGTTTGCCGAGCGGCCTGTTGACCCCGAACTGGACCTTGCCCCGCTGCGCCGTCGCTTGCGCCAGCGTCGGCAGCGGCGGCTGGCCTCGGCGGCGTTGCTGGTGCTGGCGGTGGGGTTGGG
>NZ_BQHO01000035.1 GCF_021601385.1 Pseudomonas parasichuanensis | reverse complement strand
ATGACGGCCCCAGCCGAGCTTTCGCCTACCCTGCAACTGGCCTGCGACCTGATCCGCCGCCCGTCGGTCACCCCGGTCGACGCCGACTGCCAGGCGCAAATGATGAACCGCCTGGGCGCCGTCGGCTTCCAGCTCGAGCCGATGCGCTTCGAAGACGTCGACAACTTCTGGGCCACCCATGGCACCCAGGACGGCCCGGTGCTGTGCTTCGCCGGCCACACCGACGTAGTGCCTACCGGCCCGGTGCAGCAATGGCAGCATGAGCCGTTCGAGGCGCTGATCGATGCCGACGGCATGCTCTGCGGCCGTGGCGCCGCCGACATGAAAGGCAGCCTGGCCTCAATGGTGGTGGCCAGCGAACGCTTCGTGCAGGACTACCCGAACCACCGTGGCAAGGTTGCCTTCCTGATCACCAGCGACGAGGAAGGCCCGGCCCACCACGGCACCAAGGCCGTGGTCGAGCTGCTCAAGGCGCGCAACGAGCGCCTGGACTGGTGCATCGTCGGCGAGCCGTCAAGCACCACCTTGCTCGGCGACGTGGTCAAGAACGGCCGCCGGGGCTCCCTCGGCGCCAAGCTGACCATCCGCGGCAAGCAGGGCCACGTGGCCTACCCGCACCTGGCGCGCAACCCGATCCACCTGGCCGCGCCGGCCCTGGCGGAGCTGGCCGCCGAGCACTGGGACGAAGGCAACGCGTTCTTCCCGCCGACCAGCTTCCAGATCTCCAACCTCAACTCGGGCACCGGTGCCACCAACGTGGTCCCCGGCGAGCTGACCGCGCTGTTCAACTTCCGCTTCTCCACCGAGTCGACCGTCGAAGGCCTGCAACGGCGCGTCGCGGCAATCCTCGACAAGCATCAGCTGGAGTGGTCGATCGACTGGGCGCTGTCGGGCCTGCCATTCCTCACCGAGCCGGGTGAGCTGCTCGACGCGGTGTCGTCGAGCATCAAGGCGATCACTGGCCGTGAAACCCAGCCCTCGACCAGCGGCGGCACCTCCGACGGCCGCTTCATCGCCACCATGGGCACCCAGGTAGTCGAGCTCGGCCCGGTCAACGCCACCATCCACCAGGTGGACGAGCGCATCCTGGCCAGCGACCTCGACCTGCTGACCGAGATCTACTACCAGACCCTGGTGCGGTTGCTCGCCTGATGCTTGCCTGCCCACTCTGCCAGGCGCCCCTGGCGCAGCTCGACAACGGTGTGGCCTGCCCGGCAGGCCACCGCTTCGACCGCGCCCGCCAGGGCTACCTGAACCTGCTGCCGGTGCAGCACAAGAACAGCCGCGACCCTGGCGACAACCAGGCCATGGTCGAAGCCCGCCGTGGCTTCCTCGACGCCGGCCACTATGCGCCGGTGGCCCGCCGCCTGGCGCAACTGGCCGCCGAGCGCCAGCCGGACGCCTGGCTGGACATCGGCTGCGGCGAAGGCTACTACACCGCCCAGCTGGCCGAGGCCCTGCCACAGGCCGAGGGTTACGCCCTGGACATCTCCCGCGAAGCAGTCAAGCGTGCCTGCCGGCGCGCGCCGCAGGTCACCTGGATGGTCGCCAGCATGGCCCGCGTGCCCCTGCAGAGCGCCAGCTGCGGCTTCATTGCCAGCGTGTTCAGCCCGCTCGACTGGGACGAGGCCCGGCGCCTGCTGGCGCCCGGCGGCGGCCTGATGCGGGTCGGCCCGACCAGCGGCCACCTGATGGAACTGCGCGAGGTGCTCTACGATGAAGTACGCCCCTACGCCGATGACAAGCACCTGGCCCTGGTGCCCGAGGGCATGGCCCACGCCCATGGCGAAGTGCTCGAGTTCCGCCTGAGCCTGGCCGAGCCCCAGGCCCGCGCCGACCTGCTGGCCATGACCCCGCACGGCTGGCGCGCCAGCGCCGAGAAACGTGCCCGGGTGATCGACCAGCCCGAGCCGTTCGAGGTCACGGTTTCCATGCGTTATGACTATTTTGTGCGCCAAGCCTGAGCACACCCCGGAGCCCCCTATGCGCCAACCCGATATCGAGATTTACCTGAAGGACGCCGACGTCGATCACAAGCAGATCGCCGCCTGGCTGACCGAGGCCCTGGGCCCATGCAGCGAATGGACGCAAAAAGGCCAAACCTTCAAATGCAAGGCCGGTAACATTCCGGTCACTTGGTTACCGAAGGCTGTGGGGAAATGGAACAGCTTGCTGCTGGAAAGCGACCAGACCCCGTGGGCCGATGACATCGCCTGTGCCCACGCAGCATTCGCCGCACTCAACGTCGAAGTACGTTGTGCGCCCGGCAGCTGGACAGAAGAACAAGGGGAAGAAGATGCCGATCGCTGGATCCGCATCAGCGCCGACGGTGAAGAAGAAATCACCTGGCGCACACACTGATAAATGATCGCATCAGGCTGCAAGTTCCACGGTCAACTTGCAGCTTGAGCGTGCAGTCAGCGGCTTAGAGCCCGACTACATCCTCCGCCTGCAGGCCTTTCTGGCCCTGCACGAGTGCGTACTCCACCTGCTGCCCTTCGACCAGGGTGCGATGCCCCTCACCGCGGATCGCCCGATAGTGGACGAATACATCCGCACCACCGTCGCGCTGAATGAAGCCATAACCTTTGGCATCGTTGAACCACTTCACATTCCCAGTCTCACGAGACGACATCTGCACTACTCCGGATTTTTATTTTGAAGATCGCCTTGCTGGCATGGGCGCAGCGCCCCTGCCGTCGCAGCTTGCTCAAATAGTAAGCAAGCGGCAGGCCGAGTATATGACAGAGAACAAAAAAAATTCATTACAGCACCGATTTTTGCCGATTTTTGCTGAACTTACGCAGATACGGCAGACTAACGTCCTGAAACAACGCCGAAACTTTCACCCAGGGCACCTACCCCATGACCCGTTCCCCCCTGCGCCGCCTGATCTTCGGCGCCCTGCGCCGCGTGCTGTACCTCTGGGTGCGCTCCGAGACCATCAACCAGTCCTCGCTGACCCTCAAGCTCGACCGCAGCCGCCCGGTGTTCTACGCCCTGCCCTCGCCGTCGCTGACCGACCTGGCCGTGATCGACCACGAATGCACCAAAGCGGGGCTGCCACGCCCGGTATTGCCGGTGGCGGTCGGCCCGCTGCAGGAACCCGCCGGGTTCTTCTACTTGACCCCCGACCCGGACTGGCTCGGCCGCCACGACAAACGCGGCGCGCCCCCCACCCTGGAGCGCCTGGTCGCGGCGATCAGCCAGCACGCCGAGGAAGACGCGCAGATCATCCCGGTCAGCGTGTTCTGGGGCCAGACCCCGGCCAGCGAGTCGAGTCCGTGGAAGCTGCTGTTCGCCGACAGTTGGGCGGTCACCGGGCGCCTGCGCCGGCTGCTGAGCATCCTCATTCTGGGGCGCAAGACCCGGGTGCAGTTTTCCGCGCCTATCCACCTGCGCGAGCTGGTGGGCCACAACAAAGGCCATGAGCGCACCGTGCGCATGGCCCAACGGCTGATGCGCGTACATTTCCGCAACCTCAAGACCGCGGTGATCGGCCCGGACATCTCGCACCGGCGCAACCTGGTCAAGGGCCTGGTGCACGACCCGTTGGTGCGCCAGGCCATCAGCGACGAGGCCGAGCGCGAGAAGATCCCCTACGCCAAGGCCGAGGCCAAGGCGCTGCACTACGGCAACGAGATCGCCTCGGACTACACCTACACCGCGATCCGCTTTCTCGAAGTAGTGCTCAGCTGGTTCTGGAACAAGATCTACGACGGCATCAAGGTCAACCACATCGAGCAGGTGCAGGGTATCGCCCCGGGCCATGAAGTGATCTACGTGCCCTGCCACCGCAGCCACATCGACTACCTGCTGCTGTCCTACCTGCTGTTCCGCAATGGCCTGACGCCGCCGCACATCGCCGCCGGCATCAACCTCAACATGCCGGTGATCGGCGGCCTGTTGCGCCGCGGCGGTGCGTTCTTCATGCGCCGCACCTTCAAGGGCAACCCGCTGTACACCGCAGTGTTCAACGAATACCTGCACACCCTGTTCACCAAGGGCTTCCCGGTGGAGTATTTCGTCGAGGGCGGGCGCTCACGCACCGGGCGCATGCTGCAGCCACGCACTGGCATGCTGGCGATTACCCTGCGCAGTTTCCTGCGTTCATCGCGTACGCCGATCGTGTTCGTGCCGGTGTACATCGGCTATGAACGGGTGCTGGAAGGCCGTACCTACCTGGGCGAGCTGCGTGGCGCGAGCAAGAAGAAAGAGTCGATCTTCGACATCTTCAAGGTCTTCGGTGCCCTCAAGCAGCGCTTCGGCCAGGTGTACGTCAACTTCGGCGAACCGATCCGCCTGGCCGGTTTCCTCGATGAGCAGCAACCCGGCTGGCGCGAGCAGCCACTCGCCCCGCAGTTCCGCCCGGACTGGCTCAACGACACCACCACGCGCCTGGGCGAGACCGTCGCCCGCCACCTCAACGAGGCGGCGGCGGTCAACCCGGTCAACCTGGTGGCCCTGGCACTGCTGTCGACCAGCCGTATGGCCCTCGATGAGCGCGCCCTGACCCGCGTGCTCGACTTGTACCTGGCCTTGCTGCGCCAGGTGCCCTACTCGCCGCACACCACCTTGCCGGATGGCGACGGCAGCGCGCTGATCAAGCATGTGCTGGGCATGGACCTGCTGGCCGAGCAGAAGGACGCACTGGGCCGCATCCTGTACCTGGACGAAGCCAACGCGGTGCTGATGACCTACTACCGCAACAACGTCCTGCACATCTTCGCCCTGCCGGCGCTACTGGCGAGCTTCTTCCAGAGCAGCTCGCGCATGAGCCGCGACCTGGTCGGCCAGTACGTCAAGGCGCTGTACCCGTACCTGCAGGCTGAGCTGTTCCTGCGCTGGACACCCGAGCAACTGGACGAGGTGATCGACCAGTGGCTGGCGGCGCTGGTCGAGCAAGGCCTGCTGCGCTTCGAGAACGATGTGTACCTGCGCCCGGCACCCAGCTCGCGGCAGTTCGTGCTGCTGACGCTGCTGGCGCGTACCATCACCCAGACCTTGCAGCGCTTCTACATGGCCACCTCGTTGCTGCTCAACAGCGGGCAGAACAGCCTTGACGCCGAGGAGCTGGAAGAACTGTGCGTGATGATGGCCCAGCGCCTGTCGATCCTGCATGGGCTCAACGCCCCGGAGTTCTTCGACAAGACCCTGTTCCGCCACTTTATCCAGACCTTGGTACGCGAAGGTGTGCTGCACCCCGACGCTGGCGGCAAGCTGGGTTATCACGACAAGCTGGCGGAACTGGCCGAAGGCGTGGCCAAGCGTGTGTTGTCGGCGGAGCTGCGTTTGTCGATTCGCCAGGTGGCGCTGCACCGCGATGAGGCGCCGTCGGCTGCGTGATGGCCTCGGCGCCCGCCTTGTGCCGCGAAGGGCCGCAAAGCGGCCCCATTACAGAAGGCCGCACACAATATGAAAATCCGCTAAAGTCCCCGGAGTTGGCCACAAGCCAGCTCCCTGTACACCGGAGATACCATGAAAAAACTCTTCACCCTGTGCTGCGCTACCCTGCTTGCAGCGTGCTCCAGCAACACCCCGTCGAACCACGCCAGCCTCGATGGCGAAGTCTTCTACCTGCAGCGCATCGCCCTGCCGCCAGCCGCCACCCTGAACGTGGCCCTGCAGGACGTCTCGCTGATGGACGCCCCGGCCGTTACCCTGGCTAGCCAGAATGGCCCGGTCAAAGGCAACGTACCGCTGCCCTTCCACCTCAAGTATGACCCGGCCCAGATCAAGCCCGGCCACCGCTACGCGGTGAGCGCGCGCATCGAACTGGACGGCAAGCTGCTGTTCATCAACACCGAACACCATGGCGTGATGCTCGACGGCAGCGACCAGCAGCCGGTGCGGATCAAGGTCGACCCGGTCCGCTGAGCCTGCGCTACTTCTTGTCTATAAGGAAATATCCATGATTCGCACTTCCCTGCGCTTCACCACCTTGTGTGCCGGCGTGCTGCTGTCGGCCAGCGCCCTGGCCCTGTCGCTGGGCGACCTGTCGCAAAGCGACGCCAGCGGCGGCCTCAAGGACGCCCTCACCCAGGGCGCGCAGATCGCCGTCAAGCAACTGAGCACCCCGGGCGGTTTCAGCAATAACCCCGATGTGCGCATCGAACTGCCAGGCAACCTCGGCAAGGCCGCCAAGGCCATGAAGATGTTCGGCAAGGGTGACCAGGTCGAGGCCTTGGAGACCAGCATGAACAAGGCTGCCGAAGCAGCCGTGCCACAAGCCCAGGCGATCCTGGTGGATGCGGTGAAGAAGATGACCGTGACCGATGCCAAGGGCATCCTCAGCGGCGGTCAGGATTCGGCCACGCAGTACCTGAACAAGAGCAGCCGCGAGCAGATACGTGCCAAGTTCCTGCCAATCGTCAAGCAGGCCACCGACAAGGTCGGCCTGGCCCAGCAGTACAACAGCTTCGCCGGGCAGGCCAAGGGCCTGGGGCTGATCAAGGACGATGCCAACATCGAGAACTACGTGACCGAGAAGGCGCTGGACGGGCTGTTCGAGATGATCGGCAAGCAGGAAGAGAGCATTCGCCAGAACCCGGCCGGTGCTGCTACCAGCCTGGCCAAGAAAGTCTTTGGCGCGCTGTGATTCTGAGCTGAGATCCTCAGGGCTGCTGCGCAGCCCTTTCGCGGCACAAGGCCGCTCCTACAGGGGCTCGCGGTCGCCTGTAGGAGCGGCCTTGCGCCGCGGATGGAGGGCAACGCCCTCCCCCACGATGTTCAGTCCTTCTTGACCCTGAACCACGCCGCATACAACGCCGGCAGGAACAGCAGCGTCAGCACCGTGGCCACGATCAACCCCCCCATGATCGCCACCGCCATCGGCCCGTAGAACACACTGCGCGACAACGGGATCATCGCCAGCACCGCCGCCAGCGCGGTCAGCACGATCGGCCGGAAGCGCCGCACCGTGGCCTCGATGATCGCCTGCCAGCGCTCCATCCCGGCGGCAATGTCCTGCTCGATCTGGTCCACCAGGATCACCGAGTTGCGCATGATCATGCCTGCCAGAGCAATGGTGCCGAGCATCGCGACGAAACCGAACGGCTGGCGGAACACCAGCAGGAACAGGGTTACGCCGATCAGCCCCAAAGGCGCGGTGAGGAACACCATGAACATCCGCGAGAAGCTGCGCAGCTGGATCATCAACAGGCTCAACACCACCACGATGAACAGTGGCATGCCGGCATTCACCGACCGCTGGCCGCGCTCGGAGTCTTCCACCGTGCCGCCGACTTCCAACAGGTAGCCATCCGGCAGTTCAGCCTTGATCTGTTGCAAGGTCGGCTGGATCTGTTTCACCAGTGTGGCTGGCTGTTCCTTGTCGTAGATATCGGCGCGCACGGTCACCGTTGGTAGGCGGTTGCGGTGCCAGATAATGCCTTCCTCGAAGCCGTACTCCAGCGTGGCCACCTGCGACAGCGCCACGCTCGGGCCGTTGTCGGTGGGCAGCGCAAGGCTACCCAGGTTGCCCAGCTCGCGGCGCTCTTCAGGGGTGCCGCGCAAGAGGATCTCGATCAGTTCGTTGTCTTCGCGGTACTGGCTGACGGTGCTGCCGGTCAGCGAGCTCTGCAGGAAACTCGACAAGTGCGCGGTGCTCACCCCCAGGGCCCGGGCGCGGTCCTGGTCGATGTCCAGGTACACCGCCTTGCTCGGCTCCTCCCAGTCCAGGTGGACGTTGACCACATGCGGGTTCTCGCGCACCTTGGCCGCTACCTCGCGGGCCAGGGCACGGACCTTCTCGATGTGCTCGCCGGTGATGCGGAACTGCACCGGGTAACCTACAGGCGGGCCGTTCTCCAGGCGAGTGACCCGCGAGCGCAGGTCGGGGAACTGTTGGTCGAGGGTGCTGATCAGCCAGCTGCGCAGGCGCTCGCGGTCTTCCAGCGATTTGGCCAGCACCACGAACTGGGCGAAGCTTGCCGCCGGCAGTTGCTGGTCCAGGGGCAGGTAGAAGCGTGGCGAACCGGTGCCGACATAGGCCACGTAATTGTCGATGCCGTCCTGCTGTTTGAGCAGCGCTTCCAGCTGCCTGACCCGCTCGGCGGTATTGTTCAGCGAGGCGCCTTCGGCCAGCTTCAGGTCGACCATCAGCTCCGGGCGCCCGGAGGCCGGGAAGAACTGCTGGGGCACGAAGCGGAACAGCAGGATGCTGCCGACGAAGGCCGCGATGGTCAGCAAGATGACCGTCTTGCGCCGCCGCACGCACCACTCCACCACCCGTCGCACGCGCTGGTAGAACGGCGTGGCGTAAGGGTCGGGCGCCTGCCCGTCACTGCCATGGCGTGCCGCATGCAGCTTGGCCAGGTCGGGCAGCAGGCGTTCGCCCAGGTACGGCACGAACACCACCGCCGCCACCCACGAGGTCAGCAGGGCGATGGTCACCACCTGGAAGATCGAGCGGGTGTACTCGCCGGTGCTCGACGCCGCCGTGGCGATCGGCAGGAAGCCCGCCGCCGTAATCAGGGTGCCGGTGAGCATCGGGAAGGCCGTGCTGGTCCAGGCGTAACTGGCCGCCTTGAGCCGGTCGTAGCCCTGCTCCATCTTGATCGCCATCATCTCCACGGCAATGATCGCGTCGTCCACCAGCAAGCCCAGCGCCAGCACCAGCGCACCCAGCGAGATCTTGTGCAGGCCGATGCCGAAGTAATGCATCAGGGCGAAGGTCATGGCCAGCACCAGCGGGATCGCCAGGGCCACCACCAGCCCCGTGCGCAGGCCCAGGGAGAAGAAGCTCACCAGCAAGACGATAGCCAGGGCCTCGACCAGCACCTGGACGAACTCGCCAACCCCGGCTTTCACCGCCGCCGGCTGGTCGGACACCTTGCGCAACTGCATGCCCGCGGGCAACCCTTCGGCCAGGCGGGCGAACTCGCCCTCCAGGGCCTTGCCCAGCACCAGGATGTCACCGCCGTCCTTCATCGACACGGCAAGGCCGATGGCGTCCTCGCCCATGAAGCGCATGCGCGGCGCGGGTGGGTCGTTGAAGCCACGCTGCACCTCGGCGACGTCGCCGATGCGGAAGGTGCGGTCGCCCACGCGGATGGGGAACTGGCGGATCTGCTCGACACTGTCGAAACGCCCGCTGACCCGCAGTTGCAGGCGTTCGCTGGGGGTCTCGAAGAAGCCGGCGGTACTTACCGCGTTCTGCTCACGCAATGCCTGCTGCACCGCAGCCAGCGGCACGCCCAGGGTGGCCAGCTTGACGTTGGACAGCTCGATCCAGATTTTCTCGTCCTGCAGGCCGATCAGCTCGACCTTGCCGACATCCTTGACCCGCTGCAGCTGGATCTGGATACGGTCGGCGTAGTCCTTGAGCACCGCGTAGTCGAAGCCCTCACCGGTCAGCGCGTAGATGTTGCCGAAGGTGGTGCCGAACTCATCGTTGAAGAACGGCCCCTGGGCCTCGGGCGGCAGGGTGTGCTTGATGTCCGCGACCTTCTTGCGGATCTGGTACCACAGCTCGGGGATGTCCTTGGAGTGCAGCGAGTCGCGGGCCATGAAGGTGACCTGGGACTCACCGGGCCGGGAGAACGAGACGATCCTCTCGTACTCGCCGGTCTCCATCAGCTTCTTCTCGATGCGCTCGGTAACCTGGCGCGACACCTCTTCGGCGGTCGCCCCCGGCCACAGGGTGCGGATGACCATGGCCTTGAAGGTGAAGGGCGGATCCTCGCTCTGCCCCAGCTTGGTGTAGGACATGGCGCCAATGGCCGCCAGCAGGATCATCAGGAACAGTACGATCTGGCGATTGCGCAGCGCCCAGGCGGAAAGGTTGAAACCCATCGGGACTTACTCCTTCACCGCCAGGTTCACGTCTCGATTACTGCGGTCCACCGGCCGCACCTGCTGCCCTTCGCGCAGTACATGGCCGCCAGCGGCAACCACCCAGTCGCTGGCCTGCAGGCCTTCGAGCACCGGCACACTGTCGGCGCCATAGGGCCCTAGGCGAACCGCCGCACGCTCCAGCCGGTTGTCCTTGCCGACCCGCCAGACATAGGCCTGCCCGGCCTCGGCACTGACCGCCGAGAGCGGCACCGCCAGCGGCGCGTGTTCGGCGTGGGCGATGAACACCCGCGCGCTCTGGCCGAGTTCGGCCGGGGCATTGCCGGAGATGAAGGAGATACGTGCGGCAAAGGTGCGTGAACGTGGGTCGGCGGCCGGTGACAGCTCGCGGATACGCCCTTCGAACCGGGCATTGGGGTGCGACCACAGCTCGACGCTGACAGCCTGGCCGACGCGGAAGCGGGCGAACTGCTGTTCGGGCAGGCCGATCACCACTTCACGCTCACCGTCGGCGGCCAGGGTGAAGACTGTTTGCCCGGCACCCACCACTTGGCCGACTTCGACCTGGCGCTTGGCGATCACCCCGGCCTGGGGCGCGCGCAGCACGGCGTACTCGGCCTGGTTTCCGGCCACCTCGAACTCGGCCTTGGCCTGTTTCAGGCGAGCGAGGCCGGCACGGTAGAGGTTCTCGGCGTTATCGAATTGCGAGTGGCTGACCATCTGGCGGTCGAGCAGCTTCTGGTAGCGTTCACGCTCGGTGCGCACCAGCGCCAGGTTGGCTTCGGCGGCGGCCACCTGGGCACGGTTGGCTTCCAGTTGCAGGCGCACGTCCTGCGGGTCGAGCTCGGCCAGCGCCTGTTCGGCCTTGACCCGCTGTCCCTCTTCCACCAGACGCTTGCTCACCTTGCCGCCAATGCGAAACGCCAGCTCAGGCTCGAAGCGCGCGCGCACCTCACCGGGGTAGCTGTCTGCCGACGCGCCCGCCGGCTGGGGCTGAACCACCAACGCCGGGCGCGGCGCAGCAGGTGGCGCGGCCTCCTGGCCGCAGGCGGCCAGCAGCACGAGGGCAGCAGGCAAGGCGAGGTAAAGCGCACGACGCAACATGATGGAGGACCTTTGGCAGAGAGGCGCATCGAATATTTATACTGGCGAGTATATTAAGTCAGCGCATCCGCGCCGGGAAGCGGTCTACCCAGAGAAAAACCATATTAACGATGCGACGCACGCTACAGCCGGATCGTCCACGACCCGGTAAGATGGTCACCTTTCACAGCAGGTAACAATTGCACATGCCCACTGACGCACCCATCGGCCCCGGCCGGCCCAAGGATCTGGCCAAGCGCGAGGCCATCCTCCAAGCCGCCAAGTCGCTGTTCCTCAGCCTTGGCTATGCCAACACCAGCATGGATGCGGTCGCTGCGGCGGCAGGTGTTTCTAAACTCACGGTCTACAGCCATTTCACCGACAAGCAGACGTTGTTCGGCGCAGCGGTCATGGCGACGTGCCAGACGCAGTTGCCCGATCTGATCTTCGAGTACCCCGAGGGGGCGGCGCTGATGGATGTGCTGCTGAACATCGCTCGCGGGTTCCAGGCGCTGATCAGCGCGGACGAGTCGGTGAAGCTCAGCCGTTTGATCATCGCCCTGAGCAGCCAGGATCCGGGGTTCGGGCATTACTTCTATGAAGCCGGGCCCAAGCGGGTGGTCGCGGGCATGGAGTCGCTGCTGCGCGGGATCGACCAGCGGGGGTTGCTGCGGATCGACAATCCGTTGCGGGCGGCGGAGCAGTTCTTCTGTTTGGTCAAGGGGGCGCCGGATTATCGGTTGTTGATCGGGTGTGCGCCGGCGCTGACGGGGGATGAGGCGGAGGTGCATGTGCGGGAGGCGGTTGAGGTGTTTGTTCGGGCTTATCGGAGTTAGATTTGCGTTTGGCGCTCGATTTTCAGAGTGTTGGTTTTGATAGATGTATGCGCATTCGGCGGCGATGGCGACTTATAGTCACCTTTCCGCCCAACGGCGGGTTACTTTGGTCTTGGCCAAAGTAACCAAAGCCGCCCGCTCCCATCATACGGCCCCTGCGCTGCGCTCCGGGGTCCCCTCGACTCCTGAAGTCGCAATTTGTGCTGCCTGGACTATCGCGCGCTTAGAAGCAAAAGCAAAAACAGATCAAGAGCAGATCAAGAGCAGATCAAGAGCAGATCAAGAGCAGATCAAGAGCAGATCAAGAGCAGATCAAGAGCAGATCAAGAGCAGATCAAGAGCAGTAATATTGCTATCTAAGTTTGACTGTTGTTGATGTGTTGTCTGTTCGGGCCCTATCGCCGGCAAGCCGGCTCCCACAGGTACAACGCAAGTCTGAAAGGCTGGCAATATCCTGTGGGAGCTGGCTTGCCAGCGATTGCAATCCAGAGATCCCATAATCCCACTAGCGACAGCTAACGCCAGCCCAGGCGCCGCCCCTAACTTCGCGACTTCAGGAGGCTGAGCGCAGGCGTCTGGAGGGCCCTGGTGCGCAGCACCCTTCGGCGTAGCCGAAGGCGCGAGATGTAGACTTGCGCAGCAAGTCGGAGGCCGCGCGGGCCCGGAGGACGCCGGAGCGAAGGGACCCCGGAGCGCAGCGCAGGGGCCGTATGATGGGAGCGAGCGGCTTTGCTTACTTTGGCCAAGACCAAAGTAAGCCGCCGTAAGGGCGGAAAGGTGACTATGCGTCGACATCGCAAATGAATGCGCATACAACTACAAAAACCAACCAGCCAACTAACCAACTAACTAACTAACTAACTAACTAGCTAGCTAACTAGCTAACTAACTAACCAAACCCCAATCACCGTGGCTCCATGTGAGCAATCATCAACTGCACACTCTCATTCCCACGAAACTCATTCACATCCAACTTATAAGCCAACTCCACCCACCGCACAGTAGGATTCGGCCAAACCTCCCGATCAATCCCAAAGGCAATCCCGTCCAACCGCACCGCCCCACACTCGCTCTTGAGCACCACCTTCAGATGCCGCTCACCGACAACCCGCTGCTCGACCAGCTGGAACACCCCATGGAACAGAGGCTCGGGAAAGTGCTGCCCCCAGGGCCCGGCATTGCGCAAAGCCCGCGCCAGGTCCAGGTGAAACTCCTCGACCGCCAACGTGCCATCGGACAACAACCGTCCGGTCAGGTCCTCTTCCCGCAGCTGCCGCCGCACTTCCAGGTCGAACGCCTCGGCAAACGCCGGAAAGTGCTCGGCCGGCAACGACAAACCCGCCGCCATGGCGTGCCCACCGAACTTGCTGATCAACGCCGGGTGACGCGCCGCCACCGCATCCAGCGCATCACGGATATGGAACCCCGCCACCGACCGCGCCGAGCCCTTGAGCATCCCCTCCCCCGCATCGGCAAAGGCGATGGTCGGGCGGTGGTAACGCTCCTTCAGGCGTGAGGCCAGGATGCCGATCACCCCTTGGTGCCAGTCGGCGTCGAACAGGCACAGGCCATAGGGCATCGATTCGACCGGCAGTTCCTTGAGCTGGGCCAGGGCTTCGCGCTGCATGCCCTGCTCGATGGACTTGCGGTCCTGGTTCAGGCCATCCAGTTGCTGGGCCATGTCCAACGCCAGCGCTGCGTCATCACACAGCAGGCACTCGATCCCCAGGCTCATGTCGTCCAGGCGCCCGGCGGCGTTGAGCCGTGGGCCGAGGATAAAGCCCAGGTCGGTGGAGGTGATGCGCTGGTGGTCGCGGCGGGCCACCTCGAGGATCGCCTTGAGCCCAGGGCGGGCGCGGCCGGCACGGATGCGCTCCAGGCCCTGGTGCACCAGGATACGGTTGTTGGCATCCAGCGGCACCACGTCGGCGACGCTGCCCAGCGCGACCAGGTCGAGCAGTTCACCGATATTCGGCTGCGGCTGGCTGTCATAGCGGCCAAGGCTGCGCAAGCGTGCGCGCAGGGCCATCAGTACGTAGAAGATCACCCCGACGCCCGCCAGCGACTTGCTCGGGAACGCGCAGCCTGGCTGGTTCGGGTTGACGATGGCGTCGGCCTCCGGCAACTGCTGGCCGGGCAGGTGGTGATCGGTGACCAGCACCCTGAGCCCGGCCGCCTTGGCCGCTGCCACGCCTTCGACGCTGGAGATGCCGTTGTCCACGGTGATCAGCAACTGCGGCTGGCGCTCCAGCGCAACGGCCACGATCTCCGGCGTCAGGCCATAGCCATATTCGAAGCGGTTGGGTACCAGGTAATCGACATGCGCCGCACCCAGCAAGCGCAGGCCAAGCACACCGACCGTGCTGGCCGTGGCGCCGTCGGCGTCGAAGTCGCCGACGATGAGGATGCGCTGGCGCTGATCGAGGGCTTCGACCAGCAGGTCTACCGCCGCCTCGATGCCCTTGAGCTGCTGGTACGGCAACAGCCGGGCCAGGCCTTTGTCCAGCTCGGCTTCGGACTGCACGCCACGGGCGGCGTACAGGCGGGTCAGCAAGGGCGGCAGGTTACCCAAAAATGGCAGGGTCGACGGCAGGGGGCGGGGCTCGATACGCATGGGGTCTTCGGTAATCCGTGTAAGGGGCGGCTCAGCCGCGCTCGCCCAGCAGCCACTCCAGCTGCACTTCGTGCTGGCCACGGTCGTCGGTGACGAAAACAGTGCCTTCGCTGATCATCACGTCCCACTTGATGGTACGTGGCATGTCGGTTGCCAGGGTCTCCAGCACCTCTTGCGGCACAGCGGCGATGTTCAGGTTCTTCAGGCCCTTGACCGCATCACCCACCTTGGTCCGCCACACCCGCAGGCTGCCGTAGGCCAGCAGGCTGGTACGTTCGGTGCGGCGCGAACACCAGGTCAGGCGCTCGGCATCCGGCTGGCCGACTTCGATCCAGTGCAGGATGCGGTCGTCCAGGCTCTTTTCCCACAGCGGGGCTTCGTCGACATCCGACAAGCCACGGCCAAACGCCAGCTGTTCGTTGTACCAGAGGGCATAGGCCAGCAGGCGCACAGCCATGCGTTCCTCGGTCTCCGAAGGGTGACGGGCGATGGTCTGACGGACGTTCTCGTACACGCCGCGGTCGAGGTCGGTCAGATTCAGTTCGAACTTGTAGGTGGTGGACGGCTGGGCCATGGGCGCGGGGCTTCGTAGAAAAGAAAGTCGCACAGTCTAACCGATCTGGCAGACGAAGGCCCTTGCGCATCGCGCGTGCGCGGCGACAGTACCTGCCGCTGCCGAGCTGTGATACAACCTGCCCTCACGCCCAGCTGCCACGGATGCCCCATGACCACGCCCAGCAAACCCCTCGCCGGCCTGAAAGTGATCGAACTCGGCACCCTGATCGCCGGCCCGTTCGCCTCGCGCATCTGCGCCGAGTTCGGTGCCGAGGTGATCAAGGTCGAGTCGCCCGACGGCGGCGACCCGCTGCGCAAGTGGCGCAAGCTGTACGAGGGCACGTCGCTGTGGTGGTTCGTGCAGGCACGCAACAAGCAGTCGCTCACCCTCAACCTCAAGCACCCCGAAGGCCGCGAGGTGCTCAAGCGCCTGCTGGCCGAGGCCGACATCCTGATCGAGAACTTCCGCCCCGGCGTGCTGGAAAAACTCGGCCTGGGCTGGGATGTCCTGCACGCGCTCAACCCGCGCCTGGTGATGGTGCGCCTGTCAGGCTTCGGCCAGACCGGCCCGATGAAGGACCAGCCGGGCTTTGGCGCGGTGGGCGAGTCGATGGGTGGGCTGCGCTACATCACCGGTTTCGAGGACCGCCCGCCAGTGCGCACGGGGATCTCCATCGGTGATTCGATCGCCGCCCTGTGGGGCGTGATCGGTGCGCTGATGGCCCTGCGTCACTGCGAGGTGAACGGCGGCCAGGGCCAGGTGGTGGACGTGGCACTGTACGAGGCGATTTTCGCCATGATGGAAAGCATGGTCCCGGAATTCGACGTGTTCGGTTTCATCCGCGAACGCACCGGCAACATCATGCCCGGCATCACCCCCTCCTCCATCCACACCACCGCCGATGGCCGCCATGTGCAGATCGGCGCCAATGGCGACGCGATCTTCAAGCGCTTCATGCAGGCCATTGGCCGCGACGACCTGGCCAACGACGCCGCACTGGCCAGCAATGATGGCCGCGACGCCCGCCGCGACGAGCTGTACGGGGTGATCGACCGTTGGGCCAACGGCCTGCCGCTGGACAAGGTCATGCAGGTACTCAATGACGCCGAAGTGCCGGCCAGCCGGATCTTTTCGGCCGAGGACATGTTCAGCGACCCGCAGTACCTTGCCCGCGAAATGTTCCTCCAGGCCAAACTGCCGGACGGCAAGGCGTTCAAGATGCCTGGCATCGTGCCCAAGCTCTCCGACACCCCGGGCTCCACCGAATGGGTCGGCCCGGCCCTCGGTGAGCACACCGACAGCGTGCTGGCCAGCCTGGGCTACAACGCTGCCGCCATCGCCGGCCTGCGCCAGGCGGGTACGGTCTGAGTCGCGCGACGAGCCGGCGCAGGCGCCTTGCGCGCCTGCCCGTCATCCTCTGCCTGCTGCTGGCGATGCCAATGGCACACGCCAAGGAGCGCCTGCTGTGGCTGGTCCGTGACCTGCCGCCATTCACCATTTTCGAGGGTGCCGAGAAAGGCCAGGGTGTGGTCGACCAGATGCTGCCGCAGCTGATCGAGCAAATGCCCGAATATGACCACAGCATCGTGCGGGTCAATCGCGCCCGGGGCATCCAGATGCTCATGGAACCGAGTTTCACCTGCGACCCGACCCTGCTCTGGACCCCCGAACGCGCCAAGTACGTGCATTTTTCCAAGCCTTCGTTGGGGGTGCTGAGCAGCGGGCTGGTCGTGCGCAAACAGGACCAGGCATTGCTCGCACCATTCCTCGACGGCCAACAGGTCGAGCTCAAGCCATTGCTCGACAAGACCCGGCTAAAACTGGGCATCGTCGCCGAGCGCAGCTACAGCGTGCAGGTCGACGAAATTCTGCGCCAGTTGCCCGATACCGCCTTCAGCCGCCACTACGGCAATGACGCGACGGCCAGCCTGTTGCAGATGCAGCAAATGGGTCGCCTGCAACTGGTGCTCGGCTACTGGCCAGAGGTGCGCTACCTGATCGAGCAGCAAGGCGGCTCACTGGACGACTACCGCTTCTATTCCATCAGCGGCGTGAACCACTACCAATTCCTGCATGTGGGTTGCTCGAATACGCCATTGGGGCGCGAAGCCATCACCCACATCGACCGGTTGCTGCCAGCCATGCGCCGCGACACCCTGCCCGCCCTGTATGCCCGCTGGTTGGATCCGGAGCTTCGCGAGGACTACCTGCAACAGGCGCGTCACTTCTTCGAAGACAACGGCGTCGACGCGCCTACCCAGCCTTAGAGCCGGAGCTTTCCGGTTGATGGGGCTGCCTTGCAGCCCCAGGGCACTCAGATAGTCCGCAGATTCAGAACACATGCAAAGGGGCAAAAAGAAACCCCGGCCGCTGGGGAGGACGACCGGGGTCAAGCGAAAGCCAATGCGGGCTTCCCGCGACAGCCTGACACTACCGGAGCCAAGCACCGTCAAACTGGCGTTGATGAATCTGATGCGGCTATCAGGCAAAGGTTCCCTGGGCAGGGCGTTGATGTTGCAACGCGGCAATCACACAGGGCTGCAGGCGGCCTTCGGCAATCTGCAAGTCACGGTGCAGGCCATCGACCAGATCCACCAGCAACTGCTGCTCCTGCAGCTGGCGTTCAGCCACCTGGCGCTGCAAGGTCACGGCGCCGCGCGGGTCGTATAGGGTCAGTTGGCGATTACCGCTGGCGTCGACGGCGCCAAGTGCGGCCAGGTAGGGGGTCAGGGCATCGTTGAGCAGGCTGCAGACTCTTTCCATCCGGATCACTCGCTGGCTTATGGGCATGGAGGAACTGACCGTCAGGCCCGGCGCAAAGTTCGCAACCGCAGGCCCTTGCAGCGAGCATGCGCGGGCAACATGACAGTTTGAATGCCCTAGCCGCCCAGCTGATCTACCGGTGCCGGCAGACGCCCAAGTGCCTTGCCCAGTGCCACGGTGGACATCGGCCATGGCAGCTCATCCAGCACCCACAACCCCAGTTTGCGGGCCTCTCGAGCCAGATCCGAGCCATTGCCTTTGCCTTGCCCGACGAACAATAGCGCCTGTGCCGCCCCTTCGGTCGCCAGGTGACGGAACAACGACTGCGCGCTGCTGATCGGCATGTCGTGATCAAGCACCAGTACATCCACTGGCCGCTCCTGGTTCAGGCAGGCCAGCGTACCCGGCATGTCCTCGGTCAACCGCACGCTATAGACGCCTTGGGCATTGAATGCCTGGTGCAGAACGATCTGGTGGAAAGGACGGGGCTGGTGGATAAGAACCTGAAATTGATGCATGGACGTTTCCCTCGACGAGGCGCTCTGGCGGTTCGATGCCCCGCACTTTAGTAGGCACTTCGACAACGCCAAACAGGAAAATTCTGAGGATCCATGGAAAAAATCGCAAAAAAATCAGCACACACAAAAAAGCCCGTCCAAGGACGGGCTTTTTCAGTTGCAGCCAGGCTTACAGCGGCTTGCCGCGGTTACCGTGCTGGCTGACGAAGGCCTGTACGGTCTTCAGGTCGTTGGCCAGCACCGTGCAGCGCTCTTCGCGGCTGAACAGGTCGCTGAGGTGAGCCGGCAGCTCGAGGGCCTTGCCGACACCTGCCTTCTCGACCGCGTCCGGGAACTTGACCGGGTGCGCGGTACCCAGCACCACCATTGGCGTATCCAGGCTGCGACGGCATTCGCGGGCGGCCTTGACGCCGATCGCGGTGTGCGGGTCGAGTACTTCACCGGTGCTGGCGAAGACTTCGGCGATGGTCTCGCAGGTCTGCTCGTCGGTCACCGCCAGCGAGTCGAACAACTTGCGCGCTTCGGTCCAGCGGTCCTGGTCGACGCTGAAGCCGCCACCCTGCTTGAAGCTGTCCATCAGCTCGGCGATGGCCGCACCGTTGCGACCGTGCAGGTCGAACAGCAGGCGCTCGAAGTTCGACGAGACCATGATGTCCATCGACGGCGACAGGGTCGCGTGCAGGGTTTCCTTGACGTACTGGTTGCCGCTCATGAAGCGGTGCAGGATGTCGTTGCGGTTGGTCGCGACCACCAGCTGGCTGATCGGCAGGCCCATGTTGCGGGCCAGGTAACCGGCGAAGATGTCGCCGAAGTTGCCGGTCGGCACCGAGAACGCCACGGAACGTGCCGGGCCGCCGAGCTGCAGGGCGGCGTGGAAGTAGTAGACGATCTGGGCCATGATCCGCGCCCAGTTGATCGAGTTGACCGCCACCAGGCGGGTGCCCTTGAGGAACGACTGGTCGGCGAAGCTGGCCTTGACCATCTCCTGGCAGTCGTCGAAGTTGCCCTCGATGGCGATGTTGTGGATGTTGTCGCCGAAGATGGTGGTCATCTGCCGGCGTTGCACTTCCGACACGCGCTGGTGCGGGTGCAGGATGAAGATGTCGACGTTGTCGCAACGGCGGCAGCCTTCGATGGCAGCGGAGCCGGTGTCGCCGCTGGTGGCACCGACGATCACCACACGCTCGCCACGCTTGACCAGCACATGGTCGAGCAGACGGCCGAGCAGCTGCAGGGCAAAGTCCTTGAACGCCAGGGTCGGGCCGTGGAACAGCTCCATCACCCACTCGTTGCCGTTGAGCTGGCGCAGCGGCGCGACGGCGGCGTGGGCGAAGGCACCGTAGGTCTCTTCGAGGATCTTCTTGAAGTCGGCATCGGCGATGCTGCCGGCGACGAACGGGCGCATTACCCGGAACGCCAGCTCGTGATACGGCAGGCCGGCCCAGGAAGCGATCTCTTCCTGGGTGAAGCGTGGCAGGTTCTCGGGGACGTACAGGCCGCCGTCGGTGGCCAAGCCTGCGAGCAGCACGTCTTCGAAGTTCAGGGCCGGAGCCTGGCCGCGGGTACTGATATAGCGCATATGCAAACCTTCGGTTCTGAAGGCGGGCCGCGTCGCAGCCCGCCGCTTGAATTAATTGAGCTGTTCGACGCGGATGCGCACGACCTTGCCGACCACATCCTGCAGGGCTTCGAGGGCGACGATGGCGTCGTTGATGCGCTGCTCGACCACACCGTGGGTCAGCAGGATCATCGGTACCAGGCCGTCCTGCTCCTCGGCTTCCTTCTGCATGATCGACTCGATGTTGATGCCGCGTTCCGAAAGGATGCTGGCGACCTGCGCGAGCACACCCGGGTGGTCCTTGGCCTGGATGCGCAGGTAGTAGGCGCTCTCGCAGGCTTCGATCGGCAGGATCGGGTGGGCCGACAGCGAATCCGGCTGGAAGGCCAGGTGCGGCACACGGTTCTCCGGGTCGCTGGTCATGGCGCGGACCACGTCGACCAGGTCGGCGATCACCGAAGATGCGGTTGGCTCCATACCGGCGCCGGCGCCGTAGTACAGGGTGGAGCCGGCGGCGTCGCCGTTGACCATCACCGCGTTCATCACGCCGTTGACGTTGGCGATCAGGCGGTCGCTGGGGATCAAGGTCGGGTGTACGCGCAGCTCGATGCCGTCGGCGGTGCGACGGGCCACGCCCAGGTGCTTGATGCGGTAGCCCAGGGCTTCGGCGTAGTTCACGTCAGCAGTGGTCAGCTGGGTGATCCCTTCGGTGTAGGCCTTGTCGAACTGCAGCGGGATACCAAAGGCGATGGACGCCAGGATGGTCAGCTTGTGCGCAGCGTCGATGCCCTCGACGTCGAAGGTCGGGTCGGCCTCGGCATAGCCCAGCGCTTGCGCTTCGGCCAGCACGTCGGGGAAGGCACGGCCTTTTTCGCGCATTTCGGTGAGGATGAAGTTGCCGGTGCCGTTGATGATCCCGGCCAGCCAGTTGATGTGGTTGGCCGACAGGCCTTCACGGATCGCCTTGATCACCGGGATACCGCCGGCGACCGCGGCCTCGAAGGCGACGATGACGCCCTTCTCGCGGGCCTTGGCAAAGATCTCGTTACCGTGCACGGCAATCAGCGCCTTGTTGGCGGTGACCACGTGCTTGCCGTTTTCGATGGCCTTGAGCACCAGTTCGCGGGCGATGGTATAGCCACCGATCAGCTCGATGACGATATCGATTTCGGGGTTGCTTGCCACATCGAACACATCAGCGGTAATGGGGGTACCGGTAATCTGGCAGTTCGGGTTGGGCGAGCGCATGGCAATCTGTGCCACTTCAATACCGCGCCCGGCACGGCGGGCAATCTCCTCGGCGTTGCGCTGAAGTACGTTGAAGGTTCCGCCACCGACGGTCCCTAACCCACAGATGCCTACTTTGACCGGTTTCACTGTGAACGCCCCATTGAACGGCCAGCACTTGCGCCGACCGTGAAACATGCCATCACCCCATGACGATGGCGTATTGAATTGATTACTTGCGCTCTGCCAGGGCCAGCTTGGCCACTTGCGGTGCCGGCTGGTAGCCCGGAATCACCTGGCCACTTTCCAGGACGATGGCGGGCGTGCCGTTCACGCCGATCGACTGGCCGAGCTGGAACTGCTTGCTGACCGGGTTGGCGCACTTGGCCGCCTTGATCTCTTTGCCGTCGACCATCTTGTCCAGCGCCGCGCGGCGGTCGCTGGAGCACCATACCGCCTGCAACTGCTGGTCACCCGGCGAACCCAGGCCCTGGCGCGGGAAGGCGACGTAGCGCACTTCGATACCGCGGCGGTTGAGCTCCGGCACTTCGGCGTGCAGCTTGTGGCAGTACGGGCAGGTGGTGTCGGTGAACACGGTGATGTGCGACTTGGTCTCGCCCTTGGCCGGGTAAACGACCATTTCTGCCGCCGGGATACCGTTGATCAGCTTGGCGATACCCTGGCGCTCGGTCTTCTCGGTGAGGTTGACCGGCTTGCCGTCCTGGATCTGGTACAGGTAGCCCTGCATCACGAACTGGCCGTCGGCACTGGCATACAGCACGCGACCGCCCTGCAGCTTGACTTCGTACAGGCCGTTGAGCGGGCTGCTGGCAACGCTCTCCACCGGCACTTCCAGGGCCAGGTCCTGCAGCGACTTGCGGATTGCCTGCTCGGCACCGGCCGTGGGCTCAGTGGTGGCCGCGGCGGCAAAGGTACTGACCAACGCCAGGGCGGCGGCGGCAAAGATACGGGTGACACGCATGGGGGTACTCCTGAAGACGGACGGGGCCGGAGGGGCGTCGCCTACGCGTTGAAGGTGGCGAACGGTCGGCCCTTGCAACAAACCGTCCAAGCCTACCACAACAGGCCCGCGCAGAAAGGCTCCTCAGGCACCGGTGAGCGGAACATGAAGATCATTCATCCACGCGGATGGTGCTGGGCGTGCAATTGCTGCAGACGGGCCTTGGCCACGTGGGTGTAGATCTGCGTGGTGGACAGGTCGCTGTGGCCCAGCAGCATCTGCACCACGCGCAGGTCGGCCCCGTGGTTGAGCAGGTGCGTGGCAAAGGCGTGGCGCAGGGTATGCGGCGATAGCGGCTTGTCGATACCGGCCACCCGTGCCTGGTGCTTGATGCGGTGCCAGAAGGTCTGGCGGGTCATCTGCTCGCCGCGCAGGCTGGGGAACAGCACGTCGCTGGGGCGGCCATTGAGCAGCTCGGCGCGACCGTCGCGCAGGTAGCGCTCCAGCCAGACCACCGCCTCTTCGCCCATCGGCACCAGGCGCTCCTTGCTGCCCTTGCCCATCACCCGCAGTACGCCCTGGCGCAGGTTGACCTGGTCGAGCGTGAGGCTGACCAGCTCGGTCACCCGCAGGCCGCAGGCGTACAGCACTTCGAGCATGGCCCGATCACGCTGGCCGATGGCTTCGCCCAGGTCCGGCGCCTGCAGCAGCGCCTCGACGTCGGCTTCCGACAGCGACTTTGGCAGCGGGCGCCCCAGTTGCGGCATGTCCACCTGCAGCGTCGGGTCGACGGCGATCAATCGCTCGCGTAGCAGGTAGCGGAAGAAGCCCCGCACACCGGAAAGAAATCGCGCCGTGGAGCGGGGCTTGTAGCCCTGGTCGAAACGCCAGGCGAGGTGATCGAGGATCAGCTCGCGACCGGCATCGGGCAGCGCCACGCCGTGCTCCTGCAACCAGCCATTGAACAAGGCCAGGTCACTGCGGTAAGAGGCGCGGGTATTGTCGGAAAGCCCCTTCTCCAGCCACAGGGCATCGAGGAACTGGTCAATCAGGGGGTGGTCGAGGGCGGGCATGAAGACTCGGTGGCAAACGGCGAAATGGCGCTTAGTCTTTCATAACCGCGCACGCATAGGGAGCCCGCATGAGCGAACAGCAGATCCTTCTGAGTTTCGGTGGCATCGGCGCCGCCGCCCTCGCCTGCCAGTGGCTGGCCTGGCGCCTGAAGCTGCCGGCGATCCTGTTCCTGCTGCTGTCCGGCATCCTGGCGGGGCCTGTGCTGGGCTGGCTGCAGCCGCAGGCGTTGTTTGGCCCGTTGCTGATGCCGTTGGTGTCGCTGGCCGTGGCCCTGATCCTGTTCGAGGGCAGCCTGACCCTGCATATCTCGCAATGGCGCGAGATCGGCAGCGTGGTCCACCGCCTGGTCACGGTCGGCGCCTTGAGCACCTGGCTGGTGATCGCCGTGGCCACCCACTGGCTGCTGGGCTTCGACTGGGCGCTGGCGATCCTGTTCGGCACCCTCACCCTGGTCACCGGGCCCACGGTGATCGTACCCATGCTGCGGGTGGTGCGGCCCAAAGCAACCATTGCCAACATCCTGCGCTGGGAGGGCATCGTCATCGACCCCATCGGCGCGCTGCTGGCGGTGGTGGTGTACAGCTTCATCATCGCCCGCAGCGACGGTGACGGGCTGGTCCAGAGCCTGGGCACCTTCGCCGGGGTGATCTTCTGCGGCGGTGCCCTGGGCGCCGCCGGGGGCTGGTTGCTGGGGCAGATCATGCGCGCCCAGTGGCTGCCGGAATACCTGCACAACCTGGCCTCGCTGGCCGCGGTGCTGGGCATCTTCATCGCCGCCAACCAGATCGTCCACGAGTCCGGGCTGCTGGCCGTGACGGTGATGGGCATGTGGCTGGCCAACATGCCCGGGGTGGATGTGCGGCAGATCCTGCACTTCAAGGAAAACCTCAGCGTGCTGCTGATCTCAGGCCTGTTCATCCTCCTGGCAGCGCGCCTGGACCTTGATGCCCTGCTGGGATTGGGCCCGGCGGTCCTGGCGTTACTGTTGGTGATCCAGTTGCTGGCCCGGCCGCTCAATGTGTTTCTCTCGACACTGGGCTCCACGCTGAGTTGGCGCGAGCGTGCGCTGCTGGCCTGGATCGCCCCGCGCGGCATCGTCGCGGCGGCGGTCTCGGCGATCTTCGCGATCCGCCTGCATGAGGCCGGCCACGAGGGGGCGCTGCTGCTGGTGCCCCTGACGTTCGCCGTGATCATCGGCACCGTGGTACTGCAGAGCGCCACTGCCAGACCTTTGGCGCGCCTGCTCAAGGTCGCCGAGCCGGCCCCCAGCGGCTTTCTCATGGTGGGTGCCAACCCGCCTGCCCGGGCCATTGCCAAGGCCCTGCAACAACTGGGTTGCCGGGTACTGCTGACCGACTCGAGCTGGGAAAACATCCGCGCCGCGCGCATGGACAACCTGCCCACCTACTTCGGCAACCCAGCCTCGCAGCATGCCGACGCCCACCTGGACCTGGTGGGCCTGGGGCACCTGCTCGGGCTGTCACCGGCCGGGGAAATAAACGCCCTGGCCTGCGCACGGTTTCGCCACGATTTCGGGCATGGCCGGCTGTTCGTGCTGGCCAGCGGCCTGGAAAAGCAGCGCAGCGACAAGCACCGGGCCAGCGAGGAGCATCGCGGCCAGCCGCTCGGCGCCAGCCCGATGACCTACAACCAGCTGGCCAAGCTGCTGAACCAGGGGGCAGAGCTGTACAGCACGACCCTGACCGAGGCCTTCACCTGGGACACTTACCAGCAACTGCACGGTGAGCGCGCGACATTGATGTTCGCCCGCGACAACCACGGCTGGGTGCATGTGGCCACCCCGGAACACCCGCTGCAGCCGCAGCCGGGGTGGACGCTGGTGGCGCTGATCGAGCCTGAGCCTGTGGATCACTGATCAGGAGGGCCTGCGACCCCTGTAGGAGCAGCCTTGTGCCGCGAAAGGGCTGCATGGCAGCCCCCGATTTTAGTTGTCGCAACGCCGAAAACTGGGGGCCGCTTCGCAGCCCTTTCGCGGCACAAGGCCGCTCCTACAGGGATTGCGCTGCGCACCCAATCAGGCCTGCGGCAGCACCGGCACCGGGCGCTTGTCCTCGTCGATGGCGACGAAGCTGAACACCCCATGGATCGCGCGTTCGCGGCCATCGAGGTACATGTTCTCGACGAATACATCCACCTGCACCTGCAGGCTGGTGTTGCCGACCTTGATCACGCTACCCACCAACTCGACGATCGAGCCCGCCGGGATCGGGTGCTTGAAGTCGATGCGGTCGGTGGACACGGTTACCAGCGGCAGGCGACAAAAACGCGTGGCGGCGATGAACGACACTTCGTCCATCCATGCCAGGGCCGTACCGCCGAACAGGGTGTTGTGGTGGTTGGTGGTGTTGGGGAACACCGCCTTGGTCACACGGGTCACCGACAGTTCGGTGCGGCGCAGGATTTCCTGGTCTCGGGTTGTCATGTTCGGGTCACATCGCTAAGGCAAGGTACAAAAAGCAAAAAAGCAGCCCGAAGGCTGCTTTTTCTCTCGCAAGATGGCCAAGGCCACCGGTCAAACTGCACTCAGGACAGTTTTTCCTTGATGCGAGCGGCTTTGCCGGACAGGTCGCGCAGGTAGTACAGCTTGGCTTTACGCACGTCACCACGACGTTTCACGGCCAGGCTGTCGATCTGTGGGCTGTAGGTCTGGAAGGTACGCTCTACGCCAACGCCGCTGGAGATCTTGCGCACGGTGAAGGCGCTGTTCAGACCGCGGTTACGCTTGGCGATAACGACGCCTTCGAACGCCTGCAGACGCGAGCGGTCGCCTTCCTTCACTTTAACCTGGACGACAATGGTGTCGCCTGGTGCGAAGGTCGGGATTTCCTTGCTCATCTGCTCGGCTTCGAGCTGCTGGATGATCTTGTTGGTCATGCTGTGCTCCTAAGATGGATAACGCGATCCACCATCGATACGTTTAACTATCGTCCCGCTCGCGGAGGTATTCCTCGAGCAGCTTCTTCTCTTCTCCAGAAAGCGAGCGACTTTCCAGAAGATCGGCGCGTCGTTCGAAGGTCCTACCAAGGGACTGCTTCATCCGCCAACGCCGGATATGTGCATGGTTGCCACTTAGCAACACGTCGGGTACACGCTGATCCGCATACACCTCAGGTCGGGTGTAGTGCGGGCAATCCAGCAGACCGTCGGTGAAAGAATCTTCCTCCGCCGAGTCCACATGCCCTAAAGCTCCGGGCAGCAGCCGCGTAACCGCATCGATCAGCACCATGGCCGGCAGCTCGCCACCGGAAAGCACATAGTCGCCAATCGACCACTCTTCATCGACATGAGCCTCGATAAAACGCTCGTCGATGCCTTCATAACGACCGGCGATCAGGATCAGAGATTCCTGTTCGGCCAGGCCTTTGACCGCCTGCTGAGTCAGCTTGCGACCTTGCGGCGAAAGGTAGATCACCTTTGCCGTTGCTCCGGCGACTTGCCTGGCGTTGACCAGGGCGTCTTCCAGAGGCTTGATTTTCATCACCATGCCCGGACCACCGCCAAACGGCCGATCATCCACGGTGTGGTGGCGATCAGTGGTGTAGTCCCGCGGGTTCCAGCAGGTCACTTGCAGCAACCCCTGTTTCACCGCACGGCTGGTAATGCCGTACTCCGTGATGGCCGAGAACATCTCGGGGAACAACGTGATGACGTCTACGCGAAGGTTACCCATCGTTTAGAAATCCGCGTCCCATTCGACTCGCATCACACCGGCTTCAAGGTCGATTGCCAGCACGCATTGCTCCGTATAGGGCAACAGACGCTCGCGATCATCCAGGCTGCCTGTGCAAGGCTTGACCACCATTACATCGTTCGCGCCGGTCTCCAACAGGTGATCGATCGTGCCGAACAGCTGTTCGTCCTGATTGATGACCTTCAGGCCTTCCAACTGGTACCAGTAGTACTCGTCGGCTGCCAGGTTGGGCAAAAGGCTCCGCGCAATGCAGATTTCGTAACCACTCAGAAGCCGGGCTTCATCACGATCATCGAGACCTTTCAATTTCACGACCAGGCCCTTTTGGGAGCCACGACCGCTGACCAGCTCTACCTGCTTTACCTTGCCTTCGTGCTTGAGCGTCCAGCGCGGATAATCCAACAGGTTTTCAATCGGATCGGTAAAGGAGTACACCTTCACCTCGCCGCGAACGCCGTGAACCGAAAAAATCTTGCCAACGACGATGAGGTCGTCAGCCTTTTCTGGCGTCGCGTTCATACTGCTCAGGCTGCAGCCTTGGCAGCTTCCTTCAGCAGCTGAGCAACACGCTCAGACGGCTGTGCGCCCTGGCTCAGCCAGTAGGTGACGCGCTCCTGGTTTACCGACAGCTTGACTTCGGCGCCCGATGCGATCGGGTTGAAGAAGCCAACGCGCTCAACGAAACGGCCGTCACGGGCGTTACGCGAGTTGGTCACGGTCAGGTGGTAGAAAGGGCGCTTTTTCGAGCCGCCACGGGCAAGACGGATGGTTACCATGTGAACATCGTTCCTATAGTCGGTGCTGCAAAACTGAATGCCCAATGGGCACACGGGTGCCCAAAAGGCCGCATATTCTCGGGGAATACACGGACATTTGCAAATGCCTTTTTCGGCGAGCGCTTGACCCACCGTTCAGATCTGCCGGTTAAGCCGCTGTTTTGCGGCGCTATTCCCGCCGAAGCGGGGGATGGCGGCCACCTTCTTATAAAGGCAGCCAGCCAAATTCGATTACATCTTGGGCATGCCGCCGCCAGGCAACATGCCACCAAGGCCGCGCATCATCTTGGCCATGCCGCCCTTGGTGGAGAATTTCTTCATCATCTTCTGCATCTGCTTGTGCTGTTTGATCAGCCGGCCGATGTCCTGCACCTGGGTACCGGAGCCCAGGGCGATGCGGCGTTTGCGCGAACCGCTGATCAACTCAGGGTCGCGGCGCTCGGCCGGGGTCATGGAGTTGATGATCGCCTCCATCTGCTTGAACTGCTTCTCGGCCGCGCCCTGGGCGTTGCCCATCTGCGACAGGTTGACGCCGCCCATGTTCGGCAGCTTGTCCATCAGCCCGCCAAGGCCGCCCATGTTCTTCATCTGCTGCAGCTGGTCACGGAAGTCTTCGAGGTCGAAGCCCTTGCCCTTCTTCAGCTTCTTGGCCAGCTTGTCGGCCTTTTCCTTGTCGATGGTCTGCTCGGCCTGCTCGATCAGGCTGAGCACGTCACCCATGCCGAGGATGCGCGAGGCGATCCGGTCAGGGTGGAACGGCTCGAGGGCTTCGGTCTTCTCGCCCATACCGATGAACTTGATCGGCTTGCCGGTAATGGCCCGCACCGACAGTGCGGCACCGCCACGGGCATCACCGTCGACCTTGGTCAGGATCACACCGGTCAGCGGCAGTGCGTCGCCGAAGGCCTTGGCGGTATTAGCGGCGTCCTGGCCGGTCATGGCATCGACCACGAACAGCGTTTCGATCGGCTTGACCGAGGCGTGCAGCGCCTTGATCTCGTCCATCATGTCGGCGTCGACGTGCAGGCGGCCGGCGGTGTCGACGATCACCACATCGATGAACTTGAGCTTGGCTTCGCGGATCGCCGCCTGGGCGATGTCCACCGGTTTCTGGCTGATGTCGGACGGGAAGAAGGTCACGCCGATGTCGTTGGCCAGGGTTTCCAGCTGCTTGATCGCCGCCGGGCGGTAAACGTCGGCGGAGACCACCATGACGCTCTTCTTCTTGCGCTCCTTGAGGTGGCGCGCCAGTTTGCCGGCGGTGGTGGTCTTACCGGCACCCTGCAGGCCGGCCATCAGCACCACGGCGGGCGGTGCGGCGTTGAGCGTCAGCTCTTCGTTGGCCGCGCCCATCAGGCGTTCCAGCTCGGCCTGGACGATCTTGACGAAGGCCTGGCCTGGGGTGAGGCTGCGCGACACTTCAGTGCCGACCGCGCGCTCCTTGATGCTGTTGACGAAATCCTTGACCACCGGCAGGGCGACGTCGGCCTCGAGCAGGGCCATGCGCACTTCGCGCAGCGTGTCCTTGATGTTGTCTTCGGTCAGCTTGGCCTTGCCGGTGACATGGCGCAGCGTCTGTGACAGGCGGTCGGTCAGGTTTTCGAACATGGTGATCCTTTCAGGCCCAGTGAAGCCGAGGTTTTTCAGGCGCCCAGGTGGAAATGCACACGCGCTGGGCACAACAAGGCGGCGATTATAACGAAGGCAGTGGCGAGCGGCGAGCTACAAGCGGCAAGTAAAAGCTGGCCATACGTCGATTCGCTTTTACTTGCAGCTCATTACTTACAGCTTGCAGCTGGTGTCGCAGTCTTCCTAGAGCAGCGCGTTCTATGCCAAACTCCGTCCCTTTAAGGCTTGCCTGCCAGGACTTATGCTCTCTTCACCCAGCCTCATCCCCAACCTGATCGCCGCCTTCCTTTATCTGGCCGCGACCGTCTATCAGGCCACCGGCCTGGCCCGTGGTGCCCGCGCCGACAAGCGGCTGCTCGGGCTGCTCGGTGCGCTGGCGGTGCTCGCCCAGGGCGGCGCGCTGTTCTTCCAGCTGATCACCCCGCTGGGCCTGAGCCTGGACTTCTTCAGCGCCGCCAGCCTGATCGCCGTGGCGGTGATTGCCCTGACGCTGATCGCCTGCCTGAGCATTCCGGTGGAGAACCTGCTGGTGCTGCTGTTCCCGCTCGGTGCCGTAACGGCGTTGCTGGCCCAGTTCGCCCCGCCCGGCACGGTGCCGCTGATCAACGAAGAACCCGGCATCCTCGCGCATATCCTGCTGTCGATCCTCGCCTACGGCCTGTTCACCATCGCGGTGTTCCAGGCCCTGCTGCTGTTGCTGCAGGACCACCAGCTCAAGCACAAGCACCCGTCCGGGCTGATCCGCAACTTCCCACCGCTGCAAACCATGGAAAGCCTGCTGTTCGGTTTCCTCTGGGCCGGCTGGGGGCTGCTGTCGCTGTCGCTGATCTCCGGCTGGCTGTTCCTCGACAACCTGTTCGCCCAGCACCTGGTGCACAAGACCCTGCTGGCCTGCGTGGCGTGGATCGTGTTCAGCGTCTTGCTGTGGGGCCGCACCCGCCTGGGCTGGCGTGGCCACAAGGCGATCCGCTGGACCCTCGCCGGTTTCTGCCTGCTGATGCTGGCCTATTTCGGCAGCAAGCTGGTCCGCGAATTCATCTTGCATATCTGACGGCCGCCCATGGATACCCTGCCGTACGCCCCGCTGCTCGGCACACTGGTACTGGCACTGCTGTGGTCGGCGTTGTTCACTGCGGTGGACTGCGCGCGCCAGCAACAGAACGGCCACGCCGACCCCGCCCTGCCCGCCCAGGCCCTGGTGCTCTGCGCCAGCCTCGGCAAGCTGCTGGTGCTGGGCCTGGCCTGCCTGATCGGCCAGCGTTACAGCGGCGAGCACGGTTTCTGGCTCGCCGGGTTGGCCGCCACCGCCGCCTTGCTGGTGCTTGCCGAGTACCTGCCACGACGCCTGGCCCGACGTGATCCGCAAGCATTCATCAGCCTTGGCACGAGCCTGCTCAAGGTACCGCTGGCCGCACTGCAACCGCTGGCCTGCCTGCTCGATGGCTGCGCCAGGTTGATCCTGCGCCCGTTCCGCGTGCAGCCCATCGCGGTGGCGCTGCACCCGCAGGAAGACGACTTCGATGATGACGAACACCCGGACCCATCGCGCAACGGCTTGCTGGAAGGCTTGCAGGCCCTGGACAAGGTCACCGTCAACGACATCCTGGTACCGCGCAACGAAGTCGACGGCATCAACCTCGACGACCCCATCCAGCGCATCATCGAGCAGCTGATCGTCAGCCGCCACACGCGCCTGCCGGTCTATCACAACGACATCAACCAGGTGGAAGCGGTACTCAACACCAAGCTGATCAGCCACCTGCTGCCGCGCGCCGAACTCACCTTCGAAAAGCTCCAGGGCGCCTGCTACGAGCCCTACTTCGTGCCCGAAAGCACGCCCTTGCAGATGCAGTTGCTGAACTTCCACAAGCAACAGCGGCGCATGGGCGTGGTGGTGGACGAATACGGCGAAGTGCTGGGCATCGTCACCCTGGAAGACATCCTCGAAGAGATCGTCGGCGAATTCGAAGACGAACACAGCCTCGACAACCCGCACGTGCACCCGCAGGGCGATGGCCGCTTCATCATCGAGGGCACCGCGTCGCTGCGCGAGATCAACCGTACCCTCGGCTGGCACCTGCCCTGTGACGGCGGGCCGAAAACCCTCAACGGCCTGGTCACCGAGGCGCTGGAAAGCATCCCGGCGACCGCGGTATGCCTGAAGATCGGCCGTTATCGCCTGGAAATCCTCGAAACCGAGGACAATTGCGCCAGCAAGGTGCTGGTCTGGACGGTAACCCGATAGTTATACTCGGGTCACGCTTACCCAGCCCTGCCGTCCCGCCTGCTACCCGCACCCGGTGGTCCACGGCCAGTCCGCCTCACTGACACGCCCCACGGCCCTGCGTCACCACCCCGAACAGCGCCCGCCCCTCCCTACCCCCTGGGCTATCGTCAGTCACGCGACTCAAAACAATACGCTCCGGCTCCCGTGTGCCCGCCACATGGGCCGTGCCCCATGGAGCATCGACTGTCAGGGACCTACGCATGACTACCAGCAGCACCTACGCCGAACCTGCCTCGGCGGCCCCGGTCAACTCGCCCGCGCGGGTGGCCACCGCCAGCTTTATCGGCACCGCCATCGAGTTCTACGATTTCTACGTCTACGCCACCGCCGCCGCCCTGGTGATCGGGCCGGTGTTCTTCCCGTCCGGCTCGGGCACCGCGCAGATGCTCGCGGCCTTCCTTACCTTCGGTATCGCCTTCCTCGCCCGGCCACTGGGCTCGGCGTTGTTCGGCCACTTCGGCGACCGCATCGGGCGCAAGTCGACCCTGGTCGCTTCGCTGCTGCTGATGGGTGTCTCGACCACCCTGATCGGCGTGCTGCCAGGCTATGACAGCATCGGCGTGTGGGCACCGATCCTGCTCTGCATCCTGCGCTTCGGCCAGGGCCTGGGCCTGGGCGGTGAATGGGGTGGTGCGGCGCTGCTGGCCACCGAGAACGCCCCCGAAGGCAAACGCGCCTGGTTCGGCATGTTCCCGCAACTGGGCCCCTCGATCGGCTTTTTGGCCGCCAACGGCCTGTTCCTCACCCTGGCCCTGGTGCTCAGCGACGAGCAGTTCCGCGAATGGGGCTGGCGCATCCCGTTCCTGCTCAGCGCCGCACTGGTGCTGGTCGGCCTCTACGTGCGCCTGAAGCTCGAGGAAAGCCCGGTATTCGCCAAGGCCGTGGCGCGCCAGGAGCGGGTCAAGCTGCCGGTGGTCGAACTGTTCGCCCAGTACTGGCTGCCGACCCTGCTGGGCGCGGCGGCGATGGTGGTGTGCTACGCGCTGTTCTACATCTCCACGGTGTTCTCGCTGAGCTACGGCGTGTCGACCCTGGGCTACAGCCGCGAGACCTTCCTCGGCCTGCTGTGCTTCGCCGTGGTGTTCATGGCCCTGGCCACGCCACTGTCGGCCTGGCTCAGCGACCGCTACGGGCGCAAACCGGTGTTGATCGTCGGTGCTGTGCTGGCCATCGCCTCGGGCTTTGCCATGGAACCGCTGCTCACCTCGGGCTCGACCATGGGCGTTGCGCTGTTCCTGAGCATCGAGCTGTTCCTGATGGGGGTGACCTTCGCCCCGATGGGCGCGCTGCTGCCGGAGCTGTTCCCGACCCACGTGCGCTACACCGGCGCTTCGGCGGCCTACAACCTGGGCGGCATCGTCGGCGCCTCGGCGGCACCGTTCTTTGCCCAGAAGCTGGTGAGCATGGGCGGGCTGAGCTGGGTGGGGGGGTATGTGTCGGCGGCGGCGGTGATCAGTTTGATTGCCGTGCTGTGCCTGAAGGAAACGCGCAATACCGAGCTTTGATCATTTGGGGCTGCTTTGCAGCCCTTTTCGCGGCACAAGGCCGCTCCTACAGGGATGTGCGATCCCTGTAGGAGCGGCCTTGTGCCGCGAAAAGGGCGCAACGCGCCCCAGCAATATCAGATCAGAACTCGACCTTGACCGCCTGCGAAGCCCGGGTCGCCTTGGCCCGCGCGGCCTCGACCGACTCGTCCCGCGCCAGACACACGCCCATGCGCCGAGTACCATTGATCTCTGGCTTGCCGAACAGGCGAATGGCGGTGTCCGGCTCACTCAGGGCTGCGCCCAGGTTGGCGAAACTGGTCTGCTGTGACTGGCCTTCAGGCAGGATCACCGCCGACGCCGACGGGCCGAACTGGCGCACCACGGGGATCGGCAGGCCGAGAATCGCCCGGGCGTGCAGGGCGAACTGCGACAGGTCCTGGGAAATCAAGGTCACAAGGCCAGTGTCATGCGGGCGCGGCGAGACTTCGCTGAACCACACCTGGTCACCCTTGACGAACAGCTCGACGCCGAACAGGCCACGCCCGCCCAGCGCATCGGTGACCGCCTGGGCCACCCGCTGCGACTCGGCCAGGGCTTTCGGGCTCATGGCCTGGGGCTGCCAGGACTCCTGGTAGTCACCCTTCTCCTGACGGTGGCCGACCGGCTCGAGGAAGGTGGTGCCGCCCACATGGCGCACGGTCAGCAGGGTGATTTCGTATTCGAAGTCGATGAAGCCCTCGATGATCACCCGGCCCTTGCCGGCGCGGCCGCCTTCCTGGGCGTAGTCCCAGGCCTTCTGCAGGTCATCGGCGCTGCGCAGCAGGCTCTGGCCCTTGCCCGACGAACTCATCACCGGCTTGACCACGCACGGGTAGCCCAGGTCGGCGACGGCCTTGCTGTAGTCCTCGAAGGTGTCGGCGAAGTGGTATGGCGAGGTCGGCAGGTCCAGCTCTTCGGCAGCCAGGCGGCGGATGCCTTCGCGGTTCATGGTCAGCTGGGTGGCGCGGGCGGTGGGGACGACGTTGAAGCCTTCGTTCTCAAGCTCCACCAGCGTGGCGGTGGCGATGGCCTCGATCTCGGGGACGATGTAGTGTGGTTTTTCCGCCTCGATCACCGCGCGCAAGGCCACGCCGTCGAGCATGTTGATCACATGGCTGCGGTGCGCAACCTGCATCGCCGGGGCATTGGCGTAGCGGTCCACGGCGATCACCTCGACGCCCAGGCGCTGCAGCTCGATCACCACTTCCTTGCCCAGCTCGCCGCAGCCGCACAGCAGTACTCGGGTCGCGGTGGGCGACAATGGGGTTCCGATACGGGTCATTTCAGGTCCTCGAAGGCGTCCGGGGCCGCGCCACGCTGGCTGCCGCCCGCTGAAAATTGGACCCGCATTCTACATCAGGATGCGACCACCGCGCGCCGGGCGCGCCAGGCCATGATCAGCCACACGGCGGTAACCCCGGCGAACTTAGACGCCAGCGCCGTGCCGATCACCACGGGTGTCAATGCGCCGATCATGCCGAAGAAGATGAAGGTATCCACCGGGATGCTCAGCGCCGAGCTCAGCCACAGGCGGTCGCGCAGGGGCCGGCGGGTGACGCTGAACACCAGCCAGTCGATCAGCTCGGAGACGAAGAACGCCGTGGCGCTGGCCAAGGCGATGGCAGGCTCCGAGGTAGCATACGAGAGTACCAGCGCCACCAGCATGGCCAGCAGCGCACCATGGCCGTAGCGGGTCTGCACCATGTCGCGCAGGATGAACACCAACCCGCCCCAGGCGGACCAGATCACGTCCAGGTGCGGCGCGCTGGAGAAGGCGTAGTTGATCAGCACCACGCTGCTGATGTAGGCGATGAGATAGAACATAACTCGGAATGTTGGCTGGGCAGGCCGTGCAGATTACTGGATTCTGCGCGCAATTGCAGGGAATCGCGCCGCCCCCATCGCCGGCAAGCCCACTTGGCTCGCACGCTCCCTGTAGGAGCGGCCTTGTGCCGCTCCTACAGAAAGCTGCGCAAGCCCGCGACCAGGGTGGTGAACATTACGAGGCATTACTGGCCGATGATCAACCCCGCCGCCACTGCCCGCTCATGGCAGCGCTTGAGCACCTCACGGCGCTCCTGGTTGTCCATCCGCCCCCAGCGGGTGATCTCGCTCACCGTGCGCTGGCACCCGGTGCAGATATCCTGCTCGTCCAGGGCGCAGATGCTGACGCAGGGCGAGGCCACCGGCCGTTCGTCAGTCTTCATCGGGCACCAGTTCACGGGCGTAACGCTGGGCGTTGTGCACGTAATGCGCGGCGCTGGCTTCGAGCATGCGCTGTTGCTGCTCGGTCAGCTCGCGCACCACCTTGCCGGGCGAGCCCATCACCAGCGAGCCGTCGGGGATTTCCTTGCCTTCGGGGATCAGCGCATTGGCGCCGATGATGCAGTGCTTGCCAATACGCGCACCGTTGAGGATGACCGCATTGATGCCGATCAGGCTGTAGTCGCCCACCGTGCAGCCATGCAGCATGGCGTTATGGCCGATGGTCACGCCCTTGCCGAGGGTCAGCGGCGAGCCCATGTCGGTGTGCATCACCGTGCCGTCCTGGACGTTGCTGTCCTCGCCGATGTCGATCAGCTCGTTGTCGCCGCGCAGCACCGCGCCAAACCACACGCTGGCACGCGCCTGCAGGCGCACCTTGCCGATCAGCGTGGCATTGGGCGCGGCCCAACTGGTGGGATGGGTCTCGACCCGCAGGTCGCCCAGGCGGTATTTCATGTGTCGCTCCTCACGGTTGAACGCCGGTGGCGGGGTGTGCCCCGCTCAGTTCTGGATGAAACGCTCTGGCGGCTGGTGCAGGCTGATGCCGGCATCGAACAGCAGGTTGACCAGCTCGACGATCATGATCGCCGACAGCCCCCAGATCTTGTAGTCGCCATAGCGATAGCTGGGCACGTACCAGCTGCGGCCCTGGTAATCGATACGGTGGGTGTGGTCGCGCGGGTCCTGGCGGAAGAACTCAAGCGGCACCGTGAACACAGCGGCAATTTCCGCATCGTTGGCGTGGTACTCGACGTAATCCGGGATCACCCCGACGAATGGCGTCACCTTCAGGCCGTGCAAAGAAATCAGCGGGCTGAGCGGGCCGATCACCTCGACCAGGCCCGGCGGCAGGCCGATTTCTTCTTCCGCTTCGCGCAGGGCCGTGAACACCAGGTCCGGGTCTTCCGGGTCGCGCCGCCCGCCAGGGAACGCCACTTCGCCACCGTGGGTGGACAAGCCCTTGGCACGCAGGGTAAGCACCAATTCCGGCTCGTCGCTGCGGGTGATGGGTAACAGCACCGCCGCTTCCGGGAAACGACTGTCTACCTGCAACGACGCAGGGGTGTGGTTGCTCATTCGGCGAAGAAGCTCGTCCAGCATTACGCACTCTCGATTCCAAGGCCTGCCGTGCATGATGCACCAAAGCCTGCGGGCACCCAAGCCCTGCCCCCGGGCTGCTTGCGGTGGGCCGGCTGCGCGCGCCAAGATAGCCCGATCCCTCAGGAATGATGAAAGCATGAAATACTGCAGCGCGTGCGGCCAGCCGGTCATCCAGCGAATCCCCGAAGGCGACAGCCGCCTGCGGTATGTGTGCGAGCATTGCCAGACCATCCACTACCAGAACCCCAACATCGTCGCCGGAGTACTGCCCACCTGGGGCAGCCAGGTGCTGCTGTGTCGGCGTGCCATCGAACCACGTCGCGGCTTCTGGACCCTGCCCGCCGGCTTCATGGAGAACGGCGAGACCCTGGACGCAGCCGCTCGTCGCGAAACCGTCGAAGAAGCCTGCGCCCGGGTCGCCGAGATGAGCCTGTACCAGTTGTTCGACCTGCCGCACATCAACCAGGTGCACGTGTTCTTCCGCGCGGAACTGGCCGACCTGGACTTTGCCGTGGGCGTCGAGAGCCTGGAGGTACGTTTGTTCGAAGAACACGAGATCCCTTGGGGTGAGCTGGCTTTCCGCACCGTCACACGCACACTAGAATGCTACTATCGCGACCGCGTCAGGCAGCACTACCCGATAGGCCATGAATACCTGCCGCCGATGAACGTTGCGTCGTCCACCACTTAAGTTTTCAGGGATACGGTTTCATGCGCTGGTTGCTTGCCCTCTTCTGCCTCAGTGTCGCCTCGGTGTCGCACGCCGCGTTCACCGAAACCATCATTCGCAAGCCACAACCGGTCGCGCAGACCGTTTCGCCCGCCAGCGCCGTGGTGCAGGGCCCGTTGATCGACAAAGTGCTGGTGCTCAAGTCCGAACGCCGCCTGCAACTGATCAGCCGCGGCGAACCGCTCAAGACCTACCGCATTTCGCTGGGCAAGCAACCCAAGGGCGCCAAGGGGCGCGAGGGCGACAAGAAAACCCCCGAGGGCCTGTACTGGCTCGACTGGCGCAAGGTCAGCGACCGCTACAACCTGGCCATGCACATCTCCTACCCGAACATCACCGACGCTGCCAAGGCCCGCCGTGAAGGGGTAGAGGCTGGTGGCATGATCATGATCCACGGCACCCCGATCAACGAGGAATACCCGGAGTGGTACTTCCACACCCTCGACTGGACCGAGGGCTGCATCGCCATGCGCAACGACGACATGCGCGAGGTGTGGAGCATGGTCAAGGACGGTACCTTGATCGAAATCCGCCCTTGAGCGAGTACCCCGTTGGCCTAATTTCCTAGGAAACTCCCTACATTTTCTCACCACCCATCTGACATTCAGATGGGCGCGGGACCGCATCCAATCGCCTAGGCGCATTCATAGAATCCACGCAAACGCGCACTTCCCTCGTACGCGAACTGCCGGATTCCGCCATGCCGACCACCCTCAGTCGTGCCATCAAGCTTTACCTCGCCTGCCTGCTGCTGAATCTGTGCAACGTGCCGGCTGCCACGGCAGAAGACCCGGCCAGCCTGCAACTGCGTGACCAGCAGCAGTCGATGCGCGAACTGGAGCAGCACCAGCGCCTGCAGCGTTGGCAACACCGCCAGCCGTCCAGCCGCACGCCGCGAGGCACGTCGCCAGATGACGCCGGTAGCCCCTGCTGGCCCGTGTCGGGGCTGCGCATGAGCGGCAATCGGCGGCTCTCGGCCAGCGACCTCGAACGCACCTTGCGCCCGCTGCTGCAGCCCTGCATGGACGTGGCGGCCATCAACCAGCTGTTCAGGGCACTGACCGAGCGCTACGTGCAGGCCGGCTATCCACTGGCGCGGCCCTACCTGCTCAAGGCACCGCAACCCGGCCAACCGCTGGACATCCTGATCGTCGAGGGCTTCGTCGAGTCCATCGAACTGGCCGGCGACGCATTACCGCTGTCGCTACGCGGTGCCTTCCCCGGCCTGCTAGGCCAGCCACTGCACCTGCCCGACCTGGAGCAAGGCCTGGACCAGCTCAATCGCCTGCGGGCCTACGACCTTGGCGCCGACCTGCTGCCCGGCGAGCTGGCGGGGGCGACGCGCGTACGTATCATCCCGCGCCAGGTCGGCGCCCGCTGGCACCTGGACAGCCGCTTCGACAACCGCGGCAGCCCACAGACCGGCCGCCAGCGCCTCAACCTCGGGCTCGGCCTGGACAGCCCGCTGGGGCTGAACGACGACCTGCGGGTGGCGCTGTTCTCGACCGTGCTTCAGGCGCCCGGCGCCAGCCAGGGGGCCAGCCTGTACTACAGCATCCCTTACGGCCCCTGGACCTTCGCCCTGAACGCCAGCCAACTGAGTTACCGCTCGCCCCTGCCCGGCGGTCGCCAGGCCAGCGGAGGCAGCCAGTTCCAGGGCCTGAGCGGCGAGCGCGTACTGTGGCGCAACCAGCAGGGCATGCTCAGCGCCGGCCTGCGCCTGGACCACAAACGCCTGGACAACTACCTGCAACGCCAGCGCCTGGCCGTGCAAAGCCCGACCCTCACCACCCTCGACGCCGGCCTCAACCTGCTGTGGCTGGAGCATGGGTTGTGGAGCGCCTCGCTGGGGGTCAGCCAGGGCCTCGACGCCCTCGGCGCCGACCGCCGCGCGTTGCGCCCCGGCGCCCCGAAACCCGACTTTCGCAAGTACCGCGCCAGCCTGCTGTACCTGGCCCAGGCACCGCCCGGGCACCCCTGGCGCTGGCAAAGCGAGCTGAACCTGCAATACAGCCCCGACCCGCTGCCCGCCATCGAACAGCTGCTGCTCAGTGACAACAGCAGTATCCGCGGCGTGCGCCAACGCACAGTCTCTGGCGCCAGCGGGGCCGCCTGGCGCAACACCCTCAGCTACCCCTTCGCTCTCCTTTCCTCCCCCGCCGTGCAACTGCGCCCCTACCTGGGGCTCGACCTGGGCTGGACCCGCTTCGATCACGGCAGCCCTTCGCAGCGCCTGGCCGGCGGCGCCCTCGGCCTGGAGCTGAGCCTGCCCGGCAACCGCATACGCCTCGATTACCAACGCGCCCTGTACGCCAGCGACCGCCCACGCCGCGCGCTCGAACCCGGCTTCTGGGGCCTGGAGTGGACCTTGAACCTCTGATTCATCCACCGAAAGGAGAGCACCATGAAACCCACTGAACATCTCCGCCCGCTGCGCCCCGACCGGCTGCGCTGGGCCGTATTCCTCTGCCTGTGCGCCTCGCCCACGCTGCTGGCCGCCGGCCCGCTGCAACCGGCCCCAGGCCCCGGCGGCACGCCATTGGTCAGCGAGGCGCACGGCGTGCCGGTGATCGATATCGTCGCGCCCAACGCCAGCGGCCTGTCGCACAACCAGTTCCTCGACTACAACGTCGGCAACCAGGGCCTGGTCCTGAACAACGCCTTGCACGCCGGCCAGTCGCAACTGGCCGGCGCCCTGGCGGCCAACCCACAGTTCCAGGGCCAGGCCGCCTCGACCATCCTCAACGAAGTGATCAGCCGCAACGCCTCGTTGATCGAAGGCCCACAGGAAATCTTCGGCCGTGCCGCCGACTACATCCTCGCCAACCCCAACGGCATCACCCTCAACGGCGGCAGCTTCATCAACACCACCCGCGCCGGTTTCCTGGTCGGCACCCCGGTCATCGAAGACCAGCAGCTCAAGTACCTGGATACGCTCAAGGCCGAAGGCGCGCTGCAGGTACTGACGCACGGCCAGTCCAACAAGGAGGGCGCGCTGGACCTGATCGCCCCGCGCATCGACAGCGTCGGGCCGCTCGAGGCCAAGGGCGAGCTGAACCTCAACGTCGGCCGCCAGCGCCTCGACGCGGCCAGCGGCGAGGTACTGCAGCACCTGCCCGGCACCCCGGGCAGCATCGACGCCAGCCTGTTCGGCGCCATGCGTGCCGGGCGCATCCGCGTGCTGAGCAGCGCCGAAGGAGCAGGCGTCAAGGTCGGCGACGTGGCCTTGCAGGCCGATGACGGGCTGACCCTGCGCTCCGCCGGCGACCTGCGCGTGCAGGGCTCCGGGCAGCACCAGGCCAGCCTGACCAGCACCCGCGGCGCACTGACGCTGGACGCTGCTGGCGACCTGCAACTTACCGCCACCCGCGGCCAGGCCGAGCGCATCGAAGCCCGCTCGGGGCAAACGCTCACCCTGGATGCCGCCACCCGCGAAGAGGTGCAACGAGACCGCGAGGCCTGGGACAAGAAATGGTGGTTCGTCACCAGCGAAACCTACAGCCGCGAGCGCACCCAGACCGACCTCGCGCAACAGGGCTCGGCACTGCAGGCCAGTGACCGCCTCACGCTCAATGCCAGCGATGGCCTGCAACTGAGCGCCGCCCACCTGCAGGCCGGCGGCGCGCTGGCCTTGCACAGCGGCGCCGACCTGACAATCGACGCCGCTGTCGACAGCAGCACCGTCGAGGAACAGGTGCGCCATCGCAAGCACCTCTGGCGCGGCGACAGCGACAACCGCCAATACCGCGAAAAGGCCAGCCCCAGCACCCTCGAAGGCGCGCAGATCATTGCCAGCGCAGGCAATGCCCTGCGGGTCCGCGCCAGCACCTTGCACAGCCAGGGCGACCTGCAGTTGCAGGCACGCCAGGTCGAGGTGAGCGAGCAGGCACTCAAGGACAACAGCAACCAGCGCGACTACCGCGGCGACCTGGTGTCCGGCACCTTCTTCGGCAAGCGCAACGGCGATCAAACCCAGGGCAACCAGGCCAGCGGCAGCAGCCTGCGCGCCGAAGGCGCGCTCAGTGTCAGTGCCGACAGCATGGCCATCCGTGGCAGCACGGTCAGCAGTGGCGGCGACGCGGTGTTGTACAGCGACAAGGCCGCGCTCACGGTCGAGGCTGCGCAGAGCACCCGCCAAACACAGCAGAACACCGATGACAGCAAAGTGTTCGGCCTGTTCGGCAACAGCAGTGAAACCCGGCAAAACACCCAGCAGGTGCTGCAAAGCGACCTGCGCTCCACCAGCAACCTGCGCCTGGCCAGCGCCGATGAGCTGAAGGTGCACGGTGCCACCCTCAATGCCGGGCAGAAGCTGGAACTCGACGCCAAGGGCAACCTCGACATCGAAAGTGCACAAACCACCCACAGCACCGAGCGCTCCAGCCAACAACGCCATCTGACCGCCAGCGCCCAACAGACCCGGCAGGCCCAGGACGGCAAGCCGGACTCGCGCCAGTACGATGCCAGGGTCGGCTACGAGGTTGCCCAGGTCGATGAACGGCAATCGGCAACGCAACAGGTCGCCAGCACGTTGAACGGCGCTGCCGTTGACCTGCGCAGCGGCGGGCAACTGAAAGTCACGGGCTCACAGGTACTGGCCACTTCCGGGGACCTTAGCCTGCAAGCGCAGAAGGTGGTGCTCGACGCCGCGCGCCATACCGGGGAAAACCACAAGGTCGACACCCGCAGCGGCGGCGGCCTTGCCGTGACCGGTGGCATCGACCGTATCGGCAGTGCCTTCGACGGCCATCGCAAGGAGGACAGCCAGCGCGAAACCAGCAGCACACTGCAACGTAGCGAACTCAAGGCCGCTGGCGACCTGCGCATCGACACCCCGCACCTGGCCACCGAAGCGGCCAATGTCGAGGCCGCAGGCACGCTGCTGGTCAACGCCCCGCGCATCGACAACCGTGCCGCGCACAACAGCACGGCCCGCGAACAGCGCAGCAACCACTGGCAGGGCAGCCTGGGGGCGAGCCTTGAGTACCGCGATATTTCCCGGCCAGTCGAACGCCTGGTCAACGGCGATGAAGCCGCGCGCTTCCAGCAGCCCGGCATCGAAGACGCGCTGGCGCCCCCCAGTGTCGGCGCCGACCTGAGCGTAAATCACCTTGCCCGTACCCAGACCGACACCAACAGCAGCGCCCAGGCCAGCACGTTCAGTGGCGCCACGGTACGCATCGACGCCAAGCGTATCGATGACCAGGGCACCCACTACCGCGCCAGCAGCGGCCCGCTGCAGCTCCAGGCCGACACCCATCGACTGCTTGCCGCCAGCGACGAGCAGCAGCACGAGGTGCGACGCCTGGCAGTCGACGGCGGCTTAAGGGTGGACACCAGCACCGGGCAGGACATCAACGGCCGCCTCGAAGGCAAAGGCGGCACCCTGACGGACGGGCAAACCACCACCCTCGCCCGCCCCGGCAGCCTGTATGGGCAAACCGGTATCCAGGTACAGCTGGGCAGCGATGGGCGCTATGAAGTCACGCGTTTCAACGGTGGCGATGGCGCCGTCGGTGTGACCAGCGCCGGCAACCTGACCCTGGCCGCAGCCCATGACCGCACCACGCAGGCCAAAACGCAGCTGGACGCCAGCCTCTGGGCCAAGGGCGGCAACCGGCCCGGCAGCCAGGGCGTGGACGTGCGCGGCTACCTCGATCACAGCCAGCGGCAAAGCGAGGACAGCAAGGCGCAGGTGGCCCAGATCGACGCCAAAGGCGCGGTCGAGCTGAGCAGCGCCGCCAACCTGCACCTGGAAGGCACGCGCATCGACGCCAGCGCCGACATCACCCTGCACAGCGACGGCCTGCTGACCGTTAGCGCCGCCAGCGATAGCCACAAGGCCAGCGGGTCCACCCTCGGCGGCGGCCTGGAGATCGCCGGCACGGTCGGCAGTGGCAAGGGCGGTAACCTGGGCGGTCATTTCACCAGCGCCAAGGTGGATGAACATGACCGTCAGGCCGTGGACGCCCGCTTTACCAGCAAGGGCGCGTTGCAACTCACCAGCCTGGCCCGTGAAGACGTAGCCCTGCAGGTTCAGGGGTTGCAGGCCAACGCTGCACGGATTGGCCTGGATGCCAGGAACGGTGGCCTGTTGATCGAGGCCTCCAGCCAGCAGGAGCACCGCGACAATCGCGATATCACCGCCGGGGCCGGTTTCAAGCTGAATCGCGGCGAAACCACCGACAAGGATGTGCGCGCCCTGCATGGCCGGGTGCAGGTGGTACTCGACCGGCGCGACAACCAGACATGGCGCGACAGCACCCTGAACACCGAGAAGATCGACCTGTACAGCCGTGGCGATACACGCATTGAAGGTGCGCGCCTGGACGCCGAGCGCATCACCGGCAAAGTGGGCGGCGACCTGCTGGTGGCCAGCCGCAAGGACCGGGTCGACAGCCTGGCGCTGACGGTCGACGGGCGCCTCAGCCAGGAGAAGAACCCGCAGGGGCATATCAATGCCGCCAGCGCACTGGCCGGGCCGGCCGGCGACAAGGTGCGCGACAAGGCCGGCAAGCTGCTGGCCAAGTCGGAGCCCGCCCTGTCACCGACGCTCAAAGTGCAAGTTAGTCATCAACAACGTGACACCGTCGCCCGCCAGACCACCCTCGCCGGCACCCAGGGCATCGACCTTGAAGTGGCAGGCGATACCCGCCTGACCGGTGCCAGGCTGCTGGCCAGCGAAGGCCGCGTCGAGCTGGGCGGCAGCAGCGTCACCCGTGAGACCTTGAGCGGTCGCGACTATCGCCGCGACCTGTCGCTGGACGCGTCCAACTCGCCGATCGACCTGGGCACCGCCGTGCTCGAAAGCACCCAGGGCAAAGGCGCCGCCGAGGGCGACAACCCGCTTGACCTGGGCCTGCTGCGTACCAGTGGCCACAGCCGCAGTACCGAGTGGGTATCACGGATCGACGGCAAGCCGTAGCCATCACGGCTAAACATGCAGACACAATGCATGCGCAGCAATTGCCGGGGCCCCGAGCCCCGGTAACCTTTCTGCAAACTGATCGTCATGTTTGCGACCTACAGTTTGCGTTTGCTTCAACTCAGATAAAAAAGGACACCTGATGAGTCGAGACAGCGGCGACAACCTGGACCGCAACCTGAGCGGCAACCTGCCGATGGCCAGCGTCATGGACGCCTACCTGAGCCGTCGGGCGGTAGTGCGCGGCGGCCTGGGCGCTGCGATTGCCATGATCGCCGGCGCAGGCCTGGCCGGCTGCTTCGATAGCGGCGCCAGCAGCCCTGCCCCTACGCCGAAACCTGCCACGCCCAAACTTGGCTTCCAATCGATCAAGGGCTCGCGCACCGACGCCTGCGTCGTCGCCGCCGGCTACAGCGCCTATGTACTGGCGCCCTGGGGCACACCGCTCAACAGCGGCGGCAAGCCTTGGCAAGCGGACGGCAGCAACAGCGCCGCCGACCAGGCCAATGCCATGGGCATGCACCATGACGGCATGCATTTCTTCCCCATCGACGGCAGCTCCGACGACGGCCTGCTGGCGATCAACTTCGAATACATCGACACCGCCGCCCTGCACCCGGCCGGCCCCACCACGGTCGACGGCAAACGCCCAGCCGAAGAGGTACGCAAAGAGATCAACGCCCACGGCGCCGGCGTGGTGCGTATCCGCAAGGTCAACGGGCGCTGGCAAGTGGTCGACAACGACCCGCTCAACCGGCGCTTCACCACCGCCACGGTGATGGACATCGCCGGGCCCCTGCGTGGCACAGAGCACGTCAAGACGCGCTTTTCGCCCAGCGGCGTGGAATGCCGTGGCACCAACAACAACTGCGGCAACGGCTACACCCCTTGGGGCACCTACCTGACCTGCGAGGAGAACTGGCCGGGCATCTTCGTCAACACCGCTACCCGCCCCGCCGACCAGGTGCGCATCGGTGTCTCCGCCACCACCGGTCAGTACGGTTGGGAAACCGCTGCCGGCGACGCCAGTGAATTCGACGACGAATTCGCCCGTTTCGACGTCACCCCAAGCGGTGCCAGCGCCAGCGACGACTTCCGCAACGAGGCCAGCACCTACGGCTACATCGTCGAGATCGACCCCTACAACAGCGCCACCCGGGCAGTGAAGCGCACCGCGCTGGGCCGATTCCGCCACGAGGGCTGCTGCCCGGGCCTGGCCGTGGCCGGCAAGCCACTGGTCTGGTACACCGGCGACGACTCCAACAACGAGTACCTGTACAAGTTCGTTTCGGACACGCCGTGGGACCCGGCCGACGCCAAGCCTGCCGACCGCCTGGCCACCGGCGCCAAGTACCTGGACAAGGGCAAGCTCTATGTGGCGCGCTTCGATGCTGACGGCAAGGGTGTGTGGCTACTGCTCGATGCCGCAACCGCCACGACGGACGGCGCCACCCTGGGGGCTCGTTATGGCGACCTGGCGGGCATCATCCTCAATACCCGTGGCGCCGCCGACGCCGTGGGCGCAACGCCGATGGACCGCCCCGAGTGGACCGCGGTCAACCCGCTCAATGGCGACGCCTACCTCACCCTGACCAACAACAGCGCGCGCAGCCCGGACAAGGTCGATGCGGCCAACCCGCGCGGCCCCAACCGCCACGGCCACATCATCCGTTGGCACGACAGCGACGATCACCAGCGCTTCACCTGGGACATCTTCGTGTTCGGCGCCAACGCCGCCGGCGGCCCGGACATCAACCGCTCGGGCCTGACCGAGATGAACCAGTTCGCCAGCCCCGACGGCATGCGCTTCGATAGCCGCGGCGTACTGTGGTTCGAGACCGACAACGGCGAACAGACCCTGACCAGCTACACCAACGACCAGCTGCTGGCGGTGATCCCCACCGACCTGGTGGATGGCAATGGCAAGCAGGTTGCGGTCAATGCCGGCAATCAGGCAGACCTGCGGCGTTTCTTCGTCGGGCCCAATGGCTGCGAAGTGACGGGCATCACTTTTACGCCGGATAACAAGACCCTGTTCGTCAACATCCAGCACCCGGACAACTGGCCGGCCACGGAGGTAGCCACCCAGGCCACCCCAGCAGGTAGCAAGGTACGACCGCGGTCGTCGACCGTAGTGATTCAGCGGCTGGATGGCGGGGAAATAGGCACGGCCTGAAAAACAGTGCGGGGCAAGTCCGTTCCCACGATCCCCTGGTGACAACGGGAATTGTGGGAGCACACTTGCCCCGCACTATGGATACTGCGATGCGCCTTAGAAATCGGCCAGAGGCCAAACCTCATAGGCCGGTGTCTCATACGGATGGCTCCGTTTGAGCGCGCCGACGACCTCAACGATCAGTTCGTCAGCCACCACCAGCTCCACCTTCCACTCCTCGACCTGCTCGACCTGGCCGGCCTGCCCAAGGTACGGCTGGCTGCCGTCCAACGGGCGGAACTGGCCCTGGCCGAGGGTTTGCCAGGCGCAGTGGTCATAGCTGCCGATGCGCCCGCCACCGGCGGCGAATACAGCGGCCTTGACCACTTCGACATGGCTGCCTGGGACGAAGAAGGCGAGCTTGTGCACCCTTAGTTCACCCAGACGCGCGCGTTACGGAACATGCGCATCAGGGCCGCGTCTTCCTGCCACTCGTCCGGGCGCCAGGAGTTCTGCACGGCACGGAACATACGCTCCGGGTGCGGCATCATGATGGTCACGCGGCCGTCGCGGCTGGTGAGGCCGGTGATCCCGCGCGGCGAGCCGTTCGGGTTGGCCGGGTAGGCTTCGGTGACCTTGCCGTGGTTGTCGACGTAGCGCAGGGCCACGCAACCGGACAGGTCGGCTTCGAGCAGTGCCTCTTCGCTGGCGAACTCGGCATGGCCTTCGCCGTGGGCGATGGCGATCGGCATGCGCGAACCGGCCATGCCCTGCAGGAAGATCGAGTTGGACTTCTGCACTTCGACCATGGCCACGCGCGCCTCGAACTGCTCCGAGCGGTTGCGCACGAAGTGCGGCCAGTACTCGGTGCCCGGGATCAGCTCGTGCAGGTTGGACATCATCTGGCAACCGTTGCACACGCCCAGGGCGAAGCTGTCGGTACGCTCGAAGAAGGCCTGGAAGGCATCGCGGGCACGGGCGTTGAACAGCGCCGACTTGGCCCAGCCTTCACCGGCACCCAGCACGTCGCCATAGGAGAAACCACCGCAGGCCACCAGGCCTTTGAAGGCTTCGAAGTCGACACGGCCGGCGAGGATGTCGCTCATGTGCACGTCGATCGCGGCAAAGCCTGCGCGGTCGAAGGCGGCGGCCATCTCGACCTGGCCGTTGACGCCCTGCTCGCGCAGGATCGCCACTTGCGGGCGCACGCCCTTCTTGATGTACGGCGCGGCGATGTCGTCGTTGACGTCGTAGCCGAGCTTGACCGACAAGCCGGGGTTGTCTTCTTCGAGCAGCAGGTCGAATTCCTGGTCGGCGCAGTCGGCGTTGTCGCGCAGGCGCTGGACCTGGTAGCTGGTCTCGGCCCACTGGCGCTGCAGCAGGCGGCGATCGCCCTTGAACAGCTCGGTGCCTTCGAACTTGATCAGCACTTCACCATTGTTGATCGGCTGGCCGATCACAGCGACGCAGTCCTCACCCAGGCCGGCGGCGCTGAACTGCGCCAGTACGTCCGGGGTGGCATCCTGACGCACCTGGATCACCGCGCCCAGCTCCTCGTTGAAGAGGATGGCCGCGATTTTCTCGCGCTTGCTGGTCAGGGTATCGAGTTCCAACTCCAGGCCACAGTGGCCAGCGAAGGCCATTTCCAGCACGGTGGTCATCAGGCCGCCGTCGGAACGGTCGTGGTAGGCCAACAGGTGGCCATCGGCGTTGAGGCCCTGAATCACGGCGAAGAAGGCCTTGAGGTCTTCAGCGTCGTCGACGTCAGGCGCGGCACTGGCCAGCTTGCCGTGGGTCTGCGCCAGGATCGAGGCGCCCATGCGGTTTTGACCGCGGCCCAGGTCGATCAGGATCAGGTCGGTTTCGCCCTTGTCCATGCGCAGTTGCGGGGTCAAGGTCTTGCGGATGTCGGTGACCGGGGCGAAGCCGGTGATGATCAGCGACATCGGCGAGGTCACGCTCTTCTGCGCGCCCTCTTCGCTCCACTGGGTCTTCATCGACATCGAGTCTTTGCCGACCGGGATGGTGATGCCCAGCTCAGGGCACAGCTCCATGCCCACGGCCTTGACGGTGTCGTACAGGCGGGCGTCTTCACCCGGGTGGCCAGCGGCGGACATCCAGTTGGCCGACAGCTTGATGTCGGACAGTTTTTCGATGCGCGAGGCAGCCAGGTTGGTAATGGTCTCGCCAATCGCCATGCGGCCGGATGCCGGGGCATCCAGCAGTGCCAGCGGGGTGCGCTCGCCCATGGCCATGGCTTCGCCGGTGTATACGTCGAAGCTGGTGGCGGTGACGGCGCAGTCGGCTACCGGGACCTGCCACGGGCCGACCATCTGGTCGCGGGCGACCAGCCCGGTGATGGTGCGGTCGCCGATGGTGATCAGGAAGCTCTTGCTGGCCACGGCCGGGTGACGCAGGACGCGTTCGACCGAATCAGCCAGCTCCAGCGTGCTCGGGTCGAACTCATCGCCCAGCTCTGCTTCGCGGGTGACCGAACGGTGCATGCGCGGCGGCTTGCCCAGCAGCACATCCAGTGGCATGTCCACCGGGGTGTTGTCGAAGTGGCTGTCGGTAACGGTCAGGTGCGGCTCTGCGGTGGCCTCGCCGACCACCGCGAACGGGCAACGCTCGCGCTCGCAGATGGCCTGGAAGCGCTCGAAGTCTTCGGCGCTGACCGCCAGCACGTAGCGCTCCTGCGATTCGTTGCTCCAGATCTCGTGCGGGGCCATGCCCGGCTCGTCGTTGGGCACGTTGCGCAGTTCGAAGCGGCCGCCGCGGCCACCGTCGTTCACCAGCTCAGGGAAGGCGTTGGAGATACCGCCGGCACCCACGTCGTGGATGAAGGCGATCGGGTTCTTGTCACCCAACTGCCAGCAACGGTCGATGACCTCCTGGCAACGGCGCTCCATTTCCGGGTTTTCGCGCTGTACCGAGGCGAAGTCCAGGTCGGCGGAGCTGGCGCCAGTGGCCACCGACGAAGCGGCGCCGCCGCCCAGGCCGATCAGCATGGCCGGGCCGCCGAGCACGATCAGCTTGGCGCCGACGGTGATCTCGCCCTTCTGCACGTGGTCTTCACGGATGTTGCCCATGCCGCCGGCGAGCATGATCGGCTTGTGGTAGCCGCGCACTTCTTCGCCGTGGAGGGTGTTGATGCTTTGTTCGAAGGTACGGAAGTAACCGGTCAGGGCCGGACGGCCGAACTCGTTGTTGAACGCGGCGCCGCCCAGCGGGCCTTCGATCATGATGTCCAGCGCGTCGACGATGCGCTCCGGCTTGCCGTAGGCCTTTTCCCAGGGCTGTTCGAAGCCCGGAATACGCAGGTTGGACACGGTGAAGCCGGTCAGGCCAGCCTTGGGCTTGGCGCCGCGGCCGGTGGCACCTTCGTCGCGAATCTCGCCACCGGAGCCGGTGGAAGCGCCGGAGAACGGGGCGATGGCGGTCGGGTGGTTGTGGGTCTCGACCTTCATCAGGATGTGCACCGGCTCCTGCACCGCACCGTACTGGCGGGTTTCAGGGTTCGGGAAGAAGCGGCCGGCCACCGAACCGACGATCACCGAGGCGTTGTCCTTGTACGCGGACAACACACCTTCGTTGTGCATCTGGTAGGTGTTCTTGATCATGCCGAACAGGCTCTTCTCTTGCGCCTGGCCGTCGATGTCCCAGCTGGCGTTGAAGATCTTGTGGCGGCAGTGCTCGGAGTTGGCCTGGGCGAACATCATCAGTTCGATGTCGTTCGGGTTGCGCTTCAAGCCCTGGAAGGCATTGACCAGGTAGTCGATCTCGTCTTCGGCCAGGGCCAGGCCCAGGTCGATGTTGGCTTGCGCGAGGGCGGCGCGGCCACCGGCCAGAATGTCGACCGAGGTCATCGGCTTGGGCTGGGCGTGGCTGAACAGGTCTGCAGCCTGCTCCAGCTGGCCGAGCACGCGCTGGGTCATGCGGTCGTGCAGTTCGGCGGCGATCAGTGCGGCGTCAGCGTCGCTCAGGGCACCGGCAACATAGTAGGCGATGCCGCGCTCCAGGCGCTGGATCGACTGCAGGCCGCAGTTGTGGGCGATGTCGCTGGCCTTGGATGCCCAGGGCGAGATGGTGCCCAGGCGCGGGACCACCAGGAACAGGCGCCCGGTCGGCTCCTGCACCGGCACGCTCGGGCCGTACTTGAGCAGACGGCCCAGCACCTGCTGCTGGTCGGCGGTCAGCTCGCCGTCGACGTCGGCGAAATGGGCAAATTCGGCATACAAACCAGTAACAGCGGGGACTTTCTGGCTCAGTTGCTCGAGTAATTTACCGTGGCGAAAGGCAGAAAGGGCAGGAGCGCCGCGCAGGATCAACATCGTCGGGACAGCCTCAGGAAGGGGTGTGCTTAGAGGCCGTGCATTCTAGCCTAATTTGCAGGCTTTCGGCACCCGCTCTAAGCCACGGCTGCCGGGCGGCCGAACCGGACTTCGAGGTCAGAAAAAACAGCTGCAAGCTTCGAGCTCCAAGCTACAAGAAAAGGCAGGCTGTGCACCGACTGCTGTTGCTTGCAGCTTGTCGCTTACCGCTAGCAGCTCGGCCAGCTATCAGACAACCCGTAGATTGTCGAGATATGGCGCCAGCAGTCCTTTGCGTATACTGCACGCTATGTTCGCCCACACTGCTTTGCGCCAGCGTTGCGCCAAATGGCTCTTCGCAACCGGACTCTTCCTGATGCTCGGTGCCTGTGTTGAAAAACCCAGCACCCTCGAGCGCGTCAAGGAGGACGGCGTATTGCGCGTGATTACCCGCAACAGCCCGGCCACCTACTTCCAGGACCGCAACGGCGAAACCGGCTTCGAGTACGAGCTGGTCAAGCGCTTTGCCGACGACCTGGGGGTCAAGCTGCAGATCGAGACCGCCGACAACCTCGACCAACTGTTCGACCAGCTGGGCAAGCCGTCCGGCCCGGTGCTGGCCGCCGCCGGCCTGGTCAGCAGCGAGCGGCGCGCCACCCAGGCGAAGTTCTCCCACCCCTACCTTGAAGTCACGCCGCAAGTCATCTACCGCAATGGCCGGTCGCGCCCCACCAACGCCAAGGGCCTGGTGGGCAAGAAGATCATGGTGCTCAAGGGCAGCAGCCACGCCGACCAACTGGCGGAACTGAAAAAGCAGAACCCGGGGCTGGAATACGAAGAGTCCGACGCCGTCGAAGTGGTCGACCTGCTGCGCATGGTAGACGAAGGCCAGATCGACCTGACCCTGGTCGACTCCAATGAACTGGCGATGAACCAGGTCTACTTCCCCAATGTGCGCGTGGCCTTCGACCTGGGCGACAGCCGCGACCAGCGCTGGGCGGTGGCCGCTGGCGACGACAACAGCCTGCTCAACGAAGTCAACGAGTTCCTCGACAAGGCGCAGAAGAACGGCACCCTGCAGCGCCTGAAAGACCGTTACTACGGCCACGTCGATGTACTCGGCTACGTGGGCGCCTACACCTTCGCCCAGCACCTGCAGCAGCGCCTGCCCAAGTACGAGAAGCACTTCAAGAGCTACGCCAAGGTCGAGCAGGTGGACTGGCGCCTGCTGGCAGCGATCGGCTACCAGGAATCCATGTGGCAGCCAGAGGTCACCTCCAAGACCGGCGTGCGCGGCCTGATGATGCTCACCCAGCGCACCGCCCAGGCCATGGGGGTATCCAACCGCCTGGACCCCAAACAGAGCATCCAGGGTGGTGCCAAGTACTTCATGAAGATCAAGGAAGAGCTCGACGACAGCATCAAGGAGCCCGACCGCACCTGGTTCGCCCTGGCCGCCTACAACGTCGGCAGCGGCCACCTGGAAGACGCCCGCACCCTGGCCAAGCGCGAGAAGCTCGACCCGAACAAGTGGCTGGACGTGAAGAAGATGCTGCCGCGCCTGTCGCAGAAGCAGTGGTACAGCAAGACCAAGTACGGCTATGCCCGCGGCGGTGAGCCGGTGCACTTCGTGGCCAACATCCGCCGTTACTACGACATCCTCACCTGGGTGACCCAGCCGCAGCTCGAAGGCCAGGTGGCCGAAGGCAACCTGCATGTGCCGGGGGTCAACAAGGACAAGCCGGCGGAGCAGCCGGCGCCGATGTGACACGGGCGGCCGGAGGGATGTTTGCCGGATGTACCGGCCTCTTCGCGGGCAAGCCCGCTCCCTCAGAAGCCCCCTGGTTTTTGAAGCTTGCGCTGAACCTGTGGGAGCGGGCTTGCCCGCGAAAGGGCCGGCACAGCCAACACAAGCCTTTCAGGACTCAGGTTTTCGCCCGTCGGGCCTTGAAGAACTCGCTCAGAATCGCCCCGCACTCCTCGGCCAACACTCCACCCTCGACCATCACCCGATGGTTGAGAAAGCCCTGCCCGAAGAACTGCCCCTGGCTCTGCACGATGCCGGCCTTGGGCTCCAACGCCCCATACACCACCCGCGCCACCCGTGAATGGACGATCAGCCCGGCACACATGCTGCACGGCTCCAGCGTCACATACAGGGTGCTGCCTGGCAGCCGGTAGTTGCTGGCAGCCTGCGCCGCCGCACGGATGGCGACCATCTCGGCATGGGCGCTGGGGTCGCTGTCGATGATCGGCCGGTTGAAGCCCTGGCCGATCACCTGGCCGTGCTGCACCAGCACCGCCCCCACCGGCACTTCGCCCAGGCTCGCGCCTTCGGCGGCCAGTTGCAGCGCCAGGCGCATGAACTCCTGATCGCGGCTGCGATCGATGATCTGTGGTCGCATCAGACCACCGCGATCGCGGCCATCAGGCCGGTTTCCATGTGGTCGATGACATGGCAATGGAACATCCAGGTCCCCGGGTTATCGGCCACCAGGGCCACCTGGGCACGCTCGTTCTTGCCCAACAGGTAGGTGTCGGTGAACCATGGCTCGACGATCTTGCGGCGATTGGAGGCGATCACCTTGAAACTCATGCCATGCAGGTGGATCGGGTGCTGGTATTGGGTCATGTTCTTCAGCTCGAAGATGTAGCTCTTGCCCTTCTGCAGCGTGGCGATCGGCCGGTCGGCGCAGGTCTTGTCGGTGATGTCCCAGGCCTGGCCGTTGATCTGCCACAGGCTTGGCGGCTTGCCATTGTCGGTATTCACCGAGACCTTGCCGACCCACTCGAAGTTGAAGTTCAGTTTCTCGGCATTCTTGAGGTCTGGCTCGGCAATCGGGTTGGCCGGCAGCGCCTTGGGCCAGTCGCCCGGCGCCTGGTTGCTGGCCACCGAGCGCAGGGTACCCAGGCGCACGAAACCGTCGCGCAGGGAGATCTCCTCGCCCGCCTCGGGAATACGGATGGCCAGGCAGATACGCATGCCCGGCCCGAGCCAGTAATCGTCGTCCAGCGGCCGCGGTGTGATGGGGTTGCCATCGAGGGCGTAGATCATCGCCTCGCAGTTGCCCTTGAGGTTGAGGCGGTAGGTCCAGGTGTTGTCCAGGTTCAGCAGGCGCACCCGCACCACCTGCCCGGCCGGCAGCTCGGTGACCGAGTCGGCCTGGCCATTGATGGTGATCAGCCGGCCTGCGGTGCCGTTGCGCGCGGCCTCGCGCGGCACGCTGAAGGGCATCCAGGCGCCCTGCTCGTCGACATGCCAGTTTTTCAGGCTGAGGGTGCGTTCGTGCGCAAAGCCAGTCGGCTCGCGTTCCTCGACGATCAGCGGGCCCACCAGCCCACGGCCGAGTTCCTCGGAGCTGCTGACGTGGGGGTGGTACCAGTAACTGCCCGCGTCCGGCACCTTGAACTTGTAGTCGAAGTACTCGCCCGGCTTGACCGGCAACTGCGACACATAAGGCACACCGTCCATCTCCAGCGGCAGGCGGATGCCGTGCCAATGAATGGTGGTCTCCACCGGCAGGTGGTTGATGAAGCGCACCCGCAACCAGGTGCCCTGGCGCACCCGCAACTCGGTACCCGGCGCCGACGGGCCGAAGGCCCAGGCCTCGGTCTTGAAACCTGGCACCAGCTCGACATCCAGGGGGGCGGCGATCAGCTCGTAGTCGTGCCCGGCGTTGTCGTCCTCGACCTTGCCCAGCCAGTAGCGCGCTGCGCCCCCGGCGCCCAGGCCTACCACCACCAGGCCGGTCAGGCCCTTGAGCATTTGTCGACGGGTAAAGGACATCGGTGCGGGTACCTCGTTTTTGCGCAGTCTGTCTGCCAGCTGGGGCCGGCGATGAAGGGCGAATACGATACACCTGCATTTGCGAAATATTAAGTGAAGTCTTGTCGCAGTGCCGCCCAAGGCCGCCCCGGGGCTTTCTTGCCCAAACAGGGACGTGCTGCTTAAGTGATGTCATTGGCCTGTGCAGGGACTCGGGGGAGCGAAACACCATGGAGCGAAGAAACCACCTGCTTGAGGTTGCGCTGGTGTTTGCCGTGGCGCTGCTGCTGGTGCCGAAGATCATCCTGGTCAGCTACTTCGCCAACCGCTGGATCGACACCGACCTTGCCAGTATCGCCCTGTACCTCCTGCAAGACCTGCTGCTGGCCGGCCTGGTCTATCTGGTGGCGGTCACCACGCTGCGCAGGCACAGGTACAACTTTTTCCTGGTCAGCATCTTGTGTGGCGCGTTGCTGCTGTTCCTGCTGATAGACATGCGCGTCAGGGAGCTCTGGCTCAAGCCGCTGGACTGGTCGCTGATCCAGTACAGCCTGGAGAATGCCAGCAACCTGACGTCAGGGGCGCCGGTGTTTCTCAACCAGCTGGCAGGCTTTGGCCTGACCTTCCGCTTCATCGTGTTCGTGCTGCTGCTGGCTTACCTGGCCACCTGGGGACTGGTGGGCCTGGCCACCTACCAGGCATTCAAGCGCTCGCCTGCAGCGCCGACAAGGGCACGCACACTGGGCGTAGGCGTACTGTTGTGCGGCCTGCTGCTGGGCGCGATCTTCGCCAAGGACGCCCGCTACGACCTGAATGACAACATCGTCATCCGCCCGCTGGTCTCAGCCCTGCAGAACGCCACCCAGGTGAATGCCAGCCTGCACCCCAACCTGCTGCCCTTCGAACAACCCGCTTACCCCGTGTCTTCCATCAACACCCTGCCCAAGCTTGAAACCGTGCCCGCAGCAGACTTCAAGAACCTGGTGTACATCGTCATGGAGTCGGTGCGCTGGAACAGCATTTTCGGCGCCGAAGTCAGCACGGCCCAGCGCTTCCCCACCTTCGACAGGCTTTCCCGCGAGGGCATGCTGTTCAAGTCGTATGTGACGGTGCCCCATTCATCCAAGGGCTACTACTCGATCTTCACCGGGCAGCACGCCTACCCCGGCGTTGAAATCAAAGAGGCAATGCCGCTGCATCAGCCGGGCGTGATCCATGAACTGACACGCAAGAAGAACATGCAAGCCGTCGCCTTCAGCTCCCTGTTCCTGCAGTTCGAAAACATGGACGGCTTCCTCAAATCCATCGGTGTTGCCAACGCCTATGCCGTCACCGACATCGCGCCCGCCAACACACAGGCGCTGAACAACAGCAGTTTTGGCGACAGCGACGAGCTGCTGTACACATCCAGCATTCCTCACCTGCAGGCCATCAGCAAATCCGGCCAAGGCTTTATCGCGTTGTATTTCCCAAGCGCCGCGCATTACCCCTACGACTGCACGGGCACGACCCCTTCACAGTCCGCGCTGGAAAAGTACGAAACCTGCATCGAGAACACCGACACCCTGATCGGGCAGATGCTCGAGGGGTACGACAAGGCGGGCCTGCTCGACTCGACCCTGTTCGTGCTGGTGGGCGACCATGGCGAGTCGTTCGGCGAACACGGGCTGTTCATTCACAACTCGTCCATGCACGAAGAAGAAGTGACCGTGCCGCTGATTTTCTGGGCCAAGGGCAAGACCCTGGCCAAGCCGATAGCGACCACCAGCCAGCAGACCGACATCGCCCCCACCATTGCCGACTTCTTCGCGGTGGCCGACGCGCCGTTCAACGTACAAGGCATCAGCTTGCTCAGGGACCACGGCAAGCGGGTGTTTTACATGTCGACGTTCTTCGACCAGTTGTCCTCTGCAGTGGTGGAGCACCCGTACAAGTACATCTACGAATACAGCCCGGATACCCTGGTGCGCTACCACCTCGAGGACGACCCACAGGAAAAGAACCCGCAGCCGGTCGAAGGTGATGCATTCACGGCCATGAAGAACCGCTTGCTGTCCTACGACGCGTACCAGAAGGCGCTGTTTGCTAAAGACCCCAAGCCACGCGAGTGATGTGCAATCATCCCCCGTCCATACGCACTCGCAAGGAAGGGTCATGAAGGAACATACCTACGCGTTGACCGTGAACTGGACCGGCAATACCGGCCAGGGCACCACCCGCTATACCGCCTACCAGCGGGACTTCAGTGTCGAGGCCCAGGGTAAGCCGGCGCTGCCCGGTTCGGCCGACCCGGCTTTTCGCGGCGACCGTAGCCGCTGGAACCCAGAAGACCTGCTGCTCGCCTCGGTATCAGCCTGCCACAAGCTGTGGTACCTGCACCTGTGCGCGGTGAACAACGTGAATGTGCTGGCGTATGTCGATAAGCCAGAGGGCCGAATGGTCGAAGCCGATGACGAACGCAAGGGGCATTTCACCGGCATCGTGCTGCGCCCGCAGGTGCTGGTGAGCGCCGATTCGGATCCGCAAGTCGCCCTGCGCCTGCATGAAGACGCCCATCACGAATGCTTCATCGCCAACTCGGTGAACTTCCCGGTGCACTGCGAAGCCGTGATCCAGCGCCAGGCCTGATGCCGGATACAACAAGGGCGCCTTGCGGCGCCCTTGTGGCTCAACTTATTCCCACTCGATGGTGGCAGGCGGCTTGCTCGACACGTCGTAGGTGACGCGGGAGATACCGGCGATTTCGTTGATGATGCGGCCGCTGACGGTCTCCAGCAGCTCGTACGGCAGGTGCGCCCAGCGTGCGGTCATGAAGTCCACGGTCTCGACGGCGCGCAGCGCCACGACCCAGGCGTAGCGACGGCCGTCGCCGACGACACCCACCGACTTGACCGGCTGGAACACCACGAAGGCCTGGCTGGTCTTGTGGTACCAGTCGGCCTTGCGCAGCTCTTCGATGAAGATGTGGTCGGCGCGACGCAGGATGTCGGCGTATTCCTTCTTCACTTCACCGAGGATACGTACGCCCAGGCCCGGGCCCGGGAACGGGTGGCGGTAGACCATGTCGTACGGCAGGCCCAGCTCCAGGCCGATCTTGCGTACTTCGTCCTTGAACAGCTCGCGCAGCGGCTCGACCAGCTTGAGGTTCATTTCCTCCGGCAGGCCACCGACGTTGTGGTGCGACTTGATCACGTGGGCCTTGCCGCTCTTGGCACCGGCCGACTCGATCACGTCAGGGTAGATGGTGCCCTGGGCAAGGAACTGGATGTTGTCCAGCTTGCTGGCTTCGGCATCGAACACGTCGATGAAGGTGCGGCCGATGATCTTGCGCTTCTTCTCCGGGTCGGCTTCGCCTTCCAGGTTGTCGAGGAACTGCTTCTCGGCGTCGGCGCGGATTACCTTGACGCCCATGTTCTCCTTGAACATGGCCATCACCTGGTCGCCTTCGTGCAGGCGCAGCAGGCCGTTGTCGACGAATACGCAGGTCAGCTGGTCGCCAATGGCGCGGTGCAGCAGCGCGGCAACTACCGAGCTGTCGACACCGCCGGACAGGCCCAGCAGGACGTTGGCCGAACCGACTTGCTCACGCACCTGGGCGATGGCGTCTTCGACGATGTTCGACGGGGTCCACAGGGCTTCGCAGCCGCAGATGTCCTGGACGAAGCGCGAGAGGATGCGACCGCCCTGCTTGGTGTGGGTCACTTCCGGGTGGAACTGCACGCCGTAGTAGCCCAGGGCATCGTCGTACATGCCGGCGATCGGGCAGCTCGGGGTGCTGGCCAGCACGTGGAAGTTGCCCGGCATCTGGGTGACCTTGTCGCCGTGGCTCATCCACACGTCCAGGCCCAGTACGCCGTCATCGTCGACGTGGTCTTCGATACCGTCGAGCAGGCGGCTCTTGCCGACCACGTCAACGCGGGCGTAGCCGAACTCGCGCAGCTCGGAACCTTCGACCTTGCCGCCCATCTGTTCGGCCATGGTCTGCATGCCGTAGCAGATGCCCAGCACCGGCACTTTCAGGTCGAACACGGCCTGTGGCGCGCGCGGGCTGTTGGCTTCGTGGACCGACTCGGGGCCGCCGGCGAGGATGATGCCGCGCGGGTTGAATTCGCGGATCGCTTCATCGGCCATGTCGAACGGGTGCAGTTCGCAGTACACGCCGATTTCGCGCACGCGGCGGGCGATCAGCTGGGTGTACTGGGAACCGAAATCGAGGATCAGGATGCGGTGAGCGTGAATGTCGAGGGCCATGACTCAAATCTCGTCAGTGGAAATCGGAAACGACGCGGGGCTGTTTATGACAGCCCCGTTCGGTAATTGCTGGAAGCCTTAGCCTACGCGGTAGTTAGGGGCTTCTTTGGTGATCTGCACGTCATGCACGTGGGACTCGGCCATGCCGGCACCGGTGATGCGCACGAACTCCGGCTTGGTACGCATCTCTTCGATGGTCGCGCTGCCGGTGTAGCCCATGGACGAGCGCAGGCCGCCCATCAGCTGGTGGATGATCGCCGACAGGGCGCCTTTGTAGGGAACGCGGCCTTCGATGCCTTCCGGGACCAGCTTCTCGGCGCCGGCCGAGGAGTCCTGGAAGTAACGGTCGGACGAACCTTGCGCCTGCGCCATGGCACCCAGCGAGCCCATGCCGCGGTAAGCCTTGTACGAACGGCCCTGGAACAGTTCGACTTCACCCGGGGCTTCTTCGGTACCGGCGAACATCGAACCCATCATCACGCAGGAAGCACCGGCAACGATGGCCTTGGACAGGTCACCGGAGAAGCGGATGCCGCCGTCGGCGATCAGTGGCACGCCAGTGCCTTCCAGCGCAGCGGCGACGTTGGCGATGGCGCTGATCTGCGGCACGCCGACACCGGCAACGATACGGGTGGTGCAGATCGAGCCTGGGCCGATACCGACCTTGACGGCGTCAGCGCCGGCTTCGGCCAGGGCCTTGGCAGCAGCGCCGGTGGCGATGTTGCCGCCGATCACCTGCACTTGCGGGTAGGTCTCTTTCACCCAGCGCACGCGGTCGATCACACCCTTGGAGTGACCGTGGGCGGTGTCGACCACCACCACGTCAACGCCGGCGGCAACCAGGGCGGCAACCCGCTCGCCGGTGTCCTTGCCGGTGCCGACCGCGGCCCCCACGCGCAGGCGACCTTGGTCGTCCTTGCTCGCCAGTGGGTAGGCCTTGGCTTTTTCGATGTCCTTGACGGTCATCATGCCCTTGAGCGCGAACTTGTCGTCGACGATCAGGACTTTTTCCAGGCGGTGCTTGTGCAGCAGCTCGCGGACTTCGTTCTTGTCGGCGCCTTCGCGCACGGTGACCAGGCGCTCTTTAGGCGTCATCACTTCGCGCACCTTGGCGTCCAGGCGGGTTTCGAAACGCACGTCACGGGAGGTGACGATACCGACCAGGTCACCGTTGGCCAGGACCGGAACGCCCGAGATGTTGTTCAGGCGGGTCAGGTCGAACAGGTCGCGCACGGTGGCGTCGGCGTCGATGGTGATCGGGTCCTTGACCACGCCAGCCTCGAACTTCTTGACCTTGCGTACTTCGCCGGCCTGCTGCTCGATGGTCATGTTCTTGTGGATGATGCCGATGCCGCCTTCCTGGGCCATGGCGATGGCCAGACGCGCTTCGGTCACGGTATCCATGGCGGCGGAGACCAGGGGAATGTTCAGCTCGATGCCACGAGTCAAACGGGTCTTGAGACTGACTTCATTGGGCAGTACCTCGGAATAACCAGGTACAAGGAGGATATCGTCGAAAGTCAGGGCTTCTTGGCTGATACGCAGCATCGCGGGGGCTCCCGGGCGGGAAAAATGGAAGCGCGCCATTATACTCATGCACGGCGCGCCGCTCAATGCAAAATAAGGGCCTTCGGTCAGCCTTGTGGCAGTTTTACCTGCACCACCGCCACCGGCTGATCCAGCCAGTCGGCAAAGCTGTCGAGGAAGGCCTGGGTAAACCCGGCCTCGCCCCAGTTGTTGAAGATGAACCCCAGGTTGGAAAAGGCACATGGCTGCAGGTAAAGGAAGCCATTGATGTCGTCCTCGAAGCCGCACAACGGGCAGGTGAAGTTATCGCTTACCCCCGGCGTCCACTCCTCCAGGCTCTCGAACAGCGGCTCGCCGACCTCTCGTCGGCACTCCGGGCAGCCGGCTTCTTCGAGGAAACCGTCGGTGGGGGTGTAGATGCAGCGCTTGAGCACCACTTCAAGGCCGTTGGCCTGCTCGCCGAAGGGCAGTTTCTCCGGGTGCAGGGCCACCTTGCGCGCCCCCTCGGCCAGGGCATGGCCCATGCGATTGCCGGTACGGCCGCAGGTGGTCAACTGCTCCTCGACGATCTTCTCGCGCACCAGCCAGCGCAGGATGGCCCTTGAGCGGGCTTCGTGGGACGGCACGGTGGACAGTTTGGGGACGATGATGCTTTGCGTGTTCATGAACGAAACGGGCCTGCGGACTGCGGTAATGGCGCAATTCTAGCGCCTGCTCACGTGCTCAGGTAGCGACCGATCAAGGCCAGGCCGCTGGCCAGCACCAGCCAGGTGACCAGGCGCACGAAGGCTTCGCGGGACAGCTTCAGGGTCAATCGCCTGCCAACCCACAGCCCGAGGAACATCACCGGCAGCAGGCAGGCGGCCAGCAACAGCAGGCTGGTATCGGCATACACCCCGGCGACCAGGAACAGCGACAGGCGCACCACCGTGCTGCAACTGATCAGTGCGCTCTGGGTGGCCCGCACCTGCTCCTTGGACGCCAGCCGGCCACTCAGGTAGATCGCATAGAGGAACCCGCCACTGCCGAACAGCGCGCCGAACAGGCCGCCCACCGTGCCCATCGGTACCGCCCACAGGCCCGACAGGTTCGCCGGGCGTACTTTCACCGCCAGGCCGTAGATCGCGTAGGCGGTGACGAACAGGCCCATCAGCAACAGCAGCAGGTCGGACTTGAGCCGCAGCAGGAACACCACGCCCAGGGCGCAGCCCACGGCCATGCACGGCAGCAGGCGCAGCAGCTCGCCACGCACCACATCCTTGCGTGACGGCAGCAGGTTGCCGAAGGCGGCGACGAAGTCCAGCAGTACCAGTAGCGGGATGATCCGCGACAGGGGCATGAAGTGGATCAGCACGGGGCCGGCGACCAGCGCGGTGCCGAAGCCGGCGATGCCGAAGACGATGTAGGCGACTGAGATCGCGAGGAGGATGGGGAGCCAGTCGAGGGGGGTGAGGGAGAGTTGGGCTAGCGTCATGCTGGGGTCCTGGGGTCGTCCGTGGGGGGGTATTTTTTGGATATGCGGTGGGGCGTACAGGTGCAGGCCTTAAGGGTTATGGCGCCTATGAGATCGAGCGCCGCCCCCGCGGCGCATCGCTGGCAAGCCAGCTCCCACATTTGTTTCGGGCCAGTTACTCCTGAAAGGTCATCACTGTACGCCTTGTTGGTTCGACTCGGTATTGGAGTGGGCGCCACTGGCGCCTCGCCCGACTTGAGACATGCACCAAGGCGGACAGCGGCATCCTCACAGGAGTGATTGGCCCGAAACAAATAATGAAATGGCTACCCCCGCCCCGCTCTGTGTCAGCCCTCTAAGCTTTCACAGGGTGCCTATCGGAGTGTAACGCCATGAACACTGTCGCCATCGTCGCCATCGATCTGG
>NZ_BQHO01000034.1 GCF_021601385.1 Pseudomonas parasichuanensis | reverse complement strand
GGGCGGGCCACTGATGCATGTGATCGCGGCCAAGGCGGTGTGTTTCAAAGAGGCGCTGGAACCTGGCTTCAAGGTTTACCAGCAGCAGGTCATCGACAACGCCCGGGCCATGGCCCAGGTGTTCATGCAGCGCGGTTTCGACGTGGTCTCCGGCGGCACCGACAACCACCTGTTCCTGCTCAGCCTGATCCGCCAGGGCATCACCGGCAAGGACGCCGACGCGGCATTGGGCCGGGCGCATATCACGGTCAACAAGAACGCCGTGCCCAACGACCCGCAATCACCCTTCGTGACCTCGGGCCTGCGCATCGGCACGCCAGCGGTGACCACCCGTGGTTTCAAGGTCGAGGAGTGCCGCGCCCTGGCCACCTGGATCTGCGACATCCTCGAGCACCTCGGCGATGCCGACGTCGAGGCCCAGGTGGCGCGCCAGGTCGGCGAGCTGTGCAAGCGCTTCCCGGTGTACCCGGCCTGATCCCCCTCGAACCCAAGGAGTCACCCATGTCCACACAAGCCCTCCAACACACCCCGCTGCACGCCCTGCACCTGCAACTGGGCGCGCGCATGGTGCCCTTCGCCGGCTACGCCATGCCGGTGCAGTACCCGCTGGGGGTGCTCAAGGAGCACCTGCACACCCGCGAGCAGGCCGGCCTGTTCGATGTTTCGCACATGGGCCAGATCCGCCTGCGCGGTGCCAATGCCGCCCAGGCCCTGGAGGCGCTGGTGCCGGTCGATATCCTCGACCTGCCGGTGGGCATGCAGCGCTATGCGCTGTTCACCAACGCCGACGGCGGCATCCTCGATGACCTGATGGTGGCCAGGCTGGCCCACGATGAGCTGCTGCTGGTGGTCAACGCCGGTTGCAAGCAGCAGGACCTGGCCCACCTGCGCCAGCAGCTGGAGGGCCAGTGCGAGGTCGAGTCGCTGTTCGCCAGCCGCGCCCTGCTGGCCCTGCAAGGGCCGGCGGCGGCCAAGGTGCTCGGGCGCCTGGCCTCGCAGGTGGGCGGCATGACCTTCATGCAGTTCGCCAGCGTCAAGCTGCTGGGTGTCGACTGCTACGTCAGCCGCTCGGGCTACACCGGCGAGGACGGCTTCGAGATCTCGGTGCCGGTGGAGGCGGCGCCGCTGCTGGCCCGCACCCTGCTGGCCGAACCCGAGGTCGAGGCCATCGGCCTCGGTGCCCGCGACTCGCTGCGCCTGGAAGCCGGGCTGTGCCTGTACGGCCATGACATGGAGGCGCGCACCACGCCGATCGAGGCCAGCCTGGCCTGGGCGATCTCCAAGGCCCGGCGTGCCGACGGCGAGCGCGCCGGTGGTTTCCCGGGGGCCGCGCGCATCCTGGCCCAGCAGCGCGAAGGCGTGGCCAGCAAGCGGGTCGGCCTGCTGCCCCGCGAGCGGGTGCCGGTGCGTGAAGGGGCATTGATCGTCAATGCCCGGGAGGAGGTGATCGGCCGGGTCACCAGCGGCGGCTTCGGCCCAAGCCTGGGCGGGCCGCTGGCGATGGGCTATGTGCAGAGCGAGTACACCGCGCTTGAGACCGAAGTGTTCGCCCAGGTGCGTGGCAAGTTGGTGCCAATGCAGGTGGTGCGCACACCCTTCGTGGCCCCACGTTACTACCGCGGTTGAACAGGAGCCTGCCGATGAACCAGCCCCTGCAAGCCGGGGTGAAACTGCGCGGCGCCGAGAAGGTGGCGCGCATCCCGGTGAAGATCCTGCCCACCGAGGACATCCCGCGCAAACCCGAGTGGATCCGCGTAGAGATCGCCACTTCCCCCGAGGTGGCGCGGGTCAAGGCCCTGCTGCGCAAGCACAAGCTGCACAGCGTCTGCGAGGAGGCCGCCTGCCCGAACCTGGGCGAATGCTTCGCCGGCGGTACGGCGACCTTCATGATCATGGGCGACATCTGCACCCGCCGTTGCCCGTTCTGCGACGTCGGCCATGGCCGGCCGCGGCCGCTGGACGTCGATGAGCCGAAGAACCTGGCCATCGCCATCGCCGACCTGGGCCTGAAGTACGTGGTGATCACCTCGGTGGACCGCGACGACTTGCGCGACGGCGGTGCCCAGCATTTCGTCGACTGCCTGCGCGAGATCCGCCGGCTGTCGCCGGGCATCCAGCTGGAAACCCTGGTGCCCGATTACCGGGGGCGCATGGACGTGGCCCTGGCCATCACCGCCCAGGAGCCGCCGGATGTGTTCAACCACAACCTGGAAACCGTGCCGCGCCTGTACAAGGCAGCCCGGCCGGGCTCGGACTTCGAGTGGTCGCTGGATTTGCTGGAGCGCTTCAAGCAACGGGTGCCGGGCGTGCCGACCAAGTCCGGGCTGATGCTTGGCCTGGGCGAAACCGATGAGGAAGTAATCGAAGTGATGCAGCGCCTGCGCGAGCACCAGGTCGACATGCTCACCCTCGGGCAGTACCTGCAACCGTCGCGCAGCCACCTGCCGGTGCAGCGTTTCGTGCACCCGGATACCTTCGCCTGGCTTGCCGAGCAGGCCGTGGCGATGGGCTTCAGGAACGTGGCGTCGGGGCCGCTGGTGCGTTCGTCCTACCATGCCGACCAACAGGCGGCGCAGGCGGGTCGCTAGACCCCGTCTTGCAGGAGCCGGCCGACACTGTCGGCCGGCCTGCGCGTTCACCCCCGCAACAGGTGTACCGCCAAACCCGCCAAGGCACAGGCGAGCAACACTTGAATCACCCCACGGCGCCAGCGGAACAATGCCAGCGCCGCGCCCGCCGCAATCAGCGCCGAAGGCCAGTCGAATACCCCGGCGAAGCCGTTGGGCCACAGCACGTGGTAGCCGAAGAACAACGCCAGGTTCAGGATCACCCCAACCACGGCCGCCGTGATCGCAGTCAACGGCGCCGTGAACTTCATCTCGCCGTGGGTCGACTCCACCAGCGGGCCGCCGGCAAGGATGAACAGGAACGACGGCAGGAAAGTGAACCAGGTGACCAGGCTCGCCGCGACCGCCCCGGCGAGGAAGGGATGGTCGGCGCCGAACATCGGTTGCAGGTAGCCACCGACGAAGCCGACGAACGCCACCACCATGATCAGCGGCCCTGGGGTGGTTTCCCCCAATGCCAGGCCGTCGATCATCTGCGTGGGCGACAGCCAGCCGTAATGGCCCACAGCGCCCTGGTACACGTAGGGCAACACTGCGTAGGCACCGCCGAAGGTCAACAGGGCAGCCTTGGTGAAGAACCAGCCCATTTGCGTCAGGGTGCCGTCCCAGCCGAATGCCAGGGTCAGCAGCCCCATGGGCAGCAGCCATAGCGCGGCGCCGATCATCATCAACCGCAGAAGGTGCCGCCAGCGAAAGCGCGCATGCTCGGGTGGGGGCGTATCGTCATCGATCAGCGCCGGCCCATAGTGCTGGCGGGCGGCGCCATGGCCGCCACCGATGACGAAGGTGCCGGGCGCCAGCCGCCCGCCCGCATAGCCGACCATACCGGCCACCAGCACGATCAGCGGGAACGGCACATTCAGGGCGAAAATGGCCACGAACGACGCGCCAGCGATGGCCCACAACCAGCCATTTTTCAGCGCCCGCGAGCCAATGCGGTGGGCCGCATGCAACACGATCGCGGTCACCGCAGGCTTGATGCCGTAGAACATGCCGGCCACCACCGGCACTTCGCCAAAGGCCAGGTAAACCCACGACAAGCCGATCAGGATGAACAGCGACGGCAGCACGAACAGGGCGCCGGCAATCACGCCGCCCCAGGCGCGGTGCATCAGCCAGCCGATGTAGGTGGCCAGCTGCTGGGCTTCGGGGCCCGGCAGCAACATGCAGTAGTTCAGTGCGTGCAGGAAGCGTTTTTCGCTGATCCAGCGCCGGCGCTCCACCAGTTCCTGGTGCATGATCGCGATCTGCCCGGCGGGCCCGCCAAAGCTGATGAAACCCAGCTTGAGCCAGAAGCGCAGGGCCTGGGCCAGGCTGATCGGCTGGCGAGCCGCGCGTGGCTGTTCGTTGACCGGGGTGCTGCTATCGATCATGTGCGGTTTCCTTTCGTGCAAGCGCTGTCAGCAGGGCATCGAAGATGCTCCCGGCGCTCACTACGGTAATCAAGGCGAAGCCTCCGTCAAGCGCCGTGTGCCGGGCACAGAAGATCGCATTGAACGACCGGCTTGCATACCACACCAGTGGCCAGGTCGGGCTCAGGCCATGCGTCGCAGGGCGATGGCCATGCCGCCCCCAAGCACGGCCATCGCGGCCATGAGCGCAGGGAACGCCAGCCACCACGGCATGCCCGCGGTCATCATGCTGAACTCCGACATGCCGCCGATACTGGCGATCAGGTTGAGGGGCAGGAACACCACATTGATCAGGGTGAGGTTGCGCAGCGCCAGGTTCATGCTGTTGTTGGCCAGGTTGCCCCGGGCTTCGATCAGGTTGGTGAAGACCTGGGCATGGATCCTGGCCTGCTGGTGGCTCTGCTGGTTTTCGATGATCAGGTCGTCCAGGGCTTCCAGCTGGCCAGGGCCGAACCCGTGGCGGCGGCCATGGCTGCGCAGCAGGCCCAGGACGGCGCCGTTGCTGTGGATGGCGTTGACGTAATAGACCAGGCTTTCGCTCAGGCTGTACATCTGCAGCAGGTGCTGGCTGTCCATCGTGCGGGTGAAGTGTTGCTGCAGCTCCCGGGCCACCTGCTTGACCACGCGCAAATGGCCCAGGTAGTGATGCACACTCTCGGCCAGCAGCGCCATCAGCACATCCAGCGGGCTGGTCAGGTTCGAACCTTGTCCCAGCCGCGCCAGCAGCGCATTGCTGGCGCTGATCACCACCAGGCGTTGCTCGCTGAGCACCACGCCGAACGAGGACACGTTGAACACGCGGCCATCGAAGCTTTCCGGGCGTTTCCAGATCAGGAACAGGTGGTCGGGCTTGATTTCGATACGCGCCACTTCGTCCGGGTCGAGCGATGACTCCAGCACCTGGGCACTGATGCCCAACTGGTGCTGGAGCAGCCACTGCTCATGGGCGTCAGGGGCGATGCTCAGCCAGACGCTTGCCTTGTCGGCAGGTGCCTGGCACAGCGTACCGGCTTCGATGCAATAGCCCTCGATCATGGCTCAGCCCACCTGGCCACGGTATTTCTGTTCGAGCCGGCGCACGAAGGCTTGCAGCACGCGCCGGTACAGCGCCTCGCCCAACACCGCGTCCTCGATACCGGCATCCAGGTTGGGGTTGTCGTTGACTTCGATGACCATCACCCGCTCGCCGACCTGTTTCAGGTCGACGCCATACAGGCCCTGGCCGATGAGCCGGGCCGTGTCGACCGCGAGCTTGACCACGTCATCGGGCACCTGGTCCACAGGGACGGCCCGGCACTTGCCATTGACCTCGGCGGCGGCCGCCTTGTGGTTGTAGATCTGCCAATGCCCTTTGGACATGAAGTACTGGCAGGCGTAGAGGGCTTCACCGTCAAGCACCCCGATGCGCCAGTCGTACTCGGTGTAGCAGTACTCCTGGGCGAGCAGCAGCACGGAATGTTCGAACAGCTCCTGGGCCGCTGCAGCCAGGGATTGCGCGTCGGCCACCTTGATCACGCCCTTGGAGAAACAGCCATCGGGGATCTTCAGCACCAACGGGAAGCCCAGGCGTTTGCCTGCCAGCTCAAGCTCCTGGGGGCGGTCCTTGTACAAAATCTCGGTCGCCGGCATGCCCAGGCCACGGCGTTTGAGCAGGTCGGCCAGGTAGACCTTGTTGGTGCAGCGCAGGATCGAAGCGGGGTCGTCGATGACCACCAGCCCTTCGCTTTCTGCCTTTTTCGCAAAGCGGTAGGTATGGTCGTCCACGCGGGTGGTTTCGCGAATGAACAAGCCATCGAACTCGGCGAGGCGGGCGTAATCCTTTTTCTCGATCAGTTCCACATCGATCCCTAGCGCCTTACCGGCCTCGATGAAGCGCTGCAACGCCTGGGTATTGGAGGGCGGCAACAGTTCGCCAGGGTCGTGCAGGATGGCCAGGTCGAAGCGCGCCACACGCTTGGATTGCGGCTGGCGCCAAGTACGCCGGTTGAAGGCGTCCAGGGCGTCGGCGAAGACATGCTGTTGCGCGTCGCGCAGCTTGCACAGCGCCCCGGGTTTGATCCCGGCGATCTGCCACGTCTCGCCCCGGCGGAACTCCACCAGCAGGATGGGGCAGGGGAAGGCCTCGAACAGTTGGCGGCCCAGCGCCTGCAGCGGCTCGATGGGGGTCTTGCCGAAGTACAGGGTGAGGGTGAAGGCCTCGGTGCTGCCATAGGGATGGTTGGCCAGCGCACGTTCCAGCGTGCGCTCCAGGTCGTCCAGGCCAACCCCGTACAGCGCCTTGCGCGACAGCTCGCTGATCGTGCGCACCGAGGGGAATACCTTGTGCCCGCGGGCTTCGGCCAGCAGTGAGCAGTAGTAGCCCTGGCCCAGGTACTTGTAATGGCGGCACAGGTTGATCACCTGGGTGCGGCCGGCCACTTCATCGGTGTGCTCCAGGTAATCCTGGGCCAGCATCAGGCTCTCGCTGGGCAGGTAGCTGGCCCAGTCTTCCTTGCGCTCCACCAGGATCAGCAGGCGGTTGCCGGCGCGCCGTTTACCGGGTGGTTCCTCGCCCAGGAGGATTGTGCAGCTCTCGGATTTGTCCAATACTTCGGCCCTGTTGGCTTGCAGCGCTGACATGAGTGATCGATCCCTGTTGAAGAACACGCCGCTTCAATAAATCACGGGTTTTTCGCCCTGTCCCGGTTCGTTACTCAAACATTACGGTGCTGCCATGCCTTTTGATTTTCGCTTTGCATCGATGGCCGATATCGATCATCTGGCTGCCCTGGAGCAGCAGTGCTTCAGCCTCGATCGCCTGAGCCCGCGCAACTTCCACTGGATGATCAGCCGCGCCAACGCCTGCCTGATCGTCGCGCAGCGCAGCGGGCAACTGGCCGGTTATGCATTGCTGCTGTTTCATCGTGGCGCTTCGCTGGCGCGCCTGTATTCCATCGCGGTCGCCCCTGCCTGGCGTGGCCATGGCCTGGGCCAGCGTTTGCTCGACGAGGTCCAGGCGCGTGCGCTTGAACGCCATTGCGCCTGGGTGCGCTTGGAAGTGCGCGCCGACAACCCGGCCGCGGTCAGCTTGTACGAAGCCAACGGCTACCAGCGTTTCGCTGTGGTCGAGGATTACTACGAGGATCACGCCCAGGCCCTGCGTTACGAGAAACGCGTGCTGAGCGAGGCGCCGCCGCCGGCGCGGCAGGTGCCTTACTACGCGCAGACCACCGAGTTCACCTGTGGCGCCGCCTGCCTGATGATGGCCATGGCCGCGATTGACGGCACTCGGGTGCCCGACCGCGACGAAGAGATCCAGCTGTGGCGTGAGGCAACCACCGTTTTCATGACCGCCGGGCACGGTGGCTGCAGCCCTCAGGGCTTGGCGCTGGCGGCCTGGAGGCGAGGCTTCGCGGTGCATCTGGTGCTCAGCCAGGCGGGCTCGCTGTTTCTTGACGGCGTGCGCAGCGCCGAGAAGAAAGAGGTCATGCAACGGGTCGAGGACGGCTTCGCCCAGGCCTTGCTGGCGACCGGCGTGGAGCAGGTGGTCGCCCCTGGCCTGGACATACGTGCCGCACTGCAGGCAGGTTTCAAACCGCTGGTGCTGATCAGCAGCTACCGCTTTACGCGCCTGAAGGCACCGCACTGGGTGGTGGTGACCGGCTGCGACGAGCAGTTCGTGTACTTGCACGACCCGGATGTGGACCACAGCCGCCTGCGCACGCGCCTTGACTGCCAGCACCTGCCGGTCAGCCACGGCGAGTTCCAGCGCATGAGCAGCTTTGGCCGCCAGCGTGTGCGCGCTGCCGTGATGCTGCACGCGCGCTGACCCGTCACGTTCCTGGGCACGGTGCTTTTTTACGCTCTTTTTACGACCGGCAAGGTCGCTTGCAAGGATACTGGCCGCCTCTGCTGCCCGGTCCGCAGGGCCCCAGGCAGGTAGCCGGGGGCGGAGCGGGCGCCACGCGAGGTCGTCATGCACAAGGAGGGCAGGCGCTTTCCACCTGCCAGCCCAGAGACGTCATCCGTGAGCCAGAGCGTTACCGCTGCAAACCCAACCCTCCCCGGAAAAACCACCGCTATCGGCACCCTCGTAGCCGCGGTCGGCGTGGTGTATGGCGACATCGGCACCAGCCCGCTGTACACCCTCAAGGAAGTCTTCTCCGGCCATTACGGTGTGCAGGCCAATACCGCCGGCGTGCTCGGCGTGCTGTCGCTGGTGTTCTGGTCGTTGATCTGGGTGGTGTCGATCAAGTACGTGCTGTTCATCCTGCGGGCCAGCAATCAGGGCGAAGGCGGCATCATGGCCCTGACCGCGCTGGCGCATCGGGCTGCGGCGCCCTATGCGCGTCTGGGCAAGGGCCTGGTGCTGCTGGGCCTGTTCGGCGCCGCGTTGTTCTACGGCGACAGCATGATCACCCCGGCGATATCGGTGCTCTCGGCCGTGGAGGGCTTGCAACTGGCCTTCGACGGGATTGAGCACTGGGTGGTGCCGTTGTCGGTGGTGGTGCTGGTGGCGCTGTTCGTCATCCAGAAGCACGGCACGGCGCGTATCGGCATCCTGTTCGGGCCGGTCATGGTGCTGTGGTTCGTCGTGCTCGGCGCGCTTGGCGTACACGGCATCGCCCAGCGCCCCGAGGTGCTGCAGGCGCTCAACCCGGCCTGGGCGGTGCAGTTCTTTGTGGTCCACCCTGGCATGGGCGTGGCCATCCTGGGCGCCGTGGTGCTGGCGTTGACCGGCGCCGAAGCGCTGTATGCCGACATGGGCCACTTTGGCCGCAAACCCATCGCAAGGGCCTGGTTCCTGCTGGTGCTGCCGGGCCTGGTGCTGAACTACTTCGGCCAGGGCGCGTTGATCCTTGGCAACCCGGACGCGGTGCGCAACCCGTTCTACCTGCTCGCCCCCGAGTGGGCCCTGCTGCCCATGGTCGGGCTGGCCACACTGGCCACCATCATCGCCTCCCAGGCGGTGATTTCCGGCGCCTTCTCCCTGACCCGCCAGGCCATCCAGCTCGGCTATGTGCCGCGCATGTTCATCCAGCACACCTCCAGCGAAGAGCAGGGGCAGATCTACATCGGCATGGTCAACTGGGCGTTGATGGTCGGCGTGGTCCTGTTGGTGGTGGGTTTCGAGTCCTCCAGTGCACTGGCCGCCGCCTATGGCGTTGCGGTGACCGGCACCATGCTGATCACCACCTTGCTGGCCTCGGCGGTGGTGCTGTTGCTGTGGAAGACGCCGCGCTGGCTGGCGATCCCGCTGTTGCTGGGTTTTCTGCTGGTAGACAGCCTGTACTTCGCCGCCAACGCCCCGAAGATCCTCCAAGGCGGTGCCTTCCCGGTGATCGCCGGGGTTGCCCTGTTCGTGCTGATGACCACCTGGAAGCGCGGCCGCCGGCTGATCGTCGAACGGCTCGACGAAGGCGCGCTGCCACTGGACCTGTTCATCGCCAGCCTGCAGTACCAGCCGCCCCACCGGGTCAAGGGCACGGCGGTGTTCCTCAGCGCCCGGGCCGATGCGGTGCCGCACGCGCTGTTGCACAACCTGCTGCACAACCAGGTGCTGCACGAGCAGGTGGTGCTGCTGACGGTGGTGTTCGAGGACGAACCGCGGGTCAGCGCTGGCAAGCGTTTCGAGGTAGAAGCGTTCGGCGAGGGCTTCTTCCGCGTGAGCCTGCATTTCGGCTTCATGGAAGAGCCAAACGTGCCGCTGGCCTTGAGCCGCTGCCAGCGCGACGACCTGGAGTTCGCAGCCATGCGCACCACCTATTTCCTCAGCCGCGAAACCGTCATCGCCAGCAAACGCATGGGCATGGCCAGGTGGCGCGAGCACCTGTTCGCGTTCCTGCTCAAGAATGCCAACAGCAACCTCAAGTACTTCCAGCTGCCGCTGAACCGGGTGATCGAGCTCGGGACCCAGGTCGAGATGTGAGCTGACCGGCGGGCTCAAACCCTTGGCCCTGGCGGCCTGTCAGGGGTGTGACTGGTGTTGTCTGGTTGGTTTCGACCACGGCGCGCTCAGTCGTGCTCTATGCTCAAGCCTTCGCCGATAGGGGGGCTGCAATGAAAGCAACGTTAGAGCGACTGGATACGTGGTTGGAAGCCAACCTTGAAGAAGTACATGACGACCTGAAGCCAGGCTGCACCGAGGCCGCATTGGCTGAGTTCGAAGCGCTGGTCGGACGGGATTTTCCAGAGAGTTTGAAAGCGCTCTATCGATGGCACGACGGGCAAACAGGCAAGGCGAGCACGGGGCCGTTCTTTGGGTTGACGTTCCTGCCGTTGGCAGAGGCTCTTAAGCATTGGGCGTCGTGGCGGGACATTGTCGAGGAGTGGTCTGACGAAGACATGTCGGTCAATAGCGACTTTTGCACGTCGTCGCCATCGGGGGCCATCAAGGCGCTCTATGCCAACCGCTACTGGGTTCCGTTTGCCTACGACTATGGCGGCAATCACCTGGGGGTGGACCTGGACCCGGCGGAGCAGGGTACCGTGGGGCAAGTGATCAACTTTGGCCGCGATGAAGAAGAGAAATTTGTGGTGGCCAGTTCTGTGGAGGCTTTCATCGAGTGGCTGGTCGAGCAGTTCGAGACTGGCAATGTGGCGATAAAGGTAGGGGATGATGGGGCGCGCAGCCTGAATACCAAGGTGCCGGAGTTGCATCACTTTTTGGATTCGGTGCATGTTTTGTTTGCCGAGCAGCGGCCGGGAGGGTGAGGGCCTGCAGCGTCAGCGCCTGGGGTAGCCAGACTGCAGCGGTGTGATGCTCAAGCGCCAGTCTTGCGATCAGCTGTGTGCCCCCCAGGTCGCTGGCGACAGCTTTGCAGCGCCTTGAAAATCGAGCGTCGCCCGGCGACCTTTCTTGCAGCTGCAAAGCAGATCAATCGCTGGCCGCCTTGAGTTTCACTGCGGGATCTCCAAGCACCACATAATTGCGTAAGTCATCGCGAGAAGTGCGTAGCGCCAACAACTCGTTGTCATTGAGCTTTCCATAGGCTTTATCGTTGAGCGCACTGATCAGCTCTGTGCTCAACACCCCCCACTGATTATTGAACGTATCTGTCGCTTGACCTATGCGCTGCCCTGACATCAAACGCCCCATGATGTCACGGAAACCCTGCGTCTGTGTTTGCCCTGTACTGGTGCGAAAACTCGATGCCCAGGCCCTGTCGACATGACCCATTGAAGCCAGGGCGCCGCCTTGCGCAAGCGACAGCAGGCGTTGCGGTAGTCGAGCTGTCAACGCTCTCTCGGCCAGTCGGCCAGGCACATCAGCTTTCATGCTGAAATTGTCGAACTCTGGAGTACCGGCACCATAGCAGGCAAAAAAGAAGTGAATCAGCCCGTGAACATTGGCCTTGTCTGGAACATCGCTCGCGGCGAACCAATGGTCACTGGAGATGTTGCCGTAGCCCGGCCAATCTTGGCACACAAGGGCTCCCTGGGTTGAGGCCTGGCGGACATCGTCGGCATTGAATGCCATGCCATGGGTGCCGGTGAACAGGATCGAAGCGGGCCGATCCGTGGCTGTCATGAGTCGCTTCAGGGTTGCCTTGGTCGACTGATCCTGCAGGTAGGCGTTAATGTTGAAACCGAACCGTCTACCCAGTGGTTCACGCTTGCCATCACCTTCGCTCAAGGGTATGGCGACCGACTGGTTGAACAACTGTGTGGCACGGTCGAAGTCATGGCAGGTGGCGAACAGGTCGATTTCCCTGCGCGTAAAGCGCCAATGATCCTGCTCGAAGCTAACGACGCTCTGAGCGTAATTTCGGTACTCATCCAGGGAGTTGAAGTCCAGGCGACCAACACCAGCAACGATATCCAGGGAGTACTGGAAATCAAACGGGATACCATCAGGTGGCCCGACCAGGGTCAGGTAGAACGGCACATCGTTTGCCGGGTCGATTAAATTGAGTGTCGCGCCATGGCGGTTCAACCATTTGCTGGCACTTTCACCTTTACGGTAGCCATCGATGCCCGAAAAGATTCGAAAGCGCTTGTCCGCCTGTTGTTGCCTGAGCGCGAGCAGTGCGCCCAGCGCTTCGATAAAAGGCGCGGGGTCGACCGAGCCTTCGAATACAATGCCCCATCCTACATCGGAAAGGTCGTCCATATCGTATCCAAACGGGACTGCAAAGGTATCCGTTCGAGGTGCAGGGCCGCCGACGCAGTCGCTGATTCTGGACTCCTGTTCGAGCTGTGCGCTAACGCTGCCATCAATCTCTGCAGTCAGCGGATGCCCCGTTGATGCATGGACGCCAAATGCGAAGGGCCCATCAAACGCTTCGTTCATACCGAGTCTTCCTTTGGCAGTGCGGCCTGCCAGATCAGGTGAGCTACCTCGGGCCCGGCGATATCGCTGTGAGCACCCGAAATGCCGTCGATCTTGTTGATGAAGTGGCTACCATCAACGTTGTAGACCTTGCCGGGGAGCATGGCGTAAGGTTCCTCGGCAGCTTTCATGGCGAGGCTCTCGGTGTCGTCTGTGCCGCAGATGCCAAAGGCACCTATTGCGCCGTATCGAGGTAGGGAAGGGAAGGCGTCCTGACCGGCGACGCCAGCCGCCCATGGGTAGATCCGGCCTACCGCATAGTCATGCTTGGAACGAGTGGCGACCAGGGGGCCTTTAACCTTGTGTTGGCTCAGGATGTTTTCGAAGTAACCGGGACTGCCGCCCTGATAATGCACTGACGCAGCATACGACCAGAGAGAGAGTGCCCCTTGTACCAGCACGCAGGAATCGACAGGTCTGCGCAGAGGTGTTGCTCCGTCTGCGCCTGCAATTGCCGCACTTGCGACGATACAACCGAAGCTATGCCCCATCAGGTGGATGCGCAAGTTGGGTGATGCGCCTTGCAGGCGTGCAAGCAATGGCCTCAGGCCCTGTTCGCCGACTGTTCTGGCGCGCTTTTTCATTGTCCAGAATGTCAGTTGCCGCAAGGGCGAAAGCAGGCGGTCACCCCACCCCCCTAAGGCGAATGCCTGATCGTCCTGCTCGTTGAATGTGCGATCGGGATCGAAGGCGAGTCGATCTGCAGAACCCTCACCGGGCTGGCCCTCTTCACCTAGTTCCAATGCTGAATTCAGGGCCAGGTAGGCGGTTCGTGCGTCTTCGCTGAGGACGTCCATGCTTGCGTTCCGGCGCAACGCCTCGAACACTGCACGCAGCGCGACGCGGACCTCGAATGAGTCGCCCAACTGCTCGGCATAATGATTGACCCAACCCTCGAGCGGTAATGCGGGCTCGGCGGCGAAACTGTCGCCGGCGACCAGGGAACCTTCACCCCAGGCTAGGCTTGGCCAGTGAAAACCCAAGTGCAATGACTTGAAACCAGGCCTGCATGCCTGCATCAATGCCTGATCCGTTGGCCGGTCGACAAACGCCTTTGTCCAACTGTCAAACTGGCCAAAAGCTTTGCCGACGCCCTGCAGCCAGCCGTGGATCTGAATAAAAACGTCAGTCGCCTGTGCAGCTGCGTTTATCAGGTCGTCGCTCAGGTAGCCATTGCTTGCGTCTGGATCTTGGGCGTTTTCAATCCCGTGTTCGTCAACCGCCAGCATGAAATAACTCACCTCGGTGCCGGGAATAGTGCGGTAGGGCATATTCGACCTCCGTCATTGGCATAATCGCTATGGCCGTTTGCAAGGCTCTGGCTTTTCGGACAAGGTTTGGAAGTACTGCGCTCGTTCGTTGTCGCTGAAGTCACGGTCGGTCGCCAGTTTGCAGGCCCTGTTTATCCAGCTCTGTAACCGCAGGTCCCAGATAGCGGTACCGGAGGCAGACGACGAGACCAGCCATTGGCCGTCCTTGGCCAGTGCCAGGCTGTTGATCTCTGATTCATGGAAGTCCTGGCCAATCTCCAGGGGTAACTGCGAGTCTTTCTGGTACACGTACAAGTGGCCATTGCTGTCCCCCATCGCCACTGTGCCTTCTTCACTGACTGCCAGTGCGGCCGGTTCCACGGTTGAGGCACTCTGATAGGGTTTGGCTTCGGCGGTGGGGCCGTTCAGGGTGGCGAAGTACAGTTGCCCCACGAAGTTTCCGAACCAAAGCGTGTTGCCGGTCGAGTCGAAGGTCAGTGCCAGGACATCACCACGCGGCTTGGACAGGGTATAGGGTGCCGGCTGGAGCTGCGGGCACCCGGCGGCACCGTTGATCACGGTCCAGAAGCGCACTTTGTCACCCTTGACCGTGGCGAAATCCTGGCTGTTGGGGCGAAATGCCAGAATTCGAATGCTGCGGGGGAAGTCTTCAGGGACTTTGAGTTCACAGGTAACGGTGTGCTCGGGTGTCAGGGCCAGCAGCAGGTTCCTGGGCAAGGTCTCCACGTGGAGCACAGTACCTGTTGCGTTGACGTTGATTGCCAGGATCGTTTCGTTTTTTTGCAGAGGTAGGTCGAGCATCACCTGCGCATCGATCGGTTCATCGTCAATTACGCTCACCTGACGCGCTTGCGCTATGAACAACGCTTTGGCCGACGGTGCTCGTGCCAGGGCCACGATGGTGTCCTGTGAGGCGTGGCGAGACGTTGCCGGCGCGGCGTTATCCGGATCGATGGTGGAGACCGTGAGGAGGTTTCGGTTTGCGGTGAACAGGCGCGGTACCGCTTCGTCAACGGCCACTTGGGCAATGCCATCGGTGTCGGGTAGCAGCTGGCCGAAAGGGGGTTTTCCGCCTTCAAGGGAGACGTTCAGTAGATCGCCTTTTTCGGTCGTGATGAAGGCAGATTTTCCGTCAGCCACAGGTGCAATGCTCACCAATTGTCTTGGCAGCTGGATGACTGTCCTGACCCGTCGCAATGCTTGGGCATCGTCAGAAAAAGACCAACGCTTGAGTTGGCCATCCAGGCTGGCGGAGAGCAGCGATCCGTCGGCCAGGTAGCTTAACTGGACGACGCCACGCTCATGGGCATCCAGACGCAGGAGCAACTTGCGCGAGGTCAGGCTCCAGATGAAGATTCGTCCTGCGCGATTGCCGGCTGCCACGAATTGCCTGTTGGCACTGATGGCGATGCTGTAGAACGCACCTTTGAAGTTGTCCTCCTTCGGAACCGGCTCTAGGTACGTTTTTACAACCTTGCCGTTGGCGTAGCTGAAAAGGTTTACCCGTTCCGCGGCCGAAATATCGGTTACTGCCACGGAGCTACCTGCATCGAAGGTTGCCAGCGCCGAGACTCGGGAAAGTACCCTGGCACTCCATAAAGGCTCCGGGGCATTTGACTTCGTCGGATCGATACGCCACGCGCCAACTATGCCCCTTTCGAAACCGGCGTAGAGGATGTCGCCTGCAGCCGTCAAGGAGCGGATTGCGCTCTGCATTCGCGGCGCGTTCGGGTCGTCGGCTTTTGCCGTCGCCCCTCCAATCAGCTGCCGGGTGGTCAGGTTCCAGACTCTGATGTTTCCTTCGCTGTCACCCGTGGCCAATTGGTCATTACCGAGCAAGGCCAGGGTGCGAATTCCTTTGGGGTGAGCTTGTTCGAGGGCATTGGCGTCCAGCTTCCAGGCCTGGGTGGTGGGTATGCCTTCGCGGATTTCCACGCTATGCCGACCTTCTCCTATTTCAGCCAGTATCAGGCGTGAAGGCTCGAACAAGACTACGCGGGATTTTCCGTCGCCGAGCGCTTCCACCGATTCGATCTGGCGCGACTTGTTCAGGTAGTCGCTCAACACCGTTCTGAAATTCAGCCCGAAAGACTGAGGTTCCTTTTCTTGCAGTTGCACGCCGACCACCGTTGCAAGTGCACCCAGGTCCACCCCAGGTTTGCCACCCAGAATGGATAGCACGCCTGCCTGCACCGCGTTGGCTTTGCGTGTTGCGGCCAGGTTGGCCTGGGTCGTCACCCACTGCACAGAGAGAAACACGCCGATAAGCGTTGCGGTAAGTGCAACTGCCCAAGCCCCATGCCAACGCCATTTGCTGGTGTGATACTGGCGATACGCATGCAGGAAGCGCACCTCGGTATCAGAAAACTGATCATCCACCGCAGCCTTCGGGAAGTGGCGTGTACTGTGCGCGCGCAGGGTCTTGAAGTAGCTTGGCTGCTCGCCGCCCAGGTGCCAGGCATGAGCCAATTGCTGCCAGACTTCCAGGTTCTTCAGGCGCCACGTTTCGATGCTGCGCCGAATTGGGCTGGCCAGCCGGTCATGGGCCAACTCGTACCATTCTCCGTCTTCCCGACTTTGTCGACGGATCAGGTGAACGCTTTCCAGCGTGGCCAGTTCGGACAGGGTAGGGCAGTCCTTGTCAGCTGGGTCGATCATCGCAGGTGCCCGCAGGCAGCTGTGAGTCAGCAGCTTTCTGTCGATCCAGTCGCGAAGTCGGCTCCCTCTTGGTGCGCGCGGGGCTGTCATGTCCAGGGCCTTGTCACAGTAATCCTGCAAAGCGGTTTCGGCGTTGTAGTTGGCCAGGTCACCTATATGGATGCTGCTTACTACCTGCTTACTGCTGGCAAGTCGGTCCCACAGATCGGAACAGATGACTTGCAGCAGCACCGGCTCCACTGCATTTGTGCAGCGGACCTCAAGCGTGCCGGTGACAGTACGCACATGCATTTTGCTCAGTTCGCGTACAAGGTGGACGGCCGCGTCTTCGCCGTTCTCGGCTGGAAACTGGACACCGAGCGTTTCTGCAGGACCTTTGACGGCCTCGACAGCCTGGTCGGGGGTCAGTTGAGTCAGGCGAAAAGTATTGGTGAGGCGTGTGGGAATGACCTCACGAAAACTATCGAGCCATGAAAAGTATTCTTCCCGCATGCTGGCGATAAACCATACCGAGCCCTTGTTCAGCAGCTCACCTAGCTGATTGAAGAAGGTTCGCTGCTGCTCGGCATTTGCTCCGTTGGTAAAGATTTCTTCGAACTGATCAAGGACCAGCAAGGCACGTTTGGCCGGGTGGCTTTGAGGGATTTCGAGGCGGCTGAAGTAGGTGCACAAGGTATCGTCGGCAAGTTTTTGGCCAAAACCTCGCTCTTCCAGTTGCAGCAGCAATGCCTCTACCGGATCGGTAGTCTCCTTGCGGACCGCACGCATAACCGGCAAGACATGAAAGCGCTCCGTCAGCCTCGCCACCAGGCCGTTCTGGGCCATGAGCAACGAAGTCTTGCCTGCGCCGGACGGTGAATAAAGTACGATGATGCGATCTGCGATAAGCCGCCATTGCAATTCATCGATTTCGGCATCGCGTCCAAACAGATGTTGATGGCTACCGAACGGGCCAGGTCCTACATAGGGATTGTTCATGACCGCCTCTGAGTACGGCTTCTGAGCTCGCAGATGAATGTCGGCACATCTCCCCAATAAAGGCGCAGGTGCTTGGTCTTGGTCTGCAGATATTGTTCGATGTAGCGTCGCGCGCTCCCTGGGTCGAGAATACTGTTCGGATCCACCTGTACAGACAGGTGCTCGTAGTCGGCGAGCAAGTCACGACCTTCCAGTTGCAGAAGGCTGCGAAACAGGATGCGGAACTCCCATGAGTCGGCTTGAAAACCAATGAACAGTAATGCACTGCAACTGAGCCGGAAGCGGACGACGGGAGGTACCGCGTCCTTCATGGAGGTCGCTTTGCTCAAATAATCGAAGAACTGGTCTTCCGTCATGACCAGCGAACCTGTTTCGCTCAAGTCGCCGAACAGCTTGACGACAATTGGATACTCGGCTGAAGGCTTCTGGTTCGCCGGCACGGGGTTGTCGGCAACGTATTGATCGTCGCAACGCTCCGCATGTTCGTTCCAGCGTAATAGACGCACGCGTGGACTGGCTCCCGCCTCCCTCAACGCATCGATGAGCAGGTCGCTTGGGTCGGTGGTCACATAGAGTGGAAGGCGGTAGTGGGCCAGTACCGCATGGGGGTCGCTTGGGTCGCGCGTTCGTATGTTGCTTCCTACGGTGGAGATCAGCCGATTCAAGTTCTTGATGGCGCGTGCGTCCAGGCTGCGCAACTCATCGGGCACATCATTTGGGAAGCGCTCGAGTATCCGTTTGTAGACACTCTTGCACAATTCCCGAATGGGAAATGGCCCCTGCCGAGTAACAGCAAGGTACTGGGCGATTTGCGGTAGGTCTTCGATGTCCCGCCCGCTCATCGGGTAGCGATACATCTCCCCCCAGAGCGCAGCCAACTCCCGTCGTGAACCGAAGAGTGTTTCCTGCATCGTCGGCCCGAGGATTGGGGTACATTCGCCCTGGTTCAGGTTGTCGACGATGGAGTCCCAGGGGTCAAGTTCATCATCACCGGCGCCAAACCCGGGTGGGTACCAGATACGTGCACTGTCAAGACGGGTGAAGACGACGGGCATCCACCAGTCCGGGCTGTGCATCACATGAGACCTTGCACTGGCAGCCGCTCGGTCTACTTCGCCATGCTCGGCAAGCTCTTTGAAGAAGATGGGCATGAAGGTGGCAGCGGTTGCCATGGAAAACTTGCCTTGCATCGCTAAAACGGCAGGCACACCTTCTTTGGCCAGCATTGGGCCAATGGCTGTCAGCGCATCGCGCGCGGGTGAGCCTGCGGCAGCACTTTGGCATGAGCACAGCACGATCAGGCTGGGCGGTCGATCAAGTGCGGCAATACGGGAGGCAAAGTCCTCACCGGTCACCAGGTCGGCGCTGCCCTGCGCATCCTCAAGCCAGAGCGCTGGACCTTTTGGCCCCATCATGCCGTGGCACATAAGGTAGAGCACATCGATACCTTCCTGTAGCTGCTCCATCACTGCCGGCAAGGTGGTGCGGCCATGTTCGGCGAGCGTGATCGCACGCACCGGATATAGCGCCTGCCGGGCAATGTCCAGCTCGCGGTCCACGTCGATAGGGGTAAAAACTTGAGACAGGTCGCCAGGGTTGGCAATCACCAGCAATGCCTTGATGTCCTGTTTGGCGCGCAACATTGGCAACCTGAATTCACGAGTGAACAAGTAGCGTGAGAATACACAGTGACCATTGCGCAATAAGGGAAGGTCTGGGTATGCGGGGTGGACCAGCGTTTCCCATGGTAGGTTATGCAATGCTGAAGTGCTTGGATCGACACGCAGACGTATACGCAGTGGCACACCGGCTTGGCTGGCGTGATTCTGCGCAGCCATGAACACATCGCGAATATCTTTATTGGAAAATAATGCGGTTGACAGTATCTGACCGGCAAGTAAAGGGTCACCGCTGAATAGCTGAGGGTCGTCTATTTTCAACTCGAGCGGCGCGGTGGGCGTGATGCAGTCGCCTTCTTTAAGGCGTCTTCGGGCATTGACCTGATAGTTGTGGTCTTCATTCTGAAGAATCACAACCTCGAGTTCGGAATAGCTCCTCATAGTATTCACCCGCTGCAACAGTCAAGGTTGTCAGACATGACTCACGAGACAACTCTGCCTGCACCTACGACGTTGTTGGCAAGGCTCGACGGGTGGTCGGACTGAGCTTGGTGTCAATCCAAACTGCGGATAGTCCTGGGCAGGTCGTGATCGCTGAACCAGATGGTGCTCATCGGATTGGATCCACCGCTGCTCATGTTTTGGTTTAGCTTGATTGTGGATGGCTGTCCATTGCCATTCGGCGCTTCAGTTTTGACGTTGTGCAATCCAGATGGGGTACGGATTTGTTCCGTTTTCATTTCATCGGCGCCAACAGTCACCCCCACATCGGCAATGCCGGAAACTTGACCCGATGCGATTTGGTTATGCCCATCAAACACAGGAGCCCAACCCCCCATACCGGTGGTCAGTGAGGAGGATGATGGCGAGTGCAGCGTGAAGTCCAAGTTGCGCAAGGAGCATCAGTCACCAGTCGATTGACCGACCGTCCCAGGCCCAGAATGTACCGCTGTGTTCTGGGCCGTGCTGGGCAACCAAATCCAGGATGCATCGCGCGGCGAAGGCCGGCTCGAACAGCTTGCCCGGCGCAACATTGGTCTGAAACGGCCGTGACAGCCGGGTATCTGTGGTACCGGGGTGAATCGCCAGCACTGTCGAGGCCGGGTTCAGCCGCCTGAGCTCGATACTGGCGGTCCGCAACAGCTGGTTGAGCGCCGCCTTGCCGGCCCGGTAGCTGTACCAGCCACCCAGGCGGTTGTCGCCAATCGACCCGACCCGCGCCGACAGCGCGGCGAAGGTGGTGGGCTGCTGGCGCAGCAACGGCAGCAAGTGCTTGAGCAGCAGGATCGGGGCGAAGGTGTTGGTGGCGAAACTCGCTTGCAGGCTGGCGAGGTCCAGTTGTGCCAGGGACTTCTCTGCCCGTGCCGGTGCGTCGTGCAGTACGCCCAAGGTGCAGAGCACCAGGTGCAGGTGCTGGCAGATGGCGCCCACTTGCCGCGCCAACCTTTCCAGCGCTTGTTCGTCGCGGGCGTCGCAGTCGATGCGGGTCAGGCGTTGGCCGTGTTGCTGGGCCAGGGCTGCCAGCTCTGGTGATCGGCTTGCCTGGCGCGAAACGGCAAAGACTTGCACCACGTCATCGCGTGCCAGCAACTGCGTGCACAGTGCCAGGCCGATGCCCTGGCTGGCGCCGCAGACTAGGACGCTGGCTGACTCAAGGGGATCAGTGATCAGACTCACAGGAATCTCCAGATGCGTGTGGACGCTTTCGGAATCAAGGCTCGCCAGCTGTCCGGCTGCCGCTCTCGAGGATCCTGGGGCCGGCACCTTCCTGGCCCAACACATCACCCGGGTTACGCAATGGACAATCCTCCAGCGACAGGCAACCGCAACCGATGCAATTGTCGAGGCTGTCACGCAGGGCTTCCAGCGTGCGGATACGCGCGTTCAGGTCTTCTCGCCAGGCCGATGACATTTCGCCCCACTGGGCGGCGGTGAGCTTGCTGTTGGGGGCGTAGCGGCCCAGGGCGCGCTTGATTTCCTCAAGGGGAATACCGGTGCGTTGCGCCACCTTGATGATGGCGATGGTGCGCAGCACCAGCGCCGGGAAGCGCCGCTGGTTGCCCGCCGTGCGGGTGCTGGCGATCAGCCCCTTGGTCTCGTAGAAGTGCAGCGTAGACACGGGTACGCCACTGCGCCGGGTGACTTCTCCCACGGTAAGCAACCGTGAACTGTCGGTAGTTGAATTAGCTGCCACGCCTGTTGACCTCAAGTTAAGTTGAGCTCTTATAGTCCCGTCCGATCTTTCCTGCAATCGTTTCCCCTGATGATCGGAGCCATGGATGAACAAGAGGACCCTATTGGCCTGGGCTGTGGTGGCCTGCGTGCTGGCCGGTGCATACACCCTCACGCGCAGCGGTTCGGCGGCCCAGTCTGTGGCGGCTTGGCCTGCGACCAAGGTTGCCCTGGCCACGGCCGAGCAGGTCGAGCTGGCGCGCCAGCGTTTTGCCTCGGGGGAGCTGGAGGCGGTCAATCAGGTGCAGGTGGCGGCGGAGGCGGCGGGGCGCGTCACGCGCATCGCCTTCGAGTCCGGGCAGGCAGTCAGCGCCGGGCAGTTGCTGGTGCAACTCAACGATGCCCCGGAGCAGGCCCTGCGCCTGCAGTTGCGTGCCAAGCTGCGCAATGCCGAAGTGGTGCTGCAGCGGGCGCGCAAGCTGCGGGTGATGAATGCGGTCTCCCAGGAGTTGTTCGACAACGCGGCGACCGCGGTGGATGTGGCCAGCGGCGAGCTGCAGCATGTCGAAGCGCTGATCGCGCAGAAAGCCATACGCGCACCCTTCGCCGGCAGGATCGGCATTCGCCGGGTGCATCAGGGCCAGTACCTGGGGCCCGGCGAGACCATCGCCAGCCTGGCGGATGCCCGTCAGCTGCAGGTCAACTTCTCGCTGGGCGAGGAGGCCACGCCTGGCGTGCGCGTCGGGCAACTGCTGACACTGAGCGTGGATGCCGTGCCGGGGCGTGATTTCCAGGCGCGGGTGGTCGCTGTCGACCCCGTGGTCAGCAAGGCGCGCCAGGCCCAGGTGCAGGCCACCCTGGCCAACCCGGACGGGCAGTTACAGCCGGGCATGTACAGCGGCGTGCGCCTGGAGGCGGCGCAGCCGTCGAGGGTGCTGGCCGTGCCGGAAACCGCGATTACCTACACCGCCTACGGGCAGACGGTGTTCATCGCCACCCAGGACCCGGTGCACGGCACCCGTGTCAACCGGGTGCGGGTCACCACCGGCGAGCGCTGGCAGGGCCGCGTGGAGATCCTCTCTGGCCTCGCGCCAGGGGACCGGGTGGTGGTCTCCGGCCAGTTGAAACTGGGCGACGGCATGCAGGTCGAGCCGGTGGCCCAGGACAGCCTGCAGGGCGTGGACGGGAGCCGGCAATCGTGAGGTTCACCGATCTCTTCGTGCGCCGCCCGGTGCTGGCGCTGGTGGTCAGCAGCCTGATTATCCTGATGGGGCTGTTTGCCATGGGCAAGCTGCCGATCCGCCAGTACCCGCTGCTGGCCAGTTCGACCATCTCCATCAGCACCGAATACCCCGGCGCTTCCGCCGAGCTGATGCAGGGCTTTGTCACCCAGCCGATCACCCAGGCGGCCTCGTCGGTAGAGGGCGTCGACTACATGACCTCGTCGTCCCAGCAGGGGCGCAGCCTGATCACCCTGCGCATGGTGCTCAACCGTGACCCGGCCCAGGCGCTGGCCGAGACCATGGCCAAGGTCAACCAGGTGCGCTACCGCTTGCCGGAAAAGGCCTATGACCCGGTGGTGGAGCTGTCGGCGGGCGATTCGACGGCGGTGGCCTATGTGGGCTTTGCCAGCGACAGCCTGTCGATCCCCGAGCTGAGCGACTACCTGGCGCGGGTGGTCGAGCCGCAGTTCTCGGGCATCGACGGCGTGGCCAAGGTGCAGTCCTTCGGCGGGCGACGCCTGGCCATGCGCCTGTGGCTGGACAGCGAGCGGATGGCCGGGCGTGGGGTGACGGCCGCCGATGTGGCGCAGGCGGTGCGCGCCAACAACTACCAGGCGACGCCGGGGCAGGTGCGCGGGCAGTACGTGCTGGCCGATATCCAGGTCGATACCGACCTGACCCGGGTCGAGGGTTTCCGTGACCTGGTCATCCGCAACGATGGCACGGACCTGGTGCGCCTGCGGGATGTGGGCACTGTCGAACTGGACGCGGCGGCCACCCAGACCAGCGCGACCATGGACGGCAAGCCGGCGGTGCACCTGGGCTTGTTCCCCACGCCGTCGGGCAACCCGCTGGTGATCGTCGAAGGCATCCGCCAGTTGCTGCCGCAGATCCAGCAAACCCTGCCGCCTGGCGTGACGGTGGCGCTGGCCTATGAGACCGCGCGCTTTATCGACGCCTCGATTGACGAGGTGCTGCGCACGCTGGTCGAGGCCATGTTGATCGTCGTGCTGGTGATCTGGTTGTGCCTGGGTTCGCTGCGCAGCGTGGTGATCGCGGTGGTGGCCATCCCGCTGTCGATGCTCGGGGCGGCGGGGCTGATGCTGTTGTTCGGCTTCAGCCTGAACCTGCTGACCTTGTTGGCGATGGTCCTGGCCATCGGCCTGGTGGTGGACGATGCGATCGTGGTGGTGGAAAACGTGCATCGGCATATCGAAGAAGGCCAGACGCCGGTTGCCGCGGCCCTGGCCGGTGCGCGGGAGATCGCAGGTCCCGTGATCGCCATGACCCTGACCCTGGCGGCCGTGTATGCGCCGATCGGGATGATGGGCGGGTTGACCGGCACACTGTTCCGCGAGTTTGCCCTGACCCTGGCCGGGGCGGTGATGGTGTCCGGCGTGGTGGCGCTGACCCTGTCGCCGGTGATGAGCTCGCTGCTGTTGCAACCCGCCCGCCAGCACGGGGCGGGCGCGAACCGGGCCGACCGGTTTTTCGGGGTACTGACCGGGGCCTACGCGCGGGTGCTGGCGTTCACCCTGGCGCGGCGCTGGATCGGCGGTGGGGTGGCGCTGCTGCTGTGCCTGAGCCTGCCCTGGCTGTACCTGCTGCCACAGCGCGAGTTGGCCCCGCCGGAGGACCAGGCGGCGGTGCTGACGGCCATCAAGTCACCGCAACATGCGAGCCTGGACTATGTCGAGCGCTTTGCCCTCAAGCTCGACCAGGTGATGAAGTCGATGGCGGAAACCACCGATACCTGGATCATCAATGGCACCGATGGCCCGGCGGCGAGCTTTGGCGGCATCAACCTCAGTGCCTGGGAGGCGCGCGAGCGCTCTGCCGCGCAAGTGCAGGCGCAGTTGCAGCAGGCTGTCGCGGACATCGAGGGCAGCAGTATCTTCGTGTTTCAGGTGGCGTCGCTGCCGGGCTCCAGCGGTGGATTACCGGTGCAGATGGTCATGCGCAGCGCGCAGGACTACCCGGTGCTGTACCAGACCATGGAAACCTTCAAGCAGCGGGCCCGGGACAGCGGCCTGTTCAGCGTGGTGGACAGCGACCTCGACTACAACAACCCGGTGGTCAAGGTGAGCATCGACCGGGCCAAGGCTGCCAGCCTGGGCATCCGCATGCAGGACATCGGCGAGTCGCTGGGCGTGCTGGTGGGTGAGCAGTACCTCAACCGCTTTGCCTTGCTCGGGCGCTCCTACGATGTGATCGCGCAGAGTGTGCAGGACCAACGCTTGACGCCCGCGGCGCTGAACCGGCAATACGTGCGTGCCGAAGGCGGCAGCCTGGTGCCGCTGTCCACTGTGGTGAGGCTGGACATCGACGTCGCGCCGAACCGTCTGCTGCAGTTCGATCAGCAGAACGCCAGCACCCTGCAGGCGATCCCCGCGCCGGGTGTCTCGATGGGCAACGCGGTGGCGTTTCTCGAACAGCTGGCCGGCGAGCTGCCGCCGGGCTTCAGCCACGACTGGCAGTCGGAGTCACGCCAGTATGTGCAGGAAGGCTTCGCCTTGATGGGGGCGTTTCTTGCGGCCCTGGTGGTGATCTATCTGGTGCTCGCCGCGCAGTACGAGAGCCTGGTGGACCCGCTGATCATCCTGGTGACCGTGCCGCTGTCGATCTGCGGGGCGCTGCTGCCCCTGGCGCTGGGCTGGGCCACGCTCAACATCTATACCCAGATTGGCCTGGTGACGCTGATCGGCCTGATCAGCAAGCACGGCATCTTGATGGTGGAGTTTGCCAACGAGATCCAGGTGCGGGACAACCTCGACCGCGCGTCGGCCATCCTGCATGCCGCGAAGATCCGCCTGCGGCCGGTGCTGATGACCACGGCCGCGATGACCTTTGGGGTGATCCCGCTGCTGTTCGCCAGCGGGGCGGGGGCCAACAGTCGCTTTGGGTTGGGGGTGGTGATCGTCTGCGGCATGCTGGTTGGTACTTTGCTCACCTTGTTTGTGCTGCCTGCGGTCTATGCCTGGCTGGCGCGGGATCATCGGGTGACGACGTTGCGCCAGCAGCAGTTGGTGGAGGCGGATCGGCGGCTTGGGGCAGAGGTGGGTTGAGCGGCGGGTAGCTGGTACGCCCGCAGTGCCGCCGCTGACGCCATGCCCACTAACGACAACTTGCTCGGCGTTTGCTTAGAGCAGCAGTGCATAAGTAACAAGGAATCATCATGAATGGATCTGGCTACCTGTCATTTTTGACAGTAGTCAGTGAAGCCGTGCACTCAGTACGCTCAAGGTCGACGGCACAGCTCACACAGGAGCACGACCATGACAAAGGCTGAACTTGAAAAGTTTGTACAGGTGAAAATCGATGAAAAGGCCAACATCATCCTGAATGAACGGGTAACACATGATGATGCCGCATTTGGGGAGTTGAGGATTTATTCCTGTTTGCGGCGAATCCTGAACGGCAAGGCGAACTTGGAAGATATCGGTGTGTTGCATGCCGTCAATGATTTGATTCAGGCGATGGGCATTATGGCTCCCGGCGAGAGCCTTGGTTCTAAGCTGAAACCTTAGGTTCCCGAGTCATGGCTCAGTAAGAAGGCATGAGGGTATGAGTATGAGTGGTAATATCGAGCAACGGGTGAAGAGTATAGTTGTGAGCCAGCTGGGTGTGGCTGCGGACCAGGTTAAAAATGAATCAAGTTTTGTCGACGATCTGGGGGCGGACTCCCTCGATAGCGTTGAACTGATCATGGAGTTGGAAGAGGCGTTCGAGTTAGAGATTGCTGACGAAGACGCTGAAAAATTAACGACCGTTCAAAAAGTGGTTGATTACATCGCAAAGAGCAAGTCTTAAAACAACAACACAACAGCCGTTACGAACAAGAGAATAAGAGCTCGTCCCAGAAAACGGCACTCAGGTGCTCGGTCTCACAACGTCATGGTGGACCCTTGGACCGTTCGGATCACATGAGCACAGGCCAGAAGACCTTTGCTGAGGTAATCCAAGCGGTCCGACAGGGTGCCAGATGTAGCTGATAGTTGGCTGATGACGCTGCTCAAGCCGCGCTGGCCAAAGGCAGGCGGTGGTCGCAAGCCAGTATCCAGGGAAAAGCCTGCCTCACTCCGCCATCTGCAAAGCCGGCAACTTGACCCGGAACGCCTTGGTAATCCCCAGCAAGCACAGGAACCCCAACGCCATCCAGCTCAAGCCGATCATGAACGACATGCTCGACAGGCTGGTCCACAACCAGATGGTGGTCAAAAACCCCAGCGCCGGAATCGCGCCATACAGCAGCCAGTTGCGGCCGCCGCGCAGTTTCTGGTCCACCAGGTAGTGCTTGACCACCGCCAGGTTCACCGCCGAGAAGGCAAACAGCGCACCGAAGCTGATCATGTTGGCGACAGTGTCGAGCGTGATGAACAGGGCGATCAGCGATAGCACGCTGACCAGCATGATCGCGGTGGCGGGTACGCGCTTCTTGGTCACCAGGCGACCAAACACTTTCGGCAGCGCGCCGTCGCGGCCCATGGCGAACAGCACCCGCGACACGCTGGCCTGGGACACCATCGCCGAGGCGAAGCAGCCGGCCACGTAGGTGGCGGTGAAGGCGGTGACCATCAGCTCGCCGCCGACACGGCGCATCACGTCCAGCGAGGCGGAGTCCGGGTCTTTGAAGATGGCCCACTCGGGGAACACCATCTGCGCGCACCACGACACGATCAGGAACAGCAGGCCGCCGAACAGGGTCACCGCCATGATCGCAAGCGGGATGCGGAACTTGGGGTTGGCGGTTTCCTCGGCCATGGTCGATACCGCATCGAAGCCCAGGAACGACAGGCACAGCACGGCCGCGCCGGTCATGATCAGCGGCATGTCGAAGCCTTCGTGGTGGAACGGCTTGAGCAGTGAAACCGGCTCGGCCTGGCTGCCCAGGTTGTGGATCGACAGGCCGACGAAGACCACGATGAACACCAGTTGGGCCACCACCAGCACGCAGTTGACCCGGGTGATGGACTCGATGCCGATCAGGTTGAGGAAGGTCACCAGGGCGATGGAGCCGAGCACCCACACCCAGGCGTGCACGGCGGGGAAGTACTCGGCCATGTAGATGCCGATCAGCAGGTAGCTGAGCAGCGGCAGGAAGATATAGTCGAGCAGCAGGGTCCAGCCGGCCATGAAGCCGAAGTAGCTGCCGAAGGCTTTGCGGGTATAGGTGTACACCGAGCCGGAAAACGGGTGGGCCTGGACCATGCGCCCGTAGCTGTAGGCGGTCAGCAGCATGGCGGCCAGGGTCAGCAGGTAGGCGGTGGGCAGGTGGCCCTTGGTCATCTGGGTGACCAGGCCGTAGGTGGTGAACACCGCCAGCGGCACCATGTACGCCAGGCCGAACAGCACCAGCGCGGTCAGGCCCATGGACTGCCGGAAGCGGCCGCTTGCGCTGGCCTGCGACGGAGAATGCTGGGAATGAGTGTCAGCTGTATTTGTTGTTGTATGCATTGCGAACTCCTGGAAATTGACGACAGGACGCCGCGATACGCGCAGGGCGCGTACCGTCTGGAGAGCTTTATGTGAGGCGGGGGCGGCCGGGGCCGTGCACGCAAGCCGCCCACCCTGGTTGGGGGTGGGCGGCGAGTTCAGGTCAGAGCTTGCCGACCAGGCGGGCGGTGCGGTCGACGGCGATGCGGGTCTTCTCGACCAGCTCGTCGAGTTCGGCGCGGGTGGCGATCAGCGCTGGGGCCATGATCATGCGGCCGAGGGTGGAGCGGATGATCACGCCTTCTTCGAAGCCGAAGGTGCGGCACTGCCAGGCCAGGTCGTTTTCGTTGGCGAAGCGCTTGCGGGTGGCCTTGTCCTCGGCGAACTGCAGGGCGCCCAGCAGGCCGGTGCCCTGGATGTCGCCGATCAGCGGGTGATCGGTGAAGGCTTCGCGCAGCAGCTGCTGCAGGTAGGGGCCGGTGTCGTCCTTCACCGTGCGCACCACGCCCTCGTCGCGCAGGGCCTTGAGGTTGGCCACCGCCACCGCGGCAGCCACCGGGTGGCCGGAGTAGGTCAGGCCGTGGGCAAACACGCCGCCGCGCTCCACCAAGGCCTCGGCGATGCGCTTGCTCAGCACCAGGCCGCCCATGGGCACGTAGCCGCTGGTCAGGCCCTTGGCGATGGACAGGGTGTCGGGCTGGAAACCGAAGTACTCGTGGGCGAACCATTCGCCGGTGCGACCGAAGCCGCCGATGACTTCATCGGCGCACAGCAGCACGTCGTACTGGCGGCAGATGCGCTGGATTTCGGGCCAGTAGCTCTCGGGCGGGAAGATCATGCCGCCAGCGCCCTGGAAGGGTTCGGCGATGAAGCCGGCGACGTTCTCGGCGCCCAGTTCGAGGATCTTCTCTTCCAGTTGCAGGGCGCAGCGCTTGCCGAACTCGGCCGGGGTCAGCTCGCCGCCGGCGGCGTAGAAGTACGGCTCGTCGATGTGGGCGATGTCGGGGATCATGCCGCCCATCTCGTGCATGAACTTCATGCCGCCCAGGGCGGTGGCCGCCAGGGTGGAGCCGTGGTAGCCGTTCCAGCGGCCGATCATGATCTTTTTCTGCGGCTGGCCGACCACTTGCCAGTAGCGGCGCACGGTGCGAATCAGCACCTCGTTGGCCTCGGAGCCGGAGTTGGTGTAGATGGCGTGGCTGTAGTGGCCTGGTAGCAGGCTGAACAGCAGCTCGGACAGTTCGATCACCGCCGGGTGGGTGGTGTGGAAGAACATGTTGTAGTAGGCCAGCTGGTCCATCTGCGCGGCGGCGGCGGCGGTCAGGTCGCGACGGCCATAGCCGAGCTGGGTGCACCACAGGCCGGACATGCCATCGAGGTAGCGGTTGCCGTCGTTGTCCCACAGGTTCAGGCGCTCGCCGCGCACCATCACCCGTGGCCCCTCGGCGTTCAGGGCCTTCTGATCCAGGAACGCATGGATGTGGTGGGCGGCGTCGGCCTGCTGGTAGTCCTGGGTCTGGCGTTGCGGTGCGAAGGGAGCATTCATGGCTTTTTCTCTTTCTTGGAAGTCGCGCAAGGGGGATGCAATCGGGGGCAGGTCCTCTGCTTGAACGGGCGCCGGTCCTGGGCCCTGGGGTTGGAGAAATGCTCCCACACCCGCGCAATCGCCGAAATCACCCGTTTTGGTGAGTGGCGTGTCTTCCAAAAGAGCATGTGCCAGGTAGCGAAAGGGCCGCTGAGCGGCCCTTGGTTGCTAGTGGGTGAATGCCTTCAAACTGCCCTTGCGGCTGGCCTCATAGGCTTCGCGCGCCATGGGTTGGGCCTGGGGGTTGCCCAGGTCTTCCATGGCCAGGCGGTGCGTCTCTGGCGCCAGGTACGCGGCAAAGGCGCACACGCAGGTGATGAAGAACGCCAGGCCACCGACCACCAGCGGGATGTTGTCCGAACCCGGTGGCGCCACCATGGCGAACAGCGCTGGCAGCATGGCGGTGAGCATGGTGCCGATGTTCTGCGCGATGGCCATGGCCGAGACGCGGTAGCGGGTCTGGAACAGCTCTGGGTAGAAGCTTGGGAACACCGCGTTGTAGCCCTGGTAGACCATGCCCCACATGACGATCGAGGCGACGAACGCCAGCGGCACGTTCTGGATGCTGATCGCGTACAGGTAGACGAAGGCCAGCAGGCCCGAGCCCAGGCAACCGGCGATCATGGTCGGGCGGCGGCCGATCTTGTCCGAGAGGTTGCCGACGAAGGGGATCACCAGCACCGCGACGATGTTGCCCACCACCGGGATCCACAGGTACACGCTCTTGTCGAAGCCGATGCCGTAGGCCGGCTGCACCGCGTAGGCCGCGCCGAAGATGGTGGCGACCACCGGGATCACGTTCATCAGGGCCATGAACATCACCAGCACCATGTGCTTCCAGCTGTGGCGGAAGGCTTCGCTGATCGGCGACTTGGCCACCTTGTCCTGTTTCTCTTCCTGGACGAAGGCCGGGGTCTCGTGCACCTCTTTACGGATGATGAAGCCGGCGATCAGCACCACGGCGCTCATCAGGAACGGGATGCGCCAGCCCCACTCGTTGAACGCGTCGCTGGGCATGAAGTAGGCCAGTGGCAGGAACACCGCCGCCGCCATCACCTGGCCGGCCTGCACACCCTGCAGGGTAAAGCTTGCGTAGTAGCCGCGGCGGCCGAAGGGGGCGTGCTCCATGATCATCGAGCTGGCCCCGGAGATCTCGCCGGCCACGGCGAAGCCCTGCACCAGGCGCAGCACCACCAGCAGCGCCGGGGCGAGCAGGCCGATGTCGTGGTAGGTGGGCAGCAGGCCCACGGCCATGGTCGACAGGCCCATCAGGAACATGCACAGCAGCAGCACGTTCTTGCGCCCACGGGTATCGCCCCAGTGGCCAAGCACGAAGGCACCCACCGGGCGCGCCAGGTAACCCACGCCATAGGTGGCCAGCGAGGCGATGATGGCCATCTTCGGGTCGGTGTTGGGGAAGAAGATCTGCGGGAAGATCAGCGCCGCGGCCTGGGCATAGATGAAGAAGTCGTAGTACTCGAGGGCAGAGCCGATCCACCCGCTGGCGGTGGCTTTCTTGGCTTGGGAACTTGAGTGGGCCATGTTGTCTCCGTTGTTCTTGTCAGGGGCCGGGGGTCAGCGCGCGCAGGGCACGGCAACGGGGCTATGGAGAGAAGACGAACGAGGCGATGCGGGTCGCAGGGCGAGGAAGCTGTGCATAGGTCGGTACCCGTTTTATTGAACTTATTATGTGGTGACGTTGGGCTGTACAGCGCAGGTTCCGCCGAACGACCGGCGTGGCAGCAAGAAAGGCCGGCGGGCCTGCGACTGGTGTTCATGGTTGTTCACGGGGCGGGGTGAATCAATTCGTCGAAACGGGTTTTGTTCGGTAATCGAACAAAAACTAACTGTTTCGTACAAAGTGCATTGCGAGGGCGACTTTACCTGCGAATAATCGATCGTGCCAGGATTCTGCGGATTGCCGGGGGCTGCTGCGCAGCCCTTTCGCGACCCAAGGCCGCTCCTACAGGAACCGCTCGATTGAGGTAGGAGCTGCCTTGCGTCGCGAAAGGGCCGCACAGCGGCCCCGGCGATCCTGAGCCCCAAGCATGACGTGCGGTTTGCCTGGCTCCACTCATGCACACATAACAAGGAACACCCGCCATGCAGCGTTCGATCGCCACCGTGTCCCTCAGCGGCACCCTGCCAGAGAAGCTCGAAGCCATCGCCGCCGCAGGCTTCGACGGCGTCGAGATCTTCGAAAACGACCTGCTGTACTACGCCGGCAGCCCCCGCGAGATCCGCCAGATGTGCGCCGACCTGGGGCTGGCCATCACCCTGTTCCAGCCGTTTCGTGACTTCGAGGGCTGCCGCCGTGACCGCCTGCACAAGAACCTCGACCGCGCCGAGCGCAAGTTCGACCTGATGCAGGAGCTGGGCACCGACCTGGTGCTGGTGTGCAGCAACGTGCAGCCCGATGCCCTGGGCGATGAACAGTTGCTGGTGGACGACCTGCGCCTGCTCGCCGAGCACGCCGGCGACCGTGGCCTGCGCATCGGCTACGAGGCGTTGGCCTGGGGCCGCCACGTCAACACCTACCAGCAGGTGTGGAACCTGGTGCACCAGGCCGACCACCCGGCGTTGGGGGTGATCCTCGACAGCTTCCACACCCTGTCGCTCAAGGGCGACCCGAGCGCCATCCGCGATATCCCGGGCGACAAGATCTTCTTCGTGCAGATGGCCGATGCGCCGATCCTGGCCATGGACGTGCTGGAGTGGAGCCGGCATTTCCGCTGCTTCCCGGGGCAGGGCGAAATGGACCTGGCCGGTTTCCTCGCGCCGATCCTGGCCACCGGTTACCGCGGGCCGCTGTCGCTGGAGGTGTTCAACGACGGCTTCCGCGCCGCGCCCCCTCGGCAGAATGCCGCCGATGGCCTGCGCTCGCTGTTGTACCTGGAAGAGAAGACCCGCCTGCAGCTGGAGCGCGAGGCACGGGCCGTCGAGCCGGGCGTGCTGTTTGCCCCGCCCGCCGCCAGCACCTACGACGGTGTGGAGTTTCTTGAGTTTGCGGTCGACGAGGCCGTCGGCGCGCGCCTGGGCGTGTGGCTCAAGCGCCTGGGCTTCGCCGAGGCTGGTGCACACCGCAGCAAGGCTGTGCGCCTGCTGCGCCAGGGCGATATCAATATCGTGCTCAACGCCGAGCCCTATTCGTTTGCCCACAACTTCTTCGAGGCCCACGGCCCGTCGCTGTGTGCCACCGCGCTGCGAGTGAAGGACGGCCAGGCGGCGCTGCACCGCGCCACCGCCTACCGCGGCCAGCCGTTCCGCGGCCTGGTTGGCCCCAACGAGCGGGAGATCCCGGCGGTGCGGGCGCCCGATGGCAGCCTGCTGTACCTGGTCGAGCCCGAGGGCGATGGCCTGAGCATCTATGACACCGACTTCCGCCTGGAGGAGGGGACCAGCGCCAGTGGCGGGCTGCAGCGTATCGACCACATGGCCCTGGCCTTGCCGGCCGAGGCGCTGGACAGCTGGGTGCTGTTCTACAAGAGCGTGTTCGATTTCACCGCCGACGACGAGGTGGTGCTGCCCGACCCCTATGGCCTGGTCAAGAGCCGCGCGCTGCGCAGCCACTGCGGCACCTTGCGCGTGCCTTTGAACATCTCCGAGAACCGCAACACTGCCATTGCCCATGCGCTCAACAGTTATCGTGGCTCGGGCGTGCACCATATCGCCTTCGACTGCGACGACATCTTCCGCGAGGTGGCGCGGGCCAAGGAGGCCGGGGTGCCGTTGCTGGAGATCCCGCTGAACTACTACGACGACCTGGCGGCGCGCTTCGATTTCGACGATGAGTTCTTGAGCGAGCTGGCGTACTACAACGTGCTGTATGACCGTGATGCCCAGGGGGGCGAGCTGTTCCACGTGTATACCGAGCCGTTCGAAGGGCGGTTCTTCTTCGAGATCCTGCAACGCAAAGGCGGGTATGCCGGCTACGGCGCGGCCAACGTGGCGGTGCGCCTGGCAGCGATGGCCAAGGCGCGTAGCGGGGTGGGGCGTAAGCCGGTGCTTTGATACAGCGGCCTCATCGCGCGTTGTAGGAGCTTGGTTCAGTAAAACCTGACCCCCTGACCAACAGCGCGCTTCCCTGCGCCGCCCGGCTCACGGATAATCCAGCGGATTCCTACAATGAGCCTGTGAGTCGGTATGAGTGATTCGGTAGTCAAGCCTGAAATCGAAGGGGTGCGCAAGGCGCGCAAGAACAACCCGGAGAAGACCCGCGAGAACATCCTCCAGGCCGCCATCACCGAGTTCGTCCAGCAGGGCCTGGCCGGCGCGCGGGTGGACGCCATCGCCGAGCGCACCGCCACCTCCAAGCGCATGATCTATTACTACTTCGGCAGCAAGGAGCAGCTGTACGTCGAGTGCCTGGTCAAGCTTTACGGCGATATCCGCAAGACCGAGCACGGCCTGGACCTGGAGTCGCTGGAGCCTGAGCAGGCGATCCAGCGCCTGGTGGAGTTCACCTTCGATCACCACGCCAACAACGTCGATTTCGTGCGGATCGTGTGCACCGAGAACATTCACTACGGCGAGTATGTGAAGCAGTCGCCGGTGATCCGCGAGATGAGCAGCATGGTGCTCGACGCGCTGGGCAAGATCCTCGCCCGGGGCGTGGCACAGGGTGTGTTCCGCCCGGGGATCGAAGTGATCGACCTGCACATGCTGATGAGTTCGTTCTGCTTCTACCGAGTGTCCAACCGCCACACCTTTGGCGATATCTTTCAGATCGACCTGTCGGACGAGCTGGTCAAGCAGCGCCACAAGCAGGTGATCTGCGAGGCGGTGATGCGGTACATCAAGGCTTGATCCTGGCCGGCAGGCACGGGCTCTGTGTAGGAGCGGGCGTGGCCGCGAAGTAGCCATCGCGCTGGCTGGCACCGGCTGCGCCGGTGTTCGCGGGCAAGCCCGCTCCCACAGGGATCGCGTAGGCTTTTTAGAATCTGAGCAAGACAGTTGCTCCTACAGGTGCTGCGTCTACCTCAAGCAAAACTGGCGAAATGCGCCTGCATGCGCTCGGCATCGGCTGTGCGCCCGCTGAACAGTTCGAACGCCTTCACCGCCTGGAACACCGCCATGGTGCCGCCATCCAGCGTGCGGCAGCCCAGGGTCCGGGCGTGGCGCAGCAGCTCGGTTTCCAGCGGGAAATAGATGATCTCCGCCACCCACAACCGGGCATGCAGCAGTGCGGCCGGCAGGGGCATGCCCGGTAGTTTGGTCATGCCCACCGGCGTGGTGTTGACCAGGCCATCGGCCTCGGCCACTGCTCCAGCCAGGTCGCTGCCGAGCACTGCGCGGCCAGCACCGAAGTGCCGGCTGAGGTTGTCCACCAGCGCCTGGCCACGGGCACTGTCCACTTCGAACAGCACCAGCCGCTCGACCCCTTCGGCCAACAGCGCGTGGGCCACCGCCGAGCCCGCGCCGCCAGCGCCCAACTGCACCACCTGACGCCTGGCCACGTCCGGCAGGCCGCGCCGCAGGCCTTCGGCGAAGCCCAGGCAATCGGTGTTGTGGCCGACTCGCTTGCCGTCGCGCAGCACCACGGTATTCACCGCGCCAATGCCCCGCGCCTCGTCCGACAGCTCGTCGAGCAAGGGCAGGATTGCCTGCTTGAACGGGAAGGTGATGTTCAGCCCAGTGAAACCGGTGCGCTCGGCCGCATCGAGCAGTTGGGGCAGGGCGCTGTCGTCCACGCCCAGTTGGTCGGCGTCGATCAGCCGGTACAGGTAACGCAGGGCCTGGGCGTCGCCTTCGTGCTCGTGCAGCGCTGGGGTGCGCGAGGCCTGGATGCCACGGCCGATCAGGCCGGCTAGGATGCCTGGGTTGCTCATGGCTGCTCCTTGAAGTGCTTGGCGAAGTACGCCAGGCCCATCTTGTAGCCTTGGCTGCCGAGGCCGCAGATCACACCGACGGCGATGCTGGAGACGAACGACAGGTGGCGGAACGGTTCACGCTTGTGCACGTTGGACAGGTGCACTTCGATCACCGGCAGCTCGCTGGCCACCAGGGCGTCGCGGATGGCGACCGAGGTGTGGGTCCAGGCGGCGGGGTTGATCAGGATGCCGTGGCAGCGGCCACGGGCGGCGTGGATCCAGTCCAGCAGTTCGCCTTCGTGGTTGGTCTGGCGAAATTCCAGTTCCAGGCCCAGTTCGGCGGCGCTGGTGGCGCACAGGTTGGCCAGGTCGGCGAGGGTCTCATGGCCGTACTGGGCCGGTTCGCGGGTGCCCAGCAGGTTCAGGTTGGGGCCGTTGAGCACGAGGATTCGGGGTGTCATGGCGGGGTATCGCTTTGTTGTTTTTGGATGCCATGAGTTTTGTACTACCCGGTTAGTTTCGTCAAATGCCCAGCCTGGAAAATGGGCGATTATCGGACGCGGCGCTGGCGCATTACAAAATTGTAATCTTGACGCCACCGCCCCGATAACCAGCGCTCCCTACAGTCCCTCGCCAACGCATTCCGCCGCGCGTCGACGAGGACCCAAGCCGTGCCCATCCCCCGCAAGATCGCCTTGCTCTGCCTGTTGCTGGCCGGCCCCGCCAGCGCCCAGGGCCTGAGCCTGGACCAGGCGCTCGCCGCCGCCTTTGCCGAAAACCCCGATCTCGCCGCCGCCGGCCGCGAGATCGGCATTGCCGAGGGCGAGCGCCGCCAGGCCGGGTTGATCCCCAATCCAGAGCTGTCCTGGGAAGTCGAGGACACCCGCCGCGACACCAGCACCACCACCGTCACCCTGAGCCAACCACTGGAACTGGGCGGCAAGCGCGGTGCGCGCATCGACGTGGCCCAGGCCGGCCAGACCGTCGCGCAGCTGGAGCTTGAGCGCCAGCGCAACGGCCTGCGCGCCGACGTGATCCAGGCCTTCCACGCCGCCCTGCGGGCGCAGACCGCGCTGGAGCTGGCGCAGCAGTCCCAGGCCCTGACCGAACGCGGGCTGCGGGTGGTGCAAGGGCGGGTCAAGGCCGGCCAGTCGTCGCCGGTCGAGGCCACCCGCGCCCAGGTGCAGTTGGCCCAAGCCGAAGCGGCGGTGCGTCGTGCCCGCACCGAGCGCAGCGTGGCCCGGCAGTCCCTGGCGCGGCTGACCGGCAGCGCCCAGGCAGGTTTCGACAGCCTCGACGGCAGCAACCTGTCACCCGGCCCGGCGCCCCAGGCCGAGCAGTTGCTGGGCAAGGTCGAGCAGACCGCCGACTGGCGCCTGGCCGCGGCGCAGATCGAGCGTGGCGAGGCCAGCCTGGGCTCGGAGAAGGCCAAGCGCATCCCCGACCTGACCGTCAGCGTCGGTAGCCAGTACAGCCGTGAGGACCGTGAGCGGGTCAATGTGGTGGGGCTGTCGATGCCACTGCCGCTGTTCGACCGCAACCAGGGCAACGTGCTGGCTGCCTCGCGCCGCGCCGACCAGGCCCGCGACCTGCGCAACGCCGTGGAGTTGCGCCTGCGCAGCGATACCCGCAGCGCCCTCGACCAGTGGGCCACGGCCATGGGCGAGGTGCAGGCCTATGACCGCACCATCCTGCCGGCGGCGCAGCAGGCGGTGGACACCGCGACCCGCGGCTTCGAGATGGGCAAGTTCGCGTTTCTCGATGTGCTCGATGCCCAGCGCACCTTGATCGAGGCGCGTGGGTTGTACCTCGATGCGCTGGCCCAGGCCACCGATGCCCGGGCGCAGGTGGAGCGTATCTACGGCGAACTTTAGCCAGAGCGGTGAAAGGGGGCTGCTGAGCAGCCCATTCGCCGGCAAGCCGGCTCCCACAAGAATCCGCATCGCACCCTGTGGGAGCCGGCTTGCCGGCGAATGGGCCGCACAGCGGCCCCGGCGATTTGACTGACGACCCTTTGCAGCAGGAATGACAATGACCAACCCCCGCAAACTCGCGATCCTCGCCGCAGCCCTGGCCGCCCTCGGCCTCGGCGGCCTGGCCTGGACCGGTACCCTCGGCCAGGCCTCCAACGCCCAGGCCCAGCACGATGACCATGGCGAAGACGACCACGGCCATAGCGCAGAAGAAAAGGACGATGGCCACGGCCATGGTGCGTCCGAAGGCGAGAACCACGCCGAAGAAGAGGGCCAACTGCACCTCTCCGCCGAACAGATCCAGGCCGCCGGCGTGCAGCTGGTGACCGCAGGCCCGCAAACCCTGGGCACCGCCATCAGCTTCCCCGGCGAGATCCGCTTCGACGAAGACCGCACCGCCCACGTCGTGCCCCGGGTGCCTGGCGTGGTCGAGTCGGTGCACGCCGACCTCGGCCAGGCGGTCAAGCGCGGCCAGGTGCTGGCGGTAATCGCCAGCCAGCAGATCTCCGAACTGCGCAGCGAGCAGCAGGCGGCCCAGCGCCGTCTGGAACTGGCACGCCTGACCTTCGAGCGTGAAAAACAGCTGTGGCAGGAGCGCATCAGCGCCGAGCAGGACTACCTGCAGGCCCGCCAGGCCCTGCAGGAGGCCGAGATCGCCGCCGCCAACGCCGGCCAGAAGGTCGCCGCCGTGGCGCCGGCCGGCAAGGGCAACCGCTATGAGCTGCGTGCGCCGTTCGATGCGGTGGTGGTGGAAAAGCACCTGACCGTGGGCGAGGTGGTGGACGAGACCAGCAACGCCTTCACCCTGTCTGACCTGAGCCGGGTCTGGGCCACCTTCGCCGTGGCCCCGCGCGACCTGGACAAGGTGGTCAGCGGCCGTGGCGTGACCGTCAGCGCACCGGACCTCGGCGCGCAGGTGCAGGGCAAGGTCAACTACGTCGGCAGCCTGCTCGGCGAGCAGAACCGCGCCGCCACCGTGCGCGCCACCCTGGCCAACCCCAATGGCGCCTGGCGCCCGGGGCTGTTCGTCAACATCGCGGTCACCGTCGAGCGTTTCGACGCCGCCGTGGTGGTGCCCGAAGCGGCCCTGCAAACCTGGGAAGAGCAGACCGTGGTGTTCGCCCGCACCGAGGAAGGCTTCGAGGCCCGCCCGGTCAAGCCGGGCCGCCGCGATGGCGGCCAGGTGGAGATCCACGAAGGGCTCGCCGCCGGTACCCAGGTGGCTGCCGCCGGCAGCTTCGTCCTCAAGTCCGAGCTGGGCAAAGGCTCGGCCGAACACAGCCACTGACCGGGAAGCCTTTCATGTTCGAACGCCTGATCCAGTTCGCCATCGAGCAACGCCTGGTGGTGATGCTCGCCGTGGTGCTGATGGCCGCCGTGGGCATCCACAGCTACCAGAAACTGCCCATCGACGCGGTGCCCGACATCACCAACGTCCAGGTGCAGATCAACACCGCCGCGCCCGGCTATTCCCCGCTGGAAACCGAGCAGCGCATCACCTTCGCCATCGAAACCGCCATGGCCGGCCTGCCGGGCCTCAAGCAGACCCGCTCGCTGTCGCGCTCGGGGCTGTCGCAGGTGACGGCGATCTTCGATGACAGCACCGATATCTTCTTCGCCCGGCAGTTGGTCAACGAGCGCCTGTAGGTGGCCCGCGAGCAACTGCCCGAAGGCATCGAGGCGGCCATGGGGCCGATCTCCACCGGTTTGGGCGAGATCTTCCTGTGGACCGTGGAATCCAAGGACGGCGCCCTGAAGGAGGATGGCACGCCCTATACCGCCACCGACCTGCGGGTGATTCAGGACTGGATCATCAAGCCGCAGTTGCGCAACGTGCCGGGCGTGGCCGAAGTAAACAGCATCGGCGGTCATGCCAAGCAGTACCTGATCGCCCCGGAGCCCAAGCGCCTGGCGGCCTACAAGCTCACCCTCAACGACCTGATCGCCGCGCTTGAACGCAACAACGCCAACGTCGGCGCCGGCTACATCGAGCGCAATGGCGAACAGCTGCTGATCCGTGCGCCGGGCCAGGTGGCGTCGGCCGAGGACATGGCCAACATCGTCATTTCCAGTGTCGATGGCACGCCGATCCGCGTCAGCCATGTGGCCGACGTGGGCCTGGGCCAGGAGCTGCGCTCGGGCGCGGCCACCGAGAACGGCCGCGAGGTGGTGCTGGGTACGGTGTTCATGCTGATCGGCGAGAACAGCCGCACGGTGTCCCAGGCCGTGGCCGCCAAGCTCGAAGAGATAAACCGCAGCCTGCCCAAGGGCGTGGTGGCGGTCACTGTTTACGACCGCACCAACCTGGTCGAAAAAGCCATCGCCACGGTGAAGAAGAACCTGATCGAAGGCGCGATCCTGGTCATTGCGGTGCTGTTCCTGTTCCTGGGCAATATCCGCGCAGCGCTGATCACCGCCATGGTGATTCCGCTGTCGATGCTGTTCACCTTCACCGGCATGTTCAGCAACAAGGTCAGCGCCAACCTGATGAGCCTGGGCGCCCTGGACTTCGGCATCATCGTCGACGGCGCGGTGGTGATCGTCGAGAACGCCATCCGCCGTCTGGCCCACGCCCAGCAGCGCCATGGCCGCATCCTCACCCGTGCCGAGCGCTTCCACGAAGTGTTCGCCGCCGCCCGCGAGGCGCGCCGGCCGCTGATCTACGGGCAGCTGATCATCATGGTGGTGTACCTGCCGATCTTTGCCCTGACCGGGGTCGAGGGCAAGATGTTCCACCCCATGGCCTTTACCGTGGTGCTGGCGCTGCTGGGGGCGATGATCCTCTCGGTGACCTTCGTGCCGGCTGCCATCGCTCTGTTCGTCACCGGCAAGGTGAAGGAAGAGGAGGGCGTGGTGATGCGCGCCGCGCGCCGCCGTTACGCCCCGGTGCTGGACTGGGTGCTGGGCCGGCGCAACCTGGCCTTTGCCGGCGCCGCTACCCTGGTGCTGCTGTCGGGCGTGCTGGCCAACCGCATGGGCAGTGAGTTCATCCCCAGCCTCAGCGAGGGTGACTTCGCCCTGCAGGCCCTGCGTGTGCCGGGCACCAGCCTGTCGCAGTCGGTGGACATGCAGCAACGCCTGGAAAAAACCATCATCGAGCGGGTGCCGGAAGTGGAGCGGGTGTTCGCCCGTACCGGCACCGCAGAAATCGCCTCCGACCCGATGCCGCCGAACATTTCCGACGCCTACGTGATGCTCAAGCCCCGCGAGCAATGGCAGGACCCGGGCAAGCCGCGGGATGAGCTGATCGCCGAGGTACAGCGCGCCGCCGCCAGCGTGCCGGGCAGCAACTACGAGCTGTCGCAGCCGATCCAGCTGCGCTTCAACGAGCTGATCTCCGGGGTGCGCAGCGATGTTGCGGTGAAGGTGTTCGGTGACGACATGGAAGTGCTCAACCGCACCGCCGCGCAGATCGCCGCCGGCCTGCAGCAGGTGCCGGGAGCCTCGGAAGTGAAGGTCGAGCAGACCACCGGCCTGCCGGTGCTGACCATCGACATCGACCGCGACAAGGCCGCGCGTTACGGCCTGAACGTGGGCGACGTGCAGGACGCCATCGCCATCGCCGTGGGCGGGCGCAGCGCCGGCACCTTGTACGAAGGCGACCGCCGCTTCGACATGGTGGTGCGCCTGCCCGAAGCCTTGCGTACCGATGTCGACGGGCTGTCCAGCCTGCTGATCCCGGTGCCGGCCAGTGCCGCCAGCGGCGCCACGCAGATCGGCTTCATCCCGTTGTCCCAGGTGGCCACGCTGAACCTGCAACTGGGCCCCAACCAGATCAGCCGCGAGGACGGCAAGCGGGTGGTGGTGGTCAGTGCAAACGTGCGCGGGCGTGACCTTGGCTCGTTCGTCGAGGAGGCGTCGCAGGCGCTGATCGACAAGGTGCAGATCCCGCCAGGCTACTGGACCCGCTGGGGCGGCCAGTTCGAGCAGCTGCAGTCGGCCGCCGAGCGCCTGCGGGTAGTGGTGCCGGTGTCGTTGCTGCTGGTGATGGCGCTGCTGTTGATGATGTTCAACAACCTCAAGGACGGCCTGCTGGTGTTCACCGGTATCCCGTTCGCCCTCACGGGCGGTGTGCTGGCGCTGTGGCTGCGGGATATTCCGCTGTCGATCTCGGCGGGGGTGGGGTTCATCGCGCTGTCGGGTGTGGCGGTGCTCAATGGGCTGGTGATGATTGCCTTTATCCGCAACCTGCGCGAAGAGGGCCGAGGGCTGCGTGCGGCGGTCGAGGAGGGTGCACTGACCCGCTTGCGCCCGGTGCTGATGACTGCGCTGGTGGCCTCGCTGGGGTTCATCCCCATGGCCCTGGCCACCGGCACTGGCGCCGAGGTGCAACGGCCGCTGGCGACCGTGGTGATTGGCGGCATCCTGTCGTCCACCGCGCTGACCTTGCTGGTGCTGCCGGCGTTGTACCAGTGGGCGCATCGGCGGGATGAGGAGGTGGTGCCGCCAGCGGCGCAGTAACTGCGGCGGGCACTCGCCATTGCCTCTGGCAACGCGCATGATGCCCCCATGACTCGCCTTTCCTCCCTGCACGCCGTCCGCCGCGCCCTGCGCCCGGGCGGCGTGCATCTGCTCTGGCTGCGCTACCAGCCGCCCTATCACTGGCCCTCGACCCAGGCCTTCCTGGCTGCACGCTGCATCCCCGGTATCGAAACCTTCGCCGATGGCGTGTACCGGCGCAGCTTTGTCCATGCTGGCCGGCAGGGCGTGCTGGAAGCGACCCCGGTAGCTGGCCCGTGGCTGCAGGTATACCTGCGTGACGTAGCGCCGGCGCTGGTGCCGGGGCTGATCGCACGCCTGCGCCGGGTCTACGACCTGGATGCGTGCCCTGCGCAGATTGCCGCCGGGCTGGCCGGCGATGCGCTGATGGCCGGGCTGCTCGCCGCGCGCCCCGGCCTGCGTGTGCCTCAGGGATGGGATGCATTCGAACAGGCCATGCGCACGGTGCTCGGCCAGCAGATCAGCGTGGCCGGGGCGATGACCCTGGCGGGGCGCCTGGTCGCACGTTTAGGGCCATTGCTGCAGATGGAGGCTGCGCCGCTGAGCCATGTGTTCCCACAGGCAGAGGCAGTGGCAGCTGCTGAACTCGAAGGGCTCGGTATGCCACGGGCTCGGGCGGCAACCCTCGGCACCCTGGCCAGGGCGTTGATTGAACAGCCGGACCTGCTGCGCCCCGGGCAAACCCTGGACGCGGCGCTGGCTCGCCTGTGCAGCCTGAAGGGCATCGGCCCTTGGAGTGCCCACTACCTGGCGCTGCGCCAGCTGGGGGCCAGGGATGCGTTGCCGTTAGGCGATGTGGCGCTGCTCAAGGCCCTGCGCCTGCTGGAGGGGCCGCAGGCGCTGCTGGCCGGGCGGGCCCCGGCCTGGCGGCCATGGCGCGCCTATGCCGCGCAGCATCTGTGGGCGTCATTGATGGTCACTGGCCCGATTGGCGCCAGCTCACCTCGCTGATGCCGTAGCGCTCGGCCATGGGCCGGCTGACCTTGCGGATCTTCTCGCGGTCGTAGCGGCCGATGCGGCCCACGCCGGCATCGCAACTGGCCCAGTGCCAGGCCTCGGCATTGTCCATGCGCTCGGCACGGATGATGAAGGTCTTGTGCTGGCCGTGCAGTGCGTAGTCGATCACGTAGAGTTTGGCGTCGATCATCGGGTTTCCTTTGTTCAAGCGGGTCCATGCCTGAAGGTGGGAGCCGCGCTTGCGCGGAAAAGTTTTACCCGACCCCGACGAAGGGGGACGAACGGTCATGTGCCTGCCATCCGTCGCCAAGTTGCCGTCAGTGATCGAACCCTGCCTGCTGGGCCGGTTTCTTCCACTAAGGTGCTAAGGGATCTTGCGCGTCATCATTGCCCGGGCGAATGGACCAACCCCAGGGCATGGGCAATATCAATTGGCACTGCGCCGATTTACGGCGTAACCACACAACAGGCCATCCAGCATAGAGAGGGTCGTACCATGTCGTTGATAGGCGTTTCGATGCTTGAGATGCGGCAAATGATCGAACAGGGCTGCCTGCCCGATCACTGCGAGGTGAGCTGCCCGGACGGCGAACACCTCACCATCCGCCTGAGCCCGGGCGACAACCTGGGAGACTGCTTCACCACCGAAGTGTCGGTGGCCAGCCTCAACAGTTGCCGTGACCTGGTGGCGCTGGTGGCGCAACTCAAGCAGCACCACCACGCGCAAGCGCAGCCGCTCAGGGCCATTGCCTGAGGGCAGGGTGCCCGGTCAGCCGAGGCTGGCCGGGCGCACGTATTCCGGCATCAGGCCGTTGAACCAGAACAGGATCATCGCCACCAGGATGGTCACCAACAGCAACAGGCCCACCCCCCAGACACAGGTCGCGAACAGCATGGCCTGCTCTTTGCGCAGGCGCAAAAATGTCTGCAAACCGCCATACAGCAGCACGCTCGCGTAAGCGCTGGCTGCCAGCAGCGCCAATAACGCCAGCCAGCGCATCGGCAGCAGGCCGACCACCCCGGCGACAAACCAGGGTGTGGCGCAGTAGGCGGCGAAGCCGATGCACTGGTTGAGGTTGGGCTGCACATCGAAACCGCGCGACATCCAGCGGATCATCACCCCCATCAGCATCACCCCACCCACGGTGGTGGCGTACAGCAGCCCGGCCAGTTGGGCGGCACTGACCAGGCTAAGGCGCACGCGGTCCTCACCTGCCAGGCTCCAGCCGTACGTGGTGGTGCCGACCAACAGGCACAGGGCAGGTATCAGCGCGAGCAGCAGCAGGCGCGGCAAGTATTGTTGGGGATGGTCTTCCTCGGCACGGCGGATGTCGATCCAGGCATCGCTTGGGTGGGTGAAGAGCTTGAGTAGCGGGCTGTTCATGGCGTTCTCCTCCAAGGGGCGGGCGCAGTTGCGCGCAGCCTCTTTCAATGGAGGCGTCGAGATCACGGCGGGTTCAGGTGAGTTCGCCGCCGTTGATCGCCTTATTGCAGTTCGAGCAGCAGGTTCAGGCCGCCGTCACCGCATTTGCCCTGGTCGCGGACTACACCGTGGTAACTGCGGCCCTCCCAGGTAAACGCCACGCTGTGGGCGCGTTCGACCTTGTCCGGCAGCGGTGGGCAGATATGCAGGCGCAGTGCGGGGCGGCCTTGCAGGGTGAGGGCGGCGAGTTGCGCCTGGCATTCGACACTCGACGCCACTGGGCCGAACAGGGTGTCGCGGACGTAATCCAGCTGCAGGCAGGCATTGGGGGCGCGGCAGGGCATCTTCATGGCGCTGCGGGGGAGCAAGTGAGCATGGCAGGGCTCCTGGCGAAAGATGACAAGGCATCAAACGTTGGAGGCCGGAAAGGGGGCGATGTTCAAACCGGTTCGAGGGAAATTTTTCGGCAGTCGCAGGTGCTTGTTTTGGCTGTACCGGCCTCATCGCCGACAGCCCACATGGATTGCACGAGCCCTGTAGGAGCGGCCTTGCCGGGGCGCCGGACCGACCGGAGAGGGCCGCAGCGCGGCCCCAGGATTTCAGCGTGAACGTGGAATTGCCGGGGCTGCTGCGCAGCCCTTTCGCGGCACAAGGCCGCTCCTACAGAGGAAATGCGCAGGACAGTTGCTCCCACCACGATCGCGCTGACCTTGATGGGGGAGCCGGTTGGCCAGCGATGAGGCCGGTGCAGCCACGTCAATTCACGATCCTTCAGCCCTCGGCAAACTGGCGCAGGCGCTCGCCGTCCAGGCGATAGCGAATCCATTCATCCTGCGGCTCGGCGCCCAGCGACTGGTAAAAGCCGATCGCCGGCTCGTTCCAGTCGAGCACGCTCCACTCAAGGCGCCCGCAGTTGTTCGCCAGTGCTTCCCGGGCAATGTGGCGCAGCAGCGTGCGCCCGGCGCCGTCACCGCGTTGTTGTGGGGTGACGTAGAGGTCTTCGAGGTAGATGCCGTTGCGCCCCAGCCAGGTGGAGTAGCTGTAGAAGTACACGGCAAAGCCGATGGCCACCCCCTCGCGTTCGCAGATCAGGCTGCGCACGGTGCTGCCTTCGTCGAACAGGCTGTGCTCGATATCGGCGAGGCTGGCCACCACTTCGTGGCGGGCGCGCTCGTAGTCGGCCAGCTCTGTGATGAAGGCGAGGATTTGCGCGGCGTCACTGCGTACGGCGGGGCGAATGGTCAGGCTCATGGTCGGGCTTCCTTGTTTGTACGGGCTGGTGCCATCGTACTGGCCCGGGGGCACAGAAGCGATACGACCAGCTCAGTAGAGTGTATTTATGCAATTTTACTTAACTGTACCGGTCGGTCGCCACGCGGCTCCGTTACTGTGTGGCAACACATAACGAGAAACCTGGAAGACTGCCGCCATGCTTGCCTCGCTCGACCTGCTCAGCGCCTTCGTGCTGTTCGCCTTCGTATCCTCCATCACCCCTGGCCCCAACAACACCATGTTGCTGGCCTCGGGGGTCAATTTCGGCGTACGCCGCAGCATCCCCCATGCCCTGGGCATCAGCATCGGCTTCATGGTGATGGTGCTGGCGGTGGGCCTGGGGCTGGGCGAGGTGTTCAAGGCATGGCCGCCGCTGTACAGCATCCTGCGCTATGCCGGCGCCGCCTATCTGCTGTACCTGGCCTGGAAGATCGCCACCTCCGGGCCGATGTCCGGTGACACCGCCGGCAGCCGCAAGCCACTGGGCTTCTGGGGCGCGGCGGCGTTCCAGTGGGTCAACCCCAAGGCCTGGGTGATGGCGGTGGGGGCGATCACCACCTACACCCCGGCCCAGGGCTATGTGTTCAATGTGATCGTCATCGCCGCCGTGTTCGGCCTGGTCAACCTGCCCAGCGTCGGGGTCTGGGTGATGTTCGGCAGCGCCCTGCGCAACCTGTTGCGCAATCCCCGCGCGGTGGTGCTGTTCAATGTCCTGATGGCCGTGCTGCTGGTGATTTCACTCTATCCGTTGCTGTTTGTAGAATCGTCGTTTTCCTAGAGCGGCGAGTGCAGTAGATGGAGTTGATTCCCTGGTCCCATGAATGCGCCGAAGGCTTTACCTTGCGTGGCTGGCGCATGCCACCCAGTGGCCGGCCATTGCTGCATTTCCTGCACGGAAACGGCTTCTGCTGCCTGGCCTACCAGCCTATGCTGCTGCGCCTGGCGGAGCACTTCGACCTGTGGCTGAGCGATGTGCAGGGCCATGGCGACAGTGATCACGGCGGCGACTTTGTTGGTTGGAACCGCACGGCGGCCCTGGCGGTGGAGGCCTTCGAGGCGGGGCGTAATGAGTATGGCGACGTACCTTGCTTTGCCGTCGGCCATAGCTTCGGCGGGGTGCTCACCGGCCTGATCCTGGCCAGCCAGCCGCCGTTGTTCCAGCGCGCCGTGCTGCTCGACCCGGTGCTGTTCAGCCGGCGCATGCTGGGGGTGATGGGCGCCGCCGCGCTGGTCGGCCTGCACCGGCGCCACGCCTTGGCGCGTAAGGCCGCGACCCGCCGCAGCCACTGGCCGGATCGCCAGGCGGCGCTGGCCGCGCTGCAGGGGCGCGGCATCTTCAAGGGCTGGAGCGAAACGGCGCTGCACGCCTATGTGGAGCATGCCATCGGTGATTGTGGCGAAGGCGTGGTGCTCAAGTGCCGGCCCAGTCGTGAGGTGGAAATCTTCAGTTCGTTCCCTGCGCGCATGTGGCAGCAATTGACGGCTATCCAGACACCGACGCGCATTCTCTATGGTGAGCACACCTATCCGTTCGTGCCCCACTCGGTGCAGCGCCTGGCCCGGCTGAACAGCCAGGTGAGTGCGCAGCAGGTGGCCGGCGGGCACTGCTTCATGCAGGAAGACCCGGCGGCGGCGGCGGAGCAGGTCGTGGCGTTTCTTGTGCCCTGACAGGCGCCGCCACCTGTCATCGCCCTACTGCGGCGTACCGAACAGCGCAGTCCAGTAAATCCCCGCATCGCTTTTCGGGTCCACCGCGTAGGCCGCGCCCAGGTCGCGGAAGTCCGGGTTCATCAGCGTGGCGCAATGCCCGGGGCTGGCCAGCCAGCCATCGACCACCTTGCGTGCGGTGTCGCGCCCGGCGGCGATGTTCTCGCCAATCTGCTGGTAGCTGTAGCCGGCCAGTTCGGCGCGGTCGCCCGGGGTGCGATCGTCGCGGTCGATGTGATCGAAGAAGTTCTGGTTGGCCATGTTGCGCGTGTGGTTGGCGGCGGCGCCGGCCAGCACGCTGTTCCAGCTCAGAGCCTTGGCGGCGGGGAAGGGCTGGCCACCACATTGGCGCGCTACGCCGCGGGCGGCGTTGACCTCCTGCAGCAGTTTCTGCCCCTCGGCCTGCCAGTCGCCCAGGCGCCCGCTGAGCAGCGGCCGGGCAAGCACGATACGCCAGTCGCGGCCCTCCTGGCTGACGCCGATATCGATGAACTGCGGGTCGAGCACCACTTGGCAGAAGCTCTCTTCGATGGCCTTCATCGCCGCCTTCGCATCGCGTGGCCCGGACAGGCTGATGGCCTGCACGTTGACCATGGGGTAGGCGGCGCGGCTCATGGCCTGCTGCAGGTCGCGGGTGCCTTCGGGCGACAGCGCCAGGCGGGTGTCGCTGTTGAGCGGCGGCAGCTCCAGCGAGGCTTCGCTGCCACAGTGCTGGGGTTGGCTGCGGTAGACGTTGATCGTATCGATCAGTTGCGCTTCTTCGCCGGTGATGGCCTGGGCGCCGGTCGAGGCGAGCAGGGCCAGCGACAGGCCGAAAAGGCAGGCAACGGATGGGACGCGCATGTGGATCTCCCTGTACTGGCAGCGTCTGCTTGTGCGCTGCCCATCCTACACAAGCGCAGGGCTTTTGGCCCAGCGATGTGCAGGGCTGTGAACCCTTGGTCGTTTGATGTGATGCGGTGAAAGAGGGGGTAGACCGCTTGCCTGCGCAAAAGTGCGATCCATGCCGGTCATTCGCCGGGGCACACCCAGCGCCGAGCCCTTAGCGGGCCAGCGCCTGGTTGGGTTTGTAGAACAGAAAATGGCTGGTTTGCGCCGTCTTGCGGTAGGTCTTGGCCCAGTCGGGGTGCACGGTGCGGTCATGGAAATACAGCGCACCGTCCGTAGGGTCCTTGAGCTGTTGGTTAAGCGCCTTGCGCGCGATCTCCTTGGCCACCGCGTATCGTTCTTCCTCTTCCACCTGGTCAGGGCGCCCGTCGCACCACCAGGAGAATTGGCAGCTCTTGCTCTCCACCCCTTGCTTGACCACGCCGCAGATGGTGTCCGGGAAACCATCATGGCCCAGGCGGTTGAGCACCACGCTGGCCACCGCGCTCATGTCTTCGCTGTCGGCGCCCTTGGCCTCCCAGTAGATGGTGCGGGCCAGGCAGGTGATGCTGTCGTCCATCGGCGCCTGGCCGGCCGGGTCGACTGCCTGCACTTCGGTGGGGGTGATGGTTTCGGCTTTTTTCGGGGGGGGCGCGTCCTCCACCACCTTTTCCTCCAGCACTTGCGCCTTGTCTTCGGCGACGGCGGCTTTCTGGCTGTCGGCGGCGGTGAGCGGGCCTGCAAGCAGGGTTAGCGACAAGCCGAACAGCATCCACGAAAGGCGCATGGTCGAGGTTCCGAGTGGTGGGGCTGATCACAGTCTAGCCGGGCGGATTCAACTCAGCGTCAGGCTCAGCACCAGCGGCAGGGTAAGGGCCGCGGCCACGGTTTGCAGGGCGATGATGGTGGCCATCAACGGTGCGTTGCCACCCATCTGGCGGGCCATCACATAGGACGACGAGGCCGTCGGCAAGGCCTGGAACAACACCGCCACCACAGCCGCCTGGCCGCCGAGGCCGAGCAATCGGCACAGGCCCCAGGTGGTCAGCGGCATGACCAGGAACTTGAACAGCGAGGCCGCCATCAGCGGTTTTACCTGCTGGCCCAGGCGGGCGCCGCCAAGGGCCGCGCCGACGCACAGCAGGCCCAGAGGCAAGGCGGCCTGGCCGAGTGCCTTGACGGTCGGCTCCAGCCCCGCCGGCAGACCCAGGCCGCTCACCCGCAGCAGCAGGCCCCCGGCGCAACCAACGATCAAGGGGTTGGCGAAGATGGCCTTGAGCACCGTGGCCGGCGAGCTGTGGCGGGCGCTGAAGCGGGCGAACACCAGCACGCAGAGCAGGTTGACCAGCGGCACGATGGCGGCGTTGGCCACCGCCGCCAGGGCGATCCCGGCACTGCCGTAGATGCCCGCGGCCAAGGTGGCGCCAATGTAGTTGTTGAAGCGCACGCCGCCTTGAAACACCGAGGTGAAGTCGGCGCCGTCATGGCTGGCTGCACCTTGGTACAGCACCAGCAGCAGGGCGCCGAGCAGGGTCGAGAGCATCAGCACGCCGACCATGCCCAGCACTGGCACGCCGTCGAGGTTGGCGGTGGCCAGGCCATGCAGGAACAACGACGGCAGCAGCACGTAGTAGCTCAGGCGCTCGGCGCCGGGCCAGAAGGTTTCGGCAAGGAAACCGCGCACCCGCAGCCAGGTGCCCAGGGCGATGAGCAGGATGATTGGGACGAGGGTGGTCAGCAGCAGATGGAGCATGGTCGGCGGTCCGTGGTCGGGTACCGGCACAGGGTAGCGGAGGCGAGCGAGCAGAAAAAACGGTGTTTTCTGTAGTGACTATTGAGAAAAACTGCATCGTTGATGGCGGCGTGGGAGCGGCGGACCAGCGCTCCCACGTGTTTTGATTCACGCATCCAATGCCGTCTTCAACACCGCACTCAAATGCCGCCGCTGGCTCTTCTCATGCTCCAGCAACACCACGCGCCGGGTCAGCTGAGGCTCGCCGAACGGCTGAACACTGGCCGGTGGCAGGCGTTCGAGGTCGTCATCGCTCATGGGGATGATCGCCACCCCCAGGCCCATGGCCGCCATGCGTGCCAGCGCCTCCTGGCTGTCCAGCTCCATCTGTTCGCTCACCTGCAGGCGCTGGCGGCGCAGTTCCTGTTCGATCTGCCGGCCGGCCCAGGCGCGCTTGTCGAAGCGCAGGAACGGCTGGCTGGCGAGCAGTTCGGCAACGCTCTGGCCGGCCAGCTCGGGGCTGGCGATGGCCCAGAAACGGTCCTCGAACAGTGGGGTGAATTGCAGGCTCTGCGGGTAGGGGCTGACCGGCTCGGTGGTGATCGCCGCGTCCAGTTCGCCGTCCTCGACGCGCCGGGCCAGCTCGGCCGACATGCCCGAGACCACGCTGATATGCAGCTGCGGATGGTGCGCCTTGATCCACACCAAGGCCCGCGGCAGGCGCCGCGCCAGCACGGTGTGGATCGCGCCGATGCGCAGGCGGCCACGCAGGCTGGGGCCACTGGCGAGGGTGTCGGCCAGTTCGTCATAGGCGCCGAGGATGCTCTCGGCGCGGGCCACGGCCAGTTGCCCGGCCTCAGTCAGCACGACCTGGCGGCGGCTGCGGTCGAACAGGGTGACCTGCAGTTCGTCTTCCAGGGTCTTGATGTGCAAGCTCACCGCTGACGGGGTGAGGCTGAGCAGGTCGGCGGCGCGGGCGAAGGTGCCGTGGCGGGCGATGGTCACCAGGGTGCGCAGGGCTTTGAGGGACACGCGGGAACTCCGGGGTTGCTAGGCAGTGAGCAGTGGGCACGATACTGCATCAACGCCCAGCGCGCCCATACGCCTGGCTGATCCGGTCGATCACCATGGCCAGGGCGACGATCGCCAGCCCCGCCTCGACGCCCTGGCCGACATTCAGCGTCTGGATGCCGGCCAGCACGTCCTCGCCCAGGCCGCGGGCGCCGATCATCGAGGCCACCACCACCATCGACAGCGCCATCATCACCGACTGGTTGAGCCCGGCCATGATGCTCGGCAGCGCCAGCGGCAGGGCGATGCGCCGCAAGCGTTGCCAGCGGCCGGCGCCCAGGCCGTGGGCGGCCTGCAGCAATGACGGGTCGATCTGCGCCAGGCCCAGCTGGGTCAGGCGCACCAGCGGCGGCAGGGCGTAGATCAGGGTGGCGAACACCGCCGGCACCTTGCCCAGGCCGAACAGCATCAGCACCGGGATCAGGTAGACGAAGGCAGGCAGGGTCTGCATCACGTCGAGCACCGGCAGCAGCAGGCGCCGGGCCAGCGGGCGGGTGGCCAGCAGGATGCCCAGCGGCACGCCGATCAGCACGCACAGGCCGGTGCTCACCAGTACCAGGGCGAGGGTCTGCAGCAGTTTGTCCCACAGCCCCAGCACCCCGATCAATGCCAGCAGCCCGGTCAGGGCCACGGCGCGCAGCAGGCTGCGGCTGGCGTGCCAGGCGAGCAGGCCGACCAGCAGCAACAGCAGCCACCAGGGCAACAGGCGCAGCAGGCTTTCCAGGCTGACCAGCAGCTGCAGCAACTGCTCGGACACGCCGCGCAGCTGGTCACCATAGTGCAGCACCAGCCAGTCGACCAGGCGGTTGACCGAGGGCGCGAAGGAATACTGCAGGGCTTCGGGGAAGCCGCCGCTCACAGGCCGGCCTCGACCTTGGCGGCCTTGTCGGCGGGCAGCCAGGCCTTCCAAACCTCGGGGTGCTCCTGCAGGAAGGCGAGGGCCGCTTCACGTGGCTTCTGGCGGGTTTCGCTCATTACGGCCAGCGCTTTGTTCAACGTGTCGATGGGCAGGTCGACTTTTTCGAACACGGCCACCAGCTCGGGGTATTGGTCATGAAAGGCCTTGGAGACGCCGATCGACAACTTGGCCGGCAGCGAGCGGCTGCCCTGTGGGTTGGGGTTGTTGGCATCAGTGAGGGTGGCCCAGGCCGTCGCATCGAACGCAGGTTCTTCCAGGCGTACCAGCTCATAACGCCCCATCAGTGGGGTCGGGCTCCAGTAGTAGAACAACACCGGCTGGCCGCGGCGGATTGCCGAGCTGATTTCGGCATCGAGGGCTGCGCCGGTGCCGCTGCGGAAGTTGTTGTACAGGGAGTCCAGGCCATAGGCCTTGAGCTTCTGGCTGTTGACGGTCTCGGAGGTCCAGCCGCTGGGGCTGTTGAGGAAACGGCCCTTCTCGGGCACCTCGGGGTCGCGGAATACCTGCGGGTAGCGTTTGAGGTCGGCGACGCTGCGCAGGTCCGGCGCCAGTGGTTTGAGGTTGCGTGCGGGATCGCCCTTGATCACGTAGGCCGGCACCCACCAGCCTTCCTCGGCGTTTTTTACCGTGTCCCCCAGCGCGAACACCTGGCCGGCCTGCTCGGCCTTGACCCAGGCGGGGCTGCGACCGGCCCATTCCTCGGCGATGACCTGCAGGTCGTTGCGTGCCAGTGCCACTTCCATGCTCACCGAGCTGCCGGGGAGGGTGTCGGTGGGGTAGCCGTAACCACGCTCGACGATCAGGCGCAGGATCTCGGTGGTCAGCGCGCCGCTTTCCCAGCCGATGTCGCCAAAGCGGATGGGAGTGGGCTGTTCAGCAGCGGCTGCCGTGTCAGTGCTGGCCAGGCCGAAAGCCAACAGCAGGCTGGCCAGCAGGGTGGGGAACTTCTTCATCGACGCCTCGTTGGTTGCCGGTGCATGAGCCGGCAAGTGTAGACGAGCCGCTCAGGCGGCAGCCCACGGGGAATGGCTTCTGGCTGCAACGGCTGCGGTGGCACGCTGATCATCAGGTGCTCAGGCACGCCCGGCGTGCTTCGCTTCTCATCCCCAAGGACGGACACCATGCTCAATGACCTGCATTTCGTGCATTACCGCAATTTTCGCTTCGACGGCAAATTCCATGTCCGCTGCAGCGGCCCGGACCTGAGCAAGGTCAAGCGTATCCACTATGTGCTGGAGCGCACCGGCCCAGGCCTGCCGGTGTCGCTTGCCCGTGCTTCGGCGCGCTCGCAGGCCGATACCGGTGAGCTGATCGACCATGGCTGTCCGGTGACTTTGGCCACCGAGGCGCTGGCGGGCTCTTACAGCATCCGCCCCAGGGTAGTGCTGATGGACGGGTACGCACGGGCTTCAGGCCGGCCAACGGGGGCGGCGGGGGTGATTGACCTGGAGCCGTTGCTGCTGGAGGTGACCGAGCAGGACCTGCAGCGCAGCATTCTTGACAAGGTAGCGCTGCCGACCGCGCTGTCGCGAAGTCGACGTGCATTGGGCGACGGCCTGTCGTTGCAGGTGAATGATGCCTATGAGTCCGAGCCCTTCGTACAGGTCGAGGCTGGCAAGCGCTACCCGCCGTTGGTGATCGGCTTTGCCGCGCAAGGTTTCTCCAAGTTGCTGGCCGATCTGGAACCGGGCTCGAGTTCCGTCCTGGTACGTCTGTGGCCCAATCTCAAAGCAGTTATCGATCCGCAGCCATTCCTGAGCGACGCCGAGCGCTTGCAGCCCAGGCTGGCGGTGCTTGGCCGTTACTGTCGGCTCGAACAACCGCACAGCATGCTCAACGATACCTTTGTCGCGCTGATCAAGACCCTGGCCGCACTCGATTATGTAGAGTCACTGCAGTTCGAGGGCCGGGTGGGCCAGCCGGAACTGCTACTGCTGATCGCAGCCGGCCTGCTGGCCACGCTGCTGACCGGCACGGCAGTGCTGGCAGGCAACCGCGCCGAGGAGAACGCACGGCCCACGCCGGACTTCGAAGCCCGGCAGGCCTACCTGGATGCCCCAACCACGCTCTCGCAGGGTATGAACATACGTGCCGCCTGGGCGGGGCAGGTGACGGGCAAGGGCGCCCGTATCCATTTCAGTGATGGTGGCCTGTTCCCGGACCATGAAGATCTGCGCGGTAACCCTGACCTGCGCATCGTCGCCCTCGAGCCCAATGACAACCCCGAGCACGGCACTGCCTCGACCGGCATTCTGCTAGCGGTGCGCAACGGCGTGGGGGTGACGGGGATCAGCCATGACAGCGAGTTGTTCCTTTATCACAACAACAACAGAAATCCGCAGGGCGCAGTACAGACGCTCAAGGACTTGCTGCGCCTGGTGGAACCGGGAGATATCGTCGGCATTAACCGACAGACTGCCAACCCGGCCGTCCTGACCACATTCCTTCCTGCGGTGCATGACCGCGCCTGGTGGGACGTCATCCAGCAACTGACCCGCCGTGGCGCGGTGGTGGTGGTCGCGGCGAGCAACGGCAGTACTCAGGATGTACCGGAAAAAGGCACCCGGACAAGCTATGGCGTCGACCTGGGCCAATGGCGTTACTTCAATGACCTGGGGGACGCCGATGCGATCCTGGTCGGCGCCTGCCACTCCTGGGACGGCAAGCCTCATCAGTACTCCAACTTCAACTACCGCCACCGCATGCTCAATGCCTGGGGCGACAGCGTGACGACCCTGGGCTATGGCGCCCTGCAGGACAAGTCGGGCAACGACCGTGACTACACCGACACCTATGGCGGTACCTCGGCGGCCACGCCTTTGGTGACCGGCGCCTTAAGCCTGATCCAGTCCTATGCGATGGAGCAGCACCATGTGTACTTGAATGCCAACCAGATGCACCTGCTGGTCATGGCCTCGGGGTATCGGGACGCCACGTTGCCCGATACCGATGTGCTGCCCATGGGGTACAGGCCCAACGTGCAGGGCGCGTTGGCACTACTCGATCGCATCCTTGGCGGCGGGCGCTTCCATTCAGGCCGGGACGAACTCTGAGGGGGGGCCACGCGGCCGGAGCCGGCCGCGTGGGGGGAGGGTCAAACGCGGAACTGGTCCATCAAGCCTTGCTGCTGGTTGGCCAGGCTGTTCAGCGATTGGCTGACCCGCGCCGACTCGTTGGCCTGCCCCGACAGCGACTCGGTAACGTCGCGGATGGTGGCGACGTTACTGTTGATCTCCTCGGCCACCGCGCTCTGCTCTTCGGCAGCGCTGGCGATCTGCAGGTTCATGTCGGTGATCACCGTCACCGCCTGGCCGATACGTTGCAACGCGGTGGCTGCCTGGCCGACCTGCTCGACACCGCCCTGGGCCTGGCGGTGGCTGCTGTTCATGGCACCGACCACATCACGGGTACCGGCCTGCAGCGCCTCGATCACCTGGCGGGTCTCTTCCACCGATTCCTGGGTGCGGCGGGCGAGGTTGCGCACTTCATCGGCGACCACTGCGAAACCACGGCCAGCTTCACCGGCACGGGCCGCTTCGATGGCGGCGTTGAGCGCCAGCAGGTTGGTCTGCTCGGCGATCGAGCGGATCACCTCCAGTACCGAGCCGATCTTCTCGCTGTTCTGCGCCAGGCCTTCGACCTCGGCCATGGCGCTGCTCATGTCGGCGGCCAGGGTGTCGATGCTGGTGGTGGTGCGGTCGATCACCGCCAGGCCTTCGCGGGTGGCCTGGTCGGCTTCGCGGGCGGCCTGGGCGGCCTGGGCCGCGCTGCGGGCGACGTCCTGGGCAGTGGCGCTCATCTCGTGGGAGGCGGTGGCCACCTGGTCCACCTGGCGGTACTGCTGCTCCATGCCGGCGCTGGTCTGCGTGGCGATGGCCGCGGACTGGTCGGCGGTGCCCCGGGCAGCCTGCACCGAGCGCTTTACCTCGGCGATGGTCGGCTGCAGCTTGTCGAGGAAACGGTTGAACCAGCCGGCCAGCTCGCCCAGCTCGTCGCGTTTGTCGTACTGCAGGCGACGGGTCAGGTCGCCTTCGCCGCTGGCGATGTCCTTGAGCATGGCGGCCACGCCGAGGATCGGCTTGGTCACGGTGCGGGCCATCAGCCACACCAGCAGCAGGCCGGCGATGGCGGCGGCCAGGCCCAGGCCCAGTTCCAGCAGGGTGCCGCTGGTATTGAGGGCGTCGAGTTCGCTTTTGAGCTGTTCGGCCGGGCCGGTCAGGGCGCTTTCCGGTACGTCCAGCAGCACGCCCCACGGCTTGCCGCCGGGGATCGGCTCGAAGGCGGCCAGCACTTTCAGGCGCTGCGCGCCATGCAGGATCTGCAACTTGCCTTCGGCCAGCTTGCGCACCAACTCCGCGCCTTGCGCGGCGTCGACCTGGTCCAGGCGCTGGGCCAGCTTGCCGGCATCGGCGCTGTAGCCGGCCAGCAAACCGACCGGGCTGAGGATGCCGACCGTGGTGCGGCCCTCGTACAGGCCACGGCTGGCCGACTCGCTCAGGGCTTGCAGGCTGTTGAGGTTGATGTCGATGGACAGGGTGGCGATCACCTTGCCGTCGCTCTTGAGCGGGAACACGATGCTGGTCATCAGCACGCGCTGGCCATCGATGTCATAGAAGTACGGCTCGACCACGCACACCGTGCCGGTGCTGCGTGGGCATGCCCACCAGGTGTTGGCCGGCTGGCCGCTGGGGCCGAGTTCGGTGTTGGCCATGTCGTGCTCGGGCAGTGCCATCGAGGTCAGCTGGCCGGCGCGCGGTTGCGACCAATACAGGGCGAAGCGGCCGGTCTCGTTGCTGCCCAGTTCCGCCTGGCCGGTGAACAGCTTGTCCTTGCCGTCCAGGGCGCCGGGCTCGAACACCAGCGACAGGCCGAGCAGGTCAGGGTTGGCCTGCAGCGCGGCACGCACCTGGGCGGTCATGTCCTGGCGCAGGTCGTAGGCGTCGAGGAAACGCTTTTCCGCCTGTTCGCGCAGGAACAGCACCTGGCGGGCAAAGCCGGCGCCGTACTGGTAGGCGTCCATGAATTGGCGGCGGATGTTCAGGGCCTGCACCTCGCCCTGCGACTCGATGCGCGACTGCGCCGCTTCGCTGAGCATGTGCATGCTGCTGGCCTTGACCAGGTCGGAACTATGGTCCATGCGGTACAGCGAAAGGCCGACCAGCAAGGTGACGATACTGGCCAGGCACAGGCCGGCCAGCAGGGTGATCTTCCATTGGATGGAGAGTTGTCGCAGCGCAGGCATTGGGCAAATCCCTTGTAATAGGTTTGATGCTGCATGCTGTGTCGGCTGCGTAGGATTTTTCTTTATTCAAACGTTCAATTTAATCCTGCTACCTTCGTCTATATCCGACAAGGTCCGCGGGGCAGACGCTTTTGACTTCTGTCGAACGGTGCTTCAGAGTGTGCGCCCTTCATAACAACATCCCCTGGTCCGGCCACTGCCTGCGTGCAGCTGTCGCCGGAACGCTCGCTTTTTGTCTGTCGTAAAGAGGTTTGCACACCATGAATGCAGTGATTGCCGCGGTCGGGCTCATGCTGATCCTGAGCCTGTCCCGTGTGCATGTGGTCATCGCGCTGATCATCGGCGCCCTGGCTGGGGGCCTGGTCGGTGGCCTGGGTATCGAGGGCACGCTCAAGGCCTTCAACGGTGGCCTGGGTGGCGGTGCCACGGTGGCGTTGTCCTATGCGCTGCTCGGCGCCTTTGCCGTAGCCATCGCCAAGTCGGGCCTGGCCCATGCCCTGGCCGACCGCGCGCTGGCGATGATTGACCGTCAGGGGCACGCCGACGGCGGCAAGGTCAAATGGCTGCTGATCGGCCTGATGCTGGTAGTGGCGGTGTCGTCGCAGAACATTCTGCCGATCCATATCGCCTTCATTCCGTTGCTGGTGCCACCGCTTCTCTATGTACTGACGCGCCTGCGCATCGACCGCCGGCTGATCGCCTGCGTGATCACCTTCGGCCTGATCACCCCGTACATGTTCCTGCCGGTGGGCTTTGGCAACATCTTCCTCAACGAGATCCTGCTGGCCAACGTCGCCCGTGCGGGCGTGGACGTGAGCGGGGTCAATGTCACCCACGCCATGGCCATCCCGGCGGCCGGCATGCTCGCTGGCCTGCTGCTGGCGGTGTTCGTCAGCTATCGCAAGAAGCGCGACTACGACCTGGCGCGTATCGAAGAGGTCGAGCAGGTCAGTGTGCAGTACAACCCGCTGACCCTGGTGGTCGCCGGTGTGGCCATCGGTGCGGCATTCATCATCCAGCTGTGGCTGGACTCGATGATCATCGGCGCGATGGTGGGTTTCTTGATTTTCTCGCTGTCGGGCATCGTGCGCTGGAAGGACACCGACGACCTGTTCACCGAGGGCATGAAAATGATGGCGATGATCGGCTTCATCATGATCGCCGCCTCGGGCTTCGCCGATGTGATGAAGGCCACCGGTGAGGTGAAGACCCTGGTCGAGACTTCGGCACAGTGGATCGACCACAACAAGGGTATCGGCGCGTTGCTGATGCTGCTGGTGGGCCTGCTGGTGACCATGGGCATCGGCTCGTCGTTCTCCACTGTGCCGATCCTCGCGGCGATCTTCGTGCCGCTGTGCGTTCAGCTGGGCTTCGACCCGGTGGCCACGGTGTGCATCGTCGGTACCGCCGGTGCCTTGGGCGATGCCGGTTCGCCGGCCTCGGATTCAACCCTGGGGCCGACCTCGGGGCTGAACGTGGATGGCCAGCACCACCATATCTGGGACACCGTGGTGCCTACATTCATCCATTACAACCTGCCGTTGCTGGCGTTTGGCTGGTTGGCGGCGATGACGCTGTAAAGCTGGCACAAGGCCGCTCCTACAGGGATCGCGCTGGATGCCTCAGCCGCGGCTGGGCGGCGGGACGATGCGGTTGAGGACGGTGCTGCCGTCCTTGCTGCGGGTGAGGTACACCGGCAGCACCTTGGGCAGGGTGTCGACCAGGCGCGGCACTTCGCGGGTGTTGTAGATGCCGCTGATACGAATCCTGGCGGTGCTGTCGTCGGCCAGGCGCAGCGGTTTGTCGAGGTAGCGGTTGATCACCGGCAGGGCCTGGGCCAGGCTCAGGTTGTCCAGCACCAGCTTGCCACTGCGCCAGGCCAGGCTGTTGCCCGAGTCGTCGCTCTGGCTTAGCTGCGGTTCGAAATCACCGGTGTGGTAGCTGGCCTGCATGCCCGGGCCGAGGCGGTAGCCGCCGGGGTTGCCATCGTTGCTGACCAGTACCGAACCCTCCACCAGCGTCACCTTGACCTGGTCCTCATACTTCCACACGTTGAACTGGGTGCCGGTGACCCGGGTCTGGCCGTTGCCGGCACGGACGATGAACGGGTGGCTGCTGTCGTGCTCGACCTTGAAAAACGCCTCGCCCTTGATCAGGGTGACACGGCGTTCGTCCTTGTAGTTCAGATAGCGCAGCTCGCTGTGCAGGTTGAGTTCGACACTGCTGCCGTCGCTCAGACGCACCTGGCGCAGCTGGTCGGTGGTTTCGACATGCTGGTAGCCGTTGGGCAGCCAGCCTTGCTCCCAACCCACCCAGCCGGCCAGGGGCAGGGCGAGCAGGGCAATGGCCGCCGCCGAGGCGAATGGCCGCCAGTGGCGGGCCACGGCCGGCCGGGGCTTGAGCTCGACCACCTGGGCGCTGCGCGGCAGCAGGTCGGCGGTTTGCCAGATCTCCAGCATTGCCTGGTATTCCTGCGCGTGCCGTGGGTCGGCCGCCAGCCACTGGCTGAACGCCGCCCGTTCCGCCGCGCTGCAGTCTTCGGCGTGCAGGCGCATGCACCAATGCGCGGCGGCGTCGGTGATGGCATCGTCTTCGCTGGGGTTGAGGCGGTCCTGGTTCATTGCAGCTCCCGGTTTTGCGGCATTCTACCCTTGGCGTGGGCTTCCGAGAACGTGTTAATGGCGAATGACTATCAATTGTAGGAAATTTCCGAGTAGATGCGCATGGCTCGTATCTACGTTCGCCCCCTCGCGAGGCCCATCGGCAAGGGGGCGAGGTTTCAGAACTGCTGGGCCGCCATCCCGTACAGGCTGGTGCTGCCGGCGCGGATCGTCGCTTCCAGGGCCAGGCCGCGTGGCAGCACGCGCTGGAAGTAGAACGCCGCGCAGTCGAGCTTGGCGCCATGGAAGGCCGGGTCCTGCGCCTGGCGGGCCTGCGCCACGTCGGCCATGCGCGCCCACATATAGGCATAGGCGGTCAGGCCGAACAGGTGCAGGTACTCCACCGCCGAGGCGCTGACCAGGTTGGCATCCGAGCGGGTCTGTACCAGCAGCCACTGGGTGACGCGCTCCAGGCGTACCAACGCCTCCAGCAGCGCCTCGCGATGCAGCTCGGCATCCACGCAGAAGGCGCGGATCTCGGCCGCCAGGCCTGCCAACGCCAGCCCACCGTCGCCCAGCACCTTGCGCCCCAGCAGGTCGAGGGCCTGGATGCCGTTGGTGCCCTCGTAGATTTGCGCGATGCGCACGTCGCGCACCCGCTGCTCCTGGCCCCATTCGCGGATATAGCCGTGGCCACCGAACACTTGTTGGCCCAGCACACAGCTTTCCAGGCCGTTGTCGGTGAAGAACGCCTTGGCCACCGGCGTCAGCAGGGCCACCTGGCGCTGGGCGCGCTCGCGTTCGCTGGCGTCCTCGGCGTAGCGGGCGATGTCCAGCTGTTGGCCGACGTACACGGCGAAGGCGCGGCCGCCCTCGGTGAGGGTGCGCATGGTCAGCAGCATGCGCCGTACATCGCCATGCACGATGATCGGGTCGGCGCTGCGCGAGGGGGCGTCGCTGCCGCTGGCCGCGCGGCTTTGCAGGCGCTCGTTGGCGTAGCGTGCGGCGGCCTGATAAGAAGCCTCGGCGCAACCGATGCCCTGCAGGCCGATGGACAACCGCTCGTAATTCATCATGGTGAACATCGCCGCCAGGCCTTTGTTGGCCTCGCCAACCAGATAACCCTCGGCCTGGTCGAAGTTCATCACGCAGGTGGCCGAGGCCTTGATGCCCATCTTGTGTTCGATCGAACCGCAGTGCGCGCCGTTGCGCGTGCCTAGGCTGCCATCGGCCGCGACTCGGTATTTCGGCACCAGGAACAGCGAGATGCCTTTGGCGCCGGCCGGTGCGTCGGGCAGGCGCGCCAGCACCAGGTGGACGATGTTCTCGGTGAGGTCCTGTTCGCCGCCGGTGATGAAGATCTTGCTGCCGCTCACCTTATAAGTGCCGTCGGCCTGGGGTTCGGCGCGGGTACGGATCAGCCCCAGGTCGGTGCCGGCGTGGGGCTCGGTCAGGCACATGGTGCCGGCCCAGCGGCCTTCGTACAGCGCTGGCAGATAAGTGGCCTTGAGTTGTTCGCTGGCGTGGGCGTCGATGGCCAGGCAACTGCCGGCGGTGAGTGCGGAATACAGGCTGAAGCTGCTGTCAGCGGCGTACAGCATTTCTTCGAACAGCACCCCGAGCATCTTCGGCATGCCCATGCCGCCGTGGTCCGGGTTGCCGCCCAGGCCGACCCAGCCGCCTTCGCGGTAGGTGCGCCAGGCTTCCTTGAAACCGTCGGGGGTATGCACTTCGCCGTTGGTGAACTGCACACCCTGTTCGTCGCCGCTGCGGCTGAGCGGGGCGATCAGTTGGCTTGTGAGGCGGGCGGCTTCTTCGAGGATGGCGTCGGCGGTATCGGCGTCGAGCCGCTCGGCGAGGGAGGGCAGGCGTGCCCACAGGGCAGGGCCTTGGAAGACCTCGTGGAGGACGAAGTGCATGTCGCGCAGGGGGGCGGAGTATTGGGTCATGGCAAGGCTCATCGATGGGGTCAGGAGCGTTGGGGGCGCTGTGCGCCCCTTTCGCGGCGCAAGGGCTGCGTAGCAGCCCCAGGATTCGGTGGTTTCAGAGCGCCCGGGCGCGGTCGCGCAGTACGTACTTCTGGATCTTGCCGGTGCTGGTCTTGGGCAACTCGCCGAATATCACGGTCTTGGGCACCTTGAACCCGGCCAGGTGCTCGCGGCACCAGGCGATGATTTCGTTTTCGCGGGTGCCGCCGTGGCCGGTCTTGAGGGCGACGAAGGCGCAGGGCGTCTCGCCCCATTTTTCGTCGGGGCGCGCCACCACGGCGGCTTCGAGAACAGCGGGGTGGCGGTACAGGGCGTCCTCGACTTCGATGGTGGAGATGTTCTCGCCGCCGGAAATGATGATGTCCTTGAGCCGGTCCTTGATCTCGACGTAGCCATCGGCATGCCACACGGCCAGGTCGCCGGTGTGGAACCAGCCGCCGCGGAAGGCCTCGGCAGTGGCCTCGGGGTTCTTCAGGTAGCCCTTCATTACGGTGTTGCCGCGCATGAAGATCTCGCCCAGGGTATTGCCGTCACGCGGTACCGGTTCGAGGGTTTGCGGGTCGGCGACCATCAGGCCGTCCAGGGTTGGGTAGCGCACGCCCTGGCGCGACTTGATCCGCGCCCGCTCGTCCAGGGTCAGGGCGTCCCATTCCTCATGCCAGGCACACACCGTCACCGGGCCATAGACCTCGGTCAGGCCGTAGGTGTGGGTGATGTGGATACCCATTTCTTCCACGGCACCGATCACCTTGGCCGGCGGCGCGGCGCCGGCCACCATGGCCTGCACCGGGTGTTCGATGGCGGCCTTGGCGGTGTCGGGCATGTTGACCAGGGCGTTGAGCACGATCGGCGCGCCGCACAGGTGGCTGACCCGGTGTTCGCGGATCAGCGTGAGGATCTTCTGCGGGTCGACCCGGCGCAGGAACACGTGGGTGCCGGCCAGCGCGGTGACGGTCCAGGGGTAGCACCAGCCGTTGCAGTGGAACATCGGCAGGGTCCACAGGTACACAGGGCGGTGGCCCATGGCCCAGGTCATCTGGTTGCCCAGGGCGTTGAGGTAGGCGCCGCGGTGGTGATAGACCACGCCCTTGGGGTTGCCGGTGGTGCCGGAGGTGTAGTTGAGTGAGATCGCCTGCCATTCGTCCTCTGGCCACTCCCAGGCGAAGTCCGGGTCGCCCTCGGCGAGCAGGGCTTCGTAGTCCAGGTCGCTGACCGGCTGGCCTTCGCCGTATTCCGGGTCATCCACGTCGATCACCAGCGGCGGGTGTTCCAGCAGGGCCAGGGCTTCGCGGATCACGCCGTGGAACTCGCGGTCGCCGATCAGTACCTTGGCCTCGCCATGGCGCAGCATGAAGGCGATGGCCTCGGCGTCCAGGCGCACGTTGAGGGTGTTGAGCACCGCGCCGATCATCGGTACGCCGAAGTGCGCCTCGAGCATGGCCGGGATGTTCGGCAGCAGCACCGCCACCGTGTCGCCGCGGCCGACGCCACGGCCCTGCAGGGCGCTGGCCAGGCGTCGGCAGCGGGCATAGGTTTCGCGCCAGTCACGGCGGATGGCTCCATGGATCACAGCCGGGTACTGGCCATACACCGCGGCGGTGCGTTCGATGAAACTCAGTGGGGTGAGGGCGACGTGGTTGACAGGTGCGGGCATCAGGCCCTGGGAGAAGATCGACATGCGCGGTTCCTGTAGGGGAGGCAGGCGCACTCCGTGCGCTAGACCCCCGGTGGCTGATTGTTAGCTCTGATCAGGGTGTGGGAGGGGCGTGCCTCCCTGTCGCTTTTTTACGCGAGCCGCTATGGTATCTGGAAGATCGACTATAGCAATATAGTAAAACTACTATAACAAGAGCCTTTGCCCGTGAAGCCTGACTGCTCCCCCCTGCTTGCCCTGGACCCGCAACCGAGCTTGTTGCTGGCGGCCGATGCCAGCCCACTGCAGCTCAACGTCGCCTTGCAGGCGTTGATCGCCGAAGGCCCGCCGCTGGCCCATTGGCTACCGGGCAACCATGCCGCGCTGGTGCGCGCTTGCCTGCGCCAGGGGCGGGCAATCAGCGAGGTCGAGGCCCAGGTGGGTGAGCGCATCCTGTTGTGGACCTTCATCCCCGATCACACCGGCCAACAGGTGCTGGCCCGCTGCCGCGATGCCAGCGGCGAGCGCCAGGGTGAGCGCGAGGCCAGCCGGGCAAGGCGGCTGTACCGGCTGATCACCGAGAACACCACCGACCTGATTTCCCGGCACAGCCCGGACGGGCGCTTTCTCGATGCCACGCCCGCGGCCTTGCGCCTGCTCGGGGTGTGGCCGGAACAACTGCGCGGCAGCCCGGCGCGCAGCCTGCTGCACCCGCGCGAGCGCCGTCAGGCGCTGTTGCAGGCCGGTGCGGCGCTGGAGGCGGATGGCTACCACACCATGACCTGCCAGGTGCGCCATGCCGATGGCTGTTACCGTTGGTTCGAAATCGCCTGCCGGGCGATCCGCGAAACCTATACCGGCGCGGTGGTGGAGATCGTTGCCGTGTCCCGCGACATCACCCTGCGTATCGAGGCCCAGGAAAACCTCGCCCATAGCGCCCGGGTCGCAACGCTGGGCGAGCTGGCCTCGGGCATCGCCCACGAGATCAACCAGCCGCTGGCCGCGGTGCTCAACTACAGCAATGCCAGCCTGCGCTATCTGAACAACCTGGAGCACGATCCGCAGGCCCGCGAGCGGGTTGCCCAGGGCCTGCAACGGATCAACCAGCAGGCCACCCATGCCGCCGAGGTAATCCGCCGCCTGCGTGCCTTCCTGCGCAAGGGCCCACGCCAGCTGCAGGCGCTGGATATCGCCCAGGTTGTCGGGGAAGTACTCAGGCTTTGCGCCTGGGAGGCGGGTGCGGCGCAGGTGCGCATCGAACAGCGGCTGGGGCCGCAGTTGCCGACGGTGTACGCCGACCGGGTGTTGCTGGAGCAGGTGCTGCTCAACCTGCTGCGCAATGCCATCGACGCCAACCGTGAGCGGCACGCAGGCCTTCCGTCGCGTATCCTGCTGGGCGCCTGGCGCCAGGATGACGGGCTGCTGGTGGAGGTGGCCGACCAGGGGCCTGGCGTGGCGCCTGAGCAGTTGGAGGCGATCTTTACGCCGTTCACCACCAGCAAGGCCGATGGCCTGGGCCTGGGGCTGAGCATGAGCCGCAGCATCGTCGAAGGCTTGGGTGGCAGCCTGTGGGCGCGGGCAGGTGAGGGTGGTGGGCTGGTGCTGTGTTGCCGGCTGGCGGTGAACCGGACATGAAGGAGGGGGCGGTGGTGCAAGCGAAGGTGTATGTGGTGGACGACGACCCGGGGATGCTCGATTCGACGGTGTGGTTGCTCGAGTCGGTGGGCTTGCAGGCCTTGCCGTTTACCAGCGGCCAGGCGTTTCTGGAGGCCTGCGACGGTAGTGGCCCGGCTTGTGTATTGCTGGATGTGCGCATGCCGGGGATGGGCGGGCTGGCGGTGCAGCAGGCGTTGCAGCAGCGGGGGCTGGAGATGCCGTTGATTTTTGTCAGCGGGCATGCCGATGTGCCGATCGTGGTGCGGGCGTTCAAGGCGGGGGCCTGTGATTTCATCGAGAAGCCGTATAACGATCAGTTGCTGCTGGACAGTGTGCAGGCGGCGCTTGGGCGCGCCCAGGGGGGTAATGGGGCGGTGGAGGAGGTGCAGGCGCGGATCGACAGCCTGACGCCGCGGGAGCGGGATGTGTTCATTCCGTTGGTGCAGGGGTTGGGGAATCGGGAGATTGCCGAGCGGTTGGGGGTTAGTGTCAAGACCATCGATTTGTATCGGGGGCGGGTTATGAAGCGGATGCAGGCGGGGAGTTTGGCGGAGTTGGTGGGGATGGGGATTGCTTGTGGGGTGGTGGGGGCGGTGGGGTTGCGGGGGCTTTGCTGTATCTTATTCACATCTGACGCTGCCGACGAAGCGGATAGTGTAGAGTCCGGT
>NZ_BQHO01000033.1 GCF_021601385.1 Pseudomonas parasichuanensis | reverse complement strand
CATCTCGCCCCTTTACGCCCCTCCCTCGGACAATTTCCCCAAAGCGGCCCTCAAGCCGAACCAAGGGAGATGACCTCATGTACATGCTCGACGGGCTGTCACTGCTACTGGCAGTGGCATTGGCGATTTACCTGCTGGTAGCGCTGCTGCGCGCCGATCGCAGCTAAGGGGCGGCCATGCACAGTTACGACTACCTGCTATTGCTGGCGTTCTTCGCCATCGTGCTGCTACCGGCACCCTGGCTGGGGCGCTTCTACTACAAAGTCATGGAAGGCCAGCGCACCTGGCTGTCGCCGGTGCTCGGCCCGGTGGAGCGGGGCTGCTATCGCCTGGCTGGGGTCAACGCCGGGCAAGAACACAACTGGAAGCAGTACACCCTGGCCCTGCTGGCCTTCAACCTGGCCGGCTTCGGGCTGCTGTTCGCCGTGCTGCTGCTGCAGGGCAGCCTGCCGCTCAACCCGCAACACCTGCCGGGCCAGGAATGGTCACTGGCGTTCAACACCGCGGTCAGCTTCATGACCAACACCAACTGGCAGTCCTACAGTGGCGAAGCCTCGGTCAGCTACCTGAGCCAGATGCTCGGCCTGACCGTGCAGAACTTCGTCAGCGCCGCCACCGGCCTGGCCGTGCTGGTTGCCCTGTGCCGTGGCATCGCCCGCCGCTCGACCACCCTGCTTGGCAACTTCTGGGTCGACCTGACCCGCGCCACCCTCTACGGCCTGCTGCCGCTGTGCCTCGTGCTGGCGCTGCTGCTGGTGTGGCAGGGCGTGCCGCAGACCTTTGCCGACTACGCCCATGCCATTACCCTGCAGGGTGCCGACCAGACCATCCCGCTCGGCCCGGCCGCCAGCCAGATCGCCATCAAGCAACTGGGTACCAACGGCGGCGGTTTCTTCGGCGTCAACTCGGCGCACCCGTTCGAGAACCCCACGGCCTGGAGCAACCTGTTCGAGGTGGCCTCGATCATCCTGATCCCGGTGGCGCTGGTGTTCACCTTCGGCCACTACGTCAAGGACCTGCGCCAGAGCCGCGCGATCATCGCCTGCATGCTGGCGCTGTTCCTGATCGGCGGCAGCACCGCGCTGTGGTCGGAGTACCAGCCCAACCCGGCCCTGGAAAGCGCCCAGGTACAGCAGAGTGCGCCGCTGGAAGGCAAGGAGAGCCGCTTCGGCACCACCGGTTCGGTGCTGTGGACGGTCACCACCACCTCCGCCTCCAACGGCTCGGTCAACGCCATGCACGACAGCCTCAACCCGCTGACCGGCATGGTGGCGATGGTCAACATGATGGTCGGCGAGGTGATCTTCGGCGGCGTCGGCGCAGGCCTGTACGGCATGCTGCTGTTCGTGTTGATCGCGGTGTTTCTGGCCGGCCTGATGATCGGCCGTACCCCGGAGTACCTGGGCAAGAAGCTGCAGGCCCGTGAAGTGCAACTGCTGGTGGCGACCCTGCTGGTGATGCCGGTCGGCGTGCTGGTGCTCGGCGCCATCGCCGCCAGCCTGCCAGGCCCGGCCGGCGCGGTGAGCAACCCCGGCGCCCACGGCTTCAGCCAGTTGCTGTACGCCTACACCTCCGGCACTGCCAACAACGGCTCGGCCTTCGCCGGCTTTGGCGCCAACACCACCTTCCACAACGTGATGATCGCCCTGGCCATGCTGATCGGCCGCTTCGGCTACATCCTGCCGGTGCTGGCCCTGGCCGGCAGCCTGGCGGCGAAGAAAAGCGCGCCGCAGGGGCTGAACAGCTTCCCCACCCACGGCCCGCTGTTCACCACGCTGCTGCTGGTGACCATCCTGCTGGTCGGTGGCCTGACTTTCCTGCCGACCTTGGCCCTGGGGCCGATCGCCGAACACCTGAGCCTGGGTTTCTGAGGAATCATTGATGAACATGCCCATTCCTGACGTGAAGGCGCAACGCAGCGCCAAGGACCAGACCCGCTTCGCCGCGCTGTGGCGCCCGGCGCTGCTGCAGGCCTTCGTCAAGCTCGACCCGCGCCAGCTCAAACGCTCGCCGGTGATGCTGGTGGTGGCCCTCACCGCGCTGCTCACCACGGTGCTGTGCTTCGCCCCCGAAAGCGGCGTTAGCACCGGCGTGGCGGTGCAGATCACCGTGTGGCTGTGGTTCACCGTGCTGTTCGCCAACTTCGCCGAAGCCCTCGCCGAGGGCCGCGGCAAGGCCCGCGCCGACAGCCTCAAGGCCGGTAGCCAGGGCCTGACCGCACAGCGCCGCAAAAGCGACGGCAGCTTCGAAACCGTCGCTGCCAGCCAGCTGCGCAAGGATGATGTGGTGCGCGTGGTGGCCGGCGAGATGATCCCCGGCGACGGCGAGGTGCTCGAAGGCATCGCCGCCGTCAACGAGGCCGCCATCACCGGCGAGTCCGCGCCGGTGATCCGTGAGTCCGGCGGCGACCGCTCGGCCGTCACCGGCAACACCCGGCTGGTCTCCGACTGGCTGCTGATCCGCATCTCGACCAACCCCGGCGAATCGACCCTGGACCGCATGATCGCCCTGGTCGAGGGTGCCAAGCGCCAGAAAACCCCCAACGAGATCGCCCTGGACATCCTGCTGATCGGCCTCACCCTGATCTTCCTGATCGTGGTGGTGACCCTGCAGCCGTTCGCCCGCTTTGCCGGCGGCAGCCTGCCGCTGATCTTCCTCGCCGCCTTGCTGGTCACGCTGATCCCCACCACCATCGGTGGCCTGCTGTCGGCCATCGGCATCGCCGGCATGGACCGCCTGGTGCGCCTGAACGTGATCGCCCGCTCCGGCCGTGCGGTGGAGGCGGCCGGTGACGTGCACACGCTGATGCTCGACAAGACCGGTACCATCACCTTCGGCAACCGCCGCTGCAGTGCCCTGCATGCCGCCTCGGGCGTGACCGCCAAGGAACTGGGGGAGGGCGCCTTGCTCGCCTCGCTGGCCGACGACACCGCCGAAGGCAAGTCCATCGTCGAGTACCTGCGCCAGTTGCACGACTTCGACGAGCCGTCGAGCAGCCAGTACCAGGCCATCGCCTTCAGCGCCGAGACGCGCCTGTCGGGTATCGACTTCCAGCAGCACCGCTACCGCAAGGGCGCCGTCGATGCGGTGCTGGCCTTCGTCGGCATGCAGCGCCTGGAAATGCCGGTGCCCCTGGCCCGCGAAGTGGAGCGCATCGCCCAGAGCGGTGGCACGCCGCTGCTGGTGTGCGTCGACAAGCGCCTGCTGGGGGTGATCCACCTCAAGGACGTGGTCAAGCCCGGCATCCGCGAGCGCTTCGCCGAGCTGCGCAAACTGGGCATCCGCACCGTGATGGTCACCGGCGACAACCCGCTGACCGCCGCCGCCATCGCCGCCGAGGCCGGCGTGGATGACGTGCTCGCCGAAGCCACCCCGGAGAAGAAGCTGGCGCGCATCCGCCAGGAACAGAACGACGGCCGCCTGGTGGCCATGTGCGGTGACGGCGCCAACGACGCCCCGGCCCTGGCCCAGGCGGACGTGGGCATGGCCATGAACGACGGCACCCAGGCCGCCCGCGAGGCCGCCAACATGGTCGACCTCGACAGCGACCCGACCAAGCTGCTGGACGTGGTGCAGGTGGGCAAGGAACTGCTGGTGACCCGTGGCGCGCTGACCACCTTCTCCATCGCCAACGACGTGGCCAAGTACTTCGCCATCCTGCCGGCGCTGTTCGCCGCCATCTACCCGCAACTGGGCGTGCTCAACCTGATGCAGCTGGCCAGCCCGCAGAGCGCGATCCTCTCGGCCATCGTGTTCAACGCGCTGATCATCATCGTGCTGATCCCCCTGGCCCTGCGCGGGGTGCGGGTGCAGGCCGCCAGCGCCGCCCACCTGCTGCGGCGCAACCTGCTGATCTATGGCCTGGGCGGGATCCTTGTGCCGTTCGCCGGGATCAAGCTGATCGACCTGCTGCTCAACGCCCTGCACCTGGTTTGAAGGAGAGACTGAGATGACTGCTTATGTACGCCCGGCATTGAGCCTGATCCTGCTGATGACCGTGGTCACCGGCGCCTTGTACCCGCTGGCGGTGACCGGGATTGCCCAGGTGGCGTTCCCCGATCAGGCCAATGGCAGCCTGGTGCGTGATGACAAGGGTGAAGTGCGCGGCTCGGCGCTGATCGCCCAGGAATTCAAGGGTGATGGCTGGTTCCAGTCGCGGCCTTCGGCGGGCGCATACGCCACCGTGGCCAGCAGCGCGAGCAACCTGTCGCCGAGCAACCCCGCTTTGGCCGAACGGGTCAAGGGCGAGGCTGCCGCGCAGTACCAGGCGCAGCAAGGGCCGGTGCCCCTGGCGCTGCTGACCACCTCTGGCAGCGGCCTGGACCCGCACCTGCCGCCGCAAGCCATCGCCTACCAGCTGCCGCGTGTGGCGGCGGCGCGGCAGGTGCCGGTGGAGCGCTTGCAAGTGCTGGTGAATGACGCCACCCTTCGCCCATTGGTCGGGCCGCCGGTGGTCAATGTGCTGGCGCTGAACCAGGCGCTTGAGCGTTTGGCACCTGTTAACCAGCACTGAAAAGGGGGCCGCTTTGCGGCCCTTCGCGGGTAAACCCGCTCCCACAAGGTTGGCGCAGCCCTGAAGATTGGCGCTATCCCTGTGGGAGCGGGTTTACCCGCGAAGGCCTGCGCAGCAGGCCCAAATTCGCAATTAGTAAAGGATGAACCATGAGCAACCCCACCCGCGCCGACGCGCTGTTGGCCGGCCTGCCCCGCGAAGGCCGGGGCAGGCTCAAGGTATTCCTCGGCGCCGCGCCCGGGGTCGGCAAGACCTTCGCCATGCTCCAGGCCGCCCACGCCCAGCAGCGCCAGGGCGTGCAAGTGGTGGCCGGGGTGGTCGAAACCCACGGTCGCACTGAAACCGAAGCCCTGCTCGGCGGCCTGCTGCAGCAACCGTTGCTGCGCAGTGAATACCGTGGCGTGCTGCTCGAGGAAATGGACCTCGACGGCCTGCTCAAGGCCAAGCCCCCGCTGGTACTGGTCGACGAGCTGGCCCACAGCAACGCCCCCGGCAGCCGCCACGCCAAGCGCTGGCAGGACGTGCAAGAACTGCTGGCCGCCGGCATCGACGTGTACACCACGGTCAACGTCCAGCACCTGGAAAGCCTCAACGACAAGGTCCGCGACATCACTGGCGTGCAGGTGCGCGAAACCCTGCCCGACTGGGTGCTGCAGGAAGCCTTCGAACTGGTGCTGATCGACCTGCCGCCACGCGAACTGCTGGAGCGCCTGCGCGAGGGCAAGGTCTATGTGCCCGAGCAGGCCCGCGCGGCTATCGACGCCTATTTCTCCCAGACCAACCTCACCGCCCTGCGCGAGCTGGCGATGCAGACCGCCGCCGCCCAGGTGGATGCGGACCTCGCCAGCGGCTACCGCCAACGGGGCCAGGAAGCCCCGGCCCTGCGCGGCCGGCTGCTGGTGGGCATCGACGGCGACGACCAGGCCGAACGTTTGGTGCGCCACGCCAGCCGCGTCGCCCAACGCCGCCATTTACCGTGGAGCGTGGTGCACGTCGACAACGGCCGCCTGCGCGACGAAACCGCTCGCCATCGCCTGCAGGCCGCCCAGCAACTGGCTGAACGCCTGGGCGGTGAAGTGGTGCTGCTCAGGGCCGGGGAGGTGGCCCGCACGCTGATCCAGCACGCCGCCGAACGCCGCGCCAGCCTGGTGCTGGTGGGCCAGTCCCGCGACTTGCTGCGCCGGCGCTTCTTCGGTGCCGGCGTGGCGGCGCGGCTGCTGCGCGAAAGCCACGGCCTGGAAATCAACGTGCTCGACCGCGACGCCCAGCCACAACCGGCCAGCGCCGCGGCCAAGCGCGTGTGGGTGTGGCGCCACTACCTGCTGGCGCTGGTGGCCACGGTGCTGGCTGCCGGCCTGTCCTGGGCGGTGTCCAGCGTGCTGGCGCTGCCCAACATCTCGCTGGTGTTCCTCGCCGCCGTGCTGCTGGTGGCGGTACGCAGCAGCCTTGGCCCGGCGCTGGCCTGTGCCGTGCTGTCGTTCCTCGCCTATGACTTCCTGTTCATCCCGCCGAACTTCTCGTTCAGCATCCAGCGCGAAGAAGACGTGCTGACCCTGGTGTTCTTCCTGCTGATGGCCGCGCTCACCGGCAACCTCGCTGCCCGCCAGCGCCGCCAGTTGCAGGCCCTGCGCGAAACCCAGGCGCAGACCAACCAGTTGCTCGACCTGTCGCGCCGGTTGACCGTGGCCACCGACCGCCAGGCCGTGTTCAGCGCCGCCGGCCAGCACCTGAACGGCTGGCAGGACGTGCAGGTGTGCCTGCTCGAACGCAGCGCCGATGGCCTGCTGCAAGTCGCCAGCGGCGACGCGCCGGCCTTCACCGACAACGAACGCGCCGCCGCCGAGTGGGCCTGGCAACACGGCCAGGCCGCAGGCTTTGGCAGTGACACCTTGCCCCATGGCCGCTGGTGGTGGTGGCCGCTGGCGGTGGAGGAGCAACCCCTGGCCTTGCTCGGCGTGCGCCCGCGCAACGGCGAGCCCATGGGCGCCCAGCGGCGCCGCCTGCTGATGGCTTTGGCGCAACCTTTGGCCCAGGCCCTGGCCCGCGCCCGCCTGGGTGAGCAACTGGAAGCCGCCCGCCTGCACGGCGAAACCGAGCAACTGCGCAGCGCCTTGCTCGCCTCGGTGTCCCACGACCTGCGCACCCCGCTTACATCCATGCGCGGCAGCATCGACAGCCTGCTGGCGTTGGGCGACGCCATCCCCCCTGGCGACCGCCGCGAGCTGCTCGAAGGCACCCGCGACGAAGCCGAGCGCCTGGACCGCTATATCCAGAACCTGCTGGACATGACCCGCCTTGGCCACGGCAGCCTCAAGCTGGCCCGCGACTGGGTGGCCCCTGCCGATATCGTCGGCAGTGCCCTCAACCGCCTGCGCGTGGTGCTGGCGCCGCTGCGGGTGCACACCGACGTGCCCGGCGAACTGCCGCTGCTGTTCGTGCATGCTGCGCTGATCGAGCAGGCGCTGGTGAACGTGCTGGAAAACGCCGCGCGCTTTTCGCCGCCACATGGGCGGCTCGACTTGCAAGTAAAGGTGCAGGACGAGCAACTGTGCTTCGCTGTCAGCGACCAGGGCCCCGGCATCCCCGAGGACGAGCGTGAAAAGATCTTCGACATGTTCTACACCGCCGCCCGCGGCGACCGGGGCGGGCAGGGCACCGGCCTGGGCCTGGCGATCTGCCAGGGCATGATCGGCGCCCATGGCGGGCGCATCCTGGTAAGCGACGGCCTCGATGGCCACGGCACCTGCATCACACTATGCTTGCCGCTGCCCACCCAACCCGATAGCGAAAGTGAAGCCCCATGAGCCAAGCCGCCACCCTGCTGGTGATCGACGACGAACCGCAGATCCGCAAGTTCTTGCGCATCAGCCTGGCGTCCCAGGGCTACAAGGTGATCGAAGCCGGCACCGGCAGTGAAGGCCTGGCCCAGGCCGCCTTGAGCAAGCCTGACCTGGTGGTGCTCGACCTCGGCCTGCCGGACATGGACGGCCAGCAGGTGCTGCGCGAGCTGCGCGAATGGAGCACGGTGCCGGTGATGGTGCTGTCGGTGCGCGCCAGTGAGGTGCAGAAGGTCGATGCGCTGGATGGGGGGGCCAATGACTACGTCACCAAGCCGTTCGGCATCCAGGAATTCCTCGCCCGCGTGCGCGCACTGCTGCGCCAGGCGCCGCAGGTGGGCAGTGCGACCTCGACGGCCAGCTTCGGGCCGTTGGTGGTGGACTTTGCCTTTCGCAAGGTGACACTGGAGGGGCTGGAGGTGGCGTTGACGCGCAAGGAATACGCGCTATTGGTACAGCTGGCCGGGCACCCGGGGCGGGTGATTACCCAGCAGCAGTTGCTCAAGGATATCTGGGGGCCGACCCATACCGATGACACCCACTACCTGCGGATTGTGGTGGGGCATCTGCGTCAGAAGCTGGGGGATGACCCCACGGCGCCGCGGTTCATCATTACCGAGGCGGGGGTGGGGTATCGGTTGGTGGCGCCAGCTATCTGATGCTTGCCCCTGTGGGTGCAACTGTCTTGTGTTACCTGTGCGGGCTCTTCGCCGGCAAGCCGGCTCCCACAGGGTTAGCGCTTAACTTGGGCTTATGCGGGCGGGGTGGAGCGATTGTCTTGCCCATCATCTGGAATCTGACGCGGTCCCTGTGGGAGCGGGCTTGCCCGCGAACACGGGCGTAGCCCGTGCCATCCACCGCGTCGTCTGTTTCAAACACCCAACTCAAGTGCCAGCAGCTCCTGCACAGTCTGCCGCCGGCGGATCATGCGCACCTGGCCCTGCTCGATCAGAAACTCCGGCAACAGCGGCCGGCTGTTGTAGTTCGACGACATGGACGCGCCGTAGGCTCCGGCATCGTGAATCACCAGCAGGTCACCTACCTTGGCTTGCGGCAGCACCTGGGGCGTCAACTCCTGATCGTCCTGGGTAAACACATCCCCGGACTCGCACAGCGGCCCGGCCACCACGGTCGGTTGCAGCGGGCGATTCACCGGCCTTCCTACGGCATCGAACAGGCTCATGCGGTGATAGGCGCCATACATCGCCGGGCGCATCAGGTCGTTGAAGCCGGCGTCCACCAGGATGTAGTGGTTGCTGCCCATCTGCTTGACGGCGCGCACCTCGGCCACCAGGAAGCCCGACTCCGCCACCAGGTAGCGCCCCGGTTCGATTTCCATGCGCACGGGGTGGCCGAGCATCGCTTCGATCTCGGCCCGCGCCACCGCCCAGGTACGGGCATAGCACTGCAGGTCCACCGGCTGGTCGTCCTGGCGGTAGGGCGTGGACAGCCCGCCGCCGATGGAGAAGGCTTCGATGTCCATGCCCAGTTGGCCGATCAGCCCGACCATGGCCCCGGCCACCTGCTCCAGGTGTTGGTAGTCCACGCCCGAGCCGATGTGCATGTGCACGCCCACCAGGTGCAGGCCGTGCCGCTTCACGCAGGCCAGCGCCTCGGGCAGTTGCTCGTGCCAGATGCCGTGCTTGCTGTTTTCGCCACCGGTGTTGGTCTTGCGGCTGTGGCCGTGGCCGAAGCCTGGGTTGATGCGCAGCCACACCCGATGGCCTGGGGAGCGCTCGCCCAGTTGCTGGAGCATGTCGATGGAACCGGCGTTCACTTCGATACCGGTCTCCACCACACGGGCCAGAGTCGGTTGGTCCAGCACGTCGCAGGTCAGCACCACCCCGGCCGGCTCGCCGGTTACCTGCGCGCCGGCCGCGAAGGCACGTTCCATTTCACCCAGCGAGACCGCATCGAGCACCAGGCCGCGTTCGCGGATCAGGCGCAGCACGTGCAGGTTGGGGTTGGCCTTTTGCGCGAAGCGCACTGTGTCGAAGTGCTGCAGCAGTTGGTCGATGCGCTGGCCGATGGTTTGCGCATCGTAGGCCCACAGGGGCGAGCCGTGTTGGCGGACGGCGTCGGCCAGGAGGGTGGAAGGGGTGCTCATGGTGGTGTTCCTTGTAATGGATGCACCGATGGTGAGGGAATGGGTGGATTCAGAAAAATAGCTATTTTTCTGATTGCTATTCATATTTGATATGTTGAGTGATTCCTGTGGGAGCCGGCTTGCCGGCGATCACCAGCGCAGCCGGTGCCAACCAGCGCATCGCTGGCAAGCCAGCTCCCACAGGGAACCCTGCTAAATCCAAAGGCCTTGGGGCGCCCCATGAAACTCTCCGTCCGCCACATCGAAGTGTTCCGCGCCATCATGGCCGCCGGCAGCGTCACCGGCGCCGCCCGCCTGCTGTTCACTTCGCAGCCCACCGTCAGCCGCGAGCTGGCGCGCATGGAGCAGGTCACCGGCCTGAACCTGTTCGACCGCGAAGGCGGGCGCCTGGCGCCCACCGCCCAGGCCTTGCTGCTGATCGACGAGGTCGAGCGCGCCTTCGTCGGCCTGGAGCGCATCGACCGCTTTGCCCAGGCCATCCGCAACTTCGAGCAAGGCCGGTTGGCCATCACCTGCCTGCCGCTGTTCTCGCAAACCCTGCTGCCCAGGGCCTGCCAGCGCTTCCACCAGCAACACCGAGGCGTCAGCGTGAGCATCACCGCCCAGGAGTCGCCGCTATTGGAGGAGTCGCTGGTCGCACAGCAGCACGACCTCGGCCTGACCGAAGTCGAGCAGGTGCCACGGGGCGCGGTGGGCGAGTTGCTGTTCAGCGCCGACATGGTCTGCGTGCTGCCACAGGGGCACCCGTTGCAGGCCAAGGCGGTACTTGAGCTGAGTGATTTTGACGAAGTCGACTTCATCAACCTGGCCAGCCTCGACACCTACCGCCAGCAGCTCGACCAGCACTTCCGCGCTGCTGGAGTGAACCGGCGCACGGTGATCGAGACCACCAGTGCGGCCTCGGTGTGCGCGATGGTCCGGCAGGGGCTGGGGGTGGCGATCATCAACCCGTTGAGCGGGCTGGAGGCGGGGCAGGGTGGGTTGCCGATTCGGCGGTTGCGTATCTCGGTGCCTTACCAGGTGATGCTGATCCGGCCAGAGCATCGGCCGGCGTCGGTGGTGGTGGAGCCTTTTTGCCGGGCGTTACGCGAGCAGGCTCGGGAAATGGAAGCAGCGTTGGTGCAGGGTACCTGAAACCCGAAGGCAGGTACGACATGGCTCCCATGGCTGCCGGTGAAACGGCATCGCATAGCCAGGTCTGAGAACATCCACTCTCAGACCCTATAGCTCGATGGTTTTACCTGGAATTATTCCAGGCCAATAATTATTGAATTTCAATAATTCTGGATAAAACGATGACAGGCCTTTGCCTGCGTCCCGAGCCGGTGGCCGGCGCACGCTAACGTCACCTGACTTTTCCAACCGGCGTGAAGCTGCCGACCAGGTTTGGGCCAACTGCATTCTTTGGCTTGTAATCCGCCTCGTGTTTCAGCCGGTCTTCGACGCTTGAGTCGATGGCCTCCCGGCCAAACTGCGTTTGCCCGATGTCCCGGTAGTACGGCGGGTTGAATTTGCTGTAGGCACCGCCGAGGAACTGTTTGTACGAGTTGGTGATCGGCAGTGTGGTGGTGGGCAGGCTGGGGATCTTGCTGGTGTCCACCGCCAACCCACATTCGACCGCCTTGTTGATCATCCACGTCAGGGCGATATCCGAGAGGCTGCTGTCCGGGTAGCCACCGCCGATATTGGCGTGGGCACCGGAGAACCAGACTTGCTCTACACGCTGGTTGGGTTTGCTCTTCGGGTCCCACAGGGTGCACTGGTAGTTCTTGCGCCACTCATCGATAGCCACTGCATGGAAGGCGTTGTGCACGATCGAACTCAGTTCGGTGTCATGGAATTCGTAGTACGACTTGTTGAACCAGTCGAAGGACTCCAGCGGCACGCCCAGTGCGCCAACCGTGTCCCAGATGCCCAGCATGTGGATGGTGATGGTGCGCGAGAAGTTGCTGCGAAAGAGTTGCGCGCTGTCCGAGTCGGCGCCTTCGTCGCGGGTGCGGTATAGGCCATAGGCCTCACGGGCCAGGTCGAGGTGCTCGGGCTTGAGCAGCCCCGCGTTGCGGATCAGGCCCACTAGGCTGCGTGCTGTGTAGGCGCCCCGGCTGAAACCGAAGATATGGACCAGGTCACCCGGCTCGTAAGTGCTTGCCAGGTGGCGATAACCGTCGAGGATTTTTTCTGAAAGGCCCACGCCGAAGGCGCCACCGCTTAGGCGGTCGTACCAGTCGGTGCCAACGCCTGCGTCGTACCATTTGTTCTGGGTTGTGCCGTCCTTGTCGCGAGCGAGCAGGGCAGCGTGCAACTTCCACACGTTGGTGCTTTTGCTGCCTTTGATTTCGGACTTCGTATCCGGGGTATTCCAGGTGCCGTCAAACGAGATGATGATTTTCTTGGGCATGGTCCGTTCTCCTTCGCCACTGTGCTGCCTGGGCTTTGAACCGCACTGGGCATGGGCGTGAGTAACGGGCTTTTTCGTGCAAGGTGCAGCGCAAATTACGGCAGGTGGTGCGCTGACAGATGCTCCCAGGGCCATTCGCAGGTGCTGTTCTCAGCGATCACTGTAGCCCTACATTTGTTGGGGTGCCGTGGAGGTTATGCCGGCAAAGCGGTACTTGGTTGATCAGCCGCAGGGCAACAGGTACGGTGGCCAGGTTTCACCATCATGGTCTGGCATTTCATTCGTAGCCCAGGTCCAGATCCTGTGCCTGGTCAGCCAGCGCTTTCATCGCCGCCCGGCTGATCCCGTCGCGCTTGTCCTTGTAGGCAATCAATTCAGCAAACGTAATAACGGGTTGACCGTCAGCGCTGGTAACAGGCATTGCCCCCACATCCAGCAACTGCGCCATATGCGCGCAAGAAACGTTGAGGGCATGGGCCGCTTGGGGAAGGGTCAGCGCAGTTTTTTCCATGACGATGGTGCGTTCCACACCATGGAACGCATCGCGAATCTTCTGGTACCCCAAGCGTGCGTAGAATGCTTGGGCAGTGATGGAAGACGGTACGCGCAGTGACTTGATGCCAGCCCTGACCGCTTGTGCATGGATGGCATCCATCAACTGTTTGCCTATGCCTGCCCCTTGGTGCGCTGGCGCAACAAATACCGTTCTCACAACATCACCATCCAGGCTTGCTGTCGCCAGCAATTGCCCTTGGCAGACCGCTACGAACACCACCCGGTTAGCGAGCAATGCACAGACCGCCGCAGGCGAAAAGCTCTGCTCGATCTGGGCGATCACCTCGGCTGGATAGTCCCGTGCGTTGGACTCACGCAGTGCCGTGATCACGATACGGCTGATGGCTTCTGCGTCGTCGCGCTGAGCGCGGCGGATATGACACTCCATGAATACCTCCCAAGTTGATGTCCCCACAGCCCAGCCGCTTCAACCGGCCGAACCGCTTTTCAACCAACACGCAATCCAGTGTAGGAGCGGCCTTGTGCCGCGAAAGGGCTGCGAAGCAGCCCCAGCGATGTCAGCGTGATAGGAGAGTCCGGGGCAGTGTTGCGACCCTTGCCGATCGTTTCGGCGCTCCGACAAAGCCGCTGCTACATCCCGGGGTCAGCTACTAAGCGGCTCCAATCCTCAGTGCTTCATCCCCAGCTCCGCATCATCCATCAACGCCTTGGCCAGCGCGCTCAGGTAATACGACGCCCACAGCAGTTGCGGCTTGTCTTCCATGATCCCGGTGATGGTCAGGTCGCGCACGCAGCCCATCAGCTCCGAGGCCTGGTCCCGTGCATGCTGGCAGGGGATGCCGGGCTCTATGCAGAACAGCGGGTCGGTCATCCCTTCGCCTTGGTAGAACTTGGTCTTGCCCACGGTGGTGCGGGGCGCGGTATCGTCTGTGTTCATTGCTCAATCTCCCTGAAATGATCGGTACCTGGGCGGGCCCTATCGCGGGTCAAACCCGCTCCCACGGATGCAGGCATAACCCTGCGGGCGGGGAGATGCGTGGGAGCGGCGGTGCGCCGATGCGACTTGCCCCGCGATAGCACCAGCCCAGGCGACACATCGCCAACGGCCTAGTGAAACGCCCGGCGCTCCATTTGCGGCATCTGCACCTGAATCAATGCCGACTCAAGCAGCACCCGCAGCGCCTCGATCTCATGCATCAACGCCATGATCAGGACCGACGCGGGCGCCTTGGGCTGGACCGAAATGACCTGATGCGCCACAGCCTGCACGCACAGCGCGTACTCCGCGGCCTGGATGAGGGTGTCTTCGAGGGAGTGGTGGTTGTGGGGTGGATCGGGAACAATCTTCAACATGACCTATTCCTTAAAAAGGGGCGGTCACCTGACTGCTGTCAAACAGAAGGGTGGCAGCTGTACGTGGGTTGACAGACCGGCGGAATAAGCAAAGTTCCGGCGCACGCAAGCGTGCCCGCACGTACAGCCACCATTGAAGGCTAGCCGTAGGCTTAATACCGTCGCGACCTGTCAAAGTCGATCGCTAGACTCAGCGACTCGCCGAGACTAGGGGGCTGCCAAAGCGACCGCAACGGAAAAAAGGCGGCAGGAGTATGTTTGGGAAATGGACTACAAGTAAGGGCTTTAATCTGAGTTTTCGTGACGGGTAGCGAAGTCAGCAGTTGTGGATATTGGCCGGTCCGGCTCACGAGATTCCTGTGGGAGCGGGTTCATCGGAGCGCCGAACCGCCGCGAACACCGGCGCAGCCGGTGCCATACACCGAGTCGCAGGCTTCGCGGGCAAGCCCGCTCCCACAGGGGCCAGTTTCAGGCAACAGCTGTCGTGCCCAAAAACGCCGCCTCCAACAATTGCCGCGTATATCCATGTTTTGGCGCATGGAATATCGCCCCCGCATCTCCCTGTTCCACTACCTGCCCATGCTTGATCACCATCAACTGATGACTCAACGCCTTAACCACCGCCAGGTCGTGGCTGATAAACAGGTACGTCAGGTTGTACTTAACCTGCAAATTGCGCAAAAGCTCCACCACCTGGCGCTGCACCGTCCGGTCCAGCGCCGACGTCGGCTCATCCAGCAAAATCAAAGCCGGCTTCAACACCAACGCCCGAGCAATCGCAATCCGCTGCCGCTGCCCGCCAGAGAACTCATGGGGATACCGATGCCGCGTACGCGGGTCCAGCCCCACTTCCTCCAGCGCCGCCACAATCGCCGCTTCCTGCTCGGCCGGCGTGCCGATCTTGTGAATCCGTAACCCCTCGCCAACGATATCCGCCACGCACATACGCGGGCTCAGGCTGCCAAAGGGGTCCTGGAACACCACCTGCATTTCCCGCCGCAGCGGCCGCACTTCCTTCTGGTTCAACCCTTCCAGGTTCTGCCCATGGAAGCGAATGCCGCCTTGGCTTGCAATCAACCGCAAGATGGCCAGCCCCAAGGTGGACTTGCCGGACCCACTCTCGCCAACAATTCCCAGCGTCTGCCCCTGGGGCAGGCTGAAGTTCACCCCATCCACGGCCTTCACATGGTCCACGGTCCGGCGCAGCAGCCCCTTCTTGATCGGGAACCACACCTTCAAATCCTTCACCTCCAGCAACGGCGCCCCTTCGGCGTTCGCTGCGGGCGCACCGCTGGGTTCGGCATTGATCAGCATCTGCGTATACGGATGCTGCGGCTTGCTGAACAGCGTGGCGCAATCGGCCTGTTCGACGATCTTGCCGCACTGCATCACGCACACGCGGTTGGCGATGCGGCGCACCAGGTTGAGGTCATGGCTGATCAGCAGCAGGGCCATGCCTAAGCGCGCTTGCAGCTCTTTGAGCAGGTCGAGGATCTTCAACTGCACGGTCACATCGAGCGCGGTGGTGGGCTCGTCGGCAATCAGCAGCTCGGGCTCGTTGGCCAGGGCCATGGCGATCATCACGCGCTGGCGCTGGCCGCCGGACAGTTCGTGTGGGAGGGCCTTCAAACGCTTGCGTGGCTCGGGGATGCCGACCAGTTCCAACAGCTCCAGGGTGCGGGCGGTGGCTTGCTTGCCGGTGAGGCCTTTGTGCAGCAGCAGGATTTCGTTGATCTGCTTTTCGATGCTGTGCAGCGGGTTCAGCGAGGTCATCGGCTCCTGGAAGATCATCGCGATACGGTCGCCGCGGATGCGCTGCATGGGCTTCTCGCCCAGGTGCAGCAGGTCTTTGCCGTCGTACTGGATGCTGCCGGACGGATGCCGGGCCAGGGGGTAGGGCAGCAGGCGCAGGATCGAGTGGGCGGTGACGGACTTGCCCGAACCGCTCTCGCCCACCAGGGCCAGGGTTTCGCCTTTGCGGATGTCGAAGCTGATGCCGTCGACCACACGGTTGACCTGGTCGCCGGTAACGAACTCCACGGCCAGGTCGCGCACTTCGATCAGGGTGTCTTGGCTCATGTCATTTCCTTGGGTCGAAGGCATCGCGGGCGGACTCGCCGATGAACACCAGCAGGCTCAGCATCACCGCCAGCACGGCGAAGGCGCTGATGCCCAGCCACGGCGCTTGCAGGTTGGACTTGCCCTGGGCCACCAGCTCGCCCAGCGACGGGGAACCGGCGGGCAGGCCGAAGCCGAGGAAGTCCAGGGCGGTGAGGGTGCCGATGGCGCCGGTGAGGATGAACGGCATGAAGGTCATGGTCGAGATCATGGCGTTGGGCAAAATGTGCCGGTACATGATCGGGCCGTTGCGCATGCCCAGGGCGCGGGCGGCGCGCACGTATTCGAGGTTGCGGCCACGCAGGAACTCGGCGCGCACCACGTCCACCAGGCTCATCCACGAGAACAGCAGCATGATGCCCAGCAGCCACCAGAAGTTGGGCTGCACGAAGCTGGCGAGGATGATCAACAGGTACAGCACCGGCAGGCCGGACCAGATCTCCAGGAAGCGCTGGCCGGCCAGGTCGACCCAGCCGCCGTAGAAGCCCTGCAGGGCACCGGCGATCACGCCGACGACGGAGCTGGCAAGGGTCAGGGTCAGGGCGAACAGCACCGAAATACGGAAGCCATAGATCACCCGGGCCAGCACGTCGCGGCCCTGGTCGTCGGTGCCCAGCAGGTTGTCGGCCGAGGGCGGCGCGGGGGCGGGCACTTTGAGATCGTAGTTGATGCTCTGGTAGCTGAACGGGATCGGCGCCCACAGCACGAAGGCGTCTTTCTTGGCCAGCAGCTCGCGGATGTACGGGCTCTTGTAGTTGGCCTCCAGCGGGAACTCGCCGCCGAAGGTGGTCTCGGGGTAGCGCTTGAAGGCGGGGAAGTACCACTGCCCGTCGTAGCGCACGGCCACCGGTTTGTCGTTGGCGATCAGCTCGGCACCCAGGCTCAGGCCGAACAGCACCACGAAGATCCACAGCGACCACCAGCCACGGCGGTTGGCCTTGAAGCGCTCGAAGCGCCGGCGGTTAAGGGGGGAGAGGGCCATGTCAGTGCTCCCGGCTGGCGAAGTCGATACGCGGATCGACCAGGGTGTAGGTGAGGTCGCCGATCAGCTTCACCAACAGCCCCAGCAGGGTGAAGATGAACAGGGTGCCGAACACCACCGGGTAGTCGCGGTTGATCGCCGCTTCGAAGCTCATCAGGCCCAGGCCGTCGAGGCTGAAGATCACCTCGATCAACAGGGAACCGGTGAAGAAGATGCCGATGAACGCCGAGGGGAAGCCGGCGATCACCAGCAGCATGGCGTTGCGGAACACATGGCCGTACAGCACGCGGGTGCGGCTCAGGCCCTTGGCCTTGGCGGTGACCACGTACTGTTTGTTGATCTCGTCGAGGAAGCTGTTCTTGGTCAGCAGGGTCATGGTGGCGAAGTTGCCGATCACCAGCGCGGTGATGGGCAGCACCAGGTGCCAGAAGTAGTCGAGGACTTTGCCGGTGGTGGACAGCTCGTCAAAGTTGTTGGAGGTGAGCCCGCGCAACGGGAACCAGTCGAAGTAGCTGCCGCCGGCGAACAGCACGATCAGCAGGATGGCGAACAGGAACGCGGGGATGGCGTAGCCGACGACGATGGCCGAGCTGGTCCACACGTCGAAGTGGCTGCCGTGGCGCACGGCCTTCGCGATCCCCAATGGGATCGACACCAGGTACATGATCAGCGTGCTCCATAGCCCCAGCGAGATGGACACGGGCATCTTCTCGATGATCAGGTCGATGACCTTGGCGTCGCGGAAGAAGCTGTTGCCGAAGTCGAGCTGGGCGTAGTTCTTGACCATGATCCACAGCCGTTCGGGCGCCGACTTGTCGAAGCCGTACATGCGTTCGATCTCGGCGATCAGGGCCGGGTCCAGCCCTTGCGCGCCGCGGTAGTTGGAGCCGGCCACCGACACTTCGGCGCCGCCGCCGGCGATGCGGCTGGTGGCGCCTTCGAAGCCTTCGAGCTTGGCGATCATCTGCTCGACCGGGCCGCCGGGGGCGGCCTGGACGATGATGAAGTTGATGATCAGGATGCCGAACAGCGTGGGGATGATCAGCAGCAGGCGGCGCAGGATATAGGCCAGCATGTCAGTTGGCCTCATCCGCAGGGGCGTCTGTCACGGCGGGGGTGACGTCGGGCTTGATCCACCAGGTGTCGATGCCGATGTCGTACCTGGGCGGCACCTGCGGATGGCCGATGTGGTTCCAGTAGGCCACGCGCCAGGTCTTGATGTGCCAGTTGGGGATCACGTAGTAGCCCCACAGCAGCACGCGGTCGAGGGCGCGGGTGTGGTCGATCAGGCTTTGGCGCGAGTTGGCGTTGATCAACTGCTCCACCAGTTGGTCGATGGCGGGGTCACGCAGGCCGATGAGGTTGCGGCTGCCGGGGTTGTCGGCGGCGGCGCTGGACCAGAATTCGCGTTGCTCGTTGCCGGGGGAGTTGGATTGCGGGAAACCGCCGACGATCATGTCGTAGTCGCGCGAGCGCAGGCGGTTGATGTACTGCGAAACGTCGACGCGGCGGATGTTCAGCTCGATGCCCAGGTCGGCGAGGTTGCGCTTGAACGGCAGCAGGATGCGCTCGAACTGGGTCTGGGCCAGCAGGAACTCGATGTTCAGTGGTTTGCCGTCCTTGTCGACCATCTTGTCGTCGACGATTTTCCAGCCGGCCTCCTGCAGCAGCTTGTAGGCTTGGCGCTGCTGCTCGCGGATCATGCCGCTGCCGTCGGTGACGGGGTTGTGGAAGGCTTCGCTGAACACTTGGTCGGGGACTTTGCCGCGCAGCGGTTCGAGGATTTTCAGTTCGGCCGGGGAGGGCAGGCCCTGGGCGGCCATGTCCGAGTTCTCGAAGTAGCTGCCGGTGCGCAGGTAGGCGCCGTTGAACAGCTGCTTGTTGGTCCACTCGAAGTCCAGCAGCAGGCTCAGCGCCTGGCGCACCCGCACATCCTGGAACACCGGCTTGCGCAGGTTGAAGATGAAGCCCTGCATGCCGACGGGGGTGCCGTTGGGCAGCTCTTCCTTGATCAGCCGGCCATCCCGCACGGCGGGTACGTCGTAGGCGGTGGCCCAGTTCTTCGCGCTGACCTCCAGGCCGTAGTCGAACTGGCCGGCCTTGAGCGCTTCGAGGGCGACGGTGTTGTCGCGGTAGGAGTCGAAGGTCATCACGTCGAAGTTGTAGAAGCCGCGGTTGATCGGCAGGTCCTTGGCCCAGTAGTCCTTGACGCGCTCGTAGCGGATCGAACGGCCGGCCTTCACGTCGGCGACCTTGTACGGGCCGCTGCCCAGGGGGATTTCCAGGTTGCCGCGGTTGAAGTCGCGGTTTTCATACCAGTGTTTGGGCAGCACCGGCAGCTGGCCGAGGATCAGCGGCAGCTCGCGGTTGTTGGTGTGCTTGAACTTGAACAGCACCTTGAGCGGGTCTTCGGCGACCACCTCGGCGACATCGCCGTAGTACTGGCGGTACAGCGGCGCGCCATCCTTGATCAGGGCGTTGAAGGTGAACACCACGTCCTCGGCGCGCATCGGGTGGCCGTCGTGGAAGCGCGCTTCGGGGCGCAGGTAGAAGCGCACCCAGCTGTTGTCGGGGGCTTTTTCGATCTTGCCGGCCACCAGGCCGTACTCGGTGAAGGGTTCGTCCAGGCTCTGGCGCATCAGGGTGTCGTAGATGCTGCCAACGTTGTCGGCGGGCACGCCCTTGTTGATGAACGGGTTGAGGCTGTCGAAGCCGCCGAAGCTGGACTGGCGGAAGGTGCCGCCCTTGGGCGCGTTCGGGTTGACGAAGTCGAAGTGCTTGAAGTTGGCCGGGTATTTCGGCGCTTCGTCGTACAGCGTCAGGGCGTGTTGCGGGGCGGCCATGGCCGGGAGCGTGAGGCAGGCCAGCAGCAGGCAGGCGGCCAGGCGCAGGGTCGGGGTCATTTGGCTTTCTCCGAAGTCTTCTTGATCCACCAGCTGTTCAGCCCGAGGGTGTAGGGCGGCGTGGTGACGAAGGCCAACCGGTTGCGGTAGGCCAGGCGATGGTTGTCCAGGTACCAGTTGGGGATCATGTAGTACTGCCATGAGAGCACGCGGTCCAGGGCCCGGGCGGCGGCGATCTGGTCATCGCGGGTGCGGGCGGCGAGCAGGGTGTCGAGCAGGTGGTCGACCACCGGGTCCTTCACGCCAGCATAGTTCTTGCTGCCCTTGGTTGCGGCCTGGCTTGAGTGGAAGTACAGCCACTGTTCGAGGCCGGGGCTCAGGGTCTGGTTCAGGGTCATCAGGATCATGTCGAAGTCGAACTGGTCGAGCCGTTGTTTGTACTGGGCGCGGTCGACGGTGCGCAAGCGCGCATCGATGCCGATGCTGGCCAGATTTTCGACATAAGGTTGCAGGATGCGTTCAAGGTTCGGGTTCACCAGCAGCAGCTCCATGCGCAGCTGCTGGCCCTTGCCGTCCACCAGGCGCTGGCCGTTGAGCTTGAAGCCGGCCTGGGCGAACAAATCAAGGGCCTGGCGCAGGGTCTGGCGGCTGATGCCACGGCCATCGGTGTGGCTGACCTGGTAGGGCTCGGTGAACAGCTTCTCGGGCAACTGGTCGCGGAACGGCTTGAGCAGCAGCCACTCCTTGCCTGTGGGCAGGCCGCTGGCGGCGAACTCGCTGTTGGGGTAGTAGCTGGTGGCGCGGCGGTAGGCGCTGCTGAACAGCGCGCGGTTGGTCCACTCGAAGTCGAGCATCAGGCCCAGCGCCTGGCGTACCCGAGGGTCGCTGAAGGTGGCGCGGCGGCTGTTGATGAACAGGCCCTGGGTTTGCGTGGGGATCTGGTGCGGGATCTGCGCCTTGATCACCTCGCCCCGGCGCACGGCGGGGAAGTTGTAGCCGTTGGCCCAGTTCTTGGCCTGGTGCTCGATATAGATGTCGAACTCGCCGGCCTTGAAGGCTTCGAAGGCCACGGTGGCGTCGCGGTAGAACTCGTATTCGACGCGCTTGAAATTGTACTTGCCCCGGTTGACCGCCAGGTCCTTGCCCCAGTAGTCCTTCACCCGCTCGAACACCAGGCGCCGGCCCGGCTGCACTTCGGTAATGCGGTACGGGCCGCTGCCCAGTGGTGGTTCGAAGGTGGTGGCCTTGAAATCGCGGTTTTGCCAGTAATGCTTGGGCAGCACCGGCATCTCGCCCAGGCGCAGGATCAGCAGCGGGTTGCCGGCGCGCTTGAACACGAAGCGGATGCGCAAGGGCCCGAGGATGTCGACGCGCTGCACCTCTTGCAGGTTGGTGCGGTACAGCGGGTGGCCGTCCTTGAGCAAGGTGCGGTAGCTGAAGGCGACGTCGGCCGAGGTGATCGGCGCGCCGTCGTGAAAACGTGCCTCGGGGCGCAGGTTGAACACCACCCAGCTGCGGGCCTCGCTGTACTCGACGCTGCGGGCGATCAGGCCATAGCTTGAGGTGGGTTCGTCGCCAGAGGGGTCGTACATGCCGGTGCCGACCATCAGCGGCTCGTTCAGCTCGCTGATGCCGTACTGCAGGAAGTTGGGCGTGGTGACCGGGCTCGAGCCCTTGAAGGTGTAGGGGTTGAGCGTGTCGAAGGTGCCGAATGCCATGGCCCGCAAGGTGCCGCCTTTAGGGGCTTGCGGGTTGACCCAGTCGAAGTGGGTGAAGGTGGCCGGGTACTTGAGCGTGCCGAACTGCGCGTATCCGTGGCTTTCGCTCACCATCGCGACGGCGGGGAAGCTCAAGGCCAGGCTGAGGGACAGCAGGAGGGGACGTATCAAGTCGGCATCCGATCCAGAAGGCGTTGGGCTTTGGTCGGGGTACAGTAACAGCTTGTCTGGAATGGAAAAAGGTGTGGGGCAGGGCTTTCGAGGTGTCTGCTTTGGGGGCTGCTGTGCAGCCCATCGCGACACAAGGCCGCTCCTACAGGGATAGCACAACACAGGGATTGGCTGATTAGCTGTAGCAGCGGCCTTGAGTCGCGAAAAGGGCGCAAGGCGCCCTCATGAATTCACATCAACGCGTCAGGTAGACGGTCAGGGTCTGCCCTGGCTTGAGCGCATGCCCGCTGCGCGGGTTCCAGCGCTTGAGGTGCTGCATCTCGACATTGAAGCGCTTGGCCACCAGGTAGTAGGAGTCGCCCTTGCGCACCTTGTACTGGGTGGAGCGCTGCTTCGAGTCGGCCACCCGGTTGGCGGCGGCGCTCGGTGCGCTGCCACCACGCAGGGCCAATACCTGGCCGACCTTGAGGCTGTTGCCGCGCAGGTTGTTCCAGCCCTGCAACTGCTTGACCGACACCCGGTTGGCCTTGGCGATGCTGCCCAGGTTGTCGCCGCGCTTGACCCGGTAGCTGCGTGCCGCCGGTGCCTTGGCCTCGGCCAGGGCGGCGTTGAACACGGCCTTGTTCGGCTGCAGGCTGACCAGCTCCTCGGGCTTGAGGTTGGACATGCGATCGGTCAGCAACTGCGCCTTGGCGGTGGGCACCAGCAGTTGCTTGGGGCCGTCCACGGTCATGCGCTTCTTGAACGCCGGGTTGAGCTGGATCAGCTCGTCCTCGTCGATGTCGGCGAAGGCGGCGACCCGCGACAGGTCGAGGCGCTCGCTGATGGCGACGGCTTCGAAGTAGGGTTCGTTGGCGATCGGGTTGAGGTTGACGCCATAAGCTTGCGGGGTGTTGACCACCTGCGACAGGGCCAGCAGCTTGGGCACGTAGTCGCGGGTTTCCTGCGGCAGCGGCAGGTTCCAGTAGTCGGTCGGCAGGCCAAGGCGTTCGTTGCGCTCGATGGCGCGGCTGACGGTGCCTTCGCCGGCGTTGTAGGCAGCCAGGGCCAGCAGCCAGTCGCCGTTGAACATGTCGTGCAGGCGGTTCAGGTAATCCAGCGCGGCGTTGGTCGATGCGGTGATGTCGCGGCGGCCATCGTAGAAGTTGGTCTGGCGCAGGTTGAAGTGGCGCCCGGTGGACGGGATGAACTGCCACATGCCGGCGGCGTGCGCGCGGGAGTAGGCCATCGGGTTGTAGGCGCTCTCGATGGCTGGCAGCAGGGCCAGCTCCAGCGGCATGTCACGTTCTTCGAGGCGTTCGACGATGTAGTGCAGGTAGAGGCTGCCACGCTCGCCGGCGTTCTCGAGGAACGACGGGTTGCTGGCGAACCACAGGCGCTGCTGCTCGATGCGCGGGTTGACGTCCATGCCGTCCTGCAGGGCGAAGCCCTGGCGCATGCGCTCCCATACATCCTGCGGGGCCTGCTCCTTCGGTTTGACCAGCAGCGGGGCGGGCTTGTGCTTGATCCGCGCCTGGTAATTGTGCGCGCGAACGCTGTCGGATTCGTCGAGCTGACGGGTGCTCTGGCAGCCGACCAGGGTGGCGGCCAGCGCCAGTGCACTGATCTGGGCCAGTCGCGTCAGGGCGACCGAATGAGAGGTTCTGCGGCTAGTGGAAGGCATCGGCTGGAACAGGTATCCGGGCAAAAAAGTTCGGCGATTCTAGAAACCGGTCCCGGCCGGGTCAACCTTTGCACCTGTGTCGCGATATATCTTGGGGTTATCAAAACACATCCTTCCAAGACCTCAAGGCAGCAAAAACAGTGGCTTGGGTGTCGTTGGAATGCCCCTTCCATTCGTCTGCTTTTTGTTTAACGGATGTTTCAGCAGTGCGCAGGAAGGGGTTGGTCTGGCGCTCCAGGCCAATGGTTGACGGCAAACTGATGCGATTGTCGGCGCGCAGCCGGGTAACGTCTTCGAATCGCTGCAGAACGTGCGCGTTGTGCGGCTCTACGGCGCGGGCGAAGCGCAGGTTGCTCAAGGTGTATTCGTGGGTGCAGTAAACCTGTGTTGCGGCGGGCAGGGCGGCCAGGCGCTGCAATGAATGGTGCATCTGCTCGGGTGTACCTTCGAACAGGCGGCCACAACCGGCGGCGAACAGGGTGTCGCCACAGAACAGTAGCGGTGTGGTCGATTGCGCAGTGTAATAGGCGATGTGCCCAAGGGTGTGGCCTGGCATGGCCAGTACCTCGAAGTCCAGCCCCAGCACCTGCACGCGGGCGTTGTCTTCCAGGGCCAGGTCGCGGGCCGGGATGCGTTCGTGGGCCGGGCCGCAGACGCGGGCGCCGGTCGCCATTTTCAGCGTTTCGACGCCGCCGACGTGGTCGTGGTGGTGGTGGGTGACGAGGATATCCGTCAGTGCCCAGCCTGGGTGGGCATCGAGCCAGGCCTGCACCGGCCCGGCATCACCGGGGTCCACCACCGCGCAGCGACGATTGGCAGTATCCTGTAACAACCAGATGTAGTTGTCGGAGAAAGCGGGTAGGGCATCGATCTGTATCATGGTGCGGATCCGTATCGCCAAGCCTGGACATTGAAGGCATCTTAGCCGCGATGGCGCGGCCGGAGAACCTTCGAGGGAGAACGCAATGACCGACCAAGCCTTCGCCCAGGCCGACCCCGAGTGGGTTGAGCTGATCAGCCTGGCCCGCGAGTGGTTCAACGGGCCGCTCGGGCGGTTGATGCTCGAGGAAGAACAGAAACTGCTCGAACAAGAGCTCGGCCGCTTCTTCGGCGGCTATCTGGTGCATTACGGCCCCGGTGCCGACGCCCCGCCCAGTGCCCCCCAGGTGCAACGCAACGTGCGCCTGGGCGCGCCGCTGCCGGGGGTCGAGATCGTCTGCGAGGAGCAGGCCTGGCCGCTGTCGGAGCACGCCGCCGACGTGGTGGTGCTGCAACATGGCCTGGATTTCAGCCTGTCCCCCCATGGCCTGCTGCGCGAAGCGGCCAGTGCGGTGCGCCCGGGCGGCCACTTGCTGATCGTCGGTATCAATCCCTGGAGCAGCTGGGGCATGCGCCATTTCTTCAGCCACGGCGCCTTGCGCAAGGCGCGCTGCATCCCGCCGTCGCGGGTGGGCGACTGGCTCAACCTGCTGGGCTTCGCGCTGGAGAAACGCAGGTATGGGTGCTATCGTCCGCCGCTTGCCTCGGCGGCCTGGCAGCAACGCCTGGCCGGCTGGGAGCGCATCGCCGGTGGCTGGCAGACGGCCGGTGGTGGTGTCTATCTGCTGGTGGCACGCAAGATCATGGTCGGCCTGCGGCCCCTGCGCCAGGAGCGCCGCGAGCCCATGGGCAAGCTGCTGCCACTGCCGCTGGCCAAGGTCAACCGCAACGCCAGCAACCCCGATATCGAAAAGCATTGAAGATGAGTGGTACATGAGCGAAAGCGATAGCGTCGAGATCTACACCGATGGCGCCTGCAAGGGCAACCCAGGCCCAGGCGGCTGGGGCGTGCTGATGGTGTTCAAGGGCGTCGAGAAGGAGTTGTGGGGCGGCGAGCGCGAAACCACCAACAACCGCATGGAGCTGATGGCCGCGATCGAAGGGTTGAAGGCGCTCAAGCGTGAATGCGAGGTGGTGCTGACCACTGACTCGCAGTATGTGATGAAAGGCATCAACGAGTGGATGGTCAACTGGAAGAAGCGTGGCTGGAAGACTGCCGCGAAAGAACCGGTGAAGAACGCTGACCTGTGGATGGCCCTGGATGAGCAGGTCAATCGCCACAAGGTGACCTGGAAGTGGGTGCGTGGGCACATCGGCCACCCGGGCAATGAGCGCGCTGACCAGCTGGCCAACCGCGGCGTCGAAGAGCTGCGCGCCAAGCGTTGATGTCCTTATGGGGCTGCTGCGCAGCCCTTCGCGGCTAAAGCCGCTCCCACAGTATTCACGCGCTCCAGTGTAGGAGCGGCTTTGGCCGCGAAGGGCCGCAAAGCGGCCTCGAGTCCGGTATACTCCCGCCCCGAATTCAAGCACCGCATGTTGGAGTCCCCCGCGTGGAGCAGCAGCAAGACAAACGGTTCATCATCCTCGACACCGAAACCACGGGTATGCCGGTGGCCGACGGCCACCGCATCATCGAGATCGGCTGTGTCGAGGTTGTGGGCCGGCGCCTGACCGGGCGGCATTTCCACGTCTACCTGCAGCCCGACCGCGAAAGTGACGAGGGCGCCATCAACGTGCACGGCATCACCGACGCCTTCCTGGTCGGCAAGCCGCGTTTCGGCGATGTGGCCGAAGAGTTCTTCGACTTCATCCAGGGCGCCACCCTGGTCATCCACAACGCGGCGTTCGACGTTGGCTTCATCAACAACGAATTCGCCCTGCTGGGCCAGCACGACCGCGCCGATATCTCGCAGCACTGCCCGATCCTCGACACCCTGATGATGGCGCGCTCGCGCCACCCAGGGCAGCGCAACAGCCTGGATGCCCTGTGCAAACGCTACGGCATCGACAACTCCGGCCGTGATCTGCACGGCGCATTGCTCGACTCGGAACTGCTGGCCGACGTCTACCTGGCGATGACCGGTGGGCAGACCAGCCTGTCGCTGGCCGGTGACGCTGCCGGCGATGAAGACGGGCAGGGCAGCACCGGTAGCGAGATCCGCCGGATTGTCGGGCGCGCACCGGGGCGGGTGATCTTGCCTAGTGAAGAAGAACTGGCAGCCCATGCCGAGCGTCTGGCGGCGGTCGCCAAGTCGGCCGGTGGGCCGGCGATGTGGCAGGTGCTGAGCGAAACGCCTGCCGACTGATTTATTGGCAGTGCCGGCCTTTTCGCCGGCAAGCCGGCTCCTACACTGAGGGAAATCGCACTCAGGAGGTAGCCGCCTGATGTACAAGGACCTCAAGTTCCCCATCCTCATCGTCCACCGGGCGATCAAGGCCGACAGCGTCGCCGGCGAGCGCGTGCGTGGCATCGCCGCCGAACTGGCCCAGGACGGTTTCACCATCCTCGCCGCCGCCGACTACACCGAAGCGCGCCTGGTCGCCGCCACCCACCACGGGCTGGCCTGCATGCTGATCGGCGCCGAAGGGGCCGGCGACAACAACCACTTGCTGCAGCACATGGCCGAACTGATCCGCCTGGCCCGCCTGCGTGCACCGCACGTGCCGATTTTCGCCCTGGGCGAGCAGGTCACCCTGGAAAACGCCCCCGCTGAAGCCATGAGCGAGCTCAACCAGCTGCGCGGCATCCTTTACCTGTTCGAAGACACCGTGCCCTTTCTTGCCCGTCAGGTGGCACGGGCGGCACACAACTACCTCGATGGCCTGCTGCCGCCGTTCTTCAAGGCGCTGGTGCAACACACCGCACAGTCGAACTATTCATGGCACACGCCGGGCCACGGCGGTGGCGTGGCTTACCGCAAGAGCCCGGTGGGGCAGGCCTTCCACCAGTTCTTCGGCGAGAACACCCTGCGTTCGGACCTGTCGGTCTCGGTGCCCGAACTCGGCTCGCTGCTCGACCACACTGGCCCCCTGGCCGAGGCCGAGGCCCGCGCTGCGCGCAACTTCGGCGCCGACCACACCTTCTTCGTCATCAACGGCACCTCCACCGCCAACAAGATCGTCTGGCACGCCATGGTCGGGCGTGATGACCTGGTGCTGGTGGACCGCAACTGCCACAAGTCGGTGGTGCACGCGATCATCATGACCGGCGCCATCCCCCTCTACCTGTGCCCGGAGCGCAACGAACTGGGCATCATCGGGCCGATCCCGCTCAGCGAGTTCAGTGCCGAATCGATCCAGGCGAAGATCCAGGCCCACCCGTTGGCCCAGGGCCGGGCGGCCAGGATCAGGCTGGCGGTGGTGACCAACTCCACCTACGACGGGCTGTGCTACCACGCGGGGTTGATCAAGCAGGCGCTGGGCGCCAGTGTCGAGGTGCTGCATTTCGACGAGGCCTGGTTCGCCTACGCCGCTTTCCACGACTTCTTCACCGGCCGCTACGCCATGGGCACGCCCAAGGCCGACGATGGTCCGCTGCTGTTCAGCACCCATTCCACCCACAAGCTGCTGGCCGCCTTCAGCCAGGCGTCGATGATCCATGTGCAGGATGGCGCCACCCGCGCGCTTGATCGCGACCGCTTCAACGAAGCGTTCATGATGCACATCTCCACCTCGCCGCAGTACAGCATCCTGGCCTCGCTGGACGTGGCCTCGGCGATGATGGAAGGCCCCGCCGGGCGTTCGCTGCTGCAAGAGATGTTCGACGAGGCGCTGAGTTTTCGCCGGGCCCTGGCCAACCTGCGCGAGCACATCGCCGCCGATGACTGGTGGTTCAGCATCTGGCAGCCACCGGCGACCGAGGGTACTCAGCGCCTGGCGGCAGCGCACTGGCTGTTGCAGCCGGGGGCAGAGTGGCATGGCTTTGGCGAGGTGGCGGACGACTACGTGCTGCTCGACCCGCTCAAGGTCACCCTGGTGATGCCGGGGCTGAACGCCGGTGGTGTGCTGGGCGAGCACGGCATTCCGGCGGCAGTGGTCAGCAAGTTCCTCTGGGAGCGCGGGCTGGTGGTGGAGAAGACCGGGCTGTACAGCTTCCTGGTGCTGTTCTCGATGGGCATCACCAAGGGCAAGTGGAGCACCCTGCTCACCGAACTGCTGGAGTTCAAGCGCCATTACGATGGCAATACCGCGCTGGCGCAATGCCTGCCCAGTGTGGTCAGCGAACAGCCCGCGCGCTACCAGGGGCTGGGCCTGCGTGACCTGTGCCAGCAGTTGCACGACTGCTACCGCACCAATGCCACCGCCAAGCAGCTAAAACGGCTGTTCACCAAACTGCCGGAGGTCGCCATGAGCCCAGGCCAGGCCTATGACCGGATGGTGAAGGGGGAGGTTGAAGCGGTGCCGATCGAACAGCTGCTGGGCCGGGTGGCGGCGGTGATGCTGGTGCCGTACCCGCCGGGTATCCCGCTGATCATGCCGGGCGAGCGGTTCACCGAGGCGACCCGCTCGATCCTCGATTACCTGGCGTTTGCCCGGGCCTTCGACCAGGGTTTCCCGGGCTTTGTCGCCGATGTGCATGGCTTGCAGCACGAGCACGGGCTGTACACGGTCGACTGCATCAAGGAATGCGAATGATCTCGACGCCGGTCTGGGCCAGCTCGAAACGGTCCTCGCCCAGGTAGTTGACCCGGTCGCCAATGGCCAGGCGGTAGGTGGTGATGGGGGCACCGAGGGTGCTGCCGTCGGCCTGGAGCGTCGACTCCTGGAACTCGTGCACGGGATAGATACGGCCTTCGGCGTCGCGGGCGTGGAACTGGCCGACCATTACTGCTGCCATTTTGGGTGGAACCCTCTGAAACGTTGGGGAAATGTCTGAAGCCATAGACCAGCGAAACGCCTGGGAGTTTTTGCCCGGGCACAAAAAAATCGGGAGCCCGAGGAACGGTCATCTATAACTAGTACGTCCCATTTCCCACGCAGAGGATGCAAACGCCATGAGCCAGGTTTATACGGTAGCGGTCGTTGTCGGCAGCTTGCGCAAGGACTCCTACAACCGCAAGGTGGCCCGCGCGCTGTCTGAGCTGGCACCGTCCAGCCTTGCCCTGAAGATCGTCGAGATCGGCGACTTGCCGTTGTACAACGAAGATGTCGAGGCCGAGGCACCGCCTGAGGCATGGAAGCGCTTTCGTGACGAGATCCGGCGCAGTGACGCGGTGCTGTTCGTCACGCCTGAGTACAACCGTTCGGTGCCCGGTGGCTTGAAGAACGCCATCGATGTGGGCTCGCGGCCCTATGGGCAGAGCGCCTGGAGCGGCAAGCCGGTGGCGGTGGTCAGTGTGTCGCCGGGGGCCATCGGCGGCTTTGGTGCCAACCATGCCGTGCGCCAGTCGCTGGTGTTCCTCGACATGCCCTGCATGCAGATGCCCGAGGCTTACATCGGTGGGGCAGCGACGCTGTTCGAAGACAGCGGCAAACTGAGTGAGAAGACCCGGCCGTTCTTGCAGGCGTTCATCGACAAGTTCGCCTCGTGGGTGAAGTTGAACAGGGCGGTCTGAGTCGAAAAATCGCGGGGCAAGCCCCTCCCACGCCAGCGTGCACTGGCAAGGTGTGGGAGTGGCTTTGCCCCGCGATGAAACCTTGCATCAAGCGCTTTGCGGCATCTCGCCCTTGGCCAGGCGCCGGTTGATATCGGCAATCACCTCGGGCAACTCATTGATCGTGTCGATCAGGTAGTGCGGGCGCGAGCTGGCGAACAGCTGGTGAATTCGCTTGCGCTCGCTCTCCAGTTTCTCTGCGCTCAGCGCCTGGTAGCCTTCCCAGGTCAGGCCCAGGGCATTGCCCGAGCACACCAGCGCCACGGTCCACATCCCGGCGCGGCGGCCTTCGAGAATACCCGGCACGGTGTCGTCCACCTTCACGCACGCCGCCACATCATCGATGCCTAAGGCAATCACGTTGGCCAGGGCCTGGGCCGGCCACGGGCGGCCGTTCGGGGTTTCGTCGGTGGCCACCACGTGGTCGGCGACGTAGCCATTCTGTGCGGCCAGCTCGACCACTTTGTCCATCACCACTTTCGGGTAGCCCGAGCACGAGCCGATCTTCAGCCCGTCCTCGCGCAGCCCGGTGAGGGTGTCCAGTGCGCCGGGGATAAGCGCCGAGTGCACGGCGATCTTCTCGATCTGCAGGGGCATGAAGCGTTCGTAGATGGCGGTTACGTCATCGTCGGTGGGCGTGCGGCCAAACACCTTGCAGTAGCGCTCGGCGATCTCCGGTACGTCGCACAGGGTGCGAATGTGGTCCCACTTGCCCATGCCCATCGGGCCGCGGGCCTCTTCGATGGACACTTGCACGTCGAACTCGGCGAAGGCCTCGACGAAAATCTGGGTGGGGGCGAAGGAGCCGAAGTCGACCACGGTGCCGGCCCAGTCGAGGATGGCGGCTTGCAGCTGGGTAGGGTTGCTGTAGTTCATGTGCGCATGTTCCTGAAGTTGGGTAGGCGGAGGGTCAGATGTCCAGCACTTCCATTTCCCGCAGCACTTCGGCCACGGCGTTGACGGCGGCCTGCATGCCGTCCGGGCCGACCACGCCGATGCAGCCGACGCGGAAGGTTTCGACCTGGGTCAGCTTGCCTGGGTAGAGGATGAAACCCTTGGCCTTGACCCGCTCGTAGAAGTCCTTGAACTGGTAGCGGGCGTCGGTGGGGGCGTGGAAGGTGACGATGATCGGCGCCTGGATGGCGGCGGGCAGGAAGCTCTGCAGGCCGATCCTGGCCATGCCGTCGAGCAGGGTCTTGCAGTTGTCGGCGTAGCGCTGGTGGCGTGCCGGCAGGCCGCCTTCCTCAGCGTACTGCTGCAGCGCTTCGTGCAGCGCGGCGACCACGTGGGTCGGCGGCGTGAAGCGCCATTGGCCGGTCTTGGCCATGTAGGCGTGTTGGTCCTGCAGGTCCATGGCCAGCGAGTGGGCGTTGCCTTCGGCGGCGGCCAGGGCGGTTTTCTCGGCGAAGACGAAGCCCATCCCCGGCACGCCTTCTAGGCATTTGCCGGACGCTGCGATCAGCGCCTCGAAGGGGACTTGCCGGGCATCGATCGGCAGCGCGCCGAACGAGCTCATGGCGTCGATGATCAGCCGTTTGCCGTGGCGCTTGATCACCTGGGCGATCTCGGGCAGCGGATTGAGGATGCCAGTGCTGGTCTCGCAGTGGATCAGGGCCACGTGGGTAACGGCCGGGTCGGCAGCCAGCAGGCGGTCGACGTCTTCGGCGGTGGTCGGCTGGTCTTCGGCGGTTTCGAAGGTGCTGTAAGAGCGGCCCAGTACCTTGCAGATTTTCGCCAGGCGCTGGCCGTAGGCGCCATTGATCAGCACCAGCACCTTGCCGTCACGCGGCACGAGGGTGCCGATGGCCGCTTCCACGGCGAAGGTGCCGCTGCCTTGCAGGGGCACGCAGTGGTGGCTGGCGGCACCGTCGATGATCGCCAGCAGCTGCTCGCAGACGCTGGCGGTCAGCTGGTTGAAATCGCGGTCCCAGGAGCCCCAGTCCACCAGCATGGCTTGGCGGGTGCGGGCGGACGTGGTCAGGGGGCCGGGGGTCAGCAGGATCGGGGCGTTGCTCATTCCGTGGTTCCTCACATGCGGTGGGCTGGAAACTTATGGGGCCTAGGTTGCAATTCGCAGGTGTATCATTCAAATTGTTTGTTGTTATGCCAGCCATAAGTCAGGCCGATAGATATGAACCTGTTCCAGCTCCGCGCCTTCGATGCCGTCGCCCGTGAAGGCAGTTTCACCCGCGCCGCCGAGCGCCTGTTCATCAGCCAGCCGGCGGTCACCGGGCACGTCAAGGCGCTGGAGGAGCACTACCAGATCACCTTGCTGCGGCGCACCGCGCGGCGGGTAGAGCTGACCGAGGAGGGCACCCGGCTGGCGGCGATCACCCGGGCCATGTTCGGCCTTGCCGAGGAAGCCCAGGCGATGCTCGAAGCCAACCGCCAGTTGCTGACCGGGCGCCTGGAAGTGGCTGCCGACGGGCCGCACCGGGTGATGCCGATGCTGGCGCTGCTGCGCGAGCGCTACCCCGGCATCACCGTCAACCTGCGCCTGGGCAATGCCCAGGAGACCCTGGCCGCATTGCTGTCCGAACATGCCGATGTTGCGGTGCTGACCGAGATCGAACCGCGCAAGGGCCTGCACCTGCAGAGCCTGTGCCAGTCGCGCTTGTGCGCGCTGTTGCCGGCGGGGCATGCCTGGGCCAAGGCTGACGGCGACCTGCCGCTGGCCGCGCTGGACAAGCAGATCATGGTGTTGCGCGAGCCGAGCTCGACCACCCGGCGCACCTTCGACAAGGCTTGCGCCGAGGGCCGTGTGCAGCCACGGGTGCTGCTGGAGCTGGACAGCCGCGAGGCAGTCACCGAGGCAGTGGCGGCCGAGCTGGGCATTGGCGTGGTGTCGTCCACAGAAGTGGCCCATGACCCGCGGGTGGTGGCACGGCCGTTGAGCGGTGCGGGGCTGGTCAACCAGCATATGATCGGCTGCCTGGAGCGACGTCGCGAGCTGCGCCTGATCCAGGCGTTTCTGGGGCTGGCCGCCAGTGTCTGAGCGGCCTAAGATGGCCGCCACGGAGCGCAGCGGACAGCCGATGAGCGAGAAAGACACCATCTCCATGCAACTGGTGCGTGAGGCCCTGTTGCAGACCTGCCCGGCTGGCGCGGCGGATGCCGTGCTGCTTGGCCGTGCCGGTATCGATGCCGGCCAGTTGGAGTTGCCCGAGGCGCGGGTCAGCGCGGAGTCCTACGCGCGCCTCTGGCGCCTGCTGGCGCGACGCTGCAACGATGAGTTCTTCGCCATGGACTCGCGCGGCCTGCGCAGTGGCAGCCTGGCCTTCATGTGCCGCGCGGCCATGGCCCAGCCGACCCTGGCCGAGGGTTTGCACACCGCCCTGGGCTTTCTCAGTCTGATGCTCGAAGACCTGCACCCCGGGCTGGTGCGCCAGCCAGGCCTGGCCGAGATCGTCATCAACGAGCCTTGTGACGAGCCGCGCCGAGCCTTCACCTACTTCACCTTCTGGATGATCGTGCATGGCGTGGCCTGCTGGCTGGCCGGGCGGCGTATACCGATCCTGGCCATCGACCTGCGGTGTGCCGAGCCACCGTTCTGCGACGACTACCGGGTGATGTTCTCCGAGAACCTGCAGTTCGACCGCCCGCGCACGCGGATGATCATCGCCGCCGACTGCCTGGACCTGCCGCTCAAGCGCACGCCCGAGGAACTGCAGCGTTTTCTTGCCGAAGCACCGGGCAACATTCTGGTCAAGTACCGCGACCCGGCCAGCCTTGGGCGGCGCATCCGCCACGACCTGCTCGGCCTGGACCCGGCGCGCTGGCCTGATGGCGACAGCCTGGCCCGCCAGCTGTGCCTGTCACCCTCCACCTTGCGCCGGCGCCTGGCCGACGAGGGGCAAACCTACCAAGGGCTCAAGGACAGCGTGCGGCGCGAGCTGGCGATTGCCTGGCTGGCCGAGGCCGAGCCAGGCCTGGGCGAGATTGCCGAGCGCCTGGGTTTCGCTGACAGCAGCTCGTTCTACAAGGCGTTTCGCAAGTGGTTCGGCTGCAACCCCGGGCATTATCGGGCGCTGATCCAGGCCCGCGACACGACAGGCTGAAGGGGTGGTTTTCCCGCTGCCGTCGTGATGATCACGGTCCCACTGTGGAGCCCCCTCCACCTCAAGGACGATCATCATGTCAGTGACTGCGTCAACCCATCCAAAGCTGCTCAATGCTACCGATGACTTCATCGGTGAAATCCTGCCGGGCTGGCTCAAGCTCGCCACACCCGATCAGCTCAAGACCTTGCGTGCCTGCTTTGAGGCGCACCACGACAGCCAGCAAGTGCTGCGTAAGACGCTGGGGCAGCTCAAGGCTCCCGCAGCCTACGGCAAAGCGCTTCTGGCACCTGCACTCCAGACGCTGACGGGGCAGACGCTCGACCTGGACAAGGCGCAGTGGCGCGAGCGCGGCCTGGGGTTTGACGCAGCCCTCAACAGGGCTGAATTCAAAAATAGCTATGCCCCGGCCTTGCAGCGCTTGTTGCAGAACTTCAAGCAGGGCCAAAGCTTCTATGACGGCACTGCTCTGGTTTATCCCGCGGATCCGGCCACTCAGGCTCCGGAGCAGGTGCTGACCACACAGATGGACGGGTTGGTGACGCTGTGCCGCACGTTGGATGTGGGCGGCAACTACCAGAAACACCTCGACGAGGTATTCGATGGCCCGTTCATGACCGTGCTGGCCAAGGACCTGCGCCTGCAGTTGGCACTGGCCACGCAAATTGCCTCGCTCAAAGGGCAACTGACCGCAGACGACCTGAGGATGCTGAGCCGGGTTACCCAGCAGCAGGCGATCAGCCACTCCAAGAGCGTCAGTGTCAGGTGCGGTGAGGTCAAGGTGTTGGATGCACGGGTCGATGGTGCGCTGGCGTTCGAGCTGCGCGGCAGTTGGGAGTACAACGGGCAGGGCGCGACATTGCCGATCAAGCCGCTGAAGGGGGTGATCCTGTACCTGCCGATGGACCGGGAAAAACCACTACAGCACTACACGAACTGGGGTGAAGCGAACCTGGCCCTGGGCGAAAAGGTGCGCGACGCCGCCTACCGCCAGGCCTTGGAACAGCGGATCGCCCTGGCGGATCGGGCGGCCTACCTGACGACCCTGGGCAAGCGCCTGAGTGACCCGAACACCGATATGCAGGCGTCGTTCTCAGAGGTTACCGCTGAGCTGTTCGACACCGTGGCGGGCCGGCATCTGCAGCGCATTCGTAACGATGCGCAGTTCCTTGTGGTGCCCACGGCAATGGTCGATGCCGCTGTGTCGAGTGCGCGGGCCAAGGCGTTGCAGACGGCCGGGCTGGTGCTGCTCGGCCTCGCCGGTTTGTTCGTGCCGGGCGTCGGGGCGGTGCTGTTGGCCGACATGATCCGTCAGACCCTGCAGGAGGTTTACGCAGGGATCGACGACTGGAGCCAGGGTCATCGGCACGAAGCGCTCGAACACCTGCTCGGCGTGGCGCAGACCTTGGCAATTGCCGGGGCGACCGTTGGCGTGGCGCGTTTCGTGCGCAGCACCTTCGTCGAGGGCCTGGTACCGGTGCAAACCCAGGATGGCAGGCAACGGCTGTGGTCCGACGACCTGGCGTGCTTTGCGCGCAGTGCGCCGGCCGAAGGGCTGGTCGAACTGGACAACGGGCTGTTGAGCGACGGCCATGACCACTGGTGGCGGGATGCCGAGGGCCGGTACTACCGGGTCCGTCCGAGTGATGGGCGCAGCACCTGGCAGCTGGTTCATCCGACGGACGCGTCTGCTCCTGCGCCGCAGTTGGAAAGCAATGGCGAACGGGCCTGGCGCCTGACCTCCGAGCACCCGCTGGAGTGGGCGGGGGAGCGGGCACTGCTGGCGCGCCTCTGGCCGCCGGCGGGCCGGCTGGATGAACCGCGGGTAGGTGACATCCTCAGGGTGGCCGATGTCGATCAGGCGCAGTTGCGCGGCTGGCTGGTGGAGGCCAGGCCGATGCCCGTGGCGTTGCGTGACACCCTGGAACGCTTTGCGGTGGACGCTCGGCTGCAAGCCTTCTTCGATCAGGTAGACGAGGGCCAGGCCAGCGACGCTGAACTGCTGGCGTGGTGTGTCGAAAAACAGGATCTTGCCGGCGAGCCCTTCGCAGAACAGTTGGCCGCCATCAGGGAAGATGCCCCGCACTTGAGGGCGCAGATGCTTGAGCACTTCTCCCGTGGATACCTGCGCCAGGATGCGCAGCTGGCCCTTCTGCAGCGCGATTTTCCAGGTTTGCCGGATGCCTATGCCCTGCGTTTGCTGGAGCAGGTCACGGCCGATCAGCGCGAGCGAATGATCGCCGAGTCGCGGATCCCCCTGGCGGTCGCCGAACAGGCGCGCGCGTTGCTGCGCGTGGCCCAACTGACGCGCATGCGTGAGGGGTTGTACCTGCGGGGCAGTTACAGTGAACTGACCACCGAGCTGGTGTTCGCCCTGCTGCGGCGCAGGGTGGGCGTGCAAAGTTCGTTGAGCCTGGTCTTGCGCGAGGGTTCCGATGTCGGCCCGACCCTGGCGCGCCTGTATCCGGAAAGCGGGGCCGGGCAGATCACCACGATCATGGTGCGGCGCGACGGCCGCTTGCGGTTGTATGACCAGGATGGCCGCGATGCGGATATCGAAGTGGCCGAGCCCTGCGGGTTGCCGGAAGTGCTGTTGGCGTGGTTGCCCCAGGCCGACCTGCAACGGTTGGGTTGGCAAGGCGCAGACGCCAGCGAACGCGTGCTGGCCGACCTTCGCGCGTGGCTGCCGGCGGATAGCCTCGCCTTGTCGCGGCTGGTCGGGCTGCGTCAGCAGCGGCCGTGGTTCGTCCCGCTGCAACGCTTGGAGGATGGTCGGCCCGGCTACCCCCTCAGCGGCCGGCGGTCCGGGCGGACGATGAGCCACACAATCTTACGTAACCGGGTGCGGGCCCTGTATCCCGGTTTCAATGATCGTCAGGTGGACACCTTCGTCGATATCCTCCTTGAGCAGCCCGGTTCGGCGTACGCCAACCTGCAGGTGCATGAACGCGCTTTTCGTCAGCTCGACGAAGTGCTGAATCGCTGGGTCACGGCGGAGCAAGCCATCCCGCGCCAGGACTTGCGCAGGCTGGTCGCCAGGGAACTGCTGCGCAGCTGGCGCCTGGAAGGCGAGCCGGTGGTGGCCGAGCCGGGTGATCCGGAAGGTCGCCGGTTGGGGCTGATCGGCATTCCCGTCGGCAGTCTGCCCGAGTTGCCCGCCGGTGCCGATTTCAGCCATGTCACCGACCTGACACTGGTTGGCCTGCGCCTGGAGCGCCTGCCGTCGGGCTTCCTGCGCAGTTTCCCGCAGTTGCGCAGGCTTATCCTGAGCAACAATCGATTGCGGGCCATCCCGGACGATATCGGTCGCCTGACGCATTTGCGGATGGTGAACCTGGCACGTAACCAGATCCGGCTAACCACAGGCGGCGCCCAGGTGCTTCGCAACCTGGCAACCATGCGCCACCTGGATCTGAGCAACAACCCGCTGGGCACGGTGCGCCTCAATTTCAACCAGATGTCCCGCCTGCGTGAGATCAACCTGCAACGTACCGGCTTGCAGGCCATCCCGCCAGGGTTGGAGTGGTGTGGCTTCCTCGATTATGCCGACCTGCGCCACAACCAGATCATGAGCGTGCCCCAGGCCTTGCTGAACGCCCCATTCGAGATTCGCCAGGCGCTGGACTTGACGGGTAACCCGTTGTCAGTGGCAACCCGCCTGCGCCTGCGTGCGCCCCTCAGCTTGCCGCTGCGCGGCGCCAGTGCGCTGGTACAGCCTGTCGCAAGCCGTACCCTGTGGCTGCAGACCCTGGAGACAGATCAGCAGGGCTTGCGTGGCGAGCAATGGGACACCTTGCGCAACGAGCGGGGCGGCGAAGGGTTCTTCGAGCTTTTGCAGGAACTGAGCGAGACCAGCGATTACCGTCGGGCTCGCGCAGACCTCGGGCGCCGTGTCTGGGAAGTGATCGAATCCGCCGTGCAGGACGGAGCCCTGCGCGAGGAGTTGTTCAACCTGGCGGGTAGCCAGCGTACGTGCGTGGACAGCGTGGCCTCTTGCTTCAGTACCCTGGAGGTGCGCGCGATGGTTGCCAGTACGCTGCGCGAGCTCGATCCGGAGCAGGCGGTGGTGGCTCGTTTGAACCTGGCGCGTCGGTTGTTTCGCCTGGACCAGGTGGAGCGTATCGCGCGTGCCGACATCACCCAGCGCAATGCCGAGGGTATCGGCGTTGACGAGATTGAGGTGAGCCTGGCCTATCGCACGAGGCTGGCCACGGTACTCGACCTGCCCGGGCAACCCAGGACCATGCAGTTCGAGGGCATTGCCGAGGTGAACCAGGAACAACTGGACAGCGCTGCGCGCGAAGTGCGCACCCGCGAAGCCGGGGATGGCCTGGCCGAGTACATCAGCCAACGGGATTTCTGGTTGGCGTACCTGCGCGGTGAGTATGCCGAGCGCTTCACGGCGGCAGAGCAGCCATTCTGGGACCAACTCGATGCGTTGGAGCAACAGCGGCAACCGGAAAGTCAATACCTGGCTGCCATGAACCAGCTCGCCCGTGACCGCGAGAAGGCACTGCAGCAACTGGCCTTGCAACTGACCCGCGAGGCATTGGCCGCGCAAGGCAGCGGCGGGCATTGATCGACGCGGCAATGCGGTTGGCCAATGCCAAACCGGTCATCCAGATTGACGCCTTTGGCCATTGCCGGGGTGGGTGAGCGGCGCGAACATCGTCAGACCAATGGTGCACTCCAACAATAACAAGCCAGGAGTCTGACGATGCGCGATTACGCCGAGGCCGCCCGTTCGTTCAACTACGCCCAGGCCGCTGCTGAGGCCTTGCATGGCAACCTCGAAGCCCTCAACGCCTGCGTCGAATGCTGTGACCGACATGTGGGCGAGGACAAGCCTGCGCTGATCTGGGAAGACCGCGACGGCAACGGTGGCCGCTACAGTTTCGAACAGTTGCAGGCGCTTGCCGCGCGCTTCGCCAACGTGCTCGGTGCGCAAGGCGTGGTGGCGGGGGACCGGGTTGCCGGCCTGATGCCGCGCACGCCCGAACTGCTGGTGACGATCCTTGCCACCTGGCGCCTGGGCGCGGTGTACCAGCCGTTGTTCACCGCCTTTGGCCCCAAGGCCATCGAGCACCGCCTGGAACAATCCCATGCGCGGGTAGTGATCACCGACCGTAATAACCGACCCAAGCTCGATGATGTTGTCGGTTGCCCGACGGTCATCACCGTGGACGCGGCAGTGGGCGAGCTGGACTTCCATCAGGCGCTCGAGGCGGCTGATGCGCATTGCGAACCTGTCATGCGTACGGGCAACGACCCCTTCCTGCTGATGTTCACCTCCGGCACCACCGGGCCGGCCAAACCCCTGGAAGTACCGCTGCGTGCCATCGTCGCCTTCCAGGGCTACATGCGCGACGCCATCGGCCTGCGCCCGCAGGACAACTTCTGGAACCTGGCCGACCCGGGCTGGGCCTACGGTCTGTACTACGCCGTCACCGGCCCGCTGGCGCTGGGCCATGCCACCACCTTCTACGATGGGCCGTTCAGCGTCGAAAGCTGTGCGCGGGTCATCGCCAAGCTCGGCATCACCAACCTCGCCGGTTCGCCCACCGCCTACCGCCTGCTGATCGCCGCCGGCGAGCAGTTCGCGGCGCCGATCAAGGGCCGCCTGCGGGTGGTCAGCAGCGCCGGCGAGCCGCTCAACCCGGAAGTGATCCGCTGGTTCGCCGACGAACTGGGGGTGACGATTCACGATCACTACGGCCAGACCGAACTGGGCATGGTGCTGTGCAACCATCATGCGCTGGAGCACCCGGTACACCTCGGCTCGGCAGGCTTCGCCATCCCCGGCCACCGCATCGTGGTGGTGGATGGGCAGGGCGGCGAACTGCCGGCCGGGCAGCCGGGCATTCTGGCGGTGGACCGCGAGCAGTCGCCGCTGTGCTGGTTCGCTGGTTATCACGGTTTGCCGACCAAGGCCTTCGTCGGCAAGTACTACCTGTCCGGCGACACCGTCGAGCTCAATCAGGATGGCAGCATCAGCTTCGTCGGCCGTAGCGACGATGTGATCACCACCTCCGGCTACCGGGTCGGCCCGTTCGACGTGGAGAGCGCGCTGATCGAGCACCCGGCGGTAATCGAGGCGGCGGTGATCGGCAAGCCCGACCCCGAGCGCACCGAGCTGATCAAGGCATTCGTGGTACTGGCCAAGGGTTACGCGGGCAGCCCCGAGCTTGAGGAAACCCTGCGCCAGCATGTGCGCCAACGCCTGTACGCCCACGCCTACCCGCGTGAAATCGAATTCGTCGGCGAGCTGCCCAAGACCCCGAGCGGCAAGCTGCAACGCTTCATCCTGCGCAACCAGGAAGTCGCCAAACAACAAGCCGCGCAGCCGATCGCTGCGGGCGCCTGAAGGAAACCCGACATGCATATCCAGAACAAGCACTTCATCGTCAGCGGCGCGGCCTCGGGCCTGGGCGCCGCCACCGCGCAAATGCTCATCGAAGCCGGCGCCAAGGTCATGCTGGTCGACTTGAACGCCGCCGTCGTCGAGGCCAAGGCTCGCGAGCTGGGCGACAATGCCCGCTTCGCGGTGGCCGACATCAGTGACGAGCAGGCCGCCCAGGCGGCAGTCGCTGCTGCCGTCAGCGCCTTCGGCAGCCTGCACGGGCTGGTCAACTGCGCCGGCATCGTCGGTGCCGAGAAAGTACTGGGCAAGAACGGCCCGCACGCCCTGGGCAGCTTCGCCAAGGTCATCAACGTCAACCTGATCGGCAGCTTCAATCTGCTGCGTCTGGCCGCTGCGGCCATGGCCGAAGGCCAGGCCGACGAGGGCGGTGAACGCGGGGTGATCATCAACACTGCCTCCATCGCCGCCTACGACGGCCAGATCGGCCAGGCCGCCTATGCCGCGTCCAAGGGCGCGATTGCCAGCCTGACCCTGCCGGCCGCCCGTGAACTGGCGCGCTTCGGCATCCGTGTGATGACCATCGCCCCAGGCATTTTCGAAACCCCGATGATGGCCGGCATGACCGAGGAAGTGCGCGCGTCCCTGGCTGCCGGGGTGCCATTCCCGCAGCGCCTGGGCCGCCCGCAGGAATACGCCGCGCTCGCCCGCCATATCATCGAGAACAGCATGCTCAACGGCGAGGTGATCCGCCTCGACGGCGCGCTGCGCATGGCTGCCAAATAAGGAGCAATGAACATGACCCTCGCCAATGACCCGATCGTTATCGTCAGCGCCGTGCGCACGCCCATGGGCGGCCTGCAGGGCGACCTCAAGAGCCTGACCGCGGCGCAACTGGGCAGCGCGGCGATCCGCGCCGCCGTGGAGCGCGCCGGCATCGATGCCGCCAGTGTCCAGGAAGTGCTGTTCGGCTGCGTGCTGCCTGCCGGGCAAGGCCAGGCCCCGGCCCGCCAGGCCGCCCTGGGCGCCGGTCTGGACAAGCACACCACCTGCACCACCCTGAACAAGATGTGCGGTTCGGGCATGCAGGCGGCGATCCTGGCCCATGACCAACTGCTGGCCGGCAGCGCCGAGGTGATCGTCGCCGGTGGCATGGAGAGCATGACCAATGCCCCCTACCTGCTGGACAAGGCCCGTGGCGGCTACCGCATGGGCCACGGCAAGATCATCGACCACATGTTCATGGACGGCCTGGAAGACGCCTACGACAAGGGCCGGCTGATGGGCACCTTCGCCGAGGATTGCGCGCAGAACGGCGCCTTCAGCCGTGAGGCCCAGGACAACTTCGCCATCGCCTCGCTGACCCGGGCGCAGGAGGCGATCACGAGCGGTCGCTTTGCCGCCGAGATCGTTCCGGTTGAAGTTACAGAAGGTAAAGAGAAGCGTGTCATCAAGGATGACGAGCAACCGCCCAAGGCGCGCCTGGACAAGATCCCGCAGCTCAAGCCGGCCTTCCGCGAAGGCGGCACCGTAACGGCTGCCAACTCAAGTTCGATCTCCGACGGCGCCGCGGCGCTGGTGCTGATGCGCAGCTCCCAGGCCGAGAAGCGCGGCCTGAAACCCCTGGCGGTGATCCATGGCCACGCGGCTTTCGCCGACACCCCGGCGCTGTTCCCCACCGCCCCCATCGGCGCCATCGACAAGCTGATGAAGCGCACCGGCTGGGATCTGGCAGAGGTCGACCTGTTCGAGATCAACGAGGCCTTCGCCGTGGTTACCCTGGCGGCCATGAAGCAGCTCGACCTGCCCCACGACAAGGTCAACATCCATGGCGGCGCCTGCGCCCTGGGCCACCCGATCGGCGCCTCCGGCGCACGCATCCTGGTGACCCTGCTGTCGGCCCTGCGCCAGAACAACCTGCGCCGTGGCGTGGCAGCCATCTGCATCGGCGGTGGCGAGGCCACGGCCATGGCCGTCGAATGCCTGTACTGAGGTGAACCATGCTGGTAACTGACGAGCAACAACAGATCGCCGACGCGGTGCGCAGCTTCGCCCAGGAGCGGCTTAAACCGTTCGCCGAGCAATGGGACAAGGAGCACCGCTTCCCCAAGCAGGCCATCGGGGAAATGGCCGGGCTTGGCCTGTTCGGCATGCTGGTGCCGGAGCAGTACGGTGGCAGCGATACGGGCTATGTGGCCTACGCCATGGCCCTGGAAGAAATCGCCGCAGGCGACGGTGCCTGTTCGACCATCATGAGCGTGCACAACTCGGTGGGTTGCGTGCCGATCCTCAAGTTCGGCAGCGAGGCGCAGAAGCAGCAGTTCCTCACGCCGCTGGCCAGTGGCACCATGCTCGGCGCCTTCGCCCTGACCGAGCCCCAGGCCGGCTCCGACGCCAGCAGCCTGAAAACCCGTGCGCGCCTGAACGGCGACCACTACGTGCTCAACGGCAGCAAGCAGTTCATCACCTCAGGGCAGAACGCCGGGGTGGTGATCGTCTTCGCCGTCACCGACCCTGACGCCGGCAAGCGTGGCATCAGCGCGTTCATCGTGCCCACCGACGCCCCCGGCTACCAGGTGGCGCGGGTCGAGGACAAGCTTGGCCAGCATGCCTCCGACACCTGCCAGATCGTCTTCGACAATGTGCGCGTGCCGGTGGCCAACCGCCTGGGCGAAGAAGGGCAGGGCTACAAGATCGCCCTGGCCAACCTCGAGGGCGGGCGCATCGGCATCGCCTCGCAGGCGGTGGGCATGGCCCGCGCCGCCTTCGAGGTGGCCCGCGACTATGCCAACGAGCGGCAAAGCTTCGGCAAGCCGCTGATCGAGCACCAGGCCGTGGCCTTCCGCCTGGCCGACATGGCAACGAAGATTGCCGTGGCCCGGCAGATGGTGCTGCACGCCGCTGCCTTGCGCGATGCCGGGCGCCCGGCGCTGGTAGAGGCCTCGATGGCCAAGCTTTTCGCCTCGGAAATGGCCGAAAAGGTCTGTTCGGATGCCTTGCAGACGCTCGGTGGTTATGGCTATCTGAGCGACTTCCCGCTGGAGCGCATCTACCGTGATGTGCGGGTCTGCCAGATCTACGAAGGCACCAGCGACATTCAGCGCATGGTCATTGCGCGCAATCTTTGAAGGAGCAGTCTGCATGGCATTCGAAACCATCCTGTTGGACATCCACGGCAAGGTCGGCCTGATCACCCTCAACCGCCCGCAGGCGCTCAACGCCCTGAACGCGCAGATCGTCGGCGAGATCAACCAGGCCCTGGACCAGCTCGAGCGTGACCCGAACATCGGCTGCGTGGTGCTGACCGGCTCGGCCAAGGCCTTCGCCGCTGGCGCCGACATCAAGGAAATGGCCGACCTTAAGTACCCGCAGATCTACGTTGAAGACCTGTTCAGCGACGCCGACCGCGTCGCCAATCGCCGCAAGCCGATCATCGCTGCGGTGTCTGGCTTTGCCCTGGGCGGTGGCTGCGAGCTGGCAATGATGTGCGACTTCATCCTGGCCGCTGACAACGCCAAGTTCGGCCAGCCGGAAATCAACCTCGGCGTGCTGCCGGGCATGGGCGGCACCCAGCGCCTGACCCGCGCGGTGGGCAAGGCCAAGGCCATGGAACTGTGCCTGTCCGGCCGCCTGATGGGCGCCGAGGAAGCCGAACGTGCCGGCCTGGTGGCACGCATCGTGCCGCAGGCCGAGCTGGTGGAGGAGGCGCTGAAGGTGGCGGCGACCATCGCCAGCAAGTCGATCCCGGTCAGCATGATGGTCAAGGAGAGCGTCAACCGCGCCTTCGAAGTGACCTTGAGCGAGGGTGTGCGTTTCGAGCGCCGGGTGTTCCATGCGGCGTTCGCCACCGAAGACCAGAAGGAAGGCATGTCCGCGTTCATCGCCAAGCGCGAGGCGCAGTTCAAGGACCGTTGACCGGCATGGGCGCTGCCCTGGCAGCGCCTTTGCCCGGATTACAGGTTGAAGAAATACTGGCCGGCGGCTGCGCTGGTGATGGGTGCGCGATAGACCTCGACCACTTTGCCTGTGGCATCGGTGTATCGCTGCCCGGCAACGTGACGCTGGGCGGCGCTTTTCAGGTGCCCGGCAGTGAAGTCGGCCTTGGGTGTGTCCAGCGCGGGGTAGTGAAAGTGCGCATACCACAGCACTGTCCCCTGATGGCTGATGCCGTATTCATCGAAATAGTCGACCGGTCGGCCCTTGACCTTGGCCAGCCGGGTGCGGGTGCCCATGCGCTGGATCTGCACCGCGCCCTGCTCAAGCAGAAACTGCACTTCGCCCATGCGCGGCTGTTGCGCAATGGCGGCTTCAATGCGCCGCTGGGTTGCTGCGACGTGCAGTTCATCGGCCAGGTTGCGCAGCGCCCCGACCATCCGTTCGGCGTCCAGCCCGTGGCTCGCTTCATCGGTTTGATTGTCTTCGGTGAGGCGGCGTTCGATGTTTTCGGCCTGGGTCAGCAGGCGCGCGCGGTGGTGTAGCAAGGCCTCTTCGATCTCCACTGGCAGGTAGTGGTCGGCCGCCCTGTGCAGCTTGCCCATCTCCTCCCGTGCCTTGGCCAGCAAGGTGCTGGCGTCCCTGAGCAACCGCTTGAGCTTCTGCCTGCCAGGCAGGACGGGCGCCTTCTGCACTTTCAGCTCCACCCAGTTGCCGTGCTTCAGGTGGTAGGTTCGCCCGGCCGTCTTGTTGTCAGGCCCAGGGATGTCGACGGTGTTCACATCACCTTCGCGTGGTGCGGCCAACAGCAGGCCGTGCTCGGCGGTTTCGATCAACCCAGGCACCTTGTTGCGCAGTTGGACCAGGGTGCTGACCGGTGGGAAATCCGGTAGCTCGGCGAGGTCGGCGGCTATCTGCTCGAGGATACGGCCAAGCGTGCTCTGCAGCTTGCGCAGCGGCTGTTGGGCGGCTTCGCCTGGCAGTTCTTCGGCGACCTTGCCCAGGTGACGCCCGGCCGCCATGAAATGCTCCTGGATACTGCGCAGCAGCCGCGCCGCCACTTCCGTATCGGGGTTCTGCAGCTTGAACAGGGTGGCACGCTGGGCGATCCCGAGGCTGATGTTGTCCAGGAAGCGGTCGCACCAATACACCGCAACGCTGGTCAGCCCATGGCCCAGGGTCAGCCGATTGAGTTGTACTTCCAGCTGCAGGAACTGAAGGTCGAGCTGTTGCTCAAGTGTTGCGGGTACGGACGCGGCGAGGTCTCGCCAGGTGACGATGTCGGGGGTTTGCTGGCTGGCCAGCCTGCCCAGTTCGGTCTGGCACTGGCGCAAGCGTTTGTTGTTTTCGAGCCGCTGGTCCAACAATTGCTCTTGCAGGTCCAGGCGCCTGAGGACAATGAGCTCATCGGCCTTGGAGAGGGATTCGAGCGATGCATCGAAGACCTGCAGCAGTTGATCGCGGACCGGACGAAAGCGTTTGATCAGGATTCGATTGAGCGCCCGCAGGCAATAACCGGCCTGATGCAGCGCATAGGCATGGACGAGCTTGAACATGCGGATTGGTTGTATGGCGTTGCGGGTGGTTGCGTGCTCCAGGTGTGTCATCCAGAACCCGTACAGGGCCTGCATCTTGTCCTGGCACTGACTCAGGGCGTTGTCGGTGGTGGCGACGCTGACGACATTGTCGATGGTCTGCATCTCCTTGTACTTGGCGTCGAACATCAGCTTATCGGCGCTCAACAGGTCGTTGGCCGTGTGAAACGCAGCTTCTTTGTTCAGCTGCAGCTTGCGGATCTGTTCTGACAGGGGCATGCCACCTTTCAGGCGCAGGCCGAGGTCCAGCTGCCAGCGGCCGGCTTCATCACGCTGCAGCCACGGGCCTGGGCCAAGGTCCGGGCCGATGATCCGCGTCTGGCTACCGGTGCTGTTGGTCTCGACCCGGTAGGGCTTGCCGTCCAGCAATGTGTAGAAATGAGTGTCATGCAGGTACAAGCCACGTAATGCGCCAGTCGGCACCGGGGCACCGAGTGAGGCGGGGGCAAGCCCGGCCTGCAGCGCCTCGAGGGCCGTGCGTTGCGTGAGGGTCAGGTGGCGGTCAGGGCGCGACCAGCTGAAGTCGAGTGTTGGAAGCACCCTGTCGACTACCGGTATCGGCCTTGGCAGGGCCGGGGCGGGCTCCGGCAGCGTAGCCGGGATGGCGGCAACCTCGGGTTCCTCGCCGTGCTCCAGGCGCAGGCGGAAGATCGAGTGGGAGAACAGCAAGATGGCGATGTTCACCAACAGGTTGACCATGGCCAACTGGTGATCGCCCGGGTTGCGCTGCGCATCGGACTCGACGTAATCGGCGATGGCCACTTCCATCTGCGCAAGCCAGGCCACCTTGCCCAGGGTGCCGCCTGCCAGTGGCAGCAAGGTGTTGAACAGCAGCCAGCCGAGTTGCTTCCAGCTTGCCCAGCGGGTCTGTGCGGTAGTGGCTGCGTGCGCCTCGAAGCGTTCGATCGATTCGTTCACGCAGGCCAGGTAGAGCGTTGCGCCCGGGTCGTCAAGCGCAGGCTCGACACTGAGGCTGACCGGGGCGGGTGTGCTCAACGGTACGGCGCTGGTGTCGTCGAGCGGGACGAACAGGTGCGGTTCGAGAAAACCACCATGGGCATAGAACCTGCGGTCTTCGGCGGGCAGGCGCTGCAGCAGGTCATCTTGCAGGTCACCAGGAGTACTGATAGCCACGAACAGCGCCAGGCGGTCGCTGAAATACAGCAGTGAATCCTCGTGCAGTGGGCGATACAGCAGGCAGGCATCGGCTCCAGGGGCTTGCGGCTCGATCAGCCAACAATTGCGCGGGTGGTCGGGCGTCGCGCCGGGCGACTTGATAAAGCCCAGCGCACGCATGACCCAGCGTGACGTAGCCTCGCCCGCGGTGGTCGCGAACACTTGCGCGACATGGCTGCTGATCTGCGGGTCTGGCAGCTTGCCGCGCAGGTACAGCTCCATGGCCAGGGCCGGCAGCTGGGTGCGCAGTTGGGCGCTGAGCAAGCGCTGGCGTTGTGCACGCGGCTGGGCAGCGTCCAGCAATCTGCTGCGCAACATGGCCGGGTAGGCGCTGGCGATGTCCAGTTCGCTGACCAGGGTGCGCAGGTAGTTTTCGTTCATCCAGGCCGGCAACGGCTCATCGCCGCTGTCAATCAGCTCCACGCGCCCAGGCTTGAGCAGGCCCAGGTTGCCGATGGCCAGTTGGGCGAGCGAGTACGTCACTGGCGTCACCGCACCGGAGGTGACGATAACGCCCTGGCTTGGCGCGGCCGCTGCCGCGGTCTGGTGGTTGATGACCTGCACCTGTTCGGGCTTGAGGGCGCTGTCCGGGTGATCGGCAGCCAGGCGCTCTGCCAGCCGGCGGTTGGCGAAGTCTTCAGCGTTGTCGATGCCGTCGAGCCAAAACTGGCCATCGACGTCGTGATAACCCTGGGCGACATCGATCAGCAGCGTGCTGTACTGCAGCAGTGGCTTGCTCGGGGCATCGCGCAGCCAGTCTGGCAACTGCGTGGCAAGCGGCTGGCGGCGCAGGGCTTCGGCACTGCTGCACAGGTCGATCATGTCGGTCAGCCGGTCCAGGTCCAGGCTCATGTCGATGGCGTCCAGCTTGCTGCGGTATTGCCCGGCAATGTGCTGTATCACCTGCAATTGCTGGTTCAGCAGGCCGAGGGCCTGGGCTTCGAACGGCGAATGGCTGATGGCGCCGATGCTTACCTCGCGGGCACTGGTGTGGGCGTTGTCGGGCCAGCAGCGGGCGATGGCGTCCAGCAGGTGCTGGCGTGAGGTGAAGCTGAGCAACTTGCCGGTGAGGGTGTACAGCAGGGTCAGCTCGCGCCCCGGGTCGCGGTCGTTGTGCTCGATCAGCACGGCGCTACTAAGGTCGACATCGAGCTTGCCGTCGGCCGCGAAGTCGACCGCCAGCGTCGAGACGGCCAGCCCGTTGGTGTTGCTCCAGGCGTTGCGCTGGCTTGGCACGGGATGATCGTGTACCAGCGTGGCGGCGGCCAGGGCGAAGTGTGGCAGGCTGGCTGCCTGGTCGTGCGTGCCGATCGCGTCCTGCAACTGTTTGCGCAGGTAAGCGGCGTACCAGCCCCAGGGCGTCTGGCCATCGCTGCCTGCGCGGCTCCAGTAGGCGATCAGCTGCTGCTGGTAGTTTTCCAGCAGGTGCGGTGCGGCCTCGTTGATCAGCAGTTCGACGTCGTGCAGGTCGAGGTCGACCTGCCAGGCAGGGTCCGCTGACAGGCGGGTAGTCAGGGCATCTTCACCCGGGGTCAGGTTGAGGGTATGGCGTTGGCAGTAACGCTCCACCAGCACCTGGGTCAGTGGGCGTATCCATGTCTTGCCTGGGGTTCGCTGACGACTGGCGAGGTACAGGGCGCGTGGGTTGTGAAGGGGGCTCAGCTGGCGCTGCCGCCATTGTTCCTCAAGCAGGTCGGCGGCGGTCTCGAGCAGCGCTGGGCGTTGGTTGAAGTGCCTGGCGACCTGGCAGTCGAGATCGCTGAAGAGGGTCAGGCGTTGATGCAGGTTGTCGCTCATGGTCACGAAGGCTCCTTGGTTGAAGGGGCCCATCTGGCGATAATCGACGGTGCCTGCGGCGTTAGCCTGTTACCACCTTGCGGCGTGACGGTTGGCAGATGGCGTGGCGCTCGGGCATTTGTTGCGGCATATTGCTCGGTGACGCCTGGTAGACGCACCAACCTTGGAAAACTGGGCACCAGCGGGCGGATTCCTCGGTATTTCGGTCAAATCTGCCGTCATTTCTGTTGCCCCTTGCCGCTTGGCACCTTAGACTGCCGCCCCCTGTAAAAGAGTGCCGGTTGGCGCTTGAAGAATTCCGCTGCCGATGAGCCATCATCGGCAGCACTCGAATCGCCCAAATGCACATTTTTTCATAGAGAAATCGATGACCAAGGAACAGTTGCTGGCCATGTCGGCCGATGACTACATGAATGCCGACCAACTGGCGTTCTTTACCAAGCTGCTGCAAGCGATGAAAGTCGAGACGCATGAGCGCATCGAACTCAACCGCACTGCCATCGAAGGCCTGGATACCCCGTCGGATCCTGCTGACGTAGCCTCGGTCGAGGAAGAGCGCACTTGGCTGGTCAACGCCATCGACCGCGATCAGCGCCTGCTGCCGCAGCTGGAGATGGCCCTGGACCGTATCGGCGACGACAGCTTCGGCTGGTGCGACGACAGCGGCGAGCCGATCGGCCTCAAGCGCCTGCTGATCAGCCCGACCACCAAGTACTGCATCGAAGCCCAGGAGCGTCACGAACAGCTCGACCGCCACCAGCGGCAGATCTGACACCCGACGCACTGCGCAAGGCCCCACGGAGCGATCCCTGGGGCCTTTGTGTTTTCTTGCCTTGCATCAAGCGTGACCGTCATACATCCAAGGGACTATGGATAGTGGCGTTATGGTGGCGTTTAATGGCGTCACAATAACGACACGCGGACGGACCACGACGATGATGCGAGAAGGAACTCGGCTGGCTGTTGCCATCGCCCTGCTACAGGGTGCCGTGCTGTGCGCGCTGCTGACGGCCATGGCTTACGCCGGGCTGGCGCTATATATGGCCCTGCCGTTGACGCTGCTGGTGTTGTGGCTGCCGCATCTGCGCCGCGCACCGGTAACGACGCAGGTGGAGGAGGCTGCGCAGGACAATGACCTGATTCAGCAACTGGCCCGGGGCACCAGCCACAATGCGCTGTCGGCTGCGGCGGTGGCTCACTCGGTGCAGCAGCTGGCTGCGCGGGTGCAGTCGCAGTTGGGCGCGGCCGAGGAGATTGTCGGCAGCGCCGAGATCATGATCGCCACCGAACAAACCAGTGCCCAGCTCAGTCAGCAGGCCCTGGAAGCCGCCCGCTCGGCCCATGGCAGCAGTGTCGCCGGCAGTGCGGTGTTGGCCGAGTCGATCCAGCGCATGCACGACCTGAGCCAGCGCGCCACCGCCAGCCGTGAGCTGATCGAGGCGCTGCACCTGCGCAGCGAGGACATTGCCCGGGTAACCCTGGTGATCCAGGCCATCGCCAGCCAGACCAACCTGTTGGCGCTCAACGCCGCCATCGAGGCGGCGCGGGCGGGTGAGCATGGCCGCGGTTTCGCCGTGGTCGCCGACGAAGTGCGCGGCCTGGCCGGGCGCACTGCCACTGCCACGCAGGAAGTGGGGCAGATGGTGGCCGATATCCAGGAACGCACCGCCCAGGTGGTCACGCAGATCCGCGCATTGGCCGATGACCTGGGCAGTGGCGTGGCGCAGGTGGAGCAGACCGGCGGGCAACTGGCACAGATCGCCAGCCTGGCCGCCAGCGTCGAAGGGCAGGTCGGCGCAATTGCCGCAGGCACCCAGACCAACCGCACTCAGCTCGACACCCTGTTCCAGGCCGTGGCGCAGGTGCGCAGCGACCTGGCGGTGAGCGACCAGCAAACTCGTCGCCTGGCCCAGGCCTCCGTGCAGATGGAGGGCCAGGTAGAGCGCTTGAGCGAACGCCTGGCCGAGGTCGGGCTGGATGCCTACCACCAGCGGGTGTTCGAACTGGCGCAAGGCGGGGCGCAGCAGATTGCCGAGCGGTTCGAGGCCGATATCGAGCAGGGGCGGGTGGCGCTGGAGGATTTGTTCGACCGCCAGTACCGGCCGATTGCCGGCATGCAGCCACCACGTTTCAGCACGCGCTTCGACCACTACACCGACACGGTGTTGCCGCAGATCCAGGAGCCGCTGCTGCAGCATGAGGGGTTGGTCTATGCCATCGCCTGTACCCAGCAGGGCTATGTGCCGACCCACAACAACGCCTTCAATCGGCCACTGACCGGCGACCCGGTACAGGATACGGCGCATAACCGCAGCAAGCGCACCTTCGACGACCGCACCGGGATCCGCTGCGGCAGCCATCAGCAGCGGGTCTTGCTGCAGACCTACACCCGCGATACCGGTGAGCTGATGCATGACCTGTCGGTGCCGATCTACGTCAAGGGCCGCCACTGGGGTGGCCTGCGCCTGGGCTACCGCCCTGAACCCGGGCTTGATTGAGCTGATTTGTTGCCTCAGGTGCAATACAGCTCTACCGGCATGGACTTTTTCCTGAAGCGCGCAGCACGTATCATGGCCACATCGTTAGGTTGCTAATTAAATTCCGGAGGGAATGATGAATAGCCAAGTCGATGTGGCGGTGATGATCGGCACAGGTGTTCCAAGCGCGTTGCAGGCCATGGGCAAGCGGGTGTGCTGGGTGGTGCTGGTCAATGGAGAGCGCCGGGGCACTGCCTTTGCCAGCCGCAGCGAAGCACTGGAGTGCCGGGCAGCCTGGTTGGCGCAGCTGGCGCGGGGCAAGGTAGCCTGAGGGGTTCAACGTTCCAGCTGGCGGGCAAGCTCGCAGGCATCCTGGTGACGTTGGCGGAATCCCTTGACCCTTCCAGTGGTGCTTTCGGTGATATGGAAGAAGGCGACACCGGCAGGCACGACAATGAAGCGCGCTTGGCGTGCAGCGGCCATATTGCAGGAAATGTGTTGCGCCTCTCGACGGATTTCAGTGTTTTCGGGCATATTCGTTCTCCTGTAATGCGCGATTGAAGGCCAGGCTTGTTTTCTTTCAAGGACCTGACGCTTTCTATCGCATCTTTTCTGGCAGTTTTGATGTCAGGCATTACGGTTCCTATTACGGAATCACGCCGAAGCTTACCCCGCGCGCCCGAACGATGAATGGGTGAAGTACTTCCCGGTTATCGCTTGGCCGTCTCGCGTGGAAACTCCGCGGCGTGATTGCAAAGTCCTGTGGACGATGACTTTAAAAGGCTGGCACCTGGCGCGAAGCGGCGCCTGGGTGCTGGCCTGCAGTAATTGATGTGAGGAGCTCTTCATTGGCAGTCAGTACTCTGGATACCCATGCGTTGTTTGCCCTGGGCGACTTGCGCGCCAAGTTGGTCAAGTTGTTCAACGGGCGGTTCATCTACGTTACCGAGCAAAACCCTGAAGGCCTGTACATGGCCGAGATCGATCCCGACGGCACCATGGTGGTCGATGACAAACAGCGCCTGGAGCTGAAAGTGGGCGACCACTTCCGTGCGGCGGTGCTGCCCAGCCGTGAAGGCGGCAAGCTGGAGCTGCGCTTTCGCGAGATCAAGTTGAATGTCTACGGGCAAGGCGACTATGCCTTCGTCCGCGTGCCCGAGGGTGAGGGCATCGTGTTTCGCGAGGGGCAGGGCGTGATGCTGGTATTCGCCGCCGAGCAACAGGTACAGGAAGGCCTGGGCAAACTGCTCAAGGCAGTGACCGGCAAGGTTGCCAAATGGCGCAAGGGCGAGCTGACCACCTTCAAGGCCAGCGAATGAGTGACCAGGCGGCGCCGGGCTCACGTGCCGACTTCCACCAGCGCCACCAGGCCCAGGCCATAGCCTTGGCCGAGCAATTACTGGCGCGCCGTGAAGCGCTGCAGGGCGCCTGGCTCGCCTGGGTGGCCGGCGAGCTCTATCAGCTCAGCCCACCGCCCTATGCGGCGATGGTGCGGCGTGAGCTGCAGCGCCTGGCTGGCGGCTGAGCTGGCGACAGTTTCAGTTGCCGCGGTCGCGTCCGCTGCTGACTTCTTCCGGTACATCCTCGCCCGAGGTGCGTTTGCGAAACAGCGCCGCCCGGGCCAGCAGCAGGGTGGTGACCGGCACGGTGATCGACAGCAGGATCGGGATCAGCCAGGCATGCAGCACCGGGCTCTGCTTGAGCTGCGAGAAGTACAGGATCGACGCCAATGCCACGCACCAGGCACCGATGGTCGAGGCCAGCGCGGGTGGGTGCATGCGCTGGAAGTAATCCTTCAACCGCACCAGGCCGATCGCCCCGACCAGGGCGAACAGGCTGCCGACAAGCAGCAGCGCCGAGACCGCCAGCTCCAGCCAGAACGGCAATACCAAGACTTCATTCATTCGATCACCTCGCCTCGCAGCAGGAACTTGGCCAGGGCGAACGAGCCGACGAAGCCGAACAGGGCGATCAGCAGAGCGCCTTCGAAGTAGGTGTCGCTGGCGTAGCGGATGCCCAGTACCAGCATCATCAGCATGGCCAGGATGTACAGGTAGTCCAGCGCCAGCACCCGGTCCTGGGCGGAGGGGCCGCGGAACAGCCTGATCAGTGCCAGGCCCATGGCCAGGGCGAAAATGAACAGGCTGGCGAGGACGGCGTTGGCAAGCAGGCCGCTCATTCGAAAATCTCCATCAGCGGGCGTTCGTAGGTGTGCTTGAAGTGCTCGATGAACGCCGCTTCGTCGTCCAGGTCGAACACGTGCAGCAGCAGCACGCTGCGGTCCAGGGCCAGTTCCGACCAGACCGTGCCCGGCACCACCGTGGTAATCATCGACAGCGCCGCCAGGCCGTGCGCATCGCGCAGCGCCAGCGGTATGTGAACGAAGGCCGAGCGTGGCGGGGTGCTGCCGGCACGCAGCACGCCACGGGCCACCAGCAGGTTGGAAACGATCACGTCGATGCCCACCCGGCCGATCAGCCGGGCGATCACCAGTGGCCTGCGTATGTGGGCGTGCTGCGGGCGCAGGGGCGCCATCAGGATCGGTGCGAGGATGCCCAGCGCGGCGCCCAGCAGCAGGTTGCCCGGGCTGACCGACAGGTTCAGCAGCAGCCACAGGACGAACAGCGAAAGCGACAGCAGCGGCGCGGGGAACAGGCGGTTCATGGCTGCACCTGCGCATTCAGGGTGGTCGGGCCCGGCACTGGCCGGGTGGCCATGACGGCCTGGATGTAGGCGTCGGGTGCCTGCAGGCTGGCCGCGGCGTCCTGGGTGTAACGCAGCAAGGGTTCGGCCTTGAGGCTTAGGAAAATGCTCAGGCCCAGCAGGATGACAATCGGCAGGCATTCATAGCGGCGCAGCAACGGTGACTGGCGTTCCTCGGGCTTCCAGAAGCGCTGGATGCCGACCCGGCCAAAGGCGATCAGCGAAGCCATGCCGGAGAGGATCAACAGGGTGACCAGCGTCCAGCCGGCAGCGCCCAACGGCTGCCCTGGTGCGACGCCCAACCCTTGCGGGTTGAACAGCGCGCTGATGAGGTTGAGTTTGCCGATGAACCCCGACAGCGGCGGCATGCCAATGATCAGCAGGGCGCAGGCGATAAAGCTCAGGCCAAGGAAGGCCATGGTCCAGGGGATGATCTGGCCGATCACCGCTTTCTGTTCGTCGTCCAGGTTGATGCCCTTGGGCGGGTGCAGCGACTCCAGCGGCGAGGGCATCGCATCCTCTTCATCGTCCAGTGGCACCTCGTTGGCCGAACGCGAACGCTCGACCAGCTCGGCCAGCAGGAACAGTGTGCACAACGCCAGGGTGGAGCTGGCCAGGTAGAACAGCGCAGCGCCGGTCAGCACTGGCTGGCCGAAACCGACAGCGGCCATCAGCGTACCGGCCGACACCAGGATGCTTAGCGCCGCCAGGCGCTCCAGGCGCTGGGCGGCAAGGATCGACACTGCGGCCACCGCCAGCGTCGCCAGGCCGCCATACACTAGCCATTCGCCGCCGAAGTTCGCCGAGGCGCCGGCCTGCCCGGAGAACAGCAGGCTCCACAGCCGCAGTACGGCATACAGGCCGACCTTGGTCATGATCGCGAACAGCGCCGCCACCGGTGCGCTGGCCGAGGAGTAGGCCGGTACCAGCCAGAAGTTCAGCGGCCAGATCCCGGCCTTGGCCAGGAAGGCAATGGCCAGAATTGCCGCGCCCGCATGCAGCAGGCCACGGTCGGCCTCTGGCACCAGCGGCACCTTCAGCGCCAGGTCGGCCATGTTCAGGGTGCCGGTGACGCCATAGAGCATGGCAGCGCCCACCAGGAACAGCGACGAGGCGAACAGGTTGATGGCGATATAATGCAGCCCGGCCCGCACCCGCGCACGCCCCGAGCCATGCAGCAGCAGGCCGTAGGAGGCCGCCAGCAGCACCTCGAAGAACACGAACAGGTTGAACAGGTCGGCGGTGAGGAAGGCGCCGTACAGGCCCATCAGCTGGACCTGGAACAGTGCGTGGAAGCTGGCCCCGGCGCTGTCCCAGCGGGCCCGGGCGAACAACAGCGCGCAGCTGCCGACGATACCGGTCAGCACCAGCAGCAACGCCGACAGGTGGTCCACCACCAGGGCGATGCCGAACGGCGCCGGCCAGTTGCCCGGCAGGTACACACCGATGGACTCGGCCTGGCCCTGGGTACGCACCCACATGAGCAAACTGACGGCGATGACAAGGCCGGCGAAGGTCGACAGCAGGTTCAAGCGGGCCTTCAGCCAGCGGTGCCTTTCGCCAATCAGCAGCATCAGCGCCGCGGTGACCAGCGGCAGCAGGATCGGCGCGATGATCAGTTGGTTCATCCCACTCATTCGTCACGCTCCCGGCCATCCACATGGTCGGTGCCGGTCAAGCCACGGGAGGCCAGCAGCACCACCAAAAACAGCGCGGTCATGGCGAAGCTGATGACGATGGCGGTGAGGACCAGTGCCTGGGGCAGCGGGTCGGTGTAGTGCAACAGGTCGTGGGGCACGCCGTCCTTGATGATCGGTTCCTTGCCGATGAACAGGCTGCCCATGCTGAAGATGAACAGGTTGACCCCGTACGACAGCAGGCACAGGCCCATGATTACCTGGTAGGTACGCGGGCGCAGGATCAACCACACCCCCGAGGCGGCCAGCACGCCGATGGCGACTGCGATGACTTCTTCCATCAGGCGGCTCCTGCTTGGCTGGACTTGGCGGGGCGATAGGCACGCACCGACTGGTGCGCCAGCGCGGTGAGGATGAGCAGTGTCGAGCCGACCACCACGGTGAACACGCCGATGTCGAAGAACAGCGCGCTGGCCACGTGCACGTCACCCAGTAGCGGCAGGTGCAGGTGGGCGGTGTGGGTGGTCAGGAACGGGTAGCCCAGGCCGATGGCACCAGCCCCGGTGAGGGTGGCGCAGAGCAGGCCCGTGCCCATCCAGCGCAGCGGGCGCAGGCTCATTTGCGCCTCGACCCACTGGGTGCCGGCGACCATGTACTGCAGGATGAACGCCACGGACATGACCAGCCCGGCGACGAAACCGCCGCCCGGCTGGTTGTGACCGCGCATGAACAGGTACATCGACACCAGCAGCGCGATCGGCAGCAGCAGGCGCACCAGGGCGGCCGGCACCATCATGAAGCCCAGCGCGGTGTCGGTGGCGTGGCGCGGGTTGACCAGGTCGGTGACCACGTCCGGCGCCAGCTGGCGTTGCTGGGCAGGCAGCTGCATGCTCTCCTTGGGCGGGCGGAAGCGGCGCAGCAGGGCGAATACGGTGAGTGCCACGGCCACCAGCACGGTGATCTCACCGAGGGTGTCGAAGCCACGGAAGTCCACCAGCATCACGTTGACCACATTGGTGCCACCGCCTTGCGGCAGGGCCCGGCTGAGGTAGAACGAGGAGATGTCGTTGGGCGTGGGGCGAGTGAGCATGGCGTACGACAGCAGCGCCATGCCGCCACCGACCAGCACTGCCAGCACCAGGTCGCGCAGGCGGCGCAGGCGTGCGCGGTCCTGGCTGCCGGGCAGTGGCGAGACGCCTTCGATACGCCGGGGCAGCCAGCGCAGGCCGAGCAGCAGCAGGACGGTGGTGACCACTTCGACTGCCAACTGCGTCAGCGCAAGGTCGGGGGCGGAGAACCAGACGAAGGTGATGCAGGTCATCAGGCCGCAGACGCTGACCATGATCAGCGCCGCCAGGCGGTGGTACTTGGCTTGGTAGGCGGCACCGATGGCGCAGGCAATGGCGATCAGCCACAGCGCGACGAACACCCCGGAACCGGGGATCTTCGGCCGGTCGCCCCAGCTCAGGCCGTTGTACAGCAGCGGCATGAAACCAGCGATAAAAGCGGCCAGCACCAGCATGAACAGTTGCGTCTGCAGGCGGCGGGTAGTCAGCAGTCGCTCGATGTGCCGGGCCAGCAGCATCAGGTGCACCAGCCCCTGCTCGAACAGGCGCTTGCCATTGACGCGCCCGATCAGCGGTGGATTGGCAAAGCGGCCGCGTTGCAACTGCTTGCGCAGCAGCAGGTAGAGCACAATGCCGCCGCACATGGCGATCAGGCTCATCATCAGCGGGGCGTTCCAGCCGTGCCAGACGGCCAGGCTGTATTCCGGCAGGGTGCCGCCGACCACCGGCAGGGCGGCGGCGGCCAGCAGCGGGCCGACGGATTGCGCCGGGAAGATGCCGACCACCAGGCAGGTGAGCACCAGCAGCTCGACCGGTGCGCGCATCCAGCGCGGTGGCTCGTGGGGCGTGTGCGGCAAGTCCTGTGCCGGCGGGCCGAAGAACACGTCGACGGTGAAGCGCAGCGCATAGGCCACGCTGAAGGTGCCGGCCAGGGTGGCGATCACCGGCAGGGCGGCCTCGACCCAGGCGGTTGAATTGATGAACACGGTCTCGGCGAAGAACATTTCCTTGGACAGGAAGCCGTTCATCAACGGCACGCCGGCCATCGAGGCACTGGCGACCATGGCCAGGGTGGCGGTGAACGGCACCAGGCGGAACAGGCCGCTCAAGCGGCGGATGTCACGGGTGCCGCTTTCGTGGTCGATGATCCCGGCGGCCATGAACAGCGAGGCCTTGAAGGTGGCGTGGTTGAGAATGTGGAACACGGCGGCCACGGCGGCCAGCGGGCTGTTCAGGCCCAGCAGCAGGGTGATCAGGCCCAGGTGGCTGATGGTCGAGTAGGCCAGCAGGCCTTTGAGGTCGTTCTGGAACATCGCGGCGAAGGCGCCGAGCAGTAACGTGGCGGCGCCGGCACCGCCGACGATCCAGAACCATTCCTCGCTGCCCGACAGCACCGGCCACAGCCGGGCCAGCAGGAACACCCCGGCCTTGACCATGGTCGCCGAGTGCAGGTAAGCCGAGACCGGGGTGGGCGCCGCCATGGCATGGGGCAGCCAGAACTGGAAGGGGAATTGCGCGCTCTTGCTCAAGGCGCCGATCAGAATCAGGGGCAGCAGCACCGGGTACAGCGCATGCTGGCGGATGGTGTCGCCGGCAGCCAGGACCTTGTCCAGGTCGTAGCTGCCGACCACATGGCCGAGCAGCAGGGCCCCGACCAGCAGGCACAAGCCGCCGGCGCCGGTGACCATCAGTGCCATGTAGGCGCCGCGGCGGGCGTCGGCGCGGTGGTGCCAATAGCCGATCAGCAGGAAGGAGAACAGGCTGGTGAGTTCCCAGAAGAACACCAGCTGGATCAGGTTGCCGGAAATCACCAGGCCGAGCATGGCGCCCATGAACGCCAGGAAGAAAGCGAAGAAGCGCGGCACCGGGTCCTGGGGCGACATGTAATAGCGCGCGTACAGCGACACCAGGGTGCCGATGCCCAGCACCAGCAGGCTGAACAACCAGGCGAAGCCGTCCATGCGCAGCACCAGGTTCATGCCCAGGCTGGGCAGCCACAGCAGCTCTTCGCGAATGACGCCGCCGTCGGCGACCTGGGGGTACAGCAACGCCACCTGGACGGTGCCGACCAGGGCCACGAGCCCGGCGAGAATGGACTCTGCGTTGCGTGCGTTGTGCGGCAGGACAGCCGCCAGGCAACTGCCGACGAAGGGCAGAAGCAATAGCACAATCAATGACATAGCGTTCTGTTCTGAGAAGTTTGCCAAGGATCATACGTGCCGGGGTGTGTATCACCAACACGCAAGCGGTTGCAGGATCCTACAAATGTGCTGTGACAAGCTGTTTTTTTATAACAGTTCTTTACAAAGCATAGCGGGTGTTGGCCGCATCACAGCCCGGCTTCACGTTGGCGCTCGTCGTCGTCCTGCAGCGCGGCGGCCTCGTCGCTGCGGCGGATCTTCAGCTCGCTCACCACCACAGCCAACACGATCAGCAAGCCGCCGATCAGTGCAATACCGGGCAGGCGCTCACCGGCAATACGCCCGACAACGCCGGCCCATACCGGTTCGCCGGCGTAGATCAGAGTGGCGCGGGTGGGCGAGACCGACTGCTGCGCCCAGTTCATCGCCACCTGGATCACCGCGCTCATGGCACCCAGGCCGACGGCGCTGACCAGCAGCAACCAGGAGAAGTCGGGGAGCTGCTCCTGGGTCGGCACGATCATCAGGAACGCCAGCGCCGAGGCGGTCGCCAGTTGCACCACGGTGACCCGGCGCACATCGACCTTGCCGGCATAACGGCTGATCAGGATGATTTCGCCGGCAATCGCCACGGCGCTGACCAGTGTCACCAGCTCACCTTCGCTGAAGTGCAAGCTGCCACCCTCGGGCCCGGCCAGCAGCATCAGGCCGGCGAAGGCCAGGCAGATGCCCAGGCTTGGCATCAGGCCGGGGCGGCGCCCCAGCACCAGCCATTGCAGCAGTGGCACGAAGGGTACGTACAGCGCGGTGATGAACGCCGACTGGCTGCTGCTGATGGTCTGCAGGCCCATGGTCTGCAGGCCGTAGCCGAGCATGATCGACACCCCGATGAGCATCCCGGCCTTCAGTTCGGTGAAGGTCAGCCCGGGCAGCGAGCGGGCCGAGACCAGGCCGACGAACAGCGCGGCGGCGGCGAAGCGCAGGCCGACGAAGAACATTGGCCCGCTGACGCTCATGACGGTGTGCACGATCAGGAAGGTGCCGCCCCAGAGCATGGTGATGAACACCAGCACCAGCTCGGCCTTGCTCAGGCGGAAGGTGACGGCGGGCTTGCTGTGGGTGGCTTGGCTCATGGGCTTGCGTGCTCGGCAGGGGCGGCGCACAATCCGCCGCAAAGTGGGCAGTATACTGCGCAATTCTTACCGGTGAGCAATATAGTGCACAAAGAATCCGAACACCGTGCCTCGGTGTTGCAGCATGTCAGTCAGAACGTTCGCCGCCTGCGTGGCGACGCCGGTCTCAGCCAGGCGGCCCTGGCCGAGCGTTCCGGGGTTAGCCGGCGGATGCTGGTGGCGATCGAGGCGGGCGAAAAGAATGTCAGCCTGACCACCCTCGACCTGATTGCCGAGGCGCTGGGTGTGGCCTTCAGCACGCTGATCCAGGCGCCCGACCAACGCGACCCGAGCCGCATCGACGAGCTGGCCTGGGCCGGTGAGCACCCCGGCAGCCGGGCGGTGCTGCTGGGCAGCAGCCCGGCCCGGCGCGAGGCGGAGCTTTGGGAGTGGACCCTGGCACCCGGCGAGTGCTACGCCAGCGAGGCTGACGCGGCGGGTTGGAGCGAGCAGATCTACGTCGCCGAAGGGCAGTTGACGCTGGTCATCGAAGGCGTCGAGCACCACTTGATGACCGGTCAGTTCCATGTGTTCCCCAGCAACTGCCGCTATGCCTATCGCAACGATGGCCAGCTGGCCGTGCGCTTCGTGCGCAATGTGGTGATCTGAGCGGTCAACCCTTGAGCAGTTCGTCGGTAGTGACCACCTTGGCGTAGGCGAAGGCCAGTGCGGCCATCACCGAGGCGTGCACCTCGGCAGCGGGTACCCGCTTGCCGTCGAAGGTAAGCGGCAGGGTGGCGCAGGCGTCATGGGCCACGGTGACGTCATAGCCGTAGTCTGCTGCCGCCCGGGCGGCGGCATCGACACACATATGGCTCATGCTGCCGGCAATGGTCAGCGCCTTGACATCGTGTTGGTCGAGCAGCGTCTTCAGGTTGGTGTCGCGGAAGCTGTTGACCTTGTGCTTGAGCACAACGGCCTCGTTGGCGGTTGGCTCGACCTTGGGGTGAATGTGCGCACCGGCCGAGCCGGGGGTGAAGAATGGCGCGTCGCTGCTCTCGAACTCGTGACGCACGTGGACCACCAGGTCGCCCCGTTTGCGTGCAGCGTGCAGTAGTTTGGCGGCGTTGTCGGCGGCGGCCTCGGCACCGTCGAGGGTCCATTTGCCGCCTGGGAAGTAGTCGTTCTGGATGTCGATGATGATCAGTGCCTGCTTGCTCATGGTGCCTCCTGCGGCAGTAGTGATGAACTGCTGATAGTTATAGGCTTGAAGGACCGGATCGAGGATTGGCGCGAGCGACACAATGACGGCAAAAACTGACAGCCTGGAAATTGGCGTGCTGCTGTACCCGGGTGCGCAGAGTGCGGCGGTGCACGGTTTGACCGACCTGTTTATGGTGGCCAACCGGGTTGCGGCTGAGCTGGGTGAGCACCAGTTGCCGCTGCTGCGTGTCAGCCACTGGCAGCTCGACGCGGCTGGGCAACTGCAGGTCATTCACGACAGCCTGCCGCAGGCCGGGCATGCGCCACGGGCCCTGTTGATTCCCCCTAGCCTGGCCGCGACGCCTTCCGGTGAGCTGCTGGCCGCTCATCGCCCCGCGCTCTGCGACTTGCATGGCCAAGGGACTGTGCTGGCGTCGGTGTGCATCGGGGTGTTCCTGATCGCGGGCAGCGGCCTGCTCGACGGGCGATCGGCCTGCACCCACTGGAACTACGCCCAGGCCTTGAGCGAGCGCTTCCCCAAAGTACGTGTGGCGACCAGCCAGCCACTGCTGGACGATGGCGATATCGTCACGTCCGCCGGCCTGATGGCCTGGACCGACCTGGGGCTGCACCTGATCGAGCGCTTCCTTGGCCACACCCTGGCCCGTGAGACCGCCCGCTACCTGGCGGTGGAGCCTGCGCCGGCGCCTCTGCCGGGGGCGCTGTTCACCCCGCGGCTGGAGCATGGCGACGAGGCGGTGCTGCGGGTGCAGCATTGGTTGCAGGGTGAGCAGGCTCGCGACGCCGGCCTGGCCGACATGGCCCGTTGTGCCGGGCTTGAGCCGCGCACCTTTCTACGGCGCTTTCGTGCCGCCACCGGCTTGCGGCCCACCGAGTATGCACAGCAAGTGCGGGTTGGCCGCGCCTGTCGGCTGCTGGAGTTCACCCGGCGCAGCGTCGACCAGATCGCCTGGGGCGTTGGTTACCAGGACCCCAGCGCCTTTCGCAGGGTGTTCCAGCGCCACACCGGCATGACCCCCAGTGACTACCGGCGGCGGTTTGCGGTTGGCAGCGAGTGAGTATGTAGCGGACACGTCGTTCCGGGGAGAAGAGTCCCTGTAAGGAGAAAGTCCTTGACCTTGAGTTAACTGGAGGTTTTAACCTGCGCGCCAACAGGCTGCAAGTGGCCCAAGCAAGGAGACAGTCCATGGTGGTCAATGCCCACTCCCTGTGGTTCACCCAGATGATCGAGTACGACGTCCCGCCCCTGCATCAGCAGGCGCTGGCCCAGGCCCTGGTCGCGCGCAGCGAGCACTTGGCGCAGCGCTGCGAAGGTTTGCAGGGCGTCAGCATCCAGGCCAGTGACGACGGCCGCCGAGTGCTCCAATACCTGCAATGGCAGTCGCGTGGTGCATGGGCGGCGGCCGCCGGCAGCTTCGTCGAGGAGCCGTTCCTTGAACTGTTGAGCCAGCACCAGGCCCGAGGCGTCCACTTCGCGGCCTACCAGACCTTGCGTAGCCTGGTACGGGGTGCCGATGGCGGCCTGCACTGCCAGGTCGGCGAGGCTCAGGCGTACCAGGGCGCGTAGTGCGGGTAGCGGTCCAGGCGTGCGCCGACGACCATCTCGCTAACCCAGGCGCTCAGCAGCGCGCTGTAGGCTTTCTGGCTCTCTTCGCTCGATAGTGCGTGATCGGCGCCATCGACTGTGCGGTGGGTCAGTGAGTGCGCGCTGACGAACGCCGAGCGGTAGCTCATGAGGGTGCTGTGCGGTACATAGTCGTCCTGTTCGGACTCCACCAGCAGCACGTCGCCGGCGAATTCCGCGCAGGCGGCGAGGGCGCTGTTGTCGGCCGGGCTCAAGGCGCGCAGGCGATAGGCGTTGAGGCGTTGACGGTCCAGGGCCTGCTTGGGGCTGTCCCATTCAGCGTCCCAGTACAGTGCCGGCACCCTCAGCGCCAACCATTTCACCGCTCGCTGGCGGGTGAGCAGGGTGGCCAGGTAACCGCCATAACTGCTGCCGATGACGGCCATGGCGGCGGGGTCGACGGCGGGGTGGTTGGCGAGGCGGTCGTAGGCGGCCAGCAGGTCGGCGAGGTTCTGCTCGCGGGTGACGGTCAGGCGCTGGCTGGCAGTCTTCTCGTGGCCGCGCAGGTCGAAAGTCATGCACACGCAGCCCAGCCCGGTGATCTGCCGGGCCCGCGCCAGGTCGCGTTGCTGGCTGCCGCCCCAGCCGTGGACGAAGAGGATGCCCGGCATCTTGCTGCCGGGGCTGACCAGGGTGCCGGCGATGCTTTCGCCTTCGACGGCCAGCTCGATGGTTTCACTTTCGATGGTCATGGTCGCGGATCCGTGCATATTTGCTGAGTTGTCCGAGTTCACTGTCATGCCCCTGATAGAAGAGGGTGGCGTCGGCCGGGAGTTGGGCTTTGCCGAACACTTCGTGGGTTGATGCGCGCACCTGCTGCAAGGCCGGGTCGTCGGCAAAGGCCAGCAACGCGAGGATCTCGGCGCTGCTGGCGCCACCCGGGCGCCATGACTGCTCCAGTACGCCGCTGCGCAGGTGGCCGCGCGGGTCGGTACCGCGGGCGATGTCGTAGTTGCGTCGCGAGGCGATGAAGCCGGGGAAGTGACGTTCGGCAGCCCGCTCGTAGGTCATGGCCTGGTTGATGGCCAGCCGCAGGTGGTCTTCCAGCGGCAACTGCAGCAGTTGCTGGTAGTCGCCGCGTACCACGTGCAGGTCGGAGCCGCCGTACACCTCGGTGCCGGCGTGGTCGTGGGTCAGCTGCTGGGTGCCGTGGTAGCTCAGGGTGAGCCCGGCGACACGCACCTGGCCGACGCTGAAGGTTTCGACGTCGCTCAGGTCCTCTTCCAGCACCAGGCCCCATACGGCGAGCTGTTGGTCGTCCATCGACTGCAGCAGTGTGTCCAGTTCTTCGCGCCGGGTGATGACCTGTTGGCCACGACCGGCGCAGGCCAACACCGGCTTGATGCGAATACGGCCTTCGGCAAGCAGCAGGATGGCGGCACGGCGCGCGTCGTCCTTGCTGAAGACGGTGTAGCCGCGCAGCAAGGCGTTGCTGGCATTCTGGGCGAACGCATCCGTCCAGCCCGGCGGGAAGCTTGCCCCGGCGGGCAGGGGGTGGGAGATGGCCTTGGTGGCCATGAAGGGGTGGCTGACCAAACCGCCGAACAGGTCGTGCTCGCTGTGGATGCCCAAGGGGGCGTAGCGTGCCGGGTCGATCAGGGTATCGGTGGCCAGGTAGTAGTAGTGGGCATCGTCGGATGGCGGCAGGCCGGGTTGGGCTCGCGGCAGGTGCAGCAGCTGTGCAAGGCCGTCGGCCAGTTTGAGCTGCACCGCGTGTTCGTGGTCCGAAGTGTGCTCGCGGGTGTCGAGCAGCGCGACGGCGGTTTTCGGCTCGCGGGAGTGGGGCATGGGAGCCTCGCGTGCACTGAAGGGTGTATGGGCTGTGAAGGCATCTGGCGGGCAAAGTTCAGCGGGATTGATCGGCGGTTTACAGGGCGCATGGGGCAATCCTGGCCCTGTTCCCGTCGTGAAGATTGCGGGCGGTGGCCGCCTGTTCCATTATCGACGGCCTGGATCAGTCGAGATGTGTCCGCAGGAGTGCGCATGAACAGTCAGTCCCCCCTTCAGGAAACCGTACCGGTGCGTCTGGCCCGAGTGCGTCAGGTCATGGCCCGCGAGGGGGTCGATGCCCTGTTGGTGCCTTCCGCCGACCCGCATTTGTCCGAATACCTGCCGGGCCATTGGCAAGGGCGGCAGTGGTTGTCCGGTTTCCACGGTTCGGTGGGTACGCTGGTGGTGACGGCGGACTTCGCCGGGGTGTGGGCTGACAGCCGTTATTGGGAGCAGGCGGACAAGGAGCTGGCGGGTAGCGGTATCGAGCTGATGAAGCTGCGGCCCGGGCAGCCGGGTGCGCTTGAGTGGTTGGGCGAGCATGTCCAGGGCACGGTCGCCGTGGACGGCGCGGTGATGGCGTTGGCTTCGGCGCGTCAACTTAGCGAGCGCTTGCAAGCCCGGGGTGTGAGCCTGCGTACTGACCTTGACCTGTTTGATGAGGTTTGGACTGACCGGCCGCCCTTGCCGGGTAATCCGGTGTACCAGCACCTGTCGCCGCACGCCACGGTCAATCGCGCGGAAAAGCTTGCCGAGTTGCGTCGCACGCTGCAGGGCAAAGGTGCTGATTGGCATTTCATCGCCACCCTCGATGACATTGCCTGGCTGTTCAACCTGCGTGGTAGCGATGTGTCCTACAACCCGGTCTTTGTCTCATTCGCACTGGTCAGCCAGGACAAGGCCTACCTGTTCGTGGGCAAGGACAAGGTCGATGAGCATTTGCGCCAGGTGCTGGCCGCCGATGGCATCGAAGTGCGCGATTACACCGAGGTGGGCAGCGCGCTGGCGGCAATCCCCGCTGAAAGCAGTTTGATGGTGGACCCGGCGCGGGTCACCTGTGGATTGCTGGATCAGCTTGTGAGCCAGATACGGCTGGTGGAATCCATCAACCCCACGACCTTGAGCAAGTCGCGCAAGGGGGAGGAGGATCTGGTGCATATCCGCAAGGCCATGGAGCAGGACGGCGCGGCGCTGTGCGAATTCTTCGCCTGGTTTGAAGCCCACCAGCGGCAGCAGGTGATCACCGAGCTGACCATTGACGAGCAACTGAGTGCGGCGCGTGCCCGACGGCCGGGCTTCGTATCGTTGAGCTTCTCGACCATCGCCGCCTACAACGCCAATGGCGCGATGCCCCATTACCATGCCACCGAGCAATCCCATGCGGTGATCGAAGGGAGTGGTCTGTTGCTGATCGATTCGGGTGGCCAGTACCTGGGTGGCACCACCGACATCACGCGCATGGTGCCCATCGGTGAACCCAGCCATGAGCAGAAGGCCGATTGCACGCGGGTGCTCAAGGGCATGATCGCGCTGTCACGGGCGAAGTTCCCGCGAGGCATTCCTTCACCGATGCTCGACGCCATCGCTCGAGCGCCGATCTGGGCCGACCAGGTCGATTACGGGCATGGCACTGGTCATGGTGTGGGCTATTTCATGAATGTGCACGAGGGGCCGCAGGTGATTGCCTACCAGGCGGCGGTCACGCCACAAACGGCGATGCAGCCGGGAATGATCAGCTCGATCGAGCCCGGCACCTATCGACCAGGGCAGTGGGGGGTGCGGATCGAGAACCTGGTGGTCAATCGCGAGGCTGGCAGCAGCGCGTTCGGTGACTTCCTTGAGTTCGAAACCTTGACCTTGTGCCCGATCGATACGCGCTGCTTGTTGCCCGAGCAACTGGGTCGCGAAGATGCCGATTGGCTCAATAGCTATCACAGGACGGTGCGGGAACGGCTGTCACCGTTGCTCCAGGGGGATGCGCTGGCGTGGCTGGAGCGGCGCACGGCGGCGATCTGAAACCAATGAAAAGGGCAGCCTTGAGGCTGCCCTTTGCGTATCTACTTGCAGATCACGATCATGCTGCGGCTGGTGTAGCCGGCGGGGTTGATGCCGAAGATGTAGTCGCCGGGCTCTTCATCGCTGTCCCCGGAGCGAGCGATGACTTTGTAGCCCTTCTTGCCACAGGAGCTCGCAGCTTTGCTGTAGCACTTGTCCCACGATGAAGAGAGGCCCGAGCAGTTGATGTGCATGCCTTTCTTCCCTCGCTTTACCTCTGTCTTGGCAGTCGCGGCACATCCAGCAATGGCCAAGATGGCCAGGATGAGAAAAATACGTTTCATTCCTGTCCTTATGCGGGCCCGGTTATGGCTGGGCCTGTTGTCAGCGCTTCAAGTCTTCCCTGAGATCCCCTGCGTCCATTTGCAGCCAAGTAGATAGCGTCTTGATTATGATTTTGTGACAGCTTAATCAGCCAGAGGGAGTGGTACAAGGCCGGGCAAGTTTTAAATGCAAATATTTCTCAAATCAGTCGGCGGCCACGACGGGGGCGGCGTCTCGCCGCATCGACAGTGTTGCACCGACCGATGCGGTGATGATGGCAAGGATGGCCAGCCATTGCCAGGCGGTGAGTTTCTCGCCGAGGAAGATCAAGCCTGAAAGGGCCCCGAACGCCGGTTCAATACTCATCAGAGTACCGAATGTCCGTGCGGGCATGCGGGTCAGGGCGACCATTTCAAGGCTATAGGGGAGTGCTGTCGACAGGATCGCGACACCCAGTGCCACCGGGAGCAAAGTGGGGGTAAGCAGTGCGCTGCCAGCATGAACAATACCTATCGGGGCAACGAACAGTGCGGCGATCACCACCCCCAGCGCGGCGGTCTGGATGCCGTTTTCGGCTCCGGCGCGCTGGCCATATAAAATGTAGAGCGCCCAACATACGCCTGCCCCCAGCGCATAACCGGCACCCAGCGGGTCTATGCTGGCGCCGGACTGGCCGACGGGGATCAGCAGCAGCAGGCCAACCACCGCCAGGCCAACCCAGACAAAATCCAACGCCCGACGCGAGGCCCATAGCGCAACGGCCAGCGGGCCGGTGAACTCGAGTGCTACGGCGATTCCCAAAGGGACGCTACGCAACGACATATAAAAGAGGAAGTTCATTCCGCCCAGGGCCATGCCATAGATGATCACGCTGCGCAGGGTGTTGGCATCCAGGCGAGCGCGCCATGGGCGCAGCAGCAACAGCATGATGATGCTGGCGAAGATCAGGCGCAGGGTGGTGGTGCCTTGTGCACCTACGACAGGGAACATGCTCTTAGCCAGCGACGCGCCGGACTGGATCGAAGCCATGGCGATCAGCAGCAGGCCGATGGGGAACAGCGTGGCGGCCAGGCTGCGGTGGGGGGTGTTCATTATAGATAGGCGTTCCATGGTTGCGCGGCGGGTTGAGCAGTATAGTGCGCAATGTGGGGTGGGGTGTGCAAGAAGGTTGTGGCTCGTACAAACACCATACAGTCGTGATATGGCCTTTTCTCTTTATATTGCAACCTATCGAAATTAAAGGTTGACGGGGTTTCAGATCCCCTTATAATGCGCCCCACTTCCAGCGACAACGGAACGCAAAACTCCTTGAGATTCAACGAGTTAAGCGATTCGAAAGGTCCGGAAGCGTTTCGGTCT
>NZ_BQHO01000032.1 GCF_021601385.1 Pseudomonas parasichuanensis | reverse complement strand
CGTCCAGCACCATCTCGGCAGCTTGGACTTTGTATTCTCTTGAGTAAGATTTACGCACTGATTTTGCCTCCAATTGGGCGCCATCATAGCGCCCGAAGAAGGTGTCCAAAATCATTAGGCCAGTTCAGACCGGCGCCCACGATAAGGACGTCTTTTGTCAGCAATTGATGCTCCAACTTGAAAGGAAGCTGGTTTCGATAGAGGCTTTCTAAGAAATGGACTTGCTCCTGCGCCGAAATCTTGAGACCGCCATTGATCCAGTAGTCGCGCTGTTTGACAGTAGGATCCTCGTTGCCGTAGTGAATGAGGCTGAGATATCGCGCCGCTTCGTTCGAACCGATTTTTTCCGCAAAGCCTCTATAGACCCAGACAGCCGAGTTCCTCATCGCAGACCGTAGATTCTGATCAGCGTTGTGAGAAGGAATCTCGTTTATCGTCCCGTCCCACTTAAAGACTTGAAACTCGTCTGAAACGGCGCCGGCATCAAGTGCAAAGAGGGTATGGGGAATCTTGAATGTTGAGGCCGGCGTAAATCTAACATTAGAACGACCTGTGTTATAAACATAGGTGACAGCCCCTCCCCCACGCAGATCTTTTATCACCACGGTTCCGACGGTGTCTTGCGCGTCGAAGAGACCTTTCCACTCTGGCTTCTCAACAAGATCAGGTGAGGAAGCAGCGACTGCTGTCCCCACGCAGATAGAGAGCAGTGCAATCCCAGCTAAAGCTCCCAGACGATTCAACATGCGACTTCATTCCTCAAAAGAGAAAATGAGACCACACAGCCATTGATTTATAAAGATTTTTTCAAAACGCGTTTCGCGATCCCAATCCCTATCTTTAGCTAGCAGGTTTGCTGAGGACCTTGTAGGCGGCCTCGCACGCCAGGCCAGCTACTCTGACGTGGTCATAAGCCGACGCCAGCTCTCCCGCTCGACCATCAGCTCATGCGAGCAGGTCGGAGGACGCTCAGCAGGGGTACGCTGTAGCGTCTTTTCATCCCCGCCCCCGGAGAATCTTTGCCAGTTAACTGGCCCGGACGGAAGGGGCAGACCAAATTGACGGCCATCCGCACTACCGCTTCAGTCGACTCCACGTTCCACCGCTGGTCGCAATTAGCGAACGGCTGGTTATGCTGACCACTCTCCTATTCTGAGCGCCGCAGGAACGTATCCAGGCATTTAAGCTTAGTGTCCTAGCCCGCCGCTCGCTGTCCCGCCCGCCTCTCCTACAAGCCTTGCTAAATGCTGGAGAGAAATGGTGCGGTTAAAAACTCGCCTGATCACGCCGGGCATTCCCGCCGGCGTCACCCGAGCAGCCTTGAATCAAGAGTCGAGATGCTCTACTGCCTGTGGCCTCTGGCCAGGAGCGCACTATGAACTTCGAAGAACGCGACAAGTACGGTATGTACAAGGGACGGACCGATTTCACTGCCGAGGGAGACCGCGGCCCAGGGCCGCGGCTGATGGGTGCGGATACCCTCATCGGCAACGACGTGTATAACACGCAAAACGAAGACCTGGGTGACATCAAGGAAATCATGTTGGATACCGCCAGCGGCAAGGTTGCGTACGCTGTACTTTCGTTCGGCGGTTTCCTGGGGATGGGTGAAAAGCTGTTTGCCGTGCCGTGGGGTGCTTTGCGCTTGGATACGGTGAACAAGCGATTCGTCCTTGATGCTGACAAGGACCGCCTGAAGAACGCCCCAGGCTTCGATAAGGACAACTGGCCAAACATGAGCGATCCGATTTGGGGTAAAGGTATCCACGACTACTACGGCACCACGTGGGAAAACGATCCCAGGGTGTGATGTGCCAACCTGCTTGGCCGGGCTTCCGGCCAAGCCTATCCTGATCAACAGGACCGTGACAGGCGGCTTTAGGTCGACACCGGACAGCCCCTCGCTTGGCGTCTGGTCTTTGGGCAGCGGTTTCAATACCGTAGGATAAAGTCACAGCCTAGGCGGCTTGCGAGCCTAAATCGATTCCAAGATACAGACGAAAAAGAGCGCCTATAGACCGCTTACTGCAAGCGTCGCCGTTTCAGTTTTGGAATCAATTCTTACCCCTCCATCAGCGCCTGCCGTCCTAGCCGGCGCACCCAGTCAGTTGGTGGCGTAACCAGGTCCGCCGAGTGTATGCAGCTGATAGTCGGTGATGGCTTGGAACAGCGACTCTGCAAAGATCCTCAGGCGCTCAACCTCTTCGGGCGGCGCGTCAAGATCCCTCGCTTCGTGATAGCGCTTCATGGCCTCTATCGCATCAGTGAAGGCTTGGTGGTCCGGAAGAAGCACCTTCGTCACATCTCGCTTCACGAATCACTCCCCCGGCGTCAATGCAGGATGTGCGGAGCTTTACCGCGGACGATCAGTTGATGCTCGGTCACCAATCGATAGCGTAAATCCGCGACCGCCCTGAAGAGCTCGATCTCTTCAGGCGGTGCTCCGGCTTCCTCGGCTTGTCGAAAACGTCGCTGAGCATCGATCGCTTTCTGGATCAGCTCTTCACCCGCCTCAGCCAGTCCCTCGATTGTTCGTTTCACGGCACTACCCCGGCAGTTTCACCAGAGCATTATAGGACGCCTCGCAGGCCTAGCCGGCTATTCGCGCTCGGTCATACGCTGCCGCCAGTTCTCCCGCTCGAGCATCAGCCCGTGCGAGCAGGTCGGAGAGCACCATGGCGGCGCGCCTGGCTGCCTAACTTTGGGACAAATCAAAGAGGCATTGCATACCCTATAAACGTTGTCGCGCAGCCTAAGTGCATTGCATTATCAGTCACCACGCCCTTGTTGCATGAGGCACTGCCCACATAGAGCTTTTCCCCGCCAGCAATAGGCTTTTTGGAAAGGTAGCCAATACTCGAAGTAGAACCACCAGCGTGATTCACATCTGGGCTAACTACTCCTTCATTCCTTCCTTCTGTCGTACCCACAAGCACTTCGGAATAATCCGCCTCTGGCAGAGCGCACGAGTCGTCCACCGTATAACCTATTTTTTTAGTAGTTCCGTTTAAGTGAGCGGGGTTAGTGGTTACAACACCTTTATTAACCCCTGCTTGGACGCCTACGTACAAAAGAGTTTTTTTCATCAATTGATCACAAGCGAAAGAGTTCGACCCAGCAACAACTAATGTACACATGAGCATCAACGGAAAGACTTTCATTACCGCATCCTCAATGAATTGGAATGGGAGGCACATCAACCAGCACATGCACTTCAGATACTCTAGTACAAAATTCCGGCGCAGCACCCAGCCACTACTTTTCGTTCTTCATATGATCATAGGTCGCCTCGCAGGCCAGCCCCGCTATTCGACTTCGCTCAAGCGCTGTCGCGAGGTCTCCCGCCATTCGGTCAGACTCTTGAAGCAATCCTCCGAGCACCACGACGGCAGAGGTTCCTGCCTGGCGCTGCTGGGCAGCGATGGTGTCACAGGTTGCTGCTCGGCCGGCGCGCAGTCTGTCGATTTCCCCGCGCAGCCCGCCAGCAGCAGACTCAGCAGCAGCGGCGCGACCTTGGGCCAGTTCCAGTTGTTGTCGTGCACGCTCACCCTCCTTGTCCGCCACGGCCTGGCGGCGCTGTTCTTCGGTTCTGACTTTGGCCGCGTTGTGCCGATCGCGCTCGGCCACCTGCAGCCGGTAATCGGCCAGCTCGCCGCGTGCGGTACCAGCTTCGCTCTGCGCCAACATCACCCGGTACCGCACGCTGCGCACCTCGGCGAAGCACGCCAAGGGAACCGGCAAGGAAGTGCGCGCCAACGAGAAGACTGAGCACCAGCGACTGCTGGACCTCTGGAAGGAACACTGCCCGCCGAGCATCGACCAGGATGAGATGTGGACGGCAATCGGCGTGAACACCGGAGGCATCTGGATGACCGGTGGGGTGTGCTTTGAGCATGACGGCCTGGTCTTCTTGAACCTGGGCTGCCAGGCAGACAGCAAAGAGGTGGATAGCCTGGTAGAAATCGTGAGCAGCGAGTACGAGGCCGCGCGCCAGCGTGTGCTCAACCAACGCAAAGCAGCCTGACCCTCCGGCGCTGCCCGCCAGCGCCTTCCCCTATTCAACGATAACGCCGACCCGGCGAGAGACTGGGCCAACGCTAATCACCTCAAATCGAGTGCATGCATCAGCCGTCGAGCGTCATCGATGTTTAGGATTTCGATTGCCCAATGCTCATCATCCTTATGCGATTTGTCGTCAAAGCTCGCAAAGAGCTTCCTGATCTCATCTTTTCGATAGATCCCGTCTTTGAGCACGGGAGGGCGAAAATGGAAATTGAGCTTCTTTTGGGAAGGCATGAATGAAAAATACCGTTTCCCATTTTGATAAATGCGGACGGATCGAACCTCTCCCTGATTTTTAACGGTCCACTCGACTGAGCGAATGCAGGTGAACGCGCCAGCTAGGTAGATAAATGCTTCGCGTACATCCGCATCTTGGATGTACTCATAAAACTCATTGATAAGATCCGAGTCGATGTCGTGCGCAAGCATGTGTCACTCCTGACCCGACCACATGCCGGGCAGAACACCAATAGCCCACTTCCAAGAATCACGCCACCCCGGCGAGGGCGGCGCATGCATGGAGGCCTCATGAAGATTCAGATCAGGACACTCTACAAGTGCAGCTCCTGCGACGAAATCCACGACGACGAAGACGGCGCGCGGGAATGCTGCCAGCCGGATATCCATGAGATCTATGAGTGTCCGACGTGCAAATCCATGCATGACGACGAGGACGCCGCCATCAGTTGCTGCGGCGTTCACGCAGTTCAATGTCCGTCTTGCCTTCGCGACTACCCATCCATCTCGCTGTCGTCCCAGGCCATCAAGATTGCTGGCCACTGCACCACCTGCAACCCGCTGTTCACCATTGATCAGCAGTGGGCCATTCAAGACCTGCACTACCTGGCAACAGGGCAACGCGAGCACCTGTTCGAATGACTGAAGCAGCACCCTCTTTCCGGCCGCCATGTTGGCGGCGCCTACAATGGAGATTGCCATGAGCACCATCCCACCTCGGCCTACGGCCACGAAGGAAATGATCCTCGAATGCTGTATGCCGATTGCTGAAAAGCTTGAGGCCGACGCGGAAACCCTGGCACAGCACTACAACCGACACATGGATGGCTTCGAGCTCTGCATGGAGCTGGCGAAATGGGCCGGCTGGGACATGAAGCGGGACGACATCGACACCCTCGACGAGCTGGGCTACCTGGTTGACGAGGCAGAGCGTAAAGCGGTTCGGGCCTGGTTCGAAGAGCACCACCCTCAGCCCCCATTCGCCATCGGCGACACCATCAAGGAAGGAGTGATCACCGGCATCAGCACCTACTCCCCGGCCTGTTTCGAAGTGAAGATTGAGGGCGAGCCGGACACCACGCGCAGGATCATCAAGTTCGAAGACGCGAAAGCCGCATGACCCTCCGGCACTACCCGCCAGCTATACTCCTTTGTCTCTGTCAAACCAGCATGTTGCCAACCACTCGGGAATTCGCAGAATCAGCTCCGGCGTAAGCTCCCGGCATAGCTCCGGCCTCCGCCTAAGCTCTTCAGCGAAATATGCGATCCAGCTGCCATCCGACTGCTCCTGCAGGTCGACCAAGTAGGTGCCAACTTCGCTTTCAGCCATGCGGCTCTGCTCGGCGAGCAGCTTGTTGCTGGGCTTTGTGCTCATTTACGCGTCCTTGACGTTCTATGTCCTATCCAAAGTCTTACCCCACTTCAACGAATCACGCCACCCCACCAGGGGCGGCGCCTGGAATCAACAGAAAGCAGCATGAAACACATCACCGCACGCGCCCGGCACGGCCGGCGTCAGCAACACATCAATCTGCCGCCCAGCGGCCTGGGATGCATCAATACCTACCAGGTGGGATAGAGGGTCAAATATGGTTAATTTCGGGGTAAACGCCACTCTTCCAATCGAAGTTAATAATATGCTCCCCAAAGAACACTCCCGTCCGGACCCATTGATTTGAATCAGATAGCAAAAAATCTAGTAGATATGAATCCCAAAACACTTCGACAGACTCAATGCCTTGTGCAAATGCTAATCCCGCCAAGCTCACCAGCCTGTCACACAGAAAATCAGCCAATTTCGAGTGCCAGTCCGCCTTGAGAGGATCGATAAGATCGGATAAAAACTCTGTTCCGCCCTCATGGAAAATTTCGCACCGATGCCGATACATATCATCAATAACACTTTTCCATTTCTTACCGACCGGATTGCTATTGGCCGCATGAAATGCCTTGAGGCTTTCGTTCTGATGCACGACTTTTGAGTAGTACTTTGATAGAACGCCTATAAGCAGAGGGAATCTTTTACCAGCTCCCGTACCATCCTTCTCTCCACTGGGAAGCATTGATTCTAAACCGACCCATGAAAACGCAAATCGGTGGTTGATATTTGCAGTTCTCTGCGACTCGCGATCCCAAGACATGCACTTACCCAAGGCTGCCCCAAGTGGAGTTAGTTGACCTGTGATGGTGTCGTGTAGAAATTTATCCCAGTGGCTAACCCCTGGATCGTATCGCAGCAATGGCCCCATAGCCGTATTTTTTGCAGCGATGGGCCTCCATTGACCTTCCTCGAAAATCGCACCTACGGCTTCGCCTTGTCTCCGATTCCAATTTATGAGCCGAGTCCGCGCCATATGGACTTTCTTGTTAAACACTGCCAATGCAACGTCCGCAACCATCAACCCAACTTTCAGGCCTTCTGCGCTCACATCCTTCATCGGAATTAGTAAAACTTTTGTAAAACCTAAAGTAAGAGGTAACTGGTCTGTTATTCCGAAGGACCGAAACGACTCATCCACTGCAAGAAATAGTTGATCCATTCCCGCTTCTGGTCGCTTCTGGTCTTGAATCAAATACATATCAGGCCCAAGACCAAGCCCTACTGGAGGAACTCCTAGCACCCCAGTAACTGCGAAAGCGACCCATTTTTTTGAGGCGTTTATGTCGATAACTACCATGTCAAAACCCCAGACTTCTTCAAATCCGAACCAATAGCACTATTCAGACCACTTTGCCACCATGCCGCATCCGACCACGGAGGGCGGCGCATGCATGGAGAAAGCCATGCGCTCTATCCCGGTTGGCTTCACATTGTCCAAGGCGAACAAGCTACACATTTATAGCTAGAAGCTGCCTTCTGCCTTAAATCACTCAGTAGACCTTTTATTCACTCGCCGCGATGACTTCGCTGGTAATTTCGACCCTATAGGAGCCTGGTGATTGATCTTCTCGAGCTTTTTATCCAGCCTCGCCATCAGTGCATGGTTTTTTTTGGCTTTAACCTCTTCTTTCTGATCACTATCAACCGCATCGTTTTTTAGGAACCTATCACACTCCTCCAAAAACTGGTCAACATTGGACTTATCCTTGTAATCAGACCAATGCTCCGCAATCCAGTCCTCCAACTCTCCTAACAAAACTGAAGCCAATAAAGTGACTGCGGGTATAAAGTACATCAGCGCACTAGCCAATTCAGGCTCAGCATGTCTCTTAACTAGGTACATACCATATGCGCCGAGCGCAGCAGCGAATAGCTGGGAAACCTTAGCGCGGGGACCTGCCCCTTGGGAGCGTTCCATTATTCATACTGCGCTTGGGAATTTTTCGCACAACTCATCGTAAGCATACGACATCGACGAAACAGAAAACCTCACTAACCTCTTAAATTCTTCCTCGCTAGCAACAAAACCTTCACAAGAAAGGACGACCCCTGCATCATCATAGAAGCATTTCATAATTTTGAAAGTTGAGGCAATATAATTCACAGCCTCCAACTGACCCAACTTATTTTCGATATCTTCAACTGCAACCGCGAATCGAACACCCACGAACCCATCATTCACGCTTTCAAACATAACACTATAAAATAGATCATCATGCTTGAAGTACACAACATTTTCTTCAACTTCGTCTATAGTGAACCCAAGATCCTCAAGAAACTTCTTATATTTTTTCTGCTTTTCCTCACGAATCACAGCCCGCTTTTTTACCGCCATACAAAAAACTCCAAAACCGCACCGTTTTTTCCTAACAACCATTTATCAGGAATCGAACCTGAATCCCAATTCTACCCCTTTGTAGAGATTTCTAAAGCGCAAACGAACCAATACGCAAGAATTCGATCCCCTCCCACTCCTAAGCTTTGAGGTTCGTTTATGACAACAGCAATCGACCTGTTCGCCGGCCTCGGCGGATGGAGCACCGGCGCGCGCGCCGCAGGCGTCCAGGTTCTCTGGGCGGCAAACCACTGGCCAGAAGCAGTGAAGTGGCATGCGGCAAATCACAAGGACACCGACCACATCTGCCAGGACCTGCACCAGGCTAACCGGGCAGCAGTGTCAACTGGGTGCTCTACCCCAGCTGGGTGGATGCCATGCAGCGGCTCGGGTACCAGGTCGCGCCGCACATAGTGGACTGCGCTGACCTGGGCGTGCCGCAGCACCGGGTGCGCCTGTTCCTGATTTGCACCAAGAGCAAGGCGCCAATTCAGCTACAGCTACAGCAGTGCGAACACGTGCCGGCCAGTAGCTTCCTCGACTTCGACTTCGACGCAGGTCGCTGGTCGCAGATCGAGAAGCCAGGCCGGGCCCAGGCCACTCTCGAAAGGGTGCGCAACGGCCGCCAGCGCTTCGGCGACCGATTCATCATGCCCTACTACGGCAAGGGCTCCGGCACCACCGGGCGCGATATCAACCGGCCGATCGGCACCATCACCACCCTAGACCGCTGGGCCCTGGTCGACGGCGACCGCATGAGGATGCTCAGCGCCAGCGAGGCCTTGGCCGCTATGTCGTTCCCGGCTGACACTCTGCGACCCGACAACCACGGCTGACCATGCACATGGCCGGCAACGCTGTACCGCCACTGGCTGGGCAAAGAGTGATTGAGGCGCTACTCAAGGCTGGGTAACGGGAGGACTCAGTATTTAGGGAAGCGCTCGCAGGAAGGGCTTGTCTACCCCCTCTTTTCGGCGCTCAGCCAGCCATTTTCGACTTAGGTCAACATCGATCTTAAGTGCTCGATGACGGCAAAGATGTAAAACGGTTCCACCTATGTTGTATGGACCACACGCAGGACAATCAACGGATCGCCCCCGGTGCCGGATAGTTTTTTCGCGAGCGACTTCCCTGCAAACATAACACCGCATATCAACCTCCTTTTCTTGATCGGCCAACTATAGCCGCGAGGTATCCCCATGCCCACAGAAAACCGATCCAGCACCGAGATGGTCAGCGTGCCGCGTGAGCTGGCCGAGCGCATTCAGCAGCGCCTCGATCATGCCGCATCGGCTTTCAAGGCTGCGAAGCCAGAGCGTGACGAGCTGCGGGCCATTCTGGCCATGCCGGCGAGCCCAGCCGCTGAACTCGACTGGCTCGACCCTCGCCGGGTCAAGGCCTTTGCCGATGGTCGTAACGCTGGCCTGATCGAGGCTTCCGAGCTGTGCGCCCGTATGGGCTATGAGGCGTATTTCCCAGCCGGTACCAGGTTCAGGGCCTTCGTGCCGAAGGCGCGCACCGCATTGGGCGACCTTCTGATCAAGGCCGCGAACGCGATCGCCGCCCTGCCTGACGGGCCATACGAGCGCTTCAAAGCGCGGCAAGCAAAGCAGAAATCCTGACTGGAGCATATTTGTACTCCAGCAGATTCTGCCCTAATTCAACCCGTAGCCGCCGCAGGCTTCGAGTGAGCAATGCCCCGGGCGCGCGCAACACCCCACAGCATGGCCGTGGTCATCGACTGCCCTGGCCTCGTGTCGTAGGCCTCCTCGTGAATCACCTCTCCAGCTGATCCGTAGAGCCCAATGAACATTTGAGTAGCGCCAACACGGGAAAGACGTACCTGCACATCAATGGTCGTTCCGGAATCAAGAATTTCAGTGTGGGTGCGACTGTGAAGCTGGGCATCCGCCCAATCCCAGTAGGTGCTGCCTCTAGTTCTCATCGTTTTCTCCAGTGAACGAAATGAGAGTAATGCACAGCTGCCACACCTTCGCCATTACGCTCATCTGAAACTGGGTGAGAAATCCCATTTCAGATTGAACTTCCGCATGCTGCCTACCTGGCGAGGCGAGATCCCTTGCGAGGTAACGGCTCCGGCGCCGGTTGAGGTGGGGGCGGGAATTTTTCAATGACCCAATCGCAGGCACGCTGCAGGGCCCAGGCCATGGCGGCCGTCATCGTCTGCCCGCGGCAATCGGGGTAGCTCTCTTCAAGCAGCAGCATTCCCTTCTCGCCATAAATGCCGAAGAAGAGCTGCGTGACGTTGAGAGTGGAGATGCGCACCTGGATGTTGATCAAGGTACCGCAGGAAAGGCGTTCGTCGTAGTTGCGAAAGTGCAATTCCGGATCGGCCCAATCCCAGTAAACCTTACCGCGATTACGCATGATAGGGCCTTCGAGTGAGTTATCTCCCCACTCTACAGCAGCTTCGATAAGTAGCGATCTATTTCTGACCTTTTAATCAATAAAACTGCCGCGGAATAGCGGCCAAGGAATCGTCATGCCTGAAGAAATCAAGCTGATCCAGCCGGCGCTTGTAGTGCGCGACGAGTACGGGATGTATGAGCATCCCGATCTGCCCGACTTCGACGAGGGTGACGGCGAGAGATGCAAGGCCTGGATCGCGCAGCAGGGTCTGCAAGTCGCCATGATCCACCTCGAGACCGACGCGCCGGAAGAAATCGCTGATCGCTACTTCGAAGCTGGCGAGCCGTATTGCGGCTACTGGGAACCCGGCAAGCCCCAAGGAGATGGCTGGTTCTGTCTAGCCATCCACGACACCGACGATGGCCCGGTGTGCTGGTGGGGTCGCCGTGAGGTGAAGCCATGAAGCGCCATCAGGTCGTCATGGCTGTGCTGATCGGCATCTTCGCCCTGGTGCAAGTCTTCATCGCGGGCGTGTTCATCGGTCGCGAGACCAAGGTTTGCCAGCTGCAGGCCGGCAACGAGCGCCAGCTCTCCCCGCACGAACAGAACGACAACGGGCCAACCCCCGCCGGTGCCCAGGCGCAATGGATCGAAGAGAGGTATTCACTGTGAGCGTGTGGATCAAGTACAGCGAGAAGCAACCCGGCGACGAGCTCGATGGGCTGGTAGTAATCGTGGCCATCAATCATCGCCAGCTTGGTCGAATTTCCGAGTGCGCTGTTTGGAACAAAGGCTCCAAAAACAAGGGGCGCTTCGACTTCTGGGAAGGTCAGGTAACTCACTGGCAACCGCTCCCACCACCTCCGAGCATCGAGCCATGACCGACCTGATCGAAGTGAAGGATTCCACCTACTTCCTGCAGACAGCCATCGACGTGCAGGCTGAGCGCGGCAAGCAGTACGACGCCCCGGACGGCACGCGCAGCATGGTCAAGACCGTGCAGGCCTTCAACGCCATCACCGGCCACAACCTCACAGAGGCTGAAGGCTGGCTGCTGATGCAGATCGTGAAAGACGTGCGTCAGTGGCAGAACCCCGACAAGTTCCACGAGGACACGTGGTTGTCGAGGTTGATGACCGTGAGCACCTTCCCCGCCGCCTGACCTGGCGCGAACGCCTGACCGGCAGAATTCAGTAACCCCTCCCCCCTACAACTCAAGCCCGCCGACATGCGCGGGCATAGAGAGCTATTGCCATGACGAAAGAAGATCTGGCCCGCCTGCCGGAGAAAGTGCGGGTCGCCATCGAGGCTGGGAAGTCAGCGGCAGCCGCATGCGACAACGACGGAGGCAGCGCCAACCTAGACCGCGTCGTCATTCCCGTTCCGGGCATGCGTGCCAGCCAGCTGCCCGCCCTGCCAGGCTACGTGCAAAAGAAAAGCGGCTATCACCGGCAGGGCATCCATCTCGATACACCTTGGCCAGGCATCGGTAACCGGCACAGCGCGGGCGTGCAGGCAATGCATGCATCGCTTAAGGCCCAAGGCGTCGACTGCTACGTCTATTACCAGATCGATTGATAACCAACCTGCCGCCACCGGCGGCGTGGAGACCATCCCATGGAAACTGAAAGCACCGGTGGCGTCGACAAAGTCACCGAACAACGCATGGCCGAACTACTCGGCTGCACCAAGCGCGCCCTGGAAGGCCGGCGCCTGCGCGGGTCGATCCCCGAAGGCGTCTGGATGAAGCACGGTGGTCGCATTATTTACAGCAAGAAGAGGTATGACGAATGGCTGGAAAGCCAATGGATTTTCCCCCAGGGATTGATGTGCACCACGGATCGCTCCGGTTCCGGTTCATGTGGGAAGGCTCTCGCCGAAGTGAGACCCTTCCCTACCCCGCGACACCGAAAGGCCTCAAAGCTGCATCCCAGCTTCGCGATCAAGTAGCCGGCCTCATCAAGCTCGACCTCCTCGACCACGACAAATACGCGGAGCTGTTCCCAAGCTCCGCGGCTGTGGTTGGCGGGGTGCCGACATTCGGGGAGTATGCCCAGATATGGCTGGATAGCCGGGAGATCGTCCCGGGTACCCGGAACGGCTACAAAAGCGCCTTGAACCTCTATTGGGTGCCGTACCTCGCACTGGTTCGGATTGACCTGATCACCTCAACCAGGCTGCGGCAGATATTGAGCTCCGTGGAATGGACGTCGCCATCCGTCAAGCGAAACGCCTTGGTCAAGCTATCTACAATTTTGAGCTCAGCGGTGGCAGACGGCCTTATCAGCCGCAACCCAGCTAGCTCGCTGCAGCTCCCGAAGCGCACGAAGAAGGAGATAGACCCTTTTACCCTGGATGAAGCGAACAGGATCATCGCGAAGCTGTACGAGCACCCGCACTGGCCAAGCCGGATCTACGCGGCATTCTTCGAGTTCGCGTTCTTCAGCGGCGTCAGGCTCTCAGAGGGCCTGGCGATTATGAAAGACGTGCTCGATCTGGACAAAAGGACGGTTAGGATCTGCAGGACAATCGCGCTTGGTGAGGTTGCCGAGCGGACAAAGACGGGGCAAGAGCGGATCGTCTTGCTGAACGAGAGGGCATTGCATGCGCTCGAGTACGCGATGGAGTACGCGGAGCGCCGCAAGCAGGGAAAGGGGCGGGTCACGGAGACACCTTTCGTGTTCCCGCCCACCAAAAATGCGGAATACGTGAAGCAGACGTCGGATCTGCATCACCAGTGGCGGCCCATCCTGAAGGATTTGGGGATTCGCTACCGGCCACCGTACAACTGCCGTCACACCTATGCGACAATATGCTTAATGTTCGGCCTCAACCCCGCATTTATAGCCCAACAGCTTGGGCATAGCGTGCAGATGCTTCTGTCTACTTATGCACGCTGGATCAACTCGACCTCTGACTGGCAGGAGCTGGAAAAGCTCCAGATTGGTTCCAAATTGGTCCCAGGCTGAAAAAGCATCACCCAAGTTATTGATAGGTAAGCCCTTTGATCTCCACCGCCAACATCACCATGCAATTCGGCGCCAAGCCGCTGTTCGAAAACGTCTCGGTCAAATTCAACAACGGCAACCGCTACGGCCTGATCGGCGCCAACGGCTGCGGCAAGTCGACCTTCATGAAGATCCTCGGCGGTGACCTGGATCCGTCCGCCGGCCAGGTGATGCTCGAGCCGAACACCCGCCTGGGTAAGCTGCGCCAGGACCAGTTCGCCTACGAAGAATTCACCGTGATCGACACCGTGATCATGGGCCACGAGCAGCTGTGGAAGGTCAAGGCCGAGCGTGATCGCATCTACTCGCTGGCAGAAATGACCGAAGAAGACGGCATGGCCGTCGCCGAGCTGGAAACCGAATTCGCCGAGATGGACGGCTACACCGCCGAATCCCGCGCCGGTGAGCTGCTGCTGGGCCTGGGTATCCCGCTGGAACAGCACTTCGGCCCCATGAGCGAAGTGGCACCGGGCTGGAAGCTGCGCGTGCTGCTGGCCCAGGCGCTGTTCTCGGACCCGGACGTGCTGCTGCTCGACGAACCAACCAACCACCTGGACATCAACACCATCCGCTGGCTGGAAACGATCCTCACGGCGCGTAACAGCACCATGATCATCATTTCCCACGACCGTCACTTCCTCAACAGCGTCTGCACCCACATGGCCGACCTGGACTACGGTGAGCTGCGTCTGTTCCCGGGCAACTACGACGAGTACATGACCGCCGCCACCCAGTCGCGCGAGCAGCTGCTGTCGGACAACGCCAAGAAGAAAGCCCAGATCGCCGAGCTGCAGACCTTCGTCAGCCGCTTCTCGGCCAACGCCTCGAAAGCCAAGCAGGCCACTTCGCGGGCCAAGCAGATCGACAAGATCCAGCTGGCCGAAGTCAAGCCATCGAGCCGGGTCAGCCCGTTCATCCGCTTCGAACAAACGAAGAAACTGCACCGCCAGGCAGTGATCGTCGAGAAAATGGCCAAGGCCTTCGACGACAAGGTGCTGTTCAAGGACTTCAGCTTCACCATCGAAGCCGGCGAGCGCGTGGCGATCATCGGCCCCAACGGTATCGGCAAAACCACCCTGCTGCGCACCCTGGTCGGTGAAATGGTCCCGGACAAGGGCGAAGTGAAGTGGACCGACAGCGCCGAAGTGGGCTACTACGCCCAGGACCACGCCCACGACTTCGAAGACGACGTGAGCCTGTTCGACTGGATGGGCCAGTGGACCAGCGGTGAGCAGGTGATCCGCGGCACCCTCGGCCGCATGCTGTTCTCCAACGACGAAATCCTCAAGTCGGTGAAGGTGATTTCCGGTGGTGAACAGGGCCGTATGCTGTTCGGCAAGCTGATCCTGCAAAAGCCCAACGTACTGGTGATGGACGAGCCGACCAACCACCTGGACATGGAATCGATCGAGGCGCTGAACCTGGCGCTGGAAAACTACCCGGGCACCCTGCTGTTCGTCAGCCACGACCGTGAGTTCGTGTCGTCGCTGGCTACCCGCATCATCGAGCTGACGCCCGAGGGTACCGTGGACTTCAGCGGTACCTATGACGACTACCTGCGTAGCCAGGGTGTGGTGATCTGATAAATCGCCGCTGCGCCTGAGATTTTGGGGGCGCTTTGCGCCCCGTTCCGGCCGGTCCGACGCTTCGGCAAGGCCGCTCCTGCAGGAGGCCGCGATCCTCTGTAGGAGCGGCCTTGTGCCGCGAAGGGCGCAAACAGCGCCAGACGAATAATTCGTTAGCCTGCTTTCTTTTATCCCCTACAACGGCCATGATGCCGGTACGCCCAACCGCCTGCCCGCGAACGTGCCCATGACCGTGCAACAGCCCGCCTCCAGTATCACCCTGCAAATCCTCGCCATCGTCTTCTATACCTTCATCGCCTTCCTCTGCATCGGCCTGCCGATCGCGGTGCTGCCCAGCCATGTCCACGACCAGCTGGGCTACGGCGCTGTAGTCGCCGGCCTTACCATCGGCCTGCAGTACCTCGCCACCCTGCTCAGCCGGCCCTTTGCCGGGCGAGTCGCCGATACCCTGGGCGGCAAGCGGGCGATTCGCTATGGCTTGTACGGCATCGCCGGCTGCGGCGTGCTTACCCTGCTCTCGGCCTGGACCCTCACCCTGCCCTGGCTGAGCCTGCTGCTGTTGCTCGGCGGGCGCCTGCTGCTGGGCGTCGCCCAAGGCTTGATCGGGGTGGCCACGCTGAGCTGGGGGATCGGCCAGGTGGGGCCGGAGCATACCGCGCGGGTGATCTCGTGGAACGGCATCGCCTCCTACGGCGCCATCGCCATCGGTGCGCCGGTCGGCGTGCTGCTGGTGGATGCGCAAGGGTTCTGGGTGCTGGGGCCGGCGCTGCTGGTACTGGCACTGGGCGCCTTGCTGGCGCTGCGCAAGCGCCCGGACGTAGTGGTGGTGCGCGGCGAGCGCCTGCCCTTCTGGTCGGCCTTCGGCCGTGTGGCGCCCTGCGGTCTGGGGCTGACCCTGGCGTCGATCGGCTACGGCACCCTGACCACCTTCGTCACCCTTTATTACCTGGAACGCGGCTGGACCGGTGCGGCGTTGTGCCTAAGTGCGTTCGGCCTGTGCTTCATCGTCTCGCGGCTGCTGTTCGTCAATGCGGTCAACCGTTTCGGTGGCTACAACGTGGCGATTGCCTGCATGGCTACCGAAGTGCTGGGGCTGGCCTTGTTGTGGCTGGCGCCTTCGCCGTTGTGGGCGATGGTCGGCGCAGGGCTGACCGGCTTCGGCCTGTCGCTGGTGTACCCGGCGCTGGGCGTCGAGGCGATCAGGCAGGTGCCCAGCAACAGCCGGGGTGCCGGGCTGGGTGCCTATGCGGTGTTCTTCGACCTGGCCCTGGCCATCGCCGGCCCGCTGATGGGCGCGGTAGCGATTCAGCTGGGCTATGCCTCGATCTTCGCCGTCGCGGCCCTGCTCGCCTTGTCAGGGGTTGGCCTTACGCTGCTGCTGGCCCGACGCGCCCAGCGCGGCTGATCGCTCGGCAGGCTCAGGCGCACCCAGTGCCTGGCTGAAAAAAGCCGTGGTTTCGCTGCGCAGCGAGCGGTGGATATGCCGGCGGTCGACACCGTCGGCGTCCTTGCACAATACCGGCATGCGCTGGTGTTGCTCGTCATCGCACGGCGCCATGAACACGAAATGCCCGGCCCCGGCCAGTAACCGGTAGTCCGGCGTCTGCGGCAGCTTGCGCGCCAGGGCGTCGGCATTGTGCTCCAGGGCCAGCAACTGGTCCGAGTCGCCGCTATAGATCAGCGCCGGCACATGCACCCCGACCAGGGCGTGGCGGCCGAACATCAGGCTCAGCGGCGCCATCAGCATTACCGCCCCCACCCGCTTATCGGCCCGCGGCCCCAGTTCGCTGTGGTCAGCGATCAGCACGCCATGGGTCTTGCAGGCGTCGGCGTCGTTGGGGCGTTCCTGGCAATAACGGCGCAGGCGATCGAGGTCGGGTTGCGCGCCAGACAGGATCAACGCGGTCTCGCCACCGGCCGAATAGCCGATCACCCCGACTTTGCCGTCATTCAGATAAGGGCCGACCAACGCATCGGTGCGCGCGGCGGTGATCGCGGCGCTGACCTGCAGCGGCCGCCCATAGAGGTTACTGAGCGTCCCGAGGCGGCTGCGGTCGCGGCTGTTGTCGCCGGGGTGGATCACCGCCACCACCACGAAGCCCTGGCGTGCCAGGCCGTTGGCCAGGTCGTGCAGGGCCATGGGGCTCCCGGTATTGCCATGGGAGATAACTAATAGAGGGAAGCGGCCCATCGCCACGGGTGCGTCCTGGGCCACCCGGGTCTGATAGCCCTCGATGCGCACCGGGCGCGCTTCGCCGCTGGAGGGGTAGAACACCAAAGCCTGCATGGGCTTGCTGTCCACCGGGTCGGCCAGGGTGAGCCGATGCAGGCCGGCCACCCAGGATGCCGCGTTGGCCTGGGCCAGCAGGCCGCCAAACAGGGCAATGGCCAACAGGGTGCGAAACGGAGTCATGCAGGGGCGCTCCCGTGACCGGGCGGACGTATTTTGCCAGCATAGAACCCGGCCAAGCACAGCTACATGAAAACTGAATGAAAAAAGCCGACCGGCGCTCTGGGCGACGATCGGCTTTGTATTACCTGAAGGGATCAGGCGGCAGCGAACAGCTCGCCGGCGATCTGCGCCTGGGCCGCGTCGATGGCCTTGGCGCGGTGCTCTGGGCCGTAGGCCAGGCCGTGGGCGCGGACGGTTTCGACATCGGTGATGCCGATGAAGCCCAGGAAGACGTTGAGGAAGTCTTCATGGCCAACGCCGGTTGGCTGGCCCTGGTGCAGGCCGCCGGCGGTGGACACCAGGATCACTTTCTTGTCTCCGCAGAGGCCTTCAGGGCCGGCTTCGGTGTAGCGGAAGGTCTTGCCGGCCACGGCGATGCGGTCGATCCAGGCCTTGAGCTGGGTCGGCACGCTGAAGTTGTACATCGGCGCACCGATCACCACCGCGTCGGCGGCCAGGAACTCTTCCAGGGTCTCGGCGCTGAGCTGGGCTTCATGGGCCTGGGCGGCGTCACGCAGGTCCTGCGGGGTACCGGCAGCCACCAGGGTGGCGGCGGAGAAGTGGCTGATGGCGTCGGCCGCCAGGTCGCGGTAGACCACTTCGATGCTTGGGTCGGCGGCTTTCCAGGCGTCGACCACTTCGCGGCTCAGCTGACGGGAGGCGGAATTGTCGCCCAGAATGCTCGAATCGATGTGCAACAGTTTCATGGGACTCTCCTGTGAATGAAGACCGCGGCGGTGGGCGATCACGATGGGGAGAATCCTATCGACACTTCGAATGGCTGATAAGGCAGCAAAAATGCGTTAGTTTGTCCCACTGGTAGAACAATGAGACGGTTCCATGCAAGACCTCAACGACCTCTTCTATTTCGCCCAGGTGGTCGAAGCCGGTGGTTTCGCCGCCGCCGGCCGCCAGTTGGGCATCCCCAAGTCGCGCTTGTCCCGGCGTATTGCCGAACTGGAAGAGCGCCTGGGCACCCGCCTGCTGCAGCGCACCACCCGGCAATTGAAGCTGACCGCCGTGGGCGAACGCTACCTGCACCATTGCCAGGCAATGCTGCTGGAGGCGGAGATGGCCGATGAAGTGGTGGCCAGCATGTCCAGCGAACCCCGCGGGCGGCTGCGGGTGTCTTGCCCGGTGGCCCTGGCCCATGCCTTCCTGCCCGACGTGATCAGCCGTTTTCTGGCCCAATACCCGCTGGTGCAGCTGGACATGGTGCTGCTCAACCGCCGGGTCGACTTGATTTCCGAAGGCATCGACGTGGCCCTGCGCGTGCGCGACCTGGGCGACGAAGACCCGGCCCTGGTCACCCGGCGCCTGCGCCAGGCGCAGATGCAGCTGGTGGCCGCGCCGGGTTTTGCCGACCATATCCGCGAGCCCGCCGAGCTTGCCAGGCTGCCGGTGCTGGGCGCCGCCGAGGCGGACCGGCTGGTGCACCTGCGCCTGCATGGGCCGGACGGCCGCCAGGAGGACGTAGCGCTGGAGCCGCGCCTGGCCATTGATGACTTCGTTGTGCGCAACGCCGCCGTGCGTGCCGGCCTGGGCTTCACCGCGCTGCCGAGCATGTTCTGCGAGGAAGAGCTGGCTCGGGGCGAACTGGTGCGCCTGCTGCCGGACTGGTCGCTGCCCGGCGGCTACCTGCAGGCGGTATATCCGCACCGGCGCGGCTTGCTGCCAGCGGTGCGGGCGTGGATCGATCACCTGGCGATTTCGTTTGAAGCCTGTGGAGAGCGCTATGTCTGAGAAAAGGATGACCGAGGAACAGATCGCGCAGTTCTGCCTGGCGTTGCCGGGCGCGCGTGAGGATTACAAGTGGGGCGGGATCCGGGTGTTTTCGGTGGCCGGCAACAAGATGTTCGCGGTCGCCGACCTGGGCGGCGCCGGCCTGTCGTTCAAGGTGGCCGACGACCTGTTCCTGGGCTACTGCGACCGGCCGGGGATTCGCCCGGCGCCTTATCTGGCACGGGCGAAGTGGGTCAGCATGGTCGCGCCCTACCCCATGGGCCGGGACGAGCTGTGCGATCTGCTGCGTCGCTCACACCAACTGGTGGTGCGGCGCCTGCCGAAGCGGGCTCAGGTGGGATTGTTGATCGGCTGAGGGCTGGCCTCATCGCTGCCAGGCCAGTTGCCAACTTAATGGGTTTGCACATCCACTGTAGGAGCGGCCTTGTGCCGCGAAAGGGCTGCAAAGCAGCCCCGGCAATCTTGAGTCAACCCTAAAATCTGGGGCCGCTGCGCAGCCCTTTCGCGGCAAAAGGCCGCTCCTACAGAAATCATGCAGCCCTTGCAGGCGACTCGAAACCGGCTACAGCAACTGCCCCAACCCGCGGCCACCCAGCAACAGGTGATCGAACCAGAACACCTGGTGCAGCGCGACGATGCCCCAGAACACCAGTTGGTAGGACAGCTTGCGGGTCTTGTGCCGAAACAGCTGCTGGGCCAGCAGCGCCCCAGGCCAGCCGCCGAGCAGCTCGCTGGCATGCAGCACTTTCTCCGGCGTGCGCCAGGCCTGGCTGCGCGCCTGCTGCTTGTCCTGCCAGTACAACAGCAGGCTCACCAGGCTCACCAGCGGGTACAGCGCCAACGGCAGCCACGACTCCCCACTCAGCCCCATCTGCAGGCCGCCCATTACCGGCAACAGGCACAGCCCGGCCAGCGCCAGCAGCTTCAGGCGTGGATTGCGTACGCCCTGGGCCTCACCGCGGGCAGCGGTTTGCGGGCGCGCCATCAGCCGTGCGCCGTCGACCAGTCGACCCAGCCGAACTCCCAGGTGGCCAGAATCAACAGGCCAAAGACGATGCGGTACCAGGCGAACGCGGCGTAGCTGTGGTTGGCGATGAACTTGAGCAGCGCGCGCACGGCGATCATGGCGAAGATGAACGACACCACGAAGCCCAGGGCAAACACCGGCAGGTCGCCGGGCTGGAACAGCTCACGGTACTTGTAGCCCGAATACACCGCCGCACCGACCATGGTCGGCATGGCCAGGAAGAACGAGAACTCGGTGGCCGCCTTGCGCGACAGGCCGAACAGCAGGCCGCCGATGATGGTCGAGCCGGAGCGCGAAGTGCCCGGGATCATCGCCAGGCACTGGACGAGGCCGATCTTCAGTGCGTGGTGCCAGCTCATTTCGTCGACATGGTCCACCTCGATCCGGTGCTGACGACGTTCGGCCCAGAGCATGATCACCCCGCCGACCACCAGGGCCGCAGCCACGGTGATCGGGTTGAACAGGTACTCATGGATCAGGTCGGCGAACAGCACCCCCAGCACCACCGCCGGCATGAAGGCGATCAGCAGGTTGGCGGTGAAGCGCCGCGCCGGTGCTTGCGTGGGCAACCCCAGCACCACGTCGAAGATCTTGCGCCGGAACTCCCAGACCACCGCGAGGATCGCGCCCAGCTGGATGATGATGTTGAACGCCATGGCGCGCTCACCGCCAAAACCGATCAGGTCGGCGACGATGATCTGGTGCCCGGTGCTCGAAATCGGCAAGAACTCCGTCAGGCCCTCGACAACGCCCAAGATGATTGCCTGCAAGGCACTCCAAAAATCCATCATTCCCCCGATGCAGCACCGCTCCTGGCGGGCCGCTTGTAGTGATTTGCACGTAGTAGCCGCACGCGGCGCGGCTGTTTTACAGCGACAGCAGTGGCAACGCCAGCACAAATGCCCGGCGGCCTAAAGGTTTCATCTGGCACGGCCGAAATCCTAGCAGAGGCCTTGGTTCAAGGCTTGCGTTACCTGCAACACGGATCGCCCGCAGCACGCACTTAGCCGTTGGTCGTGTGTGGCTTGGCGGCAAAGCATGCTTGGATGCCCTCGATAAAAAGAACAAGACCGGAGTAACGCATCATGAAAACCCTGAGGTCGATGTCGATCAGCCGCCGCTTGTGGCTGATCCTGGTAGTGGCAGTGGCCATGTTGCTGGTGCTGGGGCTGTTGATGCTGCGCCAGATCCACGGTGACCTTTACCAGGCCAAGGCCGAGAAAACCCGCCATGTGGTGCAGACCGCCGCAGGCGTGCTGGCTTACTACCAAGGCCAGGAGGCTGCCGGCACCCTCAGCCGCCAAGCCGCCCAGCAACAGGCGCTGCAGGTGGTGCGCGGGCTGCGCTACGACCAGAGCGACTACTTCTGGATCAACGACCTGCAACCGAAGATGATCATGCACCCGGCCAACCCCAAGCTCGATGGCCAGGATCTCTCGGCCATCCGCGACCCTGACGGTTTTGCCGTGTTCAACGAAATGGTCAAGCTGGCCCGCGCCCAGGGCGCCGGCCCGGTCGACTACCGCTGGCCCAAGCCGGGCGCCAGCGAACCGGTGGCCAAGACTTCGTATATTCAGCTGTTCGAGCCATGGGGCTGGGTGATCGGCTCGGGTGTCTATATCGACGATGTGCAAGCCGAGTTCGCCCGCCAACTGCGTGATGCGTCGCTGGTGGGGCTGGGCATCGCCCTGCTGATGGCACTGGTGGTGATGCTGATTGCCCGCAGCATCGCCCGCCCGCTACAGGAGGCAGTGCAGGCCATGGGCAACATCGCCAGCGGCGAGAGCGACCTGACCCGGCGCCTGGACACCCACGGGCGCGACGAAATCACCCACCTGGGCGAACACTTCAACCGTTTCAACGGCAAGCTGCAGGGCGTGGTCGGCCAGCTGCAGGGCGCCGCCCACGCCCTTGCCGCGTCAGCGGGGCAGGTCGGCGACAGCGCAGGTTCCGCCCAGGCGCGCAGCACCCAGCAGTCGCTGCAGATGGACCAGGTGGCCACGGCCATCAACGAAGTCAGCTACGCCGTGCACGACGTGGCCAAGCATGCCGAACAGGCCGCCAGCGAAATGCGCGACGCGCAGCAGCAGGTCGGCCATGGCCAGCAGGCGATCCATGGCAGCCTGCAGCAGATCGACCGGCTCTCGGCGACCATCGAGCAGGCGGTGCAGGTGATCCGCGAACTGGCCAGCCACAGCACCAGGATCGGCGGCGTGCTGGAAGTGATCCGCGCCATCGCCGAACAGACCAACCTGCTCGCCCTCAACGCTGCCATCGAGGCGGCCCGTGCCGGCGAACAAGGGCGTGGATTCGCCGTGGTCGCCGACGAGGTGCGCCTGCTGGCCCAGCGCACCGCCCAGTCGACTGCCGAGATCCAGACCATGATCGAGCACCTGCAGGGGCAGTCCGAGGCAGCGGTCAAGGCCATCGACACCAGCAGCGAGGCCTCGCGCCAGACCGTCGAGCAGGCCCGCGAGGCCGGCACCAGCCTGGACGCCATCAGCCATGCCCTGAACAACCTGGGCGCACTCAACGCCTCGATCGCCAGCGCCACCCTGCAGCAGTCCCATGTGGTGGAAGAGATCAACCGCAACGTCACCGAAACCGCCGGGCTATCCCAGCAGACCGCCGAGGCCGCGCGTCAGTCCAGTGATGCGGGGACTGCGTTGGCGCGGTTGAGCGATGATTTGGAACAGCTGCTGCGCCAGTTCAGGGTGTAGCAGCTGCAAGTTTTAAGCTACAAGCCGCAAGCAAAGCGGGTCTCGCATGAGACTGCACTCAATGTGCACTGCGTCGAAGCTTGTAGCTTGTAGCTGGTTGCTTGTAGCATCGCGCCCTTCCCCGCCTTCAAGGATCGCCGATGTCCGGCCTCGAACTCTTCGCCGCCGCGCTCGGCGTCATCGCCGTCTGGCTCACCGTCCGGCAAAACCCCTGGTGCTGGCCGATCGGCCTGGTCATGGTGGTGCTGTACAGCTGGATCTTCTATGAGGTGAAGCTGTACTCGGACATGCTGCTGCAACTGGTCTACGCGGTGCTGCAACTGTACGGCTGGTGGCAGTGGACGCGCCCGGAGCGGGTCGAAGCAGCGCGGCACGTGTCGAGCCTGACGCTTGCGCCCCTGCTCAAGGGCCTCGCCGTCGGCCTGCTGGCCAGCGTGCTGCTGGGGGCAGGCATGGCCAACTTCACCGATGCCGCGCAACCCTGGCTGGATGCCGCACTCACCGGCTTCAGCCTGGTGGCGCAAGTGTGGATGGCCCAGAAGCGCCTGCAATGCTGGGCGCTGTGGGTGGTACTGGACGTAATTTTCGTCGGCCTGTTCCTGTACAAAGGCCTGTACCTCACCGCCGCACTGTACGCCCTGTTCACCCTGATCGCCGTGCGTGGCTGGCTTGAGTGGCGCCGCGACCCGGCGCTGGCCGTGGCATGAAGACCCTGGTGCTATGTGGTCCGGAATCCAGCGGCAAGAGCTGGCTTGGCGGCGAGATCCAGGCGCATTTCGGTGGCGTGCTGGTGGGTGAATACGTGCGCCATTTCATCGAGCAGGAACAGCGTGACACCTGTTATGCCGACATCCCCACCATCGCCCGTGGCCAATTGCAGTGGGAGGACCAGGCGCGCCAGCAAGCACCGCACCTGCTGATCCTGGACACCCACCTGCTGAGCAATATCCTCTGGAGCCGCGCGCTGTTCGCAGATTGCCCGCCCTGGATAGAGCAGGCGCTGAACGCACGCCACTATGACCTGCACCTACTGCTCAGGCCCGAGGGCGTGGCCTGGGTGGGCGATGGCATGCGCTGCCAGCCTGAGCTTGCCCAGCGCCAACAGTTCTTCGCCGACAGCCTGCATTGGCTACAGGCACACCAGCGGCCTCATCAAGTAATCGAGGGCGACTGGGCCCAGCGCAGCGCGGCCGCCCTCGCCGCAGTGGGTCGGCTACTCGACGGCCAGATGCCAGCCTGTGCCACCGAATGTTAACGCATTGATACACCCCATCCCCGCGCAGCTCCCGCAAATGGGGGCCGCCGCCCAGAAGTGAGGGAAGTGTCTCAGCGCTGAGACACTGCCCGACAATCTCTTCACATCCCCCGTAGTACGCGGCCTGCGGCACCTGCTGACTGGCCGCTGTTTCAGTGCTGAGACAGTTATCGCGGTGCTTTTCGAGCTAGCCGATACAAGCCTCTGATTGTCAAAGGAAAACAAAAAGCGGCACAGCTTCTGCTCTCTGTCCTCGCAACGCTGAACGACCAGCGCCCGAGTGAAGGAGTAGCCATCGTGAGGAAATTCGACAGAGGCGTGTCTTGCCTGCTGCTGGTCGGCTTAACCCTGGGGGCAAGCCTGAGCCTGACGGCCCAAGCCGATAACGGCATCATCGTCATCACCCGTGACGTCCAGGTGCGCAACGCAATACGCTACCCGCTCGTTCCGGACCCCTCCCCGACCACGGTCAATGTCAACCCTTCGGCGCAGGTCCTCAGGCAGACCAACGAACTGAGCGATGGTGATTTCGCCAGCATCAGCAGCGGCGCGGGCATCTCGTCCCTGATCACCCAGCAGACCAGCAACCTGGGCGGCCACATCAGTACTCAGACGCAATTGTCCAACCAGGCTGCCGGGCGTGGCACCGGCTCGGGCACCGGCATCGCCAACATGGTCAACTCCAGCGTGCAGCGCGGCCTTGCGCCCCTGCAAGTCCTGAGCGGAGGCAAATGACATGAGGCATTCACTGCTGCTTCTCGCCACGCTCTGCAGTGCACCGGTTTTCGCCCAGTCCCCCGTGATCGACAACGCGACCATCGACAGTTCCGCCGCCCAGTACCAGGGCAACGTGTCGGTCAACCAGGCCGCTGGCGACCTGCAGCAGCAGGCCAATGCCCGCGCCATCGCCAACGGCCACTCGGCCAACGCAACCACCGATATCCGCCAGCGCCTGCGCAGCCCGGTCAACCCGGCCAGGGACAGCCAGGCCAACATCAAGGGTGATGCCTTCAGCCATGGCAACGGCGCACTGGGCGTGAACCAGAGCGCAGGCGCAAACACCCAGCAAGCCAACGCACTGCGCATCAGCATCAGTGCACAACCGCAAAGTCTCGATGACAGCGTCCTGTTGCAACAGAACGTGGCGCTGCGCAACACCTCCGATGCAACTGACTCCGCACCCGGCTATCGCCAGGTCAGCACCAGTGACCAGGCATTCACCGGTAGCCGTGGGGTGATTCAGTTGAATCAGAGCGCCGGGGTGGGAAACCGCATGGCCAACACCTTCAGCGTCCGGGTCGCGGAATGACCCAACAAGGTAAGCACAACACTTAACCTAAAAAGACGGAGAAACACCATGAAACCCTCGATGGCAATCAAGCCTCTGGTTTTCGCAATTGCTGCGGTCATGGCTGTTGCTGCACAAGCGGATCAGAACGACCGGCGTGGCCATGGCCACAACAATCACCACACACCACCGGCAAAAGCGGTCTACACCAGCGCCACCGCCAAAGCTACCGATACGCAAAGAAGCACCGGCAACAAGATCCGCAACGAAGGCACTGTCAACAATGCCGAGATGAGCAGCTCCGCCGCTGGCGCCAGCGGCAACGTCGGCGTCAACGTGGCAGCCGGTAACGGCAACCAACAGGACAACGCAGCGGCCATTGCCAACACCGCATCCGACAATGCTGCCATCGACAACAGCTTCGTCTTCGGCTCCTCGACTGCAACCGCCAGCGTTAAACAGTACAGCAACAACAACACCGTCAATAACTGGTCGACCCAGAGCTCCGCAGTCATGAGTGGCTCGGCTGACGGCAGCAGCGGCAACGTGGGTATCAACATCGCTGGCGGCGACCTGAACCAGCAGAAAAACACCATGGCCATTGCCAACAACAGTGCGCCCATCGGCAACTCCACTGCCACCGCCTCGGCCGACCAGAATGGCCCCGGCCTGACTGTTAACAACAATGCCGACCGCACCTACCGTGTGGATACGCTGACCTTCACCACCACCCAAAGTGGTTCGGCTTCGCGTAGCGGTTCGTTCGATGCCAGCGTCGACAAGAGCTCCAGCTCCAGCTACAGCGCATCTGGCTCCAACAGCAGCAGCGCCAGCGGCTCGCACAGCAGCAGCTCCAGCGGTTCGACCAGCATGACCGCAAGCGGCTCCAACAGCAGCAGCTCCAGCGGCTCCAACAGCATGAATGCCAGCGGCTCCAACAGCTGGAATGCCAATGGCACCGCCAGCCGCGACCACAGCTCGTCGTCGAGCGCTTCGCTCAACGCCTCGCTGGATGCCAGCGCCTCGGGCAGTGCCTCGCAGTCGCAAACCAATGGCAACCGTACGCGCTCCAGCAGCTCCGACTTCGACGCCTCGCTCAACGCTTCGCTTAACGCGTCGATCGACAAGTCGCACGAGTCGTCCAGCAACTCTTCGTTCGACAAGTCCCTCAACTCGTCGTTCGAGAAGGCGTATGACTCTTCGTATGACCGTAACCATGACTCGTCTTATGACAAGTCGCGCGATACCTCGTACGAGAAGGCACACGAATCGGCATGGGAAAAAGCCAACGCTTCGGCCTACGAGAAATCCGGCGAGAAAGCTTCGCAATCGTCGGACAGCATCTCGAAGAGCTACAACGAAGCTAGTGAGTACGCGCTGAGCAACAGCGTGTCCTTCCAAGTGCTGACCCCGACCGGCTGGGCCAACCCTGTGACCAACACCGCTACCCTGAGTGGATCGGTGAACGGTGGCAGCGGCAACCTGGGCGTCAACGTGGCAGCCGGTGTGGGCAACCAGCAAAGCAACTCGCTGGCCATCTCCAACACCTCGTTCTGATAGCACCAGCCTGGAGGCCCCCTTCGGGGGGCCTTCTTCTAACAAGACCGATGGGGGCATCGAACATGCGTATTGTCGCCTTGGCGTTCCTGCTGTGCCTGGCCAGTGTGAGCGAAGCCGCCCAGATGCCGTTGTCCGTCCTGCCGGGCGGCGCGGTGATCTACAAACCGATCCAGAGCGTTCGCGAGCGCAAGTTCGCCGACCTGGTGCAACAGAAAACCGACTTCAGTTGCGGCGCCGCGGCGCTGGCGACCATCCTGCGCCAGGCCTACTGGCTGGACGTGGACGAACACCATGTGATCGAGGGCATGCTGGAAAATGCCGACCAGGACCTGGTCCGCACCCAGGGTTTCTCGATGCTCGACATGAAACGCTACGTGGAAAGCCTGGGCATGCGCGCCCGCGGCTACCGGGTAGCCCCCGAATCCCTGCATGACGTCCGCATCCCCGTCGTGGTGCTGATGGACATCCGTGGCTACAAGCATTTCGTGGTCATGCAGCGGGTCGACAGAGGCTGGGTCTACATCGGTGACCCGGTACTGGGCCACAAGCGCTTCAAAATCGATGATTTCGTCAAGGGCTGGAACGGCATCATCTTCGCCGTCATCGGCCAGGGCTACGACAAGGGCAATGTGCTGCTCGCCCCGCCACTGCCGCTCAGCGCCAAGAACCGCATCGACCACTTCACCCCGGTGAAGGACGCCGAGCTGCTGGACTTCGGCTTCATCCCAAGCGACTTCTTCTAACGATTCTGGGCATGACGCCCTGGGGAGCATCCCATGAAGACTCCATTCTGGCTGATCGCGGCGTGCCTGGCCGCCAGCCTGCCTACCCAGGCACAGTCGTTCAAACCCATCGAACTGAAGGACCAGGAGCTGGCCAACCTGCGCGGTCGCTACGTAATGCCGGGGCGGATCGTCAGTTTCGGCATCGTCATGACCAGCACCTGGCAGAACGCCAACGGTGAAGTGATCGGCGCCACCTCCTCGATGCAGATCCAGCAGTCGACCATCAAGCCACAGTTCTATGTGTCGATGATCAATGAAAAAGGCAACGGCTCGTCGCAGGCGCAAAGTACCGGCACCGGTAGCGTCACCGGCGGCGGCGGTCTCAATACCACCGAGGGCGTCACCCAGGTGGTGCGCGCGGCGGGCGACTACAACAGTGCCTATAACAATGTCGATATCAACGTCGCCAAGGGCAGCGAAGCACCGGCCGGCCAACCGCAAGGCCAGGCGCTGGCTGCGGGGTCGACGCTGACCGGCGCCAATGGCGCAGGCTCGCTGAGCGTTTCCTCGAACGGCAACGGTGTGCAAATGAACATCGTCGCCAACAACAACCAGGGCAATACCCTGCAGCGCCTGGGCCAGGGCGGCTTGATGCAGAACACGACCTTGCTGGGTAGCAGCAACCAGGTACGCAACCTCACTTCGCTCAATGTGGTGCTGCGCGACAACCCTGCCGCAACCGGCCCGATGAACGTAAACCTGGACCAACTCAAAGGCCTTCGCAATCTCGGATACTGATCTACGCTCAGTCTCATCGTATGCAGTCAGAAGGGACGGCTTATCCATGCATCGTTTGTTGACGTTCAGAACCATCGTCTGTTTGAGTACCTTGGCCCCGGCCACGTTGCTTGCAGCATCGGACCCGCAGGTCGAAGCGCTGAAACAAGAGCTAATCCAGCTGAAACAACGTTATGAAACGCAACAAAATGCCTTGATGGTGCTGGAGCAACGCCTGCGGCAGGTGGAGGAAGCCCCGCCTGCACCTGCGCCAAAACGCCTGGTCAAGTCGCCTGCCGAAGGGGTCAAGGGGGCGCAAACCGTGGCCGCCGGTGCACCAGGCACCTCCGGAAGTTCCTATGGCCAGTCGCTTCAGGACGACTCCCAACCCGCGCAAAGCGTCTCCAACCTGTACGACGAAGCCAGCGGCTTCTTTGGTGGCGGCAAGTTCAGCGTCGAAACCGGCCTGACCTACACCCACTACGATACCCGCGCGCTGACCCTCAACGGCTTCCTGGCGCTGGACTCGATCTTCCTTGGCAACATCAACATCGACCGGATCAAGGCCGATAACTGGACCCTGGACCTGACAGCCCGCTACAACCTCGCTCAGCGCTGGCAGTTCGACGTCAACGTACCCATCGTGTACCGCGAGTCCACCTACTCCTCAGGCGGCGCAGGGGGGGCCGCCGGAGCGACGTCCGATGGCACAGTCACCCGCGATCCGACCATCGGCGACGTCAACGTCGGTGTGGCCTACAAGTTCATCGACGAATCGGAAAACTGGCCAGATGCAGTCGCCACGCTGCGCATCAAGGCGCCGACCGGCAAGGACCCCTATGGCATCAAGCTCATTCAGGATCCGGGTAACGACAACCTTGCGATCCCTGAGGACCTCCCGACCGGCAACGGTGTGTGGGCGATCACCCCGGGCATCTCGCTGGTCAAGACCTTCGACCCTGCCGTGCTGTTCGGCAGCTTGTCCTATACCTACAACATGCAGGACTCGTTCAGCGACATCAGCCCGCAGGTCAACAGCAAGGTCAAAGGCGACGTGAAACTCGGCGACTCCTGGCAGATTGGCGGCGGTATCGCCTTCGCCCTGAACGAACGGATGAGCATGTCGTTCTCGGTAACCGACCAGTTCGCTCGCAAAAGCAAAATCAGACCGGACGGTGGCGATTGGCAGTCGATCACCAACAGCGACTACAACGCGGCCAACTTCAACGTCGGCCTGACCTTCGCCGCCACCGACAACCTGACCATCGTGCCGAACCTGGCCATTGGCCTGACCGACGACGCACCGGACTTTTCCTTCAGTCTTAAATTCCCCTACTACTTCTGAGGTTACCCGCACAACTGGGCTCGCATGGCGAGCCCGCGTTTTGGTTACCAACCTTGTCCTACAGCAACTTCCTACCTCCGGCCTGATATCATTCAGCACTTTTGTGTGACGATTTGATGGCAAGAGGACTGCTTACGTGAGAAACATGCTTGGCCACCCGGGCGCCCGGCTGCTCGCCCTGATTACGCTGGTACTGGTCATCCCCCTGGTGGTACGTGCCCTGCTTGGCTGGTCCGCCCCCCTGGGCTACCTCTCCGACCTGGCCATCGGCAGCCTGCTGGTGTTGCTGTTGCGGCGCTGGCCTACCTGGCTGGCGCTGCCCGTGCTGCTGGCATGGGGCGCGTTGCTGATCGCCTCGGCCGAGCTGGTCAGCGCCGTCGGCCGCTTGCCCAACCAGACCGACCTGCATTACCTGTTCGATCCGCAGTTCATGGAGAACTCCACCGGCGGCGCCCTCGCCCACCCCTGGCTGCCCTGGCTACTGGCCAGCGCCTTGCTGGTGCTGCTGGCCAGCAGCTGGTACAGCCGGGGCCAGCGCAGCACGCCCTTGCCGCGCACTGCCTGGGCACTGCCTGTGCTACTGCTGACAGCGCACTGGGGCAGCGAGCAGCTGTTCCCCTCCGATGCCGATCAGTGGCGCCAATACAACCTCCCCCACCAACTGCTGTCGGCCGCCACCGGCGACCTGCAGCATCGTGCGCGGGTACTCGCCGTCGGCGAAACCCCTGTGACACCGCTGCCCAGCACCGGACTGACCCAGGCCGACCTCAACGGCCAGAAACTGCTGGCCGGCCCTGGCAGCGCCCGCAACCTGCTGGTCATCACCCTCGAAGGCATCCCCGGCGCCTATATCCGCGCCAACCGCGAGGCCATCGGCAGCCACTACAGCGAAGACCTGATGCCCAACCTCAGCCGCTGGGCCGAGCGCGGCATGAACACCCCGGACTACGTGCTGCACACCCACCAGACCATACGCGGCCTGTACGCCATGCTCTGCGGCGACTACGACAAGTTGGCCAACGGCACGCCCAAGGGCGTCGAGCTGCTGACCCAGGACCTGCGCAACCAGGCCTGCCTGCCGGCCCAGTTGCGCCAGGCCGGCTTCGCCACCCATTACCTGCAAGGCGCCGGGCTGCGCTTCATGGCCAAGGACCGGATCATGCCGCACATCGGCTTCGACGCCGTGCATGGCCTGGAATGGTTCAACAACGACAACTACCTGGAGTTCCCCTGGGGCAAGGACGACCGCGCCTTCTTCGAGGGCGCCCTGGGCTATGTCGGCGAGCTGCGCAAGCAGCGCCAACCCTGGATGCTCACCCTGCTCACGGTCGGTACCCACCAGCCCTACTCGGCGCCCGAGGACTACCTGCAACGCTACGACACCGCCAAGCAGGCCGCCGTCGCCTACCTCGACGATGCCCTGGGCAGCTTCCTCGACAACCTGGAGCGCCAGGGGGTGCTCAAGGACACCCTGGTGGTGATCACCTCGGACGAGTCCCACGGCATCGATGGCGTGCGCCTGGCGTCATCCTGGGGCTTCAACCTGACCCTCGCCCCCGAGCAGGCACAGCTGCCACGGCTCAAGCGCGGCACCTACGGCCACGTCGACCTGGCCACCTCGCTGCTCGATTATTTTGCCCTGCCGATTCCGGCAGCCCTGGCCGGGCGCTCGTTGTACCGCGACTACGACACCGGCCGCGAGATCATCGCCTACACCAACGGTGTGCTGCGCTACCACGACGGCCTGGGCACCCTCAGCGAGTGCGACTTCCAGCAACGCTGCCGACGCTACGCCAGCGAAGGCTTCATCGCCGAGCAGGCCATGTTCCTTGGCCGTGGTGAGGACAACCTCGGGCCACAGATCAATCTGCTGGCCACAACCCTCGACCAGTCGCTGCTGCAAACCCCGCTCAACCTGCGCTACCAGTTTGGCGGGCCGGCGCCCATTGCCCTGCATGAACGTATCCGCGACGATTGGGCCGACAACCTGATCGGCGCCCAGTACCTGGAAATGCCCGAAGGTTCGCGCACCAAGGTGCGCATCAAGGTCCGCGCGCTCGACCCGCAGCACGACGCCTACATCCGTCTCAAGGCCAAGGAAAGCGAGCAGGACGTGCAGCTGGGCCTGCCCGAAGAGGTGCTGGTCACCGCCAACCAGCCATTGGAGATGGAGTTCGACTTCGACAACCCGACGCAACGCAAGGCGTTTTCCTTCCACTTGCTGGGGTACGGCGGCGGTGAAGTCGAAGTCAGCGACTTCAGTGTCATCACCGCCCTGCCGGGCGAAGAAGCACCTGCGGACGACCTGGTCGAAGGGCATATCGCCCATTCCAGCTGAGTGCACCTTCGCACTGACTGACAATGCTGGCGCCGCGCCTACAGATATCGCGATCACCTGTAGGAGCGGCCTCGTGTCGCGAAAGGGCTGCGCAGCAGCCCCGGCGGTATCAGCCTGAACACAAATTCAAAATACCTTCTCACCCCAGGAACAGGCGGTATGCCGGGTTGTCGGTTTCGTCCCAGTAGCGGTAGCCCATCGCGTCGAGCGCCGCCGGCAGCCCTTGCAGCTCGTCATCCGGCACCTCCAGCGCGGCGAACACCCGCGCTTCTGCCGCGCCATGGTTGCGATAGTGGAACAGGCTGATGTTCCAGCGCTTGCCCAGGCGTTCGAGGAAGCCCAGCAACGCCCCGGGCCGCTCGGGGAATTCGAAACGCAGCACCTTCTCGTTCGCCCCCGGCGCGGCGTGCCCGCCAACGGTGTGGCGCACGTGCAGCTTGGCCAGTTCGTTGTCGGTCAGGTCCAGCACCTGGTAACCCTGCCCGACCAGGCTCGCCAGCAACTGCTCGCGCGGGTCATGCTGCGGGTGGGTCTGCACGCCGACGAACAGCCGTGCCTCCTTGCCGGGGTAATAGCGATAGTTGAACTCGGTGATCTGGCGCTTGCCCAGGGCCTGGCAGAACGCCCGGAAACTGCCCGGCTGCTCGGGGATGGTTACGGCGATCACAGCCTCGCGCTGCTCACCCAGCTCGGCACGCTCGGCCACATGGCGCAGGCGGTCGAAGTTGACGTTGGCACCGGAGTCGATGGCCACCAGCACTTGCCCCTGCAGCCCCTCGCGGGCCACGTACTTCTTGATCCCGGCGACGGCCAGGGCACCCGAGGGTTCGGTGATCGAGCGGGTGTCGTCGTAGATGTCCTTGATCGCCGCGCACAGCTCGTCGTTGCCCACCGTTACCACCTCGTCGACGAAATGCCGGCACAGTTCGAAGCAGTGGGCACCGATTTGCGCCACCGCCACGCCGTCGGCAAAGGTCCCCACCTGAGGCAGGATCACCCGCTCACCGGCTGCCAGCGCGGCTTGCAGGCAGTTGGAGTCGGCCGGTTCCACTCCGATCACCTTCACCTCCGGGCGCAGGTACTTCACATAGGCGGCAATGCCGGCGATCAGCCCGCCGCCGCCCACCGGCACGAAGATCGCGTGCAACGGGCCAGGGTGCTGGCGCAGGATCTCCATGGCCACGGTACCTTGGCCGGCGATCACGTCCGGGTCATCGAACGGTGGCACGAAGGTGGCGCCGTCCTGGTCGGCCAGGGCCAGCGCATGGGCCAGTGCATGGGGGAAGCTCTCGCCATGCAGCACCACATGGCCGCCACGCGAGCGCACGCCTTCAACCTTGAGCGAGGGCGTGGTGGTGGGCATGACGATGGTGGCCTTGATGCCCAGGTGCGAGGCCGCCATGGCTACGCCCTGGGCGTGGTTGCCCGCCGATGCGGTGATCACCCCACGCTCGCGCTGGGCGTCGGTCAGGCGTGACAGGCGGGTGTAGGCGCCACGGATCTTGAACGAGAACGTCGGTTGCAGGTCTTCACGCTTGAGCAGCACCGCGTTGCCGAGGGTGGCTGACAGCGCCTGGGCCGGTTGCAATGGGGTCTCGATGGCCAGGTCGTACACCGGTGCGCCAAGAATACGGCGCACCTGCTCGGACAGCAGTTGCTGGGGCGTGGTACGGGGGCTGGTGCTCAGATTGGTCATCGATGACTCCTGGTTTTCTTGATGTTGCCCAGGAGTCAGAGAGAAGAAACCCGCCTCCAGGGCGGGTTCGGTGCACGTACGCGCTAGCCCGCCAATCCGATAATGGAGGTAATAATAATGTTGCCGGTGCGCAGGTGCGGGAATGTGTTCATGGGTCGGGAACTTATCCTGCACGGTTATCGGAAGTCAACACCTCGACGGGTAAATCGACTTCGCTCGTAAGGGGTCGATACCAGTCGGAGGCTTTTCACTGCGGGCATGACTGAGGCTCCGGCAGCTCTAGTGGGGTCTTGATCGGATATTCGGGGCTGCCATAGGCGTAGCAGGAGGTGGTGACCTGGATGTCGTCGCAGGGCAGGAAGTGCACGGTGATGCCGCAGGTGCCTTGGCCGGTGTAGTCGGGGACGGGGACAGTTTTGCTGTGCAGGCGCTTCTGGGCTCTTCCAGCATCGCGCCACGCCAGATATTTATCTCGGTCAGCGTAACCTGGGAACCCCGCCGAACTGCCAACACCGCTCTCCCAATCCACACGCACCATCATCCCCGGCACCCACCGCTCTGGCGCGCTATAACAGCACCCTCCTCCACCCCCTTGATAAGGACCGATGATGTCGATCCCCGAACGCCCCTCCACGCTGAAGCGATTGATCGCCCAGTGGGTGTGGTTGATGCCTTCAATGGTGCTGGCCCGGCTTTCATGAACACCCAGCATGCCGGTCAGCGCGCCAATAAGGACTGCGACGAAGCTGGCTCTCATGCTTTTGCTCATGTCATTGCTCCCTGTGCTGTATTGGCCCGATTCATCACGCATCACGCAGTCGCTCCAGGGTGTAGGCCTGGCGCTCGTCATCACGCCAGACGCCCGCCTGGCTGGCGGCGAGCATGGCGCTGTAGCTGGCCTGGAAACGGCGCTCCGCCCCCCAATCGGCAGGGCACGCTGCTGTGAACGCGTCCATGCCCAGGGTGACATCGCTGGCACACCCCAGGATGTCCACCTGGTGGTCGCTCAGCTCAATGGGTTCGAAGCGTTCCAGGGGGCCGGGTATGTCATCCGTTCCGGCAAGGCGCTGGCCCTGACCATCCCGGTCCAGCCAGCTCCAGAACACCGCCGGCCTTAGCCAGTGCTGCTGTTGCTCGGGGTGCAGCACATGGCTGAACAGCAGTGGGAACAGCCGTGGGTCGTAGTAGCGCAGCAGCCCGGTAACGCCACCCAGGCGTGCCTCCAGGCAACGGCCAAGGTGCCTGGCCAGCGCCTCGAACGGCCAGTGCGAGCGCAGCGCCAGCAGCTGCGCCTGGCCATCGGTGGCCTGCAGCACGCCCTGCAGCCAATGCCGCTGCAGCGGCTGCGCCAGGTCGACGCGTACCAGCAACGGCGCCAGGTCGCGGGCGGCCGCTTCGGGCAGGCCGTCGAACAGCGAACACCAGGCCAGCGGCGGTTCCACGCTCATCACGCTGGGCCGCCACGGGCGATGGCTGGCGGCCTGGTCGAGAAGGATGTGCAGGTAACGGTCGTCGCCGCTTGCGCAGCCGTGTTCGAGCAGCGCCAGCCACTGGGCGATGTGCGGGGCGATCATGGGCGCGGCTCCCTTGGTACGAAGCCTTGGGCGCTGGCTTGCGCTCTCTTAAGGCATCGCACGCAGGGATAGTCGTCGTTCAATGCGAACAAATCGCTGCACGGGGCAACAGCTGTGTACGAGTGGTGCATTGATAGCTCCTTGCCGGTTAATGCGGGGCCGTTCTGAGTTCGTCAGAGGGCCGAACACACGTTCAAGGAGGGTGAAACTGGAGCATCGGCTGTAGGGCATCAAGCCAAAGTTGAGGCCTCAAACAAGTTTCAGAAAGATCCTACAAGCCACCAACAGGGGCTGCTTGATTGCTCAGCAGCGCTCAACGCCAAGCGCTTTTCAAACCGCATTGGCATTGAAGCCCTGAGGCCAAGGGATTGGCGCAAAGAAGGCCTGAGCGGTGCCACTTTGAAACAGGGAGGTGAAGTTCCATCATTCGACACAAATGGCCAGCTCGTGGACCACGCGTCTCAACACCCTTTCTGGACTTCCTGTGCCGATACAGGCACATCGAACACTTTGTCGAAGCCCCACTGGAAGACAAAGGCATACACAAAGAAGAACACGAACAACGCCAGGTTGGTGACCAGCGCCGCCCACAGGCTGATACCCAGCCAGTACGCCACCAGCGGCAGCAGGATCAGCACCAGCCCACCCTCGAAACCCAGGGCATGCAACAGTCGGCGCAGGAAGGTGCGGCTGCGTTGCGGCTGGCGCGCTTCCCAGCGTTCGAAGGCCCAGTTGAAGGCCATGTTCCAGCTCATGGCGATGGCCGACATGAGCATCGACAGCACCGCCGATTCAGCCATGCCGGCGCCGAACGCCAGCTCCAGCGCCGGGGCCACGCACGCCACGGCGATGGCCTCGTAGAGGATGGCCTGGACGATCTTGCGGGCCTTGCCTTGCATGTGCAGCTCCGAACGTGAAAGAGCTACAACATAACAAAATATGGGCCATTGGAAATAGCCTGTAATAAGTTGTGAAACCTCACCGACCGTCGGCGCCCGCCCATTGGACAATCACGCCTGCGGCTGCTTGTATCAATCATTCGCAAGAAGCGCTTTGTCCTACAACTTCGTCCAGGGAATCGAACGAGGAGTTAGACGATGGCCTACACCGTCATGATGGTATTCGGTACCCGCCCTGAGGCGATCAAGATGGCCCCGCTGGCCCGGGTGCTGCGCACCTGGCCCGAGGTCGACCTGCACATCTGCTCCACCGGCCAGCACCGCGAGATGCTCGAACAAGTGCTCACCGCCTTTGGCCTGCAGGTCGACCAGGACCTCAAGGTGATGACCCAGAACCAGACCCTCAACGGCCTGGCCCGCGACCTGCTGGACAAGCTCGACCGCGCCTATGAGCAGACCAGGCCCGATATCGTGCTGGTGCATGGCGACACCACCACCAGTTTCATCGCCTCCCTGGCCGCCTTCCACCGGCACATCCCCATCGGCCACGTCGAAGCCGGCCTGCGCACCGGCAACCTGCAGCAACCCTGGCCCGAGGAAGCCAACCGGCGCCTGACCGGGGTGCTCGCCGACCTGCACTTCACCCCCACCCGCGACTCCGACGCCAACCTGATCCGCGAAGGCGTGCCGCCGGAGCACATCGAAGTCACCGGCAACACGGTGATCGACGCCTTGTTGTGGATGCGCGACAAACTGCAGCGGGAAAACTGGCGCCCTGCTGCCGAATCACCGCTGAACGTCTTGCGCGATGACCAGCGCATGGTGCTGATCACCGGCCATCGTCGGGAGAACTTCGGCAGCGGCTTCGAACGCATCTGCCTGGCCCTGGCAGAACTCGCCCTGCGCTACCCGGATGTGCAGTTTCTGTATCCGGTGCACCTCAACCCGCAGGTGCAGCATGCGGTGTACAGCGTGCTGTCCGGCCGCGAAAACATCCACCTGGTCGCCCCCCAGGATTACCCGCACTTTGTCTGGCTGATGAACCGTGCCCATGTGATCCTCACCGACTCCGGGGGCGTGCAGGAAGAAGCCCCCGCCCTGGGCAAGCCGGTGCTGGTCCTGCGCAAGGTCACCGAGCGCCCCGCCGTACTCAAGGGCGGTACGGTGAAGCTGGTCGGCACCCTGACCGAACGTATCGTCCACGAAACCAGCCAACTGCTCGACGACCCCGACGCCTATGCGCGCATGGCCCAGGTGTTCACCCCGTTCGGTGACGGCCACGCCAGCGAGCGCATTGCCCAGCGCCTGAGCCGCTGGTTCGCAGAACAAAGCACCCAGCGAGCCAACGCATGAGCCTGGCCTTCATCGATTTCCTCACCTATGTGCTGTTCGGCCTGAAGATCATTGCCATCATCCTGGCCTCGCTGATGTTCCTGCTCGGCCTGGACGACTTGTTCATCGACCTGTGCTATTGGGGCCGCAAGCTGATCCGGCGCTTTCGTATCTACGACAAATATGAGAAGGCCGACGAAAAGCGCCTGTTCGAGGTGCCGGAAAAGCCCCTGGCAATCATGGTCCCGGCCTGGAACGAAGTCGGCGTGGTTGGCGAAATGGCCCGCCTGGCGGCCTCGACCATCGACTACGAGAACTACCAGATCTTCGTCGGCACCTACCCCAACGATCCGCAAACCCAGGCCGACGTCGATGCCGTGTGCCTGCACTACCCCAACGTGCACAAGGTGGTGTGCGCGCGCCCCGGCCCCACCAGCAAGGCCGACTGCCTGAACAACATCATCGACGCCATCCTGCGCTTCCAGCAGGACGCGCGCATCGAGTTCGCCGGTTTCATCCTGCATGACGCCGAAGACGTCATCTCGCCCATGGAACTGCGGCTGTTCAACTACCTGTTGCCCAACAAAGACATGATCCAGATCCCGGTGTACCCCTACGCCCCGGAATGGAAAGGTTTCACCGCCGGGCACTACGTCGACGAGTTCGCCGAAAACCACGGCAAGGACGTGATCGTGCGCGAGGCGCTCACCGGCCAGGTACCCAGCGCCGGCGTAGGCACCTGCTTCAGCCGGCGGGCGATCAGTGCCCTGCTCGAAGACGGCGACGGCATCGCCTTCGACGTACAGTCGCTGACCGAAGACTACGACATCGGTTTCAGGCTCAAGCAAAAGGGCATGAAGTGCATCTTCGCCCGCTACTCCATCACTGACCCGGCCCTGGCGCTCAAGCAGGAGTGGCGCCCCGGCATGAGCCGCGCGTTCGCCCAGGTGATCTGCGTGCGCGAGCACTTCCCCCGTGACTGGCAGCATGCCATCCGCCAGAAGTCGCGATGGATCGTCGGCATCGTCTTCCAGGGCACCAGCAACCTCGGCTGGAGCCGTACCGGCGCGCTCAACTATTTCCTCTGGCGTGATCGCCGCGGGCTGTTCGCCTACCTGCTGAGTTTCTTGGTCAACCTGTTACTGCTGGTGCTGCTGGCCATGTGGCTGGTCACCGTGATCGCCCCGGACTCGTGGCGCTTCATGTCGATTCTTAGCGACAGCCGCCTGCTCAGCGTACTGCTCTGGCTCAACGGCTTGCTGCTGGTCAACCGCCTGTTCCAGCGCGGCTGGTTCGTCACCCGCTACTACGGCATCTTCGAGGGGCTTTTGTCGGCGCCGCGGATGATGTGGAGCAACTTCGTCAATTTCTTCGCCAACCTGCGTGCCCTGCGCCAAGTGATGGAGATGGGTGACTCGCGGCGGGTGGCCTGGGACAAGACCACCCACGAGTTCCCCGCCCTTGCCGCGCCCGCGCGCACGCCGCTGGGCCAGCGCCTGGTGGAAAAAGGGCTGCTCAGCGAGGAGCAACTGCACCAGGCCATCACTAGCCCGGTGCGCCGGCGCCTGGGCCGCGAACTGTTGCTGCGCGGCTGGCTGACCAGCGAGCAGCTGGTCGAGACCCTGGCCGAGCAGCTCGACCTGCCGTGGGCCCCTCTCAACCCGTTCAAGCTCAGCCCGCAGCTGATCGAGAAGCTGCCACGCAAGCTGGCCACCCACTACGGCGTGTTGCCGGTCGACGAAGACGGCGACACCCTGGTACTGGCCAGCGAAAGCCCGGTCAGCCAGGTTTCGCTGGGGGTAATCAGCCGGCAACTCAAGCGCCCGGTGCGTGCCCGCCTGGCCCCTCAGGGCCGGGTCACCCTGGGCCTGCGCTACCACTACCCCAGCCCCTGGCAGAAGCCCGAGACCCGCCAGATGCTCAAGGTACTGGAGCGCCACCAGGATGATGCCGAACTGCTGGAGAAAGTCAGCACCCACCAGGTCATGCTCGGCACCCTGCTGCAGGTGCGCGGCATGGTGCCGGCGACCCTGTTCAACCAGGCGCTGATCGACTTCGACCCCGAGACCCAGAGCCTGGGCGAACACCTGATCGCCCGCGGCATCATCACTGGCGACGTGCTGCAGCAGGCCCTCGCCGAACAGGCCAGCGAGCAGCAGGCCGCCTACGACCTGACCCGGGAGGTGGCATGAAGCCCCGTGTTTCCCTGACCGTCGCCAGCCTGCTGCTGTGCGCCGCGGCCCAGGCCGCCCCCACCCCACCGATGACCGACTTCCAGCGTTTCACCAGCTATCCATTCATGGAGCGCGGCTACCGCGAGGCGCAGCGCGACAACTGGGCCGAGGTGGAGCGCCTGACCCGCCACGTGCTCAAGCGGGTGCCGAACAACAACGAAGCCCGCGCCCTGTTGGCCGAGGCCCTGGCCCACCAGCGCCGCTACAAGGACGCCCAGGCCATCGCCGAGGAGCTCGACGACAACCCCGAGCACGCTGACGCCCTGCTGGAGCTGCGCCTGACCTGGATCGAGCAGGACCCACCGCCGGCCAGCCAGGTCGAGGACTGGCTGGCCAATAGCGACGCCAACCAGCGCATCCGCCTGTGGCAGGCCTACAGCCTGAGCCTGGCCAAGTTCGGCGGCGCACGCCGCGCCCTGGACTGGCTCAACCAGTTGCCACCCCGCGACGACGGCATGGTCCTGCGCTTGGCCCGGGCCAACTTCGCCGAACAACTGCGCAACTGGGGGGAAACCGTCGACCAACTGCAACCCTTGGCCGCCAAGGGGCAATTGCCGGCGCAGGACTGGCAACGCCTGGCCAATGCCTACATCCAGCAGGTCGACGAAAAAGGCCTGAACGCCCTTCTGGCCAGCGCGCCCTCGCCGCAAGCGGCGACCCAGGCACGCCTGGCCATGGCCGAGCGCACTATCGCCGTGGGCCAGCACCAGCAAGCCGAACGCTGGTTGCGCAGTCTGCCGGCCGAACAGTTGCAACATCCCGAACAGCGCCAACAGTTGTGGGAACTGGCCCGCCAGGGCGACGACGCGGCCCTGGTGCGGCGCCTGAGCAACGAACTGGGCCGCCCGTGCCTGGAGACCGTCGACTGGCTGTCACGCAAGGACCTGACCCTGGCCCGCGAGCAACTGGGCCAATGCCAGGCCAGCGACAACTCCCGCGCCTATGCCATCCTCAGGCAACGCCTGTACGGCGACCCGCCGCAGCCACCGCAACCCCGTACCGCGGCGCAGTGGGAACAGCGCTACCGGCAGAGCGGCGACCTCGCCGCACTGGAACAGGCGAGCTTCATGTGGCTGCAACAGGGGCAAGCCAATCACGCCCGGCAGTTGATCGAGCAAGCCTACGACCGGCGCCAGGGCCGCTTGCCCGCCTCGCTGCTGCAACGCCTGGGCAGTCTCTACGCCCGCAATGACGAGCCGCTGAACACACCGCGCTTAGTCGCGCTGGTGCCACGCGTGGATGCCGCCACCCGCGCTCAGTTGCTTGGCCGCCTGGCCGAAAGCGGCCAGTGCGACGCGGTGCGCCGGGTAATCCCGGCCAACCCCACCGAGGCCGGCCAGTACCGCGCCCTGGGCCGCTGCGCCATGCCCGGCCGGCCCGGTGAAGCGGTGGTCTACTACCAGGCAGCCGAGCGCCTGGGTGACAACAGCAGCCGGCTGCCCCTGGCCTACGCCCTGGAGGCCTCGGGGGATTCCCACGCAGCCCTGGCGATCTGGAACAGCCTGCCGGCCAGCGCCTGGACCGATAACGCCCGACTGACCGCCGCCCGTGGCGCCTTGAATGCCGGCGATGCCAACGCCGCCCGCCGCCATTGGGACGCCGCAGCGCACCACAGCGCCGACGACTGGGCACTGGGGGCCGCCATCGCCCAGCGCCAGGGCGATACCGCGCAAGCGCTGGCGTTCCAGCGCGAAGCCCTGCGCCACGCACCGCGCGCCGATCACTACTATGCCGCCGCCGGCACCGCCCAGCAGGCCGGCGACAGCGCCCAGAGCACCGCCTGGCTCGCCGAAGCGGTGCGCCTGGCGCCGGACCAGCCCCGCTACCGCGCGGATTACGGCATGCGCCTGGCCGGCTCGCCCGACAAACAGCGGCGACGCCAGTCGATCCCTTACCTGGAGCAGGGCACCCGTGACTTCCCCGAGGACTACCGCCTCGGCGAAACCCTCGCCCTGCGCTACGACGAAGCCGAGAACAGCGCCGCCGCCCGCCGGGAGCTGCGCCGGGTGCTGGATGTGGAACAGAACCTGGTCGACGGCGACGACGAGTTCGGCAGCCTGGAAGCGCGCAAATACCGCCAGCGCCGCGCCCACGAGACCCTCTCCCGGCGCGACAGCATCACCCTGGCCAGCACCTGGTCGCCGGCCGGCACCTCGACCAACGACAAGTTTCTCGACACAGGCGAGCGCAGCGGCAGCTCGCGCCGCGCCCAATCACAGAACGTACAGCTGGCCATGTGGGACCACGCCCTGGGCGAGGAGCCCAGCCGCAACGGCAGCACCCGGGTGCTGTTCGGCGGCCAGAGCCGCACCGACTACGCACAGAGCATGGGCACCGGCGTGGGCCTGCGCTACAAGCCGCTGGGGCAGGCCAACCTCAACCTGTACGCCGAGCTCTACCACCAGCGCCAGATAGACAGCGACCACTACAGCGGCCTGAGCCTGGGCGAACTGCTCAGCCCGGCCAAGGTCGGCGGCAACTGGGGTGACCTGCGCCACCACGCCGAGTCGAGCAACGACCTGCTGCTGCGTGCCACCGCGTCGTTCCTCGACCAGGGCCGCTACCGCAATGACTGGCGTATCGACGAGGACGACTGGGACGAGCGCTTCCTCTACCTCGACGCCGCCTGGTGGACCCGCGCCGGCGACCACGCCTGGTTGTCGCGCTTCCAGCAAGGGCATGCCTGGAAGCTGCACAGTGACTCGCCGCAGACGATCATGCCTTACGGCTTCCTGGAATTTTCCAGCCAGGACCCGAGCAACGACTGGCGCCAGGATGCCCGCACCGGGGTGGGCGTGCGCTGGCAGTGGTGGTTCGACGACGACCGCTACAACGCCTATCGAGGCTCGTTGAAAGTGCGCGCCGAGTACCAGCAATCATTGGGTGGCAACCTCTATGAGCGGGCCAACGGCGTGCTGCTGGGTGTGGAGATGAACTTCTGATGCGCACTTTCCTGCTCGCCTGCCTGCTCGCCCTGTGCCTGCCCGTCCAGGCAGACCAGCGCCTGTTCTATCAGCCGCTAAACCGCGATGCCACGGTCACCCCGGCCCAGTGGCAGCAGCTGTGGCACACCACCGTGACCCAGGGTGGCAAGACCCTGATCGTACAGTGGAGCGCCTACGGCGACAGCGATTTCGGCGGCAGTGACGGCTGGCTCGCCGCCAGCCTGCGGCAAGCCCGCGCCCAAGGGCTGGAACTGGTGCTGGGCCTGTACATGGACCCAGCCTATTACCAGCGCCTGGAGCAGCTGGATGGCGAAGGCCTGAACAGCTATTTCAAGGCCCAGCTGGGCCGCTCTATCAGCCAATACCAGCACGTGCGCGACAGCTGGCAGCTGCCGGTAGCCGGCTGGTACCTGCCCATGGAACTGGACGACCTGCACTTTCGCGATGCCGAGCGCCGGCAAGCGCTGTACAGCCAGTTGCAGGCCTTCAACCGCCAGCTGGACAAGCCGCTGCATATCAGTGCGTTCAGCGCCGGGCAGTTGTCGCCGGGCGTCAATGGTGCCTGGCTGGATCAGTTGGCGGGCCTGGGGGTGCAGGTCTGGTGGCAGGACGGGGCCGGTACCGGGCGCCTGGCGCCGCTGGTACGCCAGGGGTATGAGCAGGCGCTGCCGTGCCGGGTGGGGATCGTGCGGGAAGCCTTTCGCCAGGTCAGCGCGCCGGGGCAAGCGTTCCGCGCCGAGCCCGCACAGCCAAAGCTGACTGGGGGATGCCATGCCGAAGCGGTGTTTGCCTTGCGTTACCGGCCGTGGGCCAACGGTGTACTGTCACCGAATTGATCGACACGCTCTTTGCGGCCTCATCGCTGGCAAGCCAGCTCCCACAGGGATCGCGCGTTAACCTGTGGGAGCTGGCTTGCCAGCGATGAGGCCCGGGAAACAACAACCAAGGGCCATCATGTACAAAACCCTCGAAGCCCACATCCGCCAGCAGGTCGCCCCGGCCGCCCTGCGCGCCGAGTTCCGCCAGCACGAATTCGAGGCCATGCGCCGCTTCTGCCTGCTGATCTTCTGCGTCGGCATTTCCATCTGGGTGGTGTTCGACCTGATCGTCAGCTACCTCGGCGACCAGGACCTCACCTGGCGCTCGGCGATCTTCCTGGCCTTGCTCGGCTGCCTCACCGTGGTACTCGGCTTCACCCGCCGCAGCCAGCACTTCGATGTACTCAACCTGCTGTTCGTGGCGGTGATCACCCTGGGGCTGCGCCTGGTCATCGAAGGCGTACCCATCACCGTGCGCCCGGTGTGGCTGGTGCTGACCGTCTCGACCGTGCTGTACACCGTGTCGGTGCTGCCGGTGCGGCGCTGGTCGTTCTTCTTCGCCATGGCCATCGCCTGGGTAGTGCTCAACCCCTTCCACCACACCCGGGTCGAGCCCTTCGAGCTCGAAGGCGCCCTGCTGCTCAGCTACGCGCTGTTCCTCAGCGGCCTGGTGATCTACAGCTACCTGCGTCTGCGCCAGGCCAAGCTGCACAACTTCTACCTGACCAAGGTGCTGCTGGAGCAGGCCTACATCGACGCCCTGACCGAAATCCCCAACCGCCGCTCGTTCATGGCCAAGGCCGAGCGCCAGCTGCAGCTGGCGGCTCCGGGGCAATACCTGGCGATGATCGATATCGACAACTTCAAGCAGGTCAATGACCGCTTCGGCCATGACATTGGTGACGAGGTGCTCAAGCGCGTGGCGGCGCACATCCGCGCCGCCATGACGGGCTACGAGATTGCCCGGCTGGGCGGCGAGGAGTTCGCGATTTTATTCCAGGGGCTGGATGAGCGAGGCGCCGAGCAGCAGGTCGGCGCGTTGTGCCAACGGGTGCGTGAAGATGTGGGCGAGCACGCCGTGACCATCAGCATCGGCCTGGCGCGGGTGGACAGCGGCGATACCCTGAGCCTGGCGTTGATCCGGGCGGACCAGGCGTTGTATGCGGCCAAGCACAGCGGCAAGGATCGGTTTGTGCTGTGGAGCGCGCCATTGGCAGGGCACTGACAACCAGGCTGCGTGGGCTGCACGATTGCTGTAGGAGCGGCCTTGCCGGGGCGCCGGACCGGCCGGAAAGGGCTGCGCGGCAGCCCCGGCCATCGTGCATACGGTGAAGATCGCCGGGGCCGCTTTGCGGCCTTTCGCGGCACAAGGCCGCTCCTACAGGGTCATGGCGCAATCTTCGTGAGGGCCGGCGAGGCAACCCATCACCCCGCCGGCAAGCGAATCCTGAACTGCGCCCCGCCCAACGGCGACTGCGCCACGGTCAAGGTCCCGCCCTGCCCTTCGATAGCCCGCCGGCTGATCGCCAGCCCCAGCCCGAAGCCACCGGTATTGCGATCACGGCTGCGGTCCAGGCGGTAGAACGGCTGGAAGATCCGCTCACGCTCTTCGGCCGGAATGCCGATCCCATCATCCTCGACGGTCAGCAGGCAGGCACCGTCGTCTTCCAGGCGCAGGCGCAGCAGCAGGCTCTCGTCGCAATAGCGCATGGCATTGCGCACCAGGTTCTGCACGGCGCGGGCGGTCAGCCGTGGGTCGAGGACGAAGCGCGGCAGCTCGCCCTCGCTGCGCACCTCCCACTGGATACCACGGCTATCGAGCTCTTCGGCAAAACTGCCAAGCACGCTGTCGACCAGTTCCAGCAGCGACACCTCGACCCGCTCGCGGGCCTGGTTGGCATTCTCCAGGCGGCTGTACGACAACAGCTCCAGCACCAGTTCGTCCAGCTCACGCACGTGGCCGACCAGCTCCAGCAAGCGCTTGCGGCAGGCGGGTGGCACTTCGTCGAACAGCAGCACCAGGCCGAAGTCCAGCCGGGTCAGCGGTGTGCGCAATTCATGGGACACGGCATTGAGCAGCTCGCGCTGCTGGTTGACGTGGCGCTCCAGCTCGCCGGCCATGGTGTCGAACACCCCGGCCAGCTCGCCGATGTTCGAACGCGACGGGATCTGCGTGCGCTCGGCCAGGTCGCCCTGGCCCAGGCGCCTCGCGGTTTCCTTGAGCCGCTCCAGGTCGCGCCAGTGCGGCCATACCCACAGCAACAGGCAACCCAGCATGGCGGCACCGATCAGCACGGTCACACCCCACGACAGTACGTTGATGTCCAGCGGGTCGGGCGGTGAATGCAGGCGCACCAGCCACTGCTTGTCCAGCGGTGCCAGTACCGTTTCGTAATAGCCCCAGTCGGCGATCCGCACCGCGTGCTGACCGTGCTCCAGGCGGGCCCGCTCTTCCTGGTCGAGGTCGGCCTGGTCCATGGTCAGCAACTGTATTTCCAGCGGCGCGAAAGCCTTGGCCAGTTCCTGCTCCACGGCCGGCCACTGCTCGCGCGGCGCCTGCTGGAACTGGCGCACGATCAACGACTGCACGCCCTTGGTCTGGTCCAGGTTGTAGGCCATGAAGCGTCCGTGGAAGGCGCCGACAATCGCATCGGGGATCAGCAGCAAGGCCCCGGCATAGGCGACGATGATCACCAGGTACAGGCGCACCAGGATCTTCAGCATGGTGTATCAGTACTCCCACTCGATGCGGCTGAACAGGTAGCCCTTGCCCCACACGGTCTTGATCTTGCGCGCTTCGCCTGCGCTGTCGTCGAACTTGCGGCGCAGCTTGGAGATGGCCACGTCCACCGAACGGTCGGTGCCGTTGAACTCGATACCGCGCAATTGCTGGAGGATGCGGTCGCGGCTGAGCACCTCGCCGGCGTTGCGCGCCAGCACCACCAGCAGGTTGTATTCGCCGCTGGACAGCTCCACCTCTTCGCCGCGCCAGCTCACCGTGCGCTCGGCCAGGTCGATGTGCAGGCCGCCGATGAGGATCTGCTCGCTGTCCAGCCGTGGCTCGTGGATGCTGCTGCGACGCAGCAGGGTGCGCACGCGGGCCAGCAGCACGCGGGGCTCGCAGGGTTTGGTCACATAGTCGTCGGCGCCCATCTCCAGGCCCAGCACCTGGTCGTGGCTGTCGTCGCGGGCGGTCAGCATGAGGATCGGCAGGCTCTGCGACTCCTGGCGCAGCAGGCGGCACACCTGCAGGCCGTCGAGGCCCGGGAGCATCAGGTCGAGGATCACCAGGTCCGGCTTGTGCTGGCGGAACGCATCCAGCACATGGTCGCCACGGGCGATCACCCGGACATGGAAGTCGTTGCGTTGCAGGTAGCTGGCGATCAGCTCGGACAGCGCGCTGTCGTCTTCGACCAGGAGAAGGTTCGGCATAAAGGGCTTTGACGAATGAGTGAAGGGAGGCAGGATATCGAATCCTGCGTCGGGTGCCGCCGCTGCTTCACACTTTTTCACACACAGCCAACAGAGCTTAACAGCGCCCCCGCGAACGCATGCCTTAGCATAGGCTCGATCAACCCTGGAAGATCCGTATGTCCATCTTGAGCACTTCGCGCCTGCGCCCCGTGGCGCTGTTGGCGTTGTTAACCCTTTCGCTTGCCGGTTGCGATGACGCGGCCGAGCAAGCAGAACAGACACCCGTGTCGCAGGTGCGGGTCGAAACCCTGCAGTTGCAGGCGCTGGCCATCAGCAGCGAGCTCAGCGGGCGCATCCTCGCCCCGCGCACCGCCGAGGTCCGCGCGCGGGTAGCCGGGGTGGTGCTCAAGCGTGTGTACCGCGAAGGCAGTGACGTCAAGCAGGGCGATGTGCTGTTCCTGATCGACCCGGCGCCGTTCAAGGCCGACTTCGACAGCGCCCGCGCGACCCTGGCCAAGGCCGAGGCCACGGTTTACCAGGCACGCCTGCAAGAGCAGCGCTACCGCCAGTTGGTCGACGACAAGGCGGTCAGCCGCCAGGAGTACGACAATGCCCGCGCCGCCTTCCTTCAGGCCGATGCCGCGGTGGCCGAAGCCAAGGCTGCCCTCGAGCGCGCCCGCCTGAACCTCGGCTACGCCACCGTCACCGCACCGATCTCCGGGCGCATCGGCCGGGCGCTGGTGACCGAAGGCGCGCTGGTTGGCCAGAACGAGACCACACCACTTGCAACCATCCAGCAGCTGAACCCGATCCACGCCGACGTCACCCAGTCGACCCGCGAGCTCACTGCCCTGCGCCGCGCACTGCGGGCCGGCGAGCTGCAACAGGTCGGCCAGGGCCAGGTCAAGGCCACCTTGCTCCAGGAGGATGGCACCGCTTACCCGCTGCCCGGCAAGTTGCTGTTCTCCGACCTCAGCGTTGACCCGAGCACCAACCAGATCACCCTGCGCAGCGAATTCCCCAACCCCGACCTCGACCTGTTGCCCGGCAGCTACGTGCGCGTGCGCCTGGAACAGGCCGTGCAACCCCAGGGCATCAGCGTGCCGCAACGGGCAATCCTGCGGGACAGCGCCGGTGTACCCAAGGTGCTGGTGGTCGACCACCAGGACCGCATCAGCGAGCGCCAGGTACAGCTGGGCAGTGCCCAGGGCGACCGCTGGATCGTCAACGACGGCCTCAAACCGGGCGAACGTGTCGTGGTCGAAGGCCTGCAGCACGTCAAGGCCGGTGACCAGGTGCAGGTCGACGAACAACCGGACGCACTCCCCATCGTCCAGCACAACGGCCAGTGAGGGCCTGATCCATGCCGCAGTTCTTCATTGACCGCCCGGTCTTCGCCTGGGTGGTCGCGCTGTTCATCCTGCTGGTCGGCGGCCTGGCCCTGCCGCAGCTGCCGGTGGCCCAGTACCCCGATGTGGCGCCGCCGCAGGTGGAAATCTACGCCGTATACCCGGGCGCCTCGGCGGCGACCATGGACGAAAGCGTGGTCAGCATCATCGAGCAGGAGCTCAATGGCGCCGACAACCTGCTGTACTTTGCTTCGCAAAGCAGCCTGGGCAGCGCCACCATCACTGCCAGCTTCCAGCCCGGCACCAATCCGGACCTGGCCCAGGTGGACGTGCAGAACCGCCTCAAGGTGATCGAGTCGCGCCTGCCACGCCCGGTCACCCAACAGGGCCTGCAGGTGGAAAAGGTGTCCACCGGCTTCCTGCTGCTGGCCACCCTCACCTCCGAGGATGGCAGCCTCGACGAGATCGCCCTGTCGGATATCCTCGCGCGCAACGTGATGAACGAGATTCGCCGCGTCAAGGGCGTGGGCAAGGCCCAGCTGTATGGCTCGGAACGGGCCATGCGGATCTGGATCGACCCGGCCAAGCTGGTCGGTTTCAGCCTTACGCCCAACGATGTGGCCGAGGCCATTGCCGCACAGAACGCCCAGGTGGCGCCGGGCAGCATCGGCGACCTGCCCACCCGGCCGACCCAGGAAATCACCGCAAACGTGCTGGTCAAGGGCCAGCTGAGCACGCCCGAAGAGTTCGCCGCCATCGTGCTGCGGGCCAATCGCGATGGCTCGACGGTCACCGTCGGCGATGTCGCCCGGGTCGAGATCGGCGCCCAGGAATACCAGTACGGCACCCGCCTCAATGGCAAGGCCACCAGCGCCTTCAGCGTCAAGCTGGCGCCTGGCGCCAACGCCATGGAAACCGCCACCCTGGTCAAGCAGAAGCTCGAAGAGCTGTCGCGCTACTTCCCGGCTGGCGTCAAATACGACATCCCCTACGACACCTCGCCCTTCGTCAAGGTGTCGATCAAGCAGGTGATCAACACCCTGGTCGAAGCCATGGTGCTGGTGTTCGCGGTGATGTTCCTGTTCCTGCAGAACTTCCGTTACACCCTGATCCCGACATTGGTGGTGCCGGTGGCGCTGATGGGCACCTTCGCGGTGATGAACGCGCTGGGCTTCTCGGTCAACGTGCTGACCCTGTTCGGCATGGTGCTGGCCATCGGTATCCTGGTGGACGACGCCATCGTGGTGGTGGAGAACGTCGAGCGGATCATGGCCGAGGAAGGCCTGCCGCCCAGGGAGGCCACGCGCAAGGCCATGGGCCAGATCAGCGGCGCCATCGTCGGCATCACTCTGGTGCTGGTGGCGGTGTTCCTGCCGATGGCCTTCATGAAAGGCTCGGTGGGGGTCATCTACCAGCAGTTCTCGGTGTCGATGGCGGTGTCGATCCTGTTCTCGGCGTTCCTCGCCCTGAGCCTCACCCCGGCGCTGTGCGCCACCCTGCTCAAGCCGATTGCCAAGGGCGAGCACCACGAGCGCAAAGGCTTCTTCGGCTGGTTCAACCGCCGTTTCGACGGCATGAGCAACGGCTACCAGCGCTGGGTCACCCACGCCCTGGCGCGCAGCGGCCGCTACCTGCTGGTGTATGCCGCGCTGGTGGGGGTGCTGGTGTATGGCTTCAGCCAGTTGCCCAGTGCGTTCCTGCCAACGGAAGACCAGGGCTACACCATCACCGATATCCAGCTGCCGCCGGGCGCCAGCCAGGCACGCACCATCGAGGTGGCGCGGCAGATCGAGGCGCACAACGCCGAAGAGCCGGGCGTGGCCAACACCACGCTGATCCTCGGCTTCAGCTTCTCCGGCAGCGGGCAGAATGCGGCGCTGGCCTTCACCACGCTCAAGGACTGGTCCGAGCGCGGCAGCGACGACAGCGCCCAGTCCATCGCCGACCGCGCGACCATGGCCTTCTCCCAGCTCAAGGACGCCATCGCCTACTCGGTGCTGCCGCCGCCGGTCGACGGCCTGGGTGAGTCGAGTGGCTTCGAATTCCGCCTGCAGGACCGTGGCGGCATGGGCTACAGCGAACTGATGCAGGCCCGCGACCAGCTGCTGGAACAGGCGCGCAACAGCAAGCTGCTGGTCAACGTGCGTGAAGCCTCGCTGGCCGAAAGCCCGCAGGTGGCGCTGGAAGTGGACCGCCGCCAGGCCAACGCGCTGGGCGTGTCGTTCGCCGCCATCGGCGAGGTGCTCAACACGGCGGTGGGCTCCAACTACGTCAACGACTTCCCCAACCAGGGCCGCATGCAGCGGGTGGTGGTGCAGGCCGAAGGCGACCAGCGCAGCCAGGTCGAGGACCTGCTCAAGATCCATGTGCGCAACAACAGCGGCAAGATGGTGCCCCTGGGCGCCTTCGTCACCGCCCACTGGCAAAGCGGCCCGGTGCAGCTGACCCGCTATAACGGCTACCCGGCGGTGTCGATCTCCGGCGAGCCGGCGGCTGGCTACAGCTCGGGCGAAGCCATGGCCGAGATCGAGCGCCTGGTCGCGCAGCTACCTGCCGGCGCCGGCCTTGAATGGACCGGTCTGTCGCTGCAGGAGCGGCTGTCCGGCAGCCAGGCACCGCTGCTGATGGCGCTGTCGCTGCTGGTGGTGTTCCTGTGCCTGGCGGCGCTGTACGAAAGCTGGTCGATCCCCACCGCGGTGCTGCTGGTGGTGCCACTGGGCGTGCTCGGCGCGGTGCTGGCGGTGACCTTGCGCGGCCTGCCCAACGACGTGTTCTTCAAGGTCGGCCTGATCACCCTGATCGGCCTGTCGGCCAAGAACGCCATCCTGATCATCGAGTTCGCCAAGGATCTGGTCGACCAGGGCGTCGATGCCACCCAGGCCGCGATCCAGGCCGCGCGCCTGCGCCTGCGGCCGATCGTGATGACCTCGTTGGCATTCATCCTCGGAGTGGTGCCATTGGCCATCGCCAGCGGCGCCAGCTCAGCCAGTCAGCAGGCGATCGGCACCGGGGTGATCGGCGGCATGCTCAGCGCGACATTCGCCATTGTGTTCGTGCCGGTGTTCTTCGTCGTGGTGATGCGCCTGGCCGGGCGTGACCGGGCCAGGGAGGGCGAGCCAGTCACCAGCGAAAGCTGACTGGACAAGCCCCTGGGTTGAATGAGAGGGTTCCCGGCATTGACTGCCCGGAACCCTTTTTCATGCCCGCTGCCCTGCCCCCCTGTTCAATCCTGATACTCGCCGGCGGCCGCGGCCAGCGCATGGGCGGCCGTGACAAGGGCCTGGTGCCATGGCGCGGCGAGCCGCTGGTGGCCCATGTGCAGCGGGTGGTGCGTGGGTTGTCCGATGATGTGGTGATTTCCTGCAACCGTAATCAGGACCTGTATCTGCCTTATGCCGACCAACTGGTTGGTGATGCCGAGGCTGATTTCCCTGGCCCGCTGGCCGGGGTGATTGCGGGGCTGACGGTAGCCAGGCACGACTGGGTGGTCCTGCTGGCATGCGACGCGCCGCAGGTTGACCAGGGGCTGATCGAAAGCCTGCTGAAGCTGGCCGTCGAACACGACAGTGCGGCAATGGTCCGTCAGGGTGGCTATTGGCAGCCAATGTTCAGTGTGCTGCCGCGGCGGATACTGCCGGTGCTGGAGCAGGCCTGGGCGGCGGGTGAGCGGAGTTTGCAGAAGGCGCTGTTGGTGGTGCCCGTCCAAGCGCTGAAATGCGCGGAACATGACCCGCGCCTGGACAATTTCAACAGCCCGGATCTGCTGCAAGGCTGATCGCTCGGCTGATTGTGCCGGCCTCTTCGCGGGTAAACCCGCTCCCACAGGCCACCCACAGGCCTGTGGGAGCGGGTTTACCCGCGAAGAGGCCAGTAATGGCAATGCCTCAGTTGGCCGACAGCTCCCCGATACTGATCTCGCGCATCCGAAACTTCTGCACCTTGCCAGTCACCGTCATCGGAAATTCATCGACGAAACGGAAGTGCCGGGGCACCTTGAAGTGCGCAATCCGCGCCCTCGCCCATTCGCGCAGTTCATCCTCGCCGGCACTGTGCCCTGGGTGAAACCGAATCCAGGCCACAATCTCCTCCCCATACTTGCTGCACGGAATGCCGATCACCTGTACATCAGCCACCGCCGGATGGGTGAAGAAGAACTCCTCCAGCTCGCGCGGGTAGATGTTCTCGCCACCCCGGATGATCATGTCCTTGCTGCGCCCGACGATGCGCACATAGCCCTGCTCGTCCATCACCGCCAGGTCGCCGGTGTGCATCCAGCCCTCGCCATCGATGCTTTCGGCGCTGGCCTTGGGGTTGTTCCAGTAGCCGAGCATCACGCTGTAGCCACGGGTACACAGCTCGCCGATCTCGCCGCGCGGCAGCGTGCTGCCCTCACCGTCGACGATCTTGTTCTCCAGCCGCGGCTGGGTGCGCCCGACGCTGGTCACCCGGCGCTCCAGGTCATCATCGGCGCCGGTTTGCAGCGACACCGGGCTGGTCTCGGTCATGCCGTAGGCAATCTGCACTTCACCCATGTGCATCTCGCCGATCACCCGGCGCATCACCTCGATCGGGCAGGTGGCGCCGGCCATGATCCCGGTGCGCAGGCTGGACAGGTCGAACTCGCCCCGGCGCGGGTGATCCAGCTCGGCGATGAACATGGTCGGCACGCCGTACAGCGCGGTGGCGCGCTCCTCGGCCACGGCCTGCAGGGTCAGCAGCGGGTCGAAGGCGTCATTGGGGTAGATCAGCGTGCTGCCGTGGGTCACGCAGCCGAGGTTGGCCATGACCATGCCGAAGCAGTGGTACAGCGGCACCGGCACCACCAGGCGGTCGTGCTCGGTGAGGCCGAGGCTTTCGCCGACCATGTAGCCGTTGTTGAGGATGTTGTGGTGGCTGAGGGTGGCGCCCTTGGGGAAACCGGTGGTGCCGGAGGTGTACTGGATGTTGATGGGGTCGTCCGGCTGCAGGCTGGCCTGGCGGGCGGCCAGCTGCTCGGTGCTGACTTCTCCGGCCCTGGCCTGCAACGCCGGCCAAGCCAGGAAACCTGCCGGCGGCGAGGCGGCAAGGCTGATCACGCCCCGCAGTTCGGGCAAGCGCTCGCAAACCAGTGCGCCGGGGTGGCTGCCGGCCAGCTCAGGCACCAGCCCCAGCAGCATCGCGTGGTAATCGGAGGTCTTGAAGGCATCGGCGCAGATCACCCATCGGCAGCCGGACTGGCCCAGGGCGTAGTCCAGCTCGCTGCTGCGGTAGGCCGGGTTGATGTTGACCAGGATCGCACCGACCTTGGCGCTGGCGAACTGGGTGATGCACCACTCGGCGCAGTTGGGGGCCCAGATGCCCAACCGGTCGCCCGCCTGCACGCCAAGGGCCATCAGGGCCCGGGCGTGCTGGTCGATCGCTTCGGCCAGTTGCCGCCAGGTGTAGCGCAACTGCTGATGGCGGACGACCAACGCCTCGCGGTCGGGGAAGCGGGCGACGGTGGCGTCGAAGGCGTCGCCGATGCACTGGGTCAGCAGGGGTTTGGCCGGGTCGCCCTGGGAGTAACTTGGCTGGGTCATGGGGTATCTCTTGTTGTTCTTGTGTTGGTTTATCCGGCCCCATCGCCGGCAAGCCGGCTCCCACAGGTACGGTGCAGGCCTCGAGCACGGCGCAATCCTGTGGGAGCCGGCTTGCCGGCGATGGGGCCAACAGCGACTACCTGACGAACACCTGCGGCGTGGTGGTCGACATGTCACCGCCGGGCAGCTTGATGTTCTTCACCTTCTCCAGGGTATTGGGGTCGAACACCGCCAGGTCATTGAAGGTGCCCCCCAGGTACAGCTTGTCGCCCGCCTTGTCGAAGGTCACGCAGTAGTAGGTATGTTCCAGATTCGCCGCCTTGACCAGCTTCTTCTGCTTGATGTCGTAACGCGCCAGACGGTTGAGCACGCCGTACATCTGGTTGCCGTCCTTTGGCGAGCGCAGGCCGGTGAAATACAGCTCGGTCAACTCGGCAAACTCCTCGGTGTGGGCCTTGCCGGTCTTCAGGTCGATGCTCAGGTAGCCGTACAGCGGCTCGGCGGTGGCCGGGTCCTGCTTGGCATCCTTGAACTTGGCAATGGTGTAGAGCATCGAGAACTCATGCCGCGCGCTCTGGTGCGGCCAGAAGTACAGCACGTCCGGGGCGCTGTAACCGGGGCGGTTCCAGTTGCGCAGCGGCAGGGCGACGCTGTACTTGCCGGTCTTCACGTCCATCTTGTAGATGTCCGGCCCGGCCACGTACAGGCTGCCGTCATCGGCGGCGCGCATCAGGTACACCTGGCGCGGCATCGGGAAGGTGCGCACCGGCTTGGCGTCGAGCCCGTCGCCAGTGCGGAACACCTCCAGGCGCGGCGGCTTGACCACGTAGTGATCGTTCAGGCGCTGGCTAGGGTTGACCGTGGCATAGACTTCCTTGCCGTCGGGGCTGATGGCGAAGGAGTACATGGCCTTGCCCACCTCGCCCGGCACGCTGGACAGGTTGGCGTGGAAGGTGGTCTTGCAGCTGTCCAGGTCGATGCCGTAGATATCGGCAAAGTGGTTGTTGAGCACATAGGCGGTGCGGTTGTCCGGCGCCATCATCGCCGTGCCCGGGCCAAACGAATCGGGCATGCGGCAGGTCTTGTACAGGGTGTCGCTGGCCACCTCGACCACATGCAGGTTGTTCGGGTAGTTGGTGGCGATCAGGTATTCGTGGCCGGCCAGCAGGGCTTTGCCTGCGTCGTCGGCCTGGGCCGCCCAGGCGCAGGCCGTGGCGGCGACGGTAAGCGCGAGTTGCGCGCAGAATCCAGGTTTCATGCGGTTTCCCCTTGTCGTTCTATTTGTCTTTCGGGAATACGGTGCCGAGGTTGCGCCAGTCTTCGGCGGAGTTGGTCGCCTGGGCGTTCCAGTCCTGGTAGGTGCTCATCATGTCCGGCACCTGGGCCGGCCACCAGCAAGGGTCGGAACAGCCATACAGGTCGGCCTCCATCGGCTGGCACAGCGAGCTGACGCCACCAAAGGCGTCCACCTCCCAGCCCGGGTCGGTGGTGGCGGTGCAGCCGGCCACGGCGCTCATCGCCAGCACTTCTTCGACGCGGTCCTCAGCGGCGGCCTGCTCAAGGATGCGCGCCTTGTTGTTCAGCGGTTTGAGGTGCTTCATGTCAGTGCGCCTTCCTGGGGGTGATGTAGCGATCGATGAAGGCCGGGTTGGCGGCCATGATGCGGCTGTAGACTTCGATGCCGAAGTCGACCCAGTCGCGCATCAACTCGCAATAGTGGTAGGTCGGGTGCTGCGGGTCGCCATAGCGGGCGTAGCTTTCGTGGTAGCAGCCGCCGGAGCACAGGTTGCGGATGCGGCAGCTGTCGCAGCCGGTGCCGCTGCGGTCCAGGCGCTGCGACAGGAAGTCGTTGAGCTGCGCCTGCTTGACGCCCTGGTGCACGTTGCCGAAGGTCGGCAGGCTGGAGCCGGTGAAGCGGTGGCACAGGTTCAGCTCGCCCTGGTGGTCCACCGCCAGCATCTTCAGCCCGGCACCGCACGGCAGGGCCTTCTTGTGGCCTTCGTGGATATCGGTGATCAACTGGTGCAGGTTGGAGAAGCCAATGTTGCGGTGCTCCAGTGCCGCTTCCAGGTAGCGCCGGCCGAGGGCCTTCATGTTGGCGAACACCTGCACCAGTTCTTCGCCGGTGAGGTTGAAGTCGGCCATGTCGCCAGAGGTCACCGGGGCGAAGCCCACCTCGGCAAAGCCCATCTCGTTGAACAGGTGGTTCCAGATGGTCTCGACATCGGTGATGCCGCGGGTAAGGGTCACACGGGCCCCCACCGGCCGGCTGTCGTAGCGCGACAGCAGCATGTCGGCCTTGCGCCGTACCACGTCGTAGGTGCCCTGCCCGCCCACGGTGATGCGGTTGCGATCGTGTACGGTCTTGGGCCCGTCGATGCTGATGGACAGCCCGAAACGGTGGGCGTTGAGCCAGTCGACGATCTCTTCGGTGAGCAGCGTGGCGTTGGTGGTCATGATGAACTCCACCTGCTTGCCCGCCTCGGCGAAGCGCCGCTCGCAGTAGGCCACCATGTGCTCGATCAGCGGCCGGTTGGACAACGGCTCGCCGCCGAAGAACACCACGCTGTAGCGGGTCTCGTCGGGCGATTCCTTGAGCAGCATCTCCACCGACGCCTCGGCGGTGGCGGCGCTCATCTTCTTGCCGGCCGAAGGTTTGTCGAGGTCTTCCTTGTAGCAGTAGGTGCAGCTGAGGTTGCAACCGGTGTTGACGTTGAGCACCACGGTGTTGAGCGCCGTGCGCTCGACCTGCTTGAGGGCGATCTCCGGGGTCAGCGGCGAGCCGTCGCTGACCACTTCCAGGGCGATCAGCTCGCGCAGGGTTTCCTGGATGTCCTGCCCGTCGAACTGCTGGCCGAGCTGCTGCATCAGCTCCTCGGCGGAGCAGCCCTGGCGGCGCAGGGTGTCGATGATGCCGCCGGTCACCGCATCGGTGGCGAACAGCGAACTGCTGGGGATATGGAACAGCATGCGGTCGGCATCCACCTGCACTTCGTGCAGGTTGCGTTCGACCAGGTTCAGTAGTGCGCCCATGGCGACCTCCCGATAATCGATTCGTCAGGTGTTTACGCGCTCATCCCCTGCCCTCAAGGCAGCGGCGGGTTGTTCCAGCGCTGCACGGTGACGATCATGTGGCCCTCGCCGGTTTGTCCGCCGTCCGCCAGGGTGGCGATCACCTTCAGGTTGCCGGCGTTGTTGGTCATCATCTTGCGTTCAGGGTTGGGCCCTGCGCCGCCCGGTATGAACACACCGTCGGCCTGCATCTGCCCGGCGAACTTGACGTCTTCGTCCTCGACCGCCCGCTCGTTGAACGGCTCGACTTTCCAGGTGGCCGGCAGGTAGCCGATGCGCAGCGGCTGGCCGCTGGCGTCCTTGCCCCAGGCCTCGGCCTCGAAACGGCCCTGGACCTTGGGCACCGAGGCACCGTTTTCGCCAATGCGGGCGATGGAGAACGCCGGTACCACCTTGACCTCGTCGACCTTGTCGTACACCGCAAGTGTCACGCCCTTGAGCGTCCCCACCGCGACTTCGCGCTGGCCGGTGGCGGCATCCTTGGCGGCACGTGCCTTGACGCGAACCAGCGTCGGCGTCGACTCCAGCACTTCGGTCACCTCCACCCCCGCCCCCAGGTCCGGCTTGCCGGAGAGGTCGCTGCCCACCAGGGTGATCTCGCTGTCGCTACCGGCCTTGATAAAGGCCGGCTGCACTGCCAGCAAACGGCCCTGGCCAGCCTTGGAGGCGTTGAAGTCCAGGCCGCGTTCATCATGCTCGGCCTCGAACATGCGGCCTTTCATCTGCCCGTCGATGGCGGCGAACACCTGGCGCAGGTTGGCCTCGCCGACCTTGACGTTGCCGCGCCACTCATAGCCGTTGTAGAGGATCGCCGAACCGCTGCCGTTGAACGGCGTGCCGTCGGCGTACGCGCCCTTGACCTCGACCTTGAAGGTATCGCCCTCGCCTGGGCTGACGCTCATTACCCCGCGCACGTCGCCCTTGGCGAGCATATGCCCGCTGAACGCCCACTGCCCCGCCAGGGCTTCGGCCTTGGGCCGGGCCTTCAGCCATTCGGCCCAGGCCGGGTTGTCGAGGGGGAAGCGCTTGGCCAGGTCCGGCACCATCTGCTTGAGGGCGATGTCCAGCCAGTCGCGGTCGCGGGCCTGGGCCTGGTATTCGAGGGACGGCCATTGGCTAAGGTGGAAGTTGACCAGGTGCTCCCATTCCTGGGCCGGGCGCCGCTGCAGGGCGACCCGGGCGCCGGAGTGGCAACGCCCGCACATCTGGCTGAGTTGATCGTCGAAGTGCTCGACGGTATTGAGACGGCGCTCCATCGCGTAGCGCACGCCATCGGTCTCGCTGGGTGCCAGGCCCTGCTTGTCGGCCAGGTACTTGACCAGGGTGCGGCGGTCGTCGTCGCTGATCTGCAAACCGTGCATCACCTGCATGCGGGCGATGCTCATCAACCAGCCCTCGGGGGTCTTGCGCTGGTGGCTGATGCGGCTGTAGCTGTCGTTGCCCTCGGGGATATGGCACCCCATGCACTTGTTCTGCAACAGGCTCGGGCCCTGCTCGGCCGCCATGGCCTGGACGGACAGCAGTGCGGTGGCGACCAGCGCCAGTGTGCCCGCCTGCCGCCGGAGTCGAGTCTTCTTCAAGGTCAGACCTCCACGGTGTTGTTCTTATCGTTATTGCACGCTTGGGTACTGCGGTGTGCATGTGACAGTTGCGATACAGGAAGTGTGCCAGTTGCAGCAAAAATGTTATGGATCAAAGGTTTGAGCGTAGCGTAAGGATAAATAACCTGCACAAGGGCTGTAGTCGACCGTGCCATTTCGCGACTGGCTGTTTCACCTTGAGACACTGGGCCTGCTGCGCAGGCCATCGCTGGCAAGCCAGCTCCCACAGGGATCGAGCCACCTTCAAGGCCAACGCCGTACCTGTGGGAGCCGGCTTGCCGGCGATTGGGCCGCGCAGCGGCCCGTGTCACATCCGTCTCATTCAGTCTCAATGTGCAACAGCCCAAGCCCTCCAACGTGCATGCCATGTAACAGGAAGATCAGGCATATCAAGGGTTGTACATGCGTTAACCAGCTTGGCACGCCCATTGCCCCTGCCCTGGTCACAACCAATGACAAGAGGCACCGCCCCATGCATTCCGAACTGCCCATCCTCCCCGCCACCCGCGACTTCCTCGCACGCAAGCTCAGGATGCGCATCGGCGCCGACTGGCAGGACGCCGCCAGCGGCCGCACCTTGAGCTTTCGCAACCCGGCCACCGGCGAAGTCCTTGGCGAGGTGCCCGCGGCGGACCCTGCGGATGTCGACCGCGCGGTGCGCGCCGCGCGCCAGGCCTTCGACGATTCGGCCTGGAGCCGCACCCGCCCGCGTGAACGGCAGAACCTGCTGTGGCGCCTGGCCGACCTGATGCAGCGCGATGCCCAGCAACTGGCCGAACTGGAATGCCTGAACAACGGCAAGAGCGCCGCCGTGGCGCAGGTGATGGACGTGCAACTGGCCATCGATTTTCTGCGCTACATGGCCGGCTGGGCCACCAAGGTCGAAGGCAGCACGGTCGAGCCTTCGCTGCCGTTGATGCCCAACGACCAGTTCCATGGCTTCGTGCGCCGTGAAGCCGTTGGCGTGGTCGGTGCCATCGTCGCCTGGAACTTCCCGCTGCTGCTGGCCTGCTGGAAGCTTGGCCCGGCCCTGGCCACCGGCTGCACGATGGTGCTCAAGCCCGCCGACGAAACCCCGCTGACTGCGCTCAAGCTCGCCGAACTGGTGGACGAAGCCGGCTACCCGGCCGGGGTGTTCAACGTGGTCACCGGCACCGGCCTGAACGCTGGCGCGGCCCTGAGCCGTCACCCCGGTGTAGACAAGTTGACCTTCACCGGCTCCACCGAGGTCGGCAAGCTGATCGGCAAGGCGGCCATGGACAACATGACCCGCGTCACCCTGGAACTGGGCGGCAAGTCGCCGACCATCGTACTGCCCGACGCCAACCTGCAGGAGGCCGCTGCCGGCGCCGCCACGGCGATCTTCTTCAACCAGGGCCAGGTGTGCTGCGCCGGCTCCCGGTTGTACGTGCACCGCAAGCATTTCGACAACGTGGTGGCCGACATCGCCGGCATCGCCAATGGCATGAAGCTCGGCAACGGCCTGGATCCGTCGGTGCAGATGGGCCCGCTGATCTCGGCCAAGCAACAGGACCGGGTCACCGGCTATATCGATCTGGGGCGTGAGCTGGGCGCCACCATCGCCTGCGGCGGCGAAGGCTTCGGCCCGGGCTACTTCGTCAAGCCGACGGTGATCGTCGACGTCGACCAGCGCCACCGCCTGGTGCAGGAGGAAATCTTCGGCCCGGTGCTGGTGGCCATGCCGTTCGACGACCTCGACGAGGTGGTACGCATGGCCAACGACAACCCCTACGGGCTGGGCGCGAGCATCTGGTCCAACGATTTGGCTGCGGTGCATCGGATGATCCCGCGGATCAAGTCCGGCTCGGTGTGGGTCAACTGCCACAGCGCCCTGGACCCGGCGCTGCCGTTCGGTGGCTACAAGCTGTCGGGCGTCGGCCGCGAAATGGGCGCGGCGGCGATCGAGCACTACACCGAGCTCAAGTCGGTGCTGATCAAGCTCTGATTCTCCTGCTACGGCCTCTTCGCGGGTAAACCCGCTCCCACAGGGACAGCGCAGCCTGTCAGCGAGCAATGAACCTGTGGGAGCGGGTTTACCCGCGAAGAGGCCGCTACAGGCAATCCCAAAAACCACAATAAAAACATGGAGCACACCATGAAGCACACGCTCGCCTGCAGTTTGGCCCTCTTGCTGGCCGTACCGCTCGCTCAAGCCCACAACCTCTACAACGAGGGCGGCACCACCCTTGACGCCAACCTAGAAGCCCTGTTCGGTATCTTCCACAGCGACGAAAGCTTCAACCAGTTCGGCAACCGCCAGCCCGGCAGCAGCAACTGGCGCGAGGGCTACGTCAAGTACGGCCTCAGCGCCAGCCAGGCCATCGCCGACAGCGGCGCGCTCTACGGCGCCTTCAGCCTGCTCAGCTCCGCCACCTGGGGCGATGGCGATGCCGCCGGTTTCACCCTGGGCGACGAACGCCGCACCGCCGTCGAAGACCTCTACCTGGGCTGGCGCTCCGGCACCCTGTTCCCGGCCCTGGGCGAAGACGGCATCGACATTTCCGGCGGCCGCCAGCTGGTCACCCTGGGCGATGGCTTCCTGATCCAGGGCGACCCGGTCAACGCCGGCAACGTCGACCTGGGCGCCAACTTTGACCGTGGCGGCGCCTACTACCTGGCCGCGCGCAAGGCCTTCGACCGCACCGCCGTGCTGCGCCTGGGCGGCAAGCAAGGGTGGCGCGGCGACCTGATGTGGCTCAAGTCCGACAACCATTTCCAGGCCGACAGCTCGATGGCCGTGGCCAACCTGGAGCATGTGGCCGACGCCGGCACCGTCGGCCTGAGCTGGATCCACGGCCTGGACGTGGACCGGCGCTACGCCGAGATCCTCGGCCTCGAGCACCGCGACGGCATGGACACGGTGAGCCTGCGTGGGCGCGGCAACCTGGGGGTGAAGGACCTGGAGCTGGCGGGCGAATACGTCACCCAGGACCGCAGCGGCGGACGCGAGAACGCCTGGTACCTGGAAGGCAACTGGACCTTCTCGGCCCTGCCCTGGTCACCCACCGCCACCTACCGCTACAGCCGCTTCTCGGAGCGCTTCGACCCGCTGTTCTATGGCCTGAGCCGCGGTTACGGCACCTGGTTCCAGGGCGAGGTGGCGGCCAACTATGCCGGGCCGTTCAACAGCAACAGCCAGGTCCACCATGTGGCGCTCAAGGCCACGCCGCGTGAGGGGCTGACCGTGGGGGCGCTGTATTTCGACTTTGACCCGCTGAGCACCGACAGGGGCAACCTTGGTGGACGCGAGCTGGACCTGTACCTGGAATGGATGGTCAACGAGCACTGGCTGATCAGCCCGCTGGTGGGGTTCTACAAACCTGAGCGCAATGCCGACAACGGCGGCGTGCAACTGGGTAGCCGGGATACCGGGACCTATCTGCAACTGGTGGTCGGGACCTTCTTCTGATTCTCGACCTTTCGCGGCACAAGGCCGCTCCTACAGGTGTTCGCGGTCTCCTGTAGGAGCGGCCTTGCGCCGCGAAAAAGGCCGCAAAGCGGCCTCACGATTTCAAAGACACCCCTGTTCCAGCAACCACCGCCGCACCATCACCTGCTGCTGCGCAGACCGCCCCCGCAACAACGCCTGCAACGACAGCCCCGCCTGCACCCCGCGTACCACAGGCGCCAACTCAACCCCTTGCAGGTGCCACACCCCCAACGGCTGGTCTGGCGTGACCACCACCTCGGCCTCCTCCACGAAGCCATCGCGCAACACCGGCCGACGCGCCACCGTTACCGCGCCCCAGGCAGCCTGGGCATGGATCGGTTGCGCATCCGGCCATTCGCGGCGCGCAGCCCAGAACGCGCCCGTCGCCCGTGCCTGCTCCTGGGCGTAGAAATCCCGGCCAATGCGGGCAAAGCGCAGGAACAGCTGCTCGATACGTTCCTGATGAAAGCGTTGCGCCAGAGCGGCGCTCTCTGGCCGCTGCAACAAGGTGTTGATCACCACCGGCGCCTGCAACGCCGATGACAACGACTGGAAAATCCCGCTGCCCGACAGCGGGTCGACCGCCATCGCCGCATCCCCCACCCGCAGCCAATCATCGCCTGCACAGGCGCCGGCCAGGATCGCCGTGCTGCTGCGGGCATGCACCTGCGCGGGGGTGAAGGCCTGTTCATCGAACAGTGCCTGTACCTGCGCCGAAGCACGCCGGCGTTCGGCGCAATACGCCGCCAGCTGCGCCTTGCCCGGCAGGCTGGCCGTGCCGGCATCCAGCGTGACTTGCCAGTAGCAGCGGCCATCGGCCAGCCGTGCCATCCACGCCCAGCCATCGTCCAGACTCTCCACTGCCGAGGCCGCAGGCCCCGGTGAGCCCTGCCAGAGATTGAGCAGGCTGACCGTCTCGGGCCCGCGTAAACGCCCTTCGGCCAGCGGTGCCTGGCGGCCACGGGCCTCGACCAGAAAGTCGCCGTGCAGCACCTGGCCTTCCTCCAGCCGCACCCGATGGCCTCCTTCGCGCAGCACCTCACGCACCCGGCCTTCGATCAGCTCGACCCCCGCCCGGCGCAAGTCATCGCGCAGCGCCCGGTCGAAGTGCTGGCGGTCGAGCAAACACTCCTGGTTCAAACGCAACTGTTCGCCGTTCCAGTACACCTGCCGCTCGGCGGGCGTGGTGGCTTGCGCAAGTGCAGCGCCCAGCCCGGCATGCTGAAGCCCGTCGAGCACGCGCTGGGAAACCCCTTCGATGGCCGCGAAGCGGCGCCAGTCGCTGACCACGGTCACGGCGTAACCCAGGCGTCGCAGCCCCAGGGCCGTGGCGGCGCCAGCAGGGCCCGCCCCCAGCACAACGATGCGTGCGTCAGCCATCAACCTGCCCCTTGCGCTCCGGGCCGGTGAACGCCGCGTGGTGCTTAAGCCAGTGGATCAAGGCCATGTGTTCCAGCCCGGGCCGGTTGCGCAACACCGCAGCAACGCGGCCACTGAACGCGCCACAGGCAAGGCTGGCACCCGCGCCACCGGTGGTGCCGACATGCGCGCCGAAATCGGCCTGGGCGGTGCCCAGCCACGACCATTCACCCGGCGCGCAGCGGGCATCACCCGTGACCCGGATCACCCCTGGGTAGCTCGCCGGGTACACCGCTTCGCCCCGCGCGGGGCTTGAGGCACACAACAGCACCCCGGCGGCCTGGGCTTCGGCGCAGGCCTGGCGCAGCACCGGGCGGTCCTGGTGCAGGCCCAGGCTCAGGTTGATCACCGTGGCGCCCTCTTCCACCAGCCACAGCAGCGCAGCAGCCACTTGCAGGGCGCTGGTGCTCCACTGGCGGTCGAACACCTGGGCCAACAGCAGTGGCATGGCACCGGCCTCAGCGTGAATACGGTCGAGCACGGCGCTGCCATGGCCAAGGGCATCGGGCAGCGCTGCGCCTTCCTGCAGCACGCCGTCGGCCAGCCAGAAGCGCCGGGCATCGAGCAGCATGGCCGCCTGCCCGGGCGAGCAGCCGCTGTCGATCAGCCCCACGCGCAGTTCACTGGTCATGCCCGGCAGCCTCCTTGGTACGCAGCAGGCCGTCGCTCAAGTGCAGGTGCACATCGGCATCAGCCAGGGTCGAGGCACGGTGGCTGATCAGAATGCGCGTGCGCCCGGCAAACAGCTGGTCGATGGCGGCGATCACTTCGCGTTCGGTGGCTTCGTCCACTGCCGAGGTGGCCTCGTCGAGCACCAGTATCGCCGGTTGCTGCAGCAGCGCCCGGGCGATGGCGATGCGTTGCTTCTGGCCACCGGACAGCTGCTGGCCACGTTCGCCGAGCAACCCGTCCAGGCCCAGCGGCAGGCTGTCGACCAGGGTGTCCAGGCGGGTCAGGCGCACCACTGCTTCGAGCTGTTCACGGGTCGCTTCGGGGGTGCTGTAGGCGAGGTTCTGCGCCAGGGTGCCCCGGAACAGCACGATGTCCTGGCTGACCACCGCGATACGCCGGCGCAAGGCCTGCAAATCGAGTTGGCGCAGGTCGATGCCATCGAGCAGGATGCGCCCGGCATCGGGGTCGTAGAACCGCTGCAGCAGGTCGATCAGGGTCGATTTGCCGACGCCCGAGGCGCCACTGATGGCAACCTTGAGCCCGCCAGGCAGGCGGGCATCGACGCCGCGCAACACCCCGCCCTGACGCTCATCGTGGGCAAAGTGCACCGCCTCCAGGCGCAATTCACCGGGCCCGTCGGCAATGGGCAGCGGCATTTCGGCTGGCTGAACGGCGACAGGCTCGCGCTTGAGCTCCATCACCCGCCCCAGGCTCACGGCCATGCGCTGCACCGCCACATACAGCCCCAGCAGGCTCTGCACTGGCCCCACTGCCATGCCCAGGTACGTGGAAAATGCGATCAGCGCGCCGAGCTGCCAGGTGCCCTGGATCACCCACCAGCCGCCGACCAGGAAGGCGCAGGCGCGGCACCACGAGGTCAGGGTGCCGGGCACCGCCTGGGTGAAGAACTCGGTGAGCTGCACCTTCAGCAACTGGCTCATGTAGCCCTGCCCCAGGCCCTCCAGGCGCTCGGCCTCGCGGCGCTGCTGGCCGGCGGCCTGGATGAACTTCATCGCCGGCAGGGTTTCGACCAGGAACGACGACACGTCCGCCGAGCGTTCGCGCAGGCTGCACACCTCGCGCTCGACCTTGCGCCGCATCCAGCGCAGCCACAGCACTTCCAGCGGGATCAGCAGCGCCAGCAGCAACGACAGTTGCCACGACAGCAGCAACATCAGGGCCAACGCGCCGACCAGGCCGATCACCGCCGATACCGCCGAGAACAGCGAGTCCACGGCAAAGCGCTGGATCTCGGCGACGTCACCGTCCAGCCGCGAGAGGATATCGCCAGTGCGCCGCCGCCCGTAGAAGGTCGGCGACAGTTGCTGCAGGTGCCGGTATAAATCATCGCGCAGGGCGAACAGGATGCGCCCGGACAGCCGCGTGTGCAGGTAGCGGTTGACCCCGGCCAGTACGGTGCCGAGCAGGCCGGCGCCAATCATGATCGCGGCCATGTGCCAGAGGGTCTGGTAGTCCTTGGCCAGCAGGCCCTCGTCGATCAGGGTCTTGACCAGCCAGGGTTGCGCCAGGGCCAGCAACGAGGCGCCCAGCGACAGCCCCAGCAAGATGCCGATGGCGCGCCGCTGCGGGCGCACGAAGCCGTACAGCCAGGCCAGGGCCTGGCGCATCAGCACCGGGTCGCTCGATTCGATCAGGCGCGAGAACAGTCCGCCCATGGTTCAGCCGCGCAACTGTTTGAGTTTGCGGTACAGGGTGGCGCGGCTGATGCCCAGCGCCTCGGCCGCCGCCGAGACATTGCCCTGGTGGCGCGCCAGGGCGCCGCGGATCAGCTCCAGTTCGTTGTCGCGCAGGCTGCCGGAGGGCGCCGTGCCGCTGGCCAGTTCGTCCAGCAGGCAGTCGGTGAGGTGGTCCAGGGTCAGCACCAGCTCGCCGTCCTCGCGCATGGCCAGGGCGGTGCGCAGCACCATCTCCAGCTGGCGGATGTTGCCCGGCCAGTCGAAGCCTTCGAGCAGGCCGGCCAGCGCCGGGTCCAGGCTCACGCCACGGGCGCCGAACTTGCCCAGCAGCGTTTCGATGATGCTGGCCAGGTCGTCGCGCTCGCGCAGGGCCGGTAGGCGCAGCGACACGCCATTGACCCGGTAGTACAGGTCTTCGCGAAAGTGCTGCTCGCTGACCAGGCGCTTGAGGTCGCGGTGGGTGGCGCAGATCAGCGCCACGTCGATCTCCTGCTCGTCGCCCGCCCCCAGCGGCGCCACCCGGCGCTCCTGCAGCACGCGCAGCAGGCGGGCCTGCAGGGCCAGCGGCATGTCGCCGATCTCGTCGAGGAACAGCGTGCCGCCGTGGGCCTGCATCAGGCGGCCGACCATGCCACCACGGCGCGAGCCGGTGAAGGCGCCTTCGCGGTAGCCGAACAGCTCCGACTCGATCAGGCCTTCGGGGATCGCCGCGCAGTTGACGGCAATGAAGGGTTTATCGCCACGCGGGCTGGCCTGGTGCAGCGCCCGGGCGATGACTTCCTTGCCGGTGCCGGTTTCACCCAGCAACAGCACCGGCAAGCCATTGGCCAGGCCCTGGCGGGCCATGCGCAGGCCACGGGCCAGGCGCGCATCGCCGCCGGCCAGCGCTTCCAGGGCCTGGGCCCTGGCCGGCTCGGCGGGCCTGGCGTTCGCCGTGGCGCCGTTGAGCTTGGCGTGGCGCGGTAGCTGCACAGCGCGGAAGAAGAAATCGCCCTTGGCTGTCTGCACGCTGCTGACGCCGCCTTGCCACAGCCGGGAGATGAAGGCAGGCGAACGCTCGCCGAGCAAGTCGCTGCAACGCCTGCCGAGCAGGCTCTGTCGGCTCAGTTGCAGCAACTGGCAGGCGTTGTCGTTGGCGGCCAGCACTTCGCCATCCAGGCTCAGCGCCAGCAGCCCCTGCCAGGCGCTGGCCAGGTATTGCGGGCGGCTGTGGAAAGCCAGCACCAGGTGTTCGGGGTGGCACAGCCCGAACAAGCGGCTTTCGATGTTGCCGGCGGCGAGCATCAGCGCGGTGAGGCTGTCCTGGGGCTGGGCCATGACCCCTTCACGGGTCACGTCGAGCACGCCGATCACTTCACCATTCGGCGCACGCAGCGGTACCGAGGTGCAGGAAAACGGGCTGAGGCGGTCGAGGTAATGCTCACCGCAGTTGATCAGGGTGGGCTGGCCTTCGACCACGGCCGTGCCGATGGCGTTGGTGCCGCGCAGCGCCTCGCTCCAGCAACTGCCGGGGTGCAGGTCGCGCAGGCCCTCGCGTTCCAACGCGTGCTTTTGCCCTTCGATGGCCAGCACGTTGGCCTGGGCGTCGCCGAGGATGACGATGCCGTTCTGGCCCTGACGACGCACCAGGTAATCCAGCTCGGGGGTGACCGCGTCGATCAGCAGCCGGTTGTGTTCAAGCAGCGCGCGCAGGTCGAGGCCGTGGCGGATGCCCAGGCCTACCTGTTCGCCCTGCAGGCAGTCCAGGCCGTGGCTCAGGCTGCGCCGCCAGGAGGCGTCGATCTCGTCGCGCAGCATCCCCGAGGGCAGCTCGCCCTCGTTGGCCAGTATCAGGCGGACCTGGCGGGATTGCTGCAGGGGGTCATGGGCGTTTGTTGTGAGTGTTTGTCGCGCCATTGCGTGCTCCAGCTGTGCCCCGGCAAAACGGGGCATCGGGCATCGGAATTTTCGGCAGTGTGCGTCAGAATTCTTCGGCCGTCATCAGGGGGGCAGGCAAAAAAGGCTGTATGGCGAGAGGTTTGCGGCGCTCTCAAGATCGAGCGCCGCCCGCGCGGCGCATCGCTGGCAAGCCAGCTCCCACATCTGTTTCGGGCCAGTCACTCCTGCAAGTTCTTCACTGTCCGCCTTGTTGGTCCGACTCGATTTCGAGGTGCGCGCTGATGGCGCTGCACCAGACCCAAGACATGCACCAAGGCGGGTAGCGGTACCTTCACAGGAGTAATTGGCCCGAAACAGATAATGAAATGGCTACCCCCGCCCCGCTCTGTGTCAGCCCTCTAAGCTTTCACAGGGTGCCTATCGGAGTGTAACGCCATGAACACTGTCGCCATCGTCGCCATCGATCTGGGAAAGCTGAGCTTTC